>KI542680.1 GCA_000496135.1 Thermoplasmatales archaeon E-plasma | reverse complement strand
TATATGATGTCAGGAAACAATTCAAGGATGAAATGGAAATCGTAATAGTCGATGAAAGGGAGACAAGCCTGGAAAAACCATCACTCGTTGAGGTTGCACTGGCCGGTAAACCAGTGAGTCACACGCAGATACCAATCAGAAATATAGCCCGATCCCAGAAAGTAGAGTTCATTAACTCACGAGCGAGTAAGATCGCTCCCAAGGAAAACCTTGTTACACTAAAAAATGGTTCTGATATCACATACGACTACCTTGTCATTGCTGCTGGTGCAGTGAAGGACTACGATGCTATTCCAGGGTTCAAGGAATATGGGTATTCGGTCTGCGATGATTACCAGGCACCGAGGATGTGGGATGCAATTAACAGCTTTAAGGGCGGGAATGTTGTCATTGGGGCTTCCAAAACAGAATGGGATGAGAAATCAACGGATATTAAACTGGATGCACCTTGTGAAGGCCCAATCGGTGAAATTATGTTCATGCTGGATTTCTTTTTGAGAGAGCACGATTTGAGGGAAATATCAACTCTTACTGTTTTCACACCAGGTAAGGTATTTTTTGACGATGTTGGCCCTAAGATCCATAGGAAAATAGAACCAATCATCACAAAAAAAGGGATCAAGGTAGTAACTGAAAAAGTCATCTCCAGGATTGAAAAAAACTCAGTTCATTTTGAAGACGGCACAGAACTACCCAGCGATCTGACACTCGTTATACCACCATACACCGGACCCGATCTGATCAAAGATTCAGGCCTTGGAGATCAGTACGGTTTTATAAAAACCGACGAATGTATGAGACACCCCGTTTATCAAAATATATTCGTCGTGGGGGATTGCAATTCAAATTCAATGCCAAAACTTGGTCATATAACGGTGAGCTCCATACAGGCTGATGTTGCTGCTTCCTCATTAGCAAAGGAGATAACAGGGACAGGCCAGGTGATTAAATTCAAACCTGAAATATTCTGTATAATGAACAGGGGAGGTACTGAGGCGACATTAATTCTATCAGATACACTTTATGGCGGAAAGGTTGATAGAACGCTGAATGGACCCATAGCCCACTTGATGAAATGGGGGTTTGATACATATTCATACTTTACAAGAGGTAAATTGCCGCCAGAGCTTTTGCAGAAATCTCTCGAGATAATGCTTAAAGAACTCTAGTCATATTCTTCATACAATTCGATCAATACTTTAAACACATTTTTAAATCGTCCCGTGAAAAAGCAACGGATCAGTTTTCTAAATTCCCCTTAGATTCATGAGTTTTGCTTTCATTGCTTCCGATATAAACGTCATAGAAAAAGTAGGTCAGGATAAGCAGGATCACGCCGCCAATTATCGTTGCATAAAACATCTGCGTCTGCATTGCCGAATTGTTCAGGACCGATGTAATCAGAAGTGTCTTACCCAGCAGGTATGGATACTGTGAATAGGCCAAAAAGAACACGGAAATGGCAAGTAAACCCTGAAAAACAAGCTTTTTCTCAATGAAATATTTTGTTTGCGGGAAAATCCAGAGCAGAGGAATCAATAAGGTAAAAACCGCCGGAATAATGAAAAGAGTCCTGTTGTTGGTATCACCAAGTTCAAAAATGGAAATTCCAGAAATGAGCATACCTATGATGGTAACTATGAGCGGCAGAAAGCGGTTCACGTTCAGGCCATAATAAACTGCTGCGAGTCCAAAAAACAGTACTGCTATACCGATTATGAAACCGTCATCAGGAAGAAAAGATATAAACGGGGCCAGGCTGAATGTTTCTGTAGTTATGTTGAGCCCATGTCCCCCAAGGAATGCAGTATATATCATAACAATCATCGCCCCCAGCACAAAGGTGACGATTGCATATGCAGAGTAAAGGAGTCTCCTGTTAATTTTGCTATTCTTCCATATATTCTCTGCCGTAATTATCACGGTGTTTCTCAAAACATAGAGTATGAGGAAAATCAGGATATAACTTATGAATGAATATGCCAATAGTGGAAGGATATCCGGCGCCATACCCTCAAGGTTGACAACGTAGAAGACAAAAAACGTCCCTGTTATCTCCCAGATGGGAAGAAGGAAACTGAATACCTTTTTCTTGCTTTCATCATACTTGAAAAGTATGGCTGATGCTGCCATAAGTTCAGTAGAGGCAACTGTGAAAAACATTGAGAAAATTATGAGGTTTATCACTACTTCAATGTCTATCGGTTGAACCATTTTGACCCCCTTGCCCTCTCCACTTCTGTCTGGACAGCTTCATTCTTCAGAATCTTATATGAAAAATAGAAACAGAATGGCACCACAAGGAAATAGAACACGATTATACCAATTCCAAGCGGAATTATTGATGGAGAAGTATTGGCGGCAGACTGTACTGTCATAACGTTATAGATAATCCACGGCTGTCTCCCAACTTCGTCAGTAACCCATCCGCTATCATATACAAGCACGAGAAGCAGTCCGGAAACAATCATTCCATAAAGTGGAATCGTTGTTGTTATGGATTTTCTCCTGAAAAGCCTCCAGGCAAGATAGAGTGCAAAAAGACCCACGAGGAAACCCCCTCCAACCATTGTGTCGAATGTAAGGTGAATGAACAACGGTGGCCATAAGCTTGTTGGAAACTGATCCAGCCCTGGAACAGTCCCTTTTCCCAGGGTAAGCGGGAATGCCAGCAGGCTCTGCAGATGTGGTATGGACAGATAATAGAGGATCTTCCCTGAAGAGTATATCCCGCCTATTGTTTCAGCCGCAGATGTTGAACTGTGAAGATTGAGTTCAATTGCAGCATATTTCAGCGGTTGAAGTGTGATAAGAGCAGATGCATTCACGCTTCCTGATATCCCTGCGAGTGCAATTGATATCAGGCCAACAATTGCAACTAAATTGAGTCCCTTTCTGTAAAGTATTCTCCCGTCCTCGGTTTTTGCCTTCATGAAGCTGTATGCTAGATATGTCCCGATCAGGAATACGCCAGCGGCAATTGTTGCTGTAACCACGTGTGCATCCTCGTAGAATCCTGACGGGGAAAGAACTGCAGCAATTGGATTTATGTCGGTGAGGATGCCTGTCTTCAGGTAATAAGGTATGTTGAATCCAGTCGGGGTATTCATCCATGCATTTATCAGCGTTATGAAAACCGCAGACATAACAGTGCCCACTGCAACCATTACAGACAGGGACCAGTGTTTGTACCTGTTTTTAAAAAAGTCCCAGTAATAGAAATATAGAACCAGCGAAATTGATTCAAGAAGGAAAGCAAACACTTCATAGTAAAATGGGAGAATATCAACCTTGCCAACAACAACCATGAAACTTGGCCACAGCGCAAAAAGTTCCACTGCAAGTACGGTACCACTTGCAGTCCCTACAGCAAAGAAAATTACAAAAGCCTTGGTAAATCTTCTTGCCATTGCCTCATAGTATGGATCCTTCCATCTGATTGCAAGAAATTCGGCAATAGAAATTAGGATGCTGAAACCTATGCTCATGGTGACGATAAGGATATGCGAGGCCAGTGTGAATCCCATCAGGAAACGGTCGAAATTTGCAATAGTAACCATAAATACGTTTGCTATTACTGCAGCATGTAAATACTTTATGAAGAAGAGTTAAAAATAAATACTGGGGGAATTTTTTCTGAAACATCCTTAAAGATTTCAATCCTGTCAACGAAGATTGATAAATTCTTTGGAATTAATTGACAGGATCAATCATATTCTAGTCACAGAAACCACTATATCGTCATCATCAAGATTTACAAGCTTGACACCACTTGTGACACGGGATATCTCCCTGATATCCTTGACTGCAATCCTTATGGACTT
This sequence comes from Thermoplasmatales archaeon E-plasma, assembly GCA_000496135.1. Lineage (GTDB taxonomy): Archaea > Thermoplasmatota > Thermoplasmata > Thermoplasmatales > Thermoplasmataceae. The sequence continues at coordinate 683 of KI542680.1, read as the reverse complement.
TTCTCCTCTCGTCAATATGAGCACTTCATCATCCTCCTTAACAGAGATAGCTGACACAAGCTTGCCGGTCCTCTTGTTTTCCCTGAATATGAAAACGCCTGATGTTCCGCGATTATGCACAGGAAACTCACTTGATCTGGTCCTTTTTCCAATGCCTTTCTCTGAAACGCTCATGATATAATCGGCATCCGATACGGCAAATGCCGTAAGGACAGATCTACCCCTAGGCAAGCGCATTGATCTGACCCCTCTTGCCTGTCTACCCATGGATCTTACATGGATAGGGTCGAATGTGGCAATCTTTGCATCCTCAGAAACAACTGCAATCCTCTCCCCTTCATGTATGACCTCAATCGCTACAACGGTATCACCTTCTTCCAGGGTGACGATCCTTATTCCTGTGCTTCTAATATTCTGCAACTGATCGGAATCAATCTTCTTGATGTAACCCGCCCTTGTAGCAATGAATATATGCGAACCTTCTGTGAATGAAGGGATCATTATCTGCCTGACTGTCTCTTTATCCTGCAGCTTCAGGAAAGACTGAACTGAAATTCCGTTACTGGTACGGGCTCTCTTTTCAATTTCATATACTTTCCCAGCAAACACCCTGCCAAGATCCGTGAAATATAGTATGTCGTCATGTGAATTTCCAGACACCGCTGATCTGATCACATCCTCCT
>KI542679.1 GCA_000496135.1 Thermoplasmatales archaeon E-plasma | reverse complement strand
AGCTTTTCTGCAGGAGATAGCGTCGCAGAGCACGGACTGGAAGAGCTTCATGAAAACAATCAGCGAGAAGAGAAAATCAGCGTCCAAGAACCAGATTGAAACATTGAATGCGATAGAGCAGAACGTGAAGAGCCTCATAATCAAGGATATGGGCAGTGTGGAGCTTGCAAATGAGAGCACCGTGTTCGACTTCTCAACATTGCCAACAAAGCAGGCTCAGAACTTCTACGCCGAGCTTATGCTGAGGCAGATATACAGGGAAATGGAAGAGCGCAAAAGAAAGGACGTTCTCGTATGCATTGATGAGGCACACAGACTCACAAAATCCTATCATACGATCCTTGACGTCATGTCCCGCGAAATCCGCGATAAGGGAATGCTGTGGATCATCACGCAGAATCTCATCGACATACTGCCGGAGATGAGGGCAAACTTCGGCACGAAGTTCACTTTCAAGCTCGGCGATGCGGACTTGCAGATACTGTCCTACAACCAGCTTGTAAGATTTTCTGTCTCGGTACTGCAACCCAGACAGTTCACGGACATAGAATTCCCTGAGAGCCAGGCATTCGCTCCTGTACTGACGTACATTTCCGACGGCAATGAATACAGAGAAACGCAGAAGATCCTTGCAGCAGTCAAGGAAGAAAGAATGGAAGAGGGAGCCGGAGGGAGAGGGAAGGGCATAGACTACAAGGAGGAGATTATGCATATTCTCAGCGAAAGAATGTCCTATGCAACCGAAATGGGAAAGGAAATATCGGTGAAATACGGAATCAGCAAGGATCAGGCAAAGCTCAGAATAAAGTCAGTCCTTGAAGAGCTGAAGAACAACAACGAGGTTGGCAGGGTCAAATACCTCAGGGATGGCAAACCAATCGTCATGTACTATTCGAAGAGCCCCAACCTCTCTAATCTCCACACAGGGATGCAGAGCCAGGCAGTTGACATCCTAAACGAGCTTGGTGTATCCGTAAACAGGATATCTACCACTGGAGAGAGAGGAGCATTTGACATAGAGACCGATTTCTTCATGGTGGAAATCGAGACGGGCCTGAAGCACAGCATGGAAGACTTGAAGGAAAGAATAGCGGGAACCAACTTGAGGGTGATAATAGTTGTTCCCAACAGGGAGCTAATCGACAAATATCGGGGACTTGGAGAGAGAGTTCTGGTAATGACAATCGATTCCATGAGGGAAATGTTAACGGAACCAGAAAAAACTAAGACGCAGATTAAGTAAAAAGGTTGTTAACCCAAGCCGAAACAATGTTTTCATACATAGCAAAGAGAATCACTAAAAGAACGATCAGGAAAACCATTATCGAATATTTTACCTTCTTATCTTCGTGTCCCTCCCAGTCCAAATATAAATAAGTTACAACAGCACCTATCGCAGCTGCAACCAGTGCCAAGAACACGCTGACTAATAATGACATGCTATTTATTCAACGATAAAACCTAAAATCTTTGTCCCACACGCTCTATTTTCAGTTAACCGCTAACCGTTAATCCAAGCGGGTTAACCATAAACTTATAACTCTTTGCTTCCAAGTTCCATCAATGATCATCTCAATTGCCAACCAGAAAGGAGGATGCGGCAAGACCACAACCGCAGTGAATCTTGGCTCAGTACTGGCAAGAAAACACAAGGTGCTGCTTATTGACATCGACCCGCAGGGCAATCTTACAACCTCCTTTGGTGTGAATAAAGGTGAACTGAACCGGACGATGTACGATGTGATGCTTGATGGAGGCCTTGAGAAAGCCATACTCAGGAAAGACAGCATTGACATTGTTCCAAGCATAATAGACCTGGCAGGTGCAGAAGTGCAGTTATCGGGCAGGATGGGCAGGGAATACATCCTTGCCAACGAACTCAGCAAGCTGTCAAGGCGATACGACTTCATCATTATCGACACACCGCCGAGCCTTGGCGTATTCACCATAAACGCACTGGTGGCTTCAGATTACGTTCTAATACCAGTTCAGGCAGAGTTCTTCGCGCTTGAAGGTCTCACACAGCTACTCAGCGTTGTGGATCTCGTGAACACGAGGCTTGGTCGAACACTAAAAATACTGGGAATGGTCGTAACCATGTTCAATTCAAGAACAAAATCATCGAATGAGGTGCTTGAGGATGTCAGGAAGCATTACTCGAAGCACCTGTTCAGGACCATAATACCGAGAAATGTTACCGTGACCGATTCAACAATGACCGGAGAGCCAGTGGTAATTTACAGGAAGGATGCTTCTGCCTCAAAATCTTACGTTGAGCTTGCAAAAGAGGTAGAAAACAGGTTAAGGGTGAAACGATGAGCGAAAAGAAACGAAGAGGTTTGGATGACCTTATATCTCAGAAGCCAGCCAATGTCTTAGAGAGAAATGCTGAGCAAACGGAACATCGGTACACGAAAACCGTCGGATTCAAGGTCACCAACAGGCAATACGACACCTACAGACTGTATTCCAAGTATTACGGACCTGATGAGCTCATAGAGAAGTGGAGAAGCGATCTGGAGAAGATAGCTCAGGAGAAAGGACAGGAATTGGAAAACGTTGAAACGGAAATCAGGAAACGGTTGAACAAGTAACGGTTAACCGAAAACTCAAACCTGCAAGACCGAGTGATGAACGATTATGTCAAACACCAAAACAACCAAGGATGCAAATAAAGCTAAAGGCCAAGAAACAGAAATTCCAAAAGAACAGCAGACGGGTACCACCATCAGGAAATCTTCTAAGTCTCCCAGAATAGTCGGAATAATTGCCTTCTTAGTTGGTTTTTTCGCAGTAAGTTTCTTTCTTTCTCATGGTTACTCATCATCCACTGTCCATGTCACCAATATTGAGTATTACTATTACGACCCATATACAGGGTCAAACTGGACATACTCTTTCCCTGGTAGCTATGACATGCAGCCGGGGTCAACGGTAAACGGAGCTTACCCATTTACATCAAATCTTACATGCGCTATGAGTTTCACCAATGCCTACGCTATGACCCCCGGTTTCCAATACAGAGTTTATAATTTGCCTGTAACATTTCAACCTGGACTCCGAACGGACTTAAACATCAGCATCACTGCACCCAATTATAGTTATTCTGGTCCACTTGACGTGAAGATATATGTAAACTACAGTTGCTAACCACGTTTAGGCCTATGTTTATGGCGAGCGCGAGACTTAAATCGGAAAACGGTTAACGAAATAATGGTTAACCGATAACCTAATGCAGAAAGATAACCTTGATTTGAGGAAGTGATCGAATGGCTAAGATGGATGAGAACACCTACCAATGTGAAATTTGTAAACTTCATTACAAGGATGAGTCAGATGCTAAAAAATGTCAGGACTGGTGTAGCCAGCACAATTCATGCAATCTTGAGATAACATCCAGGTCCCTCGAAGCTTCTAAAAGCCGACACACATTCTCCTGACCTTGCTGTCACTAAACTTGTAATTTTAGTAACGCCACTAAACACTGGATTTTAATAACATATGCGTCCCTAAATTCTATGATTTAAATGACACTCGCTTTCGCCTATGTCAGGGCAAGCACCATAGAAGAGGTC
>KI542678.1:23425-29755 GCA_000496135.1 Thermoplasmatales archaeon E-plasma | reverse complement strand
GTCTGTGAATTCGTACCTAAAATCCTTCTCACTGGCTCTGGCTTTGCTCAGGATTTCACTTGGCGTTGTTTCAGTGAGCTCACAGTAATGGCCCAGATTTCTCAATGCCACGGTTGCCGTCAATACGGATTTCGCCTTTAGGTTCTCAAACCATCTTCGTACATCCTCGTCCAGAAGGAATTCCCTATACTTCGGCTGCATGGTCATTAGAGGATAACGAGTGGCGCAATAAAAAGTATTCGATTAATAGATTAAATGGACCGGTCGGGATTTGAACCCGAGACCTCCTGCTTGCAAAGCAGGCGATCTACCGCTGATCTACCGGCCCTTCAGGTAAAAGCCCTTCTTCTTTATTTATCTTTTCACTGTTAGCTGATTCTCTGGCCAGCCATTTCTTCCTAAAACCCATGATTCCACTTGACGGTGGAAGGGATGTGACCTCCAGTGACAATTTTCTTGTTTCCCTTATTGTAAACGCAGTTACCACAGCGCCTATGAGGGATATTGCTGAAAGAAGATAGAATTCCCCAGAATTACCGAGGATTTGACCAAGAATAAGGAACAGGAAAGTGAATATTCCGGCTCCAAGCTTTGCTATGGATGATGCGATTCCATGTGCAGTCGATCTGATATCTGTCGGAAACAGCTCAGTTGGAAGGATAAATGTGGTTGTGTTTGGCCCTATGTTTCCAAACATGTACGATAAACCGAAGATTGCGATAAATATAGCTATGTCCCCCTGCAGGAACGAGTAGTAATACCCTGTAATGAAATATGAAGCCGCCATGACCAGAAAGCCAGCCCATTGAAGGGTCTTCCTTCCGACATTATCGACAAGTGCTACAGCAATGAAGTACCCTGGTACTGCAAAAAGACCAGCAAGTATAGAATCCCCAACAGCAATGTTGAACACATCCGTCAGGACAGAGTGCTTTGTCGAATAACCTATGTTCTCAAGAATGAAGCTGTTGTTCAGCGTTGTTCCATAGAACGCCATATCAAAAATGAACCATGTTATTGAGGTTCCAATGAGAAATATCAGGTATTTTCTTAAACTGCCAATGTAATTTGTCCTGTCTTCACCTTTGTTAAATTGCTGCTTCTGCTTCCTGGCAACATCCACTCCTGTTACTGTGCTTTCGACTCCAAGGATTTTGCTGGTTGCAGCTTCTGCACCAGATTTGTCATGCTTGACCTGCAGTGAATACCTTGGTGTCTCCAGCATCTGCCTTCGAAGCTTAACCACATACAGAGCTGGTATTATCCCGAATGCAAGCATGAACCTCCATGAATACTGGAAATATTGCGCCGGGAAAATATAAATGGAAGCCAATCCTACGAGAGCGCCTGCCAGAAGCCCGAGGCCTTGCATCGAGAAGACCATTGCAACAAGCTTGCCTCTGTGCTTTGTGCTTGAATATTCACTCATTATCGTAGAACTGATAGGGTAATCACCGCCAACCCCTATCCCCATAAGGAACCTTGATGCGATTAAGACATAGAAGTTCATTGAAATTGCTGATACGGCAGTAAATGCTATCATTATTCCGAGTTCAAGGCCATAAACTGCCCTTCTTCCAAGCCGATCCGCAATATGCCCCAAAAGGGCTGCTCCCACAAATGCGCCAAAAAGTGCTGCTGAGGTAATCGCCCCTTCTATTACCTTGTATTCCCGGACCTGGTATCCAAACACAGAAACATACTGGGTAAGGTCCTGTAAATTGAAACCATAAGGAGAGGCTAGAATAGGCATAGCAACCTCAAGAATGAAAAGAAGGTAGGCATCTGTGAAAAATCCCATGCCGGCAACAAGCATCATTTTCAGGTGCCGCCGATTCAAACCAGATTCATCAAGAGATTTTAGCAAGTTCTCATCGGTACTTATCCCTATCACAACCTCCGATTAGTTCATAAAATAACAACATTATCTATTTATTATATTTTCACAATATAAGAAGGAGTAAAACTATAGATTGCTATATATCTAATTCAGAGGAATTTCGAGAAATTCACTTTGGTACCTGAAAATCTTTGTCGACCTGATGAAATCTCTTCAATAAGATACTCGCAGTCCTAACTCAAATAAGCCTCTCATCTTCCGTTATCCTTATGAAATTCATCAGGTGCGATGGATCTGCATTGAATTTTCTTCTCAATAAGACGGGTTTCTCATTCCCGATCATCTTTACTTTTATTTTTGCTTCAATCTTTGCTGTCTTGTATATGTTTCTTATTTGGGCTACCAGCTTTCTCGTATCGGCATTGCCCTTCGCCACATGGATTCTGTTAACCATGGCGTAACCCTTGTCATTCTTATTCATCAATATGACCTCATTTCCAATCTCAGCATCTTGTGTTGAAGCTGCAATCATAGACAGGTTTTGTACGAGGGTAGGATAATAGAATGTCTTGGCTTTCCTTCTTATTTTCATAACAACATTGTATTTTATGCTCAACTTATCCGCCAGCGGATCGCTTACGGTATCTGTTCTGCACGGATACAGACGAGTGAAAAAAGATTCCATCATCTGAAGTGAGCCTAAACTTGTGCTGCAAATATAGAATGTGATGTTGTTCCTGCTGCACCACATGACAAACCGGTTGATCTCGCCTTTCTCTGGAACAAGAAGATATGACATGGCCTTATATCTGAACAGATCAGTTTTTGGATAGTGTTGGGTGAATGTTATTTTCTTCCATCCTTCTATCAATCCAGCACCCTACAAATATTTTGAAATGGCTTCCAGTGCGTGTTTCAGTTCTTCTTCTTTTCCCGTGATGCACAGCCTGAATCCGTTTCCTAATCCAAAGTACTTTCCGGGAGTAAGAAGTATTTTTTCCCTGTCCATGATTTCCTTGCAAAGTTCCATTCCATCCTTTTCAGTATAGAAAAAACAGAAGGATGCCTTGTCTGGGCTGGAGATTTTCATCCCATGCTTCTTCGCGTAACTCTTGATTTCTTCCCTATTTCTGGTTATTCTGCCCCTGGCTTTTTCAATAAACAGATCTCGCTTGCCAAGTATCTGGTTTCCTAACCACAGGGAATGAATTGAAAGCGATCCAGATGTGATCATTTTTAATTCGCGGATCCTCCTGGCCACATTCTTTTCGGCAAAAATCCATCCCAACCTGAGAAATCCTGCATCATAAAACTTGGTTGCAGTTACCGAAGCCAAAATTCCAGGATTATCGGTGAACATCGTATATGCTTTCTTCTGGAATGCAAAGTCCCTGAAAGCCTCATCAATAAACAATTTCTCTGGGCTTTCCGAAAGAATGCGCCTTAAATTCTCGTGAAGTTCAGAATTGCCGGTGGGGTTGTTTGGATTTGACATCAAGATATGATCCGTAGATTTATTGAAGGTTGATTCAAGCTCCTGATTGTCCAGGAGCAGGGTCTTTGTTCCAATGGAGTATGGTGCCCTGAACATTGGTTCATATTCAGGTACGGGGATCAGTGCCCTGTTAGACGGTCCCCTAAAATAAAGGGCTGCAAGGAATATAGCCTCAGAGCCGCCCGTGGTGAATACTATCTCTTCGCTATCAACACCATAAAGATTGCAGATTGTTTCCCGCAACTGGCTTTCAACTACAGAAAAATCCCGGGTAAAAGTCTTAAAATTTGTGTCGATGCCGAAATCACTCAAATCATATCCGTTCATCCCACTGAGGGAGAGGTTAATTTCGCATTTTTTTGAATTTGATATAATCCAGTTAAAAATATTTTCCCTGATATCAGGCTCATTATATTCAAGAGTCATTTCAGGATATTTCCTTAAAGAAAAAAAGGGTATTGGTGATTATTGGACGATGAATGAGCCGGTCATCCATCCTGGTGTACTCATTGCGCCACCCCATCCACCTGCGCCGGAACCGCAATCAGCTTCACACTGCCATGTGAAATATCCTGCCCCCTGTGTTGTGAATGTTGCATATACTGTTGAATCATATGGGCTTGGGACATTGAGTATTTCCTGATTGTTCTTATTGAATACTGTGAATGTATGGGCGATTGATGCTGATGAAATCTGGTGTGTGAAGCTTCCAAGGGATGTGTTTGTACCTGTAGAGTGGGCGTTGGTCTGGTTTACAACAAATATGCTGTTGTTCTGTGTTCCCAGTGCACTAAGGTATTGTGATGGAACCGTTGCATTTCCGTTATCATAGTCTATTATTGTGAGATGTATTGTTGCATATGACGGAACGTAAATATTAGCGGAACTTACCAGCTTGTTTCCTTCCAGGACATAATAACTTGGCTGGGCAGTTATGGTGGAATTGTAATAGTTCTTATGTGTAATAACAAGTGTTAAATTATAACTTGTAGCCGCAGGGTTTTGGGAGGATGAACTGTGGCCGGAGGAACCGACCATATACATTCCTGCACCGAATACTAGGAATGTCGCAATGATTATTGTCATGAACATTTGGTCTGATACTTTCATTTTATCACTAACTAATAATCACAAAAAAATATTTATTCAAATAGCCTTAATTGTAAGGGTAATTATTTCAAAATCTGTTTTAACGATTCCTTAACAGCTTGATTTACGGCTTCGTCACTGCTATACCTGTTCTTCCATCCCAATGATGTCATCTTGTCTATTGAGAGGAAGGCATGCTTTATGTCTCCCTTCCAGCCTCTTCCTTCAGGGCCACCTGTAAACTTCATTGGTATGCCCTTCAACCCCATCTGTTCGATAACTGTCTCAGCTATCTTCTTAACGGATGTAACCTCTGAATTACCCAGATTGACTATATCCGTCTTGGTGGTTCTGTTGAAAACATGGATCATGGCGTCAACGCAGTCATCAACGTGGATGTATGACTTGCTCTGCGACCCATCACCAAGTATCTCCAGATACTTGTTATTCTTCTTGAGCTTATTTATGAAATCAAAAATAACGCCGTGTGTTGAGTTTCTGCCAACAACATTTGCAAACCTGAATATTGAGGCTTTTATGCCGTGATAATGCGAGTAGGATGAGATGAAAGCTTCACTTGCCAGCTTTGAAGCGCCGTATGATGAAATGGGAAGGCATGGGCCAAATGTTTCAGGGGTAGGCAAAACATCTGTATCTCCTGTGACGGCTGATGTTGAAGAGAATATCATCTCCCTGACTCCCTTTTCCTTCATGAATTCAAGAAGGTTGAATGTTCCGATAACATTTGTATCCAGAGAAAACTTGTGGTCTATTGCACCCTGCCTGACGTCGGAGTCTGCAGCTAAATGTATAACCATGTCAAATTCGCTCATGTTGTTGAACGAGGATGGATCACGTATATCCCTCTTTAAGAGTTTGACTTTTCCCTTACTTATAAGGTCTGAGAGAAATTCTTCCTTTCCACCAGACAGATTGTCCATAATTGTAATCTCGTTATTATTGTGGATTTTCCTTACAAAGTTTGATCCGATAAACCCACATCCACCAGTAAATAGAATTCTCTTTCCTTCGATTGTAGTCATACCAATGTCATATTAACATCAACATTAATATTTGTATTTCTGCAAGATCGGAAACGCCTGTTCAGATATGGATAATTTATCTTCAAGTGCCAATATCGGAAAAAGCTGAAAATAGTTATAAATTTTTGTCTTAAAAGTTCAAAAAAAATGGCTGGGTTGATTGGTGATTCGTTGAATATTTCACCTTTCTACTGTACCTCCGCATATACAAACCCTAAATATGGGGTAGTGCCAAATGTTTGTCCGGAAGGAGTTGTGATTGATTCTGAATAGGATGATCCCATTATATTGAAATTCATAGCGTTGCCATTGGCCGTAAACAAATAACTTGTAAATACTAATTGAGTTGCCGAGAAGTATATTGGAGTTGACATTGCTGCTAACAGTCCAGTACCTATACTTGCCAATCCAGCTACTAAAGCAAAATACGACAAAGGTGCAGATGCACCATCGGTTATGAAAAAGGCTCCAATGCCTGCCCCTATAGATGCAGCACCGAATGCGATCGATAGTGCACCATTGACCCAGCTGCCAAGATTTGATGATGATAGACCCTGAGAACCTGTTATATTCACATTTTGCATGTTCTCCTCACTTGTCAGAGGGTATGCTGTGCTGACCTTCAGGGTAGATTCAAGTTTGCTGAAGAACTGATTTATTGTCTGATTATAATAACTGTGTGTGTTATTAGTTAAATTCTTGAATTTATCTTTGTTGTACATATTTGACAAAAGATTTGACGATATTACAAGCATGCTGTTATTGGCGTTCTCAATCTGAATACTTGCGGTTTTACCTTCATTGATATAATAGTAAGACCAACCATTATAAACATAGTATCCAGTTTGGATCACATTGATCTG
>KI542678.1:0-22259 GCA_000496135.1 Thermoplasmatales archaeon E-plasma | reverse complement strand
CAAGAGGAAAATCTCCAGTTATTGGATTTGAATATACCGTGTTGACGGTTTGGTATGATCTCCCACCTCCACCGCCTCCTCCACCGATTTGCCTGTATGTGTGGTTTTTGATTATTCTGTGAACGGTAGAATTGCTTATCTTTATCATGTTGGTTGAATTCAACTCCTTGACCATATATGGGTTTGACAGATCAAATACAGGTTTTATTCCCAGGACATTTGTTAATGAATATGGATTGTAGTCAATGGCGTTGTAATAGTAGTAGGCATAGAGTTTCCCTCCCATGGCAAAGGAATATACTCCGTATATGGTCATTGAGGCATTCCCAACGAATCCAATCTGCTTCCATTCCCTTGAGAATGTGTTGTATAACGATGTGAATGGTATGGACATTGACCAGGATGTATTGCTCAAAGATCCTGAATATATGGTTATGTCAGAGGCATTGTTATTTGGCATGAAGGTACTCATTGCTGAAAGGTTCCTTGCAACACTCTGATTGAATGATGAGAGATTGGTTGAATAGTCCTGAAGATTGAATCTTGAGAGTGCTGGATTTATCGACGTTATGAGAAATGATGCGTTAACAGGTTCCATAATAAACCTGGAATTGGACGTAGAGTTGCCTGAACCGAACAATGCGTATGATGAAATATTGCTACCCGGGATTGAACCGGTAAGAGACACAGCCACATCAATGGCGACTGACTTGTTGCCATTGTTGCTGAATAGATAGAATACAGTGCCGAATCCTGCAAGAATCATTACAGTCGAAATGATGATCGCAATGGATTTTTTGCTCTTTAGCTTCTCCATGGTTATATGATCTTTAAGGTGCATTCTGGGTAATTATTATTATTATTACTATAATGATTTCTGCAACCCTCCTCCCGTTGTGCATGAGTTTTCGTTCAGATAGAAGTTTCGAATTATAAGTCTGACAATCAACTTAATTCCCATTCATCCATTATATTGAAAGGGGAGAATCCCTGCTCGCAAAGGTTAAAATGCAAGGATGAAAATGTGATTGAGTATATATAAAACTGAGCATCATGGCAAAGCCTATTTACTTTGATAAAAATGCTGTAGCGTGTTGATAAAGGAAATGGATGGGATTCCTGAAATGGAATGTGAAGCGACTATAGTCAGTGAATTAAAGATTTTTAAGGCCCTGTCTGAGCTGGCAGATCACATTCCATCCTTCATTTATAAAGATGAAAAAGGTATATCGATAAGCTATTTCTTTGAAAGGAAGAGTGTCAAGAGCCAGAGAAACCTCGATCTTTTTTCCAGGGAATTTGAATGCAGAGCCTATGGAGATTCATATTTCATCGTTAGTGAGGAGGGGACAATGCCCTCCATTGCCATTTATGGAAAGCTTCTTTCCATACCATCGGTTGTTGTCAATTACAAGTACCTGAAAGATGGTGTTCACCACATAATTTTTAACTTTTCCAAAAAAGACCTGGAAAATTTTTCATTGTTTATTATGGAACTTAAGGAAAATACTCCCGGATTCAGCATTGTTTATCTTGGAGAAAATAGGGGTATTTCAAGAGTCCTTGATATTATGAAAGAAGTCCCCTCTTTTTACTACTCAAGCATGAGGATACATTTAGCCCCTGAGGAAATGCAAGGCATAATGAAACATAAATGGGTAAGAAGAATGAGGTATAACTCCCCACACGTTGTTACCGATGCCATTTATAAATTTGAGGATCAAATACCGGAAATTGAGGGCATCAACATATTATCTGAGAAAAATAAAGTGGCCCAACTCAAGACCAGGGGCCCGAAATTGCGCGAAACGATTGATTACCTTGAACCAGTGAGGATGGAGTGCCAGAAAAATGATGGGGAAACCATGTATTTTGATGCCGTGGTACTGTCATCGTTTTATGGTGAATACCTGAAAAATGTAATAGATGATGCCAGAAAGCTAAACATATCCGATGTTACGATACGAAAGGCCGGTCCCCTGATTGACTTTTTAGGTTTTTCCTAGGTTATTAGGGAATTGTATCTATGATTCCATGGTGTCAAGCCTGTCGATTAATGCCTTAGGGCTATTGACCCTGCATTTCCCTGATTTATCCTCAAGAATCAGGGTGAACACCAGATGTTCTCCCTTGTTAACAGCATCAAAAAAGCGGAGAATTTTATCCATGTTTTCCCGGTCACCATCAAAATCAAGTATCATTGTTTTAAATCTATCTTCTATGTCTCCAAGAAGGCCTTCAATGGAGATTATTCCCCCGTTGGAATTTTCGCCAGAATAAATCTCTGCAGATATTTCCGGTATCAAAACGGTCGTGGTTGGCGATCTGTAAAGCAATGCCCCGTGGTCTTCCGGCAGATCGACGCCCATGGTTACCCGTACCGGCTCACCAGATTCCAGCTGGAATACCTCACTCTCTTTATAGAGGCATTTATGGCAGACATAACTTTGTATGTATATGCTCCTCTCGTAGGATATCTCAGTTGTATAGTATACCAGGAACAACTTCTCTGAACATGTGGGGCATTCTACAGTGGTTTCTATTTCAACGGGCAACTTTTGACTGCTGTCATTTTTATGTTCATTCATCTAACTCCCCCCAAGGATACCCACCTTCTTCAGAGGTGGGAGGAATTGGGCAGTGAACCTCAATCCTTTGCCGTATTTTACCAGTTTGACCTTCTTCGTGTTTATGTCCATCTTCATCTCTCCTCCTTTTATAACAATCGATTTCCCATAACTATGTACGCCAATAACACTGAATCTCTCATGACTATGCACAACTATGTCTCCAGGTTGGAATGTGTATCTTTTCCTTCTGATAGATGGCATGAATCCCTTCCTGTTCACCTGAAGTGAACGGTTATTCCTTCTCCTCTGTGAGATTTCATATTGAGAAGCTCTGATCTGGTCGGTTCCTCCGGCAATCACAAATGCATCGTTCGCATGGCTCTTATCCAATCCCAAGGAAATGCGATTCTTCTTTGTGATGTATCCGAATGTATGTGCTGATCCAGTCAGATGGGTGAGTTTCCATCGTACAGTATTCATGAATGCTGCATCTCTTAAGGTTACCAATGCCATCTTTCTCACTTCAGGATATCCAAACTCTTCTGCAGTGAGATTGTTTTTCCTTTGATTGCATTCATGGCATGAGATTGCGAGATTGTTGACTGTGTCGGGACCACCCCTTGATCTGGGGGTGAGATGCTCTATTTCAAGAGGCACATTGGTCTTGCCGCAATACACACAGGTACGATGGAATTTCTCAAGGAGATATTCCCTGATCTCATATCCCTGGAGTTCACCCTGCCGGTATTCTATCCCGGATATCTCAGGATTCTGCATCTTCTGTGCGTCGAAGGATGCAACCTCTATGACTGTTTCAGTTATTGGAAGGATTCTCTTCAGTTTCTCTATGAGCTTGACATGTGTCTGGAGTTTGTGGTTGATACTGGGCGCCAACCATCCTTCCTTCTTGTTCCCACGGTTCATGAATCTTGGTTGCCTGTACCAGAGTTTGTTTCTCCTGCCTCTTCGATACATGGATTTCTCCTGATTCAGTTTGGGTATGTCCGTTCTTATGACCGCTTCTCCTGAGATCAGTTCCCTCTTTTGTGTTACCACGGAGAATCCAGTGCGCTTGTATCCGGAATCAACTCCTAGTCTAACTGGCTGTTTTGTCTCTCCGGTTGCATAGAGAAGCTGGATGGTGAATGGATTGGAACTGATCACTCTTGCTTTATTCTGCTTTAACAGTTTTCTAGCCCTTCCCGGTGTTGTTGGCATTAATGGTTCGTTGCGCATGTTTAAGACGGGAACCCTCAGGTCCCGTCCAGTCATGCCTGACTGTATGTCCACATCGGGATTGTTAGAAGGGGTTTGTGACCTCCTCTCCCAGCTTTCGCAGGGAGCTTCCCACTTCAAAGGTTGCTGGCGGAATCTCCATGGGCTTGAATTCCCCTCGGCCCGAAGGTAATTTGTCCTTCATGCTAAGCCATCTGACTTTACGGATGCAGGCACGCATGAAGCAATATGCGATCCGACCTCTTTCACTTCTGTCTGCCAGCGGACAGATCAATATCCTGCGAGAAATAATAACCTTTTCGCTCGCTTTCATCCCCTATCTTGCGAAAGGGGAATTCCCGCTCGCAAATGTTAAACTCTGCTCACTGAGAGTTTCCTCTCTGTTTAAAGACAGAGTCACAGAGCTACGGACTTGTGGAGCATCCATAGGTGTGTATGTATTTCTCCGATCTAACTTCTGCTTTTCTTTCATGTTTTTTCCCATGTTTTTAAAGCCCCCTAATCAACTCTTGCGATGTCCCTCACGGAACAAGCCCACGACTGAAGTCGTGGGTAGTTGACCTCAAATCCATTCCTTCAACTTTCCGGTTATCATCGATCTGGCTTTTCTCAGATCAGAAATTTTTGAAGAGCCTGTAAGAAGCATTGCTATTTTCAGTTCCCTTACTGTCATGTTTATGTTTGATTCCAGTATCTTGATCCCCTGATCTGCCCCCGATAAAAATGATCTGGCAAAACCTCCAATTTCTGCGCCAATCTTAATGGCCTTTGCAAGATCAAGCCCGTTTCTCAATCCACCGCTTCCTATAATCGGAACCTTTCCCTTGCATTCCACAATGGATGCGGGTGACGGTATTCCCCAGTCCCAGAATGTCAATCCCGCCCTCATCTTCTCCTTATCGCCAGACTTCTCTGCCCTGTAATATTCTATGGCAGCGAATGATGTGCCTCCCAATCCACCAACATCTATGGCCTTTACGCCTGCATCGATTAAATTAGCGGCATCCTTGCGGGAAAATCCATTGCCTGTCTCCTTTGCTATAACTGGATAGCTTCCGGCAATATCGCTGAGCCTTTTCAGGATACCCTTAGCATTCCTGTCACCCTCAGGCTGCACCATTTCTTGAAGGAAGTTGAAGTGTATTGCAAGGAAATCAGCATTTATCATGGAAAATACATTCTCTATTTGTTTGGCAGTGAAAGCGGGTTTTTCCTGGCTCAATAATTGAGGTGCGCCAATGTTTGCAATCTTCATTGGAACCTTATAATCATTTATGACGGAAAAGGTATCTTCCAGCTCTTTCTTCTCTATTGCTGCCCGCATGCTTCCTAAACCCATGCCTATGCCAAACTTTTCTGCCGCTGATGCAAGGTTCCTGTTGATCTTTTTAGCCAGTTCGGTTCCCCCAGTCATAGATGAAATGATCATGGGAAATTCGAGCTTCTTATTCAGAAATTTCACCGAGGTCTTTATTGCGTCATAGTTCACCTCCGGTACAGCCCTGTGGACCAGTGTGATATCGTCCCAGTAATTGTGCGAAGAAGTTACCTCCTTCTGTTCTGCTATCCTTATGTGTTCCTCCTTTCTGTTTTCTATCATTTGATCACCGAACCATGAAAGTCCCCAGACTCTATGCCGTGAATCCTTTCCGGAAATAATCCATTCATCATATATGTCCTGATTCCCAGTCCAGATATCCGTTTCATAGCCTTGTATTTTCCCCCCATTCCACCGGTAACATCGTTTTCCTGCTTTGCAAAATCCTGTTCATTATAAACAACCCTCAGAAGCTTGCTGTCTGGGAATTTCTTTGGATCCCTGTCATATATGCCATCCACGTCTCCGAGAAATACTGCTGCTTCCGGATTAAGGAGATTGCAAAGGTCAAACATTATGCTGTCTCCGGAATATATCTTCACCTCATTCCCTTCGATATAAATATCGCCAAAAAGCACTGGCAGAAAGCCGGATTCGATTGACCTCAGGACAGGCGTGTAATCAAAGGTGCCTTTTCTTCTCAGATCAAAGGGTGAGAATGGCAATGGGTTCATTCCCATATCAAGGAGCATTGAAATAATTCTGCTGTTGAGCGATGTGGTATCGCTCTTAATTCTTGATACCTGGAATTCCTTTCCCTTAAACGGACCGGGAAAATTGTTCTTCTTGCATAAAATGTGGCCAAATGATCCTGCACCATGAACCAGGACAAAGCTCCTGTTCATACTGGCGATCTCTTTAATTGCCCTTAAGGTCTCTTCTTCCCTGAAAGCCCTGTAGCTTGATTTGTCAGTTATCAGGCTCCCTCCAAGCTTGATTATTATCATTTCATCACCCTAAATCATGCCAAGCGGCATCCTCCCTCTTCAATTGCCTCCGCTCTTTTATGGGATCTGCGAGGCTTTAATTCATTTATGTTTCCTGAGTATTTCGGAATACATAGTATCCCGTCCCATTAATCCTTTGCAATTTATTCCCCGGCCAAGATCAACAGGGTGCTAATCAGATATTGATAACTTACTCCTTCAATTATACTTAATCCCTCAAATGATGTACCCAGAAAAAACTGAAAATAATTATAAATTCTGTCTCAAGTAAAAAAAATGGTTGGATTGATTAATAATTTGTTGAATATTTTATTGTCTACTGGACCTCCGCATATACAAACCCCAAAAATGGGGTAGTGCCAAACGTTTGCCCGGAAGGGGTCGTGATTGATTCTGAATATGATGATCCCATTATGTTGAAATTCATAGCATTGCCATTGGCTGTAAACATATAGCTTGTAAATACTAATTGAGATGCCGAAAAGTATATTGGAGTTGACATTGCAGCGAACACCCCCGTAGTTATACTCGCCATTCCAGCTAATAAAGCAAAATACGACAAAGGTGCAGATAAACCACCAGTATAGAAAAATGCCGCAATTCCTGCGCCTATGGATGCAGCACCGAAAACAATAGATAGTGCATCATTAACCGTGCTGCCAAGATTTGATGATGAGAGACCCTGTGAACCTGTAATATTTACGTTTTGCATGTTCTCTCCACTTGTCAGAGAGTATGTTGTGCTTACCTTCAGGGTAGATTCTAGGTTGCTGAAGAATTGATTTATGGTCTGGTTATAAGCACCGTTAGTGTCATTAGTTAAATTCTTAAATTTATCCTTGCTGTACATATTTGCCAAATAATCTGACGATATTACGAGTTTGCTGTTATTTGCGTTCTCAATTTGAATACTTGCAGTTTTGCCTTCATTGATATAGTAGTAAGACCAACCGTTATAAACATAGTATCCGGTCTGTATTACGGTTACCTGATAGGTGATACCTTGGAAGAATGCCATGTCAGGGCCACTTGAAGGATATGTGCCAAGTTGGTACCCCAATGTTGATGATCCTAAAGTTATGGACTTATTGGTTCCGAGTGATACCGTAGATGAATGCCATGTTGGATTGGATGTTGTTGTATAAGCATTGTTGAAGGGAATGGTAGATACCCCATTGAACTGGGCAGACATTATTACTTTGTTTCCTGTGTATGAAATCTGCGGGTTATTGCTTCCACTAGAACTGCCAAAATTGGCAGCAAGAAGTGCAAGAGGGAAATTTCCGGTTATTGTATTAGAATAAACGTTATTGACGGTTTGATATGATCTCCCACCTCCACCGCCTCCTCCACCGATTTGTCTGTATGTATGGTTTTTGATTATTCTGTGAACTGTTGAATTGCTTATTTTTATCATGTTCGTTGAATTCAGTTCCTTGACCATGTATGGGTTTGAGAGATCAAATACCGGTTTTATTCCCAGAACATTTGTTAATGAGTATGGATTGTATTCAATGGCGTTGTAATAATAGTAAGCATAAAGTTTCCCTCCCATGGCAAAAGAATATACTCCGTATATGGTCATTGAGGCATTTCCAACGAATCCAATCTGCTTCCATTCCCTTGAGAATGTGTTGTATAACGAAGTGAACGGTATGGACATTGACCATGATGTATTACTCAAGGATCCTGAATATATGGTTATGTCAGAGGCATTGTTATTTGGCATGAGGGTACTCATTGTAGAGAGATTTCTTTCAACGCTCTGATTAAACGATGAGAGATTTGTTGAATAGTCCTGAAGATCGAATCTTGAGAGTGCTGGATTTATCGATGTTATGAGAAATGATGCGTTAACAGGTTCCATAATAAATCTGGTGTTGGATGCAGAGTTGCCTGAACCGGACAATGCGTATGATGAGGCATTGTTACCTGGAATTGAACCGGTTAAGGACACCGCCACATCAATGGCAACTGACTTGTTGCCATTATTGCTGAATAAATAGAATACAGTACCAAAACCTGCAAGAATCATTACAGCCGAAATGATGATTGCAATGGATTTTTTGCTCTTTAGCTTCTCCGTGGTTATATGATCTTTAAGATGCATTATCGGTTATTATTATTATTATTATTATAATGATTTCTCAACTCCCCTTCCGTTGGACATGAGTTTTCGTTCAGATAATATCCATGGAATACGCATCTGAGGGCTAACTTCGCTTTCACGCGAGAAAATTACTTATAAACCTTTTCTGTGTGTTTCCTCTCAATGCCAAACGGAATGAAAGGCCTGCCATTGCCCCTGTAGAATTTTGAGAAGAATTCCACATAGATCAACCTTGCTCCCTGGATACCAGGTTCAAAGATAGCCAGGACGAGTGTAAAGAGCTGACCTATCACAAGAACAACCACACCCACAACGATGAGGATTATGGACCCTGAGGAGTTTGATATGAAGACACTGTTGACCAGTTCAGACAGAATTATTGTTGCCAGCAATACACCCATTATTCGTGTATATGAAAGGACATGGCTTATGATGGATGGTATTTCCACTGCTGCACGCCCGCCTTCCCCATAAAGGATCAGGATTATGCCAAGGCCGAGGATTGCGATATCAAGGGCTGCGTAGGGATTGGATGCCATGTTCACGTTATACCCGTGCAGGAGGGATAATCCGTAAATGGAAACCCCCCAGACGAACATGAGCCAGCCTACCTTTCCTACTATTCCCTTTTTCTCCCCGTAATGCAATTCGTTCAGTATTCCCATAATGTATCCGAGGGTTACCATGAAAAGGCCAAAGTATCCTGAAATCAGGAGCATCTTTCCTGCGGACTTCAGGGGGCTGAAGTATGTTATTTGATATCCAAGTATTTGAGAGGGCATGAACGTGAAGCCAAAGAAGGAATTGAATACCATTCCTGCAATTATGGCTGCTATGGATCCCGGTATCAGTGCCTTTGCAAGTATCTTCATTTGTGGCGGCGATAAAATGGTTGAAACAAACTTTGTCAATTTTCTGGGAAGCCTCACATGCGGACCTGGTGTCGAGAGTCTTCTTATTACCCATATAGAACCGAGAAGAATGATTATTCCGTATCCCAGGTCACCAACCATTATTCCGAAGAAAATAGGAAATGCCAGGGCAAATATAATCGTGGGATCAATCTCTGCTTCCTGCGGAAGCGAATAGAATTTTATAAAGAACTCAAAAATTTTGAATCTCCTGGGATTTTTCAGCAATGTTGGTGGTTTCTCCGAGGTTTCGAGAACCTTCATGACAAACATTTGGTCCGTTGCATTTGAGATTCCCTTCTCAAGGTAATCCAACTTACTCTTGGGAATCCAGCCTTCTGAAACGAAAGTTGAATCGGATGAAGGGAATTTCGAAAGGAGTTCAAGTTTCTTTGCCTCTATTTCAAGACCTTCCGCAATGATTGCTATCTTTTCATAATTTTCTGCTGATAGCTCCTGAAGGCCACCCCTTACTGCCTCTACTTCCTTATTTGCAGAGTCAGCCTTACTTTCCAGCATTTTCCTGTAGTCTGTGGGGTTTCCCTCCATGGAAGGAATGTGAACCATATGGCTGCCGTGATCAGTAATGATTTTGGCGAGGGCAGGCTCCTCCTCTTTCACAACCGATACAACGATATACTGGTCATCCAGCCCGGTGATGAATGGATCCTTCAATTTAGATCTAATTTCTTCTTCAATGTCTTCCGGGTTCCTCTCAATAATATAAGATGCCATGACTGAATTGTTGAACAATTCAAGGTTTAAGCCAAGCGGTTCCAGTTTCCTTGCAACATAAAGCCTGTTGTTGATATCCTTAAGATCGGTATTGAGGTCCTCCAGCCGCTGTTTCGCAAATTTAACCTCCTCGTCAATGTGAATTTCATTAGCCGTGTTGATGAGTTCCCCGGTATTCTTGAAGAGCATCTTCCCTTTTACGCTTACGGGTGGTAGAAAGGACAGGTAATTCCTGAACCTGTTCAAGAGGGTGAATATTTCATCTTTTCTATTGTCTGAAGTGATATTATTCAGCTGGCTTCTTACTTCCTGGGAGATTTCCTCGAACTGTATTGATTTAAGGTCATGAAAAAACGTCAGGATTTCATCTCTCCTTGATTGGGATGCAATGACCATGACCTTGCTCATTTCCGTAGGTTTAAACATATCTTTAATCCCTTATGAGTTCTTCCAACTTCCTTATTGCCTCTTTGTAAAGATCATTTTCAGTTCCCGAATATTTCATGGATTCACACTCTTTAAGAGTGCTGTCTATCTCCTCTTTCCTTTTCTTTTCCATATTTTTCTTCATTAATGCAATCTGTTCTTCCCTCTCCAACCGCAGTTTTTCCCTGGTTGAGAGAATGGCTTCCTCAGCTTCCTTTTTTGTCTTGAGAAGGGATTCCCTGCACTTCGAGTCCGCCTCGGATATCTCATTCCTACTCTTTTCCTCAGCCTCTTTTATTGCCTTCAGTTCCTCTATTTCATTAACCATATATGATCACCATAATTGCCAGGAAGAGGATTATCACGACAGCCCTTACCACAAGCAGGAGATGCCTATACTTGAGGAATCTCTTCTGTGCTGGAGTTGTTGGCCTTGAATAATCTCTTTGTTTCATAGTACCATTGACATTAATCTATATCACCAGATGTTATTTTCTTTTTCACCATCTTCAGGGTTGTGAAGGTATCCCTTTCCATCTCATCCAACCTCATTCGTATGTATTTGGCCTGGGAAAGAAGATTTGGAATCAGGATATTTTCTATGGCGTTTGATCTCCTTTTTGTTTTATCTATCTCGTGGAGAAGGCGCCTCATGGAATTTTCCTTTTCTGCCACGTTGATCATGGATTTGAACAGCTTTTCAAATTTTGAAATCGCCTCATCTATTGGTACCGGAACAGATAAAGCCCGGTATTGTTCTGAAAGAACCGCCATTTCATAGTTGAGGTTCAGGACTGGTATCCTGACTCCCATAACGTTCTTTGGCTTTATTCCCACATTTGAGTCTCCAGACATATATGCGATTCTCTCGATGTTCATTAGTCCGGATGCCATCTCAGCATTAGTCATCGCCTCCAGAGCCTCCTCCACATCCTTCATCAGGCTTTCTCTCAAGCCTTTTATCTCAGAGGCAAGCTTGAGGAACTCCATGACAAGGGCGGATCTCTTCATTTTCAGGAGATCAAGGCCTCTCTTGGAGAGCTTGATCCTCTTCCTCAACTTTATCAGTTCAATCCTTGTGGGCCTGATTTCCATAGATGGCATTTTAGCTACTCTTCCATTTACCGTATTTTGAGAGATATTCCCTCTTGAGCCTCTTCATGTCCTCTTCAGGAAGGCTTGAAAGCAGATCATAACTGATATCGAGTGTTGCCTCAATTGTTCTGTCCTCGTTGAGCCCCTGTGCCACATACTTTTTCTCAAACTCCTCTGCAAACTTCAGGTAAAGTTTGTCGTTTGCGCCCAGAGATTCTTCACCGACGATTGCACTCAGTGATCTCAGATCCTTTCCATTAGCATAGGCAGAATAAAGCTGATCAGCCACGCCCCTGTGGTCCTCCCTCGTTCTTCCCTTGCCTATTCCCTGGTTCATAAGCCTTGAAAGTGAAGGCAGTACGTCAACTGGAGGGTTGATTCCCTTCCTCTGCAGATCCCTGCTCATTACTATCTGCCCTTCTGTGATGTATCCCGTAAGATCGGGTATGGGATTTGTAATGTCGTCTCCCGGCATGGTAAGTATTGGAATCTGGGTGATTGACCCATTCTTGCCTCTTATTTTTCCTGCCCGTTCATAGATCATGCTGAGATCCGTGTACATGTAACCCGGAAACCCTCTTCTTCCGGGAACTTCCTCTCTTGCCGAGGAGATTTCCCTCAGGGCCTCACAGTAGTTTGTCATGTCAGTCAAAATGACAAGCACATGGTATTCACTGTGATAGGCAAGATATTCAGCCGCAGTCAGTGCAACCCTTGGAAGGATGATCCTCTCCATTGATGGATCTGACGACAGGTTGAGATAAATCGCCGCCCTGGAAAGGGCACCGGTATTCCTGAACTCATTGATGAAGTAATTAGCCTCCTCGCTTGTTATTCCCATTGCCCCAAATATAACTGCAAACCCTTCATCTTTCCCGAGAACCTTTGCCTGCCTTGCAATCTGGGCTGCAAGCATGTTATGGGAGAGACCGGAACCTGAGAATATTGGAAGCTTCTGCCCCCTGACCAGTGTATTCATTCCATCTATCGTGGATATGCCTGTTTGAATAAATTCAGACGGCTCTTCCCTCGAATAGGGATTCATTGAGTTTCCTACAATCTCCAATTTCTCCTTTGAAACTATGGCCGGTCCCTGATCTATGGGTTCACCAAGGCCATTGAAAATTCTTCCAAGTATTGAATCTGATACGGCTATTCTTGAGGCCTCTCCAGTAAACCTTACAACTGTCTGCTTGTTGTCTAATCCTGTGGTTGGGCCAAAGACCTGGACTACTGCCATGCCTTTCCTTGTATCCAGCACCTGGCCGGATCTTATCTGCCCATCAGGAGTTTCAATGGAGACCATTTCATTATATCCTGCATTATCTATTCCTTCTACAAAGAGAAGTGGTCCGCTGATTTCCTTAATGCTTCTATAACCTACCTTAACCATCTTAAACACCCTCTATGATCTTAGCAATTTCAACATTGATGCTCCCTTTCAGGTCATCATAATATTTCTGGAAATCGGGATCCTTTACCTCCTTCATCCTGGAAATCAGGTTCCTGCACTTCATGGTCTGTATTGCTGCCATCTGTGCTCCCTTGGAAATTGCCTGATCTTCCTTCTCCCCCAGATAAAGAATGCTCTCAAGCATTAGCTGCTGCTTTTTCATGGAACAATACTGGTCAACATCATCAAATGCGCTCTGCTGGAGGAAATCTTCCCTTATCATCCTTGCCGTGTCAAGAACAACCTTCTCCCTGTCAGGAAGAGCATCATAGCCAACCAGCTGGACAACCTCCTGAAGTTCGGCCTCTTTCTGCAGGATTGACATGGTGTTCCTGTAAATTTCTGGCCATTTTTCGGAAACATTCTTTGAAAACCATGGAAATAGCTCACTCTGGTATAATGAATAGCTGTTTAGCCAGTTAATGGATGGGAAGTGCCTTCTTGAAGCCAGAGAGGCGTCAAGGGCCCAGAACACCCTTGTTACCCTCAATGTGTTCTGGGAAACCGGTTCCGATATGTCTCCTCCCGGAGGGGAAACGGCTCCAACTATTGTTATTGAACCTATTCTTTCTGGAAGCCCGAAAACCATGGAGTTACCCGATCTTTCATAAAACTCTGAGAGCCTTCTGCCAAGATATGCAGGATATCCTTCTTCTCCCGGCATTTCTTCAAGCCTTCCTGAGATCTCCCTGAGTGCCTCCGCCCATCTTGACGTACTGTCTGCCATCAGGGCAATGCCGTAACCCATGTCCCTGTAGTATTCGGCAATAGTGATTCCGGTGTAGATGCTTGCTTCCCTGGCTGCCACCGGCATATTTGAGGTGTTGGCAATAAGTATCGTTCTTTCCATGAGTGGTTTGCCACTCTTTGGATCCTGAAGTTCAGGGAACGTTGTCAGGATTTCGGTCATCTCGTTTCCTCTTTCCCCGCAACCAACATACACAACAATATCACTGTCAGCCCATTTTGAAAGCTGATGCTGAACCACTGTCTTCCCGCTTCCAAATGGACCCGGAACTGCAACCGTTCCTCCCTTCGCTACCGGAAATAGGCTGTCAATAACTCTCTGCCCGGTGATTAATGGAATCTGTGGAGGCAGTTTCCCCCTGACTCTTCTTGAAACCCTAACAGGCCAGTCCTGTTTCAGGGTCAGATCAACAGTGCCTGATTCCGTCTTTAATTTTGCAATTGTCTCCATGATGGTGAAAGATCCTGATGATATTTCTGTTATTTCACCTGAAAGCCCAAGCGGGATCATTATCTTGTGGAGTATAAGTGAGGTTTCCTGCACCTGCCCAATTATATCGCCCTGGTTCACCTTTGTCCCCTTTGCAACCAGTGGTTTGAAATCCCATTTCTTGTTCTGGTCCAGAGGCGGGGCACTGTAACCCCTCATGATGAAATCCCCTGTTTTTTCCCTTATGACATCAAGGGGTCGTTGAATACCGTCATATATTGATTTCAGCAATCCCGGTCCAAGTTCAACAGACAGAGGCTTCCCTGTGGACTCAACGGGTTCACCTGGCCTGATCCCGGTTGTATCTTCATACACCTGGACGGTTGCCTGGTTACCTGAAATTTTTATGATTTCCCCCACCAATCCCATTTTTCCGACTTTCACGACATCATACATTCTTTGATTTTCTATGCCTTCAGCAATGACAACTGGCCCCGATACCCTAACAATTAATCCCATAATTTTCACCTGTTTAGATCTATTCCTAACACTCTCTTTGCCAATTCCGAGAGCGATTCTTCATTATTTACTCCCGGTAAAGGTATGAACATAATAAGCGGATTGGTTGATGTTTCCACTGTGGAAAGCAGTTTTCTGTCCATATGCTCCCTTAGTGATTCGGAAATAAATATCATGGAGTATTCCTTTGAAGAAATAAGGTTTATAAGCCTATCAACCCCCATTGTTCCTACCTCATCAAAGGAATCTGAGATACCTATGAGCTTGAATCCCAATGAGAGGTTCCTCTCCCCAATTACTGCAATCCTTCCCTTTCCACTTTCCCTAATCATTTTACACCATTATGAGCATGTCCCTTATTCTGGAGGATTCAAATCCGTACGCTTTACCGTTAATTATCTTCCTGATGTTATCCCTTTCATTCTCAGCCCTCAGCATTACAGAAAATATTGATCCAAGGGAGTTGCTTTGGGTGGATAATAACTGAATATAATTCCTGAGAATTGATCCCTGGATCTTCTGTTCAAGCGCAGTGATGCCTGTTTTACCGATTGTATCCTGATCTATGTTTATAGCTAACAGATCATTGATCATCTTCACATGATCATCATTGCCCTTGAGCTGGCCAAAAAATTCCTCAAGCCTAGAAATTCTTATATTTCCATTTGACAGGAGTCCCGGAAGCAATAGATCAAATGACATCTTGAGCGAGTTTCCTTTCATTAGTATCATGATATTTCTTTCATCTATTTTTGCCCTGAAATACCGCATTATGACTCCTTCATCGCCCCTGAAGAATTTTAGGGAATCCATCAGCCTTTCATACTGCATGATGTCTAGTGAATATAACAAAATTGAAAGGTCACCCGTCTTCCGGAATTCTTCCAGGTTTTTCATAATTTGAGCTCCATAGCCCATTTTCAACAGATATTTGGAAATGGATTCTATGTCGCCCTCCTCCGACATTATATTGTAATCTTCCTTTGTAAGAAGAGATGTTCTCACACCAATTGGAATGTTCTTGCTATTAACGAGGAATATATCAGATTCCGTTATGGACCTATTAAGGAATTTGGCCGTCAGGAGTGATTTTATGCTCTCAATATCCCACCTTGAAAGGTAGGCAGATATGAATGTCCTTGCAGATGGCGGTGTTCCCTCCGCTAGCCTTACTATAAGCTCTATCATTCTTCTGTTCGATGCAATTTCAACAAGAGCCTTGCCTTCGTAGGAATTGAAGAGATCTACAATGTCCTTCTTGAATGATGTTTCATTGAGTATCCTTATGATTTCCTCAAAGTTAGGAGCTTCGCTAATCCTGTAAAGATACTCATTGCTTAGAAGCTCTGTTTTAATAAGTCTGCTTCTTCCATAACTACCGGCAAAGGAAATCTCCATCAGTTTGCACCAATATTTTCAAGTATCATGGCTTCTAATTCCTGTCTTACTTCCTTGAACAGCCTGTCGACCCTGAAATCGATTATTCTTTCCCCGTTTGCTGAATTGCAAATTATCCCCAACCTGATAGCAGGATCTTTCTGAATCTTAATTTCCTTCATTTTTTTGCCCAGAATCTCTGCATCTTCCGGTGCGCATTTGACGATAAAATCCTTTCCCAGATCCCTTTCCGCAACCTTTAAAGAATCAGAAAGTATTAATTCATATTTATCGTTCCTTCTCAATTCCGGGAGCCTGATATTGAGATTTTCCAATAGACTGGAAACTATCTCCGTTTTCTTTTTTAAAATCATGGAGTTTTTTTCCATGTTAATAGAGTCTCTTTCCCTTCGCTCTGTTATCTCAAGATCGGAGGCAAGTTTGCTCTTAAATTCTTTCCTGATATTATCTATTTCTTTTTCAGAAGATTGCCTGATTGCCTCCTTCTGCCTCTCATTTGAGCCCTGCCTTACTTCCTCCATAGTACTTGCCCTCACATAGGCAAAGGCGAGTGTCATTTAAGTCATAGATTTTAGGCACGCATATGTTATTAAAATCCAGTGTTTAGCGGCGTTACTAAAATTACAAGTTTAGTGACATTATAGCGTAAAATTAGTCAGTGGCGCTTTGGATGTGGGTGTGGGTGTGGCGGGGAACGTGCCTTGAACTCATTGCTGCAATTAGAACATTTGAAGGTGACAATCTCATGCGGTATATCTGTAGGTTCTGAGGGTTTAGCCACTTTAGTTCTAGCCTGAACTCCCGGCTTTTACCACCACGATACCGAGTTCAGGAGATTTAGAATATCCTTTTGTTTTTTCGTTCTCTCCAGCTCTTTCAGATCACCGTTCTGATCCTCAATCATATGCAGTTTCTCAAGCTCAAGGAACATTCTCTCCATGGAGTATTTCTCGTTGAGTTTGGTAGATTCCATGCCCCTTCTAAGTGCCGATCTTATTAGCAGCGAAAGAAAGAACACAAACACAGATCCACGTACGGTTGATTCTTTATGATCCCTGAGTGGAAAAATATCCATATCTGTTTTGAGTACACGAAAAGCCTTCTCTATTGCATCTCTATGCCTGTATACACTCAGGCAACTGGAACCTGAGTATTCACCATTGTATACTAACAGGAACCTTCCTATCCTGTTCTCTGCAGCAGATATGGCATTGTCTTTTGCACTGGTAACAACAGTATTATTCTCAATCCTGTATGTGATATACCTCAGGAATGAACCGGCAATGGATTCTATGATCTTTCCCATTCCCTTCCTCACCTGCAGTGCCTCGATCCTTTTCCTTCGTTCCATGATGTTCCTGTGCAGATCGGCACGTTCATCACTTTCTCTCTTCACATCATGATAGAAATATCCCTGCAGATCCAGATCATCCATTGAAAACGATACATGCTTGCAGAATATGGGGTTTCCCTCGTACATTATGATATTGTCTGCTCTGTCAACAGTTCTTGATGCACTTGAAAACACTGCCTTGATCTCCTTCCGCATGAATGATGCAGCAATGACATATCCTGCTGAATCAAGTAACCGAAGGTTATCCAGTGAAAAGAAACCTCGGTCTAGGATCAGTGCAATCTCTGAAATAACAGGGTGGAGATGCTCAACAGTCCTTCGCAGCGTTGTGACATCAGGTATGCTTCCCGGATATATCTCAAAGGATAATGGAACCTGTCGATCCCTCTCCATGACAAGGCTGAGATTTATCTGCTCAAGTTCCTGGTGATCCTTTGCATGACCATATTCAAATATCGATGCGGTTGAATATGACGGTATCGATGTGATGTCATAGAGAAGGGAATTGCCGGGATGCAGTTTCCTTATGAGATCATGCGAGAACCTTCGGTAGAGATCGGAAGAACCGATCTTATCCATGAGTTCGCTGTTCCTCCGTGAGTCTATATTGACAGGGAATAAGGTGGAAAGATATGTGCCCTCATACCATGTCTGTATGGAAGACATGGGCAAAGGTCTCACCACCTTTGATATTGCCATTGCCAGAATCTTCCTGCTTTCCTCCTTTGTAAGATATGATTCCAGCATGCCATGAAGGCCAATCTGGTTCACAATGGCAAGCAAGGGAATAAATGGCCCATAGACGAGTGATCTTCTGGGCAGTACCGATCTAACCTTCCTTACCTCACCCTTATCTTCCTTTCCTGCATATTTGTAATGATATTTTGTGTTCTTAATCACCGGATCATAGTATGGCGTTCTCTCATACACGTAAACATAACCATTGACTGGCTTCCTGATCGTCTGAACCTTTGCTGTAATGGTGGTATATACCACCATTAATAATAAATATTTCTATGCCAGAAACATCGAAAACAATTGGCTCAGCTAAAATGTAATGGTGGTAAAAGACGGGAAATCAGGTTCTAGTCAATGTCAATTCCGTTCCACACTTTGCACATCCATATTTTTCTTCCATGCCTTAAGTAACTTGTGGCTGCTAATAAATATAATGCACTTTTAAGAACTGGAAGGCCGTTAACAGTTACTTGTTCAACCGTTTCCTGATTTCCGTTTCAACGTTTTCCAATTCCTGCCCTTTCTCCCGTGCTATTTTCTCCAAGTCGTTCCTCCACTTCTCTATTAGCTCATTGGGACCATAATACTTAGAATATAGTCTGTAAGTGTCGTATTGCCTGTCTGTGACCTTGAACCCGATAGTTTTCGTGTACCGATGTTCCGTTCGCTCAGCATTCCGTTCCTGAACATTGGTGGGCTTCAGTGATATAAGGTCATCCAAACCTCTTCGTTTCTTTTCGCTCATCGTTTCACCCTTAACCTGTTTTCGACCTCTTTTGCAAGCTCAACATAGGACTTTGAGGCAGAAGCATCCTTCCTGTAAATTACCACTGGCTCTCCGGTCATTGTTGAATCAGTCACGGTAACATTTCTCGGTATTATGGTTCTGAACAGGTGCTTCGAGTAATGCTTCCTGACATCTTCAAGCACCTCATTCGATGATTTTGTTCTTGAATTGAACATGGTTACGACCATTCCCAGTATTTTCAGTGTTCGACCAAGCCTCGTGTTCACGAGATCCACAACGCTTAGTAGCTGTGTGAGACCTTCAAGCGCAAAGAATTCTGCCTGCACTGGGATTAGAACGTAATCTGACACCACCAGCGCGTTTATGGTGAATACGCCAAGGCTCGGCGGTGTGTCGATAATGATGAAATCGTATTGCCTTGACATCTTCTTGAGTTCATTGGCAAGGATGTATTCCCTGCCCATCCTGCCCGATAATTGCACTTCTGCTCCCGCAAGGTCAATAACGCTCGGAACAATGTCAATGCTGTCTTTCCTGAGTATGGCTTTTGGTCTGCCCCACTCTAAAGTGGCACAATATAGTATCGGTTTGTATATTTATAATAATATATAATTGGAGGGGGAGGTCAAGGAGGGGGAGGTTTTCAAATCTCCTGCACCTTCCACATGCGAACATTGCATTGACAGCAATGTTTTTGAATATTCGGGAGGTAATGTGATCATGACAACAAGGACATATACCGTGGAGGAGAAATACAACATCATATTCGAATCACTCTCAACAAACCAACCCATAACTGAGATATGCCGTAAGTATGGCATATCTCCATCAACCTACCAGATATGGAAAGAACAGTTCCTTACAGGTGCTAGATCAGGACTTGAAGGAAAAGCAAGGAAGAATCCATATGTTAAACAGGTTGAGGAGCTCAAGGCAACAATTGCTGATCTTGCCATAGCAAACGATGCTTTAAAAAAAATTCAACAGGGGAGGAAAAGATGACGGCTGTTGAAGAATTGATTGTGAATATGCCATTGTCAAGGGCATGCAATCTCATCGGAATTCCAAGGAGGACATACTATAACAGGAAACGTTTCACTGTTCGTATCATCAATACACGCATAACGGATGAAATTGTCATGAGAATACGAGAGATATGCTCTGAAAGAGTTACTTATGGTTATAGAAGAATATGGGCAATGCTCCGTAATGAAGGTATATGCCTGAACCCAAAGACTGTTCTGTCAATAATGAAGAAAGAGAATCTTTCCCTTGAACCGCACAGGCATATGAACAGGAAAGGGTGGAAGAAATTGATCCATCCTATTGGACCTGACCAGCTCTGGGAAACGGATCTGACATATATTCCCACCATAAACGATGGTATGACATACCTGTTCAACGTAAAGGACTGTTTCACAAAGGAATGGATTGGATATTTCTATTCCAGGACATGCAACAGGAAGGATGCACTCAATTCCATTGAGAATTCAACATTGAGGCATCCTGAACGGTATCCTGATGCAAATGTTACAGGAATAACACTGAGAAGCGATAATGAGGATCAATATACCAGCCATTATTTCATGGAACATGCCAGAGCAATGGGATTCACACAGGAATTCATTGAGAAATCAACGCCAGAACAGGATGGAGATATTGAATCATTCCACATGTCGCTTAAGACAGATTATATCTGGGTAATAGAGATCAAGGATTTCTCTGAGGGCGTGAATGTAATAGAAAACGCCTTCAGTGATTATAACAATGTGAGGCCACATTCATCCATTGAATACATGCCTCCGGCAGTATTCAGGGAGAGATACCTGAATGATTCTGCATTCAGGTCAGAATACAATGAAAATTTGAAAAAGAGAAGGGAGAAAATGAAAATGAGAAATGAAGCAAAAGCAAATATGTTGAAAAACATCAAAGAGGTGAAGTGAGTTGATCGATAAAGGGTATCAAAATGTGTGCCATCTTAACTGGAGCAGATCAGCTTTCTCAAGGTCCCCATCAAGCATCACATCGTACATCGTTCGATTCAGTTCACCTTTATTCACGCCAAACGATGTTGTGAGATTGCCCTGCGGGTCTATGTCAATAAGCAGCACCTTGTGTTTTCTTGCCAGTACTGAGCCAAGGTTTACTGCGGTTGTGGTTTTTCCGCATCCTCCTTTCTGGTTGGCGATTGAGATGATCATTGATTGAACTTGGAAGCAAAGAGTTATAAGTTTATGGTTAACCTGCTTGGAATAACGGTTAGCGGTTAACTGTTGTAAAATGGATATAATTCAACGATTCTTAGGGTCTCCTTCTACAATCTCATCATCCAGATGGCTCTTGAACTCGTCCGATCTAACATTTGTGACCTCGACATATTTTTCAACCAGATTATTCCAGCCGGTGCCAACTCCGAAAGCTTCTCTTGAGAATTCATTGGTCTTTATTGCTTGCATAAGTTCCTTGACATTGGGTGTATAGAGCTTAACGGGGTCGCCTATGGCGATCATATTCGGAGGCACGATGAATCCGCTAGGAATCACAGTCTTAGCATGCACAATTCCACCCACAGCTACGACTGCACCCTCCTTTACTGTCGCTCCATGCAAAATTGTCGCTCCTGTTGCGATGTATGAAGCCCGCTCTATGCTGCATCCAAGAAGCGTTGCATGAGGGGAAATAAACACATGATCTCCTAAAAGGACGGGATGATTCATGTTCGCCACGGCTGTTGCCCTTAGTGTTGCGTTTTCACAGATAATTGTGCAATCGCCCACGTCAATTCTGGATTCCTCGGAGTCCAGTGTAGCGCCGTACATTATCCTGGAATCCCGTCCGATTCGCACATTTCCAACAAGAGTTGCATTGGGCGCCACAAAAGCTGATTTATCTATTACAGGTACTGCCCCACGATTTTTTATTATCATCAACTAATCTATTATACAAGAAATATTAAAGCCTTACGCTGACAAATCTTTTCCCTGATTTGAGCGTACTGGCTCTGTCAGCATTTTCCTCACGGAATCGATTGTCATCGCCAAGACTCGTTCTCCAAGTCCCTGATATTTATCAATAAGCTCACTGTTGGGAACAATTATTATCACCCTCAAGTTGGTTTCCGCTATCCTTTCCTTCAAGTCTTCCATGCTGTGTTTCAGACCGGTCTCGATCTCCACCACGAAGAAATCAGTCTCTATGTCGAATGCTCCTCTTTCACCGGTGGTAGATATCCTGTTTACGGATACACCAAGCTCATTCAGGATATCAACTGCCTGGCTCTGCATTCCTGTGTGAAGATTCGTTAGGTTGGGACTTTTTGAATAATACATCACGATTGGCTTTCCTTCCCTCGAGATACTTTACTCTTCCCACTTCATTGTTGTTCTTCAGCTCTTCAAGAATGGTCTTTATTCTGAGTTTCGCCTGATCCTTGCTGATTCCGTATTTCGCCGATATTTCCT
>KI542677.1 GCA_000496135.1 Thermoplasmatales archaeon E-plasma | reverse complement strand
GATATAATGGCACACACTGTGGATCTGTGCCCGCAGATTGAGGTAATGCTTGGAGATGCACTGTATTCCAACAGGAAGATCTGCTCAATAGTGGAAGAATACGGAATCACACCATATTTCCTCCCGAAGACAAATGCAACATTCCGTTCCAAAGGAGTGGCTTCATGGAAAACCATGTTATACAGTTTCGTTGATGACACTCAATCATGGCTGGAGCAGTACCACATGCGATCCATATCAGAATCCGTGAATTCCATGATAAAGAGGAAGATGCCTGTAAAGATAAGGAAGAAACTGCCTCAGAGAAAACAGACGGAGGAGACTCTGAAGATCAACATGCACAACCTGAGACAGTACAGCTATCTGAAGCGTACCAATCCAGAGATGATAAAAGATTACAGGGGACTCTGCTCAAAATAATATTGTCCCAAAGCCTTCAAAAACGGTACGGATAAAAACGACAATTTCGGGCCATACTGGACTTATTCAGAAATAAACAATAATTGTACTTCTGGATTTCAAATCTATGAAGTAGGAGATTATCATCAGTCAAATAATAGTGCCTGGAAACTTCCCATATCATCAATATTAAATCCTGGTAATTACACATTCTATGAGAATATAACATATACTGTATCCCTGTCAATGGGATTCATGCATTTCACATCACAGCCATTTCATTTTGATCAATCATGGTGGGTAGTGTACCAGTATAAAATGACGAATACCGGGAAGAGGTACTGAAAAGACAATACGGTATAAAACATTAATTTTTTACTCTTTTGTGCTTGATTCTAACTATAATATTGGGAAGGTGAAATGAGAATGTTATGTTTCTGTAATTCAATTGCTTTTTCCTTCAAGGAATGGTTAAATAGACGCCAATATTATAGTGGTCTCTTACATAATAACAGACTGCATAATTTACAATTTACTTAGAAGAGGGAGATAAATAATAATGAATCCTAAAATAAAAAAAATAATTTCCATTTTAATTCTCCTGGTAATCGTAGTATCATCACTGACATACTATGGATATGCCACTGAACCACAGGGATTGCAGGGAACATGCTACAATGGTAATGGATTTAATTACACATCGGTGAGTGAGGAAAGAAGCAGTGGACAAACAGTTTGCCTCTATTCAGACAACGTGTCATATCTTGGAAACAGCGCTGATCTAATGCTTTTAATTAGCCCGGGGGGGTACATATACAACCTGTCACAATGCGTGAACACTTCATACCGTGGCATATATGATATGGTATACACCTCACTATTTATACACAATGAATCCTGTGCACCTCTTTACGGGCACCTGGTAATATCTGTTACAAACTTCTCAATAGCCTTCAATAAGACAATGTTCTATAATGTAAGCACTAACAAGGGGGATGTTTTCGGCAGTTATATAGAATTTTGTCCTTACTATGGTTTTGAAGGCAATTGTAATTTTTATCGCTATGGTTTGGAGGAAAATCCACTTCCTTTTCGTTGCCCTCCGGCAATCTCAATGGCAAAAGTGATTATCCCGGGCAATTATACTTTTTATGAAAACATAACATTCACCATTACCGTATCTCTTGGAATATTGCATTTCACTTCACAGGAATATTCAATTCACAAGTCATGGTGGGAGCTGTGGGCATATAATGATCAGAAGAGCTAAAAGCTTTTAATTCAATTGATCAATACCATAGCTATAAACCCACATTTTATCATAGAACTTTCCCGTTTTTTGCCAACATCTTGAGCGGTGTCTATAATATTATATCAAAGAAGCTTATTTCTATTTAGCAATGAGATTCATAGGTTTAATGGGCAGGGAAAAGTTTTGGAAAATAGGGGCATTATTGATTATTATATCAGTAGTATTATTTTCCATATCCATCCTTGCTGTTTATGGTAGCGTGTCTACCCATGATAATGTAAATTTTCAGCAGGCTGGAAAGAGCGTATCGTATAAATATTACGTAGATGAGGGTAATACAATTCAATATTCCATTAAAGTTGTCAATGGAACCAACTTTTCAGTGTCCAGCTTTCTCCTGACACCAAGCGGGGTTAAATCAAACAGCATTAATTTTACAGGTTCAAGCGCTTCCAGTTCCATAATAGCTACTACCTCTGGAAACTGGACCCTGACAGTAACAAGCAATAATAATTCCAATCTCACTTTAGACATATATTTTGGAAACCTTCCATCATATGAAGGCGATGCTGTAATTTATGGATTCACGCTTCTTGTAGTGGGAATCGGTTTAATCGGCATTTATTATATGATAAAGAGAAGGGAAAACGAAAGAATCAGCAGAAGGTACGGATCCTGATTCCAAATATATCATAAATTATAATACATTGTCAATAGCCAAGTTTAATATTTTTTCATTCGTTAAACCTCAATGCGATATGTTGTAATTACAGGTGGAGTTCTTTCCGGAATTGGAAAAGGAACCATCGCTTCAAGTATTTGTTACCTGCTTAAGAATAGCGGGCTCAGGGTGACTGCCCTGAAGATTGATCCATACCTTAACTATGATGCCGGCACAATGAACCCGTACCAGCACGGAGAGGTTTTTGTTCTGGACGATGGCAGTGAAGTTGATCTGGACCTTGGAAATTATGAAAGATATCTTAATAAGAATCTCACAGGAGATAACAATCTAACCACAGGCAAGATTTACAAAGAAGTAATTGAGAGGGAAAGGAGGGGAGAATACCTCGGAAGCACCGTTCAGATTATCCCTCATATTACAAACGAAATCAAGAGAAGAATAAAGAAAGTGGCAAATTCCGAGCCTCTTGATGTAATGATCATAGAGGTTGGGGGGACAGTGGGAGATATTGAATCCATGCCTTTCCTTGAAGCCATAAGGCAGCTGAGGAGAGAAGAGCCGGGTAAAGTTCTTGTTGGGCACGTTACTCTTGTTCCATCGGTTGGATCCAATGAAGAATTGAAAACAAAGCCAACTCAGCATAGTGTGAAGAGTCTTAGAGAAATTGGTATTCAACCTGATCTGATTCTTGGAAGATCCTCCAAAAGGCTTGATCCTGAGTCAAAAAGAAGGATAGCACTTTTTACAGATGTTCCAGAGGAATCGGTCATAAGCGTGCA
The DNA here is from genome assembly GCA_000496135.1 of Thermoplasmatales archaeon E-plasma. Classification (GTDB taxonomy): domain Archaea; phylum Thermoplasmatota; class Thermoplasmata; order Thermoplasmatales; family Thermoplasmataceae. The sequence continues at coordinate 45,514 of KI542677.1, read as the reverse complement.
TGATGTTTCCAATGTATATTTAATACCTGAAATAATGGAAAAGCAGGGGGTTGTTGAGATTATAAAGAAGAGCCTGGATCTTGCCTCCATGCCATTCAATGATATCTGGTCAGGATACAGAAAAAATATATTATATCCTCAGGCAGAGGTCACGATTGCTGTCGTTGGCAAGTATACTGAGCTCCATGATGCCTACTTCTCCCACAAGGAGGCTTTTACCCACGTTACGGGGGAAACCGGAATAAAAACCAATCTCAGATGGATAGATTCAGACACCCTTTCTGCAGACAGATCACCGCTTGCGGGTGTTGACGGTATTCTCATACCCGGGGGTTTTGGCTACAGAGGTGTAGAAGGTAAAATAATTGCCACAAGGAAAGCCAGAGAAGAAAGGATCCCGTTCCTGGGCATCTGCCTTGGATTTCAAATTTCTGTAATTGAATATGCCAGAGATGTTTTGAATCTTGTTAAGGCAAACAGTTCGGAGTTTGATTCCTCCACGCCTGATCCGGTTATCGACATTCTTCCAGAACAGAAGGATGTTAAAGATATGGGGGGAACAATGAGACTTGGAGCAAAGCGGGTCACGATAATGGATAATACCCTGGCTATGAGTTTATACAACTCACCGGAAATATACGAGCGCCACAGACACAGATATGAGGTAAATCCGCTCTATATAGAAAGGCTCAAAGAAGCCGGCATGGTTTTCTCAGGAGTTGATGATGAGGGCACAAGGATGGAAATAGCTGAACTGAAAGACAGGGATAACTTCATTGCTTCTCAATACCACAGTGAATTCAAATCCAGACCCCTTAATCCTTCGAAGCTCCATATGCATCTCGTAAAGAAAGCTCTGGAATATAAGGAAAGCAGGAAGGAAGAATTAATCAGAGCCGGGAGCTGATATTGACGCCCATTGAATACAGTGAATATATCTCCAGAATGAAGGAAAAAGTTGAGGAATGTTATTCGCTGGCAGAGCAGTGCAGAAGCAAAGGTTTTGACGTAAAGGACATTGTTGAAATTCCTCTGGCTGCGGATATGGCTGAGAGAGTGGAAGAACTTCTGTCCATTAAGGGAATAGCTCAGGACATAAGGGACCTGTCAGGGCAGATGAGCAGGGAGGAGGTTTCCCTTGAAATGTCAAGAAGAGTGGTCAAAAGGTATATTCAGGACGGAAGGGAAATTGCTTTGGAAAAGGCTGTAAGAACTGGACTTGCCATCCTCACAGAGGGTATTCTCGTGGCACCCCTGGAGGGTATTACCGGACTTAAGATTCTGAGTAACAGGGATGGAAGTGAGTATGTTTCGGTTACTTATGCTGGACCAATCAGAGGAGCAGGAGGAACCGCTCAGGCTCTCAGTGTCCTCATAGCAGATATTGTCAGGAGAGATCTTGGCATTTCAAAATACATCCCCTATGATGATGAAGTTGAAAGGTATATTGAGGAGATTCAGAGTTACAACAGGGTAAAACACCTGCAGTATTTGCCAACACCAGATGAAATAAAAACTGTTGTAAGAAATTGCCCTGTGTGTATAGACGGCGATGGAAGCGAACAGGAAGAGGTCTCCGGCCACAGGGACATGGAAAGAGTCTCCACAAACCGTATAAGAGGGGGTATGTGCCTGGTTATCTGCGAAGGGATCATCCAGAAATCCAAGAAGATTCTGAAGCATACGGATAAGCTCAAAATAGATGAATGGAGTTTTCTAAACGATATTGGAAAAACAAAGGTGGATAGTGAAGATTCCAAATCAAGCAAATTTCTCCATGATATTGTGGCTGGCAGACCTGTTTTCTCGCACCCTGGAGCTCCAGGCGGTTTTCGTTTGAGATATGGGAGATCAAGGGTATCGGGACTTGCTGCTGCATCCATCCACCCTGCATCTATGGAAATAGTGGAGGAATTCATAGCTACCGGCTGTCAGCTCAAGGTTGAGCTTCCCGGAAAGGCTGCTGCAATAACTCCATGTGATACAATTGAGGGGCCAATGATTCTTACCAAAACCGGAAGACACCTCAGGCTCAGAACCAGGGAACAGGCCAGAGAATTGCTTCATGATGTTGAAAGAATAACTGACATGGGGGAGATTCTCTTCTCCTACGGGGACTTTCTGGAAAACAACAGGAATCTGGAACCGTCATCGTTTTCTGTCGAATGGTGGAACCACATTGCAAAGAAGGAAGGTTTGCCTGAAGAATTGCTGAACCCCCCGGATGTGGCCACCGCTTTTCGAATATCCAGAGAATTCAGTATTCCGCTTCATCCTAATTTCAACCTCTTCTGGCATGATCTTACCTCTGCTGAGATATTGATGCTCAGAGAGATAATCAAACAGGCAAAAACCAGTGGAACTTTCCCTGTGGTTGAAATGAGAAACGATATTTTTGAAATCCTTGTAAAGCTGGGATGTGAATTTTCATATTCCGGCAAAAATATGAGGATTGATGATAATGGAATACTCATTGAAACATTTGCTCTTGATGAGGATTTGCCGGAAACTTTTTCTGAAATAGAGGACCCATTAAAACTCATCAGTATGATTTCAGGGGTCGAGATTAAGGCGAGAGCTCCAACAAGAATCGGAGCCCGTATGGGAAGGCCTGAAAAGGCCGGAGACAGGAAGATGAAGCCAAAGGTTCACATGCTGTTCCCCCTGGAAAACCTTGGCGATACCAGAAGACTTCTGAGTAATGCGATCAAGAACAGCTCGGGGCAGTATGAAGCTGAATTTCTTGCTCGAAAATGCCCTGCCTGCGGAGCAGAATCCCCTGTACCGGTGTGTCCGGTATGCGGCAAACATACTGAGGAGAGTATCACGAAGAAGGGATCTGTTGACATACAGATTCTTCTTAATTCAGCAATGAAGAGACTTTCCCTTGATGAGGAAAAGTTACCGCAGGTCAAGGGTGTCAAGAAGCTGATGTCAAGAAGAAGAGTTGCTGAACCACTGGAAAAGGGTATCCTGAGAGCCATACACGATGTGTCGGTAAACAAGGACGGTACATGCAGATATGATATGACTGACATTCCACTTACACATTTCCGTATGGATGAAATTCAGCTTCCTGAGAATAAGGGAAAGGAGCTCGGTTATGATGAAAAGATGAATGAAATATTCCCCCAGGATGTTATAATACCATGGGATTGCGGTGAATATCTCCTTAAAGTTTCAAAATATGTTGATGATCTTCTCATAAAATATTATGGGATGCCGGCGTTTTATAATTGCAATGACCCTGAAGATCTTATTGGACAGATTGTTATTGGCCTTGCCCCCCACACCTCGGGCGGAATAGCGGGGAGAATTATAGGATTCACAAGCGCAGGGGGATGTTATGCGCACCCGTTCTTCCATGCAGCCAAAAGAAGAAACTGTGATGGAGACGAAGACAGTGTTATGCTTCTTATGGACGGTCTCCTTAATTTTTCCAGAGAATTTCTACCGTCCACAACAGGGGGTTTAATGGATGCTCCTCTCGTTATGACAATGGAATTGAGGTATGACGAAGTAGACAAAGAGGCACTGAATCTTGATACTTTAAGCGAATATCCCCTTGAATTCTATAATGCAGCAGAAGAAAGGGTGAGTCCTGTAAAGCTTGAAGAACTTATGATGCCAATGAAAAATTTTGTGCAGAAATATGGAACAATGAGAGGGATTTCGTTCACCTTTGATACGGGAAATATAAATGCCGGCGTTGAGGAATCTGCGTATAAGACGCTTGGTACCATGGAGGAGAAGATAGATAAGCAGCTTGATCTGGCCAGAAAGATAAGGGCCGTTAATGCTGATGATGTTGCAAACAGACTTATAAATTCACATTTTCTTCCCGATATGTACGGTAATCTCCGCGGGTTTTTCACACAGGAATTCAGGTGCACTTCCTGCAATGCGAAATACAGAAGGGTTCCTCTAAATGGAAAATGCAGGAACTGCGGAAAGGATGGTCTTGTTCTTACAGTTCATAAAGGGGGAGTGGTAAAGTATATGGAAGTAACCAGAAAGATAAGTGAGAATTTTAACCTTGAACCCTACCTCAGGATGAGAATAGAAAATCTGTTCAGAACCATTGAAAATTCATTCAGGGAAAAGGAGCAAAGTACCAATACCCTTGAGGAATATCAGGCGGTGACTCCATGAAGGGATCCCTTTTTATAACAGGTCCGGCAGGAACAGGCAAATCAACACTTGCAGGATCATTGAAAGAGTGGATGCAGAAACAGGAGATTGATTCCATAATAGTCAATCTGGACCCTGGTGCTGAATACATCCCATATGAAGCAGATATAGACATACGGGAGTGGATATCCATCTCTCAGATAATGAGCGAATTCAATCTTGGTCCAAACGGAGCACAGATTGTTGCTTCTGATATGATACTGGAAAATCTCGATGCACTTCGAGACGCTCTGGGAGCCTATGAGGACTATTATGTAATCTTTGACACTCCCGGGCAGATAGAATTATTCAGTTTCAGACCATCCTCGTCCATAATGGTTGATGCCCTTTCAGGTAATCAGGCCATGATTGCCTTTGTGGCAGATTCCATAATAAGCTCTACCCCGTCCGGATTTATTTCCCAGAAACTCCTTTATGGATCCATAATGTCAAGATTTCTCAAGCCTGCAATGTTTGTCCTGAATAAGTGTGACCTGATATCAGAGGAAGATATTAAGAAAATAGAGTCATGGGAATCTTCAACGGACGCCCTTAATGAGGATTTCATGAATGAGAGGGAGGATTCGAACAAACAATATTTTGTCTCCATTATATCTGCTTTCCGGGAAAGCGGGCTGATGACCAAAATTCATAAGGTTTCGTCCAGGGAAATGTCAGGTCTGGAAGATGTTTACGCTGATATGTCCCTGTTTTTCTCAGGCGGCGAGGACTATGATACCCTATATAAGGATGATTGAAACCTTCTGATTCTCTACCTTTTTGTCTATTAGAAATCCTGTTAAATAAATAATCTTTAACAAAAGGTTAAAAACGCATAATGCTTGAAGGTTTAATGCCTTCAACTTCCAGATGCATCATTTGTAGAATGCCAATTTTTAGAGGTCTTTATTGCTCAGACTGCCAGAATGAACTTGGGAGAACCAGAACGGCAGACGAACCTCCCCTTGAACAGTGGCTGGAGCAAAAGAGGGTGAGAAATTCCACAGAAGATAAGATAGACACAACAATAGAGGATTTTTTCCAGATTGCGTAAATTCGTCCGTATGAAACCTTAGATTTTCCATAGAATTTCTTGACCTGTGTTCCGGACTCTGTCATTAGTTTTTCATCATTCTGAAAAGTTCACCAGATTAGTTTATTTATTTTATTGTTAATAAAATCAAATAATTTTTAAACCATTGCCCGATCTAGGTCTGGTGAAACAATGACAGAAAAATGGGAGAAAAAGACAACACTGAAACCAAAGGGGCTCGACGGAATATCAGACCAGCAGATAGAATATCACTTTGAGACCCACTACAATGGATATGTAACCAAACTGAATGAAATCTGGGAAAAGATGCAGACAGTTGACAGGTCAAAGGCAAACCAGAATTACAGTGAATTCAGAGAGTTGAAGCTGGAAGAGACCTTTAATTATGATGGATCGCTCCTTCACGAACTCTATTTCGAAAATCTTCACAGTGGAAGTTCTTCCGCTCCTGAAAGCTTTAAAAGTCAGGTAGCAAAGGATTTCGGATCTTATGAAAAATGGCTGGAAGACTTCAAAGCTACTGGAATAGCATTCAGAGGGTGGTCACTGCTTGTTTTTGACCTGAACACAGGTAAACTGAGAAACATCGGTGCAGATGTTCACAACACCAATGGAATATGGAATGCAATTGTTATCCTTTCACTGGATGTCTATGAGCATGCATACTATACCGACTACGGACCTAAGAGAGCCCCATACCTTGATGCATTCATGAAGAATGTAAACTGGTCAGAAGTTGAGAAGAGGCTTCAGAAGGCCCAGAAAGCATACGAAATATTCAAATAATTTATTTAGGGGGTATTCCCCAACAATAATTTCTGAATAAACGGGAGTTGTCATTACTAAAAGCTTGTTCCGTAAACATTCGTTCAGTTGTTTCTTTGCTCTCAAAAAGCTAATTAAGCAATGCATAATTTGAAAAAATAAGGTTAGCTATGCAAAAGAAAGATTATGTCAGGATCAGTGAAATTTTGCCCCTGGTTAAATCGTATTTGTCCTCGGACATTTCTGCGATCATTCAGCAAAGAGTCAGGGAGTTTGAATCCATGAAGAATTCATCAGAGGAAATTCTTTATTCTGAGCTCTGCTTTTGCATCCTGGCTGCAAATACTTCAGCAGAACTGGGTCTGAAAACGCAAAGTATGGTTGGCCCAAAAAATTTTTTGACAATGGAAAGAGATGAGTTAAGGAATCTCCTTAAGTCAGTTCATTACCGGTTTTACAATGTGAGGAGCAGATTTATAGATGAAAACAGATGGATTGCGGAAAAACTTCCATGGCTGGTTCGGAATGAAAAACCATGGGAACTCCGGGAATATCTTGTGGAGAATCTCAAAGGAATAGGCTATAAGGAGGCTTCACACTTCATGAGGAACGTCGGAATCTTTGATTTTGCCATACTTGACAAACATATTTTGAGGATGCTCTCTGAAGAGTCAGAACCGAAGAAGATCACTTCACCTTCCAGATATTATGAATATGAAAGGGAACTGATTGAAAAATGCAGTGAATTTTCCCTTAAGCCAGGCATCCTTGATCTCTATTTATGGTACATCGCAACCGGAAAAATTATAAAATAGTTATCTGGAGATTAATCTCCTCATAACAAACTGCAGAATTCCACCATTTCCAAAATACTTGCATTCAATTTCCGTATCAAGCCTTGAGATTAGTTCTTCTGAACTCTCCTTTCCGTTTTTATCTGTAAAGGTTAATTTTACCTTTGATGAGGGTTTGGCAATATTATCCACAATTATATTAACGGGCTTCGAAGGATCAATATTCAGAGATTTGAAATTTCTCCCTTTTAAAAATTGCAGTGGAAGAACTCCCATCCCCACCAGATTGCTTCTGTGGATTCTTTCATAGCTCTCTGCAACAACAGCCTTAACGCCAAGCAGATATGGTCCCTTTGCAGCCCAGTCTCTGGATGAGCCGGTTCCATATTCTTTCCCGGCAAATACTATGCTTCCCAGATTCCTCTGAGAATATTGTTCAGAGGCATCAAACAGCCATGTGACTTCCCCCGAAGGGAAGAGTTTAGTATAGGGCCCCTGCTTGTCCACAAGCAGATTCTGGATCCTGTTATTTCCAAAGGTGCCTCTCATCATCACTTCATGATTGCCACGCCTTGACCCGAACGAATTGAAATCTTCATAGGTTACCCCATGAGCAATGAGATATTTTCCTGCAGGGCTATCCTTTGAGATGTTTCCAGCTGGAGAAATGTGATCTGTGGTAACTGAATCTCCAAGTACAGCAAGCACAGAGAGATTGCTGAATTGTCCGGAAACCGTTTTCTCTTCCCTTGCGAAATTCTGGAAAAATGGAGGATTTCTAATATATGTACTCTTTTCATCCCATTTGTATATGTCTCCGGATGGTGCTTTCAGCTTATTCCACATTTCGCTGAAGTTTCCAAGATTGTTATAGTTGGATTCATACATTGATTCTGTGATTTTTTTATTTATAATATCCGTTATTTCGTTTTCAGAGGGCCATATATCCCTGAGATAAACAGGTTTTCCGTCCTTGGAAGTGCCAATTGGCTCTTTTTCCATATCAATTATGATCTTTCCTGCAAGTGCAAATGCTACCACCAGTGGCGGTGACATCAGGTAGTTTGCCTTTACGCTTTTGTGAATCCTTGCCTCAAAATTCCTGTTCCCTGACAGCACTGCGACAGTTGACAGATTCTCGGAATCGATTGCTTTCTCAATAACTTCCGGGAGCGGCCCGGAATTTCCTATGCATGTTGTGCATCCATATCCAACAAGATAGAATCCCAGTTCATCCAGATATTTTTGAAGACCGCTCTGTTCCAGATAGGATGTAACTACCCTTGACCCTGGTGCAAGGCTTGTTTTAACCTTTGGAGAGACCGTTAAACCTTTTTCAACGGCCTTCTTAGCCAGAAGCCCGGCGCCTACCATAACTCTCGGGTTGCTTGTGTTTGTGCAGCTGGTAATTGCAGCGATTACAACATCACCTTCAGAGAGTGTTTCCTCTCTCCCTGATATCCTTATTTTTTCGGTTTTCAGGCTTACCTGAACAGTTTGACCTTTTCCAGACTGGCTGGATCCGGATTCCTCCATAAATTTCAGAAAGCTTCTCCCTGCATCCTTAAGTTGAACTTTCTGCTGGGGAAGTTTTGGTCCGGCGATCACAGGAACAATACTTTCCAGATCTATGTCAATAATTTCGCTGTATTCCGCTCCGCCTGTATACCCGAAGAGCCCCTGTGCTTCAAAATACTTCTTTACCAGAACAATTTGATCTTTTGATCTCCCTGTTATTCTCAAATAGGAAAGCGTTTCATCATCTATTGGAAAGAGAGCCATGGTGGCACCGTATTCAGGACACATATTGGATACTGTTGCCCTGTCAGGGAGGGAAAGATTCTTAATGCCATTGCCAAAGAATTCAACGAATTTTCCCACAACATTTGCCTTTCTCAGAATTTCGGTTACAGTAAGAACCAGATCGGTAGCGGTTATACCCGATCGAAGAGACCCATGAATGTTTACTCCAACAACACCTGGTGTCTGGAATGTAACAGGCTGCCCAAGCATGGCTGCCTCTGCCTCTATTCCGCCAACTCCCCAGCCGGTAACGCCCAGACCATTTACCATGGTCGTGTGCGAATCTGTTCCTACCAGAGAATCAAAATATGCAAATTCTTCATTTCCCTCTTTTTTAGTATAAACGAGTTTCGCAAGATATTCAAGATTGACCTGATGCACTATTCCTGTTGATGGTGGAACTATCCTCAGATTCTTCATGCTTCCCTGCGCCCACTTCAGGAACTGATACCTTTCCCCATTCTTTCGGAATTCTTCCTCAACGTTTTTCTGGAACGATTTCTCATCTCCGAAGTAATTAACCTGAACTGAATGATCTATTACCAGATCCACCGGAACTTCCGGTTCTATTAGATTTGGGTCCTTGCCCAGTCTAACCACTGTATCCCTCATTGAAGCAAGATCAACAATTGCCGGGATTCCTGTGAAATCCTGCATTAGAACCCTTGATACGGTAAAGGGTATTTCCGTATCTGCCGGCTCCTTCGCATTCCATTCAAGGATATTTTCAATGTCCTTTTCACTGGCAAGTCCTTTCGTTGAATTCCTGATTACAGATTCCAGAACAATTCTCAGTGAAAAGGGGAGCCTTGATATATTATGATCCTTAGATTGCAGATCAGGTAATGAAAAATATTTGAATTTTTTGCCATTCGCCTCCAGTTCCTTAATTATAGCATATTTTGACATATAAGGTTATTTTGTTAGAGTAGAAATAATCTTTTAAATCTACTTTGTTTGTGTCTTATAATTATATGCCGTTTCAGTTTTGCCAGTTGAAAACCTTTGGTTTTACAGACTCCGGATAGACACCTTTCTAAATTTATTGATTATTGGCGGAAAGAAAACAGTTAAACTTAAGCATGATTTTGAATTGGTATACCATGGCTCAGAAAATAAGGGATGTTGAAATCTTTGAAATTGGTGATCTCTCAAATGAAATATCTTCTCCATGGAGTTCAACCATGCTCATATTACGCTTAACTACCGATGATGGAAAGGTTGGCTATGGTCAGGCCCCAACTACACTTATGACTCTTCCGGTTCTTGAGAGCCTCAATGAGGTTAAACGCTCTTTCCAGGGTAAGGATATCTTCTCTCTGGGTAAAAATATCATGGATTTCTATAAGAATTCCTTCTATCTCAGCAGATCCATGGAGGCAACTTCTGCGTTGAGCGCCTTTGACATAGCTTCCTGGGATCTTATTGGAAAATATGTCGGGGAACCTGTATTCAAGCTCCTTGGAGGTGCTGTAAGGGACAAGACCAGAATGTATGCAAATGGCTGGTATTCAGGTTGCAAGTCTCCTGATGATTTCGTAACCCGGGCAAAATCAGTAGCAAAAAAGGGAATTACAGCTATAAAATTTGATCCCTTTGGAAATGCCTATGATCACATAGACAGGAATGCCCTTGAAAATGCATCATCTATTGTTGAAGCACTGAGGAATGAATTTGATTTTTCTCTGGACCTGTTAATAGAATTCCACGGAAGGTTTTCAATGGATGCTGCAGTAAAAGCTACCGCTGAGCTTGACACATATTCATGCATGTTTTTTGAAGAACCCCTTCATCCTGAACTTGAGGATCTTCTACCTGTTCTCAGATCAAGAATTTCAACTCCGGTGGCGCTTGGTGAAAGGATATTGAATGCCAGAGATTTCGCAAGAAATATTTATGGGGAAAAGGTTGATATTATTCAACCGGATGTGACCAATTGCCGGGGGATATCTGAATTGAGGAATATTTATGCCATTGCAGATTCAAGAGGTATGCCGGTTGCCCCGCATAACGCATTTGGACCGGTACAAACTGCTGCAACGCTAAATGTGGATGTTGTCATGGAAAATTTCATTATACAGGAAAGTTTTGAGGAATACTGGCCGGAATGGAAGAAGAAAATAGTTAAATCAGGATACAGCATTGAGAATGGATATTTGAAATTGGCCGGGAAGGAAGGATTGGGAATAGAGATAGATGAAAAAATTCTTGATGAACATCTTGTCAAGGGAATGGAGCCGCTGAACCCTTCCGAACCGCCATGGGTTGTGTCAGATACATGGAAAAATGGTGAAGACAATTGAGCGAACTTGAATTGGATGAGATCAATAAGAAAATAATCGAACTGGAAGAAGTAAGAAATTCCATAGGAAAAGAGATAAAGAGGGCTCAGGAAAAGCAGAAAGAACTGGATAACATTATAGTAAAACTCAAGTCCCTGACCGCTGAAAAAGATGAAGGAAAAAAGAGTGCCATTGTGCAGGAGATTTCACTTGGTAATACAGCAGAAAAGAAGACAATTGAAGATCGTCTTTCATCCGGGATAAAGAAGGTGGATGAGTTAATGCTGGGTGGAATTCCTGTGTCATCAAACCTTGTGCTGTTTGGCCCTCCGTTCTCAGGAAAAGAAACTCTCGCATATAATTTTGCAGCTCAATCAATACTGGAAGAGGTACCAATTGTAATTATTGCTGCAGATAAAGATATCAGGCAAATTAAAAAAGAAATTGCAAGAATTCTTGGTGATGATCTTGAACTTGTTGATAAGATGGAGGCAAAAAGAATCCTCCGTTTCGTGGATCTTTATTCTAAATCCATACAGATGTCGTCCCCTTCAAAATATGCAGTGGTTATAGATAATGTAACCAATGTCAGTTCCCTGATGAAATCGCTTGATTCCATTGCAACAGAACTGGAGGCATCATATGGCTATTATAGAATGCTGTTTGTATCACTGACCGCATATATACCACAACTTGATGAAAAGCTGTTAATGAGGTTTATACAGCAATTTGTTCAGAAGAGGAAGGCTGAAAATGGTACGGCTATGTACCTCCTTGAATACGGCCTGTTTGAACAGAAAGTTTATGAAACTATCAGCTACATGATGGATGGTGCAATTGAGTTCAAACTTGCAAATTCAAAACAGTATATTCGTATAGTTGGATTGGGAAATGTGAAATCAAGGGAGTGGATTGAGGTATATCCAAGGCCAACTACCTTCGATCTTGGCTCTTTCTCTCTGGAAAGAGTCAGGTAATATTCAAATTTTCCATTCATAATTCTTTTTTAGAATTGTTTAAGAATGTATTTTCAATAGTGTATACATGGCAAGATTAGTATTACATGAAAGAAACGTACCATACGCCATAAAAGTAGGGGATCAGGAAGTGCACATCTGTGCGTGTGGGCTCTCAGGCAATAAACCATATTGTGATGGCACACACAAGAAAACTCTGGACGAAAAGGACCAGACATTCATGTACGATAAGGAAGGCAGAACAAAACTTACTTCGTTTTACCCAAAGAACTGATTTTCATTCCCTTTTAATTTTTTTTACTTCTAATTCTTTAAATACAAGTAGAAATTAATGATTTGGTATAAAATGGAAGTAAAACATAACCATGGAAATATGAATCAGGGATGCGGATGTGGAAGAAATGCCTCAACAGAACCTCAGCAGGGATGCGGATGTGGTTCAAATCACGGACATCAACACATGCAAACCTCAGAAGACAGTTGTGGATGCGGCTGCCAGTAAGTTGACATTTTTTAACTGAACAATTTTACAATTTTCACTTTAAAATATATAATATTGAAAAATATCGTTTTTTATTCAAATTTATCAGGAATGTTTTTACCGCTCAGATTGCCCGTCAGACATCATATATCAGCCAGGAGTTATTCATCATAGCGGTCTGTTTGCATATGGATATTGAACATAAATCTTATGAAGATTCTTTTTTTGATTATAAAATAAGGTTCCTCCCCATGAGAACATAAAAATATTCTTTCACTATGTTTGTCCATGAACCCAAATATGAAAGAGGCTCTGGATATAAGGAAAACAGCAATGGATCACAACAAGTTCTTTGAGGAGAGCATTCCTCTCGTTGCTTCAGAGAATCTGATGAGCCCCCTTGCAATGGAAATGCTGCTTACGGATTTTGGTTTCAGGTACGCAGAAGGCCTTCCACATCACAGATATTATCAGGGAAATTTTTTCGTGGATATCATGGAAGAAAAGGTTACTGAGCTTGCAAAGATGGTCTTCAAAGCCCCTCAGGCAGATCCAAGACCGGTTTCTGGGACAAACGCAAATCAGGCTGTGACATTTGCATTGACAAAGACCGGGGACAGGATAGCGGCGCCAAACCTTTCTGGAGGAGGACACATAAGCGCGGCCAAATTTGGGACCCTGGGTTTCAGAGGATTGGATATTCTTAATTATCCCTTTGAGGAAAATACTATGAGTATAGATGTGGATGCATCCATAAAAATGCTCAAACAGGAAAAACCAAAGGTGTGCCTCGTCGGTCAATCCGTATTTTTGTTTCCTGCGCCCTTGAAGGAACTCAAGGATACCTTTCAGGAGATTGGAGCTAAGGTCTGGTATGATGCGGCTCATGTGCTGGGTCTAATAGCGGGAGGGAGGTTTCAGGACCCGCTTAGGGAAGGGGCCGATGTAATTACCGGGAGTACCCATAAAACTTTACCAGGACCACAGCATGGAATAGTTCTTGGAAATACCGATGATGATACCTGGAAAAAGGTTCAACGCGGTGTTTTCCCGGGGGTGTTGAGTAATCATCACCTGAATACTATGGCTGCATTAGGAATTACTCTTGCAGAAACCCTTGACTTTGGAAGTGATTATGCTGGAAAAATAATAGATAATGCAAAATCCCTAGCTGAAGAGCTGCATTCACTTGGATTCAAAGTTTTAGGAGAAGAAAGGGGATTTACTCAATCACATACCCTTGTGGCTGATGTGAGACAAAATGGAGGGGGAAAGCTGGTTTCAGAATTACTAGAACATTGCCATATAGTTCTGAATAAGAACCTTTTACCATGGGACGATAATAAGAAGTCACAGGATCCCAGTGGTATAAGAATTGGTACTCAGGAAGTCACGAGGATAGGTTTTGATAAATCTGATATGAAAGAGCTTGCTTCTCTTATATTTAGGGCAGTGGTTAAGCAAGAACCGGCAGAAAAGATCATATTGGGAGTTAAGGAACTTAAGAAAAATCATAAGAAAGTTATGTACTGTTATGGAGATATGGAAGCTTATAAATATATTGAACTTTATAAATGATTTATATTAACCTGATAATTTCGCACTTAACAAACTAATTTATCTTTATTTATTATTCCCTATTGTGAAAATAGGAATTGTAGGATTCCAGGGGGACGTTCAGGAACATTTTGAAATGTTCACAAGAATTGCCAATATGGGAAAGAATGTTTCTGCCATTATTATCAGAAGAGAGAATGAACTTGATAATGTGGATGGCCTTGTTATACCTGGAGGAGAGAGTACTACAATATACAAACTGATTAAAGAATATAATATATATGATAAAATAAAAGAAAAATTCAGCGAAGGTTTCCCAATTATGGGCACATGCGCGGGATTAATTTTACTTTCAAAAAACACAAATGATCCAAGGGTCGAAGGAATGGGGATGCTTGATTCAGAAATATTGAGAAATGGTTATGGAAGGCAGGGAGAATCATTCATAGATCTGATAAATATTAAGGGAATTGGAGAAGTTCCTGGAGTTTTTATAAGGGCTCCAGTGATCAAAGATACCGGAACCACAGAAGTGCTGGCTTATTATAAGAATCAGCCAGTTATGATATATTCACGATATGCCCTTGGTATGACTTTCCACCCTGAATTGACAGAAGACACTAGAATTCATGAAATGTTCATGAAGATGGTAGAGGGGGAGGGGTATATTTCCACTGGAGAAGGAATTGGAGTGATGACTAAATGAAAACAGAACTTTTTGAAGAACATAAGAAATTGAATGCCCATATTGTAGATTTTCATGGCTGGGATATGCCATTATACTATACCTCAATAATTACTGAACATAATTATGTGAGAAAAGCAGCTGGAGTTTTTGATGTCTCTCATATGGGAGATATTATTATTTCAGGAAAAGACTCAATAGATTTCCTTGAACATATTCTGCCGTCAAATATTTCAGGAATGGAAACTGGAACATGTATGTACACAGCATTCCTTAACCACGATGGAAATATTATAGATGATACTATAATATATAGAATTAATTCAAACGAATTCCTCACAGTCCCTAATGCTTCTACAACTGGAAAGATATATGAATGGATGATGGTAAATTCAAAGAATTATGAAGTTAAAATTAATAATGTATCTGATAAATATTCATGTCTTGCACTGCAGGGTCCATTATCTGAAAGTATATCTGAAAAATTAAACATAAAGTTTCAAAAATCATTCACCTTTTCAGGTTCACTTGATACTATGATAGTATCTGGAACTGGTTATACTGGAGAAAAGGGAATTGAAATAATTATAAAAAATGAGGAAGTAATTTCGTTGTGGAATAAAATTTTATATGAATTAAAGCAAATAAACGGAGGACCATGCGGATTGGGAGCACGAGATACATTAAGGATGGAAAAAGGAATGCTTCTTTCCGGCCAGGATTTTGATAATAACAGAGATCCTGTTGAATGCTCAATTTCATTTATAATGTCAAACAAAGGAGACTATATAGGAAAAGAGAGTATTGAAAAAAGAAACCATACTGAAATTTTCAGGGGTTTTATAGTGGAAGATAAGGGAATTCCAAGACATGGAAATTTGCTTCTTGATCAGAATGGAAACAAAATTGGCCTGATAACAAGCGGAACAATGTCTCCCACATTAGGTAAAGGTATAGCACTTGGATTTTTGAACAAAAACTATGGTAAATCTGGATCAAAGGTATTTATCAGTATAAGGGAGAAGAATATTCCTGCAACGGTGTCAAGGCCAAAATTAGTTCCATAGGAACATGACCCCCCTCCCCCTAATTCATGGTCTTTAAAATGTCATCCTTTCTTTTAATTAATTTATCATATTCATATTTATTATAGCCCTGCTCATTCATATTTTGCTTGATTTGTTCTATTCTTTCCTTTATATATGCGAGTTCAGCCTGCTTTTTCATCTTCATCTGAATATCAATCGACATGTACCCACATCTTAACAGGACAATTAAATTTTACAATTTGTTTTAAAATATGATATATATTATAATAATATAAATTGTATTTAATCTTTTATATTCAAAGCCTTAAAATACAATTTTAGTTATCACTGCATGGAACATTCGCTGCAAAGAAGATGCTCAGATTGGCCTTTTCCTTTGAGTGCACATATAGATTTATCTGTATTTCCCCATATACCATACTTCTCTGATTTAGTATTCTCTTCCAAATGGCTTATATGATCTGATAGGTAAGGATAATACTTTTCAATTATTTTTTTTTCAGTTAAATTACCAAATGCACCGCATAAGCAATCTCCACTCTTTCCAATTGTCCCGTACGCACTATTTATAGGAATTTTATGTTCATAATGAAATTTCCATACTTTATCATCATCATAGTGAAATATTGGGCAATCCCAGTATGCTCCCTGATAAAACTGAAATCTCCTTGCCCATTGTGACCGTCTGCTGCTCTCAGATCTTCTTACGCCAGAAAAGAGAAGAGGAGCAACGCCAATCTCTCTTTTATGCCAAGATATGAACCTCCTGACTGCATCTAGTTTCAGAATATGCATTATCTGACTATGTCCACTTGGAGTGGGAAACCCGTGCTTTAAAACATAAGAGTCATAACTAGTGTATCCTCTAAAAACTTTCAGGTCCCAGCCAAACTTAGAGGAAATCTCTTCGACATACTCTTTTGTCTCATTCAGCCCTATACCAGTATCAATGTATACCACGCCTTCCAACTTGTTTTTTATACTCATTTCAACTGCAGCTAGTGTACTATCTTTCCCGCCAGAAAGGAGCGCCCACCCTTTCTTGTCTTCTTCTAAATTCATAATCACAATCACACCTGCAATCTGTAATGTTATATCTATATTTCCTTGAATCAAGGATAAAAGTGAAGTAGTTTAATGATTGCATTGTTACTCCGTTGCATAATGTATTAATATGATAATATAATACCATGATGATACCAATGAACATAAACTGTATTCTCTGTGGGAGAAAAGTTACCGACGGGGGTCAGAAATGCACTGAATGTGAAGAATTGAAAGACCTCATAGACGTTTTATTTGAAGACGCAAAGAAAGAGTTATCATACAACCCCTCCGTTGATAGGGAGTCTGTATTCAAGATGCTAAGGGAATTTGCATTCATTGTGCAGGAAGATTCGTTGCTTCGGACATATAAGAACTCAATGAAGTTCTTCCTAGATCAATTCATAGATAAAGGCAACAATGAGACGACACTGGAGTTATTCACGAAGAAGGTACAGACCAGACTTAATCAATTGAAAATCTTAAAGGAACTATCTGATGGTTCCATTATAAATTGGGAATCTTCATCGCTTAGCAGCGGTACTTCGCCAAAAATTTATCCTGGCGATGTGATCAAGAACCTGAAAGAATCTTACAACCGCTCATCGGTAACAGATCGAGCGGAGCAGAGATATGGTCACATTATAGGATTTTATTCGCTACTCCCTTTAATTCGAGACTATTCCCATTGTAACACAAGAGAGGATATCAAAAAATTGAACCTTGTTCCAAAAAAACCATGGATCATCATGCTGTCAATCATAGTAGGGAACAGCGATGGTAAGATTTCTCTTGAAAGAACAAACAAATTTCTGAAGAAGAGGAGGGGGACAGGTAATGTCTATGGGACGATAATAACCAATCTCAGTTCCCTTAGTACAGACTATGCACAAAAGGCCACAATCAATGTTGAGGATAATGGCAACAACGATAAGGTTTACGTTATATCTCCAGACATAGTTCTATATCTCCAAAGATTAAGGGAGAATGTTAGGACGAGATAGATAAAGGAGGATAAGGTTAATGGAAATAAGTAAAAGAATAAAGGCAACGAAATTGCTTGAGTATCAGAACGAAATCGCAAAGAAAATTTATAAAATTGCAGACTACGTATTCAAAAATGATGTTAGCTTGAAGTTTTCAGGATTTTTGCTTTCAGGTCCCCCAGGAAACGGAAAGACAGAAATTGCAAAACAGGCTGCACTTTTAATAGGTAAGGGCACACCAGTAAAGATCTTCCTGCTTGATGGATCAGACATTGCTTCACCAAAATGGGGAGAAGCAGAAGAAAAGTTGAAGAAAGCTTTTATTGCGAACTCCGACAGCAAACAAATGGAGAAGAGAATAATAATTTTTGATGATATCGAAAGCACCCTAATGAGCAGAGATATTGACATTGCAAAGGAGTGGCACTTTTCAATTAACTCGGTTGCTTTTCACTTGCTAGATGATATTGATCATTCTAACACTCTTGTGATAGCAACGACGAATAAGCCAGAAATGGTGGACCCTGCATTGGTTTCAAGATTGTACCCCCTTTCAATCCCTGCCTTGAGCAAGGAGCAACTGAAAGAGTTCGCAGAGAAATCACTGGGAGGGGGGACTTTTGAGGTGAACACAGAGCAAGTATTAAAGTCTTTAGAATCAAAGATCGACCAAGGAAAAATTAAGTCGTTGAGAGACATTGAGCATGAGACATTGCTGGAAGTGGTAGAAATGGTAGGTGAGAACTGATGGAAACTAATACTGGGACCTCAGAAGGAATAAGATTTCCCTATTCGGGGCAATTGGAAATTGAGATTTACTTTAGGGAATACAAAGATAGCTGTGCGAATGACTGTAGGAGATTTTTACACATAGGAAGGGGTGACGTCCCGCCTCTAATTGATAAATTAAAAAAGAATCTTGAAGAGAATGCTGATGCACTAACAATATTTCCCAAAGATTATGCGCTACTTAGGCACGTTCCAATTAGTATAGAAGTCGAACTTGATGCAGGCAGCAGGAGATCTGGAGCAGGCAAAGCCAGAGGTGGGCTCGAAATATATGATGTATCGGGTCTTGATGAAAATGTCATTACGAAACTCAAGCAGGTCTTGGAAAACGAGAAAGAAAAGTCGAAGGAAGAAAAACGTCCTTGGTTTAGCTATTACAGGATTTATCTGAGGAGGGAAATACTATGACAGATACCCAAGTTATAAGGAAAAATATTTCTCAGAACTGCATAAGTTCATTGGAGAAGAGGATAAATAAAAGCAGAATTAGTCAGGATGATATTAAAAACATCATTGTTTCTGAAGTAGCCAAGGTGGTAAGGGTTGAGTAATAGGGGGCGATTTTAGTGAAATTGTATATAGAAGGAGTCCAAGCAATTAGTGATTCATATTTTGAATTTCCAGATACTGGGCTTGCTTTGATATACGGGGATAACGCAGTGGGGAAATCCTCTTTAATTAGAGCAATTGCTGCAGCAATCTCATATGATGCTTCCAACAGGGATACCAGAATCTCAGAAGAACAGAAGCTGCTTGGCATACTTCAGGACGGCAGTAGAGGCAACTTCGGGTTGATCAGTGTAGGTCTCGATGAAGCTCGAATA
The DNA here is from genome assembly GCA_000496135.1 of Thermoplasmatales archaeon E-plasma. Taxonomy (GTDB): domain Archaea; phylum Thermoplasmatota; class Thermoplasmata; order Thermoplasmatales; family Thermoplasmataceae. The sequence continues at coordinate 26,254 of KI542677.1, read as the reverse complement.
AACATAAGTGGCGACCTGATCAATGAAGCAGCGCTCATTTCCAGAAATGGAAGGTTCAAGGGCTCTAATCCTAGGTTTGTAATAACGAATGTAGTGAGTGATTTAAGTTGGATAATGCGTATTTTAACTCATACGACATCCGTGAAGGTAAGTGATTACCTTAAAGATTTCAATGATATGATCAAAAGATACGAGGACGTTATAGACGGCGTCGCAGAAACCAAAAAAGATTTGTTTCAGAAAATTCAGGAACTCAACAGAATGATTAAGGAATCCGCAGATTCTCAAAAAAAGATTAAAGAAAAACGAAAAGTACTAGAAGAAGTTAAACAAGAACTAAAGGCCATACAAGAGAAAATCAGTAAGGAGGCAAAAAATGACCCTAATAGGGAGGAGCGGGTATTAGAGATAAACAGTCAAATAAGAGAAAAGGAGAAATTAATTAATAAATCAAACAATATAATAGCAGAATACGAAAAACAGATTAGGAACTATAATGGTAGAATTGAACAGACAAACGAGCAAATTAAGCAATTGGAGCAGAAGCTTAGAGAATCCAGGGAAACCGTTGAAGAGTATGAAAAGGCGGACATAGATTTGATTCCAGAGATCGAGGCAAAGATCAACTCTCTAAAGGATAAGAGGTCTAAGGAGCAAATTCTTTACGATATTCTTAAGCGTACTCATTCAATGCTTGAAAATGAGCATTCTGGCGAAGTAGTTTGTCCTCTCTGCGGTTCCAATAAAATAAACCCAGCCGAAGTTGAGAGAATAACTAATGAGAAAGATGAGGCAATTAGGGGATTCGACTCTCAGATCTCAGTGCTTTCAAGAAAGGCAGGTGACTTGAATGAAGTATCGAAGAGGAAGAAAGAGCTATCTCAGAGTATTTCTGGGTTAGAACAAAATATCCTCAGGAATAAAGACGACTTAACAAACTACCAACGGGACCTGGATTTCACGTTGGCCCAGCTACATTCAGAAGAAATCAAAAAATCCGAATTGAGTAAGCAGAGGGACAACCTCCAGCTAGCCATTTCTGCTGGCAACAGAGACTATTCAGACAGACTCAAATCACTCCAGAGCCAGATAAAAACTTTTGAGACCGAAATAAAAGATTTGGAAATGGGCAAAAAATATTCACAGATAAACATCTTCGGAACAAATTATCCTGTAGAGACAAAAACTATTGATATTTTTGACAAAGGTGTAATGAACTCATTGTCAGACATAGATGACCATTTTCAAAAACTGCGGGAATCGGAACAAACAAAGCTTAAGGAAGAGTTTAACAAGAATATAAAGAAAATATTGAAAGAAATGTCTTTCGACCTTGATATTTATGTGGACAATAATTTCAACATTCTTGCTAGGAAGAAAACCGCAGAGGGTTTTGAAATACTTGAGACACAAAACCTTAGCAGGTCAGAACAAGCGACTATTGCTCTAACCTTGCAGTTAGCCCTTGCACAAGGTTATTCTCCAGAAATACCTATAATACTCTGCGATGGAATTTATGAGTTCTTCGATGAAGAAAGACGAAAAAGAATACTTTCATACGCTGATGAATTTGGAAAGAGAAACAACAAAGTAATTATAATGACTGTGGTGAAAGAGGGGGTCAATCACCCTACGGTGGGGCTGATATGATTTGTAAGATATGCCGACTTACAAACTTTGATGTTTCAGGGTCAATTTGTCCCCACTGCTCGATAGGCATTGAAGCTATGGAGTTGTTCATCGAAGACCTTTGGAGATATCTTTCCTCCGCAGATTCAGAGAGACTGCCAGATTACTACTCCAACAATCTACCATATTTTGTTTCTAACTTGTCAGTCTACAATCGTTATGTAAGCGTGAAAAACTTGCTGCAGGAGGTAACTATGGTATACCTATCCATCGGTTCAGACGAAAAAATATTCAGACAGGACCTAGAGAATGCAGAACCATTAAAAATAGAGAAGATAGAAAAGACGTTAGCACAAAACGATTTGATCTCCATGGAATATGACTCTTCTCACGATGACTTTCTGATAGTGCCTATGAATAAAGTGTCAATTTCCACGCACGTCTTAACCAATTTCGGATTAGAGGGAAATGGCTTTTCCAATTATTTCAATTCTTTGTTGTTATTCTCCATGTTGATATTGGTAAGAGACGATGTCACCTCATGGATAAATGGTGATGAAAAGAATTTTCCCCGGAAAGGATTTTTTCCCATAAGACTGATAGCTGCTGCTGTTGAGAGAGCCATGGACTCAAAGACAGATAGTCATCATCTAACTACAGAAGAGATCTTAAGGGCGATGAAAGGCCTCACCTATAAAAGTCAAACAAAGGCATTTTCTCAACTAATAGGCATGGATTTTCAGTCAAAAAGCATATTTGAAACAATCCCTGATCCGGACGAAGATACTAAGACAAACTTGACTAAGGAATTTTCAGAGATGGTAGATCATCTGGCCGAGAGGATTAGGGAGAGGACAGCTGAAAGGGAAAACGAAAGATGATATCCTGTTAGCTCTGTAATGAAATTTGAGGGTTTTGAGGTACCCTCTATTTTTAATACCAATCCGGTCTTTCACGAGAAAATTTATGATGAGTGATGAAATCTCAGTGAAATACTCTATTCATCACTGAACTGTTATCTCCGATTTGTTTGGAAATTTTCATATCTTATGCAGCCCTATCAAGAAATCTAGTTCTGAGAAGGTTATTCTTCATAAAGATAACATATGTTTTTACCCTTGCACTATACACCTTTGTGACAATGGAGAATGCAGATCTGAACATCCTCGTCATGAATGCATATAATGTTTTAATACTAAATTAAAATCAACCTTGAATTTAATGGAAGAAATTAACAATGAAAAAATACCATGGATCAACATATTATCGGCGTGGTCCGGATGGCTAATCGATGGTTTTGTATCTCTTACTTATGTTCTTACTATCGTTTCCAATCCAGCTATATTAAGTATTTTCTTCCCTAACAGTGCTTTTCTTGGTCTTGGATTTTTATTTTCAACTTTAGGATTTGCGCTCTCTGGTGGTATTGCAAGATTTGTAGGATCTGCCATTATGGGAAATTTTATTGGGGATAAAATTGGCAGGAGAACAATGCTCATAATCTCCGTGCCAATATTTTCATTTGCAAATTTTCTCATATTCTTCGTTCCTGGATTCTCTTTAATAGGCTATCTATCACCAATTATAATCTATGTGATTGCTTTTATTGTTGGATTCTTCGCTGGAGCTGAGTATGGTGGAGGAACGGCATTATCTTTAGAATCTGTGCCTGCCAAGAAAAGGTTATGGGTTGGTGCATTCGTCCAGAGCGGTTTTGGGATGGGCTTTGTACTGATCGCCTTGGTATCATTCTTTTTGTCAAATAGCATGAATCCAGGCTATTATGTTAGCTATGGATTCAGATATCTATTCCTACTATCCATAATCCCAGGGGTTATCTCATTGTTTTTAAGGTATAATTCCACAGAGACAGAGGTATTCTCAGATATGGTTAAGAAGAAAGGTACCGTGAAAGTTCCCCTACTTTCCATGATATTTTCAAAGGGTAGCGACTCGTTTAAACAATTTTTAATTCTTATTATTATAATCGGTGGATTATTGACAGTTAATACAGCCACATTTTCTTTTTATGCTAATGTTCTTATTCACGATAATTTCGCAGCAGGATTCGCCAAATATATATTCATATATATTATGATAATTAATGCAATATCTATCGTTGGCGTTTTCTTCGGTGCGTTCATATCGAGTGTTCTGGTTCTCAGAAAGAGATCGATATTTATTCTATCCCTAGTTTTCCTCATAATTACAGTACCGGTAGAAATTTTTGCAATAAGCTCCAATCCATATTTAACGGTAACAGCCCTTTCAATTCAGGCTTTCTTTGAGGCTGCAATATTCTCTGTCATTCCAATATTTCTAGCTGAAAAATTCTCCAAAAAATTCAGAACCACCGGTATTGGGATCATATATAATGTTGGAAGCACCATTGGAGCACTTGGTCTGACATATATCGCCATAGCAGATGTATTTTTCAAAAATTTCGTTGGATCATGGCTCATTGTTACGGTAATTGGTGCAATTGTATTGTTGATTGGAACAGCAATGACAAGAGAGACGTTAACAGAAATAGATTTAGATAAGAAAAACATAATCGATCCGATCACACAATGACCGAAAACCTTCCCTCTCCATTTATGAAAGTGGAGAGGAATGAGTGGAAGACACTCAGGGAAAGAGAGAAAATTAACATAACTGAAGAGGAGCTCCTTGAAATAAGGGGGATAAATGAAAACCTCTCAATCAATGAGGTAGATGAGATTTATGCACCTATTTCAAAGTTATTGAGAATGTATTATGAAAATTATGAAAAACTCATTACCCGGCGTGCAGATTTTTTTAGAAAAGAACATGAAAAGATTCCCTATATCATAGGTATCGCAGGAAGTGTGGCCGTTGGGAAGAGTACAACGGCAAGAATTCTCAGAGCCCTAATTTCCGGATGGCCCTCTAAGCCCAATGTATATATAGTAACTACCGACGGTTTCCTCTTCAGCAACAGTGAGCTTGAAAAGAGGAAATTAATGGAAAGAAAAGGTTTTCCTGAGAGTTACGACCTTAGAAAAATGATTAAGTTTCTGTACGATCTAAAGTCAGGGGTACGTAATTTAAAGGCTCCCATATACTCACACCTTCTTTATGATATAGTGGAGGATCAATTTCTTGAAATTAAGGAACCGGATATAATCATATTTGAGGGTCTCAACGTGCTTCAGACCAATACCAGGGCAATACTCGCCAAGGAACCTGAGCTTCTGGTCTCAGACTTTTTTGATTTTTCAATATATGTTGATGCTGAAGAAGTTCATATTAAGAAATGGTTTCTGGAGCGATTCAAAATTTTGAGGGAAACCAGATTTAAGAATCCGGAATCATATTTCAGGGGTTATTATAAAATACCGGAGGACGAAGCAGTCAGAATAGCCTCAGACATATGGGACAGAATCAACGGAAAAAACCTCAGGGAAAACATTGAGAATACAAAATATCATGCGCATTTGATTCTCAAGAAGGAGGAAGATCATTCGGTGAGTCAGGTAATGATCAGGAAAATTTAGATTTGAAATAGAATAATTATACCAAATTCAGGCAAGGATATTATATTACGGCATTCATTAACTAAATGAAAGACATGAAATCAGAAATCGCTTTCGTCCACGCTCCAAGCATTTATGATTTCAGAAAGAGGGAAATAAAGGAAGGACCCATTGGAGATGTGGTCCCGTCAACACCTCTCTTTGAAATGTACCCTGTGGGTTTTGTGAGCATGTTAAACCATGCAATCCAGAATGGTTTTTCAGGGAGAATTTCAAACATTGCAGTTCTAATGCTATCCAGTGATAAATTTGATGCAGAGAAATATATTAAAAATCTTGATGCCGACATATTTGGAATTGATTTGCACTGGATGCCCCATGTTCATGGTGTTTTTAATATAGTGAAAATGATAAAGACAATCCATCCGGACAGGAAAATACTTCTGGGAGGTTTTTCATCATCATACTTTGCTGAGGAAATAATGGATAAGGTCAGAGAAGTTGACTTTATTCTGGCTGGTGATTTCGTTGAAAAACAGCTTGTTACCCTTATGTCAGCGGTTGAGGGGAACAGGAATCTTGAGAATGTACCGAATCTCTGGTATAGAAAGGAAGGAAAGATACTGCACAATCCTCCCTTGAAGGATGAAAATCCTGCAGATGCTGTATTTCTGGATTATTCCATTCTGGTTAGAAATTCTGTGAAATATCACGATGTTAAGGGACACCTGCCATATTATTCATGGATCAGGAACCCAACAGGAATGACCATAATACAGAGAGGCTGTCAGTTCAACTGCGGTTTCTGTGGAGGTTCCAATTATGCGTATAAGAATAGATACTATGAAATCTCTCCTGTTAGAAGGGACCCGGGGAGGGTGGCTGAAGAAATTAGAATAATTCAGGATACCATAAATTCTCCCGTGTTTATTGCAGGTGATATTAACCAGACCGGTTCAGACTATTATTTACGTTTATTCAGGGAGATCAGAGAAAGGGGCATTGATCTGCCTTTACTTACGGAATACTTCGTTCCTCCCGGAAGGGAATATTTTGTTGAACTTTCCAAAAACATAAACAGTTATGCATGTGAGATCTCCCCGGATTCATCAATAGATAATATCAGAAAGGAAACCGGCAGATTTTATTCCAATGCGCAGCTCGAAAAATCTATGGAACTGGCAAAAGAATTTGGGGCAAGAAAATTTGATATATATTTCTCCATAGGTCTGCCCTACCAGACAAAAGAGTCTGTTATGGAGGATGCTAATTATATGGGAAAACTCATGGAGAGATACAACTCAGAGCAGATGCCATTGTACGGTTTTATATCCCCGCTTGCTCCCTTTATCGATCCCGGTTCTCTATTTTATGAAATGCCGGAAAGGTATGGATTTAAAATATTTACAAAAGGGGTAATGGACTTCTATAATCTTCTGGATAGAGGAAAAAAGTGGGATGATTATCTAAACTATGAAACCAGATGGATGTCTAGAAAGGAAATGGCAGAGGCAACCTATCTCTCAGGCATTAGAATGGTTGAAATAGGCTCAAAAATGGGATATATTGAATTCGAGGAAAAGCAAAGGATCGTACACAATATTATGTCCTATATTAACGGTGATGACTACGATGCCCATGAGGATATGAGCCAGCACCTTACATACATGGTAAAGGAAATTGAATGGTCAAGGAAGCATGGAATAACTGGAGTGTCTATCCTCCTTTTTCTTTATTCTCTTATTAACAGCATGGGAAATTATATACGCGGAACCTGACCTGCTCATTTTGAATATAAAAAATGCATGGGGCGTAATGGAAATATAAACGATAGCTTTAATACATTGTAATGATTATCATTTAATAATAATTAGAATTAAAACAGAAGCTTCACTGATCTATCCATTCTCATTGGATTAACCGGTGAATTAATGTCTTAATTCCTGAATGAAGAGAAAAAGGTGTTTAAATGAGTGAGGGAAAGTGTCCGGTGAATCACGGAGAAAAAAGGCAGAGAAGAATAGAGGAATGGTGGCCAGATAGACTTGATCTAAGAATTCTGAGGCAAAATTCAGAAAAATCAAATCCTATGGATAAAGACTTTGATTATGCCATTGAATTCAATAAACTGGATCTGAAGGAAGTCAAGAAAGATATCCAAAATATTCTTACTGATTCACAGGAGTGGTGGCCAGCAGATTTTGGAAATTATGGCCCATTTTTCATAAGAATGGCTTGGCATGCAGCAGGAACTTATAGAATCGGAGATGGAAGAGGGGGAGCTGGATCAGCCCAACAGAGATTTGCTCCCGTTAACAGCTGGCCAGATAATGTTAATCTGGACAAAGCAAGAAGGCTGTTGTGGCCAGTCAAACAAAAATATGGAAAAAAACTTTCCTGGGGAGACCTGATGATTCTTACAGGAAATGTGGCACTGGAAACGATGGGTCTCAGGACATTCGGCTTTGGTGGAGGTAGAACTGATGTGTATGAGCCTGATGAATCCGTTTACTGGGGGGCTGAAGAAACCTGGCTGGGAGATAAGCGTTTTTCAGAGGAGAGAAACTTGGAAAATCCGCTGGCAGCTGTTCAGATGGGCTTAATTTATGTCAATCCTGAAGGGCCAAACGGCAATCCTGATCCGGTAAAAGCTGCCGTTGACATTCGCGAGACCTTTGCAAGAATGGCAATGAACGATGAAGAGACAGTTGCTCTCATAGCAGGCGGGCACACCTTCGGAAAAACGCACGGTGCAGGACCCGCTTCTTATGTTGGACCTGAACCTGAAGCCTCTCCAATAGAAGATCAGGGCCTGGGCTGGAAGAGTACATACAAGTCCGGAAAAGGGGAAGATGCAATAGGTGGCGGTCCTGAGGTAATATGGACAACAACTCCAACCAGATGGAGCAACAATTTTCTAGAAACTCTATTCAAATACGAATGGGAACTGGAAAAAAGCCCCAGCGGGTGCTTATCAGTTTGTTGCCAAAGACGGGAGTGGATCCAATACAGTTCCAGATCCATTTGACAAGGATAAAAAAAGACCTCCCACTATGCTGGTAACTGATCTATCGCTCAGGTATGATCCAATATATGAAAAAATTTCAAGACACTTTCTTAGCAATCCGGAAGAATTTGAGGTTGCCTTTGCAAAAGCATGGTTCAAATTAACGCATAGAGATATGGGCCCGGTAACCAGATATCTTGGAGAGGAAGTTCCAAAGGAGCAACTCATATGGCAGGACCCAATTCCGCCATTGGACCACAAGCTTGTTGACAATAAAGATATAACAGATCTCAAAACCGGGATCCTCAAATCGGGATTGAAGGTTAGAGAGCTTATTTATACTGCATGGTCAGCGGCTTCCACATTCAGGGGAAGTGACAAGAGAGGCGGGGCAAATGGAGCCAGAATAAGACTGCAGCCTCAGAGAGGATGGAAATGCAATCAACCTGAACAGCTGGAAAGAGTATTGCAGAAGCTGGAAGAAATTATGAACAATTTTAATACGAGGGCCAAAGACGGGAAGAAAATTTCAATGGCTGATATGATTGTCCTTGGAGGATGTGCCGCTATTGAAAAAGCTGCAATGGATGGAGGATTAAAAGTGGAGGTACCATTCACTCCCGGCAGGATGGACGCCACCAGGGAACAGACGGATGAATTTTCATTTGCAGTTTTGGAGCCAAAATACGACGGATTCCGCAATTATTCTACAGAAGGATATCATGGAAAAGAGGAATTCCACCTTGTTGACAAATCGCAACTCCTTAAACTTACAGTCCCTGAAATGGTAGTATTGATTGGAGGAATGAGACTTCTGGATGCTAATTATGGGCATTCCAGAAATGGAGTGTTTACGGAAAAACCAGAAGTATTATCAAATGATTTCTTCATAAATCTGCTGGATATGGGTACCGTATGGGAACCAGACCAAAATAATTCCGTATATGTGGGAAGAGACAGAAAGAGCGGGAAGCCAAAATGGTCTGCAAGCAGAGTGGACTTGATAATAGGTTCACATTCAGAACTTCGGGCAGTTGCTGAAATTTATGCCAGTTCAGATGGAAAAGAGAAATTCATTAAGGACTTCATTTCGGCGTGGGTAAAAGTAATGAATCTGGACAGATTTGATCTAAGAAAGATGAAATAATCAAAACCATTTTTATCACATAGTTGCCTGTGTTAAGTCTAAATATACACATAATTAGTGTGGCTGAAATATAAATTATTTTCTGTGGATTTATTTTATCTGATAAATTGGGAATAGAAGAACTGACTGTGAGGTGTGCAGATCATTTATGATCCTGGTGATATAGACCTGAAAAATATGGTGCTAAGATTCCAGTGGATTCTGGAACCACGTTAAAATTGCTTCATTTTCACCCCGGAATACATTTCCCTTTCTGATACCCCTCCTTTCTAGGGTCTTGGTATACATATAGATGCTTTTGTTTTGAAGGGTCACTTTCATTGGAGGAATAAAGCCTCGAGAATCTCTAAATCTTCTGAAAAATTCGTCATAGCCAACTGTTAAACCAACTATGGTCTCTTTCTTTACTATATAAAGAGGTTCCATGTTTTTATTGTAGAAATGCATAGAATTTCCAGTTATAGACAGGTAACCCTCATGTTTATGAAGAGGTTTCCCTACCGGTTGGGATGTATGGGCAGAAACCCACCTGTCAAATCCACTAATATTGTCGAACTCATCTGAAAATAACCACAGTGCTTCCAGTAGAAATCCCGTGGATTTAATGACATTCTCTATATACCTGCTCCTTGGGATATCCCCTCTATCCATATCTATGAGTTTTACTATATTTTCATCTAGGGAAATGCTTATTTTCTGCGTCATGGTTTTCCCCATTTACATATAGATTTCATATATTAATACTTTTACTAAAAGTAGGAATGGTACCACTCAATTGCAATATTCACATTTAACCTGAAATGCCAACCGGTTCATTTCAATGACTTAAACGCAGACTAAATTTGGGTTAAACTGATGCCCGGGATTTTATTCCATTTTTCTTTTAGCTTTCAAAGGATCTTTTTGTTACAGAATCTTAATGCTTTTTCTTTGGATTTTAGCTTTGCAATTCATATCATCTTTGAAGTTTCTATCCTGAAAGACTGTAAAGGAAAGAAACCATAAAAATTCATAATGTGTTTGGATCTCAGAAATTACGAGTAAATCAATTAATTTTTGTATAATGAAGAATTTTTCAGAATGTTTCTGATGCCGGCTTCAAAAATCTCTGACGCATCAGCTTCGCTCAAGCCCTGCATCATGCTCATCATTATGCCATTGTGCAGTGCGATCATGGTAAGGGATAGCTTTCTTGTGTCAGCGTCACCTGAAATCAAGCCCCTCTCTTTGAGTACCTCGAGTCTGCTGGAAATTATCTTCACGTAATTTTCATAGCTCTCCAATAATATTTTTCTCACCCTTTGATTTTTATTGATTTCTCCAAGTGCAAAAATCCAGTGAAATCTTAAGTGTTCAGGTAGCTCCAATTCGGCTTTGAAGAAAGATTTAGCGCTCTCAAGAATATCCTCAGTCACCAGTTTGTCAAGGTTATCTTCCAGCAGATTCGTATTCCTCCTGCATACCTCGTAAAGCAGTTCTTCTTTGTTTTTGAAATACAGGTAAAGCGTGCCCTTTGTTACCCCTATTTCTCTGGCGATATCATCCATACTGGACTCCTGGTATCCTGATTCAAAAAAGAGCCTTGAAGCTGATTCCATGATGGTATCCATGGCCTGCTTTCTATATCCTTTAACTACTTTGGGCATAATTGTAATTACATTGGAATATTAAAGAATTCATAAAAGAAAGATTTAATACTGAATAGTCATTCAGTTATCTAACTATGATGACAATTAAAGAAGAAGTTGGTGTAAATGGAATTCACACAGTCTTTGGAGCCACAGGAGCTTATGGGTATTCGGTGACCAGGAAACTTCTAGAAAACGGGTATAAAGTCAGAGCTGTAGTCAGAGACGAGAGAAAAGCTGCAGACCTCTTTCAGGGGAAGGTGGAGATAGCCGTTGCAGATGTTACGAAAGAGGAAGAGATGTCCAGAGTGTGTAAGGATGCGGCGGTCTTATACTTAGGGCACAATTTTCCCTACGGTCAGTGGAAGAACTATTACATGAAATCAATTCTCAACATTCTAAAGAGTTGCAAAGGATCGAGGCCTCTGGTAGTGTTTCCAGGAAATGTATATGGTTATGGCAAATTCCAGCATTTACCTGTAGATGAATCTCACCCGCTAAATGCGAGATCGGAAAAAGGCATGTTAAGGAACCAGATAGAGTCAATGCTATGGGATTATCATCTCAAAGGAAGGATTAACCTGATCATCCCAAGATTTGCAAGTTTCTATGGTCCAAACGTAGTCAATGAGCTATATGGTCCTATGTTTCGCAATGCTATACATGATAAACCGGTAATCTGGCCAGTCAATGCTGATGTAGAACACAATTTCACATATATTGATGATGCGGCTCAAGCAACCCTGCTAATGGTACAAAACCCAAATGAATATGGAAAAGTATTTCATGTCTCAGGATCGATCACAACAGCAAGAAAATTCATAGAAGAAATCTATTATGTTTCAGGTACCAAACCAGTAATTAAGGTGATTTCTAAAACATTTATAAGAGCACTGGGAATTTTTAATTCAAATGCCCGGGGACTCATTGAACTTCTTTACGAATATGAAGAACCATATGTCTTGGACGATACAAAATTATTGAAGACATTCCCCAATTTTTCACATACTCCATACAACATTGGAATCAGGAGAACTGTTGATTGGTTTAAGAATAAGCTGGGTAGTCTTTAAGGGAGAGAAGTGAATTCTTGCAGGAAAGTATGTATCAAATAAGTGGATCAAGCGGGTCTTGTTTTAATTTTAAGGAAATACATTTCGCCAGGATACTTTGCAGCAGCAATTCATAATACTTACAACGGGAATTAAGGATCCAATGCAGCATGGACTCATATCTTTGATCCAATATACTTAGAATTTCTTTTCTTGTATTGTCCTTAGTTCTTTTCGGGACGATCCTGCAGTTAATTAGTTCCAATTCGCTTAATACCTAGCTTCTCGTAAATATGATCAGAACTGATTATTTCACCACCACACAATGAAGCATGGAAAGAATCGAACACTCCAGTTTTTTCGTGATCTATGTAGTGTGCGGCTGCCAAGACGCTTTCCCTGCTCGCACCTTTCAACTCAGCAATTGATAGAACACTAGCAATCATCCCTTCAACAGGAATCCCTTTCCTGACACTTACCAGAGAAAGTTCCACCAAGGTCATGACCGAGGTGTATATTTCACCTTCATAATCTTTCAACACTTTAATTGCCCACAAATTCAACCTGTCATCAGAGTTCGCAATTGCCAAGAAGAAATCTGTATCTGCGTAAGGCATTTTTCATCTTCCCTTATTTCTTCTGCTGTTCCTTTCTTCGATTTGCTTATATGCTTCCTCTTCAGCAAGCACCTCTATATCTCCCGGCGTCAATTTGTCCGTTTCAAGTTCCTTTCCCCATTTTCTAAGCTCTGCAACAGGATCCTTTGGCTTCGGAATTAGCAATATCTCATCTGATAATTTTACAACAAAAAATGTACTTCCATATTTTCTTCTTGTCTCTTGCCCTATGTTAATTCGTCCTTTTTCATCTATTCTTGCTTCTTCAATCATTTAGTATAAATATAGAGTTCAATTTAATTAAGTTTGTGGGAATTATTTTATATTTGAGGCAATAGTGATTAGAATATCCCACCATGATAATAAGAAAATCCAAAGCATGAAGCTGCTAATATTAATTGAACACAAAATTGATCAATTTAGTTCTGATTAAAGTTTTAAGGGAATACGTTAATTTCAGGTCTTTGCGAGCAAAATTATTATAATTATCGCGTAATAGATTGTTGAGATTAAGGGATGATTATGGCCAACAAAATTCGAGATCACAGGTCATGGGTAACTTCACACACGGAATGCCCCAACTGCCACTATAAGTTCAATTTTAGACATTCAAAGTGGGGTTCCGCGAGTGCCGTAAGGGTTGGACCGAATTGGACTTTCATCTGTCCACATTGCAGGATAAAGCAGAGTTTTCTCATAAAAAAGGGGGAAGAAGATGGTTTGCCGTTGATTATAGACCAGTCCTTGTCGCCCTTCCTCCTAGGAACACTGTTCGGTACTATTACGTTTTTTATTGTAATGATCGCACTTTATTTTGGGACATCCGGAAACGAAAGTTCTGTAGTTTTCATTTACGGTTTCGTGATTTCTCTCATTGTCTATGTAGTCTATATGATTTATCTTGGATTTGTTTCCAGATCTTCCGGAAGAACCTATATAATGAGCCAGGTTCAGTGATAAGTGCAGTGTATTTCAGGAACGCTTTGAGGAAATATCTACATACAAGAAATGTGGAAGGTCATTTATTGGCGTAGAACGATAAACGCGGCAGAACTTACTGAGCTAACCCTTTATATGAGAGGTTAATGCATAGAAGGGCTGTCTTTAAGACAATTATTTCTCTTATATTCGGAATCATTAAAAATTTGAATAGGCTTGTCTGAATTTAAATATAGTTACAAGAAGATATTATTAGGTTCTCATATCTTTAATAACTCTCTATCCTCAACCCTTCTATATCACTAAAATGCTTAATATTTCGCGTGATTAGAATCTCATTTCTTCTCGAGCAGATACCGGCAATCATGGAATCTTCTGGTTCTATTGCTGATCCATTCTTTCTTTTTTGTGCATAAATCTTTCCAGCCTCTCTTGCAGAATCTTCATCAAAACTTATTATCGATAGCCCATTGAGTATTCGATTTATCTTATTTCTCTCCTGATCCTGTTTAATGCTAAGGGAAACACCAATGAATAATTCAAAAATTGTAATTGAGGTAACTGCTATGGTGTTTCCTTTCTTTTCAATTTCCTCTGCTTTCTTTATTGCATCTTTATCGTATTTCATTATGTCTATAAGAAATGAAGTATCAGCTATCATTATCTATTTAACTCCTTAGTTATTCTATCTATTCTTTCCTTGCTTAGTTTCCTCGAATCTCTAATATTTTTCTCTAAAGAGTTACCTTCATTCTCACTTATGATGCCTTTTAAATCAAGCACATTTGTTTTATTTGTCAATCTATAAATGAGTTCCGTAAAACTTTCTTTTTTTAACTTGAGCTCTGATAACCTTAGGTAGGCTTCATCTGAAATAGATATGTTTTTGCTTCCCATCTATCACACCTCCATGCACACACATATATGTGTGTAAAATATATAAACCCTCTTCTGGATCTTGATTCAAGAAATGCTGATTATTTCGTAATCCCATGAAAAAGCCAATAGATATTTGCCGAATGAAACTATTGCAATCCTTTCCCTGGATTTACGGGAGGAATTGGAAAAGGAATCAATGAAATAAAGGATCCTGAAACAGGGTTTTGATCATCTTTCCGCATATATCACCGGGGTTGACCCTCGATCTAATTCTGGTTTGAACTTGACTTCCGCATGACAAATGTTAGCATAGTTTCATGCGGAATCTGTTGTTGACAATGTTTTTTGGAAATCATCAGAATTTATGTTTGTGCACATTCACGTATTCTGGGATATTGCAGACCTAGTGTTTTCAAAATTTGCTAAACTTCCTGGCTCTCCGATGAAATGTATATGTTTCTCGTATCCACATTAACCGGAACAATATCCATACTGTTCAAAGATTTTCGCATGCTCTCTATTGTTGTTCACGTAAGTTTTTCCAAGATCCGTGAAAGGAGAAGAGACTAACAGTGTCACATCTCACTGTGGAAACAGCTGCAGAAATATCGTGGGGAATCAAGGCCATACCTGTGAAAACATCCATGAGGAAAGTCTATGTATGGATCCAAATCGGATGAGGCGGTCAAATTACTCAATGAGATGGGAATAACGCCACCTGATCGTATACTGGTTGGTTGCACTACCAAACTCAAGTTGGAATGAATAAAAACGCATGCCTACAATATGCTTCACATGAGTAAGTCGCAAGTTAAAGTCCTAAGCGAACATTCTGAAATATGATTTCCAGACGAAAAAATAATATGTTTGTGAAATGGAGAGTTTGAAATCTTACCATAACAGTTTACCGTTAAATGTTTATATGGTATTATAATTAAATTTCATGGTCAAAACCACGATTAATCTGGATGATGAAATCTACGCTGAAATCATCAAGGAATCTATAGAAAAGTATGGCAGCACCAAGAATATGTCGAAGATTATTAACCAGCGACTCAGGAGCAGGATGAACACTACTGGGAACCGTAAAGTGCGAATTACCTTCAAGGCAAAAGAGGCTCATTCATCTCTGGTTGCAGACAGCGAGATAAGAGGAGGATGGGAGGAAAGCAATAAATGAGTGTGCTGATCGACGCCAATGTTCTGGTGTATGACACCATAGAGAATTCCCCGCATCATGATAGTGCAAGTGAACTTATCGATGAGTTGGAAGACCCCATAATAAATTCGCTGTCAATTGTTGAACTTGGTTTTGTGCTTCCAAGGTATGGAATCGATAATGAAAGTGTTCGAATGAAGATAGAGGAATTATTGCATAGTGATTATTTCACAGTCTCATGGATTTCTGGAAAGATGATTGAGCAAGTTTCTGCATTCATGGTTGAAAACAAGCTGAGTTTTAGAGAGTTCAATGACTGGATAATAGCACATGATGCAAATTCTAGAAATATTCCTTTAGTCACTTTTGATAGGGTCCTGCAGAGGAAGTGTAAAAAACTTGGTATTCGAGTTATTGAGATATAGTTTGATGAATGGACCGGTCGGGATTTGCTTATTGTTTTAAGCGAATCCTAATTTAAAACACTTAATTCCAGTTGCTGTTGTGTTATTTATTGAAGCATTAACTATTATCCCAGATAAACAGACTTCAGACCAGATGAAAGAGTAACCGTGTGAAGTCTTTCATCTCCAGTGTAAAACTCGTTACATCTAACTTCAAGAGCACTTGTAATCTGTAGAGCATCTGCTGCATAGATATGATACTTAATTACAAAATCCCAGCTATCTTCTATTATCCTTTCTGACAGTGGGATTATCCTAACCATGCCTATCTTTCTAAGCCTTCTAGTCTCATCTGAGAATCTGCTCATAACAGCATTTAGCTGTTCTTTTGTTATTCTCTTTTGTCTATGTGCCTTGTCAAATATCCCAATTACTTCCCCAATATTCCATATATTAAATGAAAGCAGAACATTTCCCATATATGCTTCATGATATTGTGCACGAATAATTTCCGAGCCGTTTTCATACACATATCTTTTTATTATGGCACTGCTGTCAAGATATACGACTTTCTCTGTCATCCCTCATGCTCCTTATAAGATCAGATATTTTGCCATTGGGTTTAACTGGCTCAAAATCTAAATCAGATGTGCCCTGAATTGAATATTTCATTAAAGATTTGTCAAGATTTGAATTCAGTTCATTTTCAATAGCATCTTTTAGTATGGAGCTTATGTCTTTACCCCGTTCTAAGGCAAGATTCTTGAGTTCCATCCAAATCTGCTTATCTATAGATATACTAGTTTTCATGTTCATGTTAATAAGAATGGTATTTTGGTATATGATTATTTACCTGCAAGCCATCACCTCGAGCATTGAATGCAGGCTCAGTGTGCCAGCAATTAGAATGCAAGAAATTCCTCCTGAAAATTTGAAGCAAGAATTCATCGTTATTTTTGATTGCGGAATCAGGAAAATTAAGAGTGGATCGGTCGGGATTTGCTTAATGTTTTAAGGGAATACTAAAACTCAATCACGACCATACACAGTTTTATGGTCGCATACCTTTAGTAGCCTAATTATTTTCTGACCATCCTGTATCAAGGGCTCATAAACAATTCTATTGGATTTGTCTACTTTGACGGCGTAGGCATTATTAGAGTACTTAAGACCTTTTTTTCTTTTACCGAATTTGAAGGGGTCACTTGTGGCTAATTCCTTCAACTTCTCATCGACTTTTGGTTTGACTGAATTATCTTTGTTTTTATATAGTTTCTTAAACGTATTACTCCAATCGAATGTCCAATTCTCCACAAAAACGCCCCAAGTTTAATCTCTTAGGTCTTTAAGAAGGTCATCTATAGAACCACGCTTAAATCTTCCTTCAGAATAATCCTTTAAGCTTTCTTCTATCTCAGCCAGTTCCACACCACTCAAGAAATCTGGGTCGTCAGGATCTTCCATCTCAGACATAAACAGATTATTTTCTCTACCAATAGAAGGTTGTATGCCCGGTGAATAAAGGAGGGTGTCAAGAAACTTCTCTACCATTACATTCATTTCAGAGTGAAACGGTTGAGATCGAAAACTCCGATCGTTATGCTCAATAACAAATGGTTCTATATTTGGCTCCATTTTTATCTCTTTCGTGTTAGGGATATACTACCGCTCTCGGAAACACTTAAGTTCCACTTGGTTCCAACCTTATAAGGAGCATCTTTTTCACTCTTAAAGTACATTATGAGGGTACTAGCAGCAATTTCCTTACTGCCTGCAGGTATCGGCACACCATCCGCGGGTTTGCTAATTTTTCCAAAAGCCACTTGATATATTAAAGATCCATCGATAGCACTAGTCACTCTACCGACGTTAACCACTTCCACCTCACTTTCATAGATAGTCATTTTACCTTCCCTCACAAAGATAGTTTTTCAAACGTAAACAGTAAGAGTATTGTATAATGCATTTAACCATTTTGGTATATTTGTAGCGCATGAATCATACGAGAACCCCTCATATTGCTGTAATTCCGCACTGAGCGAAGCGGCATTGTGCGATCAAAATTCCCCTCCCCTATCCCCTCTAATTGCACTCCGCAGGAGAGAATAATGTGCCCGAAGCGAGCCGGAAGTCTTGCGTAGCAAGACCGAGTGGTGTAAGCGTTAGCGGTGGGTGGTGTGAAACACCACACATACACCACGAGCGGCGAGCACAGGACACCACCCTGAAAGAGCAAAGCGAAAGAAGGGCTCTTCGAAGAAGAGTGCAAGACGAAAATCAAAAGAGAGGTGGATTGCGTGAGCAAGACGGGGTGAATTTTGATTGGAGTCGAAGCATGGGGTCCTGTGCTCGGCGTGCAGGCGAGCTGAGGGCACATAGTAATTGGCGAAGGCTCAAAGAGGGGTGGCTGAAAGTCGGGGTGAATTTGAGCCGAAGCCTACCAAAAGGTATTAAAATCTGAAAGTATATGAGTATGCATAATGACTACAGCTAAATCTAGACTTGTAAGCATACCAAAATCCGATCTTGATAGCTTGGAGGCTACCATTGAAACTCTTGAGAATGAGTATGTTATGGATCAGCTGGAAAGAAGCGAGCAGGACATTCAGAATGGTAGAGTAAGGAATGTAAGGGACTTTCTCAAGGAACTCTAACAGCCGCCGGATGAAGGATCAAGAAAAATTAAAGTAAGTATGGTCTCTAACATGGCTATGAAGTGTCCAATTTGTGGAAAAGAAAATAAAAGTCAACCAATCAAAGAATGGACGTTTAATGTTTTCCAAGTCTCAAGATACAAGTGCTCCGAATGTGGCGATCGTTTCAACACATATGTTGGCGAGAAGAATAGTTACACTATCCCTCGTAGTTCGTAGAAATCCTATGCAACACCGGATGTGTTGCACCGGGTTTGCATAATTATGAAATGAAGTCCATCGCAATCAACTTCAGCTTTGACAAGTCAAAGGGCTCCACTACCGCCTTCTTAAATATTCCCTTTTCGGTCAAGAATCCTCCGAGTTCCGTGGTCATTCTTTTCCAATCGTTGTTCTTTTTATACTCTCTCCATATTTTTCTAAGTTCCTGAAGTCTTTTCTTGGTTGGCGGCAGGGAAAGGAGCTTTGTCTTGATGGGTTCCCACACCTGCTCCGCCGAAGTATCATTGGGGTATTCATTCAGATAATCAGTTATTTGTAACTCAATTTCATCAATCATCTTCTTGATAAATTTAGTGCTTTTTGACCTGTTAAGTTCTTTCAATTGCGAATCCTGGGTGTGACTCAACTCGATTTCCTTATACATTCTCTCTATGTCCTCCAGAACATATTTGTTGGCATCATAAACCCGCTCGAAAAAGTCCGGAATTATCCGTATTTCGTCTGGTTTGCATTTTATAAAGTCTAGAATCTCGGTCTTTCTTGTAAGCATTGTACCAGATTTCAGATCGTATAGATACCAAAAGTGGAAATCGTCTCCGAATTTGTAGTAGAAGAATATTCCTGATGGCTTGTCTTTTTTCAATCCGCTGAATACGCCATTCGGTATTTTTTCGAGTTCCTCAACTCCCTTATTCTTGAGGAAATCTTTCAGAGGTTGGTAGAATACCTCTCCCCCACCAAATATATCCTTCTCTAATTCTGTAAATACCTTCTCATCCTTTCCCTTGATTCTTCTGATAATTCCAAATACCTTGGGATGTATTTCCTCGCCAAGTATGGTCTGGTCTAGGCCTACGGCTTCGTCAATACCAATTATCTTATTTTGCAGTATTTCTACGAGCTTTAGGAGTTCTTCAAGCTCATCTTCCGGGAAAAAATTATAGACGTATATTTCTTTATATGGAGATCCAATTCTGTCTATCCTCCCTGCTCTCTGGATCATCCTGGTGGGGTTCCAGTGCAGGTCATAATTGATAAGGAATTTAGCTGTTTGTAGGTTCTGCCCTTCTGACAGTACGTCTGTGCTGAGAATGATATCGACTCCTTTCTCGAAGAATCGTTTAATGATAGTCTCTCTTTCCTGTGGACTCTTACTTGTCATGCCGGAACTTGATATTGCTTCTATCTTAAGTTTCGAAAATCGCCCATCTTTCATTATCTCGCTGTAGATATAGTTCAGTGTGTCCGCGTAATATGTGAATAGAACGATTTGACCGCCCTTTGAGAGATCCAGGAGTTTCTCCTTGAGAACGTTTAGTTTAGAATCGTCTTCCGGTTTGATCCTGTTCACTTTTTCCAAAATACCACTGAGTAGGGAGATGTCTATATCGATGTCCTTAAACAGATCATCAGTCCTGTATTCATCAATTCTGAAGTCGTCCAAGACATCTCTAAGATCTCCATCTTCCAGCTCATCGTAAACATTGAGGAGGTACTTCAAATAACTCTTCTTCGTTAAGAGCTTTCCTGATTTTAGATAGACCTTCAATTTCTCCAGGAATCTTATATGATTTGAGATACTCTTCCTGAAGGAATCAACGCTGCTCTCTAACCTTTTGAGAAGTATGGTCCTGAATATACCGCCTATGGCAACCATTCTACCCAGAGTGAGTTTTTCCTCCTCTGTTTTGAGGGGTTCCCTCCTGTATTCCAGAATCTTATAGTATGCCATCTTCAGTTTCTCTGTAATCGTGTCTGAAATCTCCTTGTACATTCCCTTGTAGGCGCTGTCTAGCTTGTAGTTGACATTCTCCAGAATTCTCTTTGGAAATGTTACTTTTTGCTCCTCTATCTCTCCGTTCGGCAGCTCCCGAATGATGAACGGTTCAGGGTAATTCTCAATGATGTAATCTCTTGTTCTCCTTATGGAAATCTCGTTCAGCAAATCGTTCAGCATTGAAGGGGTCCCTTTTGCTTCCTTGAAGAATTTAAACAGATGCGGGTATGTTTTCCTTGATAAATGCTGATCTATCCATCAAAACAAGGAGCATGATCTGCCAGTACAGGTCCCATGGGGTGTTGTTTATGGGCGTTGCGGTCAGGAACAGGATGTAAGGTTTCTTTCCCGTTTCTGAAATGTTGTCGTGAACCAAAGAAAAGAAATTTTCCCACCTATTCGACAATGGATTCCTGAAATTGTGGCTTTCATCCACAACAATCAGTTCAACGTTATCCATCCTTCCACCCAGAGTTCTCTTCGCCTTTTCGCAGATAAGATTCAGAAGCGAGGTCTTCCTGTGAAAGAATGTTTTCCTTGGTGTCAATCTTTTTTAATTCGGATCGCCACATTTCTCTTAATTGAGCGGGGCAGACGACCAGAATATTCTTTCTCTCATAGTATCCTATCTGTTCAAGAATCTTTTTTGCAATCCATGTCTTTCCCAATCCCACTGAATCTGCAACTATACAGCCACCATATTTCTTCATTCTTGTCCATATTCTGGCAATTGCATCCTCCTGGAATTGGGCAAGGTTAACCTTGGTTTCCGGCAATCCTCTTGGCTTATCCTTTTCTCCTTTCTGTTCTTCTTTGATATCATCCTTTTGGAGCTCATACAACGATTTGATATAGATCTCATAAGGAGAGTATTCTTTGCTACCAAACCTTGAATCTTCCAGAAGTCTGATTAAGTCATCCTTGAAATCCACCGATTCTGACCAGAACTTCTCAAACCATTCCTTTCTTGTGTAGACTGCCTGGGACTGCTGCTGCCACGTGTTCAGCTCACCATATCTTGTCAATCCCGCTGCGGTAAAGTTCGATGACCCTATTACGATTCTGTCATCAAAGATGTACGCTTTTCCATGAAGGAATTTCTCGAACAGCCTTACTTCGACGTTTTCTCTTCCCAGGAACTTGATGAACAGTCTCACGGTGGAATCTGCTTCCCTGGTTAAGTCAAACCCTTCAACTTCTTTCCGGATCTCTTCTAAAAGAACATCACCAAGGGTTTTTTCATTCTGGATTTCCGGAGTCTTGCCGAGCAGAAGCCTGAATCTCGTAAACCCGTGCAGGTTGTCCTTAATCATTGCAAAAGCTTCTATATTGAAGAATGCAGTTGCTATATCGAGATTCGTATTGGCATTCTCTTTCAAAGTGCTGTTTAGAAAGCTGACCAACTTGTTTCCTTCGCTATTATCAATTATCTCTTTTTGTAGTGGCACATTATCACCCTAAAATTTCCATCCCTCTATCCTGAACATTTCTATAATGTCGATTGAATCTATGTTGTATTTCTGGCAAACGTAAGGGATTCTGATTTTTTCCCCTCTCAGTTTTTCTTCTGTAACCACTATCCTCTTTATTGGAGTCAGTGTTTGCTGGGAATTCGTTGTCATCTCTATGGCTAAAGCAATAACCCATGGATCCGCATCAAATTTCCTGTCTTCCCTTACCATTGATGGATATGCTTTTAATATGCCCTTCAGAATTTCAATCTGTTTCTGTGTGGGTGCACGAAAAAAGCTGGTTTGTGTTTTGGCCCATTTTGCCAGCTGATCATCTCTTTCCGTTATTTCGTAAAGTACCTCTGTAGGGGCTACCAGAAGACCTTTACTGATCAAGGATTCCATATTCTTCCATACACTGGGAAATACATCAATCGGATTGTGCCTGTTCAGCTCAATCAGCGAAGAAGAATCCATAATATAGATATTTGAGGTCATTTTCTCGCTTTCACCAGAACCTTATCAAAGTTCTTTGATTTGATTGACAAATAACTCAGGGCATCACTGTATGTTATGAAATCTTTATCGAAATTGTTAGCTACCAAAGAGACGAACTTGTTGCCCATCTCCGAGAGGCATCTCTGATCTGAGGTTACCCCTATCTTCTTCTTTTTCTCCTTGGTCTTCTTCTCACCCTCCTTTGGCACATATCTCGCCAGTACATTATCGAATTCCTGCCTTGAAATATAATTCAGTTCCAGCATCTTAACCAAAAGCACAGCCTTGCTGACTTTATATTTTCTGGACAAAGAGTTTAGAGTTTCAGTTTCCACTAATCTGCCTTGATATTCTTTAAATAACTCCTCAGCTGATTGCTTCGGCAGTAAAAACGATGCCGAAAATGTATTACACCACCTTTCTATGCTGTCCCTATTTACCAGAGATTCGTCAGGAATATCTATTACTGTTTCACCAAGAAGAATGTGCCCGAATTCATGCATTAGGGTAAACAGCCTTGCTTCTATACTGTCTTTTGAATTAATTACAACAATGGATGGGGATTCGTCTGCTAATGCAAAGCCCCTTGCATCTTCGATAGGCATGGAGAACTGGAAGACCAGAACGTTTGAATCTTCAAGGACATCTCTCAAATAACCAAACAATTTGTAAGCATCTTTGAATTTCCTCTGTTTTTCAGAGCTCAGGCTGAACAATTCTCTATATTTTCTTGCGATCGAATCGGGATCTTCCGATAATTTAGCCTTTTCAGCCTTTGTTTCTGTTTCGTATCTTATGTTGACGGAAAGATCTCTGCTTATACTCTGAAGGCTTCGCGACCTTCTTATTGCCAGAATGGTTTTTTTATCGAAAATACCTGTTTTATTCGGGATAAATCTGTAATCCTTTGGTAAAGGTTTATCTTGTTTAGGCTTGGGCAAAAAGAATGAGGCTATGGGTCGTTTAAATGATTTAGACATTTCACTTAGTTGCGTTAAGGTGGGTGACCTTTTTCCTGCTTCAAAATCTAATACTGTCTCAGAACTAGTTCCTAATCTCTTGCTTACTTCCTCTATCCTCCAACCAGAGCTTTCCCTGAGCCACTTAATAACTTCCGGGTTTACTTCCACGGTCATGGATTTCATTATTTTTCACCTTTCAAGCTTTTCGCCTTGTCGATCCTCTGTTTAACGAGCTCACAAACTGACCAGTATACCTCTTTCCTCTCATCCTGAGTTAAACCAAGTTCATTGAAGATGATATTGTCAAGTTCTGCTCTATCAGGAAGAGGTTTTGGTTCTTGCTCCCGAATTGGCTTGTTCGGATCCATACCACACTCCTCGAAAATTGTTTTCATCTCTCTTATTTTAATCTTATCGAAGCAACTAGAGAATTCTTTTGTCAATTTTTTCTCCTCAAACACTTCAAGGCTTTTCAAATCAGTTTTACTAAACACGGCAGCAGAACCACCGATGCCCTTACTTCGCCCCTCAACTTCTGAAATTAGAATGCAAATAGTTGAATTTAAATATCCGGTTAAAGATTCCGTGATTTCACGGATGTTTGGTTCTATTCCGATAAAGTTTCCACTAAACGAAAATTTATTAGGATTGAAATAGCATTTATGAGTAGAACCACGACCCGCAAGCCATAATATTGGAGATCTTCTGTTTTCAATCACTTTTTTGAATTTATTTATATCTTTTACTATGAAAGAGTCACTTGTAGTTATCAATATATGATTATGCTCTTTCACATTTTTTAGGATCGGAAGGTACTTGTCAACGTCTTCTTCTTTAATTTTTGACTTTGGGCGGATATAATCACTATAGCCACCTTCCTTGACACCAGTTCTTATAAAGGCCATACTTCCCAATTTCACAAATGTGTGTTGACCTTTGGTTATTAAAGCGTAATAAATATCTGGTGCCCGTAAAAATCTACCGCCCCATTTATTACCTCCATAGGTACCAGTACCGAATCTTTTCCCACTGTATCTATCCGGGTATTCCCAGCCATCTTCAAGCAAATCTTCTTGTACTATTGGAAATACTCTATAATCATTTTCATTAACTACATTGTTAACTAACTCAGTAATATTCTTCCCTTCGGTTTTTTGTTTTATATTTTCAAGAGCAATGAGATTTTGAGTAGATATGGCTTCTTCAAATGGTTTTTTGAACATAACGAACTTAGCTAAATTCTTGATCCGAGGCCATATTATCTCATTACCTCCATTCATCCCAGAAGTCCAATCATTTAGACTTCTCTGCTTAACTTCAGGAGACCCAAATAAAGCTATGATAGTATTTACATCGGCGTGGGTAAAAGCCTTTATTGGATTGTCGTATATTGCAATGATAGGAACATATTTGACCAAAAATTCCTGGAGGTTTTTGCCATAATCAACATCTAGCCAAGCATTTGAGGTTATAAAACAGAAGGTGCCGTTTTTGTTTAGAAGACTCAATCCGTGGAAGTAAAAATATATATAATAATCGTTAGTTCTATCCAAATTTCCTATTAGATTAAATCTTGTTTTGAGTACTTGGATTAATTTATCTTTATATTCAGTCTTATCCTCTTCTGTTATTTCTTCCTTTTCTTTGTTTGGAGGGGATATTTTCTTGTAATTAACATAAGGTGGATTTCCGATCACTATATCAAAGCCTTTCGTTTCAGCAAATATTTCTGCAAAATCAATGTCCCAAACAAAAGGCTTCTTTTCCGGGTCTTTTAGGCGCTCTTTTACGCTCTTCAATTTCTCAATTTCTTTATTGTTAATTTCGATTTTTTCCTCGTTTTCCTCGACCCTCTTTTCATCTGTTATATTTTCTCCGGCTAATGTGACCTGAGATTTAGCCATTTTTACGTTCTTTTCCAAAACTTGGATCTCCGCTTCAAGGCTTTCAACTCTTTCATCTATAATCTTTTCAAAAAGTCTAATTTCTTCCTCGTTGACCTCTTCGGGCGTTTTGAACTTCGCAGTTGAAGAGTTTTCGAAATATTTTCTCTTTTCCTGCTTTAGGTCTTCGAGTTTTCTTTTCAGGTGAGGCTTCAAATTATTCGTCCTTAGATTGAAACTTACTCCACCGATTTCCTGAACAAGGGAATCTCCAACTCTGAGGTTAAGATTTAGGTTTGGGAGGAGAGGATGCTGTCTTAATTCATCCTTTTTGAAATCTGTCTCCACGGTAAGTTGCAGCCAAAGTCTCAATTCAGCAGCGTGTATTGCCCAGGGCATCACATCTACACCATAGAGAGAGTATTGTATGACTCTGTTCTTTATTTTAAAGTCGTCCAGACTTCCTCCTATATGTTTGTAAACCATCTTGTAAAGTTCCGTTACAACGTTCAGCATCCCTACAAGGAATGCACCCGAACCACAGGCGGGGTCAACCACAGATAAGTTGTCTAGAGTATCCTCTACTTTCCTCCACAAATCACCTTTGGAAAACCAACTTTCCACTTTGTCTCTCTCTTCTATTGGGTCAAAGATTAAATGGTAAAATTTCTCCTTTGGGATTTCAGATAGGTTCTTTGATAGGTATTCAACCAGACTTCTTCTGCACATGAAATCTACTTCGACTCTAGGAGTATAGAAGATTCCAAGGTCATTCCTATCATATATCTCTTCTGCAACATTGGCTAAGGACTCGTAAACGTAACCGATCATCTGCGGGTCTACTGCAAC
>KI542676.1 GCA_000496135.1 Thermoplasmatales archaeon E-plasma | reverse complement strand
AGATAGTCTTGTTCTCTGCATCGACCAACTTAGGGTTGTGTCCACCCGAAGTTTCTATTGTTCCCGGATGCGCGAAGGCCCCTGAAGCGCTGAGGTAAGCTGGGCTCTACAGATTCTTCATTAAAAAAGAAGGAATAGATGGTGGAGCGACAATGCCCTGCCAATATTCTGATACAATTTCAGCTTGAAGAATACGAAATGAGGATGAAATACTAAAATATTCCTTGGAAATTCAAGAACGAATCACAGGAATATTAGAGAGTGGAAATACTTCTCTTGTCATTGGTGGTCACTGTAGCCTTCTTCTCGGGATCGGGCTATCACTCAAGAGGTGAGGTAGCTATGGATTTTTTCTTCCCGGATCAGACAATCCACGATCCATTATAATCGCGGTATATCCCTTCAACCACAGATCCTTAACAATATCGTCCATGATGGATCTGCTGGAAATATTGCGCGGCAATACGCGGTGGAACAATGGAAATCCTCTCTTCTCCGTCACAACGAGGGCGATCTGCATGAACTTCTTTATCCTCCCCTCCTTTCCCTTTCTCACTATGGAATCTCCCGTGAAATACGTATCGGTAACATCTATTATTATAGACTTCCTGTCCCTTTCAATATGGTGGAAGAGGGATGCAAGCTTCTCCTACATGGCTGAGAAATCCATATCGTTTATTTCCTGCAGGGATTCGTAAAGATCCCCGGTATCAATACTTTCAATGCCAAGATATCTCAGTATCTCCGTTTCACGCAGATATTCCGACATCCTGCTTATTGCAGGGTTATCAAGAAGCTGTGAATATACCATGACAGATGCATTTCCCGGGGTCATAGCGTTGATTCCCAGCCTGGATGATATCCTGTGAACCACCTCAACATCCAGTGATCTGCGCACCTCCATTGCTCTTCCGTCACTGGGCGATATCTTCCGCACCGCGGAGCTATTCATCTCCTTGCCCACGTATCTTATGAACTACTGTTTCACTTTGCCGTCCACCCTCTTAGTCCGTACCTCAGCGAGATAGGTTCTGGATTTTGTCCTGATTTTTCTTATGAATGTCGCAGTGTATAGTTTTACACTACACAGCATTTACATGTTTCAGTGGACCGTTGATAATTAAGGCCTGAAGAATGTAGTGAATAAAAGCGGTCAAAAAGTTAGGTAATTAGAATTCTGTGCTTTTGTAAAATGATGTTCTGACAGTTTATAGCGGAGGTTAATTGGCTGGTTCATAATGAAGTGCAACAACACCATTATCAAAAGACCTTGAAGAAATCAACCTGAGCATGTGCCTTTTTTGGTCATCGATGAAAAGTGGTTTTCCCGCTCCCAATATAATGGGTCGAATCCTGATGCGATATTCATCGATCAAGTCGCTTTTAACAAGCGTAGACACTAGTGTACCGCTGCCTATGATAACCATGTCTTTGCCACGTTCCACTTTCAGCTTCGTAATTTCGTTTACCGGATTTTCACGAATGATCACTGCAGGGTGCCACTTCACCTCTGAAAGAGTTCTTGAGAATACTACCTTTTGAAGTCCATTTAACTTCCCAATGATTTCAGAGTCGAAGCCATCAGGGCTTGGAGAGGCATTCGGCCAGAATTCACTGAACTCCAGATAAGTAACCCGACCATAAAGCATCGTGTCGACCCTTCGAAGAATTTGCTTTGACCATTCAATCTCCTCTCTGTTAAATCCGAACCAATCTATTTCACTCTTTGGGCTGGTATAATATCCATCCAGAGAGATTATTGTATCCAAAATTACTTTTCGCATGACTTTCATTCCTTTATTTTAAGTGCTCTTTATCTGAATTAAATAATGACCTAGTTATACTTAAGTATTCCTTAGATGATAATTATATTATGGCTAAAAGTGGGATATGGTATTTAGCAAACTTACAAAAACGTTCCTAATTCGCCATACTGTTAGCAGCAGTATCAGAATCTATTCATTGCAGGATGCTCATGCTCGTATTTAGTATCCTCCCATAAGCCTGTATCTCTCAACGTAAATGAGTTACTTAACCTAAACATCATATCTTAAACTTACCCGCTTAGCAATTAAGTTTTTGTAAAACCTATTTCACAGCTTGCCTTCCACATGAGAAGGTAAGAAAGCCTACGGCTGAATCACAATATTTTAGATCAGTTAAGAATAATAATGCTGTTCCTGACCTGAAGCATTTCTCGACTCTCAGTCAGGTTTTCCCGAAAAGGTTATATAAATTCACTGAATTGAAATTTGTGGCAGATAAAGCGCTGGTAATAATATCATCTGGAGAGGAAGCAAGAGAAAAAGCATTAACCGGGATAATGTATGCTGTCAACGCTGTAAAATATAAATGGCTTGATGATGTCCGCATCATATTTTTCGGTCCAAGCGAAAAGCTGATACTTAGTGATGACGATGAGATCAGGGGAAACATAGAAGTTATCCAGAAAGCCGGTATTATCCCAACAGCATGTGCAGCAATTGCTAGAGATGAGGGGATAGAACCAAAACTTATTGAAATGGGAATAAAAGTTGAATATGTTGGGTCTATTATTAGTTCCCTTATAAAAGAGGGGTATGCAGTTCTAACATTTTGAATGGCTAATGGAAATTCTCGGTTATGTACCCCTGTAGTTTAAGCTCTTCCTGGGTGTTTATGCCTGATGTATGACCACAACACCCTGATTATTAAATCGCACGTTGCTTTGCAATTTTCAATGGTTTTGCTGAAACTACTTTATGGAATTGCCACTTTTTAATCATGATCCAATTCCAGATATTTTCATTCATTGACTGAGGAGACTAGACGTCTAATAAAATGTATTTGACCGTACGCACTTTTTATCAGAATGTTCTATAAAATGTCGCTTTGATTAATGCAATTTTTCTATTTCCAGAGCAATTTGAATCAGATTGGGATTCAGTCAACCGGACAACCTTTCCGAGAAAACTCAAATAACGAGGGGAACAATATGATCTGAAAGTTCATACCCACATGAAAGTCAGATGAATCATGAATAAGATAGGTTTATACTTTTAAATCCTATAGTTAACTATGGAATTTTTGTCAATAGGGCGAAAAAACTTCTTAAAAGTTTCAAAAATTGGAATGGGATTATGGCAGGCGAGTAGTGCCTGGAAGGGGGACGAAGAGAGTATTATAGAAGCTGTGGGAACCGCCATGCAAAACGGTGTTAATTTTCTTGACACCGCTGAAGCTTATGGAAACGGAAATAGCGAAAGGGTTTTGGGTAGGGCCCTTAAGAAATATGGGAGAGAGAATTTTATTATTGCCACAAAGGTGGCTGGAGCACATCTCAGATATGATGAACTCCAGAGAGCCGCTGAGGCAAGTATAAAGCGACTTGGTGTGAATTATATTGACCTTTACCAGATTCACTGGCCCGACCCATGGGAGCAGATTCCTTTTTCCCAGACATTTAAAGGGATGAAGAAACTTTACGAAAATGGAAAAATTAAGGCTATTGGAGTTAGCAACTTTGCAGTCAGGGATCTGGAGGAAGCTATGGGTATACTTGGAGACGTACCAATCGTATCGAATCAGGTAAGGTATAACTTGATCCAGAGAAATATTGAGGAGGAAGTCCTGCCATTTTGCAGGAAGAACCGGATAACAATAATTGCATGGAGTCCTCTTGCACAGGGAGTCCTGACAGGAAAATATAATAAAGGAAATTCACCAAAAGGAGACATTAGAGAAGGGAATGAATTATTTTCCCCAAAGAACCTGGACTCACTGGAGAACATTATTGCCGTTTTAAAGATGCTGTCGGAAAAATATTCCAAAACTTCAGCACAGATTGCACTCAACTGGTTGATCTCAAAGGAAGATGTCGTTCCCATTCCGGGGGCAAAAAATAGCAAACAGGCATTGGAAAATGCTGAATCTGCATCATTCACGCTTGAAAAGAAAGATATCTCAGAACTCAATTCGGCCTTTGCTTCATCCAAAATAGACTACCTGCCACAATAAGATTCATAAAATGTTCAAACCAAACAAATCTTAACTATGACTTATTAGAAACAAGAATCTTACACATGCACGAGTATGTTTACTTTTAAAATAAGTCATCCTTAATTTTGACTCTTTTTCCATAGATTTTTGCGTTAGGTTTGGTTTTGAATATTTTGCATTTAGACATTTGATTTTTCCTTTAAAAATCCCATGAAACTTAAATCATATGACAGAATAAGGTGTAATTAACTGAGTATATCGCGTTCAACATGAATAACCCTATAAATTTAAGAAGGAGGATACATAATATAATAGCCGTCCTTTATCCTCTATATTTCGGCTCTAAATATCTGAAAGGTAAGAGATGGGTTTTATATTCAGTGATTTCCATATCTATCATAACATCTGCAACCAGACTTTTGATACCCGTACTAATTGGTGATGCAGTATCATCAATTCAATCACTGAATTTTGCAACGCTTGAATATTTTGCAATATTAATCCTTATTGTCTCAGCTGTTTCAGGTTTTTTCCAGTTCTTTGTTAATTACGGTTCGCAATACATAAGCCAGCTCTATGCATACGGAATGAGGAAGAACATTTTTGATCATTTAATGAAGAAAAAGTTCCTGTTTTTTGAAACACAAACCTCCGGAGATCTTTTATCTAGATCCACGATGGATGTGGATGCCACCAGAAATTTTATCATGAATACTACAAACCAGCTTTTACCAACACTATTCATGATTCTTTTCAGTGTCGTATTCCTTTTCATTCTTGATCCCATTTATTCCCTGATTTTCATTGTTACAGTTCCTGCACTCATATTGACAGGAGTGGTATTTCAGAGAAAACAGAGATTGCACTGGAGAAAGATAAGAACGTACTACGGAGATATGAATGAGGAGCTTCAGGAGAATATTGTTGGGAATAGAGTTGTCAGAGGATTCTCAATAGAAGATGAAGAGATAAAAAAGTTCAGCAGCACCACAAATTCATATTTCGATGAATACATGGATGTAGCCCGTCTCAGAGGATTTTACAATAACCTGATGCCATTAACCATAAGCATTGCTGCCACTGCAATATTATTATACGGAGGATATACCTCAATAATCAATGCCTCACAGGTTGGAAACCTAGTAGCTGCAGTGAATATTTTCAGTATAATGACGTTTCCAATCAGTTTCCTAGGAAGATTAATAGTCTTTTCAGAAAATGCAAGGGCTGGAATTCAGAGGATTAATGTTGTTTTATCAGATGAAATGCAGGAGGATATTCAAGGTCCGAATAGAACTAAGCACAGCGGGGATCTTGAAATAAAAAATGTATCTTTTCAGAGAGGGAAGCGGTATATATTCAGGGGAGTTAACCTGAAGATACCCCAGGGAGAAATAGTATGTATTACTGGAAAGACAGCATCTGGAAAAAGTTCCTTTGTAAATCTCATACCAAGGTTCTATGAACCTACTTCCGGCATCATTTCCATTGGAGGACGGGATATTTCACAGATTTCTCTTTCTGAACTCAGGAGGACAGTGGCACTGGTGCCACAGGAGATTACCCTCCTCTCAGGAACAATAATGGATAACATTACATTAAGCGATACTACATTAAGCACGGAAGCCGTTGTGAAAGCGGCTAGGATTGCAGACATAGGAGATTTCGTAGATTCCTTACCTGAAAAATACAATACAAGAGTTGGCGAAAGAGGCATAACCCTATCAGGAGGGCAAAGACAGAGGGTTGCTATTGCCAGAGCCATAGTGGCTGAACCAAAAATATTAATTCTAGACGATGCAACATCAAGCGTTGATCCTGAAACTGAACTTGAAATCTTAAAAAAAGTCAAGGAAGAAATGTCAGGAACCACGGTCCTTATTGTCACACACAGAGATTCCGCTATAAAATTCGCTGATCGGGTTCTTCGATTACAGAATGGTTCAGTGGAAGAGATATTTGACATAACCAGTGATTTAAAGGGTATCACAGACGGTTATACCTTCAATAATGGAGGTGATAGCAATGCCGCGTAGTTACGAGGAAGAAGAAGAGGATGTATTAAAAAGCGAAAAGGGCGCAAAGGTGTTCAGGCGCCTGGTTAGACAAATTCTTTCTCATCGCAGAGATAGCGCCTATTTGATTATAGCTGTGGTAGTAACTGCAATCGCCGGCACTCTTTATCCCCTTGCATTAGGTCTTGCAATAAACGGTGTTATCAATAGGAATTTCACGGATCTATACATATTTGGATCTGCGTTTCTGGGGTTCTATATTATTCAATTCTTCTCCAACAGAATCAGGACCATAAGTTCGACAGGCGTTGCGCAAAAGACAATTAAGGAATTGAGAGACCGTGCATTCGAAAATGTTCAGAGGGTGCCAGTCTCGTTTTTTGGAAAGGTCAAAACAGGATATCTCATAAGCAGGATAACAAATGATGCAGAAACCTTGAGTGAATTCCTGACGTTTCAGATACCTCAGGTTGTCTCTGGAATTTCAACTGTAATAGTTTCTATCTCCATAATGTTCTATCTTGATTTTAATCTCACATTATATGCCCTCATAGTTATTCCGTTGCTATCAGGATTTACAGTCTCTATTCAGAGGATGGTCAGGAGAAATTATCTGAGAACGAGAAGAACAATAGCTGCAATAACAGGAAATCTCGCTGAAAATATAAGCGGAATCAGAGCGATAAAGTCGTTCAATGTAGAAGACCGCATGGCTACCAGGTTCGATGGCCTTAACAATGATAACTTTGAAGCAAATCTCAAAGCGGCAAGACTATCATCCATTTATGGCGCAATCATAAGAGTGATTGAGGCCACTGGAATAGCCATAGTACTGATTGCAGGAGCTCAGCAACTGCTGGCTGGTGCAATTTCAGTTGGTATTCTTGTAAGTTTTGTTGTTTATGTTCAGGAATTCTTTGATCCGGTAACACAGCTATCGCAACTCTACAATTCCTATCAGTCTTCCATGGTGGGAATAACCAGGATATATGGAATAATTGACAGTACTCCTGATGAAGGTGCAAAGGCCGGAAATAAAAAGGTGGAGTCATTCAGTGGTTCAATAAAATTTAATAATGTCTCATTCTACTATGGAGATTCGCCTGCCCTAAAAGACATAAATATAGAGATTAAGAAAGGAGAAAAGATCGGGATCGTGGGTCATACCGGAGCTGGAAAAACAACGTTTTCAAACCTGCTGCTCAAGTTCTACAATCCAACTTCCGGAAGTATCTTTATAGATGGCGTTGATTTAAAGACTATTGATACAAACACATACCGGCATCTGATTGCCCCGGTTTTACAGGAACCGTTCATGTTTCGTGGTTCTATTATAGAGAATATAAAGACATTCTTCCCTGAAGCTACGGATGAAATGATAATAGATAAGGCAAAGCAGTTTGGCTTGTATCCACTCTTTGAAAATCTGGAGTCTGGATTGAATAGTGAAATAGGGGAGATGGGAAGAAATTTATCGGAAGGACAGAGGCAGGCTATATCAATTTTAAGGGCGTTTATCAGGGACCCTGAAATTCTGATCATGGACGAACCTACTTCACAGATAGATCCGTACTCTGAAAAGCTCATTATTTCATCATTAAATTCATTCCTGAAAGGAAAGACTCTAATTTTGATTACTCACAGATTTTCAATGATTTCCCTGGTTGACAGGGTTATTTCCTTTGAAAATGGGGAGAAGGTGGAGGAGGGGACCTTCTCTGAATTGCTAAACTCAAATGGAGTTTTCCGAAAAATGTACAATATCCAATATAACACGGGTGCATAAATTCCGGAAATATTCTCAATGTCAAAAAGGTTACATATAACATTATTTTTCAACCATCAAATCATTTATATTCCTGACCTATCATACCTTTGATTGGCATTGCTCATCTTTTATAATATTTTAGAGGTCAGTTAATGAGTTCATATGAATTCAATGTAACCCAGTTACGTGATTTGCCATTTGGCGATAAAAATATAAAAATCATCACTGAAAAAAAAGGTGGATGGGACTCCAGGTTCTTCATACTGGATGGAAAAGTTGCGGTAAAGGTGCCGCGAAATATCACTGTACAACATTCCATAATTAAGGAAAAGATTGTAACTGACCTTCTCCGAAAAGAATTACCTTTACCCATACCTGATATGAATCTTGCCGAAATTGATTCAATAGATGGAAATAAAATTATAATTGTCATCTATGAAATGTTACCTGGCATTGAACTACAGAATATTCATATCATTGGTGAAAACAAAATCAAAACTTCAAAATCTCTTGGTTTATTTCTCCAAAAACTTCACAATATTCCTGATGAATTGGCCCAAATCCTCAGATCAGGAATATCAAACGTGAATAACGAAAGAAATGAAACTGATCTTGAATTATTGAATTCAGTGTTAGAATACTTCGAGGAAATGAGAAATAAGACAAACGTTTCCTCGTATATTGAAATAATGCGGACATCGATGGGCAGTTTAAAACAAATGGGCACGAAAATTGTGCCATGCCATGGTGATTTTATGTCTAACAATATATTGTATAATGAAATTGAGGGTAAAATTAGCGGAATTATAGACTGGGGTGATTTTTCTTTCAGAAATCCAATATATGATTTTGCAGGTCTCACTTACGAGTTTGGAGAGGAATTCCTTGATTCCATGTTAGCAGCCTATGCATCTAATACGTCCCCTGATTTCAGGGAGAAAATAGTGAAACTTTCAAGATTTGTCCCGTTTATTACTGTTTATTTCTCCCGGCATATGAAGAAAAAGATTAGATTTGAAAAAAAATATATAAAAATTGAACTCCTCGAATCAGGCAGAAACCAGATCCTTCATGTTAGATGACCTGCTTAATAATGCAATTTGTGCTCATCTTTATCTGTAAAGATCCGAAATGGCAGATTCAAAATCTTTGAATACTGGTTTATACCCCAGTTCATTCATCCTCATGCTTTCAACGTAAGAGCCCCCTGTCACAAGATCGGAAGCCGTTCCGAACATTCGCTTTATAACGAACTGTGGTATGGGTAGCCCAGATCGCTTATGAAGAACCTTGCCGAGTTTTCTCGAGAATTCCTTGGATGTTTCATTCCCTGCAACTAAATTCACTGGACCATGAAATGAAGTATTTTCAATAGCTTTGACTATGACACCTATTTCGTCCTTAATATGAATCCATGAAAATATCTGTTTCCCTGGCATTACATAACCTCCAAGACCCTTCATAAAATAGGGAACAAGTGCTTCCAGCGCTCCTTTATCCTTTTCCAGAACCAGTGAGGTTCTCAATAAAACCGTTCTAACGCCTTCATTCTCAGCTAAAATAGCCTCATTTTCCCAATCATGAACCAGAGAACCCCAGAAATCACCTGAGGGTTTACCGCTTTCGTCGTTAACCCCGCTGAATGATTTCCCATAACCATAAATTCCAGTGGCAGAGCCGTTAATTAAGCATCCCGGTTTATTTTTTGTCTTCTTGATTGATTCAACTATGTATCTCGTACCAAGTACCCTGCTGTCCTTAACCTGAATAGAATAATTCCCTTTCCATTTGGCGAATACCGGTGCTCCCGAAAGGTTAATCACCGCTTTTGAGTCTTCAATATAATTAGCCAGATCTTCTGGATTTTGAGGTTCCCATTTTACTAAATCTGATATTTCAGGAAATGAAGTCTTAGCTTTTTCGGGATTTCTTGTTACTATGACTACGTCATACTTCATTGCAGTGAGCTCTTTAATCAGGATTGAGCCTATTAAACCTGTGCCACCACTTACAACTATTTTTCCAGACATTTTAATTCTGGTATATATTAACATAGCCTATATTTAACGTTGTGAGAATAATTTTAACAATGCTTCAATGTTGCCTGTTAATCAGTAGCTTTAACTTTTTCGCATCACTGGTAAGAATGGAAGCATGAATTCAAGGTTTCACTGAGTATTATTTTTTGAGTGACAATTGTTAAAATATCTCAATGTAATTGGAGAATTATGATGCCTGAATCCGGTGATGAATTCTGGAACACCATGATCGCCGAACTTCTAATACGTGGTAAGATGAATGTTCCAAAAATATCTAATGGGCATCAGATACCCGGACCAGAAACGACTGGGATATTCAGAAAATCTATAGGTGAATTGAAAGGGCAAATCGCTGACTGGAGAGCGACAGTTGGAGGTTCAGATAGAGGCATTCACGTTGTTGAATTTGACGATCACTATGAAATGCATGTTGATCAGTTTGATCCAAGAAAAAATCCAATAAAACATCTGCTTATAGACAGCCCCAAATATGGATTTGCAATCGGTGCAGTTACTTTAGGTGTTGGAACAGTCCTTGCGTTATTAAGGAGAAAAAGATGACCTCACCTGCAAAAAAAATTGCCTTAT
Source organism: Thermoplasmatales archaeon E-plasma (assembly GCA_000496135.1). Taxonomy (GTDB): domain Archaea; phylum Thermoplasmatota; class Thermoplasmata; order Thermoplasmatales; family Thermoplasmataceae. The sequence goes on along the minus strand of KI542676.1, from coordinate 81,669 downwards.
ATGTTTTGATGATAAGTGCAATGGCCTTTGCAACGAGAATTACCAATAACATGATTTCTACCACTGCGCCATTAATAGCAAAATACTCCTACGGTATGAATAGCTTTGAAGTGGGTCTCACCGGTACCCTGATTTATGCAGCAACCCTTGTTTCAACAGCCCTTATAAATCCAAGACTTGACTCAAAAATGAGAAAAAATGTCTTTGTGAGTGCCTCCATTCTGGCAACGCTTAGTGAAGTTTTGCTCTTATTAGGAACAATACCTCTTTTCTGGCTTTCAATAGGTTTGTTTGGATTTTTCACCGGTTTTCTATTTACAAATCTCATAACCTCGATCTCTATGGTTTCAGAAGGTGTCACCAGAGAACGCTTTTTGGCAGGCTATTCAATCTCTTTAAGTTTAGGTTTGGTAATAGGACCAACAATTGAGACTGAAACGCTGTCTTTTCTCCCTTACAACTTGATCATTCTGGAATTTCTTCCGTTTATGATTGTGGTCTCAGCATTGTCTTTTCTTGTTAAATTCAAAGAAAAGAACGAAACTAAGGGAATTTCAGGTATAGGTAAAAATCCAGGCTTCTTAACATCCATACTCGCCATCACCGCTTATAATGTTCCTTTCGCTGCTTTTACTGTATTTATGGCGATCTACCTGAGAACACAATTCCATGTCTCTCTTGTTTTTTCATTTTCTGTGTATATACTATTTTTCCTCACATCATTTGTAACCAGGATTTATCTGTTCATTCGCCCGCTGAGAGCTATAAAGAAACCGCTTTTCTTTCTAATTTATCTCACTATAATTTGTGTTGTTCTAATACCAGTTCTCACCGTTTTCCATAATGTATATGCCGTTCTTTTTGTAATAGCCGTATTAGGAATACCACACGGAGGAATTTTCCCGATTTCCACCATAATGCTCAGTCGTGGTGTACCAAGGGAAAGTCTTAATGCAGCAAATTCATATTTTATGTCTTATAATAATGTTTTATTTATTATAATACCTGCAATATTCGGAGCTATTGCAGACATTCAGAATGAGCTTTACGCATTTGCGTATATGGCCATTGCTCCAATAATTTCACTGGCTTTAATTAAGGCGAAATACGCAAAGAATTCCATTGTCTTTCACTCTTAACTGACCCTTAAGATCTGTTCCATGAATATCTATTCACTAGATACCCACTGAATATATTTTTGACCTGTTAAATGGAAATAACGCGCATATTTTAAATATCTAAAATGAATAGAACTGAAAACATGGAAATTATTGAACCAGATTCGAGAATAGCTGACTTGGTAGGATTACTATATATGCTGAACTATGTGTTCAAAAGTAAAACAGATCTTTTCGAGCTAGAGAAGGAAATGGAGGTTGATCTGGATGACCTCATGCCTATCGTTTACACTGCAAGTTCATTATCATTTATCGGAACAGATCAAGGGGATATCTGGATAACGGAAAGTGGAAAGAAATTTATTGGGTCTGGACCAAAGGTCCGGAAGGAGATGCTAAAATCCGTAGTAAAGGATTTTGAGCCATTCGCAACCGCCCTCAAAATGAAGGAATTTCAACTTGAGGAGATTAAGGAGGAACTTGAAAAAAATGGCATTCAGAAGTATAACAGTCCCTCAGGATATCATAACCTCGAGGTAACACTCATAGAGTGGGGCGTCTATTCAGGATTGATCAGAAAAACAGAGGATGGTTTCGTAGCTGCCTCATGATTAAATGGTGCAGTTCTTCATATTTTCGAAAAAGAAAATTTTTTAGGCTGAGTATATCCCTTCTTCTGCCACATATTTCTTTCTTGCAAGATCCATCATTTTACGTGTGAACAGGATCGAGTAAATTGCCACTATTATTGCGAATATAAAGGAGCCCCATGCTGCAAGGGCGATATTCCCGTTTGCTGTTGCCTGATCAATGACCTTCATAAGGCCAAACTGAACTGTTAGTGTTTTCCCTCCTGCTATATCAGGCCAGTACTCGCCAATCATTAATCCACCCCATGCACTGTTAATAGTAGACGATATCCCTGTTACAAGGTAAGGAAAAGTGGATGGAAATACAATGTATCTTAACCTTTTAAAATAGCCAAGATTGAGATTTTTCATCAGTTCCTCATACTCCACCGGCATGGCTTTTATTCCCATCCAGAAACTGTAAAATACATAGTAAAATGTACTTATAAAGCCCAAACCGAGAACAAAAAATTCATCTGTCAAAGTGCCAAAAGAAGAAGCAATGAAGGGATATACCGCGAAGAAGAGAAAAGGAAAATATGTTGGAACTGGATATGCACTGAAGCCCTGTATTAAAGGGATGGCCGCAGATTCTACCTTCCTGTGGGTGGCCATATAATAACCAAAAAATATTGCAAAAGCTGTAGAAACCAGGGTTATAACTGCGACTCTAATATAGTCGTAGAGAAGATTAACCAGAAGATATGGAGTTTTACCCAAGAGGTAACCCCATTCACCCATGGATATTGATGTTGTTATCCTAATAGTTTCATAGATTAACAGGACAAGAATAACTATTCCAATAATGGCGCCAACGATTGCATAGTTTTTCTTTTTTCCTTCTTTGTAATATAAAGTTTCCAGGTCAACGTTTTTCCTCCTGTTTATTCGATTATAGGTTGCCAGTTTTCCCAGCGGATTTATTGATGCAATGGCTGAAAATGTTGCCGATTGCCTGAATCTGGGCTTACCTCTTCTGATTATGGGAACATCCGTATCAAGCGCATATTTTGCGACGGCCCTTTTTGCTATTTCTTTTAACGAGATAACAATGACAGAGACAACTATGCCGAGAACAACAAGCGTAACTCCTATGAGAAAAGTATTGCCAGATGCAACATACTTGTCTAAAATTGATCCAACGCCAAATGTTTCATATGTCGTGATCCCAATGCTGAATACCTCACTTACTGTTATATAAAAAAATCCATCGGAAACACTTGGGAAGAGGTTTGCTGCAATTCTTGGTATGGAGAATGGAATATATACAAATTTTAAACGCTCCAGCAAAGAATAGTTGTAATTGTCTGCAACTTCGACCATCTCCTTGGGGATCGTTTTAAAAGCCTGATATTCACCAAGCCATAAGTTCCATACAACTGCTGTGAATACAAGAAAATCTGCCGCGAGTTCAACACCAAGTTCCCCTCCCACATTCGTTATAAATATAACCAGAACTATTGGAAAAAATGCTATTACCGGCACTGATTCAAATATTTCACTTATGGATATGAATATGGATTCAAACCATCGATTTTTGATTGCAATATATGCCAGAAACCATCCTGAAACGATTGAAAAACCTATAAGCCCAAGAACTCTTCCAGAAGTTGCTAAAACCGCCAGAATTATTAGAAGAATCTCATTCACTGGTCTTCACCTTAGCCTTTGTCAAATAACCATACAGGAGATCGAGATAGTGATCGAATTCAGGTTCTCTGGGACTTCTGGGACGTGGCATATTAACGTCAATTTTTCCAACTACGGTGGCCGGTGAGCCATTAAGAACTATGACTTTGTCAGAAAGCTCGACCACCTCTGTGAGGTTATGCGATACCATTATAACAGATTTTAACTTCGTTTCAGTGTTAAACAGAATACTGTAAATATCCTGTCTCAAACCTTCAGCTGTAAGTTCATCAAGATGAGCAAACGGTTCATCCATTAATAAAACCAAAGGATCTGCAGCAAGAGCTCTGGCAACGGCAACTCTTTGCCTCATTCCTCCACTCATCTCTTTTGGAAAAAGTTCCTCAAAACCCTGCAGTCCCACAATTTCAAGAGATTTCATCGCAGTACTCTTAACCTCTTCCCTGGATAATCTCTTATTCTTGAGAGAGAGCATAACATTCTCAAGGGCGTTCATCCATGGAAATGTAACGATCGACTGATGAACCATGGCCACCAGAGGAGTTGGTCTCAGTATTGGCTTTCCATTCAAAAATACCTGCCCTGCTTCCGGTTCTACAAAACCTCCAAGTAATCTGAGAAGTGTGGATTTTCCAACCCCGGATGGGCCAACAATAGAAGTGAACTTATCTGTATCTATTGAAAAGTTAATATCGTGAAATACTTTGAAACCGTTTTCATACCTGAAATCGAGGCCCGAAACCTCAATCGTTGTTCCAGGAAACCACCTTTCTGCAGTATCTAGTTATTCTATATAGAATGTTACATTGCGTCCTAAATATACGAATGATTTTGTTACAAAAATCTAATAAAAAAATAGTTTTTTTCTAATCGTTGTTTAATGCTTCCAGATCTTTAAAAACTTCGTCATATATGCTGTAAGGCTGTTCCTCTACTTTAATTTCGTTGGACATTTTCAATATATTGCTCCTTATGTATGCCCACTGATTTATTCTCCATGTTTTGCCCTTGCTTATGGTTACTTCTTCCCTGCTGGTCATGAGAAAGCCGTATTCTTCAAGGTTGTAAAAAATATCTCTTTCAGGAGGAGATAGGACATTGTCGAGTACATAATCCTCATAGCCAAAAAAGGATAGTAGAAAATTGCAGAGCTCAGAAACATCCTCCTTGGCCATGCCTTTCTTACCATAGGTGTTCTCAAGAGCCCTTAAGAGGATTTCCCTTTTAAGAACGGTCATATGAACCACTTCTATATTTTATCTTCTTATTAAACATTTCTTTGACCTGTGTGTTGACATGCCTTACGAGAAAAAATTATCCTGATTTACCATTGAATCTGTTTAAATCAAATGCTGAGGAAACGGTTTTATACAGTGAGGTTAACTTCCCACCCTTCAGAAATTCCTATTTTTATGAAATAGAGCGTAATCCTATTTTAAGTAAAAAAATGGTGTTCATTCAATCCTGTTATATTTTAGAATTGATTATGAACATTAATTAAGCGTAGCACTCATGAAATATAGTTTTTGTATACATACTGCAACAAACAAATTAATGGGAAATCATATAAGAACCTTCTTTGTATGCGCTTATGTATGTAGTCTAGTCGCTATCCTTGTTTTGGCGGGTTTTTAGCCCCATACTTTTAATTTTTTCCAGAAGGGAAGGATCATCTATTCCTGTCAGATCTCCTGGGTTTTCCCCCATGAATGTACTTCTGACAACTCTTCTCATTATCTTACCACTTCTTGTCTTTGGAAGAGCATCCATATGAAATATGTATTTTGGACTGAAAGACTTTCCCAGATCTTTTTCGACCTGTAATTTTATAGATCTTAATGTGTCATCTCCAGCGTTTCCGGTGTAAAATATTGTTATTGCCTCCCCTTTGATCGGATCAGGAATTCCCGTGGCTGCACTTTCGACAACTCCTTTTACTGAATTCACAGAATCTTCTATCTCATTTGGGCCGACTCTTTTCCCGGCTACTTTTATGACTTCATCCGCTCTCCCATAAAGGAAGAAATAGCCGTCTTTATCCATTTCAGCCCAATCCCCCTGATACCAGTTTCCCTTGAATTTTGACCAGTATGATTCAATATATCTGGTATTATCACCGAGGATCCCCCTGGTCATCGATGGACAGTGAGATTTTGATACGAGATATCCAACCTCATTGAAAACCTCATTACCCTGTTCATTTAGCACTGATACATTCATTCCCAATCCCCTGTAAAGGCATCTTGGTTTTAGAGGTGTTGCAGGAGTTGACGCCAGAAAGCAGCCTATTATATCTGTTCCTCCGGAAATATTGCAAATGGGTATCTTTGATCCACCGTATGTCTCAAATAGATAGTTCCATGATTCGTTATCCCAAGGCTCCCCTGTGGAAGCAAACGCTTTAATGTAATTAAACTTCCTTTTAATTCCCTTGAATTTCATTGTCCTGACGAATGTTGGAGACAACCCGAGAATGGTGATCCTGTTTCGGTCAACCATATCCCAGACTCTCTCCTCGTTTGGGAAATCCACTGCTCCAGGGTAAATGAAAATGGTTCCTTTCAGGCCGTTTGCGCCAATTATTGACCATGGCCCCATCATCCATCCAAGGTCCGTAATCCAGAAAAGAATATCATTCTTCTTGAAATTTAAATAATATTTGACTTCCTTCAATATATTTACTGTTGTTCCCCCATGGACATGAACGGTTCCTTTGGGTTTTCCGGTCGTTCCTGAAGTGTAGAGAATTATTGCTGGTTCCTCGCTGTCCATGTGTTCAGATGTTAAATATTCTTTGAAGCTCTCTGCGAGGTCATAATCCAGATCTCCTTCCTGCTTACCTCCCTTTACTATTAGTGTAACTCCTTCAATTCCTCTCACAGAATTTGCCATCTGAATGTCCTTCCCTTTTCTTTTGTATGATCCTACGGTGAACAGGAATCGTATGGATGAATCTTTGATTCGTGTTTCAACTGCTTCTCTGCCGTAACCTGAAAACATTGGAACAGCAACAGCCCCGCACCTGATTATTGAATACATAGCAATAATTGCCTCAGGTATCATTGGCATAAATATGCCAATCCTGTCTCCACGCTTTATACCTAAGTTCCTTAGGAAAGCTGCCATTCTGCCAACTTTTGAATCTAAATCCGCATATGAAATAACAATGTTCCTCTTATCCTCAAATTCGCATATTATGGCCGGATCCTTTGAATCTTTATACTTCTCCACACAATTAAAAGACAGGTTTAGTTTCCCGTCTTTAAACCATTCGGTCCACTCCTTTCCATCTGATTCTTCAATAGTTTTTGTGTATGGCTTAAAGAAAGATACATCGCAGTGTTCAACCACTGAATCCCAGAAAGTTTTCCTTTCCTTATCCGCAAAATCATAGAGTTCCTCAATACTGTTGATATTCAGTCTCTTTGCCAGTTCATAAATGTTAGTAGTTTCCAAAAACTTCTTATCTGGGCGGTATACAATCTCATCCATTGTTTCGACCATACGTTCTTGGTATATATTTTCTGTTTTGGATTTTAAGGAGTGTTTGCCTTTATCTCTCTTTCACGATCCAGAATTTTACTCCTTGTTAAAAGAGCCACAAAGGCCATGAAGACGGTAATCAATGAAAAGGAAACCCACATCTCAATAGGAATATTATAGAAAATGGTGAGGAACAGCGTACCGACGAATGGTGAAAATGTTCCTATTATACCGGAGATTGCAGAACTGAATCCAAAGTATTCTCCCCTTTTATCAACTGGAGCTATCCTTGAAATTGTTACTGAGAAGAAAGGATTGGTAAGACTTTCCCCAAGTGTGAGAAGAACAACATTCAGTGCAAGAATTATAATGTTGCCGGTAAGACCAAAAACAATAAACGACATGGCATATAGAATCAGTCCCAGGGAAAAACTCCTGACATACCCTATTTTTTCTGCAATTATATTCAGGCGGTATTGAAACATGATGACGGTTACTGTATTAATAGCATACAAAATAGTAATAAATTCCTCAGGTATACTCAAGAATCTAGTAAGGTACAGAGGTAATGTTGGCGTTTCCCACTGATTGGCAAATAATGCGGAAGTGGCCATTATAACGGTAATAATAATGAGGAGCCCATCCCGGTAAACCTTTATTTTTCTTCTGTTTTCATGATTATCCACTGCAAATGAGGGTTTGGATTCAGGAACATATTTCATGAAGATGAAAAACTCCACTATTGATCCACCTGCCGGTACAACAAAGAATAGCGCAGGTTGAAATATTGCAAAAACCCCAGACAGAACAAGGCCGACCCCTATCCCTGCGTTCCCCAGTATCCTCAATACAGTGAAAGCGTCCAGACGTCCTGATAGAGTGGAATTATCTGTAATGATTGCATTTATGACGACCCATTGTACAGAGCTGAGGATTCCTGTAGAAACAAATTCTACTATGATAAACCAGATATTTCCATTGTCTAATACGGAAACAAACAGAAGAAAATAGATTATCACAAGAGCTAGGGGGAGGATCAGACTTATAGAACGCCTGCCAACCCTGTCTATAAATCTACCGCCAGCAATATTTATTGGAAATGAAATGATGGATTGAACGAAGAAAATCGCTCCAATATCAATAAAACTCATATTTCTTATGGATGAAAGATATATCACAAGAAGTATCCATGTGGGATACCTGCCGAAGCCTCTGATAAAGTCTGCATAACCCATTGCCCTTATGACACTGGTTTGCGACCTTAATTTTCCAAGAATCATTGAACCTTTAATTCTGATCCAGGCTGATTCTCTCTGTAATTATTAACTATATCATTTGGCCAATTGAAAGAAATTAATAGGATGAGATAAATCACAATTGTTGAATGGCAGTATTTATGAAAGGGAGCTTGTTTCAATTCTTTCTGGGAAAAAGGAGTCTATAAAGAGGCTTGCCAGGAAACTGGATTATGAAAAAAGGGCTTCACTGGAGAGTCTTATAAAGTCTCCATTCTATGTTACCCGGTCAGCAGGGTCAAAGGGCGCTGATATAGTTGCAGTAAGATATGATATTTCTATGATAATTGAAGTTAAAAGTTCTTCAAGCGACAATTTGACATTTTCCTCTTCCAGTGGAAAAAATCAGGATCAGGCCCTTAAATTAAGTAAAATGTGTGAGGATGCCGGACTTTTTCTGATTTATGCGTTCAGACTAAAAAATGCCACAGACGATCCCTGGAGGATATTTTCAATTCCCGGAGAGCCCAGAGGAAGATTCAGGTCGCTGTATTCCATTATACCCAACGTGAAAATAACAAAAAATAATAATTATATAATGCAATGGGAAGAAGGTCTCCCTTTGCATAGAATGATTTCTTTCTTTGAGAACCTTCAATCATTATAGTGATTTTTTGATGGCTCTTTCCATTGCCTCTATGCCCATGTCAACCTGCTCATCGGTAATGATTAATGGCGGGATCACTCTGATTGCGCTCTCACCAGTGGAAAGCAGAAGGACTCCCTGTTTATAGGACTCCAGCTCGACCTTATCCCTTAACCTGGTATCCGGCTCCTTTGTTCTTCTGTCTTTAACAAAGTCAATTGCAAGCATTAGACCTTTTCCCCTCACATCTCCTATTGCGTCGTATTTATCCTTCAGTTCATTAAGTCTGCTTTCCATGTGCTTCCCTCTTTTTGCCGCATTTTCAACTGCATTTTCCTTTTTCATTGCCTCAATTGTTGCAACACATGCAACCGACGCAAGAGGATTGCCTCCGAATGTATTGGAATGAAGACCTTTTTCCGGGAAATCTATATCTGCTCTAAAGACTGTTGCTCCCATTGGAATTCCGTTGGCAATTGCCTTTGCCAGAGATATTATATCTGGAACAACGCCAAAGTGCTCTGAAGCAAAATACCTACCTGTCCTGCCAAACCCGCTCTGTACCTCATCCATTATTAAAAGCATATCATTGTCTTCAGCAAGCTTTTTCAGTTTTTTGTGGAATCCCTGAGGCGGAACGATATATCCCCCCTCTCCCTGAATTGGTTCTACCATTATGGCAGCCAGATTTTCAGGTGGCGCATACATTTTAAAAGTATACTTCTCAATGAAATCCAGTGTTAGTTCTGTTAGCTCCTCCGGGTTTTCGTACCCATCTATATTAAACACATTTCTGTATGGATTTGGGAAAGGAACGTGTTCAACACCTGGCATTGATGGAAACAATCCCTTTCTCTGAATTGACTTTGATGCAGTGAATGAAAGCGCTCCCTGGCTTCTACCATGGAATCCCCCTATGAATGCTATAAATCCCTGTTTCCTCTTGTTAATTTTTGCAACCTTGATTGCGGCTTCATTGCTTTCTGTTCCGCTGTTTGTGAAAAAGACCTTCTTACTGAAATTTCCTGGAGTTATCTCCTCAATAGCTCTTCCTGCATCCACCTGTTCTTTATAGTAATAATCAGTTCCGGCAAAGTGCCAGAGTTTCCAGAGCTGTTCTTCAACCTTCTTTGTGATATATGGATGAATATGCCCCATGTTGTTAACACTAATACCTGCTGCAAAATCTATGAAAACGTTTTCATCAACGTCTTCAACAAAAACACCCTTTGCTCTCTTTGCTACCGCTGGCAACGATTTTGTAGTCGTAGCAAGAAATTTTTCATCGTCTCCAATGATCTTCCTCGCGTTTGGCCCGGGTAATTCAGTTTTCAGTATAATTTTTTGAGATACTTCATCTTTAATTTCTCCGTTTATTTTTTGCATAAAAATCCCTTTTTAAACATTTCTAATAAAAATATATAGATTTGCGAATGTTAATCGAACTATAATTACGAATCTCGTATGATGTAATTTTCACTATGATCTATTCGGATAATTCCCATAATGAAAAAAAAATTTGAAATTAAAATTGTAAAGTATTTTAAAAGGAATCCTATTTAAGTTGAAGATGAAGCCAAATAAGCATCAGGAAATTTCCGGTTTTTATCAGGATGAAATTACTGACCGGGAATTTTATAGAAAACTGGCTTTGATAACCAGAGAAAAAAACATTAAAGACAATCTGGTTAAATTATCAAATATTGAGAATGAACACGCCCAATTCTGGAAGAAGATGGCTAATAAAAAAGGAATTTCACTTGACTCAGTTAAGGTGAAGAGTGGAAAGATCCGATTACTAATTTTCCTAAGTCGGATAATTGGAAGAAACCTTACCATAAATATACTTGAAAAAGGAGAGATAGAAAGCATATACAAATATAGGAATTATATTGAAAGCAAAGATGCGGAAGGCCCGGAAAAAAATGACATTTCAAATATAATAAATGAAGAGATAAATCATGAAGAAATATTTCAATCGTTCAGCCCTGACAAGGACGAACAGCTGGAAGATAGCAGGGGCATAATTTACGGTATGAGTGATGGTCTCGTAGAAATACTTGCAGCAATCGCAGGACTGTCAGAGATCATTGGCAATCACATTCTGGTTGCTCTCTCCGGTCTGGTGGTTGCCATAGGAGGAACAATCAGTATGTCCCTGGGTGCGTATCTGGCAAGAGTTTCAGAGTCCGAATACAGGATCTCGCTTTTCAAAAAAGAACAGATAATTAAAAAAGGTTCCAGAAGAACTGATGACATAAACAAAGAGAAAGCTAAATCCAGAAAGGCTGCTTCAGTTGTTGGAATATCCTATATAATGGGTGCAGTAATTCCAATTATCCCATTTCTTTTTTTCACGAATTTTATGGCTCTTATAATATCCGTTATACTTGTTGCCATAGCACAAGCCATATCCAATTCCATCATAGCCCTATCACTTAATACAAATATTTCAAAAGCTGCAGGAAGGGCTGCCATGTTATCATTGGCCGCTGCTTTTATCACATATTTCGTTGGGTTTGCGTTCCACCAGTATATGAATATATATATCCCTTGAAATTTCAAGAAAGGTTTTATTATCAGATTGTATCTTTTATAAATTGTCATTTTCAATTAAAGCAAATAATTTAACAAAAGAATTTGGAAACTCAACAGCCCTGGACAACATAAATCTCCAAATAAACAGTGGACAGGTTTTTGGTATTCTGGGACCGAACGGATCGGGCAAAACAACATTTCTCAAAATTATTGCAGGAGTTCTTGAGTCGACTTCCGGTAATGTGTTCATAAATGAACTTAACACAAATAAGGACAGAGATATTGTTAAAAAAATTGTGGGGTATGTACCTGAGACACCTACACTTTATGAATCTCTAACTCCAAGAGAATTTCTAAATTTTGTAGCGTCTGTGAGAGGTATCAATGAGAACAAATTTAAGGAAAGGGCCGAGAATTTCTGCAATGCCTTTGGTCTGAAAGATAACCTTGATGAACCTATAGGTTCCCTTTCCTTTGGTACTAAGCAAAAAGTTGCAGTAATTGGGGCCATGCTCCACGATCCTGAAGTGCTGGTTCTTGATGAGGCAATGAATGGCCTTGATCCAAAAAGCTCAAAGATTTTGAAGACCCTCCTGAAAGACTTTGCTTCCAGGGGCAGGTGCGTAATTTTCTCAACACATATAATGGAAGTGGCCGAGGATTTATGCGATAGGCTTGCGATATTATACAAAGGAAAAATAATTACTGAAGGTACATTGGAAGACCTGAAAAGCGGCTCAAAAGAACAGAATCTTGAGGATATTTTCCTTGGGGTCACTGGTCAAAACCAGATAAGCGAAATTGTGGAAAACCTTAAAGAGGCTATGAAAAGTTGAAAAAGCTTGATTTTTTTCTCAGTAAAAGATTAATGATTGAGCAGAGGTATCAGGCTCTTAAATCAAATCAGACTTTTCTGAGAAATGTTCAGAAATCAAAGAATCCGGGAGAATATGTGGAGAAGTTTGTTCTTCGATCATATTATGGCATCTGCTTCTTCTTTACACTTTTTTCTCTGCTCATATCGGCTGAGTATTTGATTGATGGTGCAACCGGATTTAAATCATTCACAGAGGGGCAGATTGGATTTGTTATTTTCCTGTATGCCCTGGTAGTAAGTGCTTCCAGCAGCTTTTTCTTCTTAAGTTCCCTTAACTCTGAAAGACTCATCGAACCCCTTACCATTATGCCAGTGGAGATTAGCCCTTTCATGATCTCTATTTCATGGTTTATGTTCACCGGTTCGGCAACATTTTTTATAATATTCCCGCCACTTATTATTTCAGTATTTTTCTTCCATAATTTCCTGAGCATATTATTTGGATTCCTGTGGGGAGGAATTCTAATTTTTACTGGCTTTTCCATATCATCACTAATATATGTGTTTCTCAATTCCAGGAAATCTACAAGTGGAAGGAAGGTAAGAAGCGGTTTGACGAACGCTTTGAAGTTGCTGGCTTTTATTGCAGTTTTTTCAATTTTTGATCTAAGTCTTTATTTTCCACAGTTTGTTACATACATTTCCCCGAACCTCTATGGTACAGTGAAATATTTTATTCCCCTTCTGGGACTGAGATATATCGTTTTTAATACCAATCCCACGTTTCAAACAATATTGTATTCATCAATTTCCACTGGAATATACGTTTTATTAGCCTTTTTCTTATTCGTATATTCCTCGAGTTCTATAACCAAACTGATGATGGAAAAGGTAAACGTTACCAAGAGTACCTTCGAAAGCGCGAAAAAAACCTTTAAAACAAAATCTAAAAGAACTGCTCTTGTGGAGAAAGATATCAAGATTGTTACGCGAAAGATGCAGAACCTGACGCTCATGCTGCTTCCCTTGTTTTTTACACTTCCTACAGTTTTTAGTATCTACGCAACCGGGTCCATAGGAACCCTGAACGCCTCAAGTGCCTATCTGGGACTGCTGTCACTTCTAATAATTTCAGCGTCTTTCTATTCTATGCAGCTCATTATTTCTGAGGGGGATGGCCTCGAAAACTTAAGAATACTTCCAGTTACAAATTGGGATATAATAAAATCAAAACTTACTACTGGTCTGATCATTTTCAGCCTATTTTCAATACCCATAATATTTATTCTTGTTGGAATAGGAATATTGAGGATAACCCTGGATATACTCATAGAAATCGACCTCGCAGTAGGATATATTTTTGCAAGCATAATTTCTTTGAGATGGCTCATGAAGAAGATTCCCAAGGATGCCATGACGGTAAACTTTTATTCATTTAATGGTAGTCTGGGCATAATTTTCCTTTTTGCTGTGACAGCCATATCGGCGGGAATTTTTCCAATCATGGTTATTTTGATATACACCTTTCTCGCATCATCCATATTCGCCAATTCATTTGAATTCCTGATGCTAATTTTTATTTTTAATATAATCGCCTTATATCTTCTTACATCTCGCTATGAGAGGTAGAGTTTCACTCTTGCTTATGGTACTACAAACTTTTTGCGAATCCTTACCTAAATAATTTTTCCTAAAACCACTCCTTAAATACCAACAGCATATATTTTGTTGACATAATTAGAATGTTAAAACTCGAAAATGTTATTAACACTCCACATATCCCCTCTAGCTACGTGATGTTTAATGGTAGATGCTAAAAAAATACCTCCGAGTGCCCTTGTGGAAGGGTTAACAGAGGAATTCAAAGAAATGAAGGAGATAAAAGTTCCTGAATGGGTAGAATTTCTCAAAGCAGGAATTCACAGAGAGAAGCCCTGGGAACAGCCAGACTGGTATTACAGAAGACTTGCTTCCACGTTGAGGAAGGTCTCACTTATGGGGCCGGTAGGGATAGAAAAATTAGGACAGGAATATGGCGGAAGTGTTGACAGAGGATCGAAGAGATATCATCCTGCATCTGGAAGCAGGTTTATAGTGAGACATATGCTTAACACCCTTGAATCAATGGGGTATGTGAAAAAGGATTCAAAAGGTAGAACGCTGTCACCTAAAGGAATGTCCCTCATAGAAAAGACTTCAACCAAAGTAATGAAACAGATGGTAGAAAAAAATCCAGATCTTACGAAATATCTTTAGAGGTGTCCCATGGAAGGGGATGATGAGCTAGAACAACTGAGACGAAGAAAAATGGAGGAGATTCAACGCTCAAATTCCGAAAGGCAAATGAGCGAGGAACAGCAAAAGGCTCAGGAAGCAGAAAAAGCCAGAAGGCAACAGATATTAAGACAGATATTAGATCCTGAGGCAAGGGAAAGACTTGCCAATGTGAGATTGGTGAAACCAGATCTTGCAGAAAATGTTGAAAGCCAGTTAATACAGCTTTACAGCATGGGTAGAATAAATAGAATAATAACAGACCCTGAAATAAGGGATATACTTTCAAAAATGACCGAAACAAGAAGAGAAACAAAAATAGAGAGGAGAAACAAATGAGCAGGAATAAAGAGTTTGGGAGAAAAATCAGATTAATGAAGAAGATAAATTCAAATAGAAGAGTCCCGGGATGGGTTATGATGAGAACAGACAGAAAATTTACTCAGAACTCCAAACGAAGAAACTGGAGAAAGGGAACTTTAAAACTTTAGGTTGATTGAAATGGTAGAAAATCAATACTCAACGGAACTGATCCTGAATATACCACTAAGAGATGCTAAGAAAGCTTCAAAGACCAGAAGAGCAGATGTTGCCATTGAAGTGATAAAAGATTTCGTCGCAAGATTTACAAAATCTGAAAAAGCTAACATCTGGATTGATAATAAAGTCAATGAAGAAATATGGAAAAAAGGTAAATACAAGATACCATCCCACATAACAGTGAAAATAATAAAACTTCAAGAAGGAACAACAGAAGTTATCCTGCCATAAAATGATAAGAAAAATTTCAATTTTGACCAACGCTTTTATTGGCATAAATGCCAGATCCTGGGAGGATTTGGCCTTCATTCCCACCAATGCTGACCCTCAACTTGATAAGGATTTTCAGGAGATTCTTGGTGTTAATCCCATAAGATGTTATCTGGATAATACTGGTTTAATAGGAGTTCTTCTCACCATGAATGAAAATGGAATTGTGGTGAATGGAAACGTATCTCCAGAATATATGAAAGCACTCCTTCCTGATAAGGCTATAAATATAGCAAGCATAGATGACAGCATCAATGCTGTTGGCAATGACATAGTGACCAATGATCATGGAGCCATAATCCATGAGGATTTCTCAAAGAAAAGTGAAAAACTCATTTCAGATGCCCTTGGCGTCGAAGTAGTTAGAAAGTCAATAGGGGGAATTAAGACGGTCGGTTCAGGAAGCATAGTGACAAACAAGGGAATGATAGTTAACCCTGAAACAACCGAAGAAGAGATTGAGTTTCTAAAGGATTTTTTTAAAGTGCCTGTGAAGATCGGAACCGCCAACTACGGAAGTATATTTGTTGGATCGTGCATTATTGCAAATTCGAAAGGGGCATTGGTTGGATCAAATACAACACCCATAGAACTGGGAAGAATAGATGACGTCCTTTAAGGTAACTTAAAGAATTTAAAATCTCTTGAACAGGAAAATTCCAATAGTCCATGAAGAGATGAAATCAAAGAAATAATTTATGCAATCAATTATGTTGAGAATATACCATGAGCAGTTCGGGTATGGACCCTAACATTGGAAAAGGGTATCGCGACACAAAAAAACAACTTCATATGCACTAATAAAGGCACTATCGCTGAAGCATCCCTGCATTCGGAGCTCATGGGGAAAGTGTCCAATAAGGATAAAGCTCATGGGCAGCAAATATCTGTTTCGTTTACGGAGCTGTTTCAGTATCTTCTACAAATGATTGGATTCTTAGATACCTTTTTTTTGCTTCCGGACAATGTGATATAATATAAAATTCCCTGTGGATCAAAGATTTGTCAACATTAACCGGAAAGAGAATATCGATCCATTATTTTTTGAGAACTTCCGATATTTTTACAAGACTCTCCAGTTTCAGGCCGTTCTCTCTAAGCAGTTCGATTCCTCCTTCTTCCCTGTCCACAACTGTGATTATTTTCCCAATTTTCATACCGTTTGACATGAGCAGGTTTGCAGCTTTTAAAACTGAGCCCCCTGTTGTGACTACGTCTTCTATAATATCAACATTCACGCCTTCCTCAGGCTTTCCAATTAGAAGTTTCTTCATACCATGATTGCTTTGCTTTCTAATGATGAAATATGGAATGCTCATTTTAAAGGCTGTAGCAACAACCAGTGGCACAGCACCAAGTTCAACCCCAGCTACTGCCTTTGAAGTCACTTTTTTTTCCAATTCGCCCACGATTACCTTCAAGACTTCTGGGTCAGCACATGCATCCTTGATATCCACATAAAAATTTGATTTTTTACCTGATGTGAGTGTAAATTCACCCGTCTTTATGGCACCTTTTTCCTGCAATATCCTATTTAACATACAATTGCCATAAGTTTCAAGGCTATTTAATGCTTAATTGCTAGACTGAATGGAAATTATAATGTTTGTATGACAAATGTCGTTCCAGTTTTTCCATCTAATTCTTTGATAATTGACATAATAGATAGAAAAAGTTTATATATTGTTCTTGTTATGTCAGACATATGAAAGACATAGTTGATTTATTGTATATGTCAGCTGCAAAAGATGAGACCCAACCCAGCTATTCCATTGAAGAAAACATGCGATGCCCCGAAGATGATGAAATAGACAGACTTGCCATGGAGCTCAAGGTTAGGGTAAAAGTGATCGGATGTGGCGGTGCAGGTTCTAACACCGTTAACAGACTTGCCATGGGAGGTTTCAACGATGCTAAGTTAATAGCCCTGAATACCGATGCAAATCATTTAATGACCATGAAGACGCCAGTCAAAGCCCTAATAGGTAAAAATGTCACTAGAGGACTGGGCGCTGGTGCTGATCCACAACTTGGAGAAGATTCTGCAATAGAAGATTTGGACCTTATGAAGAAGATTGTTGGAAGATCTGATATCGTATTTATCACATGCGGAATGGGCGGAGGAACCGGTACAGGTACTTCACCGGTTGTTGCAAAATTAGCAAAGGAATCTGGTGCCCTGGTTATTTCCATAGTGACACTTCCATTTTCCTCTGAAGGTAAAGTTAGAATGGAAAATGCCCAGAGGGGAGTCGAAAAATTGGCCCAGTATTCAGATACGATAGTGGCAATTCCCAATGATCGGGTTCTTATGCAGACCCCAAAGATGTCCATGGAAGAAGCTTTCAAATTCGCGGACTCTGTTCTTGTTGAAGAGATAACAGGAATTATAGAACTGGTAACAAAAACCAGTTTGATAAATCTTGATTACAATGACCTTATGACCATTACCAAAAACAAAGGTTCAGCCATGATTGGGATCGGTGAAGGAAGCGGTGGCGATGACAGAGTTTCATATGCTGTTGAACAAGCTATCAAATCTCCGCTCATTGAAGCCGATATTTCTCAGGCCATGGGTTGTCTTGTGAGAATTGTGGGCGGTAAGGATATGACTATGAAGGAAGCAATGAAGGCTGCACAGGAAGTTAGAAAGAGAATAGACCCACATGCAGAAATAATCTGGGGAGCACATGTTGATTATTTCATGGGAAACAAGGTTAAAGTTATGGTGCTGTTGACAGGCGTTAAATCACCTCACATAATTTCAGGAAAGGATGCAGCCAGAAATCTTGGGGTTGTCATGGGTTCTTACACCGCACCAGAACTTGGACTTGACCTGATTGCTTAAACCATTAACCTTCTTTTTCTAAATTTCTTTAAAAATTTCTCTAATTTTTATTCCCTTTTATAATTAATTTTGTTTTAAACCGATTGAAGCAATAGACATAAATTCTAAACGCGATTGAGACTTGTATTCTATTAATTATTGTATCAGTCATTGTTAAGTAATTCTATTACATTTAGAAAACGTGAAGAATAGCAAAATAATAGCCTCTCTGGATCTTGTTGATTCAAAGCAGATTTTAGATCTTGCTGAGAAGATTTCCAGTGATATATTTGCAATAAAGATAAACTGGCCGACAATTATGTCATGCGGTGTGGAAATCATTGATCATCTTTCAAAATATGCAAAAGTGATTTGTGATCTGAAGATAGCTGATATCCCATATACAAATGAAAAAATAGCAGGAATAGCATCGTCACATGGAGCATGGGGGATGATATCGCATATTTTCCCTGGAGAGGATTCACTGAAAGCGGTAATAAAAGGTGCTAAGGGAGCAAAAGTGTTTGGAGTTGTGTCCATGAGCAACCCTGACTCAGAAAAGATGTTAAATGGCAACTGGCAAACTATGATAAAGATGGCCAAAGTCAATGGGATTTATGGTATAGTTGCACCGGCAAACAACCAGGATTTACTCATTAAGATTAGAAAGGATGCGGAGAACCTTAAGATTATTTCACCAGGGTCAATATTTCAGGGTGGGGACCCACTATTAACTTTAGAAAACGGAGCCGATTACGTTATCATCGGACGTGGGATATACGAATCGAAGGATCCTGTGGAATTTGTCAATAATTTTAATGGGTTATGCAAGAGAAATAACTTGCTCAGTAGTTAGTTATCCATTTCGAATATACCAAATGATCTTAAAAATTAACAGCTATTCTTTAAAAAAATTTCCAGCTTTATTATGGAGTTTCATAGCCCAGGTTTTTTTGAAACCTTACGGCTTGGATTCCATTCGAAAGGAAGTTTTTATCCAAATTTTAAGTCAAATTTTAACTTTAACAGATCAGAATAAAGTAATACGCTCCTTATCCTGTTTAACCATATTAGAAAACTACAGATATCCTAAATAAAAGAAAAAAAGACCGTTCAGTTTTATCCTATTAATAAAGGATTATTCCTATTGGCAAAATTAACCTGAGGTGAAAAATCTGGACATTGCCTGAGAAAAAACTTTCGTTTCTATACATCCTTTACTGCTCAACAATATCTATAAGAAGCTAGAATTAAATGTTTTACCGACGGGGAATTAGCACATTCAAATTTTTTAAAAGCACCATATTATTCTGGTTCATGTCATTTTTTTTAAAAGTAAAATTCTGCGAAAGATATATATCATGTTCAGGAATGTGGGATTACCTTTGCGATGATTGATATTTATGAGCGATCTTCTTCCTGAGCTAGAACAAAAGAGAGAACTTTTACGAAATATGGTAGAAGAACATATTCGGAAAAGAGATGATGCTGCTGATGAGAGCCATTATTACGCTGAAGAGCGGGATAAGCTTAACCAGAAAGTAAGAGAGATGCGGGAAGAGGTTAAGAAAAAAATTTCCGATAAAGGACAGCTTATTGAAAAAGTCCAGAAAATGAGAGATGAAAAAGAAGAACATTATACAAATCTCTCTGAAACCAGAAAAGAATACAGAAAGATAAGGGATTCCATAAAAACTCAGGGAATAGATCCTAAAGACTTGAGAATGAAAGAGAGAGAACTCCAGAAACTCGAGTTAAGACAGCAGACAACTCAGATGAAGAAAGAGGAAGAGCAGAAAGTTGTAAGAGAAATTAGAAGACTGACCAATGAATTAAAAAAACTGAAGGCTGCCAGAGAGGATGAACTTAAAGAAAACGAGACAATCAGGGGTGTAACTGACAAATTAACAGCAGAAAGAAAAACTGTTGATGAATTCAAGAAGGAAATAGAAGGAATATCAAACCAGATCAATCAGATAAGCGATGAAATTAATTCATCACTTCAGGAACTTGATGAAACCAGGAAAAAGGCTGATGAGTTTCACGAGTTGTTTATAAAGTACAACAAGGAATCAGAAAAAGAACACGATGCTTTTGTAAAGGCTAAGAACGAATTAAAGGATCTTGAAAAGGTTCTGGGAACTATAAAGACAAAAGCCAAAGCTACAAGAAAGAAAGAAAAAGAAGGGGAACTGCAGGAGAAAGCTGTTACCCTGTTTGATAAATTCAAGAACGGAGAACAATTAACAACAGAAGACCTTCTCATTCTTCAAAAGGCAGGTTTTCTCTAAGTTAAATTAATATTTTATTCCAAAATACATTGCTTAACTTTTAACTGTCATTAACTGTCTGATCTGATGATAGTGCTACGTTATAGACCCTTGAACCATTTTGGAGGCTCAAATCTGGAGATATAACGCTCTCCTGCACGATACAGTCTGAACCTATTGAGGTGTTTCTCATCAAAACCGATTTGATTACCTTTGAACCAGATCTTACCTTGGAACAGTCCATTATAATGGAGTCCTCAATTTCAACGTTATTACCAATTTCCACATTGCTATAAATTGCAGTGCCTTTTATTGTACTGCCTTCGCCTATTTTTACCTTCTCTGAGATAAACGTTGGTCCTTCCAGCTTGATTCCTTTCATTTCATCTACATTTTTGATTATAAATGTTCCTTTCATATTAGGTAAATCTATATTTTTTCCATACTTCTCAACCATTATCTGATTGGCTTTGATCATATCCCTTGGCCTTCCGGTATCCAGCCAGGTTCCATTTCCCTTGTATCCAAATATCTCTACGCCCTTTCTCATGAGTTTTGGGAATAGATCTTTGGAGAAGTCAAACTGAACCCCCTCAGGTATTTCATCCAATATTTCAGGTTCAATTATATATATGCCAGCGTTCACCTGATTTGAAAATATTTCATCTCTGGAGGGCTTTTCAAGAAACTTTGTTATTTTCCCATCCTTCAATTCTACGATACCCATTTGTGAAGGGTCTTCAACCTCTGACAAAACAATGGTGATTTTTGCCTTCTTTTTTCTATGGAACTCCAGAATTTCCTTAATGTCAAAATCTGCAAGGATATCTCCGCTCCCGACAATAAAAGTATCATCAATAAACCTGGAAACAAGTTTTATTCCTCCTGCAGTTCCTGCGGGTTCTTTTTCCACCGAGAATAATATATTCTGTTGCAGATCCTTGTATTCAAGAACACCGGTGATAAGGGATTCAAATTTATATCCTGTGGTTATAATAACATCATTGATCCCTGCCCTTCTGTATGCATCAAGAGAATATCCGATACATGGTCTTCCTGCGATTGGAACCAGCGGTTTTGGAATTGAATATGTAATTGGCCTTAGTCTTGTACCTTTCCCTCCAGCCATTAAAATTGCCTTAACTCCCATATCCCCTTATTATCAATTTTATAATTAAGCTTTCATTAAGATCTTAATTGAAAAAGATGTGTTTAATTTTAACGATTTATAATATGTTCAAACAATTTGGATACCATAAAAATGGGTCAAGTGTCAATCCTTTACTTGAAATAAGGCCTCTTGAATTTTACACCCTTTGCAATGAGTTCCTTTGATTTTTCATATCCTGCATCAGCGTGCCTGATCACTCCCATTCCAGGATCGGCGTTTAATACCCTCTTAATCCTCTCCTCTGCATCCTTTGAACCATCGGCAACTATGACGAATCCAGAGTGTATTGAGTTGCCTATGCCCGTACCACCGCCATGGTGCACCGAAACCCATGTGGCACCAGATATTGCGTTGAGTAATGCGTTCAGAATGGGCCAGTCTGCAATGGCATCACTTCCATCCTTCATGTTCTCTGTTTCCCTGAATGGAGAGGCTACTGAACCTGTGTCATGATGATCCCTGCCTATTGCCACAGGTGCTTTGAGTTTCTTGTCCCTAACCAGATCGTTTATGATAAGACCAATTTTTTCCCTCTGACCATAAGAAGCATAACATATACGTGCAGGTAACCCCTGGAATTTGACCTTTTCCTTAGCCAGATTAAGCCACTTTACCAGATGTTCATCGTACCCCAAGTGGTATTTGATCGCTTCATCAATAGTAAATATATCTTCCTTATCGCCAGAGAGTGCAACCCATCTGAAAGGACCGGACCCAATACTGAAGAGGTCCCTGATATATGCAGGTACATACCCGGGTATTTCAAACGCATTGCTGAGTCCTCCCTCCTTTGCCCTTGTCCTGAGATTGTTTCCATAATCAAAGACCTTTGACCCCATATTCTTGAATTCCAGAATTGCCCTGGTCTCCTTTACTATTGATTCATAAACCGCCTTTTTATACTGTTCCGGATTGGATTTTCTGAATTCTTCAGCTGTTTGAACGGTGTATCCTTCCGGTATATAACCAAGATTCAGATCATGTGCTGCTGTCTGATCTGTGACTATATCAGGACATATTTTCATATCAGCAAGTTTTCTGTATAATGTTGCTGCATTTCCCAGAACCCCAATGGACACCGGTTTCCCCTGAGAAAGAAATTCATCCTTAATCTTCAACGCTTCTTCTATGGATTTTGCCTCCATGTCAAGATATTTTCCATTAATCCTTCTGTCAATCTTTGTTTGATCAACATCTATGAATATACCCACTCCATCGTTCATTGTGGTAGCAAGCGGCTGTGCTCCACCCATCTCTCCAAGCCCTGAAGACAGAACCCATTTACCCTTCAGTGATTCAGAACCGAACTCCTGCTTTGCAAGTGCCCAAAGTGTTTCATAAGTGCCTTGAAGTACTCCCTGCGTACCGATATATATCCAGCTTCCTGCAGTCATCTGACCAAACATTGTGAGGCCCTTTCTTTCAAGTTCCCAGAATATATCATCTGTTGCCCATCTTGGAACAATCTGAGCATTTACAATTATAACTCTTGGGGAATCCTTCGTCGTTTTAAATGCTCCCTGAGGTCTTCCAGACTGAATTATAAGCGTTTCGTCAGAATATAATTCCTTGAGCATACCCACTATTTCATCGAAATCGTCCCATGTTCTTGCTGCCTTTCCCTTACCACCATAAACAATGAGATTATCAGGATCCTTTGCTACCTCTGGATCCAGATTGTTCATTAAAAGTCTCAGGGCAGCCTCCTGCTGCCAACCTCTGGTATTAAGTTCCTTTCCTCTTGGAGCTCTTACTGTTCTTGCCTCTGACATATTCTGCAATCACTTCATTTAAGAATACTTTTCCATTTTTCTCTGATGATGGTCCTCTCTCTTCTCTGACCCAGTGATATTATTCCAATTTCTTTGCCGCTGAGAGCTTCAACCTTTGAGATAAAATCTTTCATTTCCTGAGGAAGACCATAATATCCTTTCAAAAGCATTTCATCTATTTCTGAATCCTTGATTTCACCCCAGCTTGCCATCTCTATGTACTCTGGTGTGGCATTTTTCTTTTCTATCATAGCTTGAACGGGTGAATCGTAACCTTCCCTGTAGGATTCACATATGAGGATACTCTTTTGCCTTCCAATTACATCCAGCATCGTCATTGCAAGAACGTCAACATCGTTGAGCATTATTGAATATTTTAACAGTGGAATATCGAGCCATCCAATTCTTCTTGGGCGGCCTGTGGTAGTTCCATATTCTCCACCTGCTTCTCTTATTGAATCAGCGATTTCCCCGGAAATTTCTGTTGGAAATGGTCCCTCTCCTACCTTGGAAATATAAGATTTCGTAACTCCGATTATATTGTTAATCTTTCTCAAACTGAAGCCACTGCCCGTCATGGCTCCACCTGACATAGTGTTTGAAGAAGTCACATAAGGATATACACCAAAATCAATGTCCAGAAGAGCTCCATGACCTCCTTCAAAAAGTAAATTTCCCTCCGATTTCTTTTTTTCCAAAAATAGCTCTGTGTTGCACATCAGAGGCTCTATGATTTTACCCACGCCATTAAGGTCCCTGGAAATCTTCTGCAACGTTTCTTCATTGAGAAATTCACTCTCTTCCAGGAGATGTTTTCTCATTGTTGTCATTAATCTTAACTTGTTCAGGATTGTGGTCTGGTCAAGAAGGTCTCCGATCCTGATACCGTTTCTGGAAAATTTGTCTTCATAGCATGGCCCAATACCCTTGGAAGTTGTCCCTATCTTGAGATTCCCCCTAAGTTCTTCCTGCTTTTTGTCTATGTAGACGTGAATTGGTGTTACAACAGATGCAGCCTTGCTTATCATTATTCTGAGATTGCTGTTTTCTTCTTTGTATATTGCCAGTTCTTCCTTCAATGCAAAAGGATCGATAACCATACCATTCCCAAGAACTATATCAGAAGCCCTTAGGGCTCCTGATGGAAGCAGGTGAAATTTAAATTTCCCTCTGGAAGTTACAACGGTGTGACCTGCATTTGTACCGCCATTAAACCTGATTACTGTCGTTTTTTCATCCGTAAGGAAGTCCACGACTTTCCCCTTACCTTCATCACCAAACATAAGCCCCAGAACTATATTTCTCATGAATTAACGTATGGTATCACTTGTGAAATAAATTACTTTTCCAAATTCAATAAAACTTTTGAGAAAGGGAATTGGAAAGTAAACTTAAGTCAATTGAAAATTAATATCCAATACTAATTTTTCAGATAATTTCCTATCTGTGAAAAAACTATAATGGAGAAATCAATAACAAAGGAGAGAACCATGGCATACATATCTATTGAAGAAAATAACAGATTGAATGTTCCGGATAACCCAAACATTGGCTATATTGAAGGCGATGGTATAGGACCGGATATAACCAGCACTATGATTTCAGTTGTAAATGCTGCACTGGAAATAGCTTACTCCGGCAAACGATCCATAATATGGGAAAAGGTTGCAGCAGGAGAAGATGCGTTTGAAAAGACAGGAAAGCATCTTCCACAGGAATCCCTTGAATTACTCCAGAAAACTGTAATAGCAATTAAAGGACCTCTTACAACCCCCATAGGTCAGGGGTTCAGGTCTCTTAACGTAACGCTAAGACAGCATTTTGATCTTTACGCAAATGTTCGACCTGTGAAGTATTTCCCGGGAGTTCCATCGCCTGTTACGCATCCTGAAAAAATGAACATGGTGGTATTCAGGGAAAACACAGAGGATCTATATGCTGGAATCGAGTGGAAATATAATTCAGAAGAGGCAAAGAAACTGAGATCCATACTTACAAAGGAATTCAATGTTAATCTTACCGAGGACACTGGAATAGGAATAAAACCAATAAGCAAATTCAGAAGCACCAGACTTGTGAGAAAGGCAATCGAATACGCCATAAAAAATAAGAGAAGAAGCGTGACCCTTGTCCACAAAGGAAACATTATGAAGTACACTGAAGGTGCATTCAAGGAATGGGGCTATGAGGTAGCTTCGGAAGAGTTTGCAGATAAGACAGTTAGGGAAGATGCTTATCTTGAGTCGCCCGGAAGCTATCAGGACAGAATTGTGATTAAGGACAGAATAACTGACAATATGTTCCAGCAGGTTCTCACAAGAACAGAGGATTATGATATCATTGCAACTACGAACCTCAACGGCGATTACCTTTCAGATGCCCTTGCTGCTCAGGTTGGCGGCTTAGGCATTGCTCCCGGTGCCAATATCGGTGATACCTATGCAATCTTTGAAGCTGTTCATGGAACTGCTCCCAAATATGCAGGTATGGACATTGCCAATCCAACATCTATCATACTTTCCGGAAGCATGATGCTGAGGCAGATAAACTGGTTTGAGGCAGCCCAGATATTAGAGGAGGCTGTTTCCCAGTGTTATGCGGACCAAAAAGTAACACAGGATCTTGCCAGGATTCTCAATATAAAACCATTAAAGTGCTCAGAATTCGGAAAGGAGATTATATCAAGAATGAGGGGCGGGAAGGATCATTTAACTAACTGATCCCTTTTTTTCAATATGCTTCTGAAACCCAACGATATCCTCTTTTTTTGGATTAAATATTATTGTGGATCTCCCAGCCATGGATCTGGTCATATCAGCTTCTTCAATTCCATTTGCGAACAGGTATGTAATATCCCACGGTTTATTTGAGAAGGAGAATTTAACCGCATCCTTAAGTGATTTTGCCGGGACTATAAAGGCTATTGCGCCATCAGCCTCTTCCAGATTTGTTTGTAAATCGTCATATTCGTTATGAAGAACAATTGGGAATCTTTTATCCTCTTCACCTTCTATGATAAAGCCATTTTGTCTGGCCACTTTTACCACCTCAATTGCCCTCTTTTCTTCAGTTATATTTGGATAATAGTTACAATCCTGTGATTTCTCAACTGGAATGCCAAACTTCAATTTTTTTGATATATCCGTAAATCTATTTTTAAAGTAGGTAAAAAATTCGGCCTTAACAATGATTGTCTGCACCCTAAGCCTGTGGTTTGAAACTGGAGTTAGCGAATTCTGAACAGCCCAGTCAAGGGCATATTCCATGTATTTTTTATCCCATATAATTGCCCGGTAATTGGTCATCACATTCATCTTTACATTCAGGAGCCCTGTTAGTTTAGAGAAGGCCATGCTTTGCTCAGGGGTACCGTGAAAAGTAATACTGTCCAGTTCACCGGATGAGATGATCTTTCTGATTCCATTAATCTGGTTATCCACAAGGATGTCATTTATGAAATTTTGCCAGTCTTTTACAGATTCCGAAAGAATCTCGGAAATCTTCATGGTAGTCAACGGGCAGGAAGGATTGTGCAGGACGATTGTCCTTTGACCAGACATAATGCCCCTTATTGCCTCATCGACAAATATCTGAACCGGAATGCCTTCTGGAACGTTAAACAGGTGAACCTCCTTTGATTTTTCAAAATTGCTTGCCTGAGAAATGTTATAGGTATTTAGAGTAAGTATAGGATTCTTGAGATGATCCTCAGCATTCATAATCTCCCTTTCGGCGTTTTTATATGCTTTTCCGGTTTCCATGGAAAGTGTTTGAGCTAGAAAGTCCCTGTTCTCTCCTATGAGGTCAGAAGCTTTCCTCAGTATAGTCAGACGTTCTCTAATATTGAAATAGTTGTTTTCCGCTGAACTTCTCCTCATGGAAATGTCATCAATTTTTATAGTTTCTACCTGACCAACTTCCCTTCCTGTGAATTTATCAAAAACCTTCAATTATGTCTTTACATCATTGATGATTCTCTAAAAGAGTTTATGATAGTTACCCGGAACAAAGAACAAGGTCATTGTAATTGCGATATTTTGCCACCGAAGGTAACCTTTGTGAGATATTTTCGCCTGTATATATTGACCGCAAAAACAATCAAAGTGCTCAGTAGAACCATTGCAAAAGTGATTATGTTTGAGTAGAGATTGGGATCATAAGTAATTTCAAAGTACAGGACAAGAGATAGAAATATCATGGAAATTAGAGAAATTATGAAACTTGGTTTCCGTATCATGTAATTTGAATCTTTCATTACAGCAATTGCAGTGATAATATGTACCAGGATATATGATAATGCTACGCACGTCAGAATTGTAAGAAACATGTTAAAGAATCCAATAAAGTTCGAAATTATCACTATGATCAGGGTAACGAGAAATAAGATGAACAGATCAATTGATGAGTCTTGAAATTTTGTTTTCCATGAAGGTATTATTTTGTCTTTTCTCATTCTATCAAGCGCACTGATAAAGGCTCTCAAATAAGAGATGGAAAGGTTGAATGCGCTCAGGACTGTAATGGATAGAAATATGGCATACAGTGAGAAATTTTGATCCATAAGCATGGTTAATATATATGCTCCTCCAGTATGGGAGTAAAGCGTAAGACCTGTTGACCCAAGGTAATCATCCATTGCAAATGCTGCAAGCGTTAGTATCAATCCCGAAATAGTGAAAGATGTCATCACTGCAATGGGTACTAGTTTACCTGACCTGCGGGTATTTTCAGAGATGAATATGGATGACCCGCTCCCTGCAAATATAACCATACCGAACATTACGCCTGTAAAGAAAGATTCCACATCAAAATTTTGCAGGGGATTTGTGTAACCTGGAGAATAAGAAAAAAAGAATACTATGTAAAAGAGCATTGCAGCCATTTCAATCAGTCCAAACATTAATACATAAAATGATGAGAGTTTGAGACCTCTAGAAACCAGTATTATTGCTGATAAAGAGAAGAGAATTGCATATAAATCCTGCGAATAGAGAAAGTTAAAGCCAATAGATGACAGAGATGAATAAATAAACGTTGCGACAAACAGTGATATATTGGGAAGTACCAGCGAACTGTAAAAGATGTAGAAGAAGCCGGTTATCAGGCCAGCGTTGACACCAAAGACCTTTCCAGCAAAAGAATAGTAACCCCCGTTGCTGGAATGCCTTCTTGAAATGTAATATACTCCATAGATGGTGGTATATGAAATAAGAAATGCTGAAAGAACAACAAGAGGCATCATAAATAAGGATATGATAGTGATTGAGGCGAAGATTGCAGCAATATCAAGGAAAGGTCCAATAGATGTAAAAGATTGCATAAAACTCCTTTTTAAGTCTATGATCTTTGCATTTTCCACGGCTGAGATTACTTTAAGGGCATAAATGTGACTATCTTCAAAATGAAAGGCTCAACGTTTTGAAACAATGTTTCCATTTCTTCTGGTTTAAACCACAATTTTTGCTATATCTATTCACAGTGTTACTTTCTCTCGCTGTATGTACAGAGAAAGGGTAGTTCTTATTGGCGGAAAAGACCTTTGGCGCATTAAGAATTTAAGTGCGCATTGCACATTTACAATGGAAAGATATCAAAAGAACAAGTTGTCACAAATAACGGATCAAACAGGCATGTAATTAATAAAAAAGGTTTTAAACACTATAGTCTTAGGAAATTATGTACGAAGCTGAAATAAGTAGAAGGAACCCCGGTTTATTTTTGTTTTTGCTCGATCAGTCCAGATCAATGAGCCATAAGCTGTCAGGTGGCGAAAGATCCAAGGCAGTAGAGGCAACTGACGCTATTAACAAACAAATTGCTGAGCTAATAAACAGATGCACGAAATCTGAAGGAGTAAGGCACTATTTTGACCTGGGTGTAATAGGATATGGATTCGAAAGATCTGGCGCAGCCGGTCTGATATCGGATGCTCCAATTCCCATAACCGAAATGGAAAATGTAATCAAGAAAATGGAAACAAGAAAAGAAAAAGTAGATGATCAGGAGGTTGAATTTCAATATCCAGTGTGGTTTGAACCCGTTGCTGCAAGCGATACCCCAATGGTATCAGCCTTAAAACTTGCAAAAGAATGGGTAGAAAAATGGGTTCAGGAGCATCAATACTCCTATCCTCCCGTAGTAATAAATATCAGTGACGGAGAATCTACAGACGGATCGCCCACCGATATATCAAGGGAGCTTACAGAACTTTCAACAAAGGATGGAAAAACCATGCTCTGGAACTGCCACCTGTCTGAGTCTTCAGCCCCGCCAGTTTCTTTTCCAGAAAATGAATCCAAACTTCCACAGGAAAAATATGCCTCGACCATGTTCAATATATCTACTATGCTCCCGGATTCAATGCTGGCCATTGCAAGAGAAGAATATCAGGATGTATCAGAAGGAGCAAGAGCATATGTTTTTAATGCGAGACTGGAAGATCTTATCAAGTTACTGGATATTGGTACGAGGGTTGCATATAGCAGAGTGAAATGAAAAGACAATCCATAATATTTCCAAAAGTTGGAAATACACAAAATGAATGCGAAGATTATCTCATGGCTGATGAGCAGAATATGAGATTTGCGGTTTCAGATGGTGCCAGCGACTCTGTATTTTCTGGTTTGTGGGCACGGTGCCTAGTTGATACTTTTTCACAGTACGGAAATCTAACGGGGAATCCGGATGAAATAATCAATAAGATTTATAGAAACTCCATTAACCTGTGGCATGACAAAATAGAATGGAACAACCTTAAATGGAATGTAAAAAATAAATCCGTATTAGGTTCATATGCCACATTCATTGGCATGGAAATAAAGAAAACTGAGAAGAATTACAGAGTGAGTTGTATAGCCGTGGGAGACAGTTGCGCATTCATAAGAACAAACAAGCGGCTGGAGAGCTTTCCCATAAAGGATGTGTCAGGCTTCGGTCTCCACCCGGATCTGCTCTGGAGTGGCCATGGTGAACCAATCTTCGATGATTCGCCCCTCGAAATACCAGACTACGAAATGAAGAATTATACAGTTGAACCGGGGAGTAAGATTTTACTTGCTTCTGACGCAGCCTCAAAGTGGATTATGGAGGGAGGGGCAAGGAGAATTGATGAACTTTCCAGCTTTCTTAACCCGGAACAATCCTATTGGGACACTCTCAGGATCAATGGCGAAATGAAGAACGATGACATTTCAATAATAACAATAGAAGTATAATACTGTTAAGAAATTAAGAGTGGAGAAATCTGTTCCCATCCGCTTTCCTTTGATAGACTTTTGATAAGAAGGTTTGTCAAAGTTTTTACTTTACCTCCAATTTTCAACATTTCTTTGAGAACCTGTGAATGCGATGGATCATTCAGGTCATCTCCAGATATTATGAGTTTATCCCCGTCTCCGTCGTTAAATTGCCAGAGTTCGGGCTTTTTTGATAATGCCAGAAGCGTAACATAAATCAGAAGGCATGAAAAATAGTCAAGCCTTTCATTGAATTCTGTCATCCTCTTAGGGTGCTGAAATGCTTCATGGCCTGCTTCACTGGCTCCAAGGCTTGATATAGCCGGTACATACATACCGTCATAATCTATTAGATTGATTTCTCCATTTTCCCTGACTAGTATATTATCCCCTGATAGATCTCCATGGGCAATATTGCTCTTTACCATTTCCTGAACAGATTTTAAAAGACTTTTTGCTGTGACAGTAAGAGCGTTTGGATTGTTTAAGTTTCTCTTAATGTACTGATTCATATTTTCCCCGGTAACCCACGACATCATAAGTATGGGAAAATAAGTCTCTTTTTTTCCCATTACTCTCACTGCATTATCCATATAGTTGAATTCAGTAAAAAAAGGTAATTTCTTAGCCTTGAGAAAGCTGCTAATGGCCATATATCGGATCTCAAGATCAGGGGAGCCCCTGGTAAAACATTTAATTGCATAGATTCCTCCGTCTGTTTTTACCTTGAACACCGTTCCAAAATTTCCTGAACCAAAAATCAGGGTTGGGTATTTCACCATGGGATTCTTCTCAAAAGTTCCATTTCTGATTATCTCATAGGACTCTGCAATATTTTGTTTAGGATTTTGGAGAGCTATGGAGTAGGCAGAGGATGATGGCCAGGTTCTCTTCTTTATCTTGGAAAAGTCAATATTGTAAGTTTCAGCAGCCATACTTGAAGTGCTTGTTTCAACTGTTTTTTCTCTTATAATTGAGTTGACACCTATTTCTTCTCTTTTAAACTTCTTTTGCTTTGTCCTTGCATAGAAAGAAATTGAATATTTGCCTGTCTCTTTTGGTTTAAATCTGAGTTCGAAATTACCCTTTGAAATTTTCTTTGGTTTTATTATCATCTGCCTTAGAAGTGGATCTGTGATGGTAGCTTCCACCAGCTTGATATATTTCTCCGGGGAAACCTTAACGTGAATCTGATTTTTTTCGCCCAGATATATGTTTTCTACCTTCTGTATTTCAAAGATAATATCATCTATGGTCTTCTTTTTCTTATTAGAAAGGGTTCTTCCTCTGCTTGACTTTTTTTTACCTTTGATCATTGATACCGGTTTACTAAGGCTATATTTTAAAAAATATAAGACTTCCCATAGATTTTAATTTCTATTTCCTGTAAAACGAGAATACACTTTCTTAGGGATGGACGCAAAGAAGTTTAATATATACCAGTGCGTTATTATGCAAATGGCAGATGAAGAATCAACCGGAAGTGTAGGCTTTGGTATTATTGCCACAATAGCCAGCCTTGCGGTCATGGGGTACTTCCCACTCATAGGGTGGATTATACCGGGAATTTTTGGAGGGTTAATAGCTCGCGGCAAGTTACGAGGACTGGTATCTGCGCTCATTGGAGCAGGTGTTGTGATCACCATAGCCATAGAGTTTGCTCTGTACATAATTCCAAATGCTTCATTTGTAACTCTTTTGACAACGTATACTGGTAATTCTCTTGTTACCAGGGGTGTCCTTGCCGAATCAGGTTATGTAAGAGGAATGCTTACTGCAAATCTCTATAACTTTATGGGCAAAGCTATTGCCGACGGGTTAGTTATTCCCGGAATAGGAGGTTTTATCGGAGGAGCAATCCTGGGTAGGAAGAAATCTGATGATGAGTTTTAATTCATTTTAATATTGTATATGAAAAATAAATTTAATTATAGTTTTATCAAATTAGATTTTCCTTAATGTTACCCATTTTTTTGAAAAGATGAGTTAAACAACTGGGTAGAATAAATATATATTGTCTAAAATTGAATAAAAAATATTTGGTTAAACTAGAGATTTCCAGCTTCTGTGCCAAAAACCTCTTCGCTTAACCTCTTTCTGTCTGTTCTTCCCCTGAATAAAATTGTGCTTATTGTCATTGCGTCACGATAGAATTTCTCAACACCAAAGTCCTCAAGGTAACCATATCCCCCATGGGTTTGAAGGGCCTGTTTTGTTGCTTTCTTGGACAAAGATTCAGCGAAAATGAGGGCGTTCAAACCTTTGCCATTCTCATTGTCTGTTTCGTATATGTAGGATCTGAGCAATTCCTCTTCCGCCCTTAAATTAGAAAGCGAAAATGCCACAGGGCTGTAATCTTTCAGATAGTGATCAAAGGTTGTTCTAACCTTGGCGTATTCTATGGCTTTGTTTAGAGAACCTTTGATTATTCCCAGATAAATTGCCGCTATCTCAAGACTTGAATCTTCTATTGCCTTGACAATATCTGACCTGAGACCCAGATTCTCAGTGCCTGATGTGTCAATAATTACGTCAGAAATGCCTAATCCCCTGATTCCCAGAGATTTCTTGTCTTTAGCTTTCTCTATCTTTCCCTTAGCAAGAATTAGATTTTGACCTGACCCGTCCAGGGCAATAAACTTATTGGCTGTCGGAAAAATTACATCCTTCTTCAGAATTCCCTTTCCGTCAGAACCTTCATTTCCGGACGAATTGCCATACCCTTCCAGGATCTCTCCGTAACCAAAGCCAAGGGTGGATTCACCTGAGAGTATCTCCTTAAGATAATCCCCTGCTTTTCCTTTATTCAATAATTTAGAAGCTATGGAATTGTATAAGAAAACAAGAACTCCAACTGATGGAGAAAACGAGGAGAGCTCTTCCAGAATGGCTCTGTATGAAGCCCCATCCAGTTCCGAACCTCCATATTCCTGCGGCGCCGTTGCTCCCAAAAATCCCTGCTCTGCAAGTTTTTTCAGTAGATCCTTATGGATCCCTTCCCTTTCTATTTTTAATGCTATGTTTTCAATGTTTTTTGCTGAAAAATCCCTCACTGTTTCCTTCATTAATTTCAAGTCATCATTCACTGGAATCACTCTCCTTTTCTAGCATCCTTGCAATAATCAATTTCTCTACCTCACTGGTTCCTTCCCATATTTCCATGATTTTTGCATCTCTGAAATATCTTTCAAGATCTCCACTCAATCCATACAATCCTGTAAGTTCCATGGCCTTTTCAGATGCAAAAACAGCTGTCTCTGAGGCGTATCCCTTTGCCATGCTTGTTATGGTGGGATTTGGCTTGAATTGAAACAGGTAGGAAGCCGCCTTATACATAAGAAGTCGGGCTGCTTCGATTCTTGTTGCCATGTCAGACAGTGTAAATTGAACGTATTCATTCTGCAATTCTCCTGATGGTGCATTATTTTTCAGATATTCAAGTGTTCGATCAAGGGCACCCTGCGCAACTCCTATAGCCTGCGCTGCAACGAACACCCTGGAAATATTGAAAAAAGTCATTATATAGTAAAATCCTTTCCCTTCCTCTCCTATGAGGTTTTCCTCTGGAACCTCGACGTTATTGAGAATAAGCTCAGCAGTGTTTGTGGCCCTAACTCCAAGTTTCCCCTCAAGCTTATTTGCTGAGAATCCTTTAAATTTTGATTCAACGATGAAGGTACTCATACCCCTGTGTTTCTTTGCTGAATCAGCTTTGGAGGTTCTTGCAAGCATTACAAAAAAGTCTGCGATTTGACCATTGGTTATGAACATTTTAGATCCGTTGAGTATATATTTATTCCCGGATTTGGCAGCCTCCGTTTTGTTTGCAGCAACATCACTCCCTCCTCCTGGTTCTGTAACAGCCAACCCCATCATTTTCTTTCCTTTGTTTACCTCTGAAAGATATTTTTCTTTCTGGGCATCGTTGCCAAACAGCATTATAACTTCTGCTCCGAAATAAGGAACCGTTACTGATATTCCCAGACCTGCATCGACTCTGCACAGCTCTTCAATGGCTACCATTGTTTTCCATGGACTGGAAAAGTCAATGATCCCCTTTTGCAATGACTTCACTCTTAAATCATCCGGGTAGCTTTCTTCGAAATCACGTTTTCTTGCAACTTCACTGGTGAATTCGTCCAAAGCAAATTCCCTTACCATCTTCCTGAAATCCTTAAGTTCGTCACTTAGCTCGAAATCCATTTACATCCTCTCCAATATGGTAGAATATCCCTGTCCTCCCCCCACGCATAGTGTTGCGAGGCCAAGTTTCTTACCCCTGTCAACGAGACTGTTTGCCAGTGTTCCCGCCAGCCTTGCTCCACTAGCTCCAAGTGGGTGACCTATTGCTATGGCTCCCCCGTTCACGTTGACCTTATCTCTTGGAATTTTGAACTCCTTCATTGCATTTAATGCAACAACAGCAAAAGCTTCGTTTATTTCCCAAAGATCGATATCATCGCTTGAGAGTCCCGCTCTCTGAAGAGCAAGTTTGGAAGCTGGAACCGGACCTTCACCCATTATTGAAGGATCTACCCCTGCCCATGCAAATGATCTGATTCTTGCAATTGGCTTTAAGCCGTATTCATCAACCTTCTTACCGTTCATAAGTGCAACGGCTGAAGCGCCCGCATTAAGCGGTGATGAATTTCCGGCTGTTATTTTTCCGCCTTCTTTGAACGCAGGCTTAAGACTGCTAAACCCTTCAATCGTCACGTCTTTCCTTATGCTCTGGTCTTCATCTATTGATTTTTCCGACCCCTGATATTCTACCTTGATTGGAAGAATTTCTTTTTTTAGAAAATTACTATCCTGTGCCTTTTTCGCCAGAACATGGCTTTCATAGGAGAATTTATCCATTTCCTCCCTGGTTATTCCAGACTTCTCAGCCAGTTTTTCCGCAGTTAGACCCATGGAATATGATGTACTCATCTGATATTTTGCATATTCCGGCCTCAATAAGAGCTTCATGTTTGGTTTAATATGAGGATTGTTGTTTAATGGCATATGAGTCATGTGTTCCATACCGCCTGCAAAAACGATCTCAGCATTTTGTGTCATGATTTCCATAGCCCCTATGGTTATTGCATTTAATGATGAGGAACAAGCGCGGTCAAGAGACATACTTGTCACATTGAAAGGCAATCCTGCAAGAAAAGCTGGATGTCTTCCCCCGTATGTCCAGTTTTCATCGGCCTGTAATGCACATCCTGTTATGACATCATTGATCTCTCCCTCTCTAATTCCTGTATCTTTAATGATATTCCTGATCAACATTCCCAGAGCCTCATCCATTCTTATATTATTGAATGCATCACGCTCAGGTTCAGACGGCCTCGATCTCGAAAAAGCACTTCTTTTGTAACCCACTATATAAACTTCATTTTCCTTTGCCATTTGATTACCGTACCATGTATTATGAATCGGTTAAAATAATCTTTCGATTTCGACATATTTTAATATAGACTGTGTTAATATTACCCTTAAACACAGCCCTATCAACGGGTATTCCGCAGATTGTTAGGGTTATTTTCCTTCCCAGGTACTTTCATGAATAATGTGAAAATAATGGAGACCAGCAGGAACGCCATTCCAGTAAGGAAGATATAACTGAAAGCTGTATGATCTGGAAACAAAGAGTATTCCGGCAAGCCAAGGGAGTTTACCCCTGTAATTATCTTTACTTCATACATCGTTTCGAAAACACCGCTTATTGCAGGTGCAACTGCAGAACCTATATTCCTGAATACTACGTTCATCCCGGTTGAAGCCCCTGCGTCTCCAGCCGGTGTTGATACCAGTAGGATATTAATCATCCCTACGAAAATGAATGAAAGTCCTATTCCGAGAATGGTAGCGTCTTCAGTAATTTCCAGGGGGGATGCCCGGAAGTAGTAGAGTCCAATGTAAGAAAGAAAGAGTACCACACTTCCAATTTCAATGGATAATTTAGGGCTTAACCTCTTTGTTACCACTGCCGCAACCGGGGCAAAAATCATTGAAGCCAGCGCTGCCGGGAGCATTGTTAACCCGGAGTTGAATATGCTTAGCTGAAAACCGGCAGGTGAAGGGTCCTCCAGAAGTGGAGGAACGCTGTAAAAGAGGAAAAACATTGCTGCCATGGCGAAAAGACCGGTAAAATTGGACAAAAATACATTTCTGATTCTCATCAGTTTCATGCTTATGAATGGTTGAGACCTCCTCGATTCAACCAGTATAAATAGAAATAGAAGGATCGCTGACATGATGAACGTTATTTCAATTGAGAGGCTGTACCATCCCCATGACTGACCCTCGGAAAGACCGAGAATCAATAGGACAACACCACTGGATATGAGACTGATTCCAAGAAAATCTATGGTGGACTTTGTTCTCTGGCTGTTATCCCTCAAATATAGGTATGACGCAATTAACAGACCAAATGCCACCGGGATGGCAGAGTGATAGGAATATTCCCATTCATATGTTTGTGTTATCCAGGCTCCAAGGACTAATCCAAGGGCTGCCCCTGCCGTAAATGTCGAACTTAATATACCCTGTGCAAGAGGCAGTTCCTCCTTCGGAACCTGATCGTTCAGCAGGGCAAATGCCACAGGAAACATTCCCATACCGAGGCCCTGAACTGCCCTGATTGCAATGAATTCCTCCAGCGTGGTTGCGAACCCTCCGAAAGATACTGCTATGGCGTAGATTAAGGATAAAAGCATGAATATCCTCTTTTTGCCATACATGTCAGCGAGTCTTCCAAAGATTGCTGCTGAAACGGTGCCTGAAATTACATAAGCGGTGATTATCCATGATAGAGAATCATAAGATGCATTGAAATCTGCTTCTAAAATTGGCAAGGCAGGTGTAATCATCGTCTCTACGTAATTAACAAGTATACCCATTATTGCCATTATGATAATAGTTGCAGTTGCGTGGCTTGATAGTCTCCTGCCTTTCTCCACAGCAAAGGAATGTTTATTTCCTATTTAGTTTTTCAGTTGTCCATCTGAGGACTTCGCAGTTATTTGCAGGCATTTATTTTAACTTGACGCGCAGAATGAACTGAAAGCGCTCCTGGAATAACAAATACCTCATCTAACTATAATGGGCTGTATTCATTGAGATTTTAATATGATAGAAAGGACATCAATGAATGGTGCATTTCCGTTTCATACTTCAGAATAATTGTCCGTTGTAAGTATTTTGTATTTCCACTGGAAAATTATTCACCCGGAAAAACTTTGTTTATTATACATGCAGGTTCATAAGTTACAGTTAATCCAGGTAAATCCTCATTTTCTGACAATGCCTTAACATTAATTGGAAAAATATAAAGAACGTAAGAACATCTCCATTAAGGTAAAGAAAATGGTAGATGTCATAGTTCTGATTAAGCAGATGCCTGATCTGGAACAGGTAAAGATAGACTCCAACACAAGGGAACCAATGATAAAGAATGTTCCGAAAACTGTTGAGATTCTTAGCGAACATGCGGTAGAAGAGGCTGTAAGATTAAAGGAGAAATACAAAGGTAAGGTAACCGCAATTCTCCTTGGCAATGAACAATCATCAGCCATAATGAAAAAGGCCTTTGCAATAGGAGCGGATGAGGGGATCATCATAGACGGCTATGAGGAGAATAACCCAGCAAATACAGCAAGAGTACTTGCAACAAAAATCAAAGAGATCAAACACGATCTTGTAATCCTGGGAAACCAGTCTGCTGATTCAATCACCGGTTTAATACCTGGAATGCTTTCGGCCCTTCTCAATGAGCCGCTTTTAGGAAATGCCGGTAAGATCGAGGTAACAGGAACCACAGTGAAGGTAACTAGAATTCTTGAAGAGGATAATATAGAAATAGAATCTCCAATGCCATCCATAGTTTCCATAAGTCAGGAAATAAATGAGCCAAGACTTCCCCCTGTTATGCAGATTATGGCGGCTGGAAGAAAGCCCATAAAGACTGAAAAAATAGCTCCAGTTATTTCAAAGGCAGTAACTCTCGTTTCTAACAGAGCCCCAAGAAGTGAGAGGAAGAAGCTCGTTTTCGAGGATATGGATAAGGGTATTCCAGAGGTTGTAAAGGTACTCAAGGAGGGGATGAAATGAAATTTTTAGTGTTCTCTGAGAACCTTGGTTCACTCAGTCAAATGATCACATACCTGAGGGAGAAAGGGGAGGTTATTGGGGTTGGTATTGAAAAATCATCTTCCGAGGCAGCAAATTTTGGAGCTTCAAGAATGTACTCCATTAAGGGAGATATTCTTTCTGACAGTGCAGCAAAGCTCCTGGAAGAGTTGTTTAAAAAAGAAGGCGCAGATAGTATTTTCCTGAGTTCATCAATTCTGGGAAGAGAGGCTGCAGGTATTCTCTCAGTTTCATTGGGAGTAGGAATTGTTCCTGAAATCAACGAGATTTCCTTTGATGGTTCAAAGGCGAAAACGAAAAGATTTTACCTTGGAGGTAAAACAGTTCTTGAGGAGGAATCTGAAGCTAAAATATTCACTGTATCTCCAGGTATTTCAGACGCCATAAAATCAGATAAAACTTCTGAAGTTGTTTCCATAGATGCACCGCAATCTAAAATAAAAATACTCAGCAGACAATCAAAAAAGGCCGAAGGCAGCAACATTGAAGATGCGAAAATTATAGTTTGCATTGGCAGGGGTCTCGGAAAGAAAGAGGGGATAGAATCTGTTAAGCCTTTGGTCGAGGCCGTTCATGGAGAAATTGCAGGATCCAGGCCAGTATGTCTTGACTACCAGTGGCTTGGTGAAGATAGACAGATAGGATTGTCAGGGAAAAAAGTTAGACCAGCCATATATGTGGGCGTTGGTGTTTCCGGACAGATACAGCACATAGCAGGTATGAGGGGATCTAAAACGGTTATTGCCATAAACAAAGATAAAACAGCTCCAATTTTCGAAGAAGCGGATTATGGTCTTGTTGGAGATCTTTATCAGATAATCCCAAAAATAGTGGAAAAATTGTCCTGATTTTTCTACTTTTATTTTTCTTTTTTAAAGACCAAATGTAGCGTATGTCGAAATCGATTACTTTTTTAACCTTACCTTTATCTACAAAATAGGATCGGAAAGATCCAAAAATGGTGCCTTGATATGAATTTAGTTTCGGTTCTAGTGCTCGCAGGTATACTTATTGCGGTGTTTGCTTTCTTCTACAAATTATATGAAATTCTATGGGACGCAATTAAAATCCCTTTGAAAAAACCTCGAATGAAACTCGATCTGGGGAGAAGAATCTACATCCTCATAAGAAATGTATTTCTTCAGGGGAAACTCTTTAAAGACCCCTTTGCAGGAATAATGCATGCACTTATGTTCTGGGGATTCATAGTTTTTGGAGCATACTCAATTGATTTCTTCTATGTTACAATATTTGCACATCAGCTATTTTCTCCCGGCATCCTTTCTGATATTATCTTTTTCACTGTAAATATATTTGCTGGCATCGTAATTGCAGATGTTATTTACGCTGCTGTGAGAAGATGGGGACTCAAGATAAAAAGATATCAGGGATTCAACGGTTTTGAGGCAGCCTTTATACTGGTTCTCATAGGACTTCTGATGCTCACATACTTCGTAATGTCAGTGCTTGATATGCAGGGATTGCTTGCAGGATATACATTCGTAGTTCGATCGGGGGCACCACATTATTTAGAGCCTATTTCCTATGCACTGGCTTCCATAATTCCAAAGGCACCCTCTTCCTATGTATATTATATCTTCTGGTCAGCTTTCTGGATCCATGCTCTTGATTTTATGGTTTTCCTGATTTACATACCAAGATCCAAACATCTTCACCTGTTTGCTGCTCCCTTCAATGTACTATTTTCAACCGGTACTCAGGCAAGGCCTCTCCCCATAGATTTTGAGAAAGAAACCAGATTTGGAGCCACTGATATCAGAGATTTTACATGGAAGGATTACTTTGATTTCTATTCGTGCACAGAATGCGGCAGATGCACCGATAACTGCCCTGCGAATATGACCGGGAAAACGCTCTCACCGAGAGATATCATCTGGGATATCAGGGAAACTGTTATGGCGCAGGGTAAAGAATACAGGAAAAACAGGGATAACCCTGACGAAGTTTTCAAGACTGTCATAGGAGACCCAATACTTGAAAAGGACCTGTGGTCATGCACCACATGTATGGCATGCGTGGAACAATGTCCAGTGATGATTGACCACGTTCCTAAGATAATCGATATGAGAAGGTCCCTTGTTCTGAATCAGGGTAAAGCCCCAAAGGAATCACTTGACCTTTTCAGGAATATAGAGTCATATGCGAGCCCTTATGCCATTGACCCTTCAACAAGGGGTGATTGGGCAGAAAATCTTGACGTTGTTAATCTCTCAAAGAACCCTGATGCCAATTATGATGTTCTGTATTGGGTAGGATGTGTAGCATCATACGATCGCAGAAATCAGGATATAGCAAAATCTGTGACCAAGATACTGAAAAAGGCAGGTGTAAATTTTGCCATACTTGGCAGCATGGAAAAATGCACAGGAGATCCAGCAAGGAGAACCGGGAATGAGTATTTAGCAGATATGATGATCAAACAGAATGTGGAAACCTTCAAGGAAAAGAAGATTCACAAAGTCATAACTGCCTGTCCTCACTGCTTTAATTCACTGAAGAATGAGTACAAAGAATATGGGGTCGAACTTGAGGTATATCATCACTCCGAATATATTAACAGGCTGATCAGTGATAAGAAGATCAGCGTTAAGGCATTAACCTCAGATTCCAGTGAGAAGTACACCTACCACGATTCCTGTTATCTTGGCAGATATAACAAGATATATGATGCTCCAAGAGAGATCATTGGCTCATTCACAGAGAATTTTGAAGAAATGGAGAAAAACAAGAGCAAGGCTCTCTGCTGCGGAGCTGGAGGAGGCAGATTGTGGATGCAGGAGACGGAGGGTACCATGGTGTCACATAAGCGTATAGAGATGGCTGATAAGATTAATGCGTCAACCGTGGTTACTGCATGTCCTTACTGTATGACTATGCTTGACGATGCAAGAAAAACCACAAACCGGGAAGATAAGATGAACATTCAGGATTTGAGTGAGGTAATTGCAAAGCGTCTGGAATAGTATTCATTTTAATTTCTTGAAATACTCATCCCAATAATTTCCATCATGAGCACACTCTTCTTTATATTTTTAAAAAAATTATTTTCTACTGGTATTCACGGATTATAAGATAATGATCAAGAATCCTGTTTATTTCTTCCATTCCCGATCCTATGGGAATTCCCAGCATCTTGAGCTCCGCAATGTATGATTTAAGGACTATGGAGTTTTTGTGGGTATTCATAAATTTTTCATGGACATCATAGTTAATCACAGCAAGCTGTGAATGAATCTTCGATACAATTTCCAGGTTATCCAGATATTGCTTGTGTTCTTCCAACAGTAACCTGAGCGGTTCCCTGTATTCACTCTCATTCTCCAGGAGCTCCTTTTTTTCTTCCTCACTTATAAATAATATGGTCTGAAGTTTCTCCAGATTTGTCATCTTTCTGCCCCTCTATATACGGAGTCCCCGGTCAAATTCTTTAGCTTCTTTAGCCATGCCTCAGAGGTTTCATAATCAGATATGATTCCATTTAA
This sequence comes from Thermoplasmatales archaeon E-plasma, assembly GCA_000496135.1. Classification (GTDB taxonomy): domain Archaea; phylum Thermoplasmatota; class Thermoplasmata; order Thermoplasmatales; family Thermoplasmataceae. Next base: position 39,552 of record KI542676.1, on the reverse strand, counting down.
AATGTTTCTATTGTGGATAACTGTCTGTTCCAGCTTTTCAATATTTTCTTCCATCTCCTCATTCATCTTTCTGAGTGTTTCCGTTCTTCCTGTTATTTTCTTCAGGAGATTTTCGTTCATAATAACCATACCAAATTGCAATATATTAAGTTTGAAATCATGCATAATTGTGTTACAAAAGATTATTAGGCTTAATTAAAATGTAAAAGTATGCTTATTGAAGAATGGAATAATGATTCCTTTATCACCTGTAAACTTGTTATGAAAGAAAATTCACAGTCATTTAATTTCGCAGTTACTGCGAAGATAAATGCCATGGGCCAGCTTGATCAGGACAAGAACCTCATTAGATTCTCAATCCCTAAAAGAATCAATCCGGAAAGAGAATTTCAAATATTCCTCACTGCAACAGAAAGTGTTGAGGCAAATGATTACTGGATTATGGAATTAAATAAGGAATCATTTGTCCAGCCGTTAATTGAGGTTATGAATATACCATCGGTATATTTTAACAGTATTCAGATGGATGGAAACGAAATAAGGCTTAGATTTTCCTTTCATGAATCAAAACTGAAAAATGTATCTGACTTTATTTTAAAGGCTGCTTCTGAAAACCCTGATATTTCTATCGTAGATATTGGGAGGAGAGATTTATTATTTAATATAGTACAGGAAATTAACGATCATAACGACATTTATGTGGTGGGTCTTATCAGCAGACCCCCTGAAACAATACTAAGTATTGGAGATGCATCGGTGAGAACCAAATGGATCAGGTTGATTAAATCCGTTGTCTCCGGTAAGATCAATGGAATAATACATATACTTGAAGGAGAGATCAATCCAAATGAGTCAAATTTTATACCAATATATGAAAAGGAAAAGCTCTATCAGGCGGAGACAGAAAATAAAATAATTAAGGAGATTGAGCAGGAATCAAGAAAAAATGGACTGGATTATCTTTTAAGAATTAACAGCTTTGACGGTGAATTCTGGGTTGCCGAATACTACATCTTAAAGGAGGATGCGAAAGCCATGCTTAGCATAATATCAGATATAATAGAGAAAAATGAGGATTGGAACCTTATCATTAGAGATTTTGTTCCTTTTTCAAAGATGGTTGCCTGAGTTTTGACGACTTACTTTACAGGCGTTAACCACTTTGAATATTTACTATCCTTCCCCTGAACAATGTTAAAAAATTTCTCCCTAATCTGTGATGTAAGAGAACCGACTTTTCCATTTCCAATATCCGTTCCGTCTACATTGAGAATTGGTGTTATTTCAGCAGCCGTTCCGCAGAAGAAGAGTTCGTCCGCCACATAGATTTCCTCCCTGTGAACATATCTTTCGATTACCTGTATACCCATATCCTTAACAACTTCCAGAAGTGACATCCTTGTTATCCCAAGAAGAATGGAACTGTCTTCGCCCGGCGTTATAAGCCTGCCATCCCTTACAAGAAATATATTTTCCCCGGGACCTTCAGCTACCATTCCATTCCTGTCAAGGAGTATGGCTTCATCAAACCCGCTTCTCCTTGCTTCCTTCATGGCAAGGACAGAGTTAAGGTAATTACCGCTTCCTTTTGCCTGAGTTGGCAATGATGATGAATCAAACCTTCTAAGTGATGATATTTTGCACTTTAAACCTGCATCTGCGTTTGAAAAATATTTCCCGAATTCGAATGCTCCTACAAACACACTTATCTTCTTTCCGTAAGTCGAAACTCCAACTCTGGAATCGTCATAAAATGCAAATGGCCGGATATATGCGCTTTTTAAGTGATTTTCCCTAACGGTTTCAATAATTGCCTCTCTTATCTGTTCCCGCGTAAAACCAAGGTCCATCATATATATTTTCGCTGTTTTCATGAATCGATTAACATGCTCGTCCAGTCTGAATATCGCAGGACCTTCTGCAGTCTCGTATGCCCTTATGCCTTCAAAAATCCCACTTCCATATTGAAGTGAGTGTGTCATAATTGGAACGTTTGCTTCAGAATATGGGATCAGTTTTCCGTTAAGCCAGCATTTCTGATTTTCTGCCATAAACATTTATTGTTGAAAGTTATTTATTCCTTTGCCATTAAAACTAAGGTTTATAAATGATGTTACAGCAAATTTTTCTTTTCAACCTGCATATAAAGAACAGCACCACATCGATAATTTAGTATATAGATTAATTATATATGATTCGTGAAGCCTGGCTATGTTAAGGTTAATATTCCCTCAGGGAAAAATTATATTTCCATAAAGAACAATCTTATGGAAAAAAATCTTCATACGGTTTGCCAGGAGGCCAGATGCCCCAACATAGCGGAGTGCTGGGATTCGGGTACGGCTACATTCATGATTTTGGGAAGCAACTGTTCAAGAGGTTGCAGATTCTGCTCAGTAACTCACGGGGGAATGCTCCCTGTTGATCCTGAGGAACCGGCAAAGGTAAGGGATTCCGTCATTGCAATGAATTTAAAATACGCAGTTATTACATCAGTGGATCGGGACGATCTTCCCGATCAGGGTTCAGTTCATTATTCCAGAGTTATTAAAGAGGTCAGGATGGCAGGAGTCTTAGTGGAGGCACTGATACCAGATTTTACAGGAAAAGAGGATTTGCTGGAAAATATTCTTCAATCAAATCCGGATGTTCTGGCACACAATGTTGAAACGGTAAGAAGACTGACTCCAATGATCAGGGATCATAGAGCCAACTATGAGCAATCTTTAAAAGTGTTGAAATATTTCAAGGAGAGAAATAACACGCTTATAACAAAATCATCCATCATGCTCGGACATGGAGAATTGGATCATGAAGTTGAGGAAACGATGGATGATTTAAGGAGTGTGGGTGTGGATATTTTGACCATAGGTCAATATCTGAGACCATCAAAAAGACAGATAGAAGTTACTGAATACTGTTCAATGGAGAGATTCAAGATGTTTGAGAAGATAGGGTATGAAAAAGGGTTCTCCTTTGTGGCCTCAGGGCCACTTGTGAGAACATCATACAAAGCTGCAGAAGCCTGGGCTTCCAGGAGGTTGATTAAATGACAGAAGTTTTTAATGGTCAGGAAGAAAAAGATGTGTTCTTGAGAGCGTACAGTTCAATGATCCTTTCAAGAATGTTTGATAAAAAGATTGTAACTGCCCAGCGTCAGGGAAGAGTTGGATTTTATACCCCAACCATTGGCCAGGAGGCTACACAGGTAGGCGTATCTATGGCGCTGAATCCTGATGATCTTGTTTACGAATATTACAGGGATGTGCCTTTCATGATCCACAGAGGGGTTCCCGTGGAAGTCCTGTTGGATCAGATCATGGGTAACAGCGAAGATTCAGCTAAGGGAAGGCAGATGCCTTCACATTACAACGCCAAAGCGCAGAACTTCATGTCCGTTCAGAGCCCTGTTGCCACCAATCTGCCACTCGCTGTTGGAGCAGCATATGCAATTAAACATAGAAAGGAGAATAAGGTAGTGGTTACAACCTTCGGAGATGGATCAACTTCCACCCCTGATTTCCACGCTGCCTTGAATCTTGCTTCCGTTTATGATCTTCCCGTAATCTTTCTTTGCGAAAACAATCAATGGGCAATATCCCTGCCTGTTGAAAAGCAAACCAAGGTAGAGATCTGGAAAAAAGCCGAGGCTTATGGAGCTTATGGTGTCAAAGTTGACGGGAACGATTTCCTTGAAACTTTCAAAGTGGCAAAAGAGGCAGTTGACAGAGCGCGCTCAGGTAAAGGACCGGTATTAATCGAAGCTGTCAGCTACAGAATCGGACCACACTCAACCTCCGATGATCCTTCAAAGTATAGATCTGAAGGAATTACAGAAGGGAGCGAAAAAGATCCAATTGTTATAGCTGAGAAGAGGCTAAAGGATCTTGGATATATTACAGATGAGATTATAGACAAAATGAAATCTGAGGCAAAGAGAATAGTTGACCAGAAGTTCGATGAGAGGGAGAAAATTCCACCGCCAAAACCGGAGACCATGTATGATGATGTTTATAAGGAAATGACCTGGATTATCAAAGAAGAAAAGGGTGAAGCACTGTGAGTTCAAAACAGCTAAACATGGTTCAGGCAATAAACTCCACACTTGACTATGCTTTGTCTAAAAATGATTCGGTAGTTCTTCTGGGTGAAGATATCGGAAGGGATGGGGGCGTATTCAGAGTGACTGAAGGATTGCAGGCTAAGTATGGTTCTGACAGAGTAATAGACACTCCTCTTGTTGAACTTGGCATAGTTGGAATGTCTATTGGTATGGCATTAAACGGAATGAAACCAATACCGGAAATTCAGTTTCAGGATTTCATATTCACCGCTTTCGATCAGCTTGTTAATCAGGCAGCCAAATTAAGATACAGGTCCGGGGGACAGTTTAACGTTCCTATGATTTTGAGAACACCCTATGGTGGTGGAATAAAGGGCGGACTCTATCATTCGCAGAGCGGGGAAGCTTATTTTGCACATACAGCAGGTCTGACAGTCATATCACCATCAAACCCGTATGACGCGAAAGGTCTTTTGATGTCAGCTCTCGAATATGAGGATCCAATAATATTTCTTGAGCCAAAAAAACTATACAGATCAACAAAGATAGATGTTCCTGATGAAGAGTACAAAGTTCCCATTGGAAAGGCTTCCGTTGTCAGGGAGGGAAATGATCTGACGATCGTTACCTATGGGTCAATGGTTCCTGTGGTGACCGCTGCAATTGAGAAAAATAAGGTCGATGCAGAAATTATAGACCTGAGAACAATAATGCCATATGATGGTGAAACTATACTTCAATCTGTAAAGAAAACAGGAAGGGCAATGATTGTCATGAGGCTCCGAGAACACTTGGTATGGGCGCTGAAATATCAGCATTTCTGGCAGAGAGGGCTATTGACTATCTTATGGGACCAATACTGAGAGTTACCGGACCGGATACGCCATTCCCGTACAGACTTGAAGATTACTATCTCCCCATGAAAGGAAGATAATGAAAGCAGTAGGCAAATTAATGGAGTTTAGATAATTATGGTTTATGAGTTCAAGCTTCCCGACATAGGAGAAGGAGTTAGTGAAGGAGAGATCGTAAAATGGCACGTAAAGGAGGGTGACGTCATTAAGAAAGACCAGGAAATGGTTGAAATAATGACTGATAAAGTAACTGTAAACATACCTTCACCAACCGAAGGTAAGGTATTGAAAATTATTTATAAGGACGGAGAGATTGTACAAGTAGGGAAAGCGATAATTGAAATCGACGGGGAAGGTCCTCTTGTACAGGAAATAAAGGAAGAATCGGCATCCCCGGAAATAGAAAGAAAAGAGGAAGATGATATGGTCGAAAATGAAAATAATTCAGCGGATCAGGATGGAGAGAGAAAAGTTGTAGCTTCGCCGACTATCAGGAGAATAGCAAGAGAGAGAAATATTGATCTTGATAATGTTGTGCCAACCGGGCCGAATGGCAGGGTCACTCTGGAAGACCTTGACAGGGCAGAAGCTGATCAAAAGAAGAGGGAAGAGGAAAAAGCACAGGCAGCCGCTGCTCCTGCACCTCAAGCTGCCGCTCCAGCCCCATCGGCACCCGTTGCTGAAGAGACAAAAGCACCGGCTGCAGCGCCCGTGGAGCATGCAGTACACAGGGTATCTGAAGAGAGCCCTTCTCCCAAAGTAGAAATCCAGACTATCAAACCTCTTGCAGAAGATCAGATAGTGGAACTTAAGGGACTGCGCAGGATTATATTTGAGAAGATGACGAAATCAAAGAGTATCATTCCGCACTTCACAGTAGGCGAGGAAGTGGATCTCACAGAACTTAGCTCCATAATAAGTAATCTCAAAGAAAAGGAAATAAAGATCTCCTATACTCCATTTTTCATAAAGGCAGTTACAGCTGCTTTGAGAGAATTTCCAAAGCTTAATTCCATTTACGATGAAGCGAATAAGAGATATGTAATGAAAAGCTCCTACAACATTGGAACTGCCATAGACACACCGGATGGATTAACGGTTGGTGTCCTGAAATCAGCGGACAGGAAATCGGTTGAACAGATTGCAAAAGAAATATCAGAAATAGCAAAGAGGGCAAGAGAGAACAAGATGACACTATCTGATGTTCAGGATTCAACATTTACTGTTTCAAATGTAGGAAGCATTGGCGGACTCTTCTCAACTCCAATCATTAATTACCCGGAAGTGGCAATACTTGGTGTTCACAGAGTAGTGAAAAGATTGAATGTCGATGGGGAAGAGAGAGATATGATGTATATCACGCTCTCATGTGATCACCGATTAATAGATGGAGCAGACGCAGCGAGATTTATAATGAGGTTGAAGGGGTCCTTGAGGATCCGACTTCTTTCCTCATAAAATAGAGAGGAAATGCATAAATGAAATATGATGCAATAGTAATAGGCGCGGGACCAGGAGGATATTCGACTGCCATAAGGCTGGGACAGAAAGGAAAGTCTGTTCTGATGATAGAGAAAGACAAGGTAGGTGGAGAATGCCTCAATTACGGCTGTATTCCCTCCAAATCCCTCATAGAGCTTGCAAGCAGCGTCAACTTTCTCAAAACTATGCCGGGTGTAAGGCTCAATTATAATATTGATATGGCCGCCTGGCAAAACTGGAAATGGTCAATGATTAACAGGCTAACTTCAGGAATTGAGACGCTTTGCATTGCATACAAGATAAGAATAGTTAAGGGCAACGCCATGATACTTGACAAAAATCATGTGCAGGTTGGTGTGGAAACCTACCAGTGCGATCACCTTGTAATAGCAACAGGTTCTTCACCTGTTAAACTGGATAAATTCAACGATGTCCTTTACAATAAGGAAATTCTCGATGTAAAAGCGATTCCAAAGGAACTGATTGTCATAGGCGGAGGTTATATTGGTATAGAACTGGGAACGGCCTTTGCTAAACTGGGTTCAATGGTAACAATAATAGAAGTTCTGCCAAATATATTAAATGGCGTTGATCCGGAACTTATAAAACCGGTAGATCGCAAATTAAAGGATCTGGGAATAAGGGTAATGACTTCTGCAAAGGTTGCCGGTGTTGACAAGAGGGACCGTTACTATGTAAAGATGGAGTCAGGTGCCAATCTGACAGCCGATCTCGTGCTTTTAACAGCTGGAAGAAAGCCAAATATTGAAGGATTTGGACTTGAAACACTGAAACTGGAAATGGAAAACGGCTTCATAAAAACAGACAAGAGAATGATGACCAGTGAAACAAATGTATGGGCGGTAGGAGACGTCGCGGGAATGCCCATGCTTGCTCATAAGGCATTTTATGAAGGCGGGATAGTTGCGAATAATATCTCTGGAATCAACAGCCAGGTAGATTACTACGCAATGCCATATGTTATATATTCAGACCCTGAAGTTGCTTATACCGGTAGAAAGTCGGAAAATGCAACGAAGTTCCCAATAGCAGCTAATGGAAGAGCTCAGGGGATGAACTCAAGCCTTGGCCATACATCCATTTATTACGATAAGGATGGTACCGTTGTTGGAGCAGGTTTTGCTGCACCACATGCATCTGAACTGATAAGTGAGATTTCACTGGCCATAGAATCCGGCCTTACTGTAGAAGATCTTGGATCAACAATTCATCCGCATCCAACCATATCTGAAGCAGTAAAGGAATCTGCAGAGATAGCCTATGATAAGCCGCTCCACTTCAAACCTAACCGCTGATATTGGGATCATCGGGTTTGAAGAAGCCCTGGAAATTCAACACAGACTGAGGGAATTAAGGGAGCAGGATCTCATAGGAGATATGATTTTATTTCTTGAACATCCATCTGTCTATACCGTTGGAAGACATCCAAATCCAAACAACTTTTCTTCCGTGAAAGTTATAAGCACAGAAAGGGGAGGTGACGTAACGTATCATGGCCCGGGACAGCTTGTCATATATCCGATCATGAAAATAGGCACGCCTGAAAAGGTTGACGTGAGGAAATATGTGAACATGGTTCAGGAAATAATTATCAAGTCTATGGAAACGCTTGGATTCCACTGTCATCTTGGGGAAGAACCGGGAATTTGGGTATACGATTCTCCTGTTGGAGACAGGAAGGTTGCCTCACTTGGAATGGCCATTGTTAGGGGAATTGCCTTTCATGGAATTTCAATAAATTTAACCGCGGAGGTCCTGCCTGGCTTTTCAAGGATCAATCCATGCGGAATGGATTCGAATGTCATGGGGTTTCTTGGTATTAGCAGGGATAAGATGATCCATGCTGTATTAAAAAATTTCTCTGCATACTACAATTTTGAAATGAATTTAAACAGAGAACAATTCTTTGAATTTTATGGAACACTTAAAAATTAAGGAAGCAGTTTGACCATTGAGTTTTTGATCAATTGAGTCTTCCCAGCTTCAGAACGGCTTGCTGAAATTCCAGCAGTTTTTCCTCTTCCCTGTCAGGAGTTGAAATTATTCTTCCCTCTGTGAACTCTAACTGAGTCTTTTTTTCCTCAGTTATTCCTTTATGCAATCCCATTACTGAAAAAACTACGGATGATGCCTCCTTTAAATCTGATTCGGAGGGTATTGAATCATAAATTCCCTCTTCATCACCCATCTTCCTGGCATAATATTCGTATGTTACTGAGTATTTTTTATCATCCAGCTTATATTCCACGGGGTTTGAAGATTTAGATGCATTGTGCACAAGTATACCAAGAACCTCCCCTGAAAGCATTCTCATCTCAGGCACCGGAATTTTGTCTCTTATGGTTTCTTTGTCAGCTTTCCCTCCTTTGTCTGTCATTTTCAACTCATAGATCAATGCATCAGACTTAAAAAAACTACCCTTGAGAAATAAACATCTTTATAATGTAAACTGCAATTTTAATCAATGGCAAATAAGATCTGCCCTTCATGTGGTTATCCAAATACAAAAAGGGCAAAGAAGTGCTTAAGTTGCGGATATGATTTTGAGACGGGTGCAACTCCCGGAGGTACTCTGCAGGGAAGTTCAACCAGCGAACAGGTATCGTCTCCTGCACCTGCTACTGCTCAAAAACCTTCCATGGAAGCGCCAGTAAAGGGTGATGCTTTCACTGGCGAGGTGCCCGTTGGAGAATTCGGTTCCAGAATGTTGCCAAGTCTCATAGGAATGGTTGCCATACTTCTGGTGGTGATGGGCTATCCAATTTACATTACCATAACAACCGGGAATGACTCATACTTAACAGGCTATCTTCCATATCTTCTAATTTATATCGTCCTCATTGGGATCTCACTGGGAAAAAGAGCCAGTGCAGGAAGGCTGTATATTTATGAAAATGGTTTTAGAACCAGGAAAGGCGCTCTTGATCTTTCCTTCGACTATTCAGATGTTGAAGGAGTGAATCCCGTAACAGGAACGAGAGGGACCCAGGCTCTTATAATAAAGTTGAAAGATGGCAGAAGGATGAGTTTTCCAAACTACAGATTACGCTCTAAAAACATCACTCTGGAAACATGGTTTAAGGAAAAGATTCCTCCCGCGCCATCAAATGATTCTCCTACCGGGTCACAGACACAATGAATAGAGAAAAAACTGAAGCAGGGAACTTAGAACATATTGTTAGAGAGATATTATCCCTTCAGAACCTTGATGAGATAAAGGAAGAAGTTGCCGGAAATGCCATATTTTTTGCTGACAATGGATACTTTGTGGAGAAAATCCTCCAGAGTAACGGGATAGAGAGGGCAAAATACTATCTGGATCGCCTGATGGACAGTGTAACCTCAGTAAAGACAAATGGTGTGAATGATATAAATCTGAACCGGTGGATGGATTATAATGATATCCTTACTGACAGTCTTTGGAATTTTGATAAAAGAGATCGAAGCGGAAATCATCTGGGATGGTACTGGGGTAACTTTGTGCCACAGATACCCCGACAGCTAATATTGAGATATACCAGGAAAAGCGACTGGGTTCTTGACCCGTTTATGGGAAGCGGAACAACACTGATTGAATGTAAGATGCAGGGCAGAAATGGGATGGGCATTGATCTCAATATGGATATTGTAACCAGGGCAAAGGAAAGAATCGATTCCCAAAAGTCCAGTGAAGATGTGCAAATGATTGTAGAATGCGCAGACAGCACATCCTCTGATTTCTCCCAATTGACTGGAAAAAATGATTTTACAGGGTTTCAACTGGCCATTCTTCATCCGCCCTATCATGATATCATAAAGTTTTCCGGGGACAGCCTGGATCTTTCCAATACCCCTGATACTGTCAGCTTTATAGCTTCCTTAAGGAAAGTAATCATGAACTCAAAGCTTGTTCTCCGTCCTGATGGGATTCTGGCAATTGTCATAGGCGACAAATACTCGGACTCAAAGCTTGAACCGCTTGGATTTCTGGCCATGAATGCAGCAATGGAAGAGGGATTGACCTTGAAAAGTATTGTGGTAAAGAATTATGACTCCACAAGAGGTAAGAGAAATCAGGAGAATTTGTGGAGATATCGTTCATTGGCCGGTGGATTCTACATATTCAAGCATGAATACATATTTATTTTTCAGAACAGCGCAGTAAAAAGAATAAGGAAGAAATAACTAGCATCAATTCAAAATCTTTTAAATCCTTTTTCTGATGCCTTCCTGTGTTATCTCCAATGTTAAAATGGGCTGGAGGCAAGAGAAAACTGCTTCCTTCCATGATTGAAAGAATTCCGGATAACTTCAATAGATATGTGGAACCATTCGTTGGAGGCGGTGCAATGTTCTTCGAACTGAGGAGCAGGAACCTTATTACCGGTGCAGTTCTTTCCGATGTTAATTCTGACCTCATTTCATTGTATACCATAATAAGAGACAAGCCGGGCCAACTCATAGAATCCCTTGGGGATATAGATTACGGAAACAACAGAGAAGATTTCAATAGAGCACGGGAGGAGTTTAATTCAGATCCTTTACCGGTCAGGAAGGCCGCCCTGATGATCTATCTTAACAGACACTGCTTCAATGGTCTTTATAGAGTAAATTTTTCAGGTAAATTCAATGTTCCCTTTGGAAGATATAATAATCCAGTTATTCCAGGCAAAGAACAAATAATGGAGGTATCCGGATCACTTAAAAATGTGGATTTAAAATGCTGCGATTTTGAGAATTCGATCAGAGAGGCAAGAGAAGGGGATTTTGTATATCTTGATCCGCCGTATCAGCCAATCTCAGAAACGTCTTCTTTTACGTCATACAGTTCAGGAGGATTTGGAGAGAAAGAGCAGAGAAGACTGGCAAAGATATTCAGGGATGCCTCTTCTTCAGGTGTGTTCTTAATGATTAGCAATTCAGACTCTCCCTTAATAAGGGAACTATACTCTGATTTTAAAATATCTAACATACTGGCAGCTAGAAATATTAACTCCAACGGTAAGGGAAGGGGTAAAATAAATGAGGTTTTAATAACAAATTATTGAAGACCTTCTCAATGTAGTTTTAATGGGTTATATCTAAGTTTGAAAATTTATCTTTCTTAAATTTTATATAGATCTATAGAACGAAAATAAAACTATGAATCAGTTCCTTGCAAAAAGCCAGCAAAATTGTTAATTAGGAGAATCAAGAATAAATTCTGTAAAATCGAAATAAAGATAAAGACTGAAAATCATTTAAATCCAAAGTTTAAGGTTGTTAAAATTCTGTTAAAACTGTTTTTAATAAATAGCACAAAGGTTAGAAAATTTAATCATATAAAACATCTACCGTTATATCCATACAAACCCCTGTAAATTTCTAGCATTTACGAGCTTTTACAATTGATCTAATTGGGGCATGTCATCTCAGCTTTAACCTAAATCTCAATAAATAATATTCTTCGATCAATATAGTTATTTTTAAAAATCACAACTTTTTTTATCTTCTTTATTTACCCTATTGTATATATTTGATATTCAATATATTACAATGACTTGTTCATGCACTATCTATAGATATTTATACATATAATCATTAGAAAGTGCAGAGGAATCTAATGACTAAATATGGTCAAAAGGATGTCAAAGTTTGCGTTGACAATTCTATGAATCTTTTCAAGGTTGCCTTTAACAGATTACAACCACCTATAAGATACGGAATTCTCGAATTATCTGCCGAGGAAATGACAAAAGCCTGGTGGGTTTTTTTTGCGATCAATCCAGAAAGAATATTTCCAGGTTTAGAGAAGGTTGATTACAACGAAAAGATAGATAAAGAATTTGAAATCCATGATGTAAAGATTGGGGAAATGCAAGAATTAACCAAAGTTATAATCACACAAATGCGGAATAAAGTCCCTTCACCTTCTATTATTGAGAGTACAGTAAAGTGCGGGTTTGCCAATATTCCAGAATATAGATATGTAAAGGGAAGAGTGGACCCAAAAATAACTAATGCTTCAAACAATCCAGATACATTAGATAACTTGTTAAAATGGATGGAATCAATCACAAAGATAGATGCAAAGAAAATTCCAAAAATAAAAGAAACTGCGTTCTATGTCGCAAAGAGTAAAGATGGATTGGTCCCTCCAGCCTTGTCATACGATTATAGTCTATTGGCTTGGTTGTGTGTCTTTAATATATTTAGTATCAAAATCATAATGGACGATGGGTCAAATCATACTGATTTATACAAATTGGTTCAAAAAGATAATGAAATTTTCAATGTAATAAAGAAAATTGTACCCACTTCAAGAAGGTAGCATTTTCTCTTGAACTTGGTTTTTCCATTTTTAGAAACTATTTACCAATGAAATTGGGAAAACATAAACACCAGAATATTTCTTTTAAGGTTGCTTAAAGTTTAGTAAGACCAATTAAATTTTTTGAAATCGAATATAAAAAGCGGTACTTTTTCCTCCTTATGAATATCCCCAATTATGAAATGGGGCTGCCCGGATTTGGACCGGAGTCTCAGGCTCCCAAAGCCCGTAGGATACCAAGCTACCCCACAGCCCCATCAAACGCCATAGAGTAAGAAGCAATAAAAATTTAACCATTTATCTGCGGGAATTGATTCACAGGATAGAATTTAATTTCCTTATCTGTGAAATTCGAGATTTCTATAACTCTTTTAATCGGTTTTGCATACGGGAATATGCCTGAGAAGACCGATCTCACATTCAAGTTTCTTGTGGTTTCAAGGGCATCAAGAAGCATTGCGCTGAGTTTCTCCGCAATATCCTATCCGCTTTACCTTTTTGTTCTAGGTTACAACATAGTAACCATTGGATTTTTTGCATTCTTTCTCATTCTTTTTACAGTGTTTCAAACCATCATGATGGGGATCATAGGGGACAGATTTGGATACAGATATTCTTTGCTTATTTCCGAACTGTTCCCGATTTTTTCCATGCTTACCCTGTTTCTGACAACCCAGCCACTGTTTATAGAACTTACAGTTATTGGCGGAATTGGAGGAGGGCCTGGAGCCATCAGAGGGGCGTTTTCCCCGGGAACAACAGCCCTAATAGGCAATAACTGGCCTGATACCAGTGAAAGGGTAAAGAAGATCAGTGTTATAACAACAATTGGAAGCCTGTTCTCAGTATTTGGTGGCGATCTTGTCATAAGTCAGGGATTCCTTGCCCATTCAGTTGGGGACATTTACTCTTACAAGCTTCTTTTTGGGATTTGTGCACTCCTTATGATCGTTTCACTGATATCCCTCATATTTGTCTCTGAAAGAAAACGTGAGATGAAAAAAAGCGGGATAATTCAGAGAGGATCCATGAAGTTTCTCGGGAAAGTAATTCTCTCAAACAGTATAAATGGGGCAGGTATTGGCCTCTCCATGGCTATAATATCAGCATGGTTCCATGTGGCCTTTGGAGTTTCTACATTTCTTCTGGGAATCATGTTCACCGGTTCATATATTTCCACTGCAATAGGATCATATCTTTCTGTCAAGACAGCACATAAGATGAAGAACCCCGCAAAGGTTGGAGCATATGCAAGAATGCTCCAGGGACTTCTCATGATTCCTCTTGCCATTTCACCCTTTTTCTTCATTGCTGCAATTCTCTATGTGGGAAGGATGACTGTGGCAGGTTATGGTACCCCCTCACGCAGCACAATAAATATTTCAGAACTGAAGGAGGGCGATCTTGGTGCAGGCACGAGCTTGCAGGCGACTGCAGGAAGATTGTCTCAGCTTACTTCCGGAGGCTCTGGTATACTCACTGACCTGTATATTCCGCTCCCCCTTGTTGTCGGCGGAAGCATACAGTTTGCTGCTGGACTCCTTTATTTAAAGCTTTTTGGAGGGAAGAAGTGAGTTTTCTTAAATATTAATGGACAATATTGCATCATGAAGAGTTTAACCGGAGAATATATTGGTGAAACCTGGATTAAAAACAGGTTTGTAATGGCACCCATGATTTCAAACCTGGCTGATCCAAGTGGACTAACCAACAACAATCACATTTCCTACCTTGAAGAGAGAGCGCTTGGCGGTTTTGGACTCATTATAACAGAATATTCCTATGTTTTTATGGACTCAGCTAAAGGTTCCAGAAATGAAATGGTCATTGGAGTTTCCGACCATATACCGAAACTCAAGAGACTCACGGAGAGTATTCACCGGCATCAGTCAAAGATATTTCTCCAGATAGTTCATGCAGGCGGGAAGGCTCTATCCCCAAAAAATGAGAGAATTATTGCGCCATCGGCAGTGGATTACATGGGCCATAAACCTGCAGAGATGGCAGAAGAAGATATGGAACAGGTCAGAAAAGCCTTTGAATCTGCTGCAAGAATTGCCAGAACAGCCAATTTTGACGGAATAGAAATTCATGGAGCACATGGCTATCTGATTCAGGAATTTCTTTCCCCTGCTCTGAATACGAGATCGGACAGATATGGTGGATCCTTCCAGAAACGCCTGACATTTCCTCAGGAAATTATAGATCTTGTAAGGGAATCCTCTGCAATACCAGTGGGAATCAGACTCAGCCTGTATGAAGACGATTCAGATGGATATGATGCCTCATATGGCCTGGCGGTTGCTGAATCACTGAGAAACATTGATTATGTGCATTTTTCTGCTGGAAGATTTGCTCCTCCCGGTTCTTCGGCCTCGTTCTATTCTAATGAGATGCATATACTGAAGAAACTCCCCCGAAAACCAAAAGTTAAGACGATGATAGTCGGATCAATGACAACACCTGAATCAATTGAAGAAGCATTGAAGGCCGTGGATTTTGTAGCCCTGGGAAGACCAGCGCTTGCAGATCCATTCTTCCCTTCAAAAGTTCTCACCGGAAACAGGGAAATCAGGCCATGCATCAGGTGTAATCAGGCATGCAGAGATCTTTCATACGGAGAGGTCAGATGCACGGTAAACACATTAACAGGCTTTGAACTGACACGAAGACGTTTCACTGGATTGAAAGGTGAAATTACTATTGCTGGAGGTGGAATTTCAGGACTGGAAGCAGCCCTGAAGGCAAGGGAAAGTGGATTGAAAGTTACCATCTATGAAAGAGAGGGAGCTATAGGAGGAGATCTTAGAAAGATAACGGACCCTTTCAAGAAAAAGGAATTTGACAGATTGCTGATCTATTATGAGAAGGAGATTAAGAGGCTGGGAATCGACGTTTGCCTGTCCACTGAAGCAGAGAGGGCAGATATTTTTGCCATTCCGCCAGTAAATTACAAAGATCTTCCGGAAATTGCGGAGCTTTCAATAGATTCAAATATATATAAACATCAGGATCAGGCACTTGCCCTTGCAGATCAATGCACTGTTATCATGTCAGAAAGAAGCCTGGACAGCATGGATAGAAACAGGCAGGTAGCCTACAGAAAGATTGCAGAGAGCAAGGGCATAAAATTTGTGAGAGATCCAGATATGGAATTCAATGTTAAAAACTATACAAAGAACCAGCATGACATTAAATCTGCAATGGAGCAGGGAATCTCAAAACTGGAATATTATATAATCAGCAATCTCCCGGAATTAAGCTAGATCCTGCTGATCCCGGGATCTTGCTTCTCTCTTCATCTTAACCCTTTTAATATCCTCCTGTTCGTCCTCTGTGAGTTCCACCTCTTCAACTTCTGATTTTTTCAGAAATTCCGGAGATATTTCCTTGCACAGATATACCTCGTGTGATGCCCTGTAAATCTTTCCACCTGATTCAATGTATTTTTGTGTATCCACATCAAGAATCAGAGGATTATCCACATGAAACAGCCCTGAAACATACGCTTTCCTGTATGTGGATGAAAGATGAACATAGGTCTTGTCAGACGGGCTTATTCCGGTTTCCATAATGAACTCATACTCTTCCGGGGTGGTCTGGTAATAAACAATTTCCGGAATGTTTTCCTCAGGTAGATCAGACAGGTCAACTGGAATTGTGTGACCATATGTGGCCCTGATCTCATCTCTTTCATTAACTTCATACCTCTGCCGGTGGTCGGTTTTAGCAAGAGCAATAATGTGATAAGGTGTGATCCATCCATATCTTCTTCTCTGTGTTCTTATGGCAGGAACAATTGTGTAAATCTTAACCCATCCATGTGGATCCATTCTCACTCCGTAATTTTCCGGAAAGTGCCTGAGCATTCCAGCCAGGATTCTGCTAACCCCTTCTATCTCATCAGGGTGCATCAGCCCCTTGCCCTCGTCACCGCAAACAGGGCAGATTTCTCCCCTGAATGGCCCATGTTCTCTGCATGATCTTAGATCCTGATCTTCCAACTATGCCACCTCACTTATTATCTCTTCAATGGAATCTGATATCTTTACTTTGCTGTACCTGGAATATATGGTATCTGTTACCACAAGTTCGTCACACATTCCCGCAATATCATCACCGGAATTATTGATGAATATCCCATGGATCGCACCGACGTAAATTCTGTTTGCCCCCATTTCCCTGAGCAGTTTTATGGATTTTTTAATTGTTCCGCCGGTGGATATTATGTCATCAATAAGGAGTATATTTTTCCCCCTTACATCAAATCTTGCTTCTGAATAACTTACAGTTATTGAATCAATACGTTTCTTGTCCAGATGCCTCGAATCTACGTTGAGTATTTTCCCTGCCTCACTGGCTATCTCCATTGCGCCGTCGTCCGGTGCAACAACCAGACCGATGTTCATATCTAAAAAGTATCTTGCAATGTGTTTTACCATGCTGATTACAACAAATTTCTTTTTGCTGTATTTCATGGTTGAATTATCATGAATGTTTATGGTGATTATCTCATCAGAATATTCTGAAAGCATCTGGGTAAATACCTTTGATGAGATTGCTTCTCCAGGTTTATAAATCATATGCTGTCTTGCATATCCAAAATATGGAAGGAATGCTGTGACACTGGATGCACCATTTTCTTTCAGTGCGTTGAGCAAAAGCATGAATTCCAGTGCCTCTCCGTCTTCTCTTGTGTTTCCTATTGCAAGTACTTCCTGACCCTCCACAGACTCAACTACCCTGACATAGAGCTCTCCATCCGGAAACCTCTTTACCTCAGTCATTATGAGATGATGATCTGATTTGTCACAAATTTCAATGGCTGTATTGAGACAGTTCTTTGTTGAAACTATAAGCATTACACAGCCAATCACTTAACTTTATAAAATGATTAGTAATTGTCAATAATAACAGGGTTAATATTGCTTATTCCTCCAGTGAAACGTTGAACGAAGACTTAACGTTTCAGGAACTTCTCGATCCTTTTTATGGTTTCCGGGGATGTGAATAGATCAGCGAACCCTTCTGATTCTCTTTGAAGTGCGTCCTCCACTGTAAGATTCTGAGTTTCATATACAAGCTTCTTGCAGACTGAGACTGTTTCCTCTGGCATACCGGCCATACTTTCAGCAATTTCCTGTACCTTTGTAAAGAGTTCCCCGTCTCCAAAAACAATATCTACAAGACCCCAGTTCACAGCCTGTTCTGCCGTTATTATTTGACCGGTTAGCATTAGATAAAGTGCTCTTCCCCGCCCCATTAGTTTAGGAAGAATGACGTTCCCTCCAGCCCCTGCATTTATGCCGATCTTGATCTCAGGCTGCCCTATTTTTGCTGATGATCCTGCAATCCTGATATCTGCAGATTCCGCAATTTCAAGACCTCCGCCAAGAGAATATCCATGAAGAACTGCCAGAACCGGTTTCTTCATTGAATTCATTGTAAGCACCACGCTGTTCATGCTCTTTCTGAATTCAATTGCCTTACTCCGGTTACCTGTTTCAAATTTTGACAAGTCTGCACCTGAAGAATAGTTCACTCCCTTTCCCCTGAGGATAACCACTCTTGTATTTGGATCTCTTTCCGCTTTCTTCAGTTCCCCGGAAAGCAAATCAGCCATCTCTCCTGTGATTGAATTTAACCTCTTTGGGTTGTTTAAGAAAATTGTTCTGATTCTACCGTTTTGTTCTCTTATTATGGTTCCCGATGATTCTCCACTGTTCATAATATCAGCTCCTGATTTTCAATGGATTCAAAGACATTCAGCGTGGCAGTCCTGGCTATGCCGTCCATTTCTCTAAGCTTTTCCAGTACTATCTTTCCTAGATCCCTTGTTGACTTTACCCGCGCCTTGATCAGCATATCCCATTCACCTGCAATGATGTGGACCTCAACCACTCCCTGAATCTTTGCAATTGCTGTCGCAAGCTGCCTCTGGGATATGCCACCCTTTGGATCAAAGGAGGCAAGGATGAATGCTGTAACGTCATACCCAAGGATATGGTAGTTTGGTATCGCCGAAAATCCCCTGATTATATCATCCTTCTTCATCCTTTCAATTCTTTCATGTACGGTTATTCTGGGAATGTTGAGCTCCCTTGAAATATCGGAAACCTTATCGCGGCCGTTTGTGAAAAGATATTTTAGAATCTCCCTGTCTTTAGCATCCATGAATGTCAATCTTCAAGCTTCATATTTAATTGTCGTATTTTACTACTCTGGGACATAGGTAGTCTCCCTTCGCAATCATCATGTTGTGAAGCAGCCTCTTGCTTAATCCTGAGGTCTCAATCCTATGTCTTCTTCCATAGAATATCACGTGCCCCATTGACTTACTACAATGAAAGAAGTTTGTTGATCATGCTCCATAACGTTTGTGGTGCGGGTTAGAAAAAGGCCAATATGACTTTATTATTATAAATATAATATCTCATTAATGCTGTCCATACAATAAAGGGATCACATCAATCTCATTGATGTGCGTATATAGGGAAAGTCTATTATTTATGTGGGGAGTGGAAAAAATGTATGAGAATGGAGAGAATGGAAAATCTTTAAGTTATGGAAAAAGAATAAAATCATCAATACGTTCACCCCCTTTCCTAACTGCAGGTATCAATTTGGAGGAAGTTGCATGAAAAACAACAGAGAGGAAGTTTTGAAAACAGATAAACGGTTGAATATAGCCATTTCAATTTCATTGATTTCTATCATAATTTTTTCGGCGGTGTCTTTAGATCGTTTAAATAAATCCGGGTATATTACTCCCTCCACCGATTTTGTTATATTCTTTTTATTTTCAATCAGTTTGATTTTGCTGATAATACCTCTAACGGTCATTATCATTCCGAATAAGAAAATGGTTTACTTAATAGTTGTATTGCAAAGTATTGGCTTTTTATGGTTTGGCTTTTTTTTCGAAGAAGCAGCACTGTTGTTTATACCTTGGGCAATAAATCTTTCTGTTATTGGGTATTCTTTCAAAAAATTTGAATTAACATCCGTATTTCCCAGTCTTGACTGATATTTCTAATGTATGTCCTGGTGCAGTGGAAGGGATTTACTTGACATGTGTGTTCCTTAAGAGCATTCCGATGCACTATATCTCTGGGAATCATTAGCTTATTGAAACTGTCTCTAGAGGATTTGTATAATATTTTAGCCAGTTTTGATTCCATGAACTTGTGAAATCCGCGTATGTGATCTCTTGCAGTCTGCTCACATCTGAACAGTGGTGCCGGTCTGTCCATTCCTTTATTTATGCTTTGTATTATTCAGGTATGTTTGTTTTATTCTTCCTATAATATTCTACTGGTCACTTCGATTTCAAATTTCTCCTTACATTTGAACTGCATGTTTCTATGTTCCTGGTTTCTTTAAATAAATTTCACATCTCTATATGGAGTAGCCAAAAACCTCATCCATAATATGGAATGAAAAGAATTAACCGCTGTTTATGGAAAAATTCAACCGGCGTTGACACTTCATTATTGTATTGATATCATCCATGAAGCTCTCATATTCTAACTGCTGGATCAGCATCAATTATCAGATCCTGATAATAAGAGAAAACATTGAAACGGTTTACGAAAAACCGGTAACGTATTTTGGGAACCCGGGAAGAGTGTAGCTATCAAGGAAGTGTATCGGCAAGAGAGTTTATGTTATAGTGTAAGGGAATGAAGGCTTTTGTACAAGAGTCATATTTCACTAAAAATTATAATGGCAAAATCTATTCTTCTGCAATATGACGAGAAAGATTTGCGGGAAATGCGGAAAGCAATTCGAATGCTGCAGTTCAATTCCTTGCTGGTGCACCTTTCAGAAAGTTTCAGGAGAGAAACTGCAATGGCTGAAGAATAACTTCAGCGATTGTGTTTGTGAAACATGTCTCAATAATGATGATTTACCATTCTAAATCAATATTCCATGAAAATCGTCACCTGTCAAATATTTGCAGATTCTGATTGCTTTGTCAGAATTAACAAAAAGCTGGCCACTTGCTGGTTATTTGATACGTCATGAACTGAAGTAGTTATAATAGGTTTTGTTCCCATGGAGTTCTCATGGCTTAAATTTCCAACTGGAATGCATAAGTTCAATTGACAGTTCTCACTTTTATTCTTTCTTTGGAAAATTCCAAATTCATTATCTTTAGAATCTCGGAGATTTTATTGCCAGAACTGGTGCGATGATCTCATCTTTTTTCGTCGCTTACCACCTTTAATAACCTTTGCAATCACTTTTAAATAAGTAAGGATAATTAGCCTTGAGGAAAGTTCATGGTAGCGATTACAGGTTCAACATATCCCTTGGTTGCCATTGCTGCAGCAATAGCAATCATGGGTGGTCTTATAGGTACGGGAATGGCACAGCAGGGAATTGGCGCTGCTGGAATGGGAATAATAGCAGAGAAACCGGAGAAGTTTGGACAGGTTCTATTCTTCTTCGTTATTCCGGAAACGCTGTGGATCATAGGACTGGTTCTGGGTATTGTATTACTGCTCGGAATTCTGTGAAGGTTTAGATGGCCCTTAAAGAGATTCTGGCAGATATAGAGAAAAACAGGGAAGAACGCCTTGCATATATTAGAAGTCAGTGTGCTGCAGAACTGGAGAATATTTCTAAGGCATCAAATGAAGAATTGAAAGTTCTGCAGGATGATTTCAATGCGAGAATGGCTTCAGATCTCGATGTGACCAGAAGAAGGGAGCATGATTCCATTAACATGGAGAAAAATTCCATTATCCTGAATAGAAAAACTGAAATTGTCAATACTCTCATGGAGCACCTGAATTCAAAACTTGAATCTCTAAAGCATGGGAAGGAATATGAAGAGATACTTACCGATTCGTTGAGAATTGCAGAGAAAGAGCTTGGTAGAGATTTTATTGTCAACTGCTCTCCTGAAGACTTTGAGTTTTTAAAAGGGAAAAAAAAGGAAATAAATGTGAAAAAAGACCCTGCCATCAAAATGGGTATTATATGCAATTCAGCAAATGCTGAAAAAATTATCGATTTCAGGATAGACAGGCTGTTTAAAGAAATCAAACCGGAATTAGAAGCCAGGATACTTGAAAATATTGGTGCAAACTGATGGAAATTTCCTTTGCCGGCAATTATGGCAGAAGCAGACTTATAAAGACAGAGCTTCTCAACAGTGAACAGATAAACAGGCTTAGCGAAGCTCCTAATTTTGAGGAAATTACAAGAATTCTCAACGAAACAACTTTCAAAAAGGATATAGTTGAGCTTTTCAACACCTATGAAGGAAAGGATCTTGTGGAAATTGCATCAAACAGGAGAATGATTGAAATCATTGTTAGACTTGCGGAAGGAACTCCTCCATCAGCCAGATCTTTTATCACCGCTTATTTATCAAGGTGGGACATTGAAAGCATAAAATCTCTCCTTACGGCTAAATTTCTTAACAGGTCAATATCAGAATCCGATATATTCCTCGTAAATGACAAGAAGATACCCATTGGAATGAGAACTTCTCTCCTCACAAAGGAGGATTATAATATTATGTCAGAGGAAGGCGACATTGAATCAATTTCCAAGTACCTTGTGAAGATGGGATATGGAATTGAGATGCTCAAATATATGGATAATTTCAGAAAAACCGGAGATATTTCCATATTGCTGTATTCACTCGACATAATGCATTATGAAAGATTGATGGATTCAATTAAATTTTTCAGAGGGGATGAAGGGGCAATAATGCGTTATTTTCAGGCAAGAGTGGATGAAAGAAATGTCATGATACTGATGAAGGGGCATTACCTTAAACTGCCCTTCGATTTACTACTGCCGGGTCTTATTCCCTTCGGAAACGTTAAAATTTCAAGGCTTGAGGAGTTCTTTAACCAGCTTACAGGAAATCCGGATCATGTCAAAGTGATTGAGGACCTCCTGTCAGTTATGATTGAGAGGGAGCAGAATACAAAGATGAGCATGCCCTTGCTTGAGCAGAAAATACAGGGATCAATTCTTAAAAAATATCTTGATTTGCTTTCCACGCAGAGCAATTCTCTGGGTTCCATATTTTCTGTTATGCTCAGGGCTGAAAACGAAAGAGATAATGTCAGGAAAATAGTGAATGGAAAAGTTTATGGGCTTGAACCGGCAAAGATAAAAGAACTATTGATAATGGTGTGAAATGATAAAGGAAAGTGGTAAGGGAAAAATTGCGGTAATAGGGGAGAGAAACATTTCTCTGGGCTTTAAACTCATAGGAATCGCAGATTCCTTTGATGTGGAGGGGCAACCTGGAATAGAAATGCTTCTGGACCTTATGAATTCCAGGGAGTATTCAATGATCCTTGTCTCCGAATCGCTCAAGGAACACATGGACAGAAAACTTCTTTCAACTGTTGAAACTTCAACAAACCCTCTTATCATGTTTATTCCTCTACCGGGTATCAGGAATGAGGAATCTCTGTCTGAACTTGCGAAAAGAGTATTGGGAATCGATTTAAACAGGTGAAATTATGGGAGTAATTATTAGGGTATCAGGACCAGTGGTTATTGCGGAAGGCATAGAAAATCAGAGAATGTACGATGTAGTTAAAGTTGGACAGATGGGTCTTGTTGGAGAAATAATCAAAATCTCTGGAAATGAGGCCACTGTTCAGGTATATGAAGATACAACAGGCATCAGACCTGGTGAACCTGTGGAATCAACGGGAAAGCCCCTGTCAGTTGAGCTTGGCCCAGGCTTGCTTAAATCCATTTATGATGGTATCCAGAGGCCTCTCGATGTTATAAGAGAGAAGACTGGTGATTTCATAATGAGAGGATATACCGCTCCCCCTCTTGATCAAAATAAGAAGTGGGATTTCAAGGCAACGGTATCAAAAGGAACTAAGGTTGGCCAGGGAGATATAATCGGCGAGGTGCAGGAAACCTCACTTATCCTTCACAAAATAATGGTTCCATTAGGCTTATCTGGAGAAATTACAGAAATTAAATCAGGATCATTTAACATAACAGAAACTGTTGCTAAACTGAAAACTGACTCGGGTATTGTAGACCTGAGACTGAAGCAGGAATGGCCTGTAAGGGTCTCAAGAAGGGTTCAGAGCAAGCTTCCGCCACAGATACCCCTGATCACTGGACAGAGGGTCATAGACAGCCTGTTCCCTGTTGCAAAGGGGGGAACTGTCGCTGTGCCGGGTCCTTTTGGCAGTGGAAAGACGGTTGTCCAGCATCAGCTTTCAAAGTGGGCAGACAGTGATATTGTGGTTTATGTGGGATGCGGAGAAAGGGGAAATGAAATGACCGAGATACTCACAACTTTCCCTGAGCTTCAGGATCCAAAGAGCGGAAAACCTCTCATGGAGAGGACCATACTCATTGCTAATACATCCAATATGCCTGTGGCTGCAAGAGAAGCAAGTATTTACACAGGAATTACCATTGCAGAATATTACAGAGATATGGGATATGGCATTGCATTGATGGCTGACAGCACATCAAGATGGGCCGAGGCTCTGAGAGAAATTTCCGGCAGACTTGAAGAAATGCCAGGAGAAGAGGGATATCCTGCATATCTTGGTAGAAGGCTTTCAGAGTTTTATGAACGATCCGGAAATTCAAGAGTGTTTGGGTTGCCGGAAAGGATAGGATCGATCACCATTGTTGGTGCGGTTTCACCCCCGGGTGGAGATATCTCTGAACCGGTATCACAGAATACTCTGAGGGTTACAAGGGTTTTCTGGGCACTTGACGCTTCCCTTGCATCAAGAAGACATTTCCCTTCAATTAACTGGCTGAACAGCTATTCTCTATATCAGACTGAGCTTTTGCCGTGGTTTTCCAGGAATGTTTCTGAAGACTGGCCACGGATATATAAAAATTCAATGGCCATACTGCAAAAGGAGGCTGAATTGCAGGAGGTTGTGCAACTTGTGGGTTACGACGCTCTTCCAGACAGGGAAAAGGTTGTCCTTGACACTGCAAGAATGATAAGGGAGGATTTCCTCCAGCAAAGTGCCTTTGACGAAATAGATCAGTACTGTTCAATGAATAAGCAATTCCTCATGCTCCAGAGTATACTGTATCTTGGCGATATGGAGGATCAGGCAGTTTCCAGGGGAGCTCAAATGGCTTCTTTGCAGAAGATGAAATGCAGAAGCCTTATTTCCAGGATGAAAGAGGTAAGAGATTCTGATTTCAAGAAGTATCATGATGAAATGAAGGAGAGCATCGCTGAGGAAGTTAAGAAAATCTTGGAGAGTGTTTAAAATGGTTAAAGTCGGCTACAAAAGCATTAAGGAGATCAGCGGACCATTAATTTTTGTGGAGGGTATCAGCAATGCAGGCTACAACGAAATGGTTTCCATTGAAACCCCTGACGGTCAGATCAGATCCGGTCAGGTTCTAGATACGCGGAAAGGCATGGCCGTTGTTCAGGTATTCGGCGCGACGACAGGTCTAGACAACAGAAACACCGTAGTGCGTTTTACAGGGGAAGCTTCAAAAATATCTGTTTCAGATTCAATACTTGGAAGAATATTCAATGGTCTTGGTGAACCTATCGATCAGGGACCGGCCATAGTATCAAAGGAGAAGCTTGAGATTGTGGGAAGCTCGATGAACCCATATTCAAGGGAAGAGCCTTCAGAATTCATTCAGACTGGTATTTCGACCATTGACGGAATGAACACACTTGTGAGAGGACAGAAACTGCCCATATTCTCAGGGTCGGGACTATCACACAACATGCTGGCTGCACAGATTGCAAGGCAGGCAAAGGTTATTGGCAAAGATGAGGGGTTTGCCGTAATATTCGGGGCAATGGGTATAACCAGTGAAGAGGCAAATTATTTCATAAATGAGTTCAGAAACACAGGAGCCCTTTCCAGAGCTGCAATTTACCTGAATCTTTCATCTGATCCATCAATGGAGAGGATAATCCTTCCAAGGGTAGCTTTAACAGCTGCAGAATATCTTGCATATCACAGCGAATACCATGTGCTTGTAATTCTTACGGATATGACCAACTATTGCGAAGCTCTGAGAGAAATTTCATCTGCAAGAGAAGAAGTTCCAGGCAGGAGAGGTTTCCCTGGATACATGTATACCGATCTCAGTATGATTTACGAGAGAGCAGGAAAAATTAGGGGGAGAAACGGTTCAATTACACAGATTCCAATCCTAACCATGCCCGGTGACGACATTACGAATCCGATTCCAGATCTAACCGGTTATATCACGGAAGGACAGATTGTGATGAGCAGAGATCTCCAGAGAAAAGGTATATATCCGCCCGTAGATGTTCTTCCATCACTTTCAAGGCTCATGAATCAGGGAATCGGAAAGGGGAGGACCCGTGAGGATCACAGAGGAGTTGCTGATCAATTATATTCTGCATATGCGAATGGTAAAGATCTGAGATCACTGAGCGCAATTGTAGGAGAGGAATCTCTTGGTGCCAATGATCGATTATACCTGAAATTTGCAGAAGAATTTGAGAAGAAATATGTTGCCCAGGGTCTCAATGAAGACAGGACCATAGAGACCACCCTTGGAATAAGCTATGATCTTCTCTCTGAATTGCCTGAAGAGGATATGAAGAGGCTCAAAAGGGAGCATATTACTAAATACGGAAAATGGAAGAGTAATTAATATGCCATCAATGGAAATCAGACCTACAAGGATTGAACTGATCAAGCTCAGGAGAAGGATCAAGCTCTCAAAGAGAGGTCTTGATCTTCTGAAAATGAAAAGATCAGCCCTTGTTATGGAATTTCTGAAACTTGCTGCCGAGATCAGAGGTTTAAGGGAAAATCTCAGGAAAGATGTGGAAGAGGCCCTGAACTCCATGGTCAATGCAGAAATTGCCTCTGGAATGATGACCATTGAACGTATTGCATACATGTCAGGAGAATCAAATGTTGGAATCAAACCTAAAAATGTAATGGGTGTGAGAATACCCGTTCTTAATATAGATTATGAAAAGGCAGTTCTCTCTGAGCAGTATCGTGCCCTTTCTGTTCCAATCCCGGTGGATGAGGCAATTTCAAAATTCGAAAAATTATTCAAATCGCTCATAAATGTTGCAGAGAAGGAAAACTCAATGAGGAGACTGCTTCATGAAATTGACAGGACAAAAAGAAGATCGAACGCCATTGAAAACATCCTGATTCCGAATCTCAATGCACAGGCGAAATACATCAGAATGAGACTGGATGAAATGGAACGGGATACATTCACAACACTGAAGATTGTGAAAAAGAAAATAACCTCGGGTGATATTGATTAATGCTAATGGTATCATGAAAAAGAGAGTTAATTCAGGCCAACTTAATGAATCCCAGATAAGATTCATGAGATACAGGCTTATCCTTCTGGCAGTAAGGGTTTCAGTGGTTGTACTTGCCATTGCACTTGTGGTGATATTATATGGGAAATGAGATAGAAGAGCTTAAGGCCATAAAAGAGGCTGAGGAGAACAGCAGGAAACAGATTGCCGATGAAGAACTGAAATGCAGGGATTCAATTAACGCTGCCAAAAAAGACAGAGAAGAAAAGATGAAATCACTCACAGCAAAGATGGCCAGTGAAAGAAGTGAAAAGATTGCCTCCCTGAAGGCCGAAATGGATAAAGTAAGGGAAAATGAAATAAAGAAAACGAAGGCAGAAACCTCATCAATGAAATTTAATGGCACTGATGATGAACTTTACAGATTTGCCGTTGAAAGGTTAAAAGAAATCATAAGGGAATAGATCTATGTTTAAGCCTACGAAAATGAGCAGAGTGATGATAATCGTCTCAAGGTCAAGGAAAGACGAAGTGCTGACTCTGTTCCATGATCTCAGGACAATACAGTTTGAAGATATATCACAGGAATTCAGGGTTCAATTCAGCGGAGTTTCAACTGACGGAAGAAAGGACGAGATATTCAATCTGCTGAACAGGTTCAGAAATTATCTGTCTGCTCTTCCTCCGGTTCCGGTTCAAAAAAAGGAACTTTTCAGCAATCCGGATGATGTTATCAGGGCAGCAAAAGAGATAGATATTGAAACCGAAATGGGCTTTGCAAGACGCCGTCTGGAGGATTTAAACACTGATCTGAAGGATATCAATAACAGGTTGGTCGTTGCCAGAAGGCTAGAACCGCTTGGTCTTGATCTTGAAATTTTCAATAATTCTGTCATATCTTCATATATTATGGAAAGGAATTCACAGACTCTGGAAGGAGAGCTGAGATCGGTTTTAAAGGAGCCGTTTATCATAAATATCAATGAACTTTATCTCGCAGTATCGGTCTTGAAGGAAGATGAGCCTGCCCTTGCAAAGCTGGCATCCGAGCAGGGTCTGCAGATGACCCATATACCTTCAATGGAGGGTTCGCCAGTTCAGTACGCCAGAATGCTTGATGAGAGAAAGAAGACTGTAACCGCTGAGATCGAAGAGGTAAAGGAAGACCTTAAGGAGCTTTCTCAAAATTATTATGAAAAAATTGCCATCATAACCGAGGCACTTGAAATAGAAGCAAAGAAGCTGGAGCTTCTCTCTAAATTCCCCTCATCAGATTCGATCTTTGCCGCTGAAGGCTGGGTCCCCAGTGATAATATCCCTTCCCTGGAGAGCGAAATATCAAAATCAACGGACGGAAAATATATTCTGAAAGTCATTGAAACTCAGGAAAAACCCCCAACATTAATGAAAAACCCTCACAGGTTCAAGGTTTTTGAATTTTTCATAAAATTCTATTCTCTGCCTCAGGAAACAGAAATTGATCCAACCATTGTTTTTGCTCTGGCATTTCCAATCTTCTTTGGAATAATGGTTGGAGATTTCGGTTATGGTCTCATAATACTCCTTGGATCCCTGTGGGTTATCAGAAGGCTGAGCACCCCGGGTCCACATGTAAAACTTCCCGGATCCATTACAAGGTTCGTATCCACTATTCTGTCGCCTCCGCAGATGAAAATTCTGGCTAAGGCGCTTATACCGGGATCCATAGCTGCAATGATCGCCGGAATTGTCTTTAACTCCTTCTTCGGCTTTGCATTCATGCCTTCGCAGATCTTCGGATACCACATAACATATTTCAGCCCGCTGAAATCTGCTGGAAAAATGCTCCTCTTTTCAGGGTATTTTGGTCTCTTCATGGTTACCCTTGGATACATTATGGGAATAGTCAATGAATCTAATTATGGCGAAAAAAAGGGTATAGTTGGAAAGATAGGATGGCTCATGTTTGTATGGGGGGTTTCCATTTATGGTCTCTCGCTCCTGCACGGATATAATGTAAGCCTAACATCCAATCCCTATGCTGCACTTGATATTGCAATACTTGTGGCAGGAATACTTCTGATCCTATATGGAGAGGGTGGAAGGGCAGCCGTGGAGATTCCATCAATCATAAGTCATGTTCTTTCATACACCAGGATACTTGGCGTTCTTCTGGCAACAGTTGTTCTTTCCGAACTGGTAAATGGTGTCTTTATTGCCAATTCTTCAGGTTCCATACCTCTTATTATTGTTGGTATTGTTGTGCTCATTATTGGCCAGCTGTTCACCCTTGTTCTGGCTATATTTGAACCTGGGATTCAGGGGGCGAGACTGATTTATGTGGAATTCTTCTCAAAGTTCTATAGAGGCAACGGCAGACCTTTCATACCATTTGGAACCAGCAGGAAATACACTGAAAAAGTTTATAAATAATTCTTTAAACCAGCCTTTCATCTTCAGGAATTCTGATAAAATTCATGAGCATTGATGGATCGGCACTGAACCTTTTCCTTACAGTGACAAACTTCCCTGTTTTAAGAGGCTTCAACTTTATTTTAGATTCCCTGTGAGCTCTCCTGTAAATTGATTTTATCTGAAATTTCAAGTTTCTAATATCTGCATTCCCACTGATTACATGCAATCTGTTCAGAACTGCATAGCCCCTGTTATTCTTATTCATTATGACTATTTCATACCCTATTTCTGAGTTTTCTGTGGCAGAGGCAATCATTGCTATATTCTGCAGAAGCGCAGGATAATAGAAGATTCCTGAACTTTTGCTGATTTTCACACGGTATGCTGCCATGACAGACTCCCCATGACTGAGGGGGTTTTCAACTGGATCCGTTCTGCATGCATATAACCTTGTGAAGAATGATTCCAGCATTTGCAATGATCCTTCACTGCTGCTGCAGATATAAAATGTGATTTTGTTCCTTGCGCTCTTTACAAGAAATCTGTTTATTTCATTTTTTTCAGGGATCATGAGGTATGCCATTGCCCTGTATCTGAAAAGATCTGTTTTTGGGTAATGCTGTGTGAATGTTAGCTTTTTCCAGCTCTCTATCATATATGCACCTAAAGGTATTTTGCAATGTCTTCCAGTGCTGACTTTAATTCTTCTTCGCTTCCGGTGATGCACAACCTGAAACCGTTTTTCAGGCCAAAATATACTCCGGGGGTCAGAAGAATCTTTTCCTTCTCCATGATTTCCGAGGAGAGCTTATAACCATCTTTGTCCGTATATATAAAGCAAAAAGAGGCATTTCCAGGATCAGTGGCTCTTATACAATGCTTCTTTGCGAATGCTCTTATCTGTTCACGATTCCTTTCGATTCGTCCCTTTATCCTGTCTATGAAAAGTTCTCTTTTTTTGAGGATCTCGTTACCCAACCATAGCGAATGCATTGGCAGTGATCCTGAGGTGACCATTTTGAGCTCCTGTATTCTGCTTGCAACCTCCTTCCTGGCCATGATCCAGCCCAGCCTCAGGTAGCCTACCCCATAAAATTTTGTTGCGGTTACCGATGTTATGATATCCGGATGATCCCTGAACATGGTATACGCTTCCTTACTGAATGAAAAATCCCTGAATGCCTCATCTACGAAGAGTTTTTCAGGCCTTTGCTCCATTACCATTTTAATTCCGTCGCTCATGGCTGAATTACCGGTTGGGTTGTTTGGATTTGATATGAGAACATGATCTGTTGATCTGTTGAATTCCTTCTGGAACTCTTCTTCGTTGACCAGCAGAGTCTTTGTTCCTATTGAATACGGTGCACGGAACATTGGCTCATATTCAGGAACTGGTATCAGTGCCCTTCCTGATGGATCTCTAAAATAAAGAGCTGCAAGAAATATTGCCTCTGAACCTCCCGTAGTAAAAACAATTTCATTTTTCTTTACACCATAAAGATCTGAAATCGTTTCCCTGAGGTTCGGCTCAATTGAATGTGCAGCCTCTGCGAATTTCCCGAAGTTTGTTTCTAAGCCAAAATCCATGAGATTATAAGGGCCCATACCGCTCTGTGCCAGATTTATCCTGCATTTTTTTGAATTTGAAATAATCCAGTTAAAAATATTTTGAGTGATATCAGGTTCTTTGTATTCAAATGTCATTTAAGAATATTACAATAAGAAAAAAAAGTTATTGGTGTTTATTGGACGATGAATGAACCTGTCATCCATCCGGGAGTTACCATTGCTCCTCCCCATCCGCTTGCACCTGAACCGCAGTCTGATTCACACTGCCATGTGAAATATCCCGCTCCCTGTGTGGTAAATGTTGTGTAAACTGTTGATTCATATGGACTTGGCACATTGAGAATTTCCTGATTGTTCTTGTTGAAGAGTGTGAATGTGTGTGCAATGGATGCAGCTGATACCTGATGAGTATATGATCCAACTGTACTGCTCTGATTGGTAACGTGTGCGTTTGTCTGATTCACTATTAATTCCATGTTGTTCTGGGTACCCATCACGTTAAGATACTGCGATGGTACTGTTGCATTTCCATTATCATAATCTATTATGGTAAGATGGATTGTGGCATATGAAGGTACATAGATATTGGCGGAACTTACAAGCTGGTTTCCCTCAAGGACATAATATCTTGGCTGTGATGTTATGCTTGAGTTATAATAGTTTTTGTGCGTAATTACAAGCGTTAAGTTATAGCTTGAAGTTGATGCACTGGGTGCAGCCGTGCCGTGCCCTGCGTTTCCTACTACATACATTCCTGCACCAAATACAATGAATGTTGCTATTATGATTGTTATAAACATCTGGTCTGATACTTTCATTTTATCACAATTAATAATCTCAAAAAAATATATATGTAATTACCCTTAATTGTAAGGGTAATTATTTCATAATCTGTTGCAATGATTCCTGCACTGCCTTCTTTACAGCATCATCACTGCTGTAACGGTTTTTCCAGCCCATTGAAGTCATTTTGTCTATGGAGAGAAACGCGTGTTTTATATCTCCCTTCCATCCCCTCCCTTCAGGCCCGCCGGTAAACTTCATTGGTATGCCTTTCAGACCCATCTGTTCAATTACGGTCTCTGCAATCTTCCTTACAGAAGTGACTTCCGAATTTCCCAGGTTTACTATGTCGGTTTTTTTCGTTTCGTTAAAAATGTGGATCATTGCTCCCACACAATCATCCACGTGGATGTATGACTTGCTCTGTGTTCCGTCACCAAGGATTTCCAGCTCTTTACTGTTCTTTTTCAGCTTATTGATAAAATCAAAGATCACGCCATGGGTTGAGTTTCTGCCAACCACGTTGGCAAACCTGAATATTGAGGCTTTAATTCCGTGGTAATGTGAATATGAAGATATGAAACCCTCACAGGCAAGTTTGGATGCCCCATAGGATGAAATTGGAAGGCATGGTCCAAATGTTTCAGGTGTTGGAAGGATTTCCGTATCACCGGTCACTGCAGAGGTCGATGCAAAAATCATTTCCTTCGTGCCTTTCTCTTTCATGAATTCAAGGAGATTGAACGTTCCAATGACATTTGTGTCGAGAGAGAATTTATGGTCGACGGCACCCTGCCTTACATCAGAATCCGCGGCAAGATGAATTGCCATGTCAAATTCACCGAGATCATGAAAAGCATCTGCTTTTCTAAGGTCTTTCTTTACAAGTTTAACCTTTCCTGCCTTTATAAGATCGGAAAGAAATTCCTCTCTCCCTCCAGAGAGATTGTCAATTATTGTTATTTCATTTCCATCATATATCCTTCTGACGAAATTGGATCCTATGAAACCGCAACCACCTGTAAAGAGAATTTTTTTTCCTGTGATCTTGTCCATACCGTGTTATGTGATACCTTACTTTAAATTTTGTATAATGAAATATTTGACTTCTTCTTTAACATGAAGTCTTTTGACACCTTTCTAAAATCTCGTTGATTTGTTATTTGTTTAAAGAACAACCATAATAAATAATATTAGATATATAAAGAACTGTTCGAAGGACAAAATTTTTTAATCTAATAGAAAATGTATGACTGTGCTCATCAAGGAAATGGATGGAATTCCTGACATGGAATGTGAAGTGACAATTGCGAGTGAGTTAAAGGTCTTCAGGAGTCTATCTGATCTCGTAGACCATGTGCCATCATTTCTATATCTTGATAAAAATGGAATCTCCATAAGTTATTTTATCGATAAAAAAGAAGTAAAGTCAACAAGGAATCTCGAGATATTTAAAAGGGAATTCCAGTGCAAAACCTTTGGTGATTTATATTATATTGTAAATGAACAGTCAGGTATGCCATCCATTGAGAACTATGAGAAGCTTCTGGCCATACCATCGGTAGTGGTGAATTATAAGTATCTGCAAGATGCAGTGCATCATATTATCTTCAATTTCTCCAGAAAGGATCTGGAAAGATTTTCTGAACTTATACTGGAACTGAAGGGTCTCCTTCCTGGATTCAGCATAGCATACCTTGGAGAGAATCGCGGGATTTCCAGAACACTTGATATTATGAAGAATGTTTCAGGTCTGAGCTATTCCAGCATGAAACTGGAATACGATCCGGAGAAAATTGGGGGGATTATGGCGTACAGATGGATTCGAAAGATCAGGTATAATACGCCACATAGTGTTACAGATGCATTTTATAAATTTGAAGATAAAATCCCCGGGATTGACGGTTTGAATGTTGTATCAGAAAAACACAATCTTGCGCAATTGAAAACCCACGGGGATGAAATGCTGAATACCATAGATTATCTGGAACCTGTAATCATGGAATGTCAGAAAAATGAAGATGGCGTCATGTATTTCGATTCCATTGTAATGACATCATTTTACAACAATTACCTCAAGAATGTTATGGCAGATCTGAAGAGCCTTGGTGAGGGAAATGTTGAGGTCAGGAAAGCCGGTCCGCTTGCTGAATTCCTTGGCTACTCGGTTGATTGAGCAGTTATTCATGATTCCAATGTGTCAAGTCGATCAATAAGTGCCTTTGAGCTGTTAATTCTGCATTTTCCCGACTTGTCCTCAAGGATAAGTGTGAATGATTCATCTTCCTTCTTTTCTATTGCGTCAAAGAAACTCAATATTTTTTTAAGTTCTTCCTGATCCCCTTCAAAGTCCTGTATCATGGTGTTAAACCTTTCCCTGAGACTGTCCAGAAGACCTTCTATTGAAATTATGCCCCCTTCTGAATTCTCACCGGGATAGATTTCAGCTGCTATTTCTGGGATTAATACTGTGGTCGATGGTGATCTGTAAAGAAGTATGCCAAGGTCTTCAGGAGATTTTACATACATTGTAACTCTTATGGGTTCACCTGTATTCAGCTGAAAAATTTCACTTTCCTTATACAGGCAGTTATGGCATACATAGCTCTGAATATATATTTCCCTCTCAAAGGAGATTTCTGTTGTATAATAAACCAGAAAAAGTTTGCTGGAACAAACTGGACATTCGATGTTTGTTTCCCTTTCCACCGGTACATTTCTTTCTGAATTTTTTTCCCCGTCAGTCATTATTTACCCAATCCTTCAACTTTCCTGTTATTACTGATCTTGCCTTTCTCAGATCCGCAGGTTTCTTTGAACCGGTAAGAAGCATGGCAACTTTCAATTCTCTAATCGTCATGTTGATATTTGATTCCAGTTCTTCCATTCCCTTATCTGCTCCAGAGAGGAAAGAGCGGGCAAAGCCTCCAAGTTTGGCACCCAGGCTCAATGCCCTGGCAAGGTCAAGCCCGTTCCTGAGACCACCGCTGCCTATAACCGGAATTTTTCCCCTGCATTCTATTCTATTATTGAAGCAGGTGAAGGGATGCCCCAATCCCAGAATGTAAGCCCCGACCTCATTTTTTCTCTGTCGTTCACCTTTTCTGCCCTATAATATTCAATTGCAGCAAATGATGTTCCTCCGAGGCCACCGACATCTATGGCTTTAACTCCGGCATCTATGAGATTCAACGCATCCTTGTGCGAAAATCCGTTTCCCGTCTCCTTTGCAATTACCGGATAACTGGAGGCAACTTCACTCAGCCTCTTAAGAATCCCCTTTGAATTCCGATCGCCCTCGGGCTGCACCATCTCCTGAAGAAAGTTGAAATGTATAGCAAGGAAATCTGCGTCGATGAGATTGAAAACCTCATCTATCTGCTTGTTTGTGAAAGCTGGTTTTCCTTGCTTTAACAATTGCGGAGCTCCAATATTTGCAATCTTCATCGGAACCTTAAAATCATTTATGACTGAAAATGTATCTTCCAATTCTTTCTTCTCCACGGCCGCCCTCATGCTTCCCAGCCCCATGCCTATTCCGAACTTTTCAGCGGCTGCTGCGAGATTTCTGTTAATTTTTTTTGCAAGTTCAGTTCCGCCTGTCATTGAAGAAATAATCAGTGGATAGTTCAGTTTCCTGCCGAGAAATGCCACTGAAGTTTTGATTTCATCGAAATCTACCTCGGGGATGGCCCGGTGTACAAGGGTTATGTCATCCCAATAATTATGTGAAGACGTAACCTCTTTCTGCTCTGCTATCCTGATGTGCTCCTCTTTTCTGTTTTCAATCATTCAATCACCGAACCATAAAAGTTATCGTTATGAAGATCACTAAGCCTTTCCGGATATAAACCGTTCATCATGGAGGTTCTTATTCCAAGTGATGCAATTTTCTTCATGGCTATGTACTTTCCACCCATGCCGCCGGTTACATCATTCAATATGGTGTTAAAATCCTGCTGCTTTTTCACTGTCTTCAGGAGTTTGCTTTCAGGATATATCTTTGGATCCCTGTCGAATATTCCGTCAACGTCACCCATGAAAATTGCATCTGTAGGATTCAACAGGTTACAAATATCAAACATTATGCTGTCACCGGAATAGATCTTAACATCATTCCCGTCAATGTAAATATCGCCATACATTACAGGAAGGAAACCTCCTTCCACAGACCTGAGAACAGATGAGTAATCAAAGGTATCCTTCCTCCTTAGATGAAAAGGTGAAAAGCTCATTGGAGCCATACCCAGATCAAGAAGGATTTCTGTTATCATGCTATTCAGAGAGCATGTATCATACTTAACTCTGGAAAGTTGAGATTCTTTACCTTTATAAGTACCGGGGAAACCACTCTGCTTGCATAATATGTGACCAAAGGAACCGGCTCCGTGTACCAGAACAAATGGTTCGCCAAATTTTATTATTCCCTTTAATGCCCGTTCCGTTTCATACTTCCTGAAAGTTCTATATTTTGACTTATCTGTTATGAAACTTCCTCCAAGCTTTATTGCGATCATCTACGATACCAGTATAACATGCAGGTTAAACAAATATTTGTTAGTGTTGATTTTATTTTTCATTATTGTATTGACATGAAATTTGATATTGTTGGGAAGAAATGACTTGGGTATATACGAATAATTATATATGGTAAATACATATATATAGTATATATACTACATAGGAAATGTTGTTATTTTATGCCGGCATTTTCCCAAGTGTTGAAAGCCAGTAGTGACGACAGTATTCTAAAAAGTCTTGATGAATCAGGTTTAAACCGGCGTCATCTGAAAATGATGCTTGTTGCCGGTATGGGATTTTTCACAGACGCTTATCTTCTATTTATATTGGAGGTGGCAATGCCAATACTTGCATCGCCACTGGGATTCAATATTGGTTCGCTTACAAATCATGAATCTTTCCTTGGTTATGGGGTAAAGGAATACAAACTGGTTGAGGGTGCAATAACTTCAGCTGCACTTTTTGGAGCTTTTGTTGGCGCCGCAGTTCTGGGCAACATATCAGATCGTCTTGGCAGAAGGGCCGTATATGGACTTGAACTGGGAATTATGATCGTCTTTACTGCATTGTCAGCAATTTCAATGAATTTCTATATTCTAATTGCGTCACGCTTTCTTATGGGAATAGGTGTTGGAGGAGATTACCCCATAAGTTCCACAATCATGAGCGAATATTCAAGTGCAAAGCACAGGGGAAAACTTGTTGCTCTGGTATTTTCTATGCAGGGTCTGGGACTCCTTGCAGGTGCCCTTGTTGGGTTGCTGTCAATTACCATATTTCCTTTACAGTATTCCTGGAGAATAATGCTTGCTGTGGGAATAATTCCAGCACTTTATGTGGTTAAACTCAGAAGACAGATGCTGGAAACACCAAGATATGCACTTCAGGTTGAACATGATCAATTTGGGGCTACTTCTGCTACTGAGAGAATTCTTGGCGCCAGGGATACTCCCTCAGGTGCACAACTGGCAAAAATAAAGAAGGAATCTCACAAGGAAAAGGTGAATAGCACTAAATATGCAAGCACCCTCAACAAATATATTATATTCGTTATTGGAACTTCCATTACCTGGTTCATATTTGATATGGCTTTCTATGGAACCACATTAAATAACAGTTTCATTCTAGAAAATATAGGTTATTCAACCAAAGTAGCAATCCATACAGCAGTATTCAATATAGCAGTTGGAGATTCCATACTGGCCGGTCTATTTGCTGTCCCGGGATATTTCATAGCAGTTGCACTTGTTGATGGTGTTGGCAGAAAAACGCTTCAGTGGATAGGGTTTCTTGTAATGGCTTTATCTTATTTTATTACAGGGTATTTTTACACTTATCTAGAAGGCCAGCTATCAATATTCATTGTGATCTTCGGTCTGTCGTATATGTTTGGTAATATCGGGCCAAACACAACTACATTCATATTGCCTACTGAGTTGTTTCCAACAAATATAAGATCGACTGCTCACGGTATTGCTTCTTCCATAGCTAAGCTGGGGGCAGGAATATTCACTTTCCTATTCCTCATACTTGGTCAGGTTCTGGGAAATTCCGGAGAATTCTATCTTCTTTCATTTATTTCACTTATAGGAGCCGTTATAACCGCATTCACCATCAGGGAAACCAGAGGATTATCCCTTGAGGTTACATCTCTTCCACCAGATGCTGGAATCATGGGTTTCAGAAAAAAATGGCTATCAAACCAGACAGGAAACAGTGAAAAGATAAATAAAGAAGAAGAACTTTTACCTGAAGGGCCGGTAGATCAGCGGTAGATCGCCTGCTTTGCAAGCAGGAGGCCTCGGGTTCAAATCCCGACCGGTCCATTTAATCTATTAATCGAATACCTTTTATGCCACTAGTCGTTATGTTCTCATGACCATGCAGCCGAAGTATAGAGAACTGCTTCTGGACGATGATGTACGAAGATGGTTTGAGAACCTTAAGGCGAAATCAGTTTTAACGGCAACGGTAGCATTGAGGAATCTTGGCCACTATTGCGAGCTTACAGGAACAACACCAAATGGAATCCTGAATAAAGCCAGAGCCAATGAAAAGGATTTCAGATACGAATTCACGGATTTTGTCAGGAAACTTGAGAAAGAGGGCAAGGCAGGATCATACATTGCAAGGTTCAAGAAGGTCATTTTATCATGGCTGAAGTTTAACGATATTCGTTTGCAGTTAACCGTTAACATAGCAGGGGAAAACGAAACACCAACAATAGTTAACG
This sequence comes from Thermoplasmatales archaeon E-plasma, assembly GCA_000496135.1. Classification (GTDB taxonomy): domain Archaea; phylum Thermoplasmatota; class Thermoplasmata; order Thermoplasmatales; family Thermoplasmataceae. The sequence goes on along the minus strand of KI542676.1, from coordinate 1,071 downwards.
AGAGAGTTCCGAGCAAAGAGGAGCTGGCAAGGATACTGAGGAAGGCTACCTCAAGAGGCAGGGTTGCCATAGCAATCATGGCATTCTCCGGTCTCAGACCAGAATCCCTTGGTGACTATGAAGGTACGGACGGCCTCAGGCTTGGCGACCTCAAGGAACTGAAGCTGTCAGATGAAATCCAGTTTGACAAAATACCGGCAACGGTGATGGTTAGGAGCAAGCTGAGCAAGGCAAGACACCAGTATTTCTCGTTCATAGGAGAAGAAGGATCGACCTACATCAGGGAATACCTTGAGGAGCGGAGAAAGCAGGGAGAAGAGCTCACCTATGAATCCCCATTATTGCAGTTCGATGTCAGAGGCGTCAAGAAGAATGCATTCTTGAGGACAACGCTGGTAACGAGGGACATAAGGGAAGCCATGGAGCAGGCAGGGTTGAGGATGCGACCATACGTTCTCAGGGCTTACTTCTCCACAGCATTGGATATTGCAGAATCCAAGGGTCTGATATCCCACCCATGGAGACAGTTCATAATGGGTCACAAGGGCGACATTGAGGCTCGGTATTCAACAAACAAGCGATTGCCGCCAGATATCATCGATGAAATGAGGGAATCCTACAACAAATCCACAAAGTTTCTTGAAACGAGGATAAGCGAAGTATCAGAGGAGAATGCAAGGCTGTATTTGCAGCAGCAACTGCTTTCTGCCGTGGGATACAGGCAGGATGAAATCGACAAGATGAATCTTGCAGAGACAAGCACAGAGGATTTCCAGAAGCTGCTGAGGGACAAGGTAGCAGGTGCAATGACAAGCAACGGCTCAAAGCAGAAGCTTGTTCCAATGAACGAGATCGAGAAGCTTCTGGGTGAAGGATACGAGTTCCAGGCAGTACTGCCCAACGGAAAGGCTATAATGAAAATGCCGTTTTAGCGGAGGATAAATTGGAGATACCGAAAGAGCTTCCTAAGAACGAGATATGGGCTAACTATTTTGTAGAAGGATTCCGGAGCATATTCTACTACACTCTACCCGACATCTGGGATGCCAGGGTTATGGAATCCTCAATAGG
>KI542675.1:863941-911415 GCA_000496135.1 Thermoplasmatales archaeon E-plasma | reverse complement strand
AAAGATATATCTTACCGATATTGGTGAGCGAACAATAATAGCAGAAATACCAAAGAAAGTCAGGGAACTCACAGAAACCCTTGGACTGAAACCTGAACTGTTCCCTAAAAAGGTTCCGAGTTAAGGGTGTTAAAGATGCACTGTTACAGTTGTCAAAGATATATCTTACCGATATTGGTGAGCGAACAATAATAGCAGAAATACCAAAGAAAGTCAGGGAACTCGCAGAAACTCTTGGAATGAAACCTGAACTGTTCCCTAAAAAGGTTCCGAGTTAAGGATACATGCTTGGATCTATGGAATATCTCCTGCACGTTTCGACCACAGTACCCTTCTCCCTGACTTCTTTTATGATTGCAAGCTTTTCTTCGCTTTTCCATTTTCTACGTTCGGTCATTTTCCCCCCAGACCCCCTTTCAATTCTTCAATTAATATATATCTATCCTTATAGGACAACTTTGTCTCACTATTTAGGGGGGCAGACCAAGATCAGAAAAGTGCTCTGGAACTTCCGATGCATTGTTTAGTGCTTCTTGAATGAAGAACTAAATGTTGTGTTCACTTGTATAAATCTTACTTTCCGCATGATTTGATCTGCTTATCTTCGAATTATTTATCAGTTCCTTGAAGCCCTATTTTGCCTCTTCCAGAAGCACTTTTAGATCCTCCTCTGTTGGCTCTATTATTCTTTGATCTACCACGGCATTCCACTGATTCAATAATTTCATGACATCTTCAACATCACTCTTCCTGATTATTATCACACCACGCAACAGTTTACGGTGGGGGATGGCATCAAGCAACCCTTTCCTTCTATACCGGTATTTCCCATTGCGTGTGCTTGTATCCTGCCCATAGAATTTCTTCATGAACTTTCCCAGATCGGTATTGTTCATCTTTTTTGGCAGATGGAATACGAGGATGCATACTTCCATATGGGCAGTAGTGCCCATACATTAATAACCTATTTGGTATTTCACTCATTGCAATGGATCTGGACGACCTCAAACTTCACACAAGAGGAATAGGGCCGATGCCGGTAATCAATCATTTCATGGACAGGTTGCATCTCCATGAGATAATGATGAGAAGGATCCCGGAGAAATCCAGCCGTGGGCTCTCATCTGCAGGGTGCATAGGTTTGCTTGTGAGAAATATTCTTGTGTCAAGAACCCCCCTGTATGGCTTGGGAGAATGGGTTGAAGGATTCCCCTGTGAATTGCTTGGCATGTTGGATGAAGAAACAAGGCACATCAACGATGATCGCATTGGCAGGTCCCTTGAAAAGCTTTTCGATGCGGATCGTTCTTCCATGTTAACCGAGATAGTTGTCAGTGCAGTCCGGGAATTTAATATCTCTATGAACAGGTTCCACAATGATTCAACGTCTGTTGCGTTGAGTGGATTATACCGGATGGCTACGGGAAAAGACATGAGGATGAAGAAGACCATCAACCTGACTTTTGGCCACAGCAAAGATCACAGGAAGGATCTGAAGCAGCTTGTATGGATTCCATACGAAAGCTTACCGGTAGACCTGATTTTCTCTATGTTGCCGATTCAAAGCTCTGCACACATGAAAACATGAACTATATCCACGAAAACCTTGGAAGGTTCATAACTGTCCTTCCTGCAACCCGCAAGGAACATGGTATGTTCAGGGAATGGCTTCAACACCACCCTGATCCATGGATCGAAACCGTTCATGGAAAGGATAATGAAAGGGGGCAGCAATGGAAACTCATGGAATCTCCGGTGCCAGCTTCGGATAATTTCCGCATCATCTGGGTATGGAGTTCACAAAAAGCGAAGCATGACAAAGAGATTAGAAACGGCATAATGCGCACCTCGATCATGAACCTTGAAAAACTGGAAACAAAGTTGAGATCGAACAGCTGCAGGCTCCACACATTGGAAGACGTGGAAAAGGCTGCTATGGATTCCACAGGAAAAGGTGCAAGATGGGTTGGTTTTAGCATAACGGAAGAGAGTACCGGGATCAGGAAACAACTCTCAAGGGGAAGGCCGTCTGAATTTACAGAATACAGAACCATCACGAGGAAACGTTTTCACGTTCGGTGGAAACCGCTCGAAGAGAACATAGATTTTGACAAAGCATGTGACGGCATATTCCCCATGATCACCAATGATCGAGAACTTCAGCTGAAAGAGGTTCTTTCCAATTACAAGTACCAACCACGTGTTGAGAAGAGACATGAGCAGATCAAATCTGTTTATGGCGTTTCACCTGTAATGATCAAGAATGTGGATAGAATAGAGGGTTTACTGTTCGTATATTTTGTTGCTCTTCTCATAGAAAGCCTCATAGAGCGTGAGATCAGGAACAGCATGAAGAAGGAAGGGAGGAGTTCTATACAGATATATCCAGAATTAAGATCATGTGAATCACCCACAACAGACCGAATTCTAGATAATCTTTCCATGATTCAGATGAACTGGATAGAGGCAGACAATAAGCCATTAAAGAAATTCCTGCCGAAACTTACTCCCCGCCAAGAAGAGTTACTGAGACTGGCAAACGTTCCAGCAGAATTATACAAGAGGGAATGGAATGCCATTCCGGATGGACAATAAATTCGAGGATAATGCTCTAACTTCATGCGGAAAGTAAGATTAGTTTTGCTAAATCCACTCATAATCAGTATGAACGCCCTACCTTTTTCTCTTTTTCAACCACGATAGGAATTATAAACCCTTTTTTTCTTAACTCAGAAACAAATGCGTAAAGGCTAACTCCAGTCTTTACCACCAGTATTTCAGGTGAAATGCGCTTCTCGATCATTTCAGATATTGATTTTATCGCCATAATGTTATCAATGATCGTTTTGTCTCTTACCTGCAGGATTGCCTGGCATTTTGTCATGGTGATATCTTTTCCTTTCTCCGCCATGTCCTTTATCAGGCGTTCCAGGGTGCTTGGAATCGGAACCGAACTCTTCTTTTCAAGGAAAGACAATACATTGCTGAGTTCTCCCGATCTATTCATATAGGATGAAAGGGAAGATTTTGTGATGGTGAACGTGCATATTAGATCGGCACTGACCAGTTCCGAAAAATCGGCAAGCATTTTTAAATCGTTGAAATCTGCATCTATGCCAATGAGCACCTCATTGTTTGGCAATACCTTCAGTGGCTTTGGATTGTCCTTCACCGCTACCCGGGAATCAAACTTCCCCGACTTTTCATAAATAGTCTTGAATTCAGGCTCCGGAAAAATGTATGTTTCTAAGGCCAGATCCGGTGTTGACAGTTTTATCAAGCCATAAATTCTAAGAAACTCATACAGATCAAGAAACCATTCTGATATCCCACTTTCCATGTTTTCCTTAGTATAACTCAATGAATTCGAATAATGACTGCTTGAATCTACGTAGGTCAGCCATACAGATATTTCTCTTATAAAAATGAAATATTTTTCACTGGATTTTACTTCCTCTATGATATCAGAAATTTTTGCCGGTTCTTCCATGTCGTAAAGAGACTGAAGGATTAATATTCTTAAATTGTCAAGATAGAAAGATGTTTCAATCTCCTCCCACGCTGAGAATATGTGCCTTTCAAATACATGCCGTTCCAGTTTTGTGGGGAAATTCTTGTCTTCCAAAAAAACCAGGGCTTCCTTCGTTATTGTTATGTTAGTAGCCCCTCCCTTTATCCAGTTTTCGTGCCTGGCAAATTCCATGATTAAATCCAGATCCTTGACTGGCATTCCAAGAAACTTCTGTATTGTTTCTAAGGGACGACGTTTTGACCTGCTTTCAAGATAGTATAAGACAGTGAAAAATTTCTTGAAATGTGCAGCATAGTCAAACCCATAGTTTTTCAAGACAGGCCGTAAATCACTAGTTCCCTTCCTCTTGTTGAGTTTTACCGGCTTCTTTTTCTGGTTGCGTTCCCACCATAGAATCTTTGCAATTTCGTCGGGGATGTATGCTAATTCTGTGCCATAATAGTTATTCTGCGTGGTGTAATAAACCAATCCCTTGGACATTAGTGATATAAGTGATTCTCCGTTGGCATAGAATTTTGGGGAAAATACCTCATTAAGGGGAATAGAATAGTAATAGGAGTAAGATTTTTTCAAATGAAATTCATTCAATAAATCATCAAAATTAGAGATGCCATCATTGGCCATCAGGTAATCCATGATCTTTTTTTCACCGCTGTTGAGATTTGCGATTGTTTCCGGGAGATTCACCAGGATCCTGCTGTATGTTTCTGCGGATACCAATGGCTTTGGCATTGTAGTATCGACTTTATAATTTTTAGCTATCTTTTCCATGATGGCTGTCGGGTATTTTTTCAGTGGCTTCACCATTGTTACGTCATAGGCGCTTTCCTGTATTGTGGTCCCTGCCATGGCATAATCAACAGGTATAATCAGAATTTCAGGTTCTTCTAAGTTTGGAATTCCAAAAATAAGCAGTTTATCCATACATTCCAGAATCTCCGGTTTTAAAACCTTAATCTTCCTTTTTAACATCTCTCTGTCCGTTTTGAAAGACCTCCTCCGTGCATAAATTGAAGCATAATGTTCCTGCGCCTCCTTGCTGATCGAATTTAAACGATTTTGCAAGTTAACTTGATCGGCGAGGGTTTTTCGGATATAATCCGGATCCTTCGGGTAAGAGGATACATGAGTTTTCGGATGCATCAATTCTGAGGACCTCCTGAAAATAAATTCGGCATAATTTTTATCAACTTTCTTAAGAACTGTTAAAATTGTGTATGAAGCATAGTTTTCAGATTCTGTTATATGAAGTCACCCTCATAGTGATTCTATTAGAGTGATAAACTTGACGCACTCATGTTCCTGAAGAACGTCAAGCGAGAGAATGACTGCGGTCAATGCCATGGATTAACCAGAAAGATTCCAATTCAAAGAACATTCAAGTTCGTCTAGTATATACCCACAATCGGTTTATTATGTTATTTTTCTGCCATTGAATTTCTCACCCGAAACATTCAATCTGAATTTTATTTGCGTCCCAATCCCTTTGATAACGTCTGGATGTAATTCTCTTGAGCGTATCTCAATTTTTTCACCATTTTCCATGTCAACCTTGATTCGATATCCTTTGCCCTCGTAACCATACCCAAGCAGGGTTCCGGATATATTGCCATTTTCGGAAATCTCAATATCCTCCGACCTGACTGCAATTTTTTCCTCATTAATGGTCAGTACGTTGTAACCGAGGAATCTTGCCAGGCCTTCACTTTCAGGGTTCTCCCAGATCTCTTCCGGTTTCCCTTTCCTGACAACCCTTCCGTTAGCTATAAAAACCACAGAATCCCCCAAAAATAAACCCTCATTAACGTCATGGGTGACGTAAATTATTGTTTGCCCAAGTTTTCTTGATATGGATTTTATTTCCACCATAATATCGTTTCTCAAGCCCGGATCAAGCGAACTCATGGGTTCATCCATCAACAGGATGTCCGGTGACATAACCAGCGACCGTGCCATTGCAACCCGCTGCTTTTCTCCACCTGATATTGTTCCGGGATATTTTTTCAAGAGACCGGAAATTCTCAGGGTTTTTGAAATTTCCTCAACCTTATCCTCTATTACACTTTCCCTGTACCTCTTTGCCCTGAGTCCGTACGCAATGTTGTCGTATGCATTCATATGTGGAAAGAGCGCAAGATCCTGGAATATCAATCCCACATTACGCTTTCCTGCCTGCATACCTGTAACGTTCCTGCCGGCAATAATTATTTCACCTGAATCCTGCATATCCAAGCCGGATACCATTCTCAGAATGGAGGTTTTTCCTGAGCCACTCTCTCCCATCAGCGTGAGAATATCCCCCTTCTCGATCTCAAAAGAAACATCATCTATTGCAAAATCACTGAATCTCCTTGAAATATTTCTTACCTCAACGAATGCCAATGAATCTGTCACCCACCTTTTGAATTGCAAAGAAAAACATAAAACTTAGAGCAAGAAGTATGGCTGCTGCAGCGTATGATGCAGATGCAAGCCTCAGTGATTCAAGAGAATAAACCTCAACGCTCAAAGGCATGAATGTGTTGGTGGAAAGAAAGTTCGTTGCCGTGAATTCACCCATGCTTATTGCAAAACCGAACATGAGTGCCGTCGCAATTGATGAACCGGCAAGGGGCAATTCAACCTCAAATAATGCATTTCCCCCCATTACCCTTGCGCTGTCTGTATATGATTTGGGTATCTCCGAAAAACCTCCTGACACGACCCTCAGCACGACCGGAATTGCAACAGCAGATTGTACGGCAATTATGAGAAGCCATAGATATGCTGGATCAATAATCGTTTCATAAAATACAGATATGGAAAGTGCCATCATTATTGCAGGTATCACCAGCGGTATATATTGCACAAAATCCCTGGTGGAATCATTTCTCATGTTGAGCCTTCTCTTTCCAACCACCCACATAACTCCAATCAGGGAAACTGTAATAGCAGTAACAATCCCGTAAAACGCAGTGTTCAGGAATGGAAGATATGATGGAATGTCAAGCGATGATGATGCCCTTCCAAAAAGTTCAGAATATCCATTCAATGTCAAATGGGAATTCCATCCAATATCCACCGATGAAATGGCAATTGATGCGAAAACCATTACCTCAAATATGAGGAAAATGGATGTGTATAGGCTCCCCAGAATGAACCATATTTCCCTTTTGGGTGGAATCTCTTCATTCCTATCAGAACCCTGCTCATCAACAAATCTGTGCATTGACATAAGAAACAGGTAAATAACCAGCGGAATAAGAAGAAACAGTGATTGCAATAACCCAAACAATACCCCTACCTGAACAAGACCTTCCTGTCTTACCAGGAAGTAGATCCATGTTTCAATTGTAAAATTGGAAGGACCCCCGATTATAAGGGGAGCTGCAAAGCCAGAGAAAGAATAGAGAAAGGCAAGAATAGTCCCTGAGATTGCACCTGTCAATCCATCCCGTCCCCAGATATTGATGAATGTTCCAAATCTTCCTGATCCGAGGATGCTTGATGCTTCCTCCAGCGTCTTATGGGAACGCTCAATGCCTGTTGAGGCAAGGAAGGCAACCAGTGGAGCGTTAAAGAAGGTGTTTATGGCTATGATGCCTGAAAATCCGTAAGAAAATATCTGAACAAACGGGAACAATGCAACCAGCGGTGAAGTTTTTCCGAAAAGAGAGGCAAATGCCAGCACTATAATGACAGATGGCATGAAGAATGGAATTATTATGAATGACTTTAATGCCCTGCGGTGCCTTATCCTGTATCTGCCTATGAAAATACCCAATGGAAACCCTATAGCCAGTGACATTGCTGCACTTGCAAATCCCTGGTATATGGAATTCCTGAAAGCCTGCCTCGAAAGTGCGGCTGCTGTCCCATTCCCAAAAAATATGGAGAAATTACTGATCCCAGAAAAATTAGCAGCATAGAGGAATGGAATCACGATAACGAGCAGTATGAATATCGATGGGGAAAGGAGCAATGCCCACCACTTCAAGTTCCGTGTTTTCATGTCTATTCCATCAAGGCCTGCCACTGCAGTATCCAGTTTCCTGAATTCAGATATATATCCTCGGCTGAAATATAGTTATTCAGAGGAATTATCTCACTCTGGTTCATGGTTGCCGAATATGACGGAGGCATGGCAATAGTTTCATTGGCAGGATACATCCATTCGTTGGTTGGAATCTGGTTCTGGACTGTAGGGCTCAGGAAATAATTGACGAAATCTTTTTCCAGTGTGAGATTTCCGGTTCCGTTAACAATCCCAATATTATATATTGTCCTCCATCCATATTCTTTTCCTGCATAGGATGTTACCGTTGAATTCACATCGTTTCCATACCCAAAATACACATTGTATGCAGGATCGGTGAGATAACTGACAAGCAGGGTTTGTGGGGATGCTGATTCGAATGCCGTGAAAGCAGTACTCCACGAATTATAAATGTGGTTTGCATCATATGACTTTATTGCACTCCAGAATGTGGTCCAGTTCTGATGGAGAATATTTTCATAATAAGCAATCTGCCAGAGAAGGAAGCCCTCACCAGTATCACTGGTTGTCGGGTTTTCCATCAGGAGATGCGAGGCATTCTGACTGGTCAGAAGATTAGCAAATGTGGGGCTGAATTGCCCCGATGTGAATCCTGTCTTGTTGTAATCGATACCAAGATAAGAATATTCATATGGAGTCAGGTATGAAGAAGCTGACCCCATTTCAGCCATGAGGGTTGAATTAATATTATTTTCCGGTGCATGATATTTCACCAGCAGACCATCCCTGGCAGCCTGGATCCCATTGAGGTTCGTAAGCCCAATCACAATATTGGCAACCTCATTGTTCTTCCTCGATTCAAGGGCAGGAAGACATCCTACCGACGGTGTGATGATCTTTATATTAACACCATATTCTTTCTCGAATGTCCCAAATACTGTACTATATGTCTGGTTCTTGTTTGCTCCGTATGCCAGTAAACTACCATATGTGCATATAACGATTGTTCTTCCGGAAGGCTTCTTGTTTTCAATGCTGTAAAAGATTGCGAAACCCGCAACTATTACTATGACAGCAACCACAATTCCCAGAATTTTCTTCTCAAAGGGCTTGAGTCCCTTAATTCCTCTTTCTCTTTCGTCCGCAGGATCCATTTCTTGTTTTCTCCTGCCAGAAAAGCGATGTTCGCTAGATGCTTTCCTTCGCCAGTATTACCCGGATCAGGTTCAAGGGTCGGCAGTGATTCCTGCCCTCTCAGCAATTTTCGCTCCCCTAGCTGATCCAGTATCTAACGGAGATTAAAATACATTTCCAGAGAATTGTACAGGGCATTGCAGTGATATATTACCCTCCATTTTTACGGTTCCAATGCTTTCCATTGGGATATGCTCAATGGTATTTTTGTGTTCAGTTTAGAGGAGTTCCATGAATTCATCCACTGTGAAACCTGATTGTTTTATAATCGATCTGAGGGTACCTCTGTCAATCTCATCGTGATTTGGCACAACTACCTGTTTTTTCTCACGTTTAATGATGATATGACTTCCAGTCTGTCTTCTCACTATAAAACCATTCTTGCACAATATCTTAACAACATCTTTTCCTGAAATAACTGGGAGCGTCTTGCGGTTAGGCATCGATTTCCACTTCTATGCCAACATCTTGTGGAATAGGTTCGTTGTCTTCTCTTAAAACGTCAATGTATAGTTCTATGGCTTCTTTGGCATTTTTTAGGGCTTCTTCCCTGGTTTTCCCCTGTGTTATGCATCCGGGGAGAGCAGGCACATTAGCAACAATGTATCCATCCTCTCCTTTCTCAAGGATAACAGTGTATCTCATTGGGAAACTATGTTGAACAGATGTATAAGGTTTTTTCCTGTTGGTCTATGGCGGCGAAAGGTTGTTAGATTACTTTACCTGATTTCCTTGTGATTCTTTGCGTCAGCCAAAAATTTTCTGTGTAAGGCATATTACGTATACAAAACAGTGACTCACAAATTCCTTATCTTACTGCACAAATGAGTGATAGTTTTTAACACACTGCTACCAGTCTTTTGCCGCCATAGGTTACGCCATATTTTCCTCAAGAAATGAAACAAAAATTGATGTTTTTCATGACGTTAGATTGCCGCCATAGGATTATTACGGAATATGGGGCTAACCTATTTGGATATATTAATTTCAAGATTCGGTGACGAAGCTTTCACAGCCTCCGAGTTTATGACTGTAACTGGAAATACTAGACCAGCAAAATTGCTATCAGAGCTAAAAATGAGAGGAGTTGTTGAAAGGATAGACCGGGGGATGTACAGAGTGTTACCACTTTCTGAGAGGCCAGACATGAGAATTATTGAATGAGAAAAGGTCAAAAATATAATCATGAGAGCTCCATGGGATAAGGCATGGACAGGAAGTACCGCTGTAGAAATTTGGACAAATGGAAGGTACAAGATTTCTCCAAATCCATATCTGCGAGTATTCCACCTTCTGGTTAATGAATCTGAAATAGAGGAATGGAAAAGGTATCTCAGAAGGGCCGGGATCTCTTACACAGGAAAAAAGAGGGTGGGTAGCTTCGTTGACATGAAAGCCACTTCTAAGATTGATTTTACCTTGGTTTCAGGTGAACCGGTCATTCCAAAAGACGAGGTTCTCATGATAATAAAGAATCACCCGGGGTTATACGCAAAAGCAGGCGAATTGATTGAATAATGATCCTGCCGACAGAGAAAGAAAAGTTCTCAGTCTTTTAGATGCATGGCCTTGGGAACTTGGCGGTGTCTTAATCGGTGGATATGCGATAACTGCATATGGAAAACCTAGATACTCTGACGATGTTGATATCGTTATCCCAAACGTTGCCCTATAGAAACTTGAGATTTTTATCGTGAGCCGTGGACTTGCATTGTAGAAATCTTCAGTTCCTAATCCGCAGAATTATGAAGGAAAAGTGTCAAGATATAGATCGGAAGAACTAACGCTAGATTTGCTTGTGGGCTATGTGAGAGATAGGGAAGCATAGGTAGATATTCCCGAACCGTGGATTAGTATAGAACATAGAAACCTTCGTCTCATCACCCTAACAGGTAGAACGAGAAATAAGATTCCGATTGCTAGTCCCGAAGCACTTTGGGCATTGAAACTTCAATCTGGTCGAGATCAGGATATAATCGATCTATTTTCAATGTTCGACGTTAAAATAGATGGAAAAAAGGTCATCGCTCTATTTAACGATATAAAATCAAACACGCTAACTAAAAAATTAAGAAAAACTTTGCAAAAAACACATTCCAAGAAACTCTATGAAGATTCCATGTCGAGATTAGAGATCAAGAGGACTGCCCAAAACTACGAGAAATTGGTTAGTTTTGAAAACCAAGTTCGAAACATAATTTCTGAAATGTTGAAGTGATAGATTTACAATTCCACAGAATAAATTGGAAGATTCAATATCAGATCTTGAATTTTCATGGGTGTTAGTGCTCTAACTTAGGTGTCCACTTAATTACTTGGCTCTAAAGAAATATTATCTATGGAACCTAATATTATGAGGCGATGCATAAGGAGAAAGTCTTATGATCTCCTTTTGTAAATACAATAACCACCAAACACACTTTAGATATACATAAAACGCATTACAACTGTATATGACTAGGTTAGTAAGTATTCGTTTGGATGAGGAGACTCTCGCTGAAGCAAAGAAATTGAAAATCAACATTTCTGAGATCGTGAGAAAATCCTTGAAAAATGAGATCGAAAGAAGGAATGAAGAGGAACTCTTGGAAAGCCTATCTAAGATTCATAACATTCTTGAGAATGTGGATCGAAATCAACTTCTCAACGATTTAAGGAAGGATAGGGATGAAAGGCAATAAAATGGCGGCGAGCTACATTATGGACTCAAGTTCATTATTTACCCTGTTTTTCATCGAATCTGAAGATACAATTCGAGCCATTATGACTGACTCATACATATTAGACCTCACAGGATACGAGATAGGAAGCGTATTGACCAAAGGAAAGGATGGTCACATAAAGGGACTGAAGAATGATGTTATAATTGAGTTGACGAAGGAAATAGAAAAAGTAATCTGTAAGATTAAAGTGATAAGACTTTCACCAGTCCATATATCTGAGATAATGACGCTTTCTGCATCTATTGGATTGACATTTTATGATGCATCTTATGTTTTCTACAGTAAGAGGCTTAATCTTGCATTATTGACAGATGACAGAGAGATGTATGATAATGCAAAAAAGATTGGGATAGAGGTTAGAAAAGTGGAGGAACTTCCAATATAATTGAGTCTCAATAGTAAGCGAAAGTCTTACTGCGTGGACCCTCAATTTTTGTCGTACCCCTTTATCCACCTAATTCTTTAGCCGGATGCATTCTCATTAGTCCTCAATTTCGATCAGTCAATAGTTGCTTCTCAAAGACAGCAATAAGAACCTTAGATTTACTGAGGGAAGTTAACACTGAATGTACATTCTACAATGAATTCAGAATCGATTTATGAAAAATACTGAAAGTCATCCCTTAGAACCACTCCTTCCGCAAAAGAATCGATCAGAAATTTATTTCTCTTGCCTTTCATAATAGAGATCTCTTCCGGTGTGAGTAAAATCAGTTCATATCCCGCTGGAAAATCTAATTTTTCCGATCTCCTTACCGGGTTCCCTGTGAAATCACCAATTATCAAAAGATCAACATCACTCCAAAGATTGAAATCCCCTCTTGCGTAGGAACCTATTAATATCACGGTGGATTTGAAATCTAAAGCCTTGGAATATTCAATGGCAGACCTAATCTTTATTTCCCTTTCTAACTTTCTTTGCTCAACGATTTCCACTTTTTTTCAACCTCATTAATAATGAACTTGCAGCACTCAATTGCGACATTGCAATCCGCTTCGGTGTAATATTCATCAGGCGTCCCTTCAGACCAAGCATCTGCGTATCTGGTCGGAATATAGAATTTGTCGATAGTTTTTGATTTGTTAATCACTTCATCTGGAAAATCAGCCTTCTTCAGTAAACCGGAAACAGAGTGCCCAAATGAGTCTCTCCCAATACCTTTCATGTATGCCTTTATGGCATATTCTGCGGATTGCTGAGCCTTGAAACAAGACCAGTTATGAAAATGGGAATCTCTATCGTTGATGGCAGATTCTAACGTTCTCTTGGAACTAGAAATCCATCTTTCGTATTCGTCGTTATCTAAAAATTCACTCATGTTATTAATAGTTAGTATATGGATAAATAAGATATTTTCTAAACCACCTATAGCGGCAAAAGGTTGCTAGGTCACTTCAACAAAATTCTTGCTCTGCTGCGCAATATCATGTCTATTGCCGCCATAGTAAACCACCTAACTCTCTTTGATCCTAAGGGATTACCGAATAATAACTTATCAGAATTAGTCATTCTGAGGTAGGATTGTGTAATTCCATTTTGGATGCAACAGGTGTGGTTCAATGCGCAACTTTTCCATTTCTTTGTCTGAATGCTTGATCCCCGTGGCATATTCTTTATCATCCACTCTTGCAGCTACCGTGATACCATTCCTGGTTTTTGTGGTGGCTATAAGTTTTATGACCGTCTCAAAATTCACAAGCGGTTTTCCCCTCCAGTTCATGCTGATAAATGAAAACATACGGTGTTCTATCTTGTTCCATTTGCTTGTTCCCGGAGGATAATAGCATACTGTTATGGGTATGCCGATCTGATTCACAAGTTCCCGCAGGTGAATCTTCCATCCTCTGTTGCGTGATCCGTTGGAACCACCTCCGTCTGCACATATCATCAATCCCTTTGCATCAGGATATCTCTCCTTTCCCATGAGAAACCACCATTGCCTGATGCTTTCAACGGCGAATTCAGATGTTTCATGGCTTTTTCCCACATTAACCATGCCTTCATTCCTTCCTGTATCGTATATTCCATAAGGTGCTGCTTTGCCAACGCCAAGATTGGGAAAATCATACACATTAACCTCCGTTGCTTCTCCTGTCTTGTTCCATGTCCTTCCCGGATTCTTGAATTCTCCAATGAGTTCCTTTTTCTTTGCATCAACGGATATCACGGGGTTTCCATTATTCATGAATTCCTTCCCTTTTTCGTTTATGTACCTGAACTGTGCATCTCTATCCTCTGATGAACCCCCTTCTTTGTTCTTTATGTTCGACTGCAATGAGTAATCGTTTTCCTTCAGTATCCTTCCCACAGTATCTGGATCGATCTTATGGCCAATCAATTTCAATTCATCTGCAATCCTGTAGGTGGATTTATTGCTCCATCTCAGAAGACTCATGTTGTCACCTGCGGTATTCTCATCCATTATTTTTTCCAGATCAGCAATAACACTCGGATCCTTATTCTCAATTCTTTTCCTTCCTCCTCCTGCAGAACGAAGCCTTCCCGGAATTTCAAGCTTTTCAGTTTTCTTAAGTTCTTTTATCCCCTTATCAATGGTCAGGTGCGACATGCCTGTCAGTTCAACTACTCTTGACACCCCTCCACGCCCCATCTCAAGCGCTATTGCGGCTGCGAACCGCCTTGCCTGAACCTCGTCAGCCCCAGAAATAGCTTTGATCCACCATGTATACTGTTTATCATTATCCATGGTAATACATGCATAAGTAGTCTAATAATATTTGTTATGTTAATATTCGGTAAGCCCTTAACATCTATTCCAAAGACAGGGTAGTCAAAAATAAATTCAAGGGATAGATTATATTCATTCGATATTAAACAACCCCCCTTAAAGTCAATTCTGCTCTAATAAGTAGCTGTTAAAGAGATGGTCTTTGTTTAAGGTTTCTCGGGGAAACGATAAACAAATTGCAGAATTGTCATTGTTATCCTATCGAGGCTTCGATTAGAGCGCCTATTATTAGAAGAGAAACGGACATGGCAAGAAATGTTATTGCCATTATTCCGTAATTATTGCTTTTGCTTAGGAAATAGGAAAATCTCTCTCTTCTCAGCGCAGACTGAAAAAAACTGAGAATGAAGTGAGTTATTACCATTGCAACCGCAATCCCAAAGATATATCCAAGAGTTTCCGGAAAGAATTGAGGCAGAATATATCTCATAGCAGAGTTTGCTGTGGAGCCCCTAATTAAACCAGCCATTACCACAGTTTCAAGAATTGTAGAACTGTACAAATTAATGAACGTACCGATGAATAATGTAAAACCACTCAAAACATACTTAAATAAATCCAACTCCATATTGTTAGTAAGAATACTCTTGAAAAAAGTGTAAAAATGGTAACTGGAGCTCCCAGTTCCTCTGGGCAAAGCAGCTATTGGAGAAATATATAAGTACAGTAATAATAATAGTCCGAAAATGGAATAATAGACTATGATTGAAGAATAAACTAGTTGGTGCGCGGGGGATTTATGATCGTTTTCGTTTATTTCAGAAACGATTAAGTTAGTTGTTCTATCATAGGCAGTTTGCATGTATTTTCTGTAAATTAAAACGAAGAGGAAATTGAAAAACTCTATTAAGAAAAAGGACTTTATTGCATTTCTCACCAGAATTAGCCTTACCTTCAGTGCCGGTCTAATTGAGTATTTTGTTATTATTCTCTTGTGAAAAATGAGTGATGCTATACCAAAATTAGTAAGAGATTCAAATGTGTAATAGATAAATGAGACTATACTTAGTATAGCGAGATCAATCAGCCCATACTGTGTTGTAAAAATGTTCCTAATTCCAGTAATAAAATCGATTTGGTATAAAACAAAAAACCCTAAAATGTACGATTTTTTCATAAACGCAAAATCAATAATGATAGACAATGCAACCAAAAACGATTGTTCTGTAAAGTATGCTATTACTCTGTCACCCAAGTCAAGAAGCTTCATCTTTTAGCCTCTTGATCCTTCTATCAATCTGCTTCTTTACCCTCAATTTTTTAGCTCTTGAGTATTTATCAATTGATACAAACTCTTGTACCTTCGTAAGGAGATTAATCATAGCGTTTGTATTGCCTTTTTGCGTTGCCGCAAATCTGTCTGCAGCAAATTCCGAGTTGATTGCGATATATAGAACTAATACAAACGAAAGAAGTGATATACTAACCAGAATCACTGGGATAAAAAACAGTTGGTTTATGAAACCCAATATGAAGATTAAGACGCTTGATAGAACGGAAAAAACAAGGGACAATAGAAAGAGGTTCACAAGTACACGCTTTTTGTAATTATCTCTGTACGTAAAGTGCCCAAGTTCGTGTAAAATTAAGGTTTCTAAATCTGCTTGGTCGAGATAAGAAAAAAATCGCTCGTCGACAAAAATATCAGGTATGTGGTGCGAAATACGTATGAATGCAGGGGGAAACTTTCCCGTATTCTCAAATGAATAGATGGCCACCCCATCTTTGGAAATAGCCATGAATTTCTCAGAGTATTTTCTTGATAACGATTCGTCCTCGAACATAATCAAATTTTTGATGCTATAATTATTAAGGAACCTCGGTGAATTACGTAACTCTAGTCCGCCTGATTGCCTTTGTATAACGAAATTCCCAATAGATGTCACTATGAAGAAAATCGTCAGTGAAAGTATAGATGCGTCAAAACTCATTGCGATTACCGGATATATTATCAAGATTAATGATAAAACAAGAAAGGAAACTGTGTAGAAAATTACTGTTTTCTTTATTCGCGAGTTGGACGAATTCATTTTACAAATCACCTATCCCTAAGAAAATAGAAATAAAAAAAGGGTATTTGATTAATACCCGACAATCACAGCAGCAACAGCTCCGATTATGGTAAGAGTAACAGGATCAACCACTGCCACCGTGACCAACAAAATATCAGTAATACTTCCAACGGACACTGCACCACTTGCTAGAAAAGCATCAGTTGCCGCACTTATTAGTGATCCAGCTATTGGAACTCCTGCTCCAGCAAACGCCCCCGCTATGGCTGAAACTAGAAAACTATATGTTGGATATGCTCCCCAGTGCCATAACATATAAGCAACTATGTCTCCCATAGCGCCAGTAGATGCTGCTTGTGCGCTGCCTACGTGAATATTAAGGTTTCCTAAATCAAGTGGGATGGCGTTATAAGCACCAAGTTCCATCGCAGCATACATTGGAACACCTAATGCACCCATTAACAGCACTACTGTCAGTAAGCTTACAATCCCATCGGCTTGCCCACTCCTTTTTATTCCCTTACGCCCAGAGGATCTTTCCAGTCTGGGACCCTCATTTGAACGTAAGAGAAGAAAATCCGATGTCATTACTTCTACATTCATGGAATTGCTTAATTTTCCAATATACATAAATTTTCTGATAACCGCTATGGCGGCGAAAGGTTGATAGGTCACTTCAACAAAATTCTTGCTCTGCTGCGCAATATCATAAGGATTTTCTGTACGCCAGAAATGGTTATGCAAAAAGACTGGTCGGAAACTACGTATTTCGCGGAGTCAACGAGTGGTAGTATTTTAATGCCGTCTAACAGTCTATTGCCGCCATAGTAAACCACCAAACTCTCATTGATGCTAATCCAAATATAAGAAGACCTTTTCCCCGTTCAAAAATACTTGATCTCAGAGATGTGGGAGATTTTGAAAAATAAAAAAAGATATTTGAAATAAATATCTATCAATAGCTTCCTGCGAAGTTGCTCATTATTGTGTTTGCAACAGACTGATCCTGGAAGTAGCTGATTCCTGACCATGTGAAACTGTCCAGTGATGCAGTATGGATATCACTTGAAAATGTGAACAGGTAGTTATAGCCAAAGTATGTTGCTGAATTTTCTGAAACAACTCCGTCGTTAGCTCCATTAAATAATGCATATCCCCACCATGGATCATATGTTCCTGCATAGACTATCCATGTTGTTGAGGAATAATAAGAAACTGCATTGCCTATTGAATTTCCCAGGTTTGTCAGGAAGTTGGAACCTGATGTCATTTCATTTACCTGCGTGCCTGTATAGCCAGATAATCCAAGGCAGCTCGCAATTGAAGCCAGTGGTGATCCATCAAAGGGTGATGCCATAAATATTACATTCTTGAGGTTGATATTTGTCATGTCATAATGCTCAAGCATATACAGTGTCACGAGACCGCCCATACTGTATCCAATAATATTGACATTCAACTGGCTATTCGCAAAAATTGTCTCCAAAGAGTTACCCAACTCATTTCCAATTGCGCTTATAGGTGTATTTGATGTGCCAAAAAACGAAGGGTCAGAAAAAGTATATCCGTTGCTAAATTGGATATTGAATTGACCATAATATTCAACGCTCCCTACCAGATAACCTGCATTTACGAGCTGCTGGTATATGTTAACACCAGAATGCCATGTGCCGGTTGATGGAGCTCCAGAAGTATCACCCGGATTGAATCCGTGCACAAGAATTACTACCGTTCTTGATGTGCTTATTTGGGCGGATGACATTACCTTGTGGCCTATACTAACATTCCCTGATGGTTGCTGCAATATTATGGAAAAACTGAACAGCATCACAACTATCAGGATAATCGCACTGATTTTTGTACGTTCCATGAAAGAATATATAATCTTGCCTGTATATAATATTTACCCCATTATACTATTAATAATATATATTTTATTAGTTTATTTACAATTAAATAATTAAAAGCATTTGCGACTTTCCCTTAATGATTGTGTCACGACTTCCTCTTGTTTTGCTCTTGTTATCTCCTGTTTTTTGTCAATTATTGTTCTCCATCAACCATCTCCATACCAGCATGACCTCAATTTTCAATCCATTCCTGGATATTTCCTGTTCCTGATCCATTGTGAGTATCAGAAACTTCTTTGCATCTATTTCCGTTGAAGCTTTCTCCAGGCCTCTTATCTCACGGTCTATGTTTTGATCACTGAGTTCGTAACAGACCTGGATCAGTTCGCGATCCACAGGAAGCACGAAATCAACTTCTGCATTGCTCTCATGTCGGTAGTAAAAGAATTCCCTGCCAGTCCTTTTAAGCTGCACTGCAACGAGATTTTCCAGTAATGCACCATTATTCTTGCTGAAATTTGGTATGTTTCTCATTATGATTCCATTATCGATGCAATACACTTTCCTTGGACTTTTTCCAGCCCTTTTCAACTTGCGATCAAATCTTCTGACTTCAAAGATGAGATATGTTTCCTGCAGGTATCCAATGTACTTTTTTACGGTGTTCTCGCTTTTCAAAGCCAAGTTTCGGGAGAGAGAACGATATGTCATTTCGTTTGATACGTTGGACATAAGGAATCTCAGAACGTCCCTAATCTCTGGGAACTTCCTTATGTTGTATCTGTTCATCACATCCTTCTGAATTATGTCACTTACCAACTGAGTCAGGACTGAATTATTTCCAGAAACAACTGATTCAGGCATTCCTCCAGAGGAGAAGTACTCATTGAACGCTGTAGTAGCTGTTGCTTTCCACCTAGTTGAATAATCGTTCGCTGATAAATCAATGTTCCTTGCTCTTAGGAATTCAAGAAATGAAAAAGGATAGAGCTCCATGTCTACATGTCTTCCAGTCAAGTGAGTTCCAAGCTCCATGCTCAAGAGATTTGAATTTGACCCTGTGATAAATACCCTGTATCCCTCCCGAAGAAGTCGATTGATGAACAGTTCCCAGCCCCTGACATTCTGGATCTCATCAAAGAACACATTTCTAACGTCGCCGAACAACTCCATGAATGTTTCCATCAATACCTGGAAATCTTCCACCATAAACCCTGATATTCGTTCATCGTCAAAGTTGAAATAGAAAAAAGAATCCCGGTACCGGCTGTTGATGATCTGCTTCAGCATTGTGCTCTTGCCGCATCTCCTGATCCCCTTAATGATGAATGCGGACGTTCCGCTGTACGATAATCCAAGGTTAAAAGCATCTCTTGGGACAATGTGATCCAGTCTCTCGATTTCAGTCAGTTGATCCTGTATCACTGTTCTCAAGAGTGATTTCTGCATCATAATACGGTATTTGATAGAGGTATTATATTTTTGCGCATTATAATGAGCAAAATATTGAGATAACGCGCATTATGATTAGTATGTATCAAACCAATACCTTTTCCAGATACCGTCTCGGTTGACCTGGTCAAACACAGGAAAAACAGGTCATGCTATTTCCGGATCGGTCGAAAAGTAATCGTGGAACTGAGAGACGCAATCTCTGAACCGAAAGGTAATAGGCTGGGAGCTTTAAGACCAAAGACATGAAGTTGAGCATAAGAAAGATGATAACTTCCAAAGATAGATATCAGCATTGTTAATGGAAATCATAACATTAAGACTCAAAAACTTAAACCATCGTTTCAATCTCGCTTTCCAGTATTCCAAGTACTTTCAGACACTTCTCCTCTATAAAAAACCTTCCCGGAAGATTTCCATAATCTTCAGATAATTATTTCTCATTTTTGAACAGTTTTAGATGTCTTTTTTTCTTCTCGTTTATAATTATCGATTCCACTAATTATATAAAAAAACAAAACAACAATTATTAGAGAAAGATCAACGGAATATCTATTCATCAAGGTATCTGAAACGGCAGAGTAAAGTATCCATACGCCAAAAGCAAACATGCCTAAATAAATAAGTCTTTCAATTATTTTAGATTTTATTGGTATTTTTATAATGAAAGGATTTAAAAAATTATTCACTTTTCCCATTTGTTTCCCTCAGATGGATCCAGTTCCTACTGATGTAAAACCAGATGCAGGATTTGAATTAAGCAACGGGTAAGGAACATTAAATGACGTGAACCAAAGGTTTACATGATGTTCACCGATTCCAAAGTAGATTCCTTGATAACCCCCCAACGCATCCACTAAGGCTATAGCTCCTGCGGTTACAACCATTGCTGCAAAGACAACTGCAAACACCTTCGTGAGGAAAGTAATTGATACATCTAATGCTACTGCAAGGGCTGGTGCCGCCACTTTTACGATAGCTCCAAAAGTCATACTACCTATTGTGATATATTCAATTAGTCGTTGTGTGTTCATTTCATTGAACGATAAAATCCATGCTCCGTTTGAACCTGTTTCATCCGTCCAACATAATACCTGTCCCGGATTGATATTATCCGTATGGACAGGTTGGACTTGCATATTTGATGGGTTTACACCTTTGAATGTGTTTGACTGCAATGAAACTATTGTAACAATATTATTTACATCTGAAGCGAATGTAGATAAAATTACCATTCCGTAAGAGTATGTGGTGCCCTTTACTGCAAAATCCTCATGGTTTCCAAAAGGAGATGCATAGTATGTGTAATGGATACTCATGTGTGCGGTGATGTTGTCATAGATTTTATCTATTTGCACGAAACCGTTTCTGTTTATGATTTCTCTCTCAGTGATGAAAGCATTCCTGTGGACTTTGACATCCCTGATAATCTTTTCATTTACACTGGCATTTGGCATTGCTTTTATATACTGACCTTCTACCGCAGAAGGTTGTACTGCCATTCCCATAAACAGGATCACTATCAGCACCGCTGTTATTCCGATCAATTTGTTTGTTGTTTTTACCTTCCCGGATTCCCTCCCCCTATATATATTTAGCGTGATACATATTAGCACGGTAGAAATATAGCATATTTGTGTTGATAGATCGATGTTGTTAAAAGTGGTCTTTTTTCACTTGCTGATTATACTCTACCCTTTTTCCTTCATTAAGCGCGAATATACGCTGGACAGCCAATGGTAATCATATTGTATAGGTGTTCGCAAATTTTTTTGCCATCCAAGCGCAATTACGGTTATACCGAGCCAGCGAGAATATCTGCACGAAAATAAGTAAGACGGATTACACATAAAATGAGGAATTAAGGTTTAAATCGATTACGCAACGTTATCACGAATACTCAGTACAATACTTTTGCAAAATGACCTCAAAACACAATGAATTTAAGCCTCTTTCCTATGTCTGTCGGACAGTTGTATGACTTCTAAAGGTTCTGTTGCATCAATAACTACAATGATTAGCGAATTTTCTGATCTCATGACAGCCGGAATGAAGAAAAAGGTGAAGAAACATTTCAGGGAATATATGCTGGGCATAATGATACCGCCTGAAATACGAAGGAAGAGTATTTCCAATATATCCTCACTGGTATCAAACTGTGATCAGAGCACATTGAATCGAGCCATTCATGCTGTTGATTCAGAAGCACTTGAACAGAATTATATTTCATATTTGAAATCAAGGATAGGTACCCACCGTGTTGAGTTCATAGGTGATGATACCATACTTGGACATCCTGGATCAAAGGTCATGGAGAATGTGGGGTGGTTCTTTGATCACGCATCTGGAAACAATGTACTTGCACACCAGCCGGTAACAACGATGCTTCACGATCTTGACACGGGTGAATCCTATCCCTTCCTTACGAGGATATATGTGAAGGATAATAAGGATGGCAATGAAAACAGTGGATTCAAGACAAAGCTTGAGATCATGGAAGAGCTGTTTGCAATTGCATTCATGAATTTCAATACGACAGGAAAGGTTGTCGATTCGTGGTATTCAAGCTTCTCGTTCCTTGGAGATCATTTCACCACTGAACTCAAGTCAAACAGGAAGGCATCATTCCAGGAACTCGGAAAGATGACACGAAAGAACAGGGATATATTCTACACAATGGATGAGATCCTGCAAACTGCATTCCTGATGTATGATAACGATACCGGCATTCTGGAGGAGTTTTCACTATACCGTTCATTCAATGTCTGGCTTACCAATGGTAAACCAGCCAATCTTGTGGTTCTCTACAATCCGGAAAACAAAAGGAAGAAATTCCTTGTTTCAGACTATCTTGAAGGCGATGACATTATGGTTGCATGGAAACACCGCTGGTCAATTGAAACATTTCATAATGATGCAAAGGATCTGGGTCTGGGAGAGTATCAGGTTCGCAATGGTGAAGGGTCACTTATACACGTGAGGATCACCATGGCGGCCTTTACTCTCCTCTCCTTAATGAATAAAACATCAATGAAATTGTTTGGAAAGATTACAAAGACCATAGGTGAATGTTCAAGAGCCATAAAGGAGGTTCTAATTCTCAAAAGAAACTACAAATCGAGGTTGTTTCCGGGATAAACGCAAAAGTATTGTCAGTAATAGAAAGAGCGTCTATATCTCATGAAAGTATTTTCCTTCCGTATTACGTTGATTGTCGTTGATGATGATAAAAATATATGATTGAAGTCCTAAAATCTGGTTTTAGGCAAGATCTTTATGCTCAGTTAATTTAACGTAAATAGCAAAAAAAATCCAAAATAAGCCATTGCCAAAAAAGAGCAAAATATCTATCTGTATTTCCCAGTATGAAAAGATATCAAAATTTGGTGATGGGGCAAGTCCTGGCGTGTCGATGAAATTCCAATAAGTGTAGGTAAAAAAAATAGCTATTGAAGATATTACACTTCCAACTATTATACAAACTGTGTTCATAAGCTTTAGAAACTTCTTTAAGAATGCAAAGGCTGGGCGCGTCTTCATATATCGTTTCTTGGGAATTAATGCTAGAAAAATAAATGGGAATATTATGAAAATTCCCAACATATTAAAATATGCGACAAACATCCTTTTAGTACCCCGCATAAACCCAATTATTAGATGCTGAGTGCGCTTGACTTGACAAATATGCTGATCCGGCGATAAGCGTTGGTATTGTTGGAAGCAACGTTTGCGTGTTTCCATTAGAGAGATATCCGTAAATACAGACGTTTGAGGTAAAATCCTGAGCAATATCTAACCAGTTATAATAGTAATCGTTTTGCATTACCGTCCATATATATTTATCCCCAGTGTTGTGGTTCGCATAAGTAGATTCATAAACGCTTGTCAATTGCCAAATCATATAAGCAGATGCAATTGCGACTACAGTTCCAATCAATGCTCCAACAATTCCTCCAAAGGGACCACCAACCATCATTCCTATGGCTGTGCAGTCTATTTCGGAAAATATAATACCGTCAACGGTATTCTGTAGCATTACTTTGTTATAATAAGTCTGAGCAGGGTATCCTGAATAAACAGTATTAAAGTTGTCCTGTTCTCCGTATGTTACAGTGCTTGTGAGCCAACCCCAACCGAGAGTATAGGTAAAGTAATTTATAGATACTAACCCCCAAACACCAGCAGTATTGAGAACATTTGATGGTGGCCCTGACATTGACGTTCTTGAAAAAGCATAAACTGAATTCCCAGAAGTTACGGTGTATTCTGAGGTTTTATTCAATTTCCCATCCTTCAATGCTGCAATAAATCTTTCATAAACCATATGATTTTGAATTGCAAATCGCTCTTTCTCCATCTTGGTTATTTGTTTGAGGAGTATTACTGCGGAAGGATTCTCTTCCAGAAATGTTGATAACAACTTTTTGATATTGTTCTTCTGTGGCATGTGCAATTTTGATATGTGACCGCCAATGTAAGGATTTGCATTTTCTTGTTGATACGTCAAGATATTTGTTCCCCCAACTTCTTCTTTCATTGCTCAACAGTATGTTCATTTGGTTTTATAAAGAACTTTGGAACTGTATACTACACCAGGTTTCTTTGCATTCTTAATCGCTTTGCTTATTTGATAGTAAGGAAATACTACAAAAAGCAGTACGAATGGTGTTGCTATTATACTAAACATTAAGAAAGACATTAATGCAGCGAAAACAGATATAATACGTAACGTTTTCATCCTGAATGGTTTATGTGCCAAAGAAATCCTAAATACTTCATATATGTATAAAACCCAAGACGTCAAGAATATGAGAAAAATTTGTCGAGACAGAGTCTCATATAAAAAAAGAAAGTTCAACATTTGCTTTACCATGGAGGTTGTGCATTCGGGTTCCATGCTCCAGTATGAGGGATCATTGCCGTAGTATACAATCCGAAAGAAGTTATAAGGGGAGTATATATACCATTGCTTGATTCATAATAAGCATTATATGTACCTTCCTCTCCATATGCCCCTATATTATAGAAATTATACCATTGAGTTCCATAGCTGAATCCTTCCTCGAAATAAATTGTGGCAACATGTTTCAGTGTAGCATATGCATACAGCGCTCCGAGGTCTGCTATTAACAGCCCTGCTATGTACGCCACAGCTCCGACAGCTTCTGGATTAAAGGATATTATAATACCTTCCCCATATCCTACAGCAGCTCCCAGCATAAGGCCAACGGTTCCTACTGAATAAACAGTAAGTGAGTATATAGGAATCCTCTCAAGAAATAATCCTGCGTTATATCCGGAAAGGGATTTTGTGTATAAATGTGCGTAAAATGTCCCGGGTTGCCCTTCTGTGCGGACTCCAAATCTTCTTGGACTTCCATATGTATTCATCTCCTTCTGTCGCATCTTACCTGGAATGTAAACGTTTATTGTGATATACATATTATGGTGTCTGAAATTTACCCTTATCTCAGTTCCTTGGTATGATAACGATTTGTTTCCCCCGGTTTGTGAATTTGATATTGCCGAAGAATAAGTATATACCAATTCAAGGTGAAGCATTCTTTCGTTTCCAGATTTTAATAATTTTGCAGTTGAGTGAATGAACGTTATGCCATTTTCATTGAACTTTTCGAAAGTTTTTGAACGTTCACCTGCTGGTTGCGCTAAGGTAGCTTCTCTCATACCCGGTGATTGCAGTTGAATGAGGTGTATTGATGTTCCCAAAAACATAACTACGATCAACACCGCTGTTATTCCGATCAATTTGTTTGTTATTTTCTCTTTTCCGGTAGGGTAAGAAACTGGATTGCTCCAGCCCCTTCCACATCTAACTGGACAGTCGGTTTTCCCGAGTACAGCTATCCTGTATGCTTCACCTCAGGCAGCACGGAAGTATTCTATTTTCCCGGAGAGGGATGTGAGACCGTAATCACGTATCTTATCGTATATACCTTCTCTTGATGAGACTCTTGGTATTTTGTGGATGAAGCTGTAGTATTTTGCAACCTTCCATTCAACGAATTTTTGCAATTTATCGAATGTGTGTGCTGCGTTGGTATGCTTGTAATAATTATACCAACCCCTGATGATTGCGTTGACCTGTTGTATTGCGACTGTCATTGATTTTATATGAGATGATTGTTTCGGAATCGTGTCCTTGATCTTTTCCCTGAACTTTCTCACTGCCTTGTCGCTCGGATATACGTTTGTAACCTCTTTCTTCCTGTAGTCACTCCATTTTCTCATGAAATGGAAACCAAGAAAGTCGAAGCCTTCGTATGCCGTTGTTATCCTTGTCTTTTCTATGTTCAGTTCCAGATCGAGAAGGGAAATTATCCTTCTCAGGACATCCATTGCATATTTTGGGTCTCTGTCTGTTAAGATCACTGCATCATCAGAAAATCTGATCAGGCGCGCATTCTGTCCGTATCGGTTGTCCATATTCTTCTTCATCCACAGTGTGTCAAGCTCGTTCAGGTATATGTTTGCAAGAAGTGGTGATATTACGCCACCCTGTGGTGTGCCAAGGGTGGGATATGTTGTTTCACCCTTGTATACAATGCCAGCTCTTAGCCATTCCCTGATGAGTTTCAGGATGTATGGGTCTGCAATGCGCTTTGATACAAAGAACATCATCTTCTCATGGTTTATGTTGTCGAAGAATCCTCTTATGTCTAAGTCAATGACGTTTGTGCACCCGTAGTTTAGGTATTTCCTGATCTCTTCCGATGCCTGTTTCGCCGATCTGTTGGGTCTGTAGGCATAGCTGAACTCCTGAAAGTCCGTCTCGAATATGGGTTCTATGATTGATTTCACTGCCTGCTGAACAATGCGATCCTTCACGGTGGGAATTCCTAGGGGTCTTTCCTTTCCGTCGGGTTTTGGAATAAACACCCGTTTGACATCGCTCACTGTGTATGTTTCGTTTGTGAGTTCCTGTTGCAGTTCTCTCAGGAATCTGTCTATTCCATATGCCTTTATATTATCAATGGTCTGATTGTCTATGCCTGCCGTTCCATGGTTTGCTGCTACGTTCTTCCAAGCCTCTTCTAATATATCCATCCTGCACAGCTTGTCGTGCAGGGTGTAGAATTTCCTCTCCTTGTTTTCCTTAGCCTTTTGGTAAAGCCTGTTCCGGAACAGTTCGAGTCTTTTCATATCCTCATACCTCCATATGTTTCAATGGAGGAATAGAGTCCTCCTCTGTTCGGAACAGGCTTGCATACAGTAAGGCGTCTTCCCTCTATGAATGTTATGCTGTCATTCATGTCATCAGTACTATGTGCCTCTCCGACTTCTTGTTGTGAATTGCGGATCATTTCGCCTTTTGGACTTATAGATCCCGCTACCATTACTCAACCACCTTTCGTGGTTTGTTTATGGACACAACAAGATCTCCCGATTTACAATACATGACTTTCCTCACATGCTGCCGACACGACACCGGGGAAGCAGAGGCATCAAGCCCGTTGTTTATTGCCTCTGTGTTAGCCTTCATCCAAACCACACGGATTCGGCCTTCCCGTTCAAAGCTAACGGTGTTATGTTTCGTTCGCTCTCGCTGCAGCCTGTGATTTTGCAGATAAGATAACTTCATACCCCTCATCACTGAGAAGCATGTATCCCCTGCTGATGGGATAAACAGGTAATTTCCCATACCAAACTTGCATTGGTTAGTCATACATTCTCCTCGGCGTGCGAGGCCTACTCCCATCTTCGATATAGCATGGAATTGAATTTCACTATCATGTCCATTATGGAACGCAGTATGTCGCCTTCTGCTTAAATGGATGTGTTTGTTCATTTCAATTCCTTCTTGGCGCACCGACCTCAATATATTTTGGATTGGTCATGTTCTGGAACATTCCCAGTGTTACCTCATTTCTTTGCAAATATCTTCTATGTGGTACCCATATGGGTACTACACTAACAAACCTTTCAATACACCGTATTTTCCTCAAGAAATGATACAACAATTGATAGATTTCATGACCTGATTAGCGCCATGATCTGCCACCTACAATTTTGAATTTGGGTTGAGACATCGCATTTTACTACTTTTCATGACAAATAAGTTTTTATGTGTGTAGGTGTTATTACACCTACAATGGCAATAAAGAGGCATAAAAGGGGTAATCGCGTCTATCGTGCTGAATACAAGAATACAAGGGTGGACGGGAAGGTTAAAAGCAAGTTTATCAGGTACCTTGGAGTGGAGGGGGATGGAAACATTGTAAAGCCGCCTGTGAAAACACTTGACAAGGTGAGATCCAGCGGTTCCACAAGAGCAGGCGACATTGATCTCCTCTGGGCACTTGCACAGGATCTCAATATTCCAGATATAATTGACAGAATGACCCCTATAGGATCAAACACATCACCGGGAAAAGTGCTGACAGCATGGGCAATCAACAGGGTCATTGATCCGGAGAGTGCAACTCAACTTGAGTCATGGATAAGGACAACCGATCTTCCGAGATTATCCGGGATAGGCGAGGATAAATGGTCAAAGGATCTTTTTCTGGATTCCCTTGACGCAATCTGCTTCGATGATCGCACCACTCAGGATCTGAAGGATCTGAGCAGGAACATTGACATGGAAATATTCAGTGAATGGAGAAAGAAACACCCACTGAATAAAAAGGATCACGTGGCATATGATCTGACCACAGTACTCTTCTTTGGAACATCATGCCCACTGGCAGAATTCGGTTACAATCTCGGTCACCTGAACAGGAGGCAGATCAATATTGCACTGATGGTTTCGAAAGAGGATTACCAGCCCGAATATCATGCGGTGTTTGAGGGATCACGATCAGGCGTCACAACTGTAAGAAATCTTCTTGCAGCCCTCCCAAAACAGGATAATGGATCCACAGGCACGATAATATGGGACAGGGGAAACATGTCCATGAAGAATGTCAATGACCTGGAATCCACCTCATGGAAACTGATCTCCGGTATACCGAAGAGCGTGAAGCAGATCCGTAATATCCTCTCGGAAACGGAGATCAGGTCAAGGCCCCAGAATTTTACAAGGAAGGCCAGAACTGCACACATATATTCTGTGCTTACACATGGAATGCTCTATGGGAAGACCAGGAATATCGCGGTATACCTTAATCCACTGAAGGCACTGAATGAAAGCGATGAGAGGAACGAGGAACTTTTCCGGATCGGGAAGGAACTGGATGATCTATCCACCAAATGTGTGGAATGGGACGAACCGAGGATACACAGCGAGATATCACGCATAGTCGGACAATGGAAACCGTATATCATGGTTAAGATAAACAGGAAAGGAGGAAAGAGGATAGAGTGGAAATATCATTCACATGCGATAAATGCATCTGAAAAACTTGATGGTAAATCTGCAATCCTCTCCACGGATCAATCACTATCCGCTGAAGAGATCGTCAACATGTATCTGGAGAAGGATTTCGTTGAGAAGGTATTTAGAACAATGAAGACACAGGAAGAGATCGTTCCAGTCAGGCACAGGCTGGAAAGAAGGGTGAGAGCATATGTCTTCGTCATGGTCACTGCTTACAGACTCATTGCATCCCTTGTGTATTTCCTGAGGGAATCCGGTGATAAAGATCCATGGGAAACGTCACAGAAACTCCTCGATTCACTGTCAAGGGTAGAGAGGACAGAGGTTCAGCTTGGAAAGGATCGCAGAATATGGTATCTCAACCTCACATCCACCTCCACTGAAATACTGAAGAAGATAGGCTTTTCAAAGTTGTTCGAAGAGAAACCCCAGTCAGAATAATGCCGTTGTATATGGTAGACCAAAGCCCTGAAAATGTAGGTGGCACATCCGTCGCTGTTCAGGTCATGACGTTAGATTACCGCCATAGTTAGAACCCTATGGCGGCAAAAGGTTGATAGGTTACTTCAGCAAAATTCTTGCTCTACTACGCAATATCATGAGGATTTTCTGTACACCAGAAATGGTTATACAAAACGACTGGTTGGAAACTACGTATTTCGTGGGGTCAACGAGTGGCAGTATTTTAATGCGGTCTAACAGTCTATTGCCGCCATAGTTAGAACCACAAAGATTAATAAGAAGAGAATCGTTGAAACCTGTAGTAAGGCACTGGTGTATATTGAATGAACTTAAGACAAATAGTAATGAATTTTATTGGCAAGCGTATGCTTTATGTTTGGTCTGTCTATTTTTCTCATAACATAATTATAGAACAGCAGAGAGAAGCACTAATATCAACGGAAAAATTCGTAAGTTTAAACCTTAAAGATATAGAATCAGTATCAAGTAAAGAAAAATTGTGGGATATAGCAATACAAAATTGTCAGAGCAATGAAGGCTTAATTCTCGAATTTGGAGTTTACAAAGGTGAATCAATTAATTATATTGCTCGAAGATTACCAAAAGATTTGATTTATGGATTTGATTCGTTTGAAGGATTGCCGGAATTTTGGAGAAATGGTCTTCCAAAAGGATCATTTAAGATTGAAAATATAAAAAAGATAAAGCTTAGGTAGAACATAGTTCCTGTTAAGGGCTATTTTGAGAATACATTACCAGTTTTTTTAAAAGAACACTCTTCTCCGATCAAATTAATGCACATCGATAGTGATTTGTATTCATCAGCTAAAACAATTTTCCGTTACACCGAGAAAAATATCCAGGAAGGAACAGTTATTATTTTTGATGAATTTTTTAACTATCCGGGATGGGAAAATGGTGAATTTTTGGCTTTTAAAGAATTCACATATGAAACAAAAATAAAATTCAAATATCTCTCTTATAATCAAAATGGCGAGCAACTGGCGGTGATTATCACATATAAAAAGTAGAAACGATATATTTTAGGAGCGAATTATACTCGATAGATGTAAAATCACGTGATATTTTTTGAAAATGTTTCCTTTCCCTCATTTTCATATTTTGTAATACCTTCAACAAATTCGATACCCATTCTTTCTATGGAGTAGTTATTTAAGGTAGATATTGCCTTATATGCCATATCTATCCGTTTCTCAACATTGTTAACGAGCCAGACAACTTTTTCACAAATTGATTGTGGGTCATCAATGGGGACCAAAATGCCATTTATCATCTGATCAATCATCTCCTCTGTTCCACCACTTTTTGTAGAAACAGGTACACATCCACATGCCATCGCCTCCAAAATAGGAGTGGGAAAGCCTTCAACAAGAGAGGGAAGAATAAATATTGATGCCATATTAAAGAGTTCTACATACAGTGTATCTGAGACATACCCGTAGTGATGTATAAAAGAAGGCAAATCTCCTTTATAGCTACCATAGCTAATTATCTCGATATTAGGCTTTTCTAAATGGATCAACCTCGCCGCTTCTATTGCAACATTTGCCCCCTTATCAACGCCATTTCTTAGCTGAAATAGAATAATGTTATTGTCACGGCCTTCAGGTTTGCATTTAATTTTTCCTTGTATGTGCGGAGCAACTGTTATTTTAATTGGGCTTTCTCTACTGAAACGATCCATCATACGTTGATTTATGACTATTTTTTTTGGACTAAAGTCATAAGATTCTCTTGCAAGTTCTGATAATGATCCAGAAAACGAGTAATCATCTTCACTATTCTGAACCAGATAATATTTTAAATTACATCCACCGAAGCGATTCACAAAATAAGTCGTTTGCCAAGCCGTTGCTATAAGCCTCTTTGTCCTCAAGCCTTTTGGGATCTGTTTTGAAATTGTGAAATCTAGACAATCAAAATCAAATTCTTTAAAGAACTCTTGTCTTAAATTTATTCCGATTTTTAACAATAAATTTGAGAAACTCGGATATTTCTTGATCAAATTAATTATTAATGCAATTAGAAATTTACCTAGAATATTTCTGAAAATTGTATATTTTATGGTTGTTGGCACTTTGTGATTTTTAAGAATTATGTTTTTTGTAATTTTATATAAACCACTTTCTATATTTTTTAAAAAAACTATCGACACTTTATAACCTTTCTTGGAGAGATATTCAGACAATTCAAAAACCACCAAATATCCTCCAGGCGGGACAAAATTGAATTCTGGCAATACAAATGTAAAATCATATATACAATTTCTCTTAAAAATTCCTACAAAGTCTGAAAAAACTTTATTCACTTTTTCCTTCATATTCATCTGGTTATAAACTTTGAGTAAGAGTCATTCTGCCTGAAGTTTTCCCAAATTATCTTTGAAAGGAAACTTTTCCTTCTTTCTGTTCGATTTTAAAATACTATAAATCTTTTACAGAAACAAGACGCTTTTAGATCTTATCAGATAGTTGCGCCTTATCGCAAGAAACTTTTTTGGTTCTTCACTATATTAGATTTCATTTTGATGTAGAATTTGTATTGAGTAATGTAAGAAGCCATCTTGCAATTTGCTTCATCCACTATGCAAGCTAATTATGGCGCTGGAATCTTGATTTGGGGCATGTAGCCGCCATAAACCCTGTGGAAAATGTTATTAAGATCATGAATATGTGAATTTATTGAAGAATGGAACTCTTTTGTCTGTGGTAATCATTGCTCACGATAGAAAAGAATTTATTTTGGAGGCGATTAGATCGATAGAAGATCAGACCGCAGATAAAAGTAAATTTGAAGTAATAGTTATAAAAAAATTCGTGGATGAAAAAATCGACCGCGTGATAGATTCTTTTGGATTCACAAACATTTTCACTGAGGAAAATTCCCTTTCTATGAAAATTGTAGAAGCCACACAGTATTGTAAAAGCGACTTTATAAGTTTCATTGAAGATGATGATTTGTTTACAAGTAACAAAATAGATGACATTTTCAATATATTTCTCAAGTATCCAAATGTTTCATATATACATAATGCGTATACAACCATTGATTATGATGGGAATAAAAGGGGGTTCAGTCTAGGATTAGTACCCAAATCAGATATAGTTGTAAATATTGAAAAGAGTACATATCATAAAATCGTTAAAATTTTAAAGTATAATCCAGATTTTAACTTGAGTTCCATTACTATTCGAAAATCAATAATTGACGAGACGATAGAGGCATTGTCCTCGATTGAATATTCAATAGATGTATTCATGTTTCTTTCTGCTTTAAACTCTAAAAATGGGTTAATGTACATAGGGAATGAACCTCTCACTCTATATAGGTATTATAGAAAAAAAGGAATAGCAATAGTTCCAGAGAATGGCAAATCGAAGGGTTCTATGATAGAGTATATAAAGGCACAATATTCTACAGAACAAACATTGATTTCAAAATTCCAAGAGGAGAGGGTGAATAAATTACTGCTTTCAAAAATATGCGAAGACAAATTTAAGTTAGTTTTATTGGATAATGACTTTTCAGATAAACTGACGCTTGCAGATTTTCTTTCTCTTTTATTGTTTGGTTTGGTGACTATGAAGATGTATAAAATTCAAATATTACTTATAGGAATTTATTATTTTATTAATGGAAATCGGGCAACGGAACTTTATATGAATAGTAATCTAGTAAAATCTAAGGATTATCCGGACATACAATAAACATCATCGGTTCGTATCCATAGGAATTTTTTTTACACATAAGTAGGTATTGTATCGGACATTCCATGAAAATTATGAGAAGAAACCATACGGAAGCTGTGTACCTTTTGTTTTTTTGTTAAAGTTTCAATCTCTTTCTATCTCTTAGATATTCCTATCCCCCTATCTTGAAACACTTTTAGCAATGCAATAGAAAGTGCAGCCAGAATTTTTTGTTCAAGTCCCTTTTGGTGAGATATTCTGATATTCCTTACCGAACCTGTTTGCATTGACATGCACTTATTGAGGTTCGATCATACACAGGGCTCTTCGAATGCATTATTTCTTTCCATAGTGCTACATACTATTCCTTTGCTACGTTCATTTCAATCTGTTTGAAGTTGAAAAGCGTTTGAGAATATCTAAATCATGGGACAATGCTTATGTCGCTATCCTTTGACAAGAAATGTATAAGCTCTATTCTAACCAAGCAAAGAGATTGGAAATAAAGAATAAGCACATTGTATTAACTGCATTATGGAAACTCTAATTATAGGGGGAAGCGGACAGTTAGGATCAGAGCTGTTGAAGATTATTCCCCAAAGCATAGGAACCTTCAGAAATAACAATTCTGGTGGAATAATCTTAGATCTAATTGATACGCGTTCAATCAGGAAACTCATAGTGGGTTTAAAGCCAAAAGTAATTATCAACACTGCCGCACTCACAAATGTGGATTTATGTGAAAAAGACAAAAAGAGTGCTTACACAATCAATGCTCATGCTGTGAGAGAAATTACCATGGCAGCTGAGGACCTTGGCGCATACCTAGTCCATGTATCTACAGATTACGTCTTTGATGGGGCTGATGGAAACTATGACGAGGATGCAATTCAAAATCCAATTAATTATTATGGGCTTTCTAAGCTGCTTGGAGATTCTCATGCATGTACATATGATAATTCACTGGTGATCAGAACATCAGGGGTTTTTGGATTGAAGGGAAATTTTCCAAGGTTTGTTCTAGATTCCTTGAAAAACAATAAGGGAATAAATGTAGTGAATTCCTACTACTCTCCAATACATGCGAGAATGCTAGCCAGGCAAATGAAAATCGTTATGGAAAGGAAGCATACTGGAATACTTAACATAGCTAGTGAGAGGGTTTCTCGTCTAGAGCTTGCAAATAGAATATGTGACATTTTTGATTTGAACAAAGAGTTAATTAATGAGGCATCAGAATCATCGTTGAACTGGGTTGCAAGAAGACCCAAGGACTCATCTCTTAACATAGATAGATCTTTATCTATTCTAGGTAAGGGATATTCGTCTATTGATGCCAATATAAAGATGATGGGTGAGGAATAATTTATTATTAGAAATATGCTCACTAATTATGCCGTTTGAGTTCAGGGAAACACAAATAAAGGAAGTACTGCTAATAATACCATCCAGAATGGAAGATGAGCGAGGATATTTTTCCGAGACTTACAAGTATAGCGACTTCCAGAAACATGGAATAGTTTATGACTTTCATCAGGATAATCAATCGTTTTCCAAAAAGGGTGTTCTTAGAGGACTCCACTTTCAGAGTCCACCACATACTCAGGGAAAACTTGTTAGAGCATTAGTAGGGAAGATCTTAGATATTGCCGTTGATATAAGAATTGGTTCGCCAACGTATGGTGATTATGTAACCGAAGAACTGTCATCTGATAATGGAAGGATGCTCTGGGTTCCTCCTGGCTTTGCACATGGGTTTTATGCTTTGGAAGACTCAGTAATTCACTATAAAGCAACCGGCGAGTATAATAAGAATTCAGAAGGAGGGCTCTTATGGAGCGATAAAACTCTTTCTATTAGACTGCCTAACAAGAATCCAGTAGTCTCCACAAAAGATAATGAATGGCCAACTATCGATAAGATAAAGTCGCCATTTCATTACTGAAAAGCTAGGTTAATATCAGTTTCTTCATTAACCATTCAGATGAAGATTCTAGTTACTGGCGGTACCGGTTATATAGGAAGAGTATTATGTCCATATCTTAAGGAAAAGGGTTATGATGTAATAGCACTGGACAGAAATTTTCTCTCGGATGAAAGTGTTAAAGAAGAGTACAACTCCCTTGGAATAAAGTTGATTAGGGATGATATACGATATTTTGATCCACACATTTTAGAAGGTGTTGATGCTGTTGCTGACCTGGCTGCTCTATCAAATGATCCGGCCGGTGATCTTGATTCCTTCAAGACATGGGATATAAATTATATTGGAAGATGCCGCGTGGCAAGACTTGCAAAGAAAGCAGGAGTCAAAAAATACATAGTAACATCCTCATGCAGCGTATATGGATTTCAGAATGAAGTTGTTGATGAAAAATCACCGGTAAACCCACTCACGACATATGCAAAGGCAAATGTGGCAATAGAAGCCGATAATCTTATTCTGGGAGACAAGAATTTTACGGTAACAGCGCTTCGTCTGGCGACTGCATTTGGATATTCAAAGAGGATGCGATTGGATATTGCTATAAACGCCATGACTTTTAATGCAGCAACCAAGAAGAAAATTATGCTAATGAGAGAGGGCACCCAGATCAGACCATTTGTCCATGTCAAAGATATTTCGAGGAGCATTGAAACTGTATTTGAATCGGAAGAGGGATTGGTCAATGGGCAGCGGTTCAATATAGGGTCCGATGAACAAAATGTATCTCTAAAAGATCTTGGGGAAATGGTACGTAAAACCGTGAATAATGGTTCAGAGGTGGAATGGTATGGAGATCCAGATGTACGTTCATACAGGGTATCATTCAAGAAGGCAATAGAAGAAATAAAGTTTAGAACCAAATATGATATTGAGTATGGAATAAAGGAAATTAACGATATGATAAATTCGGGAAAACTTATCCAGACTCCACAAACAAAAACAGTGGAATTCTATAAGTTGCTTCTCGATGCTGAATCAAAGTTTAGGGAATATTCATTGCCTGGTTTTGAGAGAATACTTTGAAGTGATTGTGGAATGTTTTCCACATAATTTCATTCTATAATTCAATCCTAGAATCTCTTCCCAGAACAAGTTTCATGGCTCTAGAAGTTGATTCACTGGTTTTTATTTTCACATTTGATCCAATCAGTGACTGCCGCAATATAAGATTCCTCGAAAGGGAAATCTCGGTTCCATCCATGATAATCGAATCCTCAATTTCCGCATTCTTTATTTTGCAATTTGGTCCTATACTGGTAAATGGCCCAATATACGAATTCTCTATTGTCGTCCCAGATCCTATAAAGCATGGTCCAAGTATCTTGGAATCGTCGGAAATGTATGAATCCTTGCTCATGAAAACTCTGCCTGTAATGTTTCCACTGATTTCTGTTTCATGAATGTTTCCAGCAATTCTGTCAAGGACAAGACGGTTGCAGTCCAGGAAGTCATCAACAGTACCAGTGTCCTTGAACCACCCGGATATAATGGAATAGCCGACCTTCAGCCCTTTATCGACCATGTCCTGATAAGCCTCTGTAATTTCATATTCATCTCTTGCCGAAGGTTTAAGTTTATCGATTGATTCAAAAATTTTTGGAGTAAGAAAATAAACGCCTGCAATTGCAAGATTAGACTTAGGTTCCTTTGGCTTTTCGACAAGCCTTACTATCCTATCACCTTCAACCTCCGCTATGCCAAATTGAACAGGATTCTTGACCTTAACAAGAGCAATCATACCCTCATAGTTGTGCGATTTAAAATTGCTATAGAGATTTGAAATACCATTCTGAACGAAATTATCTCCTAGAAACACAACAAAATTGTCATTTCCAGCAAAATTTCTTATGAGACCTATTGCGTGAGCGATACCTAGAGGCTTCTCCTGGCATGTATAGGTTATGTTGATTCCCCATTTCTCGCCGTTCCCATAGTATTTCTTGACCTCTTCGCCACCAGTTGAACCGATGACAATATTTACTTCTTTTATTCCTATTTCTATAAGGTTTTCTAGGGCATACTCACTTATTGGCTTTCCTGCTATCGGCAAAAGTTGCTTGACATCTGTATATGTTAGTGGTCTGAGTCTTGTTCCATTGCCACCATGTAGTATGATACCCTTCATAATTGAGATATGCTTTTTAGAATTTATTTATTTTGATATTTCAAGGAATAAATTGAATATTTCACAGATTGAATTTCAACTTTATGAAGACAAATCATTTTATTTCACCCAAATATTACATCATAGATAATATGAAAGCATTAATAACTGGGATTTCAGGTCAAGATGGTTATTTTTTATCAAGATTGCTGTTTAAGAAAGGGTACGAGATACATGGGGTGATAAGAAGGAATAGTTCAATGAGCAATGGAACACTGGCCTTACTTCCAGAAGAAATTAGGAAAAATATCATAATTCATTATGGCGATCTCACGGATGCAGGGTTCTTTGCAAAACTTCTTGGGCAGGAAAAACCAGAGGAACTATACCACCTTGCAGCGCAGAGTTTCGTTGGATATAGTTTTCAAAATCCAGCTTCCACATATGATGTCAATATTTCTGGAACATTGAATATCGTCAATGCAGTAAAAGATTATTCACCCAGTACAAAGATGTATTTTGCTGCCACATCAGAAATGTTCGGACAACCTGAAAACACCCCTCAAAATGAGGAAACTCCTCTGAAACCAAGAAGCCCATATGCAGTGTCAAAATTAGCTGGCTACTGGACCACAAAGACATACAGAGAGGCCTATGATCTTTTCATTTCGAATGGAATTTTATTTAACCATGAAAGTGAGGTAAGAGGACCAGAATTCGTTACTAGAAAAATATCATTGAATGTAGCTAAGATAGTCCATGGTTCCAAGGAACCTCTTGAGCTTGGCAATTTAAACGCGAGGAAAGATTGGGGGTATGCGAAGGACTATGTTTATGGCATGTGGCAGATGCTTCAACAAGCAAGGTCTGATGATTTTATATTAGGAACAGGGGAACTTCATACTGTAAGGGAATTTGTTGGAGAGGCATTTAAAGTTGCAGGTATAAATATCACATGGGAAGGCAGGGATATCAACGAAATAGGAAAATCAGATGATGGAAAGATTTTTGTTAGAGTAAATAAAAAATTCTTTAGGCCATTAGAATCAGATAATTATTTAGCGGATTATAATAAAGCTAAAAGGGATTTGAAATGGGAACCGACTACAAAGTTCCATGACCTCGTTAGAATCATGGTCAAAAGCGATGTTGAAAATTCGGTTCTTTAGAAAACTTTAGGAGACCACAATGATTATATGTTGATTAATAGATAAACGAAATTCGTATCATTTCTTATTGAGAACACTTGGTATTGGAAGACCTCTATAGTATGCAGTGCTTACTGTATACAATGACAATAATACTCGTGAAAAGAAAGTCGAAGCATCTACTACGATCTTATCGATGAAAGGCTACATAACGTAAGGGTTAACCGGAAGTTT
This sequence comes from Thermoplasmatales archaeon E-plasma, assembly GCA_000496135.1. Classification (GTDB taxonomy): domain Archaea; phylum Thermoplasmatota; class Thermoplasmata; order Thermoplasmatales; family Thermoplasmataceae. Next base: position 872,944 of record KI542675.1, on the reverse strand, counting down.
CTTGGTTATCTGAGCGAGAGGGTCTCTTATTTCGTGTACAGTCTGGCATCTAAATCATTCACAGAATATGGAACTATGCACAGTACAGGCTGATGCATTTGTACTGTAGACAGCACAATATACCACGCCACGGGAGAAACGGTGATATCTTCAAGCACAATCTCTCCATCATGGATATCTAACCATCTATCTTTCTAGGAAAACGCCGTAATACTAGGCCATGAAAGCAGTCGGTCAGCATAATGCGGGAAAAATACTAGTTCCGTTTGACGATGGGTTGTTGGGTAACGCCAACGATCTACTCTATTTCAGGGATTTATCAAAGCTTAACTATTTTATATAAAGGTTCAATCTGCTTTAATTGAAGAAAACAGATCTTACTATACTTGGAGGTGGGTGGGCAGGGCTTTTATGTGCACTTCTGAGCAGAAATAAAAATCCTGATATTACTATAAATGTTTTTGAAAAAGACAGTTATGAAGAGAGAGGAGGACTCTTGCGTTCTGAGGTTGAATCTGGCTTCACCTTTGATATTGGTGGGCCTCATATACTTTTCAGCCGAAATCGAATAATTTTGGAAAAAATCGTTTCCATACTTGGCGAAAATGTAAGACAACATGAAAGAAAAGCCATAGTTCGATACAAGGGGCAGAATGTACCTTATCCATTTGAAAACGGATTATACACGCTAAAGCCTGAGGAGAGAGTAATTTTAGGAAGCGATTTGATCAAAGCCATGATAAAATCGGCTGGGAATCCTGAGTGGACTCCAAAAACCTTTGAGGATTGGATATTTGGTTATTTTGGGGGCTCTATAGCGAGAGATTATCTAATGCCATATAACCGGAAAATTTGGAAAGAAGAACCTTCAAATATGGATGCAGATTGGGTGTATTCACCGGGGAGACTTCCTTTTCCAGAAGTTGATGAAATTGTAAGATCCATAGCGGGATTGCCATCTATTGGCTATAAGGAACAGGCCACTTTCTATTATCCAGTAAAGGGAGGAATACAAGCGCTTTATGATTCCTTACTTGAAAAAGTCACCAAGAATGATATCGATGTAATATTCGGAACGGAAATAAGGAGTTGTAAAAAAGAACATAATTCTTGGTTAATTAATGGAAATTTCAGAAGTTCCAGCGTTATTAGCACTCTTCCTCTCAGAACCATCAATAGAGTGTTCGATTTGTCTGACGAAGCGGCTGCATCTGTTTCCAAACTAACTTATAACAAAGATATCGTCGTTGGGGTCGCATTAAAAGTTCCAACCCCAGACTATAGCATAATGTATGTTCCTCAAAGCGATGTTCCTTTCCATAGGCTAACTTGGATGAGCAGTCTTATTCCAGTTGATAGCCGAGGCCAATCCAATTTAATAGCAGAAACGACAGTTTCTCAAAACGATTCATTAGACAATAGAAATATAGTTAATGAAACAATATCAGGATTAATAAAACTGGGGATAATAAAGAGTGAATCGGATGTTATATTCTCAAAACAGTGGGTAAATGAACTAGCCTACCCGATCTACAACAATGGGCATGAGAATTTTCGATATAATGCATTATCTTATCTTAAAAATATGGGAATAAAAAGCGTTGGAAGATGGGGATCTTGGCATTATTGGAATACGGATAAAGTTTATGAAGCTGTAGAAAACCTTGTAAATATGCAATGACTGCAAATTGTATTTATCCAAAATGGAGTGGACAAAGTTCACACCAATTTCTATTAATCGATTTAGTGTATGAGAGATAATTTAACTTATCAAATCTTGGAAACCACAACACTTCGCCCAATTCATGATGATAGAGTGAGTTCGTGTGACCTTTAGGTTAGTTAATAACAGAGAATTAGAGTTTTTCTATATTGCAGACACATACCGATTCTAAAATTAATAGGTGCGAAATAGTCTTAGTGGGGCATATTTAATCTTGATTAACAGTATTAACCGATCTAAGGGTCATATCCACTTTTGATGCTGTTAATTCCCATGATAATTCCAAGCTTTTTTTAATCCCATTTTCAGACAATTTTCTAGCTAAAGACGGTTCTGTAAAAATTCTGAACATTGCGTTGGATATTGCATCAGGATCGCAAGGCTGAACAACCAGAGAATTTTCATCATTAACACAGAAATCCTCAGTCCCATACTGGGTTGTAATCACAGGAACACCACATGCCATTGCTTCCAGAGGGGGAAGAGGGGAACTCTCATAAAGAGATGGAGTAACAACCACATCAGCCATTGAATACAGTTCTGCCAACTGATCATTTGAAGGTCCATATATATATTCTGTTTCTACAGGTGATTCTTCTTTAAGAGAAGGTTCGAACCCATAAAGTTTCAACTTTATATTTGGGAACTTTTTTGCCAATCTATCAAGGGCTTCAAAAAGAAAAACTATGCCTTTAACTTTATCTCTCTTGCCCAGGGAAACTATTACTTTTTGTTTCCCTTCCTTCTTAACATTTCTCGGATAAAATACTTTAGTGTCCACACCCGGATTGACGAGGGCTCCCGACTTTTTAGTAAGATCAGTTAGTTTTGAAAGTGCCCATGAAGAATTGACGATCCACTTGAGAGGTAAAAAATATGTTTCATGAACTCTTTTCTGGTCATAAAAATTGTTAAAAAAAACTGATTCAAAGTGTTGAATATAATAGAATTTCTCATTGGTGTCTGGCAGGGCCTTATAAACAGAAAATGCTGTTTCAAAATAAGTAGCAATAAGAATATCTGCACCTTCACCATAAACGTTTAAGGCATCTGTCAAAGTTTTGTGGCGATCAATCATCAGATTTACCTTTTTGGTAGCAATATTTAGAGCTTCAGCAAAGGTAAATAGTTTCTTTCGAATTCTAATAGATTTAAAGCGTTTCTCCTCTGGATAATAAACTTTGACCTTATTTCTAAATTTGAACCATTCATTCCCTCTTGGTCCTAGGCTAACAATAACCACCTCATGGCCGAATCCGGCAAGCCTATCTGCTACATTAAATATTACTATATTTCCACCAGTTCTTCCTGCCCCCCACATCGCGAATGCAATTTTCACTCTCTGGGATTATCAGTCAGTTTAAAAAACTTTACTGGATCAAAAAACAATCTATCGATACACAAACCGTATCAGGGTACATTTTTTTTCTCTCAATGATATTTTGTATCCTTGCACTAAATAATTATCAAATTTTTGTTTAGTATGCAATCATCCTCTGAGTCTTACAGAAAGTAATAGTATCTCTCCCCGGGATTATGGTTTTTCATTTAGTGAGTTCCAGATTAGGCAAACTCTTTTGCAGAATAAGAAAAAGTGAGGGTACAATTAATTATGGTATCAGAAAAGTTTCCAGAATAGGAGATTGTGGATGTAAAGTTATGAATGATGCTGCATGATGCTTCTTCTCATTGTGAAGGAAAACTAGTTTAACGTAAATGTTTTCACTTTCAACTGAGTAAATAATGATCCCAATTAGAAATTCGAGGCAACGATGTTCGCTTGAGCACAATAATAGCGCGCTCTTCTTCAGTCTGGTCGATTACCGCAACAACCTCTTCACCAGCAATAATCCGAACAAAATCATGGAATTCTATAATAGTTTTGAGAGTCGTGAACAACTTATTCAATGGATGAAGGAGAGACCAAAAGGGGTTTCTCACATTCATGAAGTGGAGGGTAACAAGGACATCATTGTTGTCATTCCTACAGCAGATTATGAAGGGAAATATGCCAGGAATTGCAGGAATAACATTTTCAACGGTCTCCACATGATATTTATCGAAAGCGGCGAGAATCCAGATCCTTATTTCAACTACTCGCACAACTGCAATGTCGGAATCAGGAAGGCATTGGAATACAATCCGGAGTGGGTTGTAGTTTCCAATGATGATATGAATAAAATAGATGATATTTCTACACTGGTAAACGCTCTGTCCAATTTAGATAATAAAAAATTAACTATGGTTTTAACCAATTCTGCAAGTTATCATTCCATCTCTGTTAAATTTGCTGAACCAAGAAAAATATTTTACGCATTTATGAAAATACGAGGCAGGAAATACAGGATTAAATTAACATTATGGAAAAAATTTAAAATAAAATTTTTTCTGCCTTCACGTGGTATTCTTTGGGATATTTTTTATAAAAAGGGTGTTGATTGTTACTCTATAGCTTCTTTTGGAATATTCAGCGCGGAATTTCTCAAGGTGTTCATAGCAGATGGAGGTAATTTGTTAGATGAACAATTCATCAATGCCACTGAGGACATAGATCTTTCCCTGAAGTTAACGATAGGGCGGGCCGATTATGGCTTTGTTAATTATAATATAGGTAACTACAAGAATGGAACTTTAGGTGCAACGTTCTCGAAAGAGTTGCGGGATATAGCGGGTGATGCATTATTGAATTATCTGATTTCAAACTCCAATGATCTTTTGCACAAAGCCGTAAAAGATAGAATTTCAAAACAATAGAAATTTATATTACCTTTAAATGTTCGAAAACGAATCAAAGATACAATTATTTAGGCACGAGAAATAAAGAAAAAATAGAAATGTATTATTGGTCAAAACTCACTGCAGATGAGCAATTTGCAGGTAGTGATATCAGGGCAAGATACATGATCCCTGAATTAATTAATCTATCAAATGAGCCCACTTTCGTTTTAACACCAAGTATGTTGATTGGCGAGGAATTCCTATCTAAACATCAATCATTAAGCAAATTGATATTAGCATTTATAGTTCCATTATACGTTTTTAAATACTTTTGGCATGCAAATAAATCGATTAGATTTATTTATTGTAGCACTTGTTATTCTTGGGATCTGCTCCCAGCATTAGTTATAAAATTCTTCACTGGGGCAAAAGTAGTTTGTGTTTCTCATGATACTCCAATGCAACTTGAGGGTTATACCTTTTATAGGATGAGCGAGAAATTATCTATTATTCGCTCCATTGTTTTCACTGTGATAGGGAAATTACAGATATATCTTCTAAAATCCGTGGATTTACCAATATCAATATCTAATTTTGCGATGGATTTTTTTAGGACATCCAATGTTCATGAAAAAGCTATTTTATCCAGCAATGGAGTGTCAGAAGTAATTGAAGAATCAAATTTGGGCAACGATAGAATTTATGATATTGTTATTTTAGGTAGAATTGCTCCAAGAAAAAACATTCCATTGATTTTGAAAAGCCTACCGGAAAAAAGTTTTTTTCGCAAGATCAATTTACTAGTGATAACCAATTCAAGTAAAAAAAGTATTGAAGAAACTTTTTCTAAGTGTTGTGATGGTGATAGAATTAATTTAACCATAAAGCAATCTGCAAGTGAACTGGAAAAACTCGAATTGCTCAAGCTGTCAAAAATTTATATCAGCCTTTCGTCAGACGAGAATTTTTCGGTGGCAGCATTGGAAGCTGCATCAATGGGAACTGCGCTTATCCTCTCCAGAAATACCTTTTTTACAGATATATACAAAGATTCTGCAATATTTGTGGATATAGCGGACTCAAACTCAACAAGAAGGGAAATTGAAACTCTTCTCGGTGATGAGGCGAAATTGAAAGAATTTCAGAGATTATCGCTAAATCTTGCGAGAAATTACATTTATTCCAACATAGCAGAGAGAGAATATAAAATGATAAACGCACTATTTGAGAGGAAGAAAAAAAATGGAGTCTAAATTCAATGAAATTGGGAAAAAATTCAAGAGCCTTTACTTTTTATTTCCGGTCGCATTATTCTCGGTAATCTGGTGTTATGTATTGATTGTTGAGATGAACTCGTTTAACATTGGTATCTTTGATTATGGCGTAGCATATAATATGCTTTGGAGAGAAGCCTTCGGTGTTGCCTCATACCCTTCATCAGCCGGCTATCTCCCATATTTTGAACCAATAAAGATGATATCATTTTTACTGATTCCATATATGTTGTTATTCCCAAGCATTTACAATCTTCTAATTCTTCAGGTAATTGTATTTGCAGTTCCAGCGGTGATTCTATATTTTTTATCTATGCGTCTTACCAAAAGTAAAAAAATATCTTTAATAGTGGATATAGTATGGTTGTTATATTATCCAAACAGTGCTGCAATTAACTATCCTTTTCATTATCAGACTTTGTTTCCCTTGTTTTATTTGCTGGGGTTTTTATTGCTTTATTTAAAAAAGGTTAAAATTGCCTCAGCATCTTTTGCAATTTCAGCACTAACAAATTTGCTTGCACCATTTATTCTGATTCTGACGATTCCAACAATATATTTGTTGAATCTTGAGATGAAAAAACACAATGAGGGGTTTAATAAACGGTCATTATTACTCTTATCTTCAATTGTGTTATCGGTAAGCATATTCATTCTTGTTTTCAACTTACTAATGGGTGGGACCTCTATTTACACCGGTCAAGTTATTCCCAGAACTTCATCTTCAGCAAACTTGCCATTGTTAGATGCCTTATGGACAAAGTTCGTAAATGTTTCAGGATATTACGGATTCTTGTACATCTTATTCATGGTTTTTCCATTGGCATTCTCACTTTTAATTGAGTGGAGATTTATTATACCTGCCATCCCAGCTATGGCCTATTACTTAGTGGGATATTCAGGTGGTTATCTTCGTTTCTTCTATCCTATGCAGTATTCAGTTTGGCTATCCCCAATAGTCTTTCTTTCCTTTGTATTATTCATTAAGCATCTGCAGGATTCAAATTTTGATTCTAAAATAGTAAAAGGAAAATCTTCAATTCTAATCAATAAAATAAAGAGTAGAAAGCGCTCAGTAATCCTTGCGATTCTCACTTCTGTCTTAATAATTAATGCAGTCCTCTTTTCATTGTATTCTCCAATAGGTCCTCTTAACGAATTTCTAAAGGAATATCCAAATGCTGCCCCCCCTTCGAATGGCGGTTATGGTTTATATGAGAATTTCGGAGTAACTAACTATGATACAAACTTATTAAAGCTTGAGTCGTTCGTCCCAGCCAATGCAACTGTTCTTTCACAATTTAATATGCCACAGTTTTCCAATAGATATTACTTCACTTATCCCGGTCAGTATAATCCTGCCTATCCAATAGATTATGCTATAAACGATCCCTTAAGCTTCTATGCATTTACAACTCCTGTTTATGACACAAATCCCTATTACAATTATAATATGATGGAACTCTCCAATATGATGCTGATGAATTCTTCTTATGGTGTCTACGGACAGTCGATGGGAGCCATATTATTCAAGCTAGGCTACAAGGGAATGCCCGATTTCTTCGTTCCATTGAACTATGAGCTTTTGACTAATAAAATAAATAATAATGGGTTTTCAACGCCATCTGGATTATTTTCTCCTGGAACATACGATATATCCTTGAACTATCCGGGTTCCAGTTCCGTCTCACTATATTTTGGTTCAACTCTTATTTCAATTTTTAATAACACTAACAAGATTAACACAATACAAATACCGCAATATGTGTGTTCCAGTTTTACTGCGGTAGGCAACATTTCCAGTTTAACGATACAAATTACACAAACTGCACCGGCAGTACACATCAACCCAAGTAAAAGTGTTCCTCAATTGTCTGTTTATCCCCCTTTCATCTCGAATTACTCCAATTCTTTACTAAGGAATATTGATTCATTCAACCCTTATGGATTAAGCGCACATGATCCACCCAAACTTTCGAAAATATTGAATGCGTCGCTCGGGATATATAGAGAAATATTTTTTATTAAAGCAGCCGTGAAACCATCAACGGTCATAAGGTGAGAAACGAGTAATGTGCACGGTTAAAAGGAATCAAGAAGATAGCAGTTCCATGAAGATTGTATTATACGCCAACGCATTTCTTCCAAATATAGGCGGGGGTGAATATTATAACTATGACCTAGCAAACAATCTTGCCCTCTCTGGAAAAGAGGTATATGTAATAACTAATATACCCGGACAGAGAAATGAAAGCTACAATTTTAAAGTGATTAGGGTCAATCCACGAATTTTATTTACCCTTGCTAAGACATTCTCAATCGTTAAATCAATCAAACCTGACATTGTACATATTTCGGGGCCTACACCTATCGACTATCTTATTTTACCATTGCTAAAGCTTCTTCATATTCATGTGGTTCTCACATATCACGCCGATTTTCCAAGCAAAATTGGAAGAATATATAATGGATTTATTGGTCTTTTTCAATTTTTTCTAGATGTTATAATTATTCAAACCGAGTCTGACAGCACGAAATTATTAATTCGAAAGGTACCCGATAGAAAGATTGTTAAGTTTCCGTTCAATGGCATCGATGAAAGCCGGTATAAAGTGAGTATACCCACAGTTCCAAGAGATATAGACTTAATTTTTATTGGGAGGATGGATAGAGAGCATGTGTATAAAGGATATTGGAACCTTATCAGTATCATCGATATTTTACGTAAAAAGATTGATACCAACATCAAAGTATGCATTATTGGTGGAGGAGCAGATTACACAATTTTCAAATCAAAAGCACAATCAATGGGCCTAAGCATTGATTTTTTACAGGATGTAACAGACATACAAATCATCAATTTGTTGAATAGATCGAAGTGCCTTATACTCCCTTCAATTAACAATTCTGAGGGTTTTGGGCGGGTAGCTCTCGAGGCAATTTTTTGTGGTGCAGTACCAATTGTATCAAAATATGCCGGGTCTTCAGAAATTATTAAAAATAGCGGATCTGGGATAATAGTAGATCCATTGGATCCTGAGAAAACTGCAACGCAAATAAAGGATTTAATTTTGGACGGAGAAATGCTTAAAGAATTACAACATAAAGGGTCCGAGTTAATCAAGAACGGAAAGTTAACAATAGCGGAAACTGCAAAAAAAACCGTGCAGATTTATGATAGTGTCTTAGAAAGGCAGTAATAAGTGAAGAAGTGCTGTGTTGAATAAATATTTAAAATCCTTGTAGCTTTTCTAAATCCTCCTTCGAAGGGACAACTTCCCACGAGAG
>KI542675.1:857075-863229 GCA_000496135.1 Thermoplasmatales archaeon E-plasma | reverse complement strand
AATTGATGCTCCATTGTCGGTGAGATATTTCTTCACAGTTTCAGCATCATCACCCCTGACCATGATCAGTCCCTTTGAATATCTCACGTAAGGCAACCGGTCAAGGAACCTTGGTACTCTCGATCTGTATCTACCGTAATGCGAGTGGTTTTCATAGCCGTATAGTTTTCTGAAGAATCTGGACACCTCTCCAATCTTTCTGTTGCTGTATGAGAATGAGAGTGCTATCAGGACTGCATTATCCATGACTGAAAAATATGAAAAGGAATATGAATATATGACTGTATATACATAGCAGTCAATGTGTCAAGATGGGGAAAACCTTACAAGGACAAGAGAAACTGGAAAGAATACAATGAGGAACTTGTGATAAGAGGGAAATTCTTCTTTGATCTGGATTTCGTGGATCAGTGGGACTCCGAATTGAAGAAAATGAATCTTGGGAAGAGGGGATCACCATTCCGCTTCCCCGGTTCATTCATGCAGTTCATGATGATCTGGCACCAGTATCTGGACTACCGTGGCCTTGAAGGCATGGCAAGATCCCTTGTTGATCTTGGACTAATACCAAGATATGGTGATTATACCACATTCTGGTACCGCATACATGACATGATGCCTGAACTGGACATTTCAGGCATGCAGTATGCAGAACTCGGCACCGATGGTACAGGATTGAAGACAAACAATGCAGGATCCTACAGAATAATGAAATATGGTGATCCAGATGCAAGGAAAAGAAAGCATCTTGTTGTGATCATAACAGCAGATGTGAGGACAAAGAAGATCATAGGAATAGAATCTCACATTGAAGGTACCGGTTCATCGGAACCTGAGACTGCATCCAAACACATAACAGATGCAGTGATGAAAGGAACAAGAGTGAAGGAATTCTATGGCGATGGTGCATTCGATGTCAACGATCTCTTCAATGCATTGAATCTTACGAAAACAAAACCTGTGATAAAGATCAGGAAGAATGCCTCTGCAGATCATTACAGGGGAAGCAAGTACAGAAGGAGAGCGGTCAGGGATTACAAGGAGAAAGGATACAAATCATGGGCAGCTGACAATTCATACGGAATGAGATGGCCGGGAACAGAGGGCATATTCTCCGCCACAAAGAGGAAGTTTGGGGAGAACTGTGTTAGCTGGAGCACAGAAGGCCTTGAATCTGGGGGGTACCAGAGGTTCTGGATATATGACTATATAAACCAGAGGGCAAAGAAGGAGGTAAAGTGCATGAATTAGGATCCGGAAGAAAGAATTAAGCTAAAAAATCAGTTGTCAGGATTGAAATTAGGATCTTTGTTCAACAGAGCAGTGAAGAAGCCAATGTTTAAAACTTAATAAATAATACGAGCCTGAATTACAATGTCTATCGATACTGGCGTACCCAAAAACCCTATTAGAATCTATTCAGAATTTCCACTCTCTTACGGAGGTGGAGGAGAAAGATCAATCCTTCTAATTTACAATTTTCTAAAGGATTCAGGTATGGATGTGACAGTTATTCAAAATGGGGGGCTTGATTTAGAAAACAGAATGAGCCCAACTGATCTGCAGGAAAGATTAAAAACAGATCTACAGGAAATTAATTTTAGAAGACTTGGATTCCCCAAATTTATTTATCAGGATTTTCCGCCGTTGGAATTGTTAGTTGCCGATCAAAGCACTTGTTCAATTATTTTATTGAGAAGAGGTCCTCCGAGAAGTGTCCTCAAAAAGTTACGAACTAGTAACTCGAAAATAATTTTTTGTCTTCATGGAATTGCTATTGAAAAATTTAGAGTAACATCATTCTCAATTATGGTACATCAATTAATCATGAGAAAACAACTTAGGAACTTAGCTCAATTTCTGGGTGATAATATATTTGCACAATGTTTAACACCTAACATCGTTTCGTTTCTCAGAAACGCAGGCGGTCACGAAGAAAATATATTTAAGATTGAGACGGACTTTGAGTCGGATGTTCTTAAAATTAATCCAAATAATGATGAATTCAAAGTAATATTTATAGGAAGGATGCAGAATCTTACAAAGGGAATTCGAATGCTTAAAAAAGTTGTTAACTATATAGCAAAAATAGAACCCTCAATTAAATTTATTATAATAGGAAGCGGGAAGGATTCATCTCTTTTAACTGATGTTGGTGAGAATGTGAGATTACTAGGAAACTCTAATGATGAAGAAAAGAAAATTGCGTTACAAGAATCAAACCTTGCTATTATAACTTCTAATTTGGAGCCATTTTCCCTTGTATCTCTTGAATATATAACATCAGGATTGCCGGTAGTAACCACTCCAGCCTCAGGACCTTCATACCTGATTGGAAAAGATCCTAATTATGGCAAAACAAGTTCTTTTAATTTCAAAATATTTTCTGACGATATAATCAAATTCTATCAACTATGGCTATCAAATAAGGGGAATTATTATGAACTTAGAAAAGAAATAGCCAAAAAATCAAGACAGATGTTTCGTCAATCAAACATGCTTGAGTCTTACGGAAAAATGATCGAAGAGGTTAATTCTAGATAAATCAATGTAGAAATTATTTTTCCTTGCACAAGAGAATTTTTGCATTTTCTTAGACATTTTCAACTGTATTTCCAATTTCTATAATTTTTTTATTTCTTTTAGCATTTAGGTTCATTTATAGGTTTATCCTTAACTCCCGGCTTTCACAACCACGGTGCGGAGTTCAGGAGATTTAGAATGTCCTTCTTTTTCTTTGTTCTCTCCAGCTCTTTCAGATCACCGTTCTGATCTTCTATCATATGCAGTTTCTCAAGCTCAAGGAACATTCTCTCCATGGAGTATTTCTCATTGGGTTTGGTAGATTCCATGCCCCTTCTAAGTGCCGATCTTATTAGCAGCTAGAGAAAGAACACAAACATGTAATGTTCATCTCATCTGTGGACAAAATCAGAAATTAATTATGAGACAGTTTTGTTCCATGTCTGATAAATGACAGAACAAAAAAGAATGTATAAACCTGAAGAGAAATTGAAAATAGTAATGGAAGGATTGAGCGGAAAGATACAGATATCTGAACTCTGCAGAAAGTACAACATAAAGAGTGCAAGGTTTTACTACCTGGAAAGACCAGTTGATGCACAGTTCAAAGGAGATATTCGAGGACAGGGAAAGGAAGCCTGAAACCGATTCCATGACAAAGGAAAGGGATCAGAATGATCTCCAAACACGTTAAACATTTCAGTTATCTAAACATGCCCCGTGAAGCATTCGGATTGTTAAAGAAGACCAGCTACGGGACTGTTTGGAGATAAAGAATTGGCATATAGAAGTAATGGGTGAAATATTTCGCCATTCAAACCATGAATCTTTAAATATACTCAAAAAATGCCCAACGGGAAATCTGGTGTATCAATTAGATGAAACTGTGAAACTATTGCCTTACGAGTGTCAGGAAGAAATGTTGAAAAAATTTTCTATTATTATTCCTGCATACAACGAAGAAGAAAGAATTTATCCTGTCCTAGAGGAAATATCGAATTTTATTAATTCCAATCTCTTACCATGGGAAGTTATTGTTGCAATTGATGGGGATGATGATACTTATGAATTGGTGTGTTCTTTCAATAAAAACTTTAATTTTGTCAAATCAAATCGTTCAAAACAAAGGGATGGGATGGGTGGTGCAATAAGAAGGGCAATTCTTCAATCGGAGGGAGAATACATCATTCTTATGGACGCTGATGGAAGTGCTAAATTATCATCTCTTTTGAATGGGATCAAGTTTCTTAAGAATTATGACATTATAAACTTCAATCGATATAGCCTTAAGGAAAACTCCATACCATTTAAGAGATGGCTTTCTAGTAGAATATTCAATTTTCTCCTGAAGGGGATATTTGGAACCAATATAGCCGATACTCAGTGCGGATATAAAATGATGAGAAAAAGCGCAATTATCCCGATTCTAAGAAAGATTACTGTATCAAATGCTTTCTTTCTATCAGCAATTTTTATATATTCAAAGCAATTGCGAATAAGTACTATTGAACTTCCAATTAAATATGAGCACTCCGATGGAAGCAAATTTAATGTTTTCATGACTGGTATATCCTATCTTGTATCAATCACTGCCTTTAAAATAAGAAATTCTTCTTTGTTTGAGTACACTCCGAAATCTATCAGGAATATTTATTATGATAAACTAAGATATCTCTAGAGAAGGATTTATATTAGCCGAAGGAAGGAAACCAAACTGAATCTTTAAAAATACCCACATAATAGTTGGTTTTCGCTTTTGATTTTATATTCATTGTATTTTAAGCTATTTATTAAGGGCATTTGTCATTATTTATCTAAACTCTTAATTTGAGTGCCAAATCCCTCATTAGTTCTTAGTGGTCCTGATCATTCTCCACCATAATCTCTGTTGTGAGAAATTCATTGTTTTTGGTACATTTCTTCTTCTATATCTGACTAATCTCACTCCAGCTTATTAAATTCTTCAGAATCTTGTTCAAATACTGAAGTGATGGTTGAGGTTTGTTTTCGTTCCATGCAACGTTGGCTTTTTAAACATTCTTCAGCATAACTTTCCTATTAACATGATCATTTTCGATGAAGTCTTAGTATCCTCTATTTTTTCCCCTCTCTTTTCTTGACACTATAAATAGATATAATCTGAACTTCCTGCTTTTACCACCACGATACTGAACTCAAGATTGACCGAATACCCGATACGCTGAGCCTTTGCTATGATGGTGGTGAAAGTCGGTAAAACCAGAGTTAACATTCTGTTAATGATTCCATTCACAAAAGGCTTACTATTCAGAGAAGTGAGCATTCGATCAATTCCTACATACTCTGTTTTAGTAAAATAAAGTCACTAAATGCCTCCAGAGAGTAATTTGAACAATATCTTAAATCCTTTTCAATTAATTCAATGGCTAATTTAGGCGAATCCAATATTTTTTGAATTGCATTGGCAAAAGCATCGGGTGTTCTTTCAGATAATAAGATTCCAGCTCCGTTTTCATAACATTCTTCGAATACATCAATATTTGTAGCAACAACAGGTATCCCAAGAGTAACAAACAATATTGCAGCATAACTCGCATTGTATCCGGAAATATAGGGTAGAACGGCGATTGTTCGATGACTCTTAATTAATGCAATTAGATTATTATCATCCAAGTGGCCAGTCAACATTATACTATGATTCTCCATTAGATCCGTGATTTTCATTTTATATTTTCCTCCATCGCTTGTTAAGAGTAGATTCTTATAGAAATCTCCAACTATCACTGTCTTAACATTATTCAGTCTAGCTTTTATTTCTGGTAAGAGTTCCAATCCCTTATAAGGTGCTATATATCCGACATTTAGTAGGAGAGGTTCCTTGTCTTGTTTATAATACTGAAAACATATTTTCATTTCTGCAGGAAACGGAAAATGATGAATATCCCGGAACCTATATTTCCTTTCTAAAACATTATAAAAGCGCTTAGAAAATACAAAAATTTTGTAATTGTTCAGCATCTTCGTCGCAACGGTCCCTGCTAACGGAATAATCCATGAATACGAATAGCCAGAATTCTCTAAATGGGCAGTGTCGATAGAATCGTGCAATATAAGGGTCTGCCCTGGTTTTATCATTGCAAAAAATTTCAGAAATAAAAAATTCATAAAATTTCTGTAATTTGATTTCCCAAAAGATGTAAAGCCTAAATTAAAAATGAATTGCGATTTTATTCCGATCATGTTCCTCCATAGGTGGATTAAGCCTTTCCAAGTTGGGGTAATTTCATAATATATGACATTGTTTTTCTTTTCAAGCTCATTTTTTAATTTCCATCCAAAATCACCTATGCCGCTGCCACGGAAACTATTTACGAAATAGATATCTATATCCTTTTTACCTGTCATGATACCTCACAGCTTTTATTTATCTGCAATTTTCCTATTTACTTAACCTATTTGCTTTAACTTAGCTTTATAGTAAAGCTCCTTTTTTTCTGGAATTTCAAAACTCTTAATCCTCTACAATGGAAGATTTACGAAAAAGAGTCATAGGTGCACATTTGGCTGCATGGGTTCTCCACACTTTATCCGTATTGTTCCTGCATTCGTGAACTCTCATACTGGTTCCTTCTTTTTTGAGTTGATGGTGTAG
>KI542675.1:845499-856357 GCA_000496135.1 Thermoplasmatales archaeon E-plasma | reverse complement strand
ATCAATGCCACTGAGGACATAGATCTTTCCCTGAAGTTAACGATAGGGCGGGCCGATTATGGCTTTGTTAATTATAATATAGGTAACTACAAGAATGGAACTTTAGGTGCAACGTTCTCGAAAGAGTTGCGGGATATAGCGGGTGATGCATTATTGAATTATCTGATTTCAAACTCCAATGATCTTTTGCACAAAGCCGTAAAAGATAGAATTTCAAAACAATAGAAATTTATATTACCTTTAAATGTTCGAAAACGAATCAAAGATACAATTATTTAGGCACGAGAAATAAAGAAAAAATAGAAATGTATTATTGGTCAAAACTCACTGCAGATGAGCAATTTGCAGGTAGTGATATCAGGGCAAGATACATGATCCCTGAATTAATTAATCTATCAAATGAGCCCACTTTCGTTTTAACACCAAGTATGTTGATTGGCGAGGAATTCCTATCTAAACATCAATCATTAAGCAAATTGATATTAGCATTTATAGTTCCATTATACGTTTTTAAATACTTTTGGCATGCAAATAAATCGATTAGATTTATTTATTGTAGCACTTGTTATTCTTGGGATCTGCTCCCAGCATTAGTTATAAAATTCTTCACTGGGGCAAAAGTAGTTTGTGTTTCTCATGATACTCCAATGCAACTTGAGGGTTATACCTTTTATAGGATGAGCGAGAAATTATCTATTATTCGCTCCATTGTTTTCACTGTGATAGGGAAATTACAGATATATCTTCTAAAATCCGTGGATTTACCAATATCAATATCTAATTTTGCGATGGATTTTTTTAGGACATCCAATGTTCATGAAAAAGCTATTTTATCCAGCAATGGAGTGTCAGAAGTAATTGAAGAATCAAATTTGGGCAACGATAGAATTTATGATATTGTTATTTTAGGTAGAATTGCTCCAAGAAAAAACATTCCATTGATTTTGAAAAGCCTACCGGAAAAAAGTTTTTTTCGCAAGATCAATTTACTAGTGATAACCAATTCAAGTAAAAAAAGTATTGAAGAAACTTTTTCTAAGTGTTGTGATGGTGATAGAATTAATTTAACCATAAAGCAATCTGCAAGTGAACTGGAAAAACTCGAATTGCTCAAGCTGTCAAAAATTTATATCAGCCTTTCGTCAGACGAGAATTTTTCGGTGGCAGCATTGGAAGCTGCATCAATGGGAACTGCGCTTATCCTCTCCAGAAATACCTTTTTTACAGATATATACAAAGATTCTGCAATATTTGTGGATATAGCGGACTCAAACTCAACAAGAAGGGAAATTGAAACTCTTCTCGGTGATGAGGCGAAATTGAAAGAATTTCAGAGATTATCGCTAAATCTTGCGAGAAATTACATTTATTCCAACATAGCAGAGAGAGAATATAAAATGATAAACGCACTATTTGAGAGGAAGAAAAAAAATGGAGTCTAAATTCAATGAAATTGGGAAAAAATTCAAGAGCCTTTACTTTTTATTTCCGGTCGCATTATTCTCGGTAATCTGGTGTTATGTATTGATTGTTGAGATGAACTCGTTTAACATTGGTATCTTTGATTATGGCGTAGCATATAATATGCTTTGGAGAGAAGCCTTCGGTGTTGCCTCATACCCTTCATCAGCCGGCTATCTCCCATATTTTGAACCAATAAAGATGATATCATTTTTACTGATTCCATATATGTTGTTATTCCCAAGCATTTACAATCTTCTAATTCTTCAGGTAATTGTATTTGCAGTTCCAGCGGTGATTCTATATTTTTTATCTATGCGTCTTACCAAAAGTAAAAAAATATCTTTAATAGTGGATATAGTATGGTTGTTATATTATCCAAACAGTGCTGCAATTAACTATCCTTTTCATTATCAGACTTTGTTTCCCTTGTTTTATTTGCTGGGGTTTTTATTGCTTTATTTAAAAAAGGTTAAAATTGCCTCAGCATCTTTTGCAATTTCAGCACTAACAAATTTGCTTGCACCATTTATTCTGATTCTGACGATTCCAACAATATATTTGTTGAATCTTGAGATGAAAAAACACAATGAGGGGTTTAATAAACGGTCATTATTACTCTTATCTTCAATTGTGTTATCGGTAAGCATATTCATTCTTGTTTTCAACTTACTAATGGGTGGGACCTCTATTTACACCGGTCAAGTTATTCCCAGAACTTCATCTTCAGCAAACTTGCCATTGTTAGATGCCTTATGGACAAAGTTCGTAAATGTTTCAGGATATTACGGATTCTTGTACATCTTATTCATGGTTTTTCCATTGGCATTCTCACTTTTAATTGAGTGGAGATTTATTATACCTGCCATCCCAGCTATGGCCTATTACTTAGTGGGATATTCAGGTGGTTATCTTCGTTTCTTCTATCCTATGCAGTATTCAGTTTGGCTATCCCCAATAGTCTTTCTTTCCTTTGTATTATTCATTAAGCATCTGCAGGATTCAAATTTTGATTCTAAAATAGTAAAAGGAAAATCTTCAATTCTAATCAATAAAATAAAGAGTAGAAAGCGCTCAGTAATCCTTGCGATTCTCACTTCTGTCTTAATAATTAATGCAGTCCTCTTTTCATTGTATTCTCCAATAGGTCCTCTTAACGAATTTCTAAAGGAATATCCAAATGCTGCCCCCCCTTCGAATGGCGGTTATGGTTTATATGAGAATTTCGGAGTAACTAACTATGATACAAACTTATTAAAGCTTGAGTCGTTCGTCCCAGCCAATGCAACTGTTCTTTCACAATTTAATATGCCACAGTTTTCCAATAGATATTACTTCACTTATCCCGGTCAGTATAATCCTGCCTATCCAATAGATTATGCTATAAACGATCCCTTATGCTTCTATGCATTTACAACTCCTGTTTATGACACAAATCCCTATTACAATTATAATATGATGGAACTCTCCAATATGATGCTGATGAATTCTTCTTATGGTGTCTACGGACAGTCGATGGGAGCCATATTATTCAAGCTAGGCTACAAGGGAATGCCCGATTTCTTCGTTCCATTGAACTATGAGCTTTTGACTAATAAAATAAATAATAATGGGTTTTCAACGCCATCTGGATTATTTTCTCCTGGAACATACGATATATCCTTGAACTATCCGGGTTCCAGTTCCGTCTCACTATATTTTGGTTCAACTCTTATTTCAATTTTTAATAACACTAACAAGATTAACACAATACAAATACCGCAATATGTGTGTTCCAGTTTTACTGCGGTAGGCAACATTTCCAGTTTAACGATACAAATTACACAAACTGCACCGGCAGTACACATCAACCCAAGTAAAAGTGTTCCTCAATTGTCTGTTTATCCCCCTTTCATCTCGAATTACTCCAATTCTTTACTAAGGAATATTGATTCATTCAACCCTTATGGATTAAGCGCACATGATCCACCCAAGCTTTCGAAAATATTGAATGCGTCGCTCGGGATATATAGAGAAATAATTTTTATTAAAGCAGCAGTGAAACCCATCAACGGTCATAAGGTGAGAAACGAGTAATGTGCACGGTTAAAAGGAATCAAGAAGATAGCAGTTCCATGAAGATTGTATTATACGCCAACGCATTTCTTCCAAATATAGGCGGGGGTGAATATTATAACTATGACCTAGCAAACAATCTTGCCCTCTCTGGAAAAGAGGTATATGTAATAACTAATATACCCGGACAGAGAAATGAAAGCTACAATTTTAAAGTGATTAGGGTCAATCCACGAATTTTATTTACCCTTGCTAAGACATTCTCAATCGTTAAATCAATCAAACCTGACATTGTACATATTTCGGGGCCTACACCTATCGACTATCTTATTTTACCATTGCTAAAGCTTCTTCATATTCATGTGGTTCTCACATATCACGCCGATTTTCCAAGCAAAATTGGAAGAATATATAATGGATTTATTGGTCTTTTTCAATTTTTTCTAGATGTTATAATTATTCAAACCGAGTCTGACAGCACGAAATTATTAATTCGAAAGGTACCCGATAGAAAGATTGTTAAGTTTCCGTTCAATGGCATCGATGAAAGCCGGTATAAAGTGAGTATACCCACAGTTCCAAGAGATATAGACTTAATTTTTATTGGGAGGATGGATAGAGAGCATGTGTATAAAGGATATTGGAACCTTATCAGTATCATCGATATTTTACGTAAAAAGATTGATACCAACATCAAAGTATGCATTATTGGTGGAGGAGCAGATTACACAATTTTCAAATCAAAAGCACAATCAATGGGCCTAAGCATTGATTTTTTACAGGATGTAACAGACATACAAATCATCAATTTGTTGAATAGATCGAAGTGCCTTATACTCCCTTCAATTAACAATTCTGAGGGTTTTGGGCGGGTAGCTCTCGAGGCAATTTTTTGTGGTGCAGTACCAATTGTATCAAAATATGCCGGGTCTTCAGAAATTATTAAAAATAGCGGATCTGGGATAATAGTAGATCCATTGGATCCTGAGAAAACTGCAACGCAAATAAAGGATTTAATTTTGGACGGAGAAATGCTTAAAGAATTACAACATAAAGGGTCCGAGTTAATCAAGAACGGAAAGTTAACAATAGCGGAAACTGCAAAAAAAACCGTGCAGATTTATGATAGTGTCTTAGAAAGGCAGTAATAAGTGAAGAAGTGCTGTGTTGAATAAATATTTAAAATCCTTGTAGCTTTTCTAAATCCTCCTTCGAAGGGACAACTTCCCACGAGAGAATTGATGCTCCATTGTCGGTGAGATATTTCTTCACAGTTTCAGCATCATCACCCCTGACCATGATCAGTCCCTTTGAATATCTCACGTAAGGCAACCGGTCAAGGAACCTTGGTACTCTCGATCTGTATCTACCGTAATGCGAGTGGTTTTCATAGCCGTATAGTTTTCTGAAGAATCTGGACACCTCTCCAATCTTTCTGTTGCTGTATGAGAATGAGAGTGCTATCAGGACTGCATTATCCATGACTGAAAAATATGAAAAGGAATATGAATATATGACTGTATATACATAGCAGTCAATGTGTCAAGATGGGGAAAACCTTACAAGGACAAGAGAAACTGGAAAGAATACAATGAGGAACTTGTGATAAGAGGGAAATTCTTCTTTGATCTGGATTTCGTGGATCAGTGGGACTCCGAATTGAAGAAAATGAATCTTGGGAAGAGGGGATCACCATTCCGCTTCCCCGGTTCATTCATGCAGTTCATGATGATCTGGCACCAGTATCTGGACTACCGTGGCCTTGAAGGCATGGCAAGATCCCTTGTTGATCTTGGACTAATACCAAGATATGGTGATTATACCACATTCTGGTACCGCATACATGACATGATGCCTGAACTGGACATTTCAGGCATGCAGTATGCAGAACTCGGCACCGATGGTACAGGATTGAAGACAAACAATGCAGGATCCTACAGAATAATGAAATATGGTGATCCAGATGCAAGGAAAAGAAAGCATCTTGTTGTGATCATAACAGCAGATGTGAGGACAAAGAAGATCATAGGAATAGAATCTCACATTGAAGGTACCGGTTCATCGGAACCTGAGACTGCATCCAAACACATAACAGATGCAGTGATGAAAGGAACAAGAGTGAAGGAATTCTATGGCGATGGTGCATTCGATGTCAACGATCTCTTCAATGCATTGAATCTTACGAAAACAAAACCTGTGATAAAGATCAGGAAGAATGCCTCTGCAGATCATTACAGGGGAAGCAAGTACAGAAGGAGAGCGGTCAGGGATTACAAGGAGAAAGGATACAAATCATGGGCAGCTGACAATTCATACGGAATGAGATGGCCGGGAACAGAGGGCATATTCTCCGCCACAAAGAGGAAGTTTGGGGAGAACTGTGTTAGCTGGAGCACAGAAGGCCTTGAATCTGGGGGGTACCAGAGGTTCTGGATATATGACTATATAAACCAGAGGGCAAAGAAGGAGGTAAAGTGCATGAATTAGGATCCGGAAGAAAGAATTAAGCTAAAAAATCAGTTGTCAGGATTGAAATTAGGATCTTTGTTCAACAGAGCAGTGAAGAAGCCAATGTTTAAAACTTAATAAATAATACGAGCCTGAATTACAATGTCTATCGATACTGGCGTACCCAAAAACCCTATTAGAATCTATTCAGAATTTCCACTCTCTTACGGAGGTGGAGGAGAAAGATCAATCCTTCTAATTTACAATTTTCTAAAGGATTCAGGTATGGATGTGACAGTTATTCAAAATGGGGGGCTTGATTTAGAAAACAGAATGAGCCCAACTGATCTGCAGGAAAGATTAAAAACAGATCTACAGGAAATTAATTTTAGAAGACTTGGATTCCCCAAATTTATTTATCAGGATTTTCCGCCGTTGGAATTGTTAGTTGCCGATCAAAGCACTTGTTCAATTATTTTATTGAGAAGAGGTCCTCCGAGAAGTGTCCTCAAAAAGTTACGAACTAGTAACTCGAAAATAATTTTTTGTCTTCATGGAATTGCTATTGAAAAATTTAGAGTAACATCATTCTCAATTATGGTACATCAATTAATCATGAGAAAACAACTTAGGAACTTAGCTCAATTTCTGGGTGATAATATATTTGCACAATGTTTAACACCTAACATCGTTTCGTTTCTCAGAAACGCAGGCGGTCACGAAGAAAATATATTTAAGATTGAGACGGACTTTGAGTCGGATGTTCTTAAAATTAATCCAAATAATGATGAATTCAAAGTAATATTTATAGGAAGGATGCAGAATCTTACAAAGGGAATTCGAATGCTTAAAAAAGTTGTTAACTATATAGCAAAAATAGAACCCTCAATTAAATTTATTATAATAGGAAGCGGGAAGGATTCATCTCTTTTAACTGATGTTGGTGAGAATGTGAGATTACTAGGAAACTCTAATGATGAAGAAAAGAAAATTGCGTTACAAGAATCAAACCTTGCTATTATAACTTCTAATTTGGAGCCATTTTCCCTTGTATCTCTTGAATATATAACATCAGGATTGCCGGTAGTAACCACTCCAGCCTCAGGACCTTCATACCTGATTGGAAAAGATCCTAATTATGGCAAAACAAGTTCTTTTAATTTCAAAATATTTTCTGACGATATAATCAAATTCTATCAACTATGGCTATCAAATAAGGGGAATTATTATGAACTTAGAAAAGAAATAGCCAAAAAATCAAGACAGATGTTTCGTCAATCAAACATGCTTGAGTCTTACGGAAAAATGATCGAAGAGGTTAATTCTAGATAAATCAATGTAGAAATTATTTTTCCTTGCACAAGAGAATTTTTGCATTTTCTTAGACATTTTCAACTGTATTTCCAATTTCTATAATTTTTTTATTTCTTTTAGCATTTAGGTTCATTTATAGGTTTATCCTTAACTCCCGGCTTTCACAACCACGGTGCGGAGTTCAGGAGATTTAGAATGTCCTTCTTTTTCTTTGTTCTCTCCAGCTCTTTCAGATCACCGTTCTGATCTTCTATCATATGCAGTTTCTCAAGCTCAAGGAACATTCTCTCCATGGAGTATTTCTCATTGGGTTTGGTAGATTCCATGCCCCTTCTAAGTGCCGATCTTATTAGCAGCTAGAGAAAGAACACAAACATGTAATGTTCATCTCATCTGTGGACAAAATCAGAAATTAATTATGAGACAGTTTTGTTCCATGTCTGATAAATGACAGAACAAAAAAGAATGTATAAACCTGAAGAGAAATTGAAAATAGTAATGGAAGGATTGAGCGGAAAGATACAGATATCTGAACTCTGCAGAAAGTACAACATAAAGAGTGCAAGGTTTTACTACCTGGAAAGACCAGTTGATGCACAGTTCAAAGGAGATATTCGAGGACAGGGAAAGGAAGCCTGAAACCGATTCCATGACAAAGGAAAGGGATCAGAATGATCTCCAAACACGTTAAACATTTCAGTTATCTAAACATGCCCCGTGAAGCATTCGGATTGTTAAAGAAGACCAGCTACGGGACTGTTTGGAGATAAAGAATTGGCATATAGAAGTAATGGGTGAAATATTTCGCCATTCAAACCATGAATCTTTAAATATACTCAAAAAATGCCCAACGGGAAATCTGGTGTATCAATTAGATGAAACTGTGAAACTATTGCCTTACGAGTGTCAGGAAGAAATGTTGAAAAAATTTTCTATTATTATTCCTGCATACAACGAAGAAGAAAGAATTTATCCTGTCCTAGAGGAAATATCGAATTTTATTAATTCCAATCTCTTACCATGGGAAGTTATTGTTGCAATTGATGGGGATGATGATACTTATGAATTGGTGTGTTCTTTCAATAAAAACTTTAATTTTGTCAAATCAAATCGTTCAAAACAAAGGGATGGGATGGGTGGTGCAATAAGAAGGGCAATTCTTCAATCGGAGGGAGAATACATCATTCTTATGGACGCTGATGGAAGTGCTAAATTATCATCTCTTTTGAATGGGATCAAGTTTCTTAAGAATTATGACATTATAAACTTCAATCGATATAGCCTTAAGGAAAACTCCATACCATTTAAGAGATGGCTTTCTAGTAGAATATTCAATTTTCTCCTGAAGGGGATATTTGGAACCAATATAGCCGATACTCAGTGCGGATATAAAATGATGAGAAAAAGCGCAATTATCCCGATTCTAAGAAAGATTACTGTATCAAATGCTTTCTTTCTATCAGCAATTTTTATATATTCAAAGCAATTGCGAATAAGTACTATTGAACTTCCAATTAAATATGAGCACTCCGATGGAAGCAAATTTAATGTTTTCATGACTGGTATATCCTATCTTGTATCAATCACTGCCTTTAAAATAAGAAATTCTTCTTTGTTTGAGTACACTCCGAAATCTATCAGGAATATTTATTATGATAAACTAAGATATCTCTAGAGAAGGATTTATATTAGCCGAAGGAAGGAAACCAAACTGAATCTTTAAAAATACCCACATAATAGTTGGTTTTCGCTTTTGATTTTATATTCATTGTATTTTAAGCTATTTATTAAGGGCATTTGTCATTATTTATCTAAACTCTTAATTTGAGTGCCAAATCCCTCATTAGTTCTTAGTGGTCCTGATCATTCTCCACCATAATCTCTGTTGTGAGAAATTCATTGTTTTTGGTACATTTCTTCTTCTATATCTGACTAATCTCACTCCAGCTTATTAAATTCTTCAGAATCTTGTTCAAATACTGAAGTGATGGTTGAGGTTTGTTTTCGTTCCATGCAACGTTGGCTTTTTAAACATTCTTCAGCATAACTTTCCTATTAACATGATCATTTTCGATGAAGTCTTAGTATCCTCTATTTTTTCCCCTCTCTTTTCTTGACACTATAAATAGATATAATCTGAACTTCCTGCTTTTACCACCACGATACTGAACTCAAGATTGACCGAATACCCGATACGCTGAGCCTTTGCTATGATGGTGGTGAAAGTCGGTAAAACCAGAGTTAACATTCTGTTAATGATTCCATTCACAAAAGGCTTACTATTCAGAGAAGTGAGCATTCGATCAATTCCTACATACTCTGTTTTAGTAAAATAAAGTCACTAAATGCCTCCAGAGAGTAATTTGAACAATATCTTAAATCCTTTTCAATTAATTCAATGGCTAATTTAGGCGAATCCAATATTTTTTGAATTGCATTGGCAAAAGCATCGGGTGTTCTTTCAGATAATAAGATTCCAGCTCCGTTTTCATAACATTCTTCGAATACATCAATATTTGTAGCAACAACAGGTATCCCAAGAGTAACAAACAATATTGCAGCATAACTCGCATTGTATCCGGAAATATAGGGTAGAACGGCGATTGTTCGATGACTCTTAATTAATGCAATTAGATTATTATCATCCAAGTGGCCAGTCAACATTATACTATGATTCTCCATTAGATCCGTGATTTTCATTTTATATTTTCCTCCATCGCTTGTTAAGAGTAGATTCTTATAGAAATCTCCAACTATCACTGTCTTAACATTATTCAGTCTAGCTTTTATTTCTGGTAAGAGTTCCAATCCCTTATAAGGTGCTATATATCCGACATTTAGTAGGAGAGGTTCCTTGTCTTGTTTATAATACTGAAAACATATTTTCATTTCTGCAGGAAACGGAAAATGATGAATATCCCGGAACCTATATTTCCTTTCTAAAACATTATAAAAGCGCTTAGAAAATACAAAAATTTTGTAATTGTTCAGCATCTTCGTCGCAACGGTCCCTGCTAACGGAATAATCCATGAATACGAATAGCCAGAATTCTCTAAATGGGCAGTGTCGATAGAATCGTGCAATATAAGGGTCTGCCCTGGTTTTATCATTGCAAAAAATTTCAGAAATAAAAAATTCATAAAATTTCTGTAATTTGATTTCCCAAAAGATGTAAAGCCTAAATTAAAAATGAATTGCGATTTTATTCCGATCATGTTCCTCCATAGGTGGATTAAGCCTTTCCAAGTTGGGGTAATTTCATAATATATGACATTGTTTTTCTTTTCAAGCTCATTTTTTAATTTCCATCCAAAATCACCTATGCCGCTGCCACGGAAACTATTTACGAAATAGATATCTATATCCTTTTTACCTGTCATGATACCTCACAGCTTTTATTTATCTGCAATTTTCCTATTTACTTAACCTATTTGCTTTAACTTAGCTTTATAGTAAAGCTCCTTTTTTTCTGGAATTTCAAAACTCTTAATCCTCTACAATGGAAGATTTACGAAAAAGAGTCATAGGTGCACATTTGGCTGCATGGGTTCTCCACACTTTATCCGTATTGTTCCTGCA
>KI542675.1:778754-844756 GCA_000496135.1 Thermoplasmatales archaeon E-plasma | reverse complement strand
TCCGGGAAGAAGGGAAAGGATCTGATCAAAGCGCTTGGAAGCCTCAAATCATATACGAAATCAAATGGAACTGAGTTAAATACAGAAAGAATTGATGAAAAGAAGAAACTCGCAGGACGTTTCATGATAGTCACGGATACCGATCTGCCAATTTCAGATATTGTTAAAGGCTACAAAGATCTGTGGAAGATCGAAAGATCATTCCGGACAATCAAATCATTCATAGATATCAGGCCGGTAAATCACAGAAAGGAAGAGAGGATTGAAGCTCATGTTTTTGTCTGTGTTCTTTCCTTACTCATTGCAAGACTGTTCGAGAAATCCATGAATGATGAGATCACAATATCCGTGATTTCGGATATGTTATCAGAACTGAAGGCAATACCCGTCAAGACAGCAGATGGAATAATTACCCTCAGATCTGAATCGGAAAACGCCAGGAATATCCTTGATAAGATGAAGATACCATATCCAGGAAAAATATTAAGTTCCGTACCAACTTAATTTTTTAATAATTAACATTTCAATCCGTGTAAAAGCACTTCTGCATGAGATTGCCCATTGACCTCGTCTCGAAAGTCAAGTGAAAGTACACTAACTTTTCCTGCCGATAAATAACCAGTGACATCGCTGAATAGCATCTCCAGAAAGAATTTCATGATCGAGTTCTATCGAAATTCAAGTTAACACTTATCCTGTTGTTGATCTTCCTATTCTTCAGGATTTGCTTTTGTCAATAATATGGTTAAATCATGGCTTAAATACAGACTCCACAGAATAGATAACAGGTTATATGAAAAGAGGGTTTGTCAATCATAGTTGAAATTTACGTGGAGGGTTTTTCGGAAAAATCAAATATTGTTGAACTGAAACGCAATCTATCTTATGTTAGAAGTGCTGTATAACTATTGTTATACAGCGTTTAATGTCTGACAACTATATGAATGAGAATAAAAGTCACCGTTTTTTTGAGTTTACAAAATCGATTGATTAAAGGAGCCAAATTTTAATTGTTATAGGGTAAACAATTGTCAGACAAAGAATAACGATGTTATATCGTTTATATTAATGTCATAGATATAATGCATTGTCTCATCCGGTATAACGTTGGAATATTTTTAGAATGATGGTTATAAATTTGAGATCTTGCTACATTTCTTTGAGCATGTATGCTTTGGAATGTTTGGAACATATACCAGATCAACCAGTATCTTGAGAGTATTCTGCTTTTTCAGACAGTATTTTAACACAAAACAAAAACAAACATTTATTAGTAATCGTCTTTTTCAGGGCTGATTCAACAGTGTATTCAACAGCAAATGAAATCGGAAGAGAGAGAGGAAAGATATAGGGCAATCAAATTCCTTGCAATCATTGCAATTACAGCAATGATGGCTATTCCCATCATTCAGCATATTCAGAATGAATATGCATCCACACCGGTGGAATCATATTCATATTACAACGAAATGGTGAGGTTTGTGGGATCAGATACATTCATAGGTTTTGACGGAAATATATTCCCGGTTTCATGGAATGTGTTTGAGGCAAATCCCAACTATTCTCCCGGACCACAGGCAAATCCCTTTGCAGTTTCAACAAATAATACCAATACATCTGCACCATTAATAGAAGAGACATTCTCAAACTATACAACAAAAAGGATTGAATCGGTATGGCAGAATTCAGCGGTTATGATCAAATGGAACCACTATGTGAAGATAGCGGAGATATTTTCATTTACGAACAGTGGAATAGATGCATCCATTGTTGTGAAGAATCTCAATGTAACAAACACATATATATCCACATTCTCACTTGGCATGGGTATAAACAGCACAATGGCAGTGAACGGTTTCAATCCCTCATGCCAGAATATATCATCAGGTACAGGAATCATTCCCTCAAACGACTGGAATGTTTCCCTTGGTAATATATCAGTCAACTGGCAGTCTGAAGATTCCATATTCCATTCAGGAATTGTAAGTGAAAGTCAATCAGGTGATCAGCTCATATTACCATTTGAAACAGGTATAATCAATCACAACCAGTCATATACAATCGATCCAATGATATATTACAGTCCATACAGAATAATTGGGGGACCAATTCATCTACCATCCCCTACACCGCCATCTCCTGCACCAACTTCGCCCACTTCGGTCGGGGCTGATGTATCTTTCACAGAATCAGGCTTACCTTCCGGAACCCCGTGGTATGTTACTTTCGATGGAAGTACACAAACGTCAGTATCCAGAACCATAACATTCGGCAAAAAATTTGGCTGCTTTTCCTATAGTGTAGGTTCCCCAAGTGAATACCCGAGTAATCCATCCAGTGGAAAAGTATTAGTTCTGGATAGTTCAAAATCAGTAAGCGTATCATTCACTGCTCAACCTTATAATGTAAGCTTCGAAGAATCGGGATTGTCTTCAGGAACCTCATGGTATGTTACACTAAACGGAGTTAATAAATCTTCAACGACAAACACAATAATATTCAGTGAATATTATGGATACTATTCATACACCATAGGTTCAGTAAGTGGCTATAACTCTCAAGGAGGTTCCACTAAAATAATGGTACAGCATGGCCCTGAATCGATTTTAGTAGAATATACAAAGCAACCAGAACCTCATTTGTACAATGTTAGTATCACACAATCCGGATTACCTTCAGGAACCTCATGGTCTGTTACACTAAACGGAGTTAATAAATCTTCAACGACAAACACAATAACATTCAGTGAATACAATGGAACGTATTCATATAGTATACAATCTGTAAATGGCTATTCAAGGACCCTCAAATCAGGTTCCATCTCAGTAAACGGACAATCACGGTCTATTTCTGTAAGTTACTTCTCCATTTCAAACGATATTACATTCTTCGCTTCCGGATTGTCTAATGGAACAGCATGGTCAGTTGACCTCAATGGAAACACTCTTTCATCAACATCATCATCCATATCATTTTCAGAACCTGATGGATCGTATTCTTACTCCATAGGATCAATATCAGGATATGAAATATCTCCTTCTTCAGGAACTGCAAATATTAATGGGGGTCCAACGACAGTATCTGTTACATTTACAAAAATGATAGGGAATTTCTGCCCAACTTATAATACAGGTGATTGCAATTATTATCATGAACTAATAACTCATAATCTAACTCAAGCCATCGTAAACAATACGCTTTATAATTCAGGTACTTTAGTAAGATATCTAATGCTTCAGGCGGAAACAACAAATATAACGTTCAGCATTCCATATTCAGGCGCAAACAAGGGAAGCGGTCAGGTCAATACATATGCATCACCAAATAATCCCTCAGTTTCATCGGATAAGATTTCCGGTCCACCACCGGTGCCTTTCAGAGGAATGCTAATATACACGCTTACATCAAGTGGAAGCGTGGGTCTCCAAATATATTGCAATCAAAATCTAAGCGGCAACGGAATCGTTCATTTCTCATGGTTCGCACAACCAGGGGCATATGGTGGATTCATGGTTGAATTGGTTAATAACAATAGTGTTGCACGTTCATATTACAAGCATCCGTTTGATGTTTATTCGAACCTTGTCACTAACCAAACAGGACGATGTATAGATGACAGTGTTGCATCCACAAGAGTTTACTCTTCCGGTGGAGTTTACGTTGGAAATCTTATTATTACTGCAAGTGAAGGGCCAAGTGGTCAGAACTACACAGATAGTTTGCCAATACCGCTAGGTTTGACAACTGTATTCTATTCGCCATATAACGACGTCGATGCAAATGAATATACATATGGTATACTCAACTACAATCAATATCTGAACCTCACGGGAACCCAGGCTGGATACACTAAAGTAAAGCCAGTTTATAAGCCAATTTGCGCCTTGAATCAGGGGGCTTCGTCAAGTGATACTCCAAATCCTTCAACAACAGCTGCAGAAAAATCACTTTATGATATTACAAAGACTGCACTAATGCTCACGGCGGATCCATGCATTATGGCATTGGGTATAACAATGACAGCATTAGGTCCGTTCGTTTTTCCGGGCAATGCTCCAAGTAACAAGGAGAGTTATTGGAACCATTGCTTCAATACTGAAACCTCTATATCATATGGAAGCTGGGATTTGGGAAATAGTGGAAGTAATTTGCCTAGTCCGGAAAATATAAAAGTGGGCTGTGATGTGGGGGTATCCGGTATGACAGGAGTTGCTTCAGGCTATCCAGTCAATGCGCCAGTTTATACGCTGGTAAATAATGGCCATGGCAATCCTTCTTATTTGCAATATCTTAACATGATTATTAAACAACAACCTGAGAATTCAAAGGTAAATAAAACCAACGACTACATTCTCAATTATTTTACATATTCGGCCAGTATAACTGTAGTACCTATAGCCCATTCTTATACATTTTGTCAAATTTGTGGTATTAGGACAGCTCCTAATACTTATGATTTCAGTCAAAATGATTATGTTAATGCAACAAGCAATGGAAATGGAGGTTATATATACACTGGAACATCTTACACTGCCGCGGTATCATTACCACTGTATATGCCGTTTGAGGGATAAACATGAAGAGTAAATTCAAAAAAATAGGTGCAATCATCGTAATTTTAATTATGGTGTTTGTATCATTTGTATACTATGAAAATTCAACTGAACCAAAGGGATTAACCTTTGAATCAGGTTATTATCCCCAAGGGAATCCGGGGCTCGGTTGGTTTAGTCTTACTGCTTTTCAAAACTCTTCATTTCTGGGGAATACTATAAATGTTAGTTACATAATGGACCCAGGTCCACTATCTCATTATGTAAATTTGTCTTCCAGAGGTTGTGTTAATATCACTCGTGGATACATGATAATGAGCTTGTTTTGTATGACCGACCTGACTGTTGTGAACTGGCCATACAGCAATCCTGTAGTTACAATCCTTAACACATCACTATCTGTGAACAAACCTATATTCAAAAACGGTACCGATAAAAACGACAATTTCGGGCCATACTGGACTTATTCAGAAATAAACAATAATTGTACTTCTGGATTTCAAATCTATGAAGTAGGAGATTATCATCAGTCAAATAATAGTGCCTGGAAACTTCCCATATCATCCATAATGAATTCAGGTAATTACACCTTCTATGAGAATATAACATATATAGTATCTCTTTCAATGGATTTCATGCACTTCACATCACAGCCATTTCATCTTGATGAATCATGGTGGGTGGTTTATAAATATAATTATAAATGATGGGAAGAGTTCTTGAGTGGAAAATTTCATTATTAAATATTGATTTCCTAATTTTCTATTTATATCTCTTTCCACATCCACAAGTCTGTCAATAGCTCAAAGCACATTATCACAAGTCATGTTGAAGCGGCAGCTTTGATTTTTCCTTCAAACACCAATTCCAATATATTATTTGATAAATGCGCAGTATCTTATATATCTGGAGGAAAAGCAGCATAAATAAACGCATTGGAATTATTGTACATTTACCGTTCATCCAAAAATTTTCTGATTAATACTAGGTCAAGATTTGGTATTTTTGTAAGCACATTTGAAAAATCGTTCACTATATCCTCCGGATTCCTTTTTTATTTTAATAATTATTTTACTATTTTCTAAATTTAATTTCACTTCAGTTCCTCCTTTCAATACCATTAAGTCCCTGGTATCCTGTGGAATTTAAACCCGACCTTTGTCGCTTACAGTTCTTATCAAACGCATTCTTACCGGTTTTTAGATTCAGTAAAAATAAAAAGTTTTACTTGCGTGCAAACTGAACGCCCCGAGTTAAGTCAAGGGATGAATGCGAATTCATATATTTCACAGTGGCTTTAGATTCATGCATGAAATTTCCCATTTATAGATTGTTTCGTAAGGACATTGACATGAGGTTGGGTATATCTCCGTTCCAAAGTCCTAGGAGAGGAGTGGATAAAGATACATCCCGATTGCATACAGACAGGAATGTATGCAATCGGAGCATTGATACCCAAAGAGGCGCAATTCTCAGGACTGGAAAGACGCAAAAACCAGGTAATGGTTTTTCGCAAAACCGTCCGGACCGTGTGAGATGAGAATGAAAGCAGAGCAAAAGTGAGAACCTCACACGCTTTAGCAGTAGGAGTAAATCAGAATAACCACTTCCAGATTGGTATAAATCCTATTTTCTTTCCTTTTATAATATCTTCAGCTTCATAATCGAGTGTTATAACCTTTAGGTTCTCGCACTTTAATTCATTTGAACATAAAATCAAATTATCTGTTTCTCTTTGAATCAAATCATCTTCGTCAATTATGGATGATACCTGAATCAGCTCTATTATTTCATTTTCCCTCTTAATGACAAAATCTACCTCCCTGCCTCTGTGATCTTTCCAATAAAATAATTCTTCATTCAAACCAAGATACAAGTTTCTCCGCATAAGTTCTAAAAAAACTATATTCTCAAATTGTCTCCCCTGGTCATGTGTAATCCTGAATGATATACTGTTAGCAAGCGCTGTATCTATTGCATATATCTTCTTGGGTGCTATGAACTGTTCCCTAAGTTTGTTAGAAAAACGCTGCAATAGAAAAAACATGTATGACTCTTCAAGGTATCCAACATACTTGGCTACTGTGTGGCTATTCTTTATGTCAAGGTACCCCTTAAGCCTCTCAAAAGAAATTTCCTTTGAAATATTAGAGGCTAAGTATTGAGAAAGATTCCTTATTCCCACTTTGTTTCGAATATGATGCTGGGAAATTATGTCATTTTCTATTATATCCCGGAATATCTCCTGTAATATTCTAGTACCTAAGTTCTGAACCTCGGGAAAGCCTCCTTTAACAAGGTAATTATTAAACATCTGTTTTACCATGGCTCTTTTGTCATCATAAAGATACCATTCTCCAATTATCTCCACATCATTTATTTTTAAGAATTCTCGAAAGCTGAAAGGGAAAATTGTTAAATCTATATGTCTGCCGGTGATAAAAGATGAAAGATTTCCCCTTAGAAGATCCGAGTTACTTCCAGTTATGATAATTCTCTTGGATGTTCTGATCCTAGAAACGAATCTTTCCCACCCTTCAATTCTTTGTATCTCGTCAAACACAAAATAATCAATATCAGTATACAGTTCTAGAAAAGCCTGAATAACCAATGATAACTCAGTAGCCTGAAGTGTTGATAATCTTTCATCAAAGAAATTGATGTACCCAAACTTTTCACCTTTCATCAATAACCACGTGAATACAGACTTTCCTGACCTCCTGATTCCAAGTATGGCAAGAACATTTGGAAATTTTATCTCCTGTTTAATATGATCTAAATCCAATTCTCTATCTATTATTCTTCCCTTCTGGAGCAATTCCTCCATCTGTTCACGCTGTGATATTATTATATATTTTAGTAACTCAACATTCAATAATATCATAATGACAAACTTTTACTAATAGCTTGTCATTATCTGAATGCTTAGAATTTAATTATACACAAACACAATCATTTGGATAAACTCTCATTGAAACCGATTGATTAGGAACATTTCTAAATTCATATTCATCAAATAATTAAGGAATGTCTATACGTCCTTGCATGTGCTATCAATTCATCGGTTCTCTTTATGCAGTGACCGCATTTTATTTCATGAATTTTCATTGGAATTTCTGATAAAAAATCCTTAAACTATCATAAGGGTGTAAAACCAGTTGTTTCTAAATTTATGGCTAAAATTGAGATAATATTTAAATTACTCAATATCTTATCGAACCGTAATGTGTGTTTTATGTTCTAGAAAAAGGTTTATTATTGCAATAATTTCTATGTTCATTATCTGTGCTTTTCTCTCAACGTTACTTATACCCTCCACTGGTCCCACAGATTTCTGTTCAAATGGAAATCCTAACTATTATGAACATTTTAAAAACTCTTTCTTTCAAGCGATAATATTTCTCCCTATGCAGGCTTTGTAAAATATACCCTTATATTATCAAATAATACACTTATCAATGGTAATTTTAACCTGTATATCGATCATTTCAGTAACTATGTCAAGTGACAGTATTCTGGGAACCTGAATTATGGCTTATCCTCAGATGCATTTTCAGACCGGAAAGTTCATAAGCATAGTTACTGTACAGTATGCATGTCATTCGAGAGAACCATTACCAGCCGTGGAAAGAGATACAGGCAAATTGTTGAATCCAGGTGGGACAAGGAGAAAAAGCAGTCCCGGATACATGTGATCAGGCATATCGGAAGCGTTGTGGAGAAGGATGGTATTGAGGAAGTTATTGCAGCTGAATCAAGGTTCGAAAGCATAGACATGGCATATCCTGTAGGAAATATCGCGCTGTTCTGGAAGATTGCAGAATCATTCCATGTGAAGGAATGCCTCTCTGATGCCATAGGAGAGGAGAATGCAATGGCAATTCTTCTCCTTGCCATAAACCAGCTCATGGGAAGGAAAGCGCTGACAAAGATGAGCGGGTGGATAAAGAGATCACCGCTGCACAGGTGGATTTCACTGGATCCTGAGAAGATGACAAAGGATTATTTCCTCTCTGCACTTGATTCCATATCGAGCAGGATTGACGGCGAAGAGGAATCACGTTCAATGAGCATACAACATGGTC
Source organism: Thermoplasmatales archaeon E-plasma (assembly GCA_000496135.1). Lineage (GTDB taxonomy): Archaea > Thermoplasmatota > Thermoplasmata > Thermoplasmatales > Thermoplasmataceae. Next base: position 836,118 of record KI542675.1, on the reverse strand, counting down.
TTTCCGAAACCTGGAAGGGTATAATTGGCCATGAACATCCAAGATACTTCTTCTACCAGGATATTACAAGGATAAGGTGGAATGGCCAGGAAAACGAAATTGCTGAGAGGGGATATGGTGCACAGACAGGAAGGCCACACATAGGTTTTGGCCTTCTAGTTTCAAGGGATCATTACATGCCGCTGGCAGGATATCCCGTCAGGGGATCAAATCCCGACAAGGTAACAGTCAGGGAGACAATAGACAACCTTTCAAGCTGGAAACTGAAAAGGATCACGCTGGTCTGGGATCGTGGTTTCGTGAGCAGGGCGAATATAGATTATGCTCTGGAACAAAAATATCATGTGCTTTCCGGCGGACCACACACATCATCCGAGGTTAATGACTGGATCTCGAAATATGAGGATTCAGTGATAGAAAAGAGGGAAAACATCATGGAGATGCCTGGAGAACGCGGCATATATTTCAAGGATGAAATCGGAACACTGTTTGGACACACATGCAGGATTGTCATAATCATAGATCCGGAGAAAAGGGATCGCACCAGAACAGAAAGGGACCTTGCAATCCAGAGGCTCGAAACGGAAACATCAGGGAAGATCATATCGGGATTGAAAGCATCGCTGTCGCCAATAGTGAAACCTGCAAAAGGTCGCAGGGGTTATGAGATCGATTCTTCAGAGGAGGCGAAGGCACGAAAGCAGGACGGCAGATCACTTCTCTTCTGCACTGATATTTCCATGCCGGGAAAGGAGATTGTGAAAACATACTTCCAGAAGGATCGGGTGGAAAAGGCATTCAGGTACCTGAAGGGAGATGCATCGCTTTCTCCAGTGAGATACCAGCTTCCAGGGAGGGTGGAAGCTTATCTCTCGGTGGTTAACTTCATCGCATATGAGATCATGGCAGCAATCATGTGGAAGATTGATTTCCACAGCATGAGAATAAGCTATGAGGATCTGATGGATAAATTGTCTGCGATAAGTGAGGTCGTCCTGGTCAGGAAGGGAAAGCGAATATACCGGTGGACAACCGTTTCACAAGAGATGCAGAAGCTCCTGAAACCCTTTGATCTTATGTCCCTTCAAACATAGTTACTGAAACTGCCGATAGACAGGTTTAACAAAACCCATAAAAATTCTTTTCCAAGTGGGGCAGCCTTTGACTCCATCAATAAATATATCTACGTTACAAATGACGGGTCTGATAATGTCTCTGTAATAAACAGTACGACGAACATTATTGTAGACAACATATCCGTAGGTAATAGACCATTTGCAGTGACTTTTGACAGCAGCAATGGATTCATCTACGTTACAAACCTAGCTTCAGATAATGTTTCAGTGATCAATGGAACTACTAATAAGGTAATAGATAACATAGCGGTTGGTTCAAGCCCCTGTGGGGCTTTATTCGACCCTATCAATGGATATATCTACGTTACAAATGAACTATCTAGTAACCTCTCAATAATCAACGGAACAACTAATAAGGTAATAGATAACTTAGCGGTTGGATCCTCTCCGCAAGGAGCAGCATTCGACCCTATCAATAGATATATCTACGTTACAAATCTTGGTTCTAATAATGTTTCAGTAATTAATGGAACCACTAACAAGGTCATAGATACCATTAATGTTGATAAAGCGCCTTATGGCGCGGCATTCGACCCTATCAATAGATATATCTACGTTACAAACCTAGCTTCAGATAATGTTTCAGTAATTAATGGAACCACTAATAAGGTAATAGATAACATAACGGTAGGTTCAAGACCAGATGGATTAGCATTAGACCCTATCAATGGATATATGTATATTGTAAATCATGATAACAATAATGTTTCAGTAATTAATGGAACCACTAATAAGGTAATAGATAACATAACGGTTAGCTCAGGATCATTATGTGTTATATTTGACTCTAGCAACGAATACCTGTACGTTGTAAACCCCGTTATCGGAACTATTAGTATAATCTCAACAACGAAAGAAAAGGCAAAGTTTCCTGCAATATTCACAGAATCAGGGTTACCATCCGGAACATTATGGTCTGTTACACTTAATGGAACAAAGGAATCTTCCACAACAGATACAATCTCATTCTCAGAACCCAATGGATCATACTCATACAGTGTTAGTAATGTAACAGGCTATTCAATATTTCCAACATTCGGAAGTATCAATGTCAGCGATCAGAGCGTCAATCAGTCAATATCATTTACGGAAATTACAAAATCGGTAAGTAAATACACAGTAGCCTTCAAAGAATCCGGATTACCATCAGGAACATCATGGTCAACAACATTCAACGGTACAACCAATTCATCAACAACAGGTCTCATAACATTCACTTCAATCAATGGATCATATTCATACAACATATCATCAATTGCAGGTTATACCATATCACCATTATCCGGAAGTGTAAATGTTGAAGGTAAAAACGTCACTGTCAACATAACATTCACACATGTTAAGGTCACTGTTCGCAAATACACAATCACATTCTCAGAATCAGGTCTTCCATCAGGAACATCATGGTCTGTTACACTTAATGGAACAAAGGAATCTTCCACAACAGATACAATCTCATTCTCAGAACCCAATGGATCATACTCATACAGTGTTAGTAATGTAACGGGATATTCAGTGTCGCCTTCATTGGGTTCAATAACCGTTAAAAGTGGCAGCGTCTCAAAACCCATAACCTATACAGTCATTTCGACACCCACTGGCAAATCTTCACCATCAGGAATTTCCAACACTGAACTCTATGGCATAACAGGTGCAGTGGTTGCACTGGCAGTAATGGGAACAGTAGTTACATTCTTGAGAAAGAGGAGTTAATTAGGGAAAAGGATAGGTCTTCTTTCTCATCAAAGAGATGTGATTCCGGTATCATTCTCGCAAGATGCGGTTTCGCCAGTATAGTGGAATAAACACGATCATTCTTCCTCTTTGCTTTCACTATCCATGATAATTCCTTTGGATGAGCCACAGTTATGTCATTATATCATATACCCTAACGCCCTGATTACTGCATACGCAGATCCGGAGGCATTGAATAATATTCCTGTTTCACGGGGTATTTTTTATCAATATGTGACATTTAAAATGTTTCAATATTCTTCTCTCCAAAGAATTTAGTATTCAGCCTCTCTGGGAAACAGACATTCATTATGTCAGCACAGTTCATGAAGGAATGGGTATCCTATGAATTCTCAAGGACATACACAGGAAACGATTGCATTAAGGCTGTTGAAAGTGTTTATTCTAATAGATTCCCTGACGGCAATCCTGGACAAATCGTCTTAAGAACAGATAACGGACCACAGTATGTGTCAGAAATATTCAAAACTACAGTGAAGCATCTTGGTATAAGATCAGAATACATTCAGAAGCACACTCCTGAGGACAACAGAGATATTGAATCGTTTCATAATTCATTGAAAACCGCTAACATCTGGATTACCGATATTAAAATATTTGAAAATGCAAAGAGCCCGATTGAATATGTATTCAAAGATTACAACACAATCAGGCCACACTCATCCATATCATTCCTTCCACCTGATGAATTTGAAAGGAGATGGAATGAAAGTGATGAATTCAGGAATGATCTGAAACTATCAGACCGCAAATACCACTGCAGTATATGCAGGCTGATCATGGATTTGGATACGAATGTCGCAATTATTATCTAATCGATGAATCAAAGCGTCCATATGAAATCAAATCCCATGTGTCAAATATAACTGAAAAACCCATATTGTATGGTATAATAAACATAAACTATTAATTATTGTATGGTATACTATACAGAATGGTAACCACTGAAGACTTCAAGTATGCTTTAACCATTTTGGATAGTCATTCTCCCGGAGGATTCATTAAACGGGATATAAAAATTGATCTGAATTCTAATAAGATAATAGCAATAGCTGGAGCTAGAAGGACAGGCAAGACATATGTTATGTTTCAGTACATTAATGACCTTAAAGAAAGGGGAGTCGCGAAAGACAATATTCTATACATCAATTTTGAAAATGAGAGATTGATTGGTCTTAATGCAAAGGACATGGATATGCTTCTCGTGGCACATAAGGAACTATTCAACCCTGATGGAAAAATATACATTTTCCTAGATGAAATTCAGGTAGTAGAAAATTGGGATAAATGGGTAAGGAAAATATACGATACCGGGAACTACCAGATAATTTTAACAGGTTCATCATCAGAACTTTTAAGCAGTGAAATAGCAACATCGTTAGCTGGCAGAAATTTGACATATACTATTTATCCTCTATCTTTTAGTGAATATATTTCGGCAAAGGGTTTAAAAGTAGACAAACTGCTAAAATATTCAACTGACAGGGGAACTATACTTAAGGCTGTAAGGTCTTTTTTAGAGTATGGTTCATTTCCTGAGATAGCAGTTTTGGGTGATAACACAAGAAAACTTGAGATTCTATCATCATATTTTGATGCTATTTTCTTTAAGGATATTGTAAGAAGATACAGAATTAGAGAGATAAATGAGCTCAGGATATTTCTAAGGATTCTTTGCTCCAATTATGCCTCATATTTTAGTTCAGTAAGGGTCCTGAATACTTTCAAAAGCATGGGATGGAACATCAACAGAGCCACTATATTAAATTTCCTGGAATATTCCAGCAATGTCTTTCTGGTGCAAAAACTCGAGCAATATGAAAAGAGCACAACCAGACGACTTACATTGCATAAAAAGGTATACACAATTGACACAGGAATTTCCAGGCTTTTCTCCGATATTAACATGGGACGAGCACTGGAAAATGCAGTCTATCTGGAATTGCTGCGAAAGAGAAATAAAGATATAAGTTACCTCAAATTGAAATCAGGGAAAGAAATAGATTTTGTTGTGGGTGAAAGAACTAAGGAGATCATTCAGGTATGTTATGATGTTTCTGATCCAGACACAAGGTCAAGAGAAGTTTCTGCACTATTGGAGGGGGCTAAGTATTTTGGTCTAAAGGCAGCTAAAATTATAACTTATGTTTTCGAGGATGAGGAAATTATAGAAGGAATTAAAATACAGTACATTCCATTCTGGATATGGGCTCTCAACGAACTGAAATGATGTTGATGCAATTCAAAAGCAGCGCCCATTTGATAATTTGTATTTTTATTGCTCTACTAGGAAATTATTAAACATCTGTTTCACCATGGAGTGCAGTTTCGCCAGTATAGTGGAATCAACACGATCATTCTTCCTCCTTGCTTTCACTATCCATGATAATTCCTTTGGATGAGCCACAGTTATGTCATTATATCATAGACCCTAACGTCCTGATTACAGCATACGCAGATCCGGAGGCATTGAATAATATTCCTGTTTCACGGGGTATTTTTTATCAATAGGTGACATTTAGAATTTTTCAATATTCTTCTCTCCGATGAATTTAGTATTCAGCCATAATTGCGCTTAATATATTTTATTTAAAGATCGTTAATATCACTAACTTGTCAGCATTTAAAAATCTTAGTCCCTTCTCCAAATGTTTAGCGTAAATGAGAATATACTGCGCTTTTAAATTTCTATTGTCTTGTATTTTCTTATTCCAACGTTCTGATTAATTGATTCATATCATTCAACCCTATTAAAAACAACTTTTCTTTACTCTTAGCAGCTAAGGATATTAATTCATCTTCGAAGCCCGATTTAGATATTATCACAAAGGCTCTTCTTTCAGACTGAAACATGGCGGATTTGGCCTTAAGACTAATAAAGGTATCAATTTCGATCTTCGTGTTCCTCCACTTTACTTCTCCAAACAGGAGGCCGTCCCCTTCATAAGTTCCTACAATGTCGATCTCCTCAATATCCTTACCACGATCTTTCCCTGGATTTCTTCCCCACCATCTTCCAATTTCTAAAAGTTCAAAACCAAAAATATCCCTGGCTTTGAGGGTTAGCAATTCCATGCATATATTTTCAAATATCTTTGAAATATAAATATCAATGCTCTTGGTAATAATTTTAAGCAAGGTGTCTTCTCTTCCTGTTTCAAGAAGTTGCTGTCTCCCGAAAATAAACCTGAAATAGAAATTAAAATAATTACTTGTTATTTTATAAGCACCTGTATTTCTTTTCTTCAATAAAATGGGAAATTCCTTCGAAATTACTCTCATCGTAAGAAGTTTATCAATATAAGGAGAAATTTCATTGGAATTCATACCCATGGCGCCAGAAATTTCTGAAGTGTTATTCTTTCCTTCCGCTATCAATCTTAGTATTGTAAAATATTTTTCTGGAGCCCGGAGTTCCTGCCCCAGGATAAACTGTACATCAGAACAGTAGATATTGTTTTTGTTCACAAATTTTTCAATGGGTTTAGACCCATCAGCAAGCAGTCTAAGATAATATGGTACCCCGCCATAAATGGCGTATATCCGTATAAGATCCTCCATTTGTAATTTTGGAAAGAAATGCATAATTTCATAAAATTTCAACTCAGTAAGCTCTATGTTTCCAGTTCTTCTTCCAAATATGGGTGATTTATAACTGAGAATGTCATTATAAACCACGTTGATTAAGGAACCTGTTAATATCAACACTGTATTCATATCCTTCAGATAGAGGTCGAAATATCTTTGTAGTATGGATAAAAATGACTTGCCCTGTTCTATTATGTACGTGATTTCATCAAAAACTACTATTATCTTAGTATTACATGATTTTATTTTTTCAATCATGTATTTGAAAAAAGAATCCCAATCTGAAAGCGGATTGTCGAACATGAGTTCATCATTGAAGAATTGCGATATTTCCTGAGTGAATCTCCTTATGATCTGGTTTCTTTCTTCCATAGTTGCAAGGAGGTAAATAGCTTTTTTATCCTCTATAAACTTGTTTACAAGCGCTGTTTTGCCGATTCTTCGCCTCCCATAAATGAGAATAAAATTTCCTGATTTTTCAGCATACTTTTCATTCAGAAAACTCAATTCTTTATCTCTGCCAACGAACACATTACCAGATCAGTTAAAAGTAAATAATATTTTCTAATATAGCTTAGACTAATCATAATTAGACTAATTACAGTTAGAGAAGTAAATCTAACAGTAGCTTTGCTCAGTTTCAGAAAAAATCTAATGAATATAATTAATTGAGATATGGAAAAGGCATCAACGACATTGAATAACATGCCTTCTCTCTTTGTAATTACGAAGAATTGCCTTTACTGTAGTATCAAAAATGTTTTTACACACATAATTAAAGGTGCTCTTATCCTCTTATTTGTTCAATACTCCAAACCTTTGTCATCGACTATTATTTATTAGGTACCATTCTCTGTTAAGTCTCAAGGAAATCTAGTTTAATATTAGAATAATTTTTACTGAAAGTTCTTATCACAAGAAACTCAGATAACTAATAAAATTAAAGCTTCATTTTTAATTGATTCAAACGTATTACATTTCATGAATTCACCCGACCTTTATATTTAAATTAAGATGGAATCACAAAAGGATTTTTAGAATGTCAGAACCTCCCTGACTCATGGCCGCTTAATAACCAGTACCAAAGAGGAATATAATTTATTTCACCTTCCTTCAAGTAATCCCATGTTATTATGGTTAATTTATTGCACCCAAGTTCTTTGGAGGCCTTTATGAGTGATTTTATCTCTCTATCTCTTATTTCGCCCTCAGATCCAGCATAGGTTACATTTATTAGTTCAGATATTTCCGTCCCCGAACTGATAACGAAATCAACCTGCAATCCATCAGCTTTTCCGTACTCCTTCCAGTAATTTATCTTAAATTTTCCTGTACTATTTAACCTTCTTATAAGTTCTATGAAAACCACGTTTTCCATTACTTTTCCCATATCGAATGTATTCGTAAGTTCATTTACTATTCCAGAATCCACAACATATAATTTTTTTGGATACTTTGAACTTTTTTTGGAGGATTTTGAAACTATTTCAACAGTATATAAAAAGAATACTTCTGAAAAATCTGAGAGTAATTTAAGTGGAAAATCGTGAGCTACAGAATAATTCATCGATCTCAGAAACCTGTAAATTTTTGTTCCTGAAACAGGGCTTGAAAATGTCCGAACACAGTAATTTACAAAAACATTCAGTATAGAAGGTTCAATATGAAATCTTTCACCGACATCCTTTATTATCATGGTATCGACATATGAGCGAAGAAGTTTTTCCTTGTAACTGCTCATAAGTACTACCTGTGGGTAGCCTCCATGAACCATATATTCCCTAAGTTCTGATAGAATTTTCCCCCTATTAACGCTCATTAACATTGCATCCTTGTTTTTAGGAGTGGAGGACCTCAAAGATAAAAATTCAAGAAAGCTGAATGGAAGCACCGTAAAATCTAGTGTTCGCCCTCGCAATTGCGTGGCAAGCTCTCTTGATAGGAGCCTGGAAGAAGAACCTGAAATGAAAATTTTATATTTCTTGCTTTCATATATTCTGTTAAGCCATTTGCTCCAGTCTTCCACAACCTGAATTTCATCCAGGAAAAGATATACTGGATATTCATCAGATGGATAAGACATTTCGAAGAAAACAGAGATAAGATTGTCAAAGTCAGTTGCCTTCATTCCCGTAAGATACTCATTCTCAAAATTAACGTAAAGAATATTACTCCTGGGAACTTCCTTTCTCAATTTTTCTATTAGATTAAACATTAGGAAGGTTTTACCAGCTCTCCTGGGTCCAACAATTGAAATTATCAGATCCAGATTCAATGGTATATTCATATCCCTTGGCTTTACTTCTGGAGGATCATACAGTTGCCATTCTGAGATTACCTTTGTCAAATTCTGCCTTTCAATCACACCTTGTAATCAAATAAATGTATATAAGTTATCCTCTCACAGGATAATATCATAAACAAATTATCCTCATTTAGGATAGAATTAATATATACAACTTGCTCTATTATAAAAGACGTTGCTAATCAGCCTTTTTGAGTTACTGAACAGAATACTATCTATAATTGCGTGAATTCTATGAATTATTTTATGGTTTTAATATAGTTTCAATGGATGCAAATTAGAACCTGATCAGCAACGGCCGAAAAATTATAAAGCAATTCAATGTTAAAGAATACTCGTAATTATTGGATTAAACTTGAATAATCAGGCGTTTCTTAAAGCATATAACCAGTTTTCAAGGATATGCGGGTGCCGGGATTTGGACCCGAGGCACGAGCTTGGCAAGCTCGCGTGTTACCAGGCTACACCACACCCGCTTAACCAGTGATATAAATTACGTTTATAATTTTACCGTTAAAAATGCCGAAAAATCATTGCAATTTTAAATATCTTTCATAGCTTGCTATGCATTCATTTGCAACTGTCCAGATTGTCAATTCCTCATTGAAAATGGAATATTTCTCCTCAATTCCTGAAAAATCCGAAATAAATTTTCCCTCTGAAAATCCTCCAATGACAATTCTAGTATCCCTTTCATCAAAGGGAAGTACACCTGATTTGATCAGATGACCGTCAGGAGAAAGGAGAATGTTATGCATGCCGTCATTTAAATGATCGTTGAGAGATATTTTGTCAAGATTCATGAGTACTTTACCATCTGGAGATTCAATTTTACCCTTCTGCAGAAGTTTCTCAATTAAGCCCACAAATCTGTTGTATGACTTTGGTATCCTTGTATTGGGATTTACTTTGATGAATTTACCCTCAACAGTATGAATATTAAGTCTCAAATCGGCTTCCTTATTCAGGATTGATTCCAGAACCACATTCATTAACATGTGAAATATGTCAGGTCTGCCCATTCTGTTTGATCTTCCGGGAAAATACCTCTCAATCGCTGAATGCATAAAGTTGGAATCCAGTAAAAGTTCCTCGGGTCTTTTTCCCCTTTCAACTGCCAGTTTTCTGATCTGTTTGTCCCCATGCATTTCAGCCGGAACTAACTGTAATTCTGCATCAACTATTAGTATTTCAAGCACTAATCAGCATTACACCCACAATATAAATCGTTATTATTCAGGAAATCAGAGTATGAGCTGGAGATCATTCCATATGTATTCTATATCCTCAATCCCCACTGATAACCTTAACATTTTTTCATTGATACCAAGTCTTTTCATTTCATCCGGCAACAATGATCTGTGAGACATAGAAACTGGATGCGATATCCCCGTTTCAATTCCACCCAGGGTATTTGCCCTTGGAATTTTTCTTAATTTTGAAAGGTGTTCTGTAAAATTGTTTATTTCATTTTTAAGAATGAAGGTAACTATTCCTCCTCCACCTGAAAGTTTTTTTGAAGTGTTTCCGTAATCAGGATGACTATCCAGCATTGGGTAGTAAACATTCTCGACCTGCGGTGATTCTGACAGCCTTCTGGATATTTCAAGAGCATTTTTGTTTATTCTTTCCATTCTGATTGGCAGGGTTTCCATTCCCCTTTTCACAAGAAAGGCTGTTAAGGGATCCATTGAGCCACCTAAATTTCTTCTCATTTGATCGATATTCCCTATTATTTTTGAATTTCCTGACGCAGATCCACCGATTGCATCATTGTGTCCGGAAGCAAATTTGGACAGACTTTGCAGAGAAACATCAGCACCTTCATGCAAACTATTGTAATTGAAAGCTGTTGAAAGTGTAGAATCTGCAATTATAACAGTTTCATCACCAAAATGTGATCGTATGACAGACTGGTCGTAAAATCTTGTCAGTGGATTGGAAATAGTCTCTGTAAAAATCACATCAGGTTTAAAATTAACAGAAAGCAGACTATCCATGCCGGGATCGGTAAAACAGGTTTCAACACCCCATTGACGGAATACCTTCTGTGCAAGATTATAGGTTCTTGCGAAACAGTCACTTCCCATCAAAAGTTTTGTTCCGGGTTTCAGAACTGACATGAACGTGGAGCTGATGGCTGCCATACCGGAAGAAAAACACGTTGTACTTTCTGAACCTTCAGTGAGGGATATAACTCTGGCCAGTTCTTCTACCGTTGGATTATTTTCCCTTGAATATCGGTATCTCTCCCCTTCCGGCAGGTTGAATGCACTGCTCAGATAAACCGGAAACCTCAGGGATCCGTTTGAATCCAATCTGCTTTTGATTATTTCATCCCACATTGACAATACCTGCACCATCCCCGATTTGCATCTCTCTTTTCGACAGAGGAATAGAGAGATCTCTAAATATATCTGAAGCCTGTTCCATGCCTGAAAGCAATTCTTCATGATCGTTTGAAGCAATAAGAATAGATGGCCCGGCACCGCTGAGACACCATCCGATGTTCATATCACTTTCAAATGCTTTTCGCAGCTCATCAAGATATGGAAACATCCTGATTCTGTAATTATCAACAACTGCTCTTTTCATTACCTGACCGAGTAATTTCATATCACCATTCCTTAGAGATTCCATTAACGCTGTAATGTTTCTGGACATTGCAATTGCTGTTTTCAGGGGAATATTATCCGGCAGCATTGACCTGGCAGTAAATGTCTTCCTGTATATGATAATCTCAGGCATTATTATGCCGAAAAAAAGGTTTTCCGAAACTTTAAAACTGGAGACCTTAAATGGATCAGTGGATATATTGAATGTGCAATTTCCGTAAATAGAAGCGCATGCATTATCCCAGTGGGGAGAGCCGGATGAAACTTTTTCTGCGTTCCCTGACAGAAATGCCAGCTCTGCCTTACTCAATCCAATACCAAATATCTCATTCATGGCTATTGCAGCTGCTGCAGCTGAGGCTGCACTGCTGCCAAGTCCACGGCCAATGGGTATTCCCCTGGTGAGTGATACCTTGATTTTATCGGTGATTTTATAAAGCCTTCTAATCTCTTCAATAACTGACCCTGCAGTGTTCCTGCTAACATCTATTTCTCTGTCGTCGTGCACTATTTTAACTGGAATATCCTGATCATCCTCCACAGAAAGAGTCATCTCATCATAGAAATTGTTAAAGCAGATCCCGGCAACATCGAATCCAGATCCAATGTTGGCTGATGAGCAGTTTGCCCTCGATGTTACCTTCTCTCTTTTCATTAAAGTCATGAAATGTATCCTTCCTCTTTCAGTATTTCCGCATGCAATATTGAATTTCCTGCAGCACCCCTTATCAGGTTGGATGAGGTACAAACACATGAGAATATTCCATCTTTCAGGTATAACTGACCCATAAGGACTTTCATGTCATCTTTAATGTGAATCAGATCCCTGGGTTGAGGAAATAAAGGTTTTTCACTTAATCTGAATATTGGATTACCATGCCTTATTCTGGTATAACCCGGCGAACCTTTGTATTTCTCCAGCGCTTCCCTGATCTGTTCGGGAGAAATTTCACCGGAAACTTTCATGGATAGAGATTCAACGTGATTTCTGAGAACAGGAATACGGTTACATTGAGCCCAGATCTCCATTTTATCCTGGTCTATTTCTGTTGAAAGTTCATTTACTCTTCCCAGTATCTTTGGTATTTCTGATTTTATTTTATCTGCTTCCCCCGTAATATTCGGGATCAAATTTCCCATGATATCCAGAGGTGAAACACCATTAATACCTGCACCGCTGATTGATTGCATTGTTACAACACGGATATCAGATACGGAGAAATACCGGAGAGCATCAAGAACAAGAGCTATTGGCACACTGCTGCAGTTAGGTTCTGATGCAATAAAACCATGGTAATTTCTTTTTTTTCTCTGATATTCTATTATTTTATGGTGATCAATATTCAATTCAGGTATTACCAGAGGAACATCTTTCGCATGCCTGTGGTATGATGACTTTGTAATAACCGGAAGATACTCCGCAATTTTCTCCTCTGCAGCATGCGCCTCAGAGGGAAGGGCCGAAAAAACAAGATCGTATTTGCTTCTGAATGTCATGAATTCTTCCAGCGACTTAATTTTCATTGACTCAATTTCAGCTGGAACCAATTCATCCATATTCCAGTTAACAATATCTCCGTAAGCTTTCCCTGCCTTTTCACCACTGGAGTAAACATCCTCTATGTGAAACTTAGGATTTCTTTGAAGAAGTTGAATAAAGGTCTGACCAACAATACCGGTTGAACCAAGTATGGCAACATTCATTTTGTCCATGACTCCTGAACCTCCTGTGCAGTCTCCTTTATACAATTTAAAATTCCATGTTTAATTTCAAAGGATCCTGGAATGAAGATGATATTCAGTTCCTGACTGTAATATATGTCAGATTCAGGAAAACTCTTCCCAATGGATAATTTTAACCTCTTAAAGAAGGAATATGAGTATCTTCCCAGATAATCTCCTATGAATATTGATATGAGCGAGATATGAAATTTTGTTGACAGAACAGTTGATGTGGTTTGATTCATTCTCTTAAAGCTTCCCCTGCTGATCTCCATAAACAGGTTATGACCTACTGAAATGTGAGTTGAACTGGATATATTTTGAAGTTTCAATGGGTTAATGCGGTCGAACTTTTTCAGGTATATACGAATACTGGCATTATCAAGAATGCTTATTAGGAAATCGAAAGCGTTCTTATTCCCCAGAATGGTTCCACTGTCCTTTGAAGCAGTTGCTTTTACCTCTATACTAGGGAGATCATTGTGATTCAGCAGTGAGGTTATGGAGCGCTCCTGGAGAATCCGTGAACCCAGAAGATCAAGAAGCGCTGCGTTTTGCATGGATATCTCAGGTATTCTCACGCTACCGGAATAATGCCTGGGATCCATTGAATATATACCATTTACATCTTTCCAGAATTCCAGTTTATCCGCGTGCGTTAAGATTGACATTATTGAGGCTGTAAGATCTGAACCGCCACGGCCAATTGTAATTATCCTGCCTTTTCCATTTTTACCATAAAATCCGGGGACGATTAATATTCTATAACTGTCCATTAATTTCAAAAGAGATTTAAATGAAGATTCAGTCTTTAGTTGATCTAATTCCAGCTCATTCTTCGAATTTCTTCTAAATGAAAGGAATCTTGAAGGGTACATGATTCCAGCACTATTTGATCCATTTTGTCTTAAAACGGATTCCAGTTTCATTGAACTGAACAATTCGCCCTGTATAAGTGCAAGATCCCTATAAGCAGATTTACCAGTTCTACTGAACAGGGAGGAATAGGTAATAATATTTTCAAGCGTTGAATCTGCCTGGTCTCTGGAACATCCAGTCAATAGCAGGTTTTCCCTTATCCTGTTCAGTATCATTACCGATTCAGATTCATCAGGAGAATCCAGTAACCTGGTTATCATATCAGTAATTCCATTGGGTGCAGATACAACCACGAAGATGCGGTCATAAGTATCAAGATGTGACATAATGGAATTCGCAGTACTTTCAAATGATGCTCCATGGCTCAGTATGGAACCTCCTGCCTTAATAACAAGTTTCCTCTCCCTTTGAACTCCTATATTTTCCATTGATAAAGGGTCAGATTTTCTCATTATTAATTAATTATTTAATTGCATATTCCGTTGAGTAATATTAGAGTGAAACCGATTTGAGATACTTTTCCTCTATATCATTGTACGGCTCAGCCCATTTTACTTTGTAGCCAAGGCTTAAAAGTTGACTTATTGCCTTTGAATTGTCCATACCATTCAATAATTTTAATAAAAATGTGGATTCATTCAGAAAGGTTAATTGAACATTTTCAAGTTTCATATTCACATGTTTAATATCTATGGGAGTCTCCAGTGTTACCTTAACAACATTGTCGTTACTCTCATTAGCTGTATCGTAAATCTTCTTTCCCCTGTCTACGATAATTACTCTGTCTGAAACCTCCTTTGCTTCAGAAATCAAATGTGTGCTCATCAATATTATAATATCCCTTTCTTTTTTTAGATTGATTATAAGGTCTCTGACCTCCTTCATTCCCCTCGGGTCAAGGCCAAAGGTTGGCTCATCCAGAATAAGTATCATGGGTTCCATTACAAGCGCCACAGCAAGACATACCCTTTGTTTCATTCCTCTGGAATATGTACCTGTCTTTCTTTCCAGATACTCTTCCATTGAAAGAAGATTTGACAGATGATCCAGTTCCTCCTTAATTTTTGCCCTGTTTGCTCCTTTAACCCTTGCGGCAAATTCTATAACCTCCCTTCCTGTAAGATAAGGATAAAATTCAGGTTGTTCGATGAGGGTTCCCACGCTCTGCAAAGCAAGCATGGGATTCTCTGACACAGATATGCCATCAATAGTCACAGAACCGGAAGTGGGTTTAATTATGTTTGTAAGAGTCTTAAGAAGTGTGGTCTTTCCTGCTCCGTTTGGCCCGAGAATGCTTACACATTGTGGCTGATCTATTTGAAGGTTGAAATCTGATAACGCCTCAAGTTTTCCGTATCTTTTTGTGAGGTTGGTAATTTCTATTTGAGGCATTATTTAACCTCCTTTCTCTCGAATAAAAGAAGAGCTCCTGCAAGTGAAACGATGGTATAAAGAAGCATTATGATTAAAGATGTTAAAATGTCAGAATATCCGGCTCCGTCTGGTGTTACAGTGAAACTTCCAAAGCCTGTTGATATATTCAGATATACTCTTTCGATTATGGAGGCTGAGTTGTTGAGGAGATAGTATGGAACAACCTTGTATAATACCTCAGAAATAATGGAATATGCATTGAATATGAGGAAGTAAAGCAGAAATACAGAAATATAGGCATAGGTGTTTTTGTTAAAGATTGTACTCACAAGAAACGTTACCGCCACAATTGAAAAAATAAAAAGGATCGTAAGACCCATGCTGAGGAAAAAAGGAAGCAGCAGAATACCGTTAAAAACCATATAAAATACTATGCCCTGCACCACAAGATATACCATTATTACCGCTATTGTAACAGATACCGCTGCGAAATACTTTGAGAGAAGCAGGATATATCTCGGTATTGGAAGAGGAAAGACATAAAACGCTGTTCTGGTCTCTATCTCACTGGAAATTGCAGGGGAGCCAAAGAATACTGAAGCAAAAACAGGGAGATCAAGAAGAACAAAGGACCAGAGAAATCCAACCAGACGCTGGGAAAAACCCGGCGTGTTGAAGAATCCCTTAAAGTTAGAAAATAATGATGGCAGTTTTGGTATATATGTGAATGTAAAATAGGTAAGAAGCAAAGATACAAGTATTGTGATTATGAGCATAATATAGAAGCTTCTGGACCGGTAGTAATTTTTAAAATAATATGTGTAAGACTCATAGAACAGGGTTAACGAGCGAAACAATTTATGCACCTAAAAGTGATGTTTTCATTGTTTCAAGTTTCTTCAGAATCGTGAATGCTTCATCATATTGCTTCAACCCTATTTTAATTGATATTGAAATTGATTGTTTAGTAATATTGAAAGTTGAGGGAACTCCTGTCATATTTAAAATGCTATGTATCTGTTTTGTATGATTCAACAGGGAAGAAGTATTAAATTGAAAGTTCAGGAACGTGCTTGAATAATTAATAAATCCGTTCATTGAGTTGTATGTTTTACTGGCATTTCCAATAACAAAGGAAATGTTTTCACTGGCATAAAGATAATTAAAACCTGCATATGAATCTCCTCTGGAGTGCAGGAAAAGCGAGGTATTTATAAAATTAAGGTTACCGAGCAGAATATCATTTCCAGACAGTGCTGTAAAATAGATCGTTGCATTTGTAAGTTCTACCAGTTTTAGAATTTCAAGGGGGTTCGACTTCACTGAATATATATTCTGAAGATTTGAAGTTAAATTTCCACTGGATAGATTGCTTAACGTGTATACATCGAAGCCATCATATGTTTCATAATAATTGATTGTAATATTTGGAGCAGAGGAAACATTGGATCCACTGGATACTCCGCTTACGGCAGAATCCAGAGATGAAGTGGAAAGCGGAACGACACCACCATATGTTCCATTCAATGCTGCAAAATAATAAGAACTGCCATTGAGATTAAATCTTACGGCTATTTCTGAATTATAGGGGATAAATGAAGCGATATTAATTGAATTTGAACTGGAATTAAGATTTATGGCATAGTAAGCCAATGGAACAGAGATTCCTGCAGCAATGACAGCAACAATTATCATTCGCATTATCTGTTTCATGTTACTAAATTACAAACGCTTACTTAACTTTAGATCAAAAATCTTAAATCAAAATATAACCCGTAATAGTTGGTTTTAGATTTAAGGCATGGACTACTAACTATTTACATTAAGTTATAGTGTTATCCCGGTCAGAGTCTTTGTATCTATAATTCCGGGCATATTTCTAATCTTCTTAACAATTAGCTGCTCAAGCTCCTTATAATCCCTGGTTTCCACCTTGATTATTATATCATATTCCCCGAAGAGTGTATAAATTTCCAATACACCATCTACATTCTTCAAACCATCCTGAAGTGCCACTTCGAATCCAGGTTTTTCTTTTATCAATATGAAGGCAACGACCAAAGTTATCAACCAATAATGTTAGATGATCTTATTAATCTTTACAAATCAGTGAAAGGGTCATACAAATAGAAAATAAGGGAGAAAGTTAGAGATGCTACTAGTTTTTCAGAGCTTCCTCTATTTCTTTGTAATTAGGTTCCACACCGGGATTCTCTGATACCCAGTTATATATTATCTTTCCGTCCTTATCAAGAACATAAACAGCTCTCTTTGAAGCAGTAAGCTGCCTGGCGCCGGCGAAATCCATGTGAAGGCCACCATACTTTCTGCTTATTTCCCTTGTATGATCACTGAGAAGATCAAAATTCAGTTTATTCTCTTTCCCAAACTGAGCAAGCGAGAATGGCTGATCAACACTTATCCCGACAACCTTGGCATTCAACTTATTGAAGTTCTGCATGGAATCTCTAAAATTGCACATTTCTTTTGTACAAACTCCAGTGAATGCTCCCGGAAAGAAAGCTAGAACAACCTTATTTCCCTTATAATCACTCAGTTTCTTTACCTTAAGACTGGAATCAACTGTTTCAAATTCTGGTGCTTTATCTCCATTTTTTAGTGTCATATACCTCTTTTTGATATAGTTAAAGAATATATAAGATTGTTTTGTCTATGAAAGCTATAAGTCTCTTATCAGGAGGAAAAGATTCATTCCTGGCGACACTTATTGCCATGGAACAGGGTTTTGAAGTTATTTCTGCCATAACTGTCATACCGGATGAAGATTCAATGATGTTTCACGTACCAAACGCTAAGCTAGCAGAGGAGGTAGCCGGATTAATTGACCTGAAAACCATATTCTGCAGGGAATCGGATTTTGAAGATATCATTGCGGGATTGTCAATGGAAAATGAAAATCTGGCTCTTATAAATGGGGCCATTGCTTCAAATTACCAGAGAAATAAGCTCGAAATGATCTGTACTGCACATGAAATGCTATGCTATTCTCCCCTATGGAGAGTAGCACAGGATATTGTAATGGAAGAGATAATGCAGAAGGGAATCAGACCTGTCATAGTAGCTGTAGGTGCAGAAGGCCTTGGTGAAGAATTTCTTGGCAGAAGAATTGATGAGGGAACAATTGAGAGTTTAAAACTGCTTGAAAAAAAATATGGTCTTAATATTACAGGAGAAGGAGGGGAGTATGAATCATTTGTTACCGGTTATGGCTCACGAAATCTTGAAATTAAAAAATACAGAAAACATTATTCAGGTTCAAGCGGTGCACTGATAATAGAGGATCTGAGAAAGAATTTTTAAATCTTCACTCTTTCGACTTCAATTGCATCCCATGTTGGATATTCCTCTATCTCGTAAAGTTCGTAATCTGTTTTTCCCTTAAGATCCTCAATGACCCATGGCGGAATCTCAACTCTCTTCCTCACAGGGTTTATGTGTATATCAACAGGGTCCATTCCTATCCTTATGAGCTCTTCTCTGATCTCATAAATGTTGGGACCTTCCACAATCCCCTTGATTATGGTTCCATCCTTTGTGACAACATCTATGGGTCTTGCAGCATTTTTAGCCCTTCTCTTAAGTCTGTTTTTTAACTGTACGCTATCCTTGAAAGCAGCAGAACAATAATGAACAGCATATTCGGGATGCTCCCTGACCATCTTTATTGCAAGCTCCTGGCTTCCCATGGCTCCTGATTCATAATCACTCTTAATTGAATAGTTTCTGCCGAGCAGGTGTTCAAAGTTTGTTTCCGAAAATTCCAGTTCGTTTAAATTTACAAATTCGACTTCCATTCTCCTTGCAAAATCGATGAGGTCTTTCGTACCTTTATCCCTTCCAGGAAGACTGGGAACCTCAATCCCTACAACCATTCCATTGTTTTTTGCCCATCTGATACGATCCTTGAAAACAGATTTATCCATAACGCTCCAGATCTCCTCAGGCGGGTGAAACCTGATCTCATCAAGGCCTGCCTTAGCTGTGGTATCTATGGCCTCCTTTGATCCGCTTATGGTATAAAGGTGAATATGATGCGAATTTCCGAATTCCTCCTTTAATATTTTAATATATTCAGAGGTTCTTTCAAAATATTTTAATGGATCACCACCGGTAATGCCCGTTCCTGTTGCCTGTATCATTCTTGCCTCGTAAATAGCGTCTCTCATATTTGCAAGCGGCATCTCGTCAGCATACATTACATCCTTCATTTTTTTCTGCTCTGACAGAGGGCAATAGAAACACTTTGCATCGCAAATACCAGATACAAACAGAACCATCTTGGCGCCTTTGGCGCACATCTGGCATCCTATGGGTAATTTGCCTGTATATGTGGAATCTCCGGGTAAGTGTTTCATTCAAACTGTATCTGTTTCGTATATTAAATTAATTCTATTGCATTTCTTCAAGTGTCCTTTGAAAGTAGTCGGCATCCTGTGACGAATATCTGGTGATATCGTAAGAGTATGATATGATGATCTTAAGCGCTTTGAACAGGGTGTCTTTGTTATTGAAAGTGGGTTCTACAAGCATATTTGTCGGGGGAATTTTAATGCCATCGTTGTCAAGGTTTTTCAAATACTCATCTCTCTTTGGTGATTTGGATTTCCTGTAGTTTCTGGGTAAATCTACACCACACTTTTCTATTTCTCTCATAAATATCGGCCTGTTAAAAAGAAATGATAATGTAATAAGGCAAACGTCACCGGCCTCTTCATCATTAAAAGTTCTTATTGCTTCCCCAAGGAAATAATAAATATCCTTCTGGGGATTTTCTCTTATGGAATAAATCCTGGAAGGCTTGATCTCTTTCTCAGCAAGGATTCCAAGATCTACCAGAGCATTGAGATAACCGGTGAGGACCAGCCTGTGATAGTTATATCCTCTCTCCTTGAGAGCCTTTTGAAGCCCGGAAATCGACTTTTCAGATTTTTGAAGTTCATCAAGAATGATTTCCCGAGTAACAATACCTACCTCCACACTTTGTCCTGATAACTTTTCACTGTTGTTTTCCATGTTTTAAAGCCTCTCTTAATATTTCATCACATATTGCCTCCGAAGAGCCAATAAATGATACTGGAGAAAGGATTTCATCCAGCTCTTTTTCCCCAATATAATCTGTAATGCTCTGTTCAAGCAATGCTTCCTTAAAAGTTTTGCGTAGATCATAGGAGATCATGGAAGCTTTCCTCACAAGTTCATGTGAATCCTGACGGTTAATTCCCTTAAGTGTAAGTTCGCTTACAATCCTCTCAGATATTGAAAGTGGAGAGTTCAACAAGTTTTGCATCATCCTCTTCTCATCAACATATAGATTGGAAAAAATCCTGTCTGTCTTAACAAGTATATGATCGATCAAAATACAGGAATACGGCAAAGTGAATCTCTCAAGTGCACTATTTGTCAGGTCTCTTTCGTGCCATGTAATTGATCCCTCTATTTCAGGGGTAACCATAGCCCTGACAATTCTTGAAAGGCTGCAAACGTTCTCAGAATCAATTGGATTCCTTTTGCTTGGCATTGAAGAGGATCCAACCTGTTTGTCAGGATTAAAATTTTCCATAACTTCTCCAATCTCAGGTCGCTGAAGATTTCTGACTTCTGTTGCAAATTTTTCAAGGGATGCTGCTATGCCGCTAAGAAGGTTAACAAATTCTACATAACGGTCTCTTGCAACTATCTGACCTGTTGCTATTTCACTTCCTAAGCCCAATATAGACATTGCTCTTTTACTGACCTCAAGTCCTACAGTTCCCATCGATGCAGCTGTTCCGACAGGCCCAAGTGCTTTTCCAACTAAAATCCTAGGTTTTATCTGTTCAGTTCTCTCTATGTGCCTGTTGATTTCAGAGAGATAGGTAGCCATTTTCAGTCCAAAGGTAACAGGGCTTGCATGCTGGCCATGAGTTCTTCCAAGCATTGGGGTTTTCTTATATCTGGAAACAAGTTTTGCCAAACTGGAACCGAGGTTAACGAGGTCATTCTGCAAATATGGCATAAACTCCTTAATCTGCAGTGCTGTTGCGGTATCGTTAATATCATTTGAGGTTATACCAAAATGAAAGTAATCCATTCCACTAACTTTTTCAGAGGCGGCTTTTATAAGGGCCATTATATCATGCTTAACTTCATTCTCAATTTCCTTTACCCTTTTCGGATCCACCCCAAGGGACATAACCTTCTCAATTTTACTGGAAGATCCGGATGGAATTATCTTGAATTCTTCCTGAGCTTTTGATATTGCTAATTCAGCCTCCAGCATATATTTTATGCGGCTTTCTTCATTAAAAATATCCTTAATAATTTTCCTTCCATAACGATACTCTAAAGGTGATACGGACACAATTCTCCATGTTCGAGTGCATTAAAAAGTTTTTTTAACCAGAAACTACAATCTCTATGGCAAAGTTCTTACAGGGTAGCCACTACCTATTACTTTATTTATTGCAGTATCTATTACATTGATATTATAGATAAAGAAGCTTGAGGCATCATTCACGGATTTGAATTCAATTTCAAGTGATGTGTTTAACAATGTAAATGAAGGGTAGTTTGAATAGAGGTCTATATTCCTGTAACGGATATTGAAACCGCTTTCATTGTATTCTACAATGTTGGAACGCAACTGAATATCAGAATATCCCTTAGGACCCTGAACCTGAAGTGCAATATCATACAAATTCAATGGGCTGGAAACACTTCTAAATGTAATATTATAATAATATGGTCCTGAAGGCCCAGATTCATTCAGTATTATCAGCGATACCGATGGAGGAGGAGGGGGTAAATTTTTTATATAGGATTCTGCCTCTATTGCAACTGTAGCTATAATAACCACTGTTATGGATATCATCAGGATAGTTCCAATGATAGAGGAAACGGCGTGATCTTCATCCCCTTTTCTTATAATCAATTTGTTGTATGATCTTGACAAATTAAATTAACATAGTTAATTGGTTTATATGTTTATTGATAATATTATTTGGATTATGTGATAATTTTAGCCCATACAAAAGATGTTGAATATAACATCTGTAAATTTTTGGAATATATTGCCAAATACAAACCTTTGATAGAATGTTTAAGGGAAGATTCACAATCTATACTAATAATAAATTAATTTTATCGCATTATGATTTCCTCCCTAATAATATCACCTAATGGAGAAGTAAAACTTCAGTCTATAAACAACATATTTTGAATTCGGAGTAAATTTTGAATTATGATAATGTTAGGCTCAACTCTTTTATAGAACGATTTCATGGTAAGATATGCCTGGGCATAAATATGAATTAACTCTGGAAAATCTGCTGAGATCATCTGTTGAACGCAATCCGGATCAGGAAATTGTATATTCCGATAAAAAAAGGTTCACTTATTCTGAGTTCCATGACAGAGTAATGCGTTTGACCAAAGGATTGATCCATCTAGGTGTAAAGGAAGGGGATGTGGTAGGTGTCATAGACTGGGATTCATGGGTGTTTCTTGAAGCATTCTATGCTGTTCCAATGTCAGGGGCTACGCTTCATACTGTGAATATTAGGTATCCACCGGAATTGATATATTATACCATGCAGCAGGCTCAGGATAAAATTGTTATTATCAGGGATGAATTTGTACCCATAATTGAAAAATATCGTGACATGTTCAGTTTCGTCAAACAATGGATAATTTACAGTGAAGATGGCAATATAATAAAAAATACCCTTGAGAACGTTCATAACTATGAGGATATAGTATCAGCAAACTATAAAGAAAAAATTCCAGTTCTGTCAGAGGATCAGAGAGCAACACTCTTCTATACATCCGGTACCACCGGAATGCCAAAAGGTGTGTATTTCACACAAAGGCAGATAGTTCTTCATGCCATGGTTCTCGCTATGAATCTGGGCGATGAACCTGGAAACATTAAATCAAGTGATGTTTTTATGCCTCTCGTTCCAATGTTTCACGTTCATTCATGGGGAATGCCACAGTTAATCTTGCTTAAAGGGATGAAATATGTCCTGCCAGGAAAATATGATTTTGATAAGATTCCTGAAATAATGAGCAGGGAAAAGGTAAGTGTTTCTGCAATGGTTCCGTCCATACTCACAATGATACTTGCCAATCCCAGATCAAAGGAATTAATTTCACCGTTAAATCTAAGGACCATAATAGGAGGGGCTGCATTACCCAAGGGTCTTTATGATCGGGCCAAGGAATTAAACATACTTTCAATGGCAGGTTATGGTATGTCTGAAACTGCACCGGTTCTTACCCTTGCAACTTATAATCATAAGGTTCTTAATTTGCCCGAAAATGAAAGAGAGCAGTTTAATATAAGTACTGGTTTTGCAACCCCATTCGTTGAGATTAGGCTCAGGGGTAAAAATGGGGAATTTGTTCCGCATGATGGAAAAACGATTGGAGAGATAGTAATACGTGCACCATGGGCTACAGAGGGCTATTATAAGGATGAGGAAAAAACCGCAAATTTATGGAGAGGGGGCTGGCTCAATACTGGAGATCTTGCTGTAATGGATGCCTTCGGCAGTCTCCATATAGTGGACAGGGAAAAGGATGCGGTTAAATCAGGCGGCGAATTTATTCCAACTCTGTTAATTGAGGATGTCATAAGCACATTTCCCGGTGTCAGGGAGGTGGCTGTAGTTGCCAGGCCGGATCCAAAATGGGAGGAGAGACCAGTAGCTTTTATATCTGGACTTAAGGAGGTTAATAATGCGAAAATGCTGGATCATTTAAAGCAGTACGTGGATTCTGGAAGAATAGCAAAGTTCTGGATCCCGGATGAATTTATTGTCATAGATGATTTCCCAAAGACCAGCACGAATAAAATCGACAAAAAAGCTTTGAGAGAAAGATTTTCAAAATAATTCAAAGGTTTACTCCATTATTATTTTCAGATTTAACTCTCTTTTTTCTGAATTTCACTGGTCCATTAATTTTGTGAAATAACATTACCAGAAAAATCAATGCAGGTACCGCAGGAATCCACATCAACAAAGGATAAAAGAGATTATCTGGCGAAGACTGGGTAGTTTCAAAGTATATTTCAATTGATTCAAAAATTGCGGCCACTGCAAGTTCTACCGCAACAAATCCATATAACAACAGGGATTTAATGAGTCTGTACTTGAGTTTTTCCTTTCCCTCTTTTATCTTGATCAGTGTATATGTTAAGTAAATGCTAATGGAAACCGCCACTGCATATGATGGGAGCTCTAGCCAGGAATGTGGAAATAAAAGAAGAGTGATAAAAACAAATAATCCAGAAATATTATATGAACCACCTTCAAGTGAAATAATTAGTGCCGTTGCAATGCCAGACGCAAGATAAAAAAATGGGCCGATGATAGGGATTATCTCTATACTGGCAACCCTGAAGTTGTTCAGAAAGATATCCATGAACATCACTGGTATACTCTGCGAAGTTATGGAAGACTGCTCAGACTTGAATGATGCCAGGAGGCTTGGATCCTTGAATGGAATGGATGAAACTATAATATAAATAAGAAATTCCAAAACAAGTAAAATGAAGAAATAAATGTGAATTTGCTTTCTATCAAGAGAAATTATTTCCTCTTCCATATTCCTTTATATTTTAATGATATTTAATGTTCTCAAAATTTTAATTTTAATAACTGAAGAAAAATTCAGAGTGGAAAGTCACCATCTCCAAAATCCTTTTTCCAGTCATCCAGAAATCTCTTTAAACCCTCATCAGTTTTTGGGTGCGAGGTAAGTTTTGATACGACGTCAAACGGCATCGTAACCACATCTGCACCAATAATTGCAGACCTGAGGACGTGTACCGGATTTCTTATGGATGCAACCAGGATTTTCGTTTTAATATTATAGTTTACAAAGATAGTTTTAATTTCATCAATTATTGACATTCCGTCTTCACCTATATCATCAAGTCTTCCAACGAAAGGTGACACATATTCAGCACCCGCTTTTGCTGCAAACAACGCCTGTAATGGATTGAAGATCAATGTGCAGTTAACCGGAATCCTCTTTTCTGTAAGAGTCTTTATTGTTTTCAGGCCAGGAAGTGTCATTGGTATCTTTACCACTGCGTTATCAGCAAGTGCACCAATTCTAAGGGCCTGCTTCAGCATGCCATCGTAATCTGTTGCAACAACCTCAACACTCACAGGGCCAGGAGTTTCCCGTAATATCTGCGCAACAAGATCTTTAAAACTGATTCCCTTTGCCAGCTCTTTGGCTGCAAGCGACGGATTTGTAGTAACTCCATCGAGTAAACCCCAGTCTCTGACCTTCTTTATCTCATCTACATTTGCTGTATCCAAAAATATTTTCATTTCTTATCCTCCCTGAAACATTCCAATCCTAATTTAACTATGTCTTGCACACCCATATGAAAATAATCAAACAGTTCCCATGATTTACCGGATTTACCAAAAGTATCTCTCATGCCCAGTCTCTTCACTATAACAGGATATTCCTCCGATACTACCTCGCAAACTCTGCTTCCTATGCCGTTATATATGGAATGCTCCTCTGCTGTGACAATTTTACCCGTTTCTTTCGCAGCTTTTATGATAGCTTCTCTATCAATGGGCTTTACTGTTGAAAGGTTAATCACCCTTACATCTATTCCGTGCGTTCTAAGTTCTTCTGCGGCATTAAGCGAAAATGACACCATCGCACCATTGGCAAATATGGTTAGATCCTTTCCTTCCCTGAAAGTCACTGACTTACCTTCCTTGAATTTATAATCTGGTTCGTTGAGAACCGGGAATTTTTCTCTGGTTAGTCGAACATAATATGGAGTAGTTGTTTCTTCTGTGAGGTATTCAATAACACTCCTTGTTTCAACAGAGTCAACAGGCACTATTACTTTCATATTTGGAAGGCCGGACATTATACCAACATCCTCTATTATCTGATGAGTGGCCCCATCTTCACCAACAGTTATACCTGCATGTGTAACCACAAATTTTACATTTACATTATTATAACAAATCGATTGCCTGATCTGTTCATATGTTCGCATGAGGAATACTGCAAAGGTAGAAACAAATACTCTCTTACCACTAAGGGCTAAACCTGCTGCAGATGAAACCATTGATTGCTCAGATATTCCCATATTGAAGAAACGGTCAGGAAACTTTTTTCCAAATGCTGCTGTTTTTGTTGATGAAGAAAGATCAGCATCAAGGACAACGATATCCGGGTGCTTCTCACCCAATTTTACGATGGTTTCTCCGTATTTCTCTCTTAAACTTTCCGAGATCATGCTTTCATCTCCTTGATATCTTTCAGGGCCCTTTCGTATTCAATTTGATCAGAAGGTGGAGAACCGTGATACTTTGGATTGTTCTCCATATATGAAACTCCTTTCCCCTTTACAGTGTTTGCAATAATAAGACTGGGACCATTTGCTTTGCTCTTCGCCTTTTCTATAGTCTCAGATATCTCATGAATATTATGACCATCGATTTCATATACATTCCATCCAAAGGCCTTTACCTTAGCTCCAATATCGCCCATGGGCATTATATCCTTCGTAAATCCATCAAGTTGAACGTTGTTCTTATCCAATATAACTATTAAATTTGATAGTGAATATTTAAAACCTGCCATGAAGGATTCCCATATACTTCCCTCCTCTATTTCACCATCACCAATAATCGCATAAACGTTGTAATTTGCTTTGTCAATTTTTCCAGCCATGGCCATACCTACAGCAACGCCAAGCCCCTGCCCGAGAGATCCCGTAGATGATTCAACTCCCGGTACTCCCCGGTGTACATGTCCCTCAAGCTTGGAATTAAGCTTCCGGAATCCCATTAAAAGTTCCCTTGGAAAAAAACCCCTGATAGAAAGTATGGAATATAGTGCAGGTGAAGCATGCCCTTTACTCATTACCAGACGATCTCTTTGAGGATCATTTGGATTCGTAGGATCGATATTCATTTCTCTGAAGTAAAGAACTGTTAAAATATCTATAATACTGAGGGATCCACCAGGATGCCCACTATTGGCTGAATATACCATTTCAATTATGAGTTTTCTCGCTTCTCTCGCTTTTTCAAATATCATGAGGTCTGTTTGATTAGGCACAGAAAAAACCCCCGTATGACCATATTAACCATATATTCATTTCCATACGATATTTCAGTGTAAATTAAAACATTTTGATAGAATTATAAGAAAAAAAATATTTAACCTAAGATTCATTTATTACATTCTTAGGAAATGCTGTCTATATCCACTCCAAAACCTTTTCCCTGCCTTGGGGTTACATCAAACTTAGTCTTAACACCGGTGGCAAGGACCATTATCTGTATTTTTCCATTTAACTGCGGCTCAAGACTGGTTCCCATAATAATTTCCGCTTTTTCTCCCACTTTCTTCTTAATAATATCAAGGGCTGACGCTGCCTCATCAAGCATTAAATCCTTCCCACCCTGAATACTCACGATAACTGCCTTTGATGTTGAAAGATCAACGTCCAGGAATGGAGAATTCACCGCCTGTTCCGTTGCTTCAGTTATCCGTTGACCAACAGGAGCCGAAGAAAGACCCAGCCCAAACATTGCCATTCCAGAATCTTTTGTTACTCTGACGAGATCATTAAAGTCAAGGTTTATCAATCCGGGTTTTGTTATTAAGTCAGATATTCCAGATATTGCCTTCATTATGATTTCATCTGCAAGTTTAAACGCTTTCTGAATGGGAACATCCGGAACAAGTTCCAGAAGCTTGTCGTTAGGAATTACTATTACGCAATCTGAATAATAAACCAGCTTTTCCAGGCCCTCCCTTGCATTAAGTGTTCTTTTTTCACCTTCATCGGCGAAGGGCCAGGTAACAACTGAAATTGTAAGTATTCCCGCTTTCTTTGCCTTACTGGCTATGTATGGACCAGATCCAGTTCCGGTACCACCGCCGAGGCCAGTAGTTATGAAGGCAATGCTTGTTCCATCAATAAATTTTTGAATATCTCTCTCCGACTCCTTTGCTGCTTCTTCACCAACCTTGGGATCTGCTCCTGAACCACGCCCCTTTGTAAGGTTTCTTCCAAGAATGACTTTATTATGTGCAGCAATCATTCTCAAGTGAGCGGCATCGGTATTCAATGCGATAAGTCGTACCTTTGTGCTTAATGGATCCCTCATTATTCTGTTTATGGTATTTGAACCGGCTCCCCCAGCTCCGAACAGTTTAATTTTAACTTTTCTCTCTTCTATAAACTTCAGAAGTTCCTCATCAGAAGTATTAATTTCGTTATCCATATCAGAATCAAAGGAGTTGGACATTGTCTGAATAATCGCTCGGCCATATTAAATCTTTTTAGCTAATCAGTATTAGAAGCATCGCTGTTTGTATGTGGATCTGACAATCAACCATGTAAAATTTTTTCTTGAGGCAGAAAAAATTAAATGATAACTATTCTCGCTAAAACAACGCAAGAAACCTATTTTGAGGGATTCAAATATGGTTATGTTTGAGAAATAGAACCTATACAACAGACTTTGGTTAAATTACTCTGTTTCTTAATTAAGAAAATTATCCCTTTATTCCAGATACTTCGTCCATATATTCTAAAATTTTCCTTATGATGTCATCGATTTCTCCAGGATCGGATGAACCTGAAATTTTTGTTCTGGAATCTCCTATATCCACAAATAAAGTAGAATTATCCGCATGAAAATGAACAATGTTTTTACCCTTGAAATAGAAGTGACTGGGTTGCTTCTCCTTCAGATTTCTAACATTTCTTATCTTCACTAACAGTGGTTCAATATTTGAAAGGTCCTCGATTTTGGCATGCCTCACGATTTCTTCAACTATTTGATACCTAATATATTTTTGGAACTGATAAGACAGAACCATTGAATAATTTTGAATGAGATTTTTATCTGATTGATATATCGTTGAAACAACCACGGTATCTCCAACAGAAACTTATTTTGATTAAATTTGTAAAGAATAAATTTAAAACGACGATGAAATGTCAGATTAATATAAGTTGATCAATTAGGGCAATTAACGTGCCTGACCTTATATTTTATATAAATATCATAGCAATTATCAGCTTTCTTACTGTGTTAGCGGTATCTTTTGTCCCAAGGTTTGGATTTTCATATTTTCTTTCTGTATTTGTGGCACTGGCACTTTTAGCGATGTTTTTCATCTTTAATACCTACTGGATCCTACCAGTTGGAATTCTCTCATTAATTTGTGCAGAATCCCTTTACTCAAAAAACTTCTATATTTCATTTATATTTCTCGCTCTATTTGTACTTGCATATTCATTATTCTTTAATTTTAATCACATTCGAATTATCGATATGTCTATAATACTTGGTTTTGGCTCAGCCTTTCTTGGGCACGATAAATTAATTTCATATTCTCGTGACAATGAAAATCAAAAAGGGCGTTCAGTTTCCAAGGAGGTTCCACGGGATCTTGTTCAAATTGCAGGGGGAATTGTGATCATTCTTGGAATTGTTTTTATTGGCATGGTAAAGGCGCTATTCTTCCTTACAATATTTATTTTAATATATTTCCTGATTATTAATTCTGTTAAGGATAAGCATGCCTTTAAAGCTGCTCGTTTTCTGACATCTCTTGAAAGGGAGAATACAAAGCTTGGTATCGGTGCCTCATGGTTTGCCATAGGAATACTTGCACTGGTATCCGTGGCACATAACTTGAATTTCATCATTCTTGTTGTTATAGCTGTGACCTTTGGTGATTCCATAGCAACCATAGTCGGTTCCAAGTTAAAGGGTCCAAAATTATTCTTCAATAAGAAAAAGAGCTATTCAGGTTTTTTTTCCATGTTTGCAGTAACTGCCATAGCCGGATTCTACCTTTTGGGTATATACGGTATCATATATGCCACAGTTGCTGTTTTTGCAGAGGCACTTTCCACATTCCCAATCGATGATAATTTCTCAATTCCGGTTTTTATGACTATTGCATATGAATTAATACTTTATATCTAAGGTGAAAATATTTCACTTTTATATTTTTGCGTATAAAAATCACTTAAATATTGATTTGGCATCATAAGGTATCATGACAAAAACGTGCATCGTTGCAAGCGCTGCAATTTTAGAAGGTAACATGGCGATCCTTCAGTGGAATGAAAGTTTAAAAAAATGGATGTTAATCGGAGATCACTTCAGAAATGATGAGACTCCAGAGGAGGGAATTAAACGGATTGTTAAGGAGAAGACAGATGAAACTATAGAATTGATTGATTACACTAAAAGGGAAAAAGATCAGGATATGCCCATGAAGTTAAGCATAAATCCCATAACAATTTTGGTTGAAAATCTCAATTATGAAGACGGCAGGCATAATCATATCGACATAGTTTTCATTGCAAAATTAAAAAACAAATCAAAATCCATAATCTCTTCCCAAAAGGATGTAAGATGGTTTCCCATCGATGAAATGCGGGACATTGAGATAGATCCAAAGGTTCTTGAAGTTATTGAACGCACGTCCTCATTTATTTATGATAGTATGGACAGCACTTAACCGGGAATTATAATTTTGCCTATGAGTAAAAAAGAGATATTTCATGACTAAGGAGTAAAAAAGTAAATGGGGGTCTTTTCGTTTTCGCATTCCTTAAATCCTGACTTTTTGTATATATTGTATGCAAAATTGTTCCTGTCTACCCATAATTGAACTTCTTTAATACCTGATTTTTTAAGCTCAAATATGGCGCTGGCAAGAATTTCCTCAGAAAGGCCTTTCCCTCTGTAATCACTTAGGACAAATATAAATAAAAGAAGTGGAATTTTTTTTAATTCGGTTGATCCATCAGTAAAGATCACTCCACCAATTGTGTTATTATTCTCCGAAACCAAATATGATATTTTCTCCATGATTTTACCGTAAGTACCATCCATCAAACTTTTGGACAGTAGCTTCGATCTATTATCCCCAGCTGGAAGCAAGATCCTTTCCGGTAACCCTCTGAAAGAGTCATAAATTAAATCACATGTCTCTTCTAAATTGCTGTTGTGAATATTTTTGAATTCAATCTTATCATTTAATATATAATCTGACATCACGTTATCGGTAAGTTCAAGCTCCATTCTGATCCTGTTAATCACATTGAAATCCTTTTTTGTTATAAGTTCCATGAAATTAATTGGTTCATTAAAAATCCCATTCATTATAATAGTCTTATTTTCCCTTCTTGATTCGTCTATTAACCAATCTACCAGAAAAGAAATTTTACCCTCATCTATCTTTGTGGACAGAAATCCCATCGTAGAATATATTCTCTCATCTTCATTTCCTTTAATGTAAAATGCATATGCAATTACCTTACCCCCAGTAACAATAACTCGAGATGGAATCTTATTTTCTATAAGGAGGGGAATAATAGCTTCATAAGAGGACCGGATTTGATCACTGTCATAGAGTTCCTCCAGCCATTCAATATGATTCTCCAGAGTGGAGCCCCAGTCAAGCTTGATATTGTGCATTTCCATATTAATAGTTAAGCAAATCGTATATTAATTTGATTCGCATCGTGAAACATATGCAAGACGAAGAAAGAACTAAAAAATTTAATGATTTATCTGTTAAATATTCTCAATTTTATAAGGGCAAAATAATGGTTCTTCCTAAAGTTCCAATCAATACTCTATCAGATTTCTCGTACTGGTACACCCCGGGTGTGGCAGAGGTTTCAAGAAGAATAGCCGCAGATTCAGATTTATCTTTTGATCTTACCGGCAGATGGAATTCTATTGCCATACTGACAGATGGAACCAGAGTACTGGGAATTGGAAACGTTGGTCCCGAGGCGGCTATGCCTGTAATGGAAGGAAAATCCATGATTTTCAATTATCTTGGGGGCGTTAATGCAGTCCCCATACCGATAAGAACAAAAACAAAGGAGGAGTTTATTACTGTCGCCAAGGCTCTGGAACCATCTTTTGGGGGCTATAATCTAGAGGACATTGAAAGCCCGAAATGTTTCTATATATTACGTGAACTGCAGAAGGAACTTACTATTCCCGCATGGCATGATGACCAGCTTGGAACCGCATGCATAATCCTGGCTGGAATTATTAATTCGTTAAGGCTCTCAGGGAAAAAGATTGAAGATGCACAGGTCGTGTTTATCGGTTCAGGAGCTGCAAATATTGCAGCCTCCAATCTTTTAATAAGTGCAGGCTTTAAACCGGGAAACTTAATTCTAGTGGATTCTAAGGGTATTCTTGAACCAGAGAGGGAAGATATTGACTCATTAATGATTAATAATCCATGGAAATACGAACTGGCTCTGAATACTAACAGAGATAGAAAAAAAGGAGGAATACCGGAGGCATTATCTGGCTCAGACATAGTTGTTTCAGCAGCTAAATCAGACTCTAATACAATTAAACCCCAATGGATTAAGAAAATGAACAATTATCCGGTTATATTTGCACTGGCAAACCCTGTTCCTGAAATATGGCCACATGTAGCCAAGGAAGGGGGAGCAAAAATAGTAGCCACAGGTAGGGGTGATTTTCCAAATCAGATTAATAACAGTCTGGTATTTCCAGGAGTATTTCGTGGAGTACTTGATGCCCGTGCAAAAGGAGTGAACTTTTCCATAATGGTTAAGGCTTCCTATGAAATTGCAGATTTTGTCTCAGAGTTAGACGATGATAATATAGTACCAAAGATGACTGACACCGATCTATATCCACAAGTTGCATCAGCAGTGGCTAAGGCTACAGAAGACGAAGGTCTGGCCAGAAGGACAGGGAGCAAGAAGATGTTTTATGATATTGCAAAGGATATAATTGAGGAGAACAGAAAAATATTCAGAAAGCTGATGGATGAGAAACTTATAAGAAATTTGCCGGGTGAGCAACAATGAAAGATGATAAAAAGATGAAGATAGAAGTAAGAGATGCAAGGAGCGAAGATCTTAAACCTTTTTTGGGTTTGATTGAAAGGATGAAAAGACTCAACGGGGAATTTGATCCATTATATACAATAGATGAGGAAAAGAGATCTGATGCAGAAAAATTTTATGGGAACTGTATCGTTGACACACAAAATTATATCGTTATTGTGGCTGAATTCAATAAAAGCATCGTCGGTGTGCTGAAAGCTGAAATAAGAAAGAGGATTTATTATAATCCAGATAAGGAGGCAAGAATTATCGATTTGTACATCATGCCTGAATACAGAAGGAAAAAGGTAGGAGCAGCATTGCTTGACTATTTTTATTTAAAGTTAAATAAATTAGGAATAAGTATTGTTACCGCTGAATTCCCGGCTCTGAATTTGATTGCCCTTAATTTCTACAGGAAGATTGGGTACAGAAATATTGGCTCAATTTTCGGAACTACTATTGATGCGAAAAGGGTCAAATAAACCACTAAGGGATACGTTGACTTATATGACATATAAAAAGACGAATAGTTTAAATTGCTGAAAGTTGTAATGTCTTGATGGATTGGAAAACTCTTTCCTCAGTGTTCATAGCAACGTTCCTTCTAACAACAATAGTGTCTGATACCTATGTTAGTTCAGGTTCTGCGTTATCAGTGACGACATTTGGTCCAGCAACCCCCATAAATAATTTTACCGGAATTGTAAACATAAGTGCAAACGGGAGTGTCAGTTACCACGGAACGGGGAACACAAATATTATAGATAGAGCTGGCAATATTTACACACTGGAAGGTGAAATTTTTGGTACCATCAACATAATGCACAATGTTACCATATTTAACGGTCAGAATTACACAATGTCAGGCAATGGCCATGAACAAAACTTTACAATGAATATTTTGAAAGCAAAAGATGTCTCGGTTAAAAATCTAAGAATTAATATGATGATCAAGCTGGCATACTGGTAAATCAGTCTTCAAATGACACCTTTGCCGATTTGAATATTAAATCTGCAATAGTCGCTTTAATCATAGGTGCGCAAACAGATAATATATCTGTAGAAAATAGCGAATTTGCTCTAAATACTTCAGTTATCGCAAAGGCATTCTTAACAAACACCATTTTAACTGGAATGATACCTTCAAATGGTAATTTCAATTCTATTGAATCATCGAAATATGTAAATTTTTCCAATGACATCATCTACAATTCAGCTTTAAATACATTTGGAGTTGGAGCGATCATTAATTCTGCCAACACTGAAATCTATAATATTACAGTGATTGCAACAGCACATACAGGGCTATGTATTTTAGGTAATTACACTTCTGTGAAAAGCAGCCATTTCAATGGTTATTTAAAAAATTCTATTGCAATTGGGCCACAAGGAAATTACATCAGTCCAAACACAATTATTTCTGGAAACAGTTTCAATATTAGTCCAGATTTTGACCCAACAGCAGGAAATCCAGTATGTGCAATTACTGCTTATTCATCAAACGTCACAATATCAGGCAACCGTTTCATGTTAGGAAATGCAACTTCAGGGAATACCGGCAGTCTCTTTGAGGCTTTACATTCAAGTTATTCTAACATAAATCTTGTTAATAACCATATAACGCTTAATAATACAGGAAGTAACACAGCCAGCGCTATTTCAGAATATAGTGGAAATCTCGCCATGAAAGGAAATAATATCTCAATGCTCAACACAATCGAGACGAATCAGGCTGTATCTACAAGCAATACAAACATTGTTGCCATGAATAACGATATTTATTTCTATTCCGGAACTCCTGTAAGTAACGCTGGAGCCGGGTTTCAAAGCACCGGAGGTAACATTACGGAACATGGGAACAGGATAGTCTCAGTGAGAGTTTCAATCATTGGAATCTCAAATACTAAACCTTCAAATATTTCAATTACGGAAAATACCCTGGAATTCTACAATTCGTCCATAACGAATGGCGTTACGCTTACTTTAATCAATGACGGGCAACAAAGTAACATTACCGGGAATTACATATATGAGAACTCTTCTTCATATTCTTCAATAGGAATTGATTTATATGGGATGAAAGCCACCTATCTTGGTAACAATACTGTAATTCAGAATAATGATAATACCAGTGTTTCCCTTGGGCTGTATTTTAGGAACGTAAATGGAACGGTGTTAAATGGAAATATGTTCGACCAAAAAGGTTCCAGCGCGCCAGATAGTATTGGAATTAAAATGTTTAACGCGAGCAAATCCACATTTTCCAATAACACCTTCCTAAACTATAATACTGATATATTTTCTAAATTGTCTTATAACGACTCCTTCTATGGCAATTACTTCAACAATTCCACTATTCCGCTAAATTTGACTTCCACAAATAACAGCATATTCTATCACAATGACTTTATCTATAACAAAAGGCATAACTTTATTTTGTCTTCATCATCAAATGATCTGTTTAACCTTTCAATGTCGGTTGGGGGGAACTACTGGAGCAGTTATAATGGATCCGATAAAAACAATGATGGTATTGGTGATTCACCTTTTGATATCAACGGGACATTCAATGACCAGTATCCTCTCATGAAGCCATGGGTAAGACCCGTGGTGGCGTTCATGGTTCCCTCACTGATGGTTGGGACGTTATGGTCAGTTACTTTTAACGGAAAAACAGTTCAATCATATGGAAGTGAAATAGTGTTCACTGTCATCAATGCACAGTATCAAAATTATAGTTATGAATATTACAACACTTCCCTTTACTATACAAGTATCCAATCAGGATACCTTCATTATAATGGAACAGGAATTGTTTCTAATATACCATATCTTCATTACTCATACATAGTTGGAACTCTTAATGCCAAGAACTCAAGTGTATATGTTAATGGGAAAGAAATTACCATTGTAAACGGTAAATTTAACATTACCGTGACAGCAGGGGTTTACAATGTAAGAATAACAGCACCTGGTTATGAATCTTTCAATAGTACATACGATATTACTCCGGGCGAAACTCTGCATATACCTCCCCTTACTAAGATCCCACCCAGTCCTACTTCCGGGCCTAAGCCTTACAACTGGGATAACATTATTATCATCATAATACTGGTTGCTGTGGTTGCTGCAGTCATAGGCATATACTTAAGGAAAACTAATAAGATTTAGTGGAAAGTTGAACAATTAGGAATATCTTATTTGAGGGGCATTCCTCCTGGGTAAGTCGGTAGGCTTACCAATTCAGGGACTTGAGTTTCCATTGCAGGTAGAACTCCAGCTTCCACATGCTTAACTACGGGAGTGCCCAAAGATTCGTGGCAAACTTCGCGTAAAGTCTATTGTAAAGTGTATTATAACACGGATGTTAAAGGAAGAAACATAAACTTTTTAATTTTAACTGTACCGTTTGCATTTCTGTATATTACTACTCATCTCTCACCAAAAAGAATTAATTAAGAAAGTGGTATTGGTGTTCCATGGTTTCCAGAAGGGTATCAAGAGTATTGAAATCAGAAACAGTTTCACTGAGTAACAAGGTTCAGGAAATGAAATCGAGAGGTTTAAAAATTTATAACTTTGGTATCGGTGAGCCTGATTTTACAACCCCGGATAACATCATTGATTATGCCCATGAAAAAGCAAAAGAAGGTTTTACTCACTATACACCATCTCTCGGTTTTTCAGAGTTGCGAAATAAAATCGCCGCTGAGTATTCTAGACGTTATACTGCAACATCCGCAAAAAATGTTCTTGTCACTCCAACAAAATTTTCAATAAATCTATCCATAATGGCAATCTGTGATGATGACGATGAAATTCTTATTCCTGAACCCTATTATCTTTCATACCCCGATATTTGCAGATTGAATGGGGTAAAACCTGTGAGCTTTCCCTCCAGAGAAGATTTTTCAATAGATTTTGAATATCTGGAAGGTCTGATAAATCCAAGAACAAGAGCTATATTAATTTCAAACCCGAGCAATCCCACGGGAAAAGTATTATCAGAATCAGACATTAAACACATACTTTCACTCTGTAAAAAATACAATATTTACTTCATATGTGATCAAATTTATGAAGACCTCATTTACCACGGAAAACTATTCTCACCATTGAATCTGGATCCAGCTCTCAAAAACACAATAATTTTATCTGGTTTCTCCAAAAGTTTTGCAATGACGGGTTGGAGAATCGGTTTTATGATAGCCTCAGACGATATAATTGAGGCTGCAGATACTTTCCAGCAACAGACAATTACATGTGCGCCATCGATCTCTCAACAGGCAGCTATATTTGCCCTTGACCACTATGAAGAATCAACAAGGATGCGGAATGAGTTTGAGAAGAGACGTGAAATAGCAATCAGAGAAATGAAAAAAATTCCAAATATAAGTTTAAAAGAACCGGAGGGTGCTTTCTATCTATTTCCCAAATACGACCTTCCTTTGAAGTCCAGAGAGTTATGCATGCAGCTTCTTGAAAAAAAAGGTGTGTCTACAATACCGGGGTCTGTCTTTGGAGATCAGGGAGAGATGCATTTTAGATTGTCCTATGCTGCATCCGAAGACGATATTATTAATGGGATAGCCAAAATAGGGGAATTCTTCAGTGAGTATAAGTGACCAGTTCAGCATCAGTAATTGCCGCTTCCGTTCTAATTTCAATCTTTATCATACTAATTATAGGATACCTTTTCAACCGCTTTTATTTAAAGAAGGATCTGAATCTTTTGCGAAAAAACATAGACGAGTTGTATGTGAAATTAAACCGGGTTTCTTCAGATGATATTGAATTTACTTCTGGGAGGGTAAAAAAGGAGAAATATATTGTAAAAGGAGTCAAACCATACGACTCAATGGAATCAATATCTGAAGAAGAACAAAAGAGAAAAGCAGTTCATCAATCAATTCTTAAAAAGGTGGCGGAGGATATGATTAGATCTCTTGTATTACCATGGCCAATTCAAAGTATGTCCAATACAATCCCTGCAATGCCTAAAATTGCAGAAAGACCACTATGGGATGATCTCGTTCGCAATCATATTACAGGTATTGATAATTTATTTGGTGAAGAATTTGAAAAGTATCAGAAATTTATAATGGAATATGCCAGTGTGCTTCCAGTCCTTGCCAGAGAGATTCAACGTTATCTTATGATAAATCCATCCGGTATCATAACTGAATTTGAATCAAATCCCAAGGATAACCCGAAGGAAATACTTTACAAAAGTGAACTCATATTTTCATTGGTTAATTTCAAGCTCGAGTTTATTCATCGTCCCGAGATGAAGAGTGAGGTCAAGCAGAAAAAACTATCAAGGGCAGGATCACTTACAACACTTTCCTTCGATGGAAATTCAGTTGCGATTATACCCCAGCCTTTATGGTTGGAATTTAATACCAGAATTAATAACATATTTGAATCCCATGATCTACATGTTAATCTTCAGGATGAGATTGAGAAAGCAATTG
The DNA here is from genome assembly GCA_000496135.1 of Thermoplasmatales archaeon E-plasma. Lineage (GTDB taxonomy): Archaea > Thermoplasmatota > Thermoplasmata > Thermoplasmatales > Thermoplasmataceae. The sequence continues at coordinate 797,350 of KI542675.1, read as the reverse complement.
TGCTTAAGGATGAGATATCATCACTCAAGGAGAAGTGCACAGAGTCTCTGACTGCATTAATTAATTCTGACACCTTATACGGTAAATGTCACCTTATTTGAGAGTTAAGACATTGAAATTTAACTTATGGATGTATTAAAGTCACCTTAACCACACTCTCTAACTATGCGAGACATACTTTTCAATGAAAAAAAGATAAGCAGGTTGAGCATTATGCCCTAATGAGAGCCTTCGTTGTGGGTCGATTCCAGCCATTTCACAATGGTCATTTGCATGTCATAAAGGAAATCCTTCAGGATTATTCATCAGTTATTATTGGAATAGGAAGTGCACAGTATTCACACACCATGGAAAATCCATTCACCGCCGGTGAAAGGCATTTAATGATATCAAATTCCCTGGAATCTGCCGGTATACTGAATTTCTATATCATCCCAATAGAAGATGTCAATTCAAACCCGCTCTGGGTAGCCCATGTTGAGTCATTGACACCTGATTTTGAGGCAATATACAGCAACAATCCACTGGTCCGGAGACTTTTCAAGGAAAAAGGTTATGACGTTAAAGCGGTTAAATTAACAAACAGGGATGAATGGTCCGGAACCAAAATACGTGAAAAAATGTTAAAAGGTTTAAAATGGGAGGATCAGGTACCAGTTGAGGTCTCAAACATCATAAAGGAAATAGATGGTGTGGAAAGGATTCAAGAACTGGCAGAAGATGATGATTAATTTTCATCCTTTAGAAGTATGTTTTCCAGGATCTTAAAGTCTCCAATTATATGGTCGATGATGCAATATTCATCAGCCTGATGAGCAACCTCTGGTACAGTTGTAGACCAGACTACTGCATCCATTCCATCATGTCTGAAGAACGCAGCACATGTACCACCGCCAATTCCTACAATCCTGGGTTCTGATCCCTTGATCTTCCTTATGGATTCTGATAAAACCTTAACGATATCAGATTCCGGTGAGGTACTTACTGGTGCCTGCTCTTTCTGCATGAATTCAAAACTGATGTGTGCTTTGCTATCCTTCTCGAAATCCCTTATGCAGTTGCTTATATCGTCTATGACGTTGTCCAGATCATACTTAGGCAGTATCCTGCAATCCATGTAAATAGTTTCCAAACCTGGAATTGTATTAACATTATCCACATTTTTTTCATGCTTGGTTGGTTCGAACGTAGAATATGGATAATTAAAAATTTCATCTTTTGCCGTGTATTTTTCATGGAGCATTGAATCCAGTTCTAAGATAAATTTCATGGATTCCCTTCCTGCGTTTATTGCGTTATCGGGTCTGCTTGCATGGTATTGTTTTCCCTTTACGGTAAACTTGATCCAGAGAATACTCTTTTCCGCGACTTCAACATCCAAACCATCTTCAGAGCCAGAATCGGGGACAAGAATAAGATCATCCTTTTTGAAAATTCCCTGTTTTAAAAGATACTGAATACCATAAACGCTGCCAACCTCTTCATCGGCAACAAAGGCAATTCCAAGGTTGTATTTCAATTCTTTATCCTTCAATTCCCTAGCAAGAAGCAGAGACAGAAAAACGGCCTGACCATCATCTGATGAGCCTCTCCCATATATTCTGTTTTCCTCCACAGTAGCGGAGAACGGGTCTCTTGTCCAGAGATTTCTGTCTCCTACGGGAACTGTGTCAATGTGGGCTATGAGCCATAGGGTTCTTTCCGCCTTTCCGATTTTAATGACCACATTTGATCTTACCACGTCATTTTTATCTGAGGTATCATATCTCTGAAAATCATTTAAACCGTTCTCAGTTAGAATTTTGCATATTTCGTCTGCCCTGGCAGATTCCCCGGTACCCCCGGATTCTGGGCTTATGGCCCTGACAGGCAATATCCTTTTGGCATAACGAATAATTTCCTCTCTCATCAAATCTTCAGAGGCTTGCATGGTGCTTAAATTCTATCACGCACTTAAAATTAACTACAATTTCCTCTCATAATGAAATAGATCTCCAAACTAAAAATGCAAAAACAATTTATTATGTAGCGTATCAGCTATTGAAATTAATGGCAGAGGATGAAGGAATAACTGTAAAGAAATCTGAAAATTTCTCGGAATGGTACATACAGGCAATAATAAAATCAGAATTTTTTGATTACGGCGATATATCCGGGACGACTATCTTTAGACCTGAAGGCTATTTTATCTGGGAGAGAATTCATGATTACGTTGATTCCCTTTTCAAGGAGGCAGGAGTGACCAACACATATTTTCCCCTGCTTATCCCTAAAAAATTTTTAGAAAAGGAGAAAGAACATATTGAAGGTTTTTCACCTGAAGTCGCTTGGGTAACAAAGGCAGGGCAATCAAAACTTGAGGAGGAACTTGCCATAAGACCCACTTCTGAAACAATTATGTATCCTGCATTCTCACGATGGATACGATCCTGGAGAGATTTGCCTTACAGGTACAATCAGTGGAATAATGTGATTAGATGGGAGTTTAAGCATCCAACTCCTCTTCTCAGAAACCGTGAATTTTTGTGGAATGAAGGGCATTCTGTTTTTGCAGATGAAGAATCCGCAAATCTTGAAAAGGATCAGATTCTTGGCATTTATGAAAAAACCATAACAGATTTACTCTGCCTCAAGGGGATAAAAGGTCAGAAAACCGAATCGGAGAAATTTGCAGGAGGATTGGCTTCATTCAGTTTTGAATTTCTTCTGCCTGACGGAAAGACGGTTCAGGGGCCGGACTTCCATCATGATGGAACAAATTTTGCCAAAGCCTTCGATATTACATTTCTAAATAGAGAAGGAGAAAAAACTTATGTTTACCAGAACACGTATGCTATTTCAACCAGAATGATTGGGGTTTTACTCGCAGTTCATGGCGACGACAAAGGTCTTGTGGTTCCTCCAGGTCTATCCAGATATGAAGTAGTCATAGTTCCAATATTTAACGAGAAAACTAAAGGTGAAGTTCTGGAATACGCGTTTAAAATTCGTGATGAACTTAGAGTTAAATTCAGAGTGTATCTCGATGATAGAGTTGAATATACACCAGGATGGAAATACAATCACTGGGAACTTAAGGGGATACCTGTCAGAATTGAAATAGGAGCCAGAGAGGTGAAAAGTTCCAAATTAACATATGTCAGAAGAGATACCATGGAAAAAGGGACATTAAATGCAACGGACGTGGGGAATGAAATAGGAAATATCATCGAAATGATAAATGCAAATCTCTTGAAAAGATCAACAGAATTTCTTTATTCGCACATTAAGAAGACGAATGAAATCACTCAGATCAGGGATATAATCGCACAGGGAAATATAGTTCAGGTACACTGGTGTGGAAGTTCAGCCTGTGAGGATAAAATCAAGGAAGTTTCAGGTGGAAAGAGTACAAATATACCTTTCGATTCAAGTGCAGGACCAGACTCAATCTGCATTAATTGTGGAAATAAGGCAAAATTTGTGGTGAATTTCGGAAGATCCTATTGAGTCTGATTACTTTGCAAAAGCGAAATTACCTTGCAGTATTTGACATGGATGGCGTTCTCACAACTAACAGAAGCAGCTGGAGAATTATTCATGAAACTCTTGGAACTGATAATAGGGTTAATTACGATTTATATCTGAGCGGAAAAATCAGTTACAGGGAATTCATGCTCAGGGATATAAATGACTGGCTTGGTGTTAAACCAGATATAACCAGAGAATTTATTTTATCAATAGTGAGGAGGATAGAATTAAGGGAAGGGCTAATCAATTTTATAGGGCATTTAAGTAACTCCGGCTTTGTAACTGCAATTGTATCTGGTGGATTGTATATTCTGGCCGAGCTGATTAATCAAAAAGTCAGCTTTGATGAAATAATGGCAAATGAGCTTTTCTTTGATAGCTCTGGGCACCTTCTGAGAGATGGAAAGATAATGGTTGTTCCTGCACAGAAGGGAGATAATGTGAGAGATTTACAGAAAAAATATTCTATTCCGAAGGGAAGGACAGTAGCTGTTGGAGATACCCAGAATGATTTCTCCATGTTTAAGGAATCCCAATATTCTATACTTTTGAATCCTGAGGATAATAGAACAAATCCATATGGAAAAACCATTTTTTCTGAAAGTTTAAAGGGATTGGATGACGATATTTTATCATCTCTTGGCATTTTATGAAAGTTCTCCGGGTACTATAGTTGCAATTGTTTTAATTCATAAAAAGTAAGCTTACATGCTGTTATTGATTCTACGACTTGTTGAATTAATCTATTGTCGCGGATCAGGAAGTATCTTAAGCTTAAGGGTATTCACAATGTACGGAAATATGCCGCCCTTAAATGTCTATTTTCAAAGTGGAATTTATCCTGATATCAGGGAAATATTATCCCATGGGAGGATAATATGAAACGAGTGGATCTCACCCAACCGGAGGGCCATGTTCCCATGGGAGTGGGCTGCATAGATTCTCTGCTGAATGGAGGACTGGAACGCGGGGTAATAACAGAAATATTTGGTGAAGGAGGAAGCGGGAAGTCGAATTTTGCCATGCATTTTGCAATTTCATCTCTTAACTCCGGAAAGAGTGTTATATATATTGATTCTGAAGGTTTCTCCGTTGAAAGATTCATGCAGATAGCAGGCGGCAACATTGATTTAACTAAGAAATTATTCTTATATAGGGTTAACAGCCTTGAAGATCAGGAACTGGCTCTTTTAAAATCACAAAAGATGATTGATAAGGAATCAGATTTTGATATGCTCATAATAGATTCTTTTACCGAGCACTTTCGTGCGGAAAGGGATGAAAAAAGCAATCGCCCTCCCTCTATGCAAAAACAGCTTTCCATAATTTCATCCATATCTTCAGAACACGATATTCCAGTTTTAATAACCAATCAGATCTACGTGGATGTTGAAAGTGGTAATTTTCAAGCTTATGGAGGCTATTTCCTTAATCATTCTGTCAAGACAATTTTAGCTCTTGAGAAAATTGATCCGGGGAAAAGGTTGCTGAAAATTGTTAAGCACAGATCAATTCAGGAAGGCATATCGTGTCAGTTCTATCTCTTAAATATCGGTATAGCATGTAACCCATGAAATGGGAGTAGACATATCTGATATTGTTATTAGGCATGAGACCAAATTGAGCAATTTTTCCGGTAGTCTTGTTTCAGTGGATGCCTTCAATGTAATTTATCAATTTCTAAGTAGCATAAGGCAAAATGATGGATCGCCCCTGACAGATTTAAATGGTAATGTAACATCACATCTTTCAGGAGTATTCTACAGGACAATATCATTGATGAATGAGGGAATCAAGCCTGTCTACGTGTTTGATGGAAAACCGTCACCCTTAAAACAGAGAACTATCAGTGAAAGACGTCTGTTGAAAGAGAAGGCTAAAATAAATCTGGAAGAGGCCATTCAAAAGGGAGATGTGGAGAGAATAGCAGCCCTTCGGAGATCAATCAATTATATAACATCTGACATTGTTGATGAATGTAAAACCTTGCTGGGATATATGGGAGTTCCATTTGTCCAGGCAATTTCAGAAGGGGAAGCGCAGGCGTCCTATATGAGTTCTGTCAACATCGTTCAGGGAGTAATATCCCAGGATTATGACTGTCTTTTGTTTGGTGCAAGGCGTGTTTTGAGGAATTTTACACTTTACGGGAGAAGAAGAATTTCAAGCAGGAATATTTATGTCTCCATAAACCCTGAATATTTAGAATTGGAGGAGACACTAAATTCTTTAAAAATTTCAAGGGAGCAATTGATCGATATAGCAATTCTCACAGGAACAGATTTCAACGAAGGTCTTCCACGGGTTGGAGCCAAAACCGCCCTTTCCCTGATTAGAAAAAATGGATCCCTTGAAAATGTATTGAAAATTAAGAATGAAACTATACCAAATCTCAATGACATTAGGGAATTATTCCTGCATCCACCAGCAGTTGAAAACATTGATATAAACTTCAAAGAACCCGAAAGAGAAAAGGTCATGCAATATCTCTGTGATACCCATAACTTTTCCATGGATAGGATCTCAAAAAGTCTTGATGATCTTCAACTTCAATATAATAAGGGCAGACAGGCAAACCTTGACACTTTCTTCATGAGCTGATTCCATATAGACAGGAAATTATTCCTAAAAATTTGTATAATTTACCCATAAGAGGGAATAAATACAGTAATTATTAACAAAAGTTTTCTTTTAAAGAATATTAAAAAATCAACACTAACACATGTTATAAATCATGCTGTTTGCGTCAATTATGGATTTTCTATTTCTGTTTTAAAATTATGTAATAATATTTGTACTCATTTGGGCGTGATATATTTTTGAATTATATCGTCCCTAAAGTCATCAATGCTTATGGAATTATCAATCATCATAGAAATAAGTCTCTCCTCATTGTCTATAAACTCCATTTCCGGGAGATGTTCCTTCATTTTAGCAATGGCCTCCTTTTTAGACATTTTACCGGAAGCAGAAATGGCCTCAACCAATCTATCCATTAGGCTCTCTTCGCTCCTGTCTTCAAACAATTCATTCTCTGTGAAAACAAAATCTATGGGAACAATTACACCCCTGGCGTTAAAATTAGGAATCAATTTTCCTGATCTTTCTGAAAGCAAACCAATTTCCCTGGCGGATTCTATGAATTTTGGGATGTTGTTTTCACTGACCATTTTCCTCTTATAGCTCAGAACATTAATGAAATCCTTCTCAGTAAATTCATTTGCATTCTTCCTTTCTGCTGCAACAGTTGCTATTAATTTTCTGGCAATATCCTTGTTCATTCCTGTTCCGATTATAATGTTATTCCTCTACTAACACTTTTTTATCCAGTTAATGTATATGAATGCCCGCTGACTCAGTCTAAAGGCAATCTATGCTTTCTATACCCATCCATGCCTTCCTTTACTGTCGCCACATTAAAACCACGGTCTGCCATAAAAATAGCGGCGTATAAGCTTCTATTACCATGTTCACATATTATGGCGTAATTCTTATTTCTGTCCAGATGCGGAATGGAGTTGGGAATATCATTCATGGAGATAGTTTCTGCATCAGGTATTATTCCAGAAGTCCATTCATAGGGCTCTCTAACGTCGATAATACTCCACTTTTCCATATCTTTCATTAGTGTTTCTACATCTATTTCCCACAATTTTGATTCCTTTACATTAAGACCTTTTTTTAATTCATCATATTCTATTACCACGGCATCCGATCTAACATTTTTAATCCTTGTTGCAAACTCCTCTGAATTTGAGGTTTTTCCAGTGATTATGATGATGTTATGAGGAATGTTTCTTAAATATTCTCCTATTTCATGAAACCAGAAGTCATTGGTATAAGGCGCAAGTACGGAATCAGGGACGTGCCCATTCATGTAATCGTTGAGGCTCCTTGTATCGATTATGGTAACCTTTCCATTTTTTAATATTTCTGAAATTTCTTCTAAACCCATTGATGTGTAAAAACATTCAGTCAAAATAACTTATTGTTACAGAAAGAATAAATAATTTTAATATGTAAAAAAAATATTAGAAGAGCATTTTCTTTCTTATTGCTCCATTCACCTTAGCCTGTAAAGCTTCGTCTATTGTCTCTATGTGATGATCGTGCTTTGCATGCTCTGCTATCTTTGGCATTAATTCTTCTTTAGTCTTAGCTGATGCAGTAAAACCGCAGTCCATTCCAATGTCTTTACATTTGAATCCGTAACTTGCCATAGCGTTATATTAATAAAAAATATTTAAATCTTTATATGCAACGAATGCGATATTTAAAAATAAAACCATCTCGCAAAAACACTTTTAAATCGTAGATGACAATACATACACATTGATAAATAGAGAACTAGCTTCAGAAATTAAATCACTAATGCCCTCCACAAAGAGGCAGAATGATCCAAATAAACCTGTATCCATGTGGACGGAAAAAGACCGTCTAAGAGGTTATTCTGAACCAACTGCGGTGGTTATTTTCAGGACCACAGGCTGTTCCTGGTATAACTTTTCTTCCTGTTCAATGTGCGGATATTTTAATGATATATCAGCAAATGTATCAATTGAGAATTTAAAAAAACAGATTGATTCACTTATTTCATTCATAGGTGATATTAAAGTATTAAAGGTTTTTACATCAGGAAGTTTCCTGGATACTAGAGAGTTTCCAGTGGAGGCTCGTGAATATTTTATTCAGCAATTACAGGGTAAGATTTCAAAGTTACTCGTTGAATCCAGAACTGAATACATTACACCAGATAATCTGCTTTCTTTTACAAACAGTGGAATTGACACAAGAGTTGCCATAGGTCTGGAAACTGCCAATGACGATATTATGAAGAATATCATAAATAAGGGTTCAAGCTTTAAAAAATATGTGAAAGCGGCTGAGGTAGTATCAAAACTATCAATGGAATTAAGAACATACCTCCTGTTTAAGCCCCTGTTCATGTCGGAGAAGAAATCTATTAATGATATTCTGGAATCAATTAAACTTGTTTCATCTTTAACAGAGGATGTTTCTATAAACCCCATGAATATCCAGAGGAATACACTGGTTGAAAAATACTGGAAAAAAGGGTTATACCGGCCACCAAGACTCTGGAGTGTGGCAAAACTCCTGCTGGATTCAAGGAACGATCAGTGTGAGGTTATATCGTATCCAACTGGAGGTAATTCCAGGCGTGGTGCCCACAACGATTCTGTAGATAAGAAACTGCTTGAATTGATTTATTCATCATCACTGTCACAGGATTTTAAAGAGCTCGAAGAATACTACTATACCTCTGACCATGAAAACTATGATATTCAAATAGAGTTAGAGGATAGAATGCCTGTACAACATGAAGCTATTGCAATGAGAAACAGATTGATATCATCCGACCAGACTGTCTGAGAGTGAAAATATGAAGATTTCGGATCTGGGAGAGCGAAAGTTAATTGCCAGAACATACGAAAATATGAATATCCTGCAGGAAAAGGATGACTGCGTTTACATATCCAGAGGAAGAAATTATGAACTCATAACTGTGGATGCCTTAAATGAAAAAACACATATTCCTAAAGGTGCATCTCCTGAGAATATTGGAAGATTTTTTGGAGCCGTAAATCTTAGTGATATAGCAGCAATGGGCGGTATTCCACAGTACTTTCTCGCTGCATTTAATATCCCTTCATCTATAGAATTGTCATTCATCGATAATTTTGAAAGAGGATTAAGTTCAATTCTAGAGCAATATGATGTTGAATACCTGGGTGGAGATACAAAGGAAAATAATACTATGTCATTCTCCGGAGTTTGCATTGGTACAGTGAGTAAGGATGCTATCCTGAAAAGGTCTAACATCAGAAAGGGTCAGATTTTGTGTGTGACGCATAAATTGGGTCAAAAGATTGCAGCCTTTATTGCATATTCTAATGGAATAAGGGTTCAGGAGAATGCTGAAAATATGCTCAGGATAACTCCACGTGTAAAGGAAGCAACTATAATTGCAAAACTCGGAGGCAGGTTTATGATGGATCTTTCAGACGGTCTCGGCTCAGCTTTAAGCCAGATGAAAGCAGATTATGGAATTGGTTTTAGGATTGTTAAGGATCAGTTACCAATCCACGACGCTCTTTTCAGGATAAGTAAGATAGTTGGTGTTGATCCATTCCAGGCAATATTCAGATATGGAGGAGATTATGAACTCCTATTCTCAATAGATAATGATAACTCAGAAGAAACTGCCTTGAAATTAAGAGAAAAAGGTATTGAGTTTTCAATGATAGGCGATGTCTGGGAAAATGAAAATATTATATTTGATGGAGAACGCTGGAATCCCATTACTGATTTTGGTTATGAGCATTTTAGACCAGATTATTAATATCAAATGTTGTTAAAACCCAGTAAATAAACCCATTTGCTCATTTTTTTCGGCTATAGGTAAAGTTAATTTATGCATTCAATAAACTATTATATGCAAATCATGAAAAATAATTCCGGAAAGAAAAGCCTGTTACTTGATCAAATAATCAGCATGGACGAGGAGAGGCTATCTTTGCTTTCAGTTGCAGATAACTGTTCTTTTTCCATAAGGCAATATATTAACTGGGTCTCAGAACGTGAAATAAGACTCATAAGGAGATTCCGTAAGAAATTTGGCATATACCCACCAGCTGGCAATGATTTAGTTTGGTTAGATTATGAGCCTGCAGTAAAGCCATATATGGATAATAAATTAAGAAATAAGATTTAATTCAATGAACCCCTATGGGGGTGAAATGAGTGGCAAGTATTATCTTGAGCATGACACGAATTTAACATTAAAAGATATATCTCATAGAATCCGAAATTATTGGATTGAAAATGACATTTTCAGCAAGGTAAATAATCAAAGCCGTTTCGAAAAAACTTTTAGATTCCTTGAGGGTCCCCCGACGGCAAACGGTAGACCTCATGTTGGTCATGCCTTAACCAGAACTGTTAAAGATACTGTCCTCCGATACAAAAATATGCGCGGTTTCTACATAGACAGAAGGAATGCCGGGTGGGATTGTCATGGCCTTCCAGTAGAGCTTGAAGCCGAAAAGCACTTCGGTTTTAAAACTAAAAAAGACATAGAAGATTTTGGGATAGAAAAATTCAATGACTATTGTAAGACAAGTATATTTAATTACATCAACGAATGGCATGAGGTTGATAACCTCTTAGGTTTCTGGATAGACCAGGATAAGGCGTATATCACCATGACACGGGAGTATATGGAGAGTGAATGGTGGGCCCTGAAAACACTTTTTGAAAAAAAATTGCTATATAAAGATTTCAGAATATCTCCATACTGTCCAAGATGTGAAACTTCACTCAGTTCCCACGAAGTTGCCCAGGGATATAAGGAGGTTAAGGATCCATCAATATATGTTAAATTCAAAGTTGGTGGAGAATCAAACAGGTATTTGCTGGCATGGACCACCACTCCATGGACAATTCCATCCAATATGTTTCTTGCCGTTAATGAAAGATTCACATATGCTCTGATCAAAGTTGAAGGAGAAGAATATATCATTGCAAAGGAAAGGATAAAATCAGTAATACAGGGAGAATATGAAATTATAGGAGAAATGTCCGGGAAGGAATTAATTGGTATCAAATATGAGAGACCGGTGGATTTTCTTGATATATCTGAGGATACCTGTTATGTGGTGTCTGGCGAACACGTCACACTGGAAGATGGTACAGGTATAGTACATACCTCTCCGGCTTTTGGTGTGGATGATTTTCAGATAGGAAAATTACATAATATAAAGATACTCAATCCTGTTGGATTGAACGGTAAATTTAACGATAAACGCTTACCCTGGTTTGAGAAATTTGTAAAAGATGCTGACATTGACATAATAAAATATCTCAAGGAAAAAAAGCTCCTGTATAAATCAACGAAGATAACTCACACATACCCATTCTGTTACAGATGCGGAACACCTCTGTTATATTATCCAGTTGATGCCTGGTTCATTGGTGTCTCTAATGTCCGTACATCCTTGGTCAATAACAACAAAAAAATAAACTGGATACCGGACCACCTCAAAGAGGGTAGATTTGGTAATTTTATATCTGAGGCAAAGGATTGGAATCTTTCCAGAAATAGATACTGGGGCAATCCTCTTCCAGTTTGGGTCTGTCAGAACAATCACCAGTTTTGCATGGGTTCAGCCTCTGAACTGGAAAAACTATACGGTCATCCTGTGGAAGACCTTCACCGCCCTTTTATTGATGAAATAAAGTTTAAATGCCCTGAATGCGGTGAAAGTTGCAAAAGGGAACCGTTTGTTATAGATACATGGTTTGATTCTGGGAGTGCTCCATTTGCTGCTCTACATTACCCTTTTGAAAATAATCAGCATATTCCGGTACCTGTTGATTTCATAACAGAGGGAATTGACCAGACGAGAGGCTGGTTCTATTCTCTCCATGTTATTTCATCACTTTTGTTCAAGGAAAATGCTTACAATAATGCATTTGTTGTTGAATTCATACTAGATTCAGAAGGAAGAAAAATGAGCAAAAGCAAAGGAAACTCTGTTTTTGCATTGGATTTGATTAACCAGTATGGACCAGATTCCTCAAGGTTATTCTTCTTTAACGGACCCCCATGGAAACCCAAACCCCTGAGCCCAAAGATCGTTCAGGAAATCTCAACCAAAACTCTTGGGACTTTTGTTAATCTTTATTCATTTTTTGCATCTAACGCAAATTTGGATAATTTTCAATATAAAGGGTTGAATAATGTTTCCAACAGGATAGACAGATGGCTGGTTTCTGTAGTTAACTCCGTGGGTAATAAGTACCTTGAATGTATGGATTCATATGAGATTCATGATGCATTAAGGCACATTATGACGCTAATCGATCTCACATCAAATTTTTATCTAAGGCTTTCCAGAAGAAGATTCTGGGAGGATGATGGTAGCTCAGAATCCAAGGAAGGAGCATATTCCGCATTCTTTTATTCATTGAATGAAATCGCCAAAATGCTTGCTCCCCTGGCACCATTTACTGCTGATTATGTTTACATGGCGTTAAATCCGAAAAGTGAAAGCGTGCACTTTGAACAGTTGAAACCATATTCTGAAAGTCTAATAGATAAGAACCTGGAACGGGAAATGGATAGAGTAAAGGAAATTCTGGAGCTCACAAGAAGGGCCAGGCAAAATGCTAACATTAAGGGGAGAAAACCTGTAGAGGAAATCCTGATCCATTGCAAAGAAGATTTGAGCATGACCCACATAGAACCAATCATCGATGAACTGAATGCGCATGATATTAAATTTATAGAATTTAATGAGAGACCTGTCATGCTGAAGGCATCAGTCAATAAGGTTGTTGCAGCTCCTATTTTACGAGAGAAAATAACTAAATTTGAAAACTATTTGAATGAACCTGATAATCTGAAAAAGGTATTAGCTGAAACAAATTCACATTTCTTCGAAGGTATTGAGCTACCATTGAATTCAATTAACATAACAGAAATTGTTGATGATGCCTTTATAATGGAAAGAAGTGAAAAGGAATCCATCGAAATTTATGTTAATAAGAAAATCAATAGAGAACTTGAATTGGAAGGGCTCTCCAGGGAAGTTATTAGAAGAATACAGGTGATGAGAAAGGAGGCTTTGCTGGAGTATAACGATGAGATTAAGGTAACATATCATGGGGATTCTGATATAGAGGAGGCCATAGATAAGCACAAAAGGAAGATATCGACTGATGTTCAGGCCAAAACCCTAGCGCGTTCAAACAGCATAGACGGAAGAAATTGGGATATCGATGGTAGAAATGTTTCAATAAAGATTGAAAAATGTTAATTCAAATCTGAAGAATCTTTAATTTTATCTGTTCAAAAACGCCCGAGCCGGGATTTGAACCCGGATCAAAGGCTCCGCAGGCCTCTAGGATATCCAAATTACCCCACTCGGACATCTGTTAATATTAAACTGTATATTAATGCACACTATGTCAGCAATGCCATAATCGACATCATAAAATAAGTTAAAATTATGACCTTTGGCGGATAGGTGGCAGAGAGGTGATGCGTGAGACTGCAGATCTCATTTATTAGGGTTCGAATCCCTACCTATCCTTTTAATTAAATAAACGGATACCTTTTATACCATTTTTGATTATCTATTTATGACACGTGAGCCGAAATATAAAAAATACATTACAGAGGGTAGCCCTGAATTTAATCTGCAACTGAAAAGGTGGTTTGAAAATCTAAAGGCACATTCGGTAATCACAGCAGAGACTTACTTTAGGCATTTACTTTTATGGTGTGATAGAGACAATACTAACCCTATGGAACTCTTAGAACTTGCAAAACGCGAAGATTTTAGATACAGGATTATGGACGTTATAAGGAGATTTGAGGCAGAGGGCAAAGCTGGTTCATATATTGCGTATGCAGAAAAGCCCTTAATTTCATGGCTTAAATTCAATGGGATTAACGTAAAACTAAGTATCAACATAAAGGATGAGAACCGTAATATCAGGTCAGAAAACGAGAGAGTGCCAAGCAAGGAAGAATTGGCACGTATTCTCAGAATGGCAACCCCAAGGGCGAGAGTATCTGTTTCCTTCATGGCTTATTCAGGTCTCAGACTGGAAACATTAGGAGATTATGAAGGAACGGATTGTATCAAGCTTTCAGACATAGAAGGAGTTAAAATATCAAGCGCGGGGGTAGAATTTGAAACAATCCCAACAAAGCTTAGGGTTAGGGTCAATCTCTCAAAGACGAGAAATGAGTATTTTACATTCTTAGGAAAGGAAGGTATAGATTACCTTATGGAGTATCTTAACAAGAGGATACAAGAGGGAGAGAATATAACCCTTAATTCCTCCGTTTTGCAGTTAGACCCAAAGGGAGAGAAGAAGCGAGGAAAAGAAAGGAATGATTACCTTAGAACACAACTGGTAGCAAGGGACATCAAGAAGGCTATTGTAAATGCAGGTTATGATTGGCGTCCCTACGTATTGCGAGCATATTTCAGCACAGCGTTGGACATAGCAGAATCCAAGGGTCTAATATCGCACCCTTGGAGGCAGTTCATGATGGGGCATAAGGGCGACATTGAGGCAAGATACAGCACGAACAAAAGGCTACCGCCAGATATGGTTGAAGAAATGAGAGAGAGCTATCGGAAATGTTTAAAATTCCTTGAAACAAGAATATCCGAAGTGTCTGAGGATAATGCAAAGCTATTCTTACAGCAACAGCTTCTTTCAGCAGTGGGATACAAGCAGGAAGAAATAGACAAGATAGACCTTACGAATGTGAGCAACGAGGACTTTCAGCAGTTATTACGGGATAAGGTAGCAGGTGCGATGAGCGACAACGGAGCGAAGCAGAAGGTTATAGCCGTAAGCGACATAGAGCAGTATATCAGCGATGGGTATGATTTTGAGGCAGTTCTTCCGAACGGAAAGGCGGTTATGAGGTTGAGGTTTTAGGTCTATTTTTAGAAAGCCACTCATAATTAAACCACAATACGTAGACTCTTCTTTGCCGTTTCTTACTTCCCTCCAATACATTCATTAATAATTTAAGGTCATTTTTATTAGTAAAATCTAACCATCTCCTCTTACTTGGCATTCCATATTCTGAATTACCAGAGAATGCTTTTTTTATTTCATCAAATAAGAGAAGAGGTGGATTACTAAAATCAGTCAATATTTCATTGCTGATTAATTCATTAACGTGTTTTATAACCGTTTTCTCGTTCATTTTTTCCTTTAAGGACTTAATAAGTTTATACTGGCTCACAACTGTATCTTCTGACAGAATAAGGTTTATAATTTCTTCACAGTAAGAGCAGGGGTAATATTCATACATTGATATTATAATGGTATTAACCATATATATTTTTTGATTGTATTCAAATATCGGTGAGAAAAAACGCATTTAGAACTAAGGCTTAAAGGCAAGATTTCAATCAAAAACCTAAAAAACAGCTTCGCTACTAAATTTCCCAATTCCCCAATCCTTCAAACACTGCTTTCTATCCCAGACCAAATAGAAATTGAGGAACTCATAGGTGCAACGGCTATTTTACTTGATTTATTGGATAACGAAAGTCATAATAATCTTAGAGGAGGTAAATAGTTATGGCAACTAAAACTCCTATGAGAAAAGCAGGACACGGAAAAATATCTGTTTTTGCAGTAGGGGTAGGCTTTGTCATCTTTGTTTTTCTGTATGCATTCGTGCTGATAGGCATAGACTTAATTTTCAGTATAGTTGTTATTGCCTTGACTTTTACTATATTAGAAGTGAAGAACGGCAAAGATGATGTGCAGGAGGAAAATCTTTTTTGTATAATAGGTGAAGCCAAAGAGGAGGATAAGGCGAATGCTCAAGGTAAGTTATGGCGTGAAAATCAAAGATTTAGGACATACGTAAGGAAGGTAAACATAGTTGATTATATCCAGAATAAGCGAAATACTAATATTGCTTTGATTGGAGGTGCAGGAAGTGGTAAAACAACGCTCACATATTATATTATTCAGCAGTTTACAGAACGGCTGCTGATTATAATCCAATATAAGAATACTGACAGATATACAGAATTGGGGTACCCTTCCTTAAAGATTGCAGAAGCTATCCCTAACGTCTTTGCGGACATCAAGACCTTCATAGAGGTTTTTTTAGTGGCATTCCATATTGCCGAAGGCAAGACAGGAATACAGGCGGGAGCAATACCCTCTCTGGTGGAGGACATCGCAAAGAAAAGCAAGAATTGGAAAGAATTCAAGAGTAATATTTCAGATAGAATAAACGATGAAAAAGACGGAAATATGAAGGCATCTTTACAGGCTATTCTAAACAATATTAATTCGGTCTATTCCGAGAAAATGATAGATTATCCTATTCCAGAGGAAGCTGTTTTGGATTTTGAAGGTCTCACCGAAACGCAGTTTATTTTTTATGGTGAGTATCTATTGCGTGAGATTTTTAGCGATATGCTAAGGAAAAAAAGACTTAACTCTATGTTTTTTATTGACGAATGCTCGTTATTTTTGAAAACGAAAGACGGAATGCGTAAGGATACCATTATTCCGCAGATATCACGATTGATACGTTCCACAGGTGCTATGCTCTTAGCGACACAAGAGTTAGACGATTTAGGCGATGTCGTGCAAGGCAACACAGCAACAATATTCAGCAGTAAGCAATTGGGGGAGAGAAGTCTTAACAGAATTAAAGCTATTAATTTGCTTATGCACTGGATAATAACAAGATTGTATGCTCACGAGTTCGTAGATATTGCGACAGACAATTTAGATGACATCTATATCTATATTTTGAAAAACCCAAGACCGCAATTCTACCCTGTGAAAGAAATGTCCATTACGGCTAACAGGAGCGTCAGGGAGGAGGAGGATAAGGAAGAGATTGTATATAATCCTACTAATATTTTACCTGTTCTTGATATGGCTAAAAACATACAGGATATAGCTAAATCTTTGAGTATAACGAAAGAAAAAGACGATATTGCAAACGTCAAACTGAAAATTAAAGGAATTTTAAAGAAAATGGTTGTAAATCAAGAAGTGGTGGCAGAACGCACTGATAACGTGAAATTTCATAATGAAAAGGCATATGTTGTAGAGGAGGTAGTATATTGCAGAAAAGGGAGTTATCCAAGTGATTTTCATTCATATTTAGTAAGTGCGTGTGCAGAAATACTAAAACAGAAAGGAATATCATACGAGGTCAAACCTGACGGCGTAAGCAGTGCAGATATTGAAACAAAGAAAAGCGTATATGAAATTGAAACAGGCTTCAAAAATTCTATTGACGATATAGACAGCAGAATTAAGCGTTATCTCAAGGAGGGAAAAACTACGATAATCATTGTTCCGAATGACTTTATCAAGCCGAAATACGAGGTAAAATACCCGCAGATTAAAGTTCTAACGTTAGTTGATTTATGGGGAGAAATGCAGGAGGAGGAAATATGAAAAAGTGGAAACAGGCAGGAATATTCCTGCTTATCTGGATTGGAATAGACGCTATTTTATCGGTTTTCATCGGGTGGATAGCAGGTCTTATTGGTATAGGGATAGCTATTGTGGTTGTAATGCAATTACGAAAGAAATACCCGAATGTGCAGAGGCAGATAGATAGGAGAGAAACGAAGCAGGGGAAAGACAATATAAGAGAAATCAAAAGGCAATATATCGCAGAACACAGCAAGAAGGCGTGGAGGAAGGAGGGAAAGCCAAACGTGAAAAAAGCAGTCAAAGACGAGGTAAAATGGAAAATGAAAAATTGGAAAGTCCAGCAGAAAGACAGCAAGGAGCAGGAAAAAGAACGCAGGAAAAAGAACGTAGAATATGCAAAGGCGTTGAGCAAGGAACACCGCAAATATCTTTCTTATCGGCAGACACTAAAACTGAATGCGATGATATACACGAAAACACCAGAGGAAATACGCAAGTTAGCGGAGGATTGGATAATGGAGAATAAGAAAAAGGAGGGGAAAATATGAAGGACAGGACATTAGAGAAAGCAATATCGGCAACGGCAAAAGAGTTCGGGTCGTGGTTAAGATATGTGTATCTCTATATCGTGGATACACAGGGGAGAGCTAATTTTAACTGGAACGATGTCGTGCGTATAACAACATTAGCGTATAATTCGTATCTACTGCAGGAAGAGGAAGTAAAAGACATTCTAGCATTCCTGAAAAACTATTTAGATGAATTTTTTTCGGGAGGAGGAAAAGAAAAGGAGGTGATAAAGAATGAAAAATGAGTTTGAGATTGAACCTATATCTGTTAAACGAAACGTTATCGTAAAAAGAGAACACCGACACGTTGTTAATGAAGTCATAGAAGGTAGCGGTATAGAAGCAATAAGCGAGCAAGTCTATACTGACGCTTTCCACTATGCACAGACAACAGGTAAAGACGTAGTCGTGCAGGGTGCTAAAATACAGATTTCTATTGCCGACACAGGCGTATTCCGAAAGCACAGAGAAATACAGGTAGTATTAGAAATGCCGAGCATCAGGTTATAAATATGAATTATGACTTTTTAATACCTTTAT
>KI542675.1:694956-778058 GCA_000496135.1 Thermoplasmatales archaeon E-plasma | reverse complement strand
TCTGATACCTGTCAAAGAGGGCAGTCTGGAATTCATTGTTCCTGTCCCTTGGGACCCTGAGATCGGTGATCTTTCCGTATCTTGTTCCAAGGTCTCTTTCATAATAGCCATTCCTCTGGCCTTCCTTTTCCTCAAGGAAAGCCTGAATCTCTCCCTTCATGAGGGATTCCATGAACTCCTTCACTGTGGATCTCACTATTTCAGATACCTTTTTATCCAGTTCTTCCATTGTTTGTTGCCTCCTGGGTCGTTCCTGGAGGCATCCTTTCATTTT
The DNA here is from genome assembly GCA_000496135.1 of Thermoplasmatales archaeon E-plasma. Taxonomy (GTDB): domain Archaea; phylum Thermoplasmatota; class Thermoplasmata; order Thermoplasmatales; family Thermoplasmataceae. The sequence goes on along the minus strand of KI542675.1, from coordinate 777,784 downwards.
TCATGAAATTTTTCTCATGATCCTGGTACTTCTAGGAATTACACAAGATTCGGGATACTATCGAAACAGATACAGAAATATGCGTCATATGCGGAAAGAAAATTTACGAATGGGAACACGTGGAGCATATCATACCTTATATTAACGTACATAAGGAATGCGGGAAATCAATCAAGATTAGACGCAGATTAAAAGTTAAAAGGCGTAGAATATGAAAACGAAAACAAGAAATGACGAAAAACCTATGGAAACAGGATTGAGGGAAATCCTATCGGGTAGAGCAGGAGCAATGAAAATAGACGCTAAGGATTTTGACGTATCCGTATTTTCTGAAATACGTTATGGCGAGAAGGAGGGCATAGGCGTCTATTATCTAATATATCGAGATGGCAGTTGTGCGGAAGCCCAATACTTCAAATTCCGTATTCATGGGGACGGAGCGGTAGTGGAGAGGGCAAATAAAAGGGAAATGCAAGAATACGATAAGGAACGCTTAGGACATCTCTTGAGGCGGTAATGTGAGATGTAAAATATGCAGGAAAAAGCTTTCAGACGAGGAATTAGGTATAAGCGAATTGGTAATTTCGGAACGCTGTATCTCTTGTTATGTTGAAATTCGCAAGGTCAAACATCTTTTGAGGCGGTAATGTTTTTTTGAGGGAGCGGATCTCTTCCTTACCCCTATTCCGCTTTTCCTTTGGAAATAGCCATATACGCTTTTTTTGCATTTCTTTCAGAAAATATACCCTCTAAATCGCTCTGTATGGAACGATTAAGGCAGGGGAGGTATGATTATACCCCCCTCTTTTTGGCTTTAATGTAGTGCTTTCTGGAAGGAATAATCAGCCATTTTTGGCAGGAAGGACAATACCAATTATCAGTTATTTCAAATTGACAGAGTGCCGTCCTACAAATCCAGCATTTTATACGTGTCCCGCTCATTCCAGCACCTCTTTTTTTAAGGCTTCATATTGTGCGTCTTTCTTTGTTAATTTATCTTCTAATGCTTGTATTTTGTTGTAAGACGAGGTGAAGCCTTGAGCCTTTGCATATTCCCGAAGAAGGAAGTTAAGGATTTTGCTTAACTCTCTCGTTTTTGCCATTTCCACAACAAGCTCTATATTATCGCTGTCCACTTTAAAGCTTGTAGTCGTCATCATTTTTCCACCTCGTAGTTGTGAAGGACAAGGAAAAGGTAGTATTTCCGACCTTCTTTGCTTATTCGCAGGTCAATAACAACATGGTCCGATAACTTGACACTTTGTTTATCCATTACGGCAGAGCCAAAGAAAATAACCACGCTATCCGTTTTGTTATTTCGTGCAGTATAGAGATTAACGTCCCTACTTTCTCCTTCTGGTGATTGCGTATGCACTGGTTCTATATTCATTATTACCAGCTCATCGCCCACAAGGTCTGACTTTTCTTTAGTCAGGAGAGATTTTTCTATTGGCAGTTCAGCCAATATCTTATTTATTTTTTCGTTTGGTTGTTCGGTCATATTTACACCGATATTATTACACAGGAAAGGTTTTTAATGGTATCTGAAAAGAATGAGGTAGGCAAGTATCAGATAATGGGAAAAACCCTAACTGACTTTTTCATATTATTACTACTGCCCCGATGAAAACGAAAACAACAATTAGTATTACTTAAGCTATACTAATTGAACAGGAACAAGAGAGGAGAGAGGGCGTATTACTATTGTGGATTTTTCAGTAATACTGACTTTTTTGTATTAGATACAGCTACATTCCAATATATTATTAGGATTTTGAGGTAATGTTTACTGGAATAAGGACACTCCACATACACGAGCAAAATCATTATGACTACACGTGCATGTTCGGAAAGGCAATATCTAACATTCTTTTAGTTTTCGGTGCTACATTTTATTTGTTTGGATATTACTTGAATTAATCAAACAAGCAAGCCTATATCTATGCGTCAGCCACCCCTACCTGTATGACTGCTCCATTTCAGGATAAACCCTTTATTCCGCAGTCCGCTTATGGTTATTTACCCTTCTCTGCTTTTCTGCCCTTTCGGGAGAAAGGTCAGACCCCAAAGCCCTCCTTTACCCCCGCCTCGCTCGCACAAGTGCGTAGCACAGGACACTCTACGACACGCCAACCTCCTGAACGGAGGGAGGGCTTTCGCTCCAGCAAAAATTCACCCCTCCGTCCTCGCTTCACTCACAAATTCCCCCCCTCTTTTTGCTTCCACTCGTCTCGGAGGTCTAATCAGGGATAGCCACGTGTCCTCCTTCGGCGTTCACTTATGGCTTCGCAATGGGCTATTACCCTGATTTGTCCAGCCCTTTGGGCTGTCCACCGACCCCCCGTGTCCTGTGCTTCGCACCCCCCGTGTTGCACACGTGTGGGCTACGTGTAGCTAAAGCTACCCGTAGGTTTTTTTGTTCCAAAAAAACTGCTCCGCTCGGCGGGGAGGGGGGTTCGCAGGAAAGCCCTTAAAATTTCAAATTGATGATATACGGGCTTTCCTTTGCGATAACCTTTCTTAGAAAGAAAGTTTAATCAAAGACACCTAAAAATACCATAAAACGATCTACTTAATCGGAAGAATTGAGGGTTAAATTTATCTGCTTTATAATAGTAATAATTGTACCATTCATAAGCAGAAATCACATTCTCGGAACTGTATATTACGGTTTAGGCGAGTAAAGAGACCATCATTTCTTATACCACTGTGCAAAAAACCGTAAATGGGCCATTGGTTAGGTCCCCTAATTGCAGACCACCATCAACAATTATATTCACATAAAAAATGCAAAAATATTGTAAGTGAGCGGAAATTTTATCCTTTGATTAGTTTAAGTTCCTTGAATCTTGTTGCTAAAATTATAGTTATGACAAGGAAAAAGCTTTCTACGTATAAAGTATCGACTAACCCAACATCTTCAATTAAAAATCCAGCTACAATTCCTGAAAAAGCGGTTATTCCTAAAATGAATGTATCAAAGATTCCTTGAATTCTAGTTGTCATTTCTTTTGGAATGATTTTAATATAAGTAAAAAAGGTAAGAACATTAGTTGCGCCTTCGCTTATACCTACCGCAAAAATTAATATCAATGTAGAACTGATGGAAATCGAAAATCCTAATGCAGCTATTGAGATTGCACCAATCATAGTAAATAGAGTGAATGTATACATAAAATTCAAGTGTATTTTTTTAATTAGTAAAGCTCCAAAAGCAGTTCCAGCTGCCATTGAAACAAAGAAGAAACCTAAAAAAGTAGGAGATAAATCCAACGTAGTCTTTGTGAGGACAGTCAGTAATATTCCGATTTCACCAAATATTAGACCAACACAAATGTCTAATATAATTAATTCTTTAGTGCTCTCACTTTTTTTAATGTAATTCCAGCCTGCGAAAACAATATCCTTTAGATTTGCTTTCGTTCTATCGTCACTTATTTCTGAGTATGAAATGAACAGAAGTGGCATAATAGATATTAGATAAAAGAATATTAATACAAATATAGATATAGAAAATCTTGTCAAAAGAAAAAAGCCCGCTAATATATAACCACTTATCTGGGCCAAAGAGCCAATAGCCGATATGGTTGAACTACCACTTTTGTATTTATCTTCATTTAGAAATACCTTTAGCCAAAGAACCCTAAGGGAAGACATAATATTAGAGGAAAGGCCTATAAAGAAAGTTGATAAATATATCGTAGATATTATTATTATATAGTTATTATATAAGAGAGAGAAAAAGATAAAACACAAGAATATTACTCTTAACAAACTTGACTGAATCGCTAATAATTTCTTTTTTTTATTTCTATATACTAAAGCTCCAACAATGAACCCGAGTAAAAGTGGCGCCGCTGATATCCCATCAGCCAGTCCTGCCAGAAATGGTGATTTGGTGATAGAATACATTATCCATAAAATCGTCAGATAATATGAAGACGTAGCTAAACGAGTTAAAAACGAATTTATGATGAGCAAAGTGTAATTTTTCATGACTTTATTTATAAAAAAAATTAAAAATTTTACTCTCAACTATTTTAAAAAATATAACTCAGTTTTACGCGCAAACCAATGGCTCAATATATTCTTCCTCAGGTGCAGCGCTTATAGTGAACGTCTCTCCATTTCCATATATGTTAATAACTGTTCTCATTAGGTTAGTTATTAAGATTTACTATTTACAAATATTCCCTCATATATTAGGCGAAAGTTTTTTATTATATATCGCTCATTATTTGCGATGGAAAAACTCATTTCAACGCCCCTACCATCTGGTAAGCTATATGTAATGGAGCAACAGACTAAAAAATGGGCAATCTCTCTGGAAATGACTGATTTAGATAGTGTTTTTAAATCTTTGTTTCCTATAATAAACTCGCCCAACGGAATAGACAAATCTTTACATACTATTGTAATAAATACGACGGACATATGCAACCTTGACTGCATTTATTGCGTAAGAGCTAACCAAAGAGTTTCTCCGAAGAATATATCTATAGATGTGTTAGTGGTTACCTTAAAGAAAGCAATATCATACGCTTCCAATAATAACCGGAAAGTAACTATACAGTTTCACGGTGGTGAGGCAACTTTTAGATTAAATGAAATAATCACGGCATTAAGGAGAATTGACTGTAGGGATTTAAAAAATTGGCTCACATTAAGGATACAAACGAATGGGACACGAATAAACGCTGATTTTATATCATTCGTTAAGGAGTTTAATATAGAAGTTGGAATAAGTCTAGATGGACCTCCTCCAATAAATGATAAATTAAGGACAACGATAAATGGTGGGGGGACTTCTAATTCTATTGAAAAAGGTATAAATGAGCTTAAGAATTCGGTTGAAGATGTTAGACTTAGTTGTCTGGCTGTTTTATCAAAGAGAAACATTGAATACCCTGAAGCTGTATTGAATTATCTCAGTAATTTTGGGTTTAAAGATATTGCGCTGATACCGATGCTTTCACTGGGTAACGCAATCTCAAAGGGACAAGATATTATTCCCAATACGGAAGAAATGGTCGGTCCATTAAAAAAATTCTTTGACTTATGGATAGAGAAGTTAAAAGCAGGACAAAGTTTTAGAATCCCTATATTCCAAGCTATGATTTGGAATCTAATAGCTGTGAATGCTGGTAAGAAAACATGGCCTACTAATTGTGGAACGGGGGTTAACATGATAATGGTTGAGGAAAACGGAGACGTATACCCATGTTCAGCAGTTGAATATGTTCCTAGTTTCAAAATGGGAAATATGCTTAACGAAAACTTAGAGGATATATTAAATTCATCCACTGGCCTGAATTTTCAAAACAGAATTACCGATGTCATAGAAGATTGCCAATCGTGCCCTGTTCAGAGTATGTGTGGAGGTGGATGTCCAGGCAATTCGTATATTCGTTATCATGACTTGTACAAAAAAGACCCAAACTGTAATTTTTGGAGGGCACTCTCCATGCACATAATTAATGAAATTTCCAACGACCCAACAATTTTAAAATTAATGCCATCTCAAGGGGGAAGAACATAAAAAAGTGAGTTGAAACTTCCGATACAATGAATGATATCTTTTCTAGTTTCACGTATCCGATTAATTAAATAATTGGATACCTACCTATCCTTTTTCACTTGATTCAACCGGGTCAAACGCAGAATTACTGACCAAAACGTTAATAAATCAATGCTACATAAAAAGAATGATGACCATAGAACTTTTTCTGAGAAAGCCTGTGGATGCAGATGTTGAAAGTATGTACATAATGCTGAAAAATTCACTAAGTCCGTATCTGAGGGTTAACGACTCTTCTTCGAAGAATCTCCAACTGATCATTGACAGAGATATCGTCGAAGATTATGTGAATAGAGATGTTTATCTGTGTCTAGTCGTTGAGATCAATTCAGAAATTGCAGGATGGCTGGCTGGGAGCAGCAATACTGAAGTTCTCTCTGAGCATGGCTGTTCATTAGGGGATTTTTATATTGAAGAGATAGTAGTTGATTTTCCATATAGAAGAAAAGGCATCGGTAGTTTTCTATTAAAAGGAATACAAACGGATCGGCTAAAAGCTATTGTCGTAGATACACCACTGATTAATAAACTGGCTATCAAATTTTACGAGAAAAGTGGATTCATAAAGGTGTTGGGACTATCAGAAGAATTTTATAAGACATGGACCAGAATGTCAAAACCTGTCTGAATGCATTTTACTGGGATTTACAAATCATCATAAACATTCTTTCTGTTTCCCACCTCAACAACAAGGATCACCAGCTTCTCCCTTTCTATACTCATGATTACCCTGTACTTTCCAGTTCTCAAACTATAAAGTGGGATTCCCTTAAGACGTTTAATGTAATGAAACGGATTCTTGCTGACAAGATTCATCTTTTCCAGGATTCTGTCGGGGTCAACACTTTCCATTTTCTCCAGGAACCGAACGGTTGTCTCTGTCCATTTTACCTCATAATCAGCCAATTTTTAGCCTCTTCCTCACTTCATCGGTCGTATATACCCTACCCTCTTTAATATCCTTCAGAGACATTTCTATCATCTCAATTGTATCCTTAGAAAGAGGTTCTTCGTCCTCTGCCAGTTCTGAAAGTCTTCTTATGACTGAATCGTATGACTCGTTTGGGTAGAGTTTCAAAGCATTCAGCCTTTCCTTAAGGTCCCTTTTAATCTGGATAGTTGTCTCCATAATGATGTAATTATACGTATATAGTTAAAGCTTACTATGAGTTGTTATAGCAAGATGTTATAGCTTATGGGTGTTATCCATTAATTAATTGAATCAATGCCTGTTCTTACTATTCAATATACACATCTAAATATATTTAATATGACAGATATTACCGTTTTAGATGATGGGTATTATTATCAATGATTATTATTTTAGCAGACTGTGACTTCTGACATCGTAGAACCGTTATATGCGCATTAAGCACCAAATATCACCACCAATCTCCTACAAATCACATAGTGTACAGTTGAAATTATTTTACTTATGACTGCACCTTTGCCTGTTATTGCATAAATCAAAATAACTTAAATAGTTATTCGTAATTATGTAATATAATATGAAGGAAAAAATGTTGCCATTTGCATTTTCTAAGCGCGAAGTAGCCACTGCAAGAATGATCTCTGACCATGGCAGTTCATCTATTCGTGATCTTTCGACCTTATTGGGGAAATCGGAAAGTTCTATCTCTCAAACAGTGAATAGTCTTGAAGAAAAGGGAATCGTTAAAACTAAGAGGCATGGTATGAAGAAATTAGTGGATATCTCAGGTCAGAATTACGCTCTTTCCCTACGGGAAGTCTTCAGGGCTGAGCCATATGTTCCATGGGAAGAAACGATTTCGAATTCCAATATTGTAGCACTCTTCAAGAATATAACAGGAGAAGAGAGTTTTAAGTTGGGTATTTCTTCCATTTCCTCCTGGAGAGCAAATCATAATTTATCGATGCACGGAATGTATTCCAGCTCCCCCGGGAAGCAGCCACTCAGGAATAGCAACCTGTCACGCTTCATCAGTGAGTACTCAGATCACGTGAGCAGGAGCTACCTGACAGAGAAGCTGCCAAGAGACGCAATCATTCTTTGGAGGAGTGGTTACCGTTGTCTATTCAAGATAAGGGATCACGCCAAGAGGAAACCTGAAATTTTGCCAAATCAAACTTTTCCTACTGCACTTACTGTTTCACCTACTTATGGAATACAGTTCCTGACATCGGACTTATATTATTACCACGAGCCAAATCTAACGGCGTTAGCAGTGGAAGATATAATTCTTCACACCTTGCTCATAGATCCAGAGAGCCAAGCATATTCCACCTATGCACTTCTTTTAGCGTTAAAGAATGGAAGAAATATAGATATGAATTTACTCCTGGAAAAGTCACGCAAATATAAGATAGTGGACATTGCTAGAAATCTTGTCAAGTATATCAACAGCAATGGAAGAATAAGAGAATGGCCACTTCCCGATCCAAAAGAACTCCAAGAACAGGCTGATTTGTACGGGGTGAGGATGGGTTGATCGATCCAGATAGACGCAACTTCGCCCAAGAATATATCACAAAGGAGTTGGAGAGGTTGGATGTAGTTCTCAGTGAAGAATTAAGTATCTATTTACTGGGTGGAGCAGTTATGACAATAGCAGGGCTTAAACCGGGAACAAAAGACGTTGATGTGATTGTTGAAGATGAGCGAGTTCATGACATTTTAGTCGCTTCTCTTGAAAAATGTGGATATCACCTGTTACAACCCCAACACTTGTCCAGACCTTACAATGAACTATCTGCAACTGCCATGGAGAATCTTGAAGGATTTAGATGGGAAATATTCGTAAAGTATGTTACGAAAAAATTGGCGTTGACGAATACAATTAGGCTTCGTGCGGGAAAGATATTCTCAGGAGGAAAACTCACTGTATCCAGATTATCAAATGAAGACATGTTTCTCATGAAAGGCATGACTGAGAGAGACCGGGATTTAGAGGATATGGCGCTTATAGCGAGAACGGGCATAGATTACGAATCGGTTCTCAATGAGTGCATGCAGCAATCTGAAAAGGATCAAAAGGGTAATATTTGGGAAGCATCACTTTATGAAAAATGCGAAGAGTTAATGGAGAAATATGGAGTCGACGTTCCAATACGTAAAAAATTGAGAAAAATCTCTCAGGATAAGATTATAAAAGCCAGAGGGAAACGTTCCCTGTGAGAATTCCTCGTTACAAATTTACATTTTAGAGATGATGTGTGTCTTATTTGGATTGCTCTATAAAATTCGCGATAATTTCCCATAAGACAACCTTCTAATTTTACTGTGATTGAAGGATTTGCAGACCCCTATACTCATTCTTAGTCCATTTATTTAAATTGTCTCTTAGTTAAACTTTTTTATTTAAAGGAAAAAACCCGATATGTCTATAATATTTTATAATTAGATGAATCTACCAATCAATATTGTGTGTAAATCGAATAATGATAAATATAACAAGATAATAAAGCCCTAAGTGATCGTTTGCAAAAACATACAATAAGCATTATCCTTGCTGTACTGAATGAGGTTAATTCTTTACCTCAAACACTGGAACAAATCTTTAATTTGTATAAAAATCAAATGATCAGAGATGTTACAGATATTATCATAATAGATGATGGAAGTACAGATGGAACTGTGGAATTCATAAATTCTGTTTTAAACGGGAATCCTATTATCCCTGTCAAATTCATATCCAGAAATGTAAAGATGGGTACTGTGGATGCTCAATTGACTGGAATCAGAGAAAGTAATGCGGAATATGTGTGTATTATGGATTCTGACGGCCAGCATCCAGTAGCAAAATTGAAAGAGATGTTTGCTGCAGTGAATAAAAATATCGATTTAATCGTTGCCTCCAGATATATAAAAGGCGGTTCCAATAGCTGGAAGGCATCCAGAGGTGTTGTGAGCAGAGGAGCAACCATATTGGCAAAATTCCTTTTCAAGGGGGCCAGAAGGTTGAAGGATCCGATGTCTGGCTTTTTTATAGCAAAGAGAGACCTTGTATTCAACCTTGAGAGCATAAAATTCGGGTATAAACTACTATTATATACTCTATCAGCTCATCCGGAGGCCAGCATATTGGAAATTCCCATAAAGATGAATTCAAGAGAGGAGGGGGATTCCAAGGTAGTGAGTAAAGGACTTGATTTCGTAATTAAATACTTCAAGGAAATCATAAATTACAAGAGAAAAGCCAGGAAAATGAAATAAGGATTGATAATACTCCAATTAGAGTAGAGTCGATATTTCATAAATCACCTAAATATCTGAACAATAATTAAGATTACTAAGTTTTTAACATATGCGAACCGCAAACCACCTACCTTAGCTGGGAAAGGATGTTACAGTAGATCCTCGACTATCTTCGACATCAGATGACCAAATGTTATGTGAACTTCCTGGATAATTGGCGTTCTATCCGAATTTACTCTAACAGCATAATCTGATAGCTGTGATATTTTACCTCCCTTTTTTCCAGTCATAGAGACAGTTACGCATCCCTTCTCTCTTGCCTTTTCCAATCCCTTAAGCACATTTGGAGAATTTCCGCTGGTGGATATTCCAAAAACAATATCACCCTTCTTTGCAAAAGCCTCTATTTGTCTCTCATATACCATATCAAACGAATAATCATTTGCAATAGCTGTCATGGCAGAGGTATTTGTATGGAGGGCCATGGCGGGTAAAGATTGCCTTTCTTTCTCAAATCTGCCTACAAATTCAGCTGCAATGTGCTGTGCATCAGCGGCACTCCCACCGTTTCCAAAGAAAATAATCTTACCGCCGTTCCTGAAGCATTCTGAAACTTTCTGACTTATTTGAATCAGTTGTCCAACATCAAGGGTCAATCTGGCATCTGCCCCCTCTTTTAGATATTCATGTATTTGCTCAGTATTCATGATGCGCTATTTTCGTAGGTTATTTAATTTTTTGTTCAATAAAAAATTTTTTTAAAATGATATGCGAGAATTCTGATACAGATAATGCATAAATATTACCGTTCTCGGAGAAATTATGCTTAGAAGAATGAAAAAGCTGATCAGGAGATATATTCTATCTTTAAGCTTACAATAAACCCTCATGCATGATACAAATATTCCGGCTCTATGGAGCCTCTCCGAGTTTACATCGTACAGCATATTATTTGCTTCATTGTGTACCTTCTGAAATGCAATATACTGTTTTGAAATGTTGTTAATGACCGGCAAGGATTCCGCTGCTTTTATTGAATTAAGTGTTCTCCTGAAAAACGCCTTCTTTTTATTACAGTAATCATCGAATTCAGAACTTATTCCTGTTGTACTTTGGTGCATTCTGTATCTGGTTAATTTCCCTTTTTCCAATATGATTTTGCCAGTTAAATTCAATGAAATAATAAATAATATTCTATCGAGGCTTGCGGATGTTGAACCGATAAAATCAATAAAGGAAATAAACGAATTTCGCCTTATACTGATACAGCTCATATACCAGTCCCCTCTGAATTTTGACAATTTACTCAATGAGGATAAATCCTCTATTGGAGATCTCAGAACTATAGGATGTTCCTGGTACTTTTTAATATCCATATTCCTTACAGTAAAACCTTCCTCATTCATTTCCTGTATACTATTATGAAAATAATTTAAATCTGCATTGTCTTTGAAATTTCTAAGAACTACTTCCAGTTTATTATTCGTAAAAGAATCATCATCGTCAAGAAAAGAAATTATGTCGCCCCTGCTCACTTTCATACCAATTGCCAGCTTGGCTCCAAAGGAATTTTCTTCTGTAAAGATGTTCTTTATTCCCTCTCTTCCAAGATATTCATCAATCTTCTGGTCCTTAAAATTTTTAACCACTATAATTTCAATAATGTCTCTGCTCAATGTTTGAGCCAGGATTGAATTTACAGCATTTATCAAATATTTCTTTCTGTCATGAGCTGTTATGACCACTGATATTAAGGGCAATTCACTTTTCATTTAACATTTGTTCCTTCAGTAGAGAATCCATAACCCTTTTTATTCCTTCCCTTAAGGGCAACGGATCTATGGGAAGTGGCTCCTTTGCAAATAGTGAAGGGGCTTCCTTTAGCAGAAAATCCTTCTCCTCACGAATTACCTTTTTTCCGGTAATATCTTCTATTTGCTTTATAAGTGAATTGATAGAAGTACCGATACCTGTGCCAATCTCGTATTTACCCTGTTTTACTTCGCCCTTTACAATCCTGACAATACATTTTACAAGATCATCCACGTGAACAAAATCCCTCACCTGATTTCCACCCCCATAAACAGGGATTATTTCGTTATAGAGTGCCGCTTTTGTAAAAAGATATACTGCACCCTTTCTGGATGTTTCCCCATATATGTTGAAAAGTTTAAGGGTAATTGTTCTTAAATTGTACAGGTCTTCATACAATTTCAGCCATTCTGATCCATTCTTCTTCGACAATGAATAAGGATTTGTTGCCTCAGCAATTGAACCGGATGTTGGAAAAACAAAGAGAGCATTATCATTTCTGGCCCTTTCCAGAAACTTTACGGTCAAAGCAAGTCCGTCCTGAAAATACTCATATGGTGCCCTGATGGAATTTCTAATTAGAGTGCGGGCCCCAAAATGAAGAATAATATCAAACTTTGCGTCGGGTACCTTATCTCCCATATCAACACCTTCTATCTCATACCCTCCATTCTTCAGGGTCTCATAGATTTTTGAGCCGATGAAGCCTTTGTGTCCTGTAAGTAGAATTCTCATGATTCAGGTCAATACCTGCTTAAAATATTATGTTTTTTATATTCCTATTCTCCATTGAGTGATTTATCTGATTTGATTTTTGACCCGAATTTATTCAACAGTTTTTCCATTTTAGGGGTAATAACAAATTCGCAATATGGGGCTCCCCTGTTATTGTTATAATAATTCCTGTGATAATCCTCTGACGGGTAAAATGGCTTCATCGGTACAACCTGAGTAACGATTGGTTTTCTGTATATTTGTTTGTCCTCCAGTTCTCGTATATAATCCAGAGCAACCTTCTTTTGTGCCTCAGAGGCATAAAATATGACAGATCTGTATTGCTCACCTTTATCTGCACCCTGCCTGTTCAAAGTTGTAGGATCGTGTGTTGCAAAGAAGATTTCCAGAACTTCTCTGTATGAAATTAATTGTGGGTTAAATTCCAGTTTAATTACTTCTGCATGACCGGTTCTTCCTGAACATACCTCTTCATAAGTGGGGTTTTCCTTCTGACCGCCGGAATAACCGGAAGTAACTGACATGATACCTCGAATATTTTGATAAATAGCCTCTGTACACCAGAAGCATCCGCCTCCAAGAATTGCCGTTTCAGTTTTCATACCGTCCATATTAATCATCCGGAACAAATAACATTGAGATGGAATTAACACAGTGCCTTGTGTTTTTAGATGTAAATCCTTCATTGAGAAATACATGTCCCAGGTGAGCACCGCATTTTGCACATTGAATTTCTGTTCTCATCCCATCACTGTCTGGAAGGCGCTTTATTGCACCATGGATTTCATCATCAAAACTTGGCCATCCACAACCAGAATCGAATTTACTTTCAGACCTGTAAAGAGGTGCACCGCACCTTTTACATGTATAGGTTCCTTTGGAATGGTGATTTTCAAATTCGCCTGTAAAAGGGCGTTCAGTACCCTTGTGCAGAATCACCCTTTCCTCCTCTCTTGAGAGTTTTCTATATTCCATAATTAATTATTGAATGGCACTATTTAAGGATGAATAAACAAAATTTTTATGTATAAAGCAATCTTCAACTTGATATTATGATAAGTGCTAATGCATACGGCGTTGAATCGCAGGGTGGTTCTTTTAAGCCGCTGAAAATAGAGAGACGTGATATCCTGGACGATGATATAATGATAGAAATTCTCTACTGCGGTATATGCCATTCAGATGTTCATCAGGTGAGGAACGATTGGGGAGGGTCAAGGTATCCAATAGTTCCAGGTCATGAGATCGTTGGGAAGGTAACAAAAGTTGGAAAAAATGCAGATAAATTCAAAATAGGAGATTACGTGGGCGTAGGTTGTATGGTTGATTCATGCGGTACATGTCAGGCATGTAAGGATGGCTTTGAACAGCAATGCGAAAATGAAACCGTATGGACATATAATTCTGTGGATCCACATACAAAGGGACTTACATTTGGAGGATATTCAGACAGAATAACAGTAAATAAGAGATTTGTAATAAAAATAAACACTCATGAAAATCTAGCTGGAATGGCTCCCATATTATGCGCTGGAGTCACTACTTATTCTCCCTTGAAAAAATTTGGGGCAGGACCTGGAAAACAGGTTGCTGTTGCAGGTCTCGGAGGACTTGGCCATATGGCTTTAAAACTTGCAAAGGCAATGGGTTCTGAAGTTACGGTTTTCACAACATCAGAAAAGAAAGCCGAAGATGCAAAAAAACTGGGAGCCCATGGAACTATAGTGTATAAAAATAAGGATGACATTAGAAAGAGTGGTTTAAGTTTCAACATCATCATAGATACCATACCTGCAGATCACGATATAAACGCATTAATATCCACTCTTAAGCCCAACGGAACCATGGTTTTGGTGGGTCTCCCTGAAAGAAGTACAAGATATTCACTGTCCCCATCTATTCTTATGGATTCAAACAGATCTCTGACAGGTTCAAATATCGGAGGAATACCTGAAACACAGGAAGTCATTGATTTCTGTGTAAAACATAATATCAGATCAGAAATAGAATTGATAAAGTTTCAGGATCTGGATGAAGCCTACGGGAGAATAATGAAAAACGATGTGAGATATCGTTTTGTAATCGATAATTCATCTCTTTAGAACAATTACCAGATAGATATTAGATCCCTTTTAATTTTATCTTCTTTAACCCCGCCGGGCGTTTGAAATGCCTCATAGAATCCCTTATGATTATAGACAGGTAAAGTGGCTCTTAATTCTGCCGGCGAATGTGGATCGACGGTAACCAGAAGTTTCAGATATTCCGGTCTGATTTTCTCGCCCCAAATTTGAGCCCATGAAATAAAAAATCTCTGGTGCGGGGTAAGTCCATCTATTAATTTTTTAGATTCCTCACTATGATTCTTCAGATGTCTTTCCAGTGCAGCATAAGCTATGCTGACTCCCCCAAAATCGGCAATGTTCTCTCCATTTGTCCTTTCTCCATGAACAAAAACCCCTGGAAGGACTTCCATTGAACTGTATAAATCAGAAACTTTCCTAGCTCTTTTATTGAATTCATTCTTATCGGCTTCACTCCACCAGTTATTCACATTACCGCTGGCATCGTACATTGATCCCTGATCGTCGTATCCATGAGTTATCTCGTGTGAGATAACACCTCCAATCGCACCATAATTTACAGCTTTATCCATATTAGGGTCAAAGAAAGGCGGCTGAAGAATTGCTGCAGGAAAAACGATCTCATTATCTGTAGGGGAAAAATATGCATTTACAGTCTGTGGAGACATTTCCCACTCCTCTCTGTCAACCTCCTTGCCAACACGTTTTAATCTTCTTTTGATCTCAAAAACTGAAGACCTTTGAACATTTCCAATCAGGTCATCCGGTTTGATTTCAAGTGAAGAATAATCCAGAAACTTTGTGGGATAACCTATCTTTGTTCTAAAGGTTGAAAATTTTTCCAGCGCTTTTTCCCTTGTTTTCTGACTCATCCATTCAACATTGTTTAGCTTTTCCCGGAAAACAGATTTTATGTCTTCAACCATTTCTTCCATCAGTCTCTTTGATTTCTCGGGGAAATACTTATTAACATATATTTCTCCCAGTGCTTCTCCCATGCATGCACTTACGAGTTTTACTGCCTTCTTCCACCTTTCCTCTTTTACTTTCAAACCCATGAGTTTTTTTCCAAAGAAATCAAAATTCGCATCCTCAAGTTCCTCGTTCAGTAAGGGAGAAGCGCTAATGACCACCCTCAGAGAAAGATATGCTTTTAGCGTTTCCATACCTGTTCTGTTTATAATTTCATTGAGAGAGCTAAAAAATTCAGGTTGACCCACTACAACATATGAAACCTCAGGAACTCCAAGTTTTGTGATAAAATCGTTTAGATCAAAATATGAAAAGAGAGATTTTAAGTTTGATCTTTCAAAGCGATTGTAATTTTTTTCCTCGTCACGAAGCTCTTCATTGCTTCGGCTGACCTTCGCAAGTTCACTTTCAAATTTTAAAATGGCCTTAACAGTATCTTCACCATATTCCTGAAGATTCGTGAGCTTGAACATTTTATTCGCGAATATTTCAAATTCATCCAGTATATTTTTATATGAATCTTCGAGATAATAGTCTCGGTTGGGCAAAGACAATCCTCCCTGCTCCAGGTAAAGAGCATAAATGGAACTGTTCTTTTTGTCCTGGCTTGCCTGGATTGAGAATAAACCCGTTATCCCGCTTTCCTCCAGTGAGATAAGAACCTCATAAAGTTCCACTCTGGATTTGATCCTTTTAATATTACTGAGATATGATTCTATGGGTTTAAATTTCAAGTCTTCCAGCAAGGCAGTATTCATTACGGAACTGTAAAAATTCCATATCTTCTTAACATTTTCAGAGTTATTTTTCCCGGTTTCTCTTTCACAATTTTCTGTTATATCTTTAAGCAGATACAGATTTCTTTCAGAGAGTTCCACGAAAGAACCCCATGACGATTTATCGTCAGGTATTTCAATTTTGGTTAACCATTGCCCGTTAGCATAATGATAAAAGTCATTTATTGGGTTTTTTGAATGGTCCATCTTATTTATTGAAAAACTGTTTATGTCTGGCATTGCATTGCTTCCTGATTTGTTATATTCAAACGCCATGCCATAAGAGAACGTATTCCAATATATATTTTATCAATTTTCAATTGATTCATCTTCATCTGCGAAGCTATAATATTTCTAAAATGTATGAGAAATTTATATCTTTGAAATGATTAACCTGTGATGGAAATTATAAAAGATAAGAAAATCATTGTTACCGGGGGAGCAGGTTTCATAGGAAGCAATCTTGTTGAAAAGTTATCAGAGTTCAATGAGGTATTTGTAATTGACAATCTTCATACTGGCGATGAGGCCAATATAAAGGGTCTTCTCGATAAAAGAAAGGTACACTTTATGAAGGATGATGCTAAAAATCTTCCCAATCTGGATTACCATGCAGATTATGTATTCCATCTGGGCATATATTCAGCGTCACCAATGTACAGGAAGGATCCATTTCTGGTAGCAGAAGTCATTTCTGGAATGATCGGAGTTCTTGAGTATGCTAAAGCGCATAAGTCAAAGGTTGTATTCGCTTCAACATCTTCCATTTATAATAGTATTGAGCCTCCCCATAGAGAGGAAATTATTCCCAAAGTAACTGATTATTATACAGAGGCAAGAATAGCCGCAGAGAGAATGTCTGAGTTATATTCAAATCTTGAAGGGGTAGACGTTCAGGCAATACGATTTTTCTCTGTTTACGGACCGCACGAAGAGGCAAAGAAGAATTATGCCAACCTTGTTACTCAATTCTACTGGGATATAAAGAATAAACAATCTCCTGTAATATATGGCGATGGGACCCAGAGACGGGATTTTATCCATGTGAATGATTTGGTTGAGATAATAATAAGAGCTTCTCAACTTAAGGGATTCAATATTCTTAATGGCGGAACTGGAAAAAATTACAGCTTGAATGAAATGCTTACCATGCTTAACAACCATCTGGGGACAAATGTTGAGGCAAAGTTTATCAAAATGCCAATTAATAACTATGTTATGGAAACGCTCGCTGACACAAGTAACCTTAAGAAAAAGCTGTCATTCTTACCTGGCATCGATCTTGAAGAAGGCATAAAACTCATAACAAAGTGAAAAAAATGAAAGACCGGATGTTCATTTCAAAGACACCACTGAGAATTACATTTGTGGGTGGAGGAAGTGACATCAAAGAATATTATTCAAAATATGGAAGAGGAAGTGTGCTTTCTGCAGCCATTAATAAATTTATATATATAGTTGTAAACAAGAAATTTGATTCTAAGATAAGGGTCAGTTATTCAAAGACAGAGATTGTAGATAGTGTCAATAAAATCGAGCATCCGTCAGTTAGGGAGGCTCTTAAATTATTGGAAATCGAAGGCGGAATTGAAATAGTAAGCATATCAGATATACCCTCCGGCGGAACCGGTCTCGGTTCTAGCAGTACTTTTCTGGTAGGTCTCCTGAACGCACTTCATGCATGGAAAGGTGAATTTGTATCTCCGAAGGAACTTGCTGAGGAAGCAGTTAAAATAGAGAGAGAAATTCTTTGTGAACCTGGCGGAAAACAGGATCAATATATGGCAGCTTATGGAGGAATTCAACAGCTCGAATTTTACGCAGATGAAAAGGTTGGCGTAAGACCGGTTATTTCAAGCACTGAAACAATCAGGAATTTCGAACGTTCCCTGTTACTTCTATATACCGGTATTCAGAGGAGTTCAACAGATATTCATAAGGTTCAGATGCAGAGGGTTGAAAAGACAAGCGTTAACTATGAAAAAATGGTCCAGATGGCTGACGAGGCTTTTGCTTGCCTTAACAACGGCAATTATGAATCGATTGGAAGGATGATTCACGAAAACTGGATTCTTAAAAAATCTCTTTCCGAGGGAGTTTCCAATGGAAATATAGATGTCTGGTATGAAAAAGCCTTGAAGAAGGGGGCTCTCGGTGGTAAAATCATAGGGGCAGGAGGAGGCGGTTTCATGTTATTCATGGCAGACCCGTCAAAGCATAATGAAATAATGCAGAGTTTACCCGAGCTTACAAGGCAGGAATTCAGCTTTGAATCTGAAGGTAGCAGGATAATTTATGTAGGTGATTAATAAATGGAAATTATTAACAATTTATATGATAATCTCATGAGATATCAATTTCTGGATAAAGCAAAAGGTGTATTGCAATGAAGGCTCTCGTAACAGGCGGCGAAGGATTTATTGGTAGAAATATAATCAAAGAGATAAATTCGAGAGGCTGGTACTCTATCTCCATGGATATTGCTGAAAAAAGGAGCGAGGCAAATGAATTCCAGCAGGTTTCAATTTTAGACAGAAACAAAATGGAAAATCTTTTTTCTGGTGTCGATTACGTTTTTCACAATGCGGCAGTGACATCGCCACCTGAATTTGAGGAAAGACCATTCGAGGGATTTGACACAAACGTTATGGGTACCTTTAATGTTCTTGATATGGCACGGAGGCATAACGTAAAGAGGGTTATCCTTGCATCATCATCATCTATTTACGGAAATACCATGAAAAAGACCGTAGAAGGAGATGTAGATACAAATTTTATCAATCTATATCCAATGTCAAAATTTATCAATGAACTGCTCGCAAAATTCTATGGTAAAGATAAAACTCCGGAAACTGTTTTTCTAAGATATTTCAACACATATGGATCAGGAGAGAATTCAAAAGGATTCTATTCCAGCGTAATACACAAATTTATTTCCGATATCAGACTTGGGGAAACCCCGGTCATTTTCGGCGATGGAACACAAAGCCGGGACTTTATATTCGTCAAAGACGTGGCAAGGGCAAATGTTATGGCCGCAATTGGTGGCAGGACTGGAGAATCATACAATGTGGGGACAGGAGTAACTACTTCGTTTAATAATATATTCAAAATTGTCAGGGAAGAGATGGGAAGTAGCGTCCAGGCAAAGTATGAAAAAATACCATTTCAGAGTTATCAGTTGTTCACATGTGCAGATATTACGAAAATAAACAAAGATACTGGATTCAAACCGGAATTCGATCTTAGAGCCGGAATACGGGAGATACTCTCGAACCAGAAACAGTAATTTTAACCATATCTCCCTGAGGCTCATTTTCCCTGTTGGTTCGGCTAAGGGCGAAAAGCTTAATCAACAGGTTTCAATACTAAAAAAATGTCTTTATATTCCATAAAACTTAGAATTGCCAGTATCCTTGCAGGGATTGCCATAGCGTTTCTTGCAACTTTCATAATACTTGGAGTACTTGAATATTTCTTCGGTATTGCAGTAACATCTAATCTTATCTTTCTCATTCTTACTTTATTTCTCATAATGGACATCATTCAGTGGCTTATTTCGCCTTATATTGTTGGTAGGGTTTATCATACTAAGGAGATTTTTGAAAATGATCCCCAGTATTTTTGGATTGTGGAATCGGTAAAGAAGGTATCTTCCCTGAATAAACAGAAAGTTCCAAGAGTGTTCATAGCTAACGTCATGGTTCCAAATGCTTTTGCATTTGGTTCACCCATTTCAGGAAGAAGAATTGCAATAACATCAGGTTTGCTCTCAATTCTTACAAGGGATGAAATTGAAGCCGTTCTGGGTCATGAAATTGGACACCTGAAACATCATGATATAGGCTTGATTATGGCTATTGGATTAATTCCAACCTTAATTCTTTATTTTGGTTATTCTATCCTCTTTTCAGGAGGGGGCCGAAGAGGCAATAGCGGAAGTATTTTCTTAGTGGCCATAGGTCTTGTTGCGATGAGTTTTATTTTTAATCTGATGATCCTTGGTGTAAATAGAATGAGAGAAAGTTATGCTGATATGAATTCAGCAGAGACTGTACCCGGAGCTTCTCTTACATTGCAAACGGCACTTGCCAAGATAGAGGCAAATCAGCCTCATTATTTCGGCAGACAGAAAAAGCATACTGCATCATCACCGGCTACTATGCTGATGTTCTCAGATGGAACGGGATCGGATATACGCGCCCCTCATATGGCATTATTGAATCACTGGAGGAACCAGAAGGTAACATTAAAGGATCATATTTTGTCAAACCATCCCCATCCCGCAAGAAGAGTGCAGAAACTTGAGGAATACAGGAAGAGCCATGGTAATTAATATTATTTAGAATCAGAACTATGGCAAAAAATTTGAAGATCGTCCCTTAAAATAACACCCTCAGCAAGTGCGTCTTTCACAAGTTTATTGTTTCTATTTTTCATTTTATAAAATTCTTCCTCCGTTAACGGAATTATTTCAAATCCCGGTGGAAAATCAATATTCTTAAGTCTATACAGAGGATTACCAGTAAAATCACCAATTATCATTATATCCACATCACTCCAGAGGTTGAAATCACCTCTTGCGTATGACCCAATGAGGATAACTGTGGCCTTAAACTCAAAAGTTAAGGAATACTCCTGTGCGTTCCTTATTATTCTTTTTCTTTCTTCAATTCGCTTTTCAATGATCTCCATTTACCTTCAATCTCCATAATTATTGACCTGGAACATTCTATGGCATCAAAAGCATCTTCCTTTGTATAGTAGTCCTCTGGCGTTCCGTCCGACCACGAATCTGTATCCCTGGTAGGAATGTAGTATTTATCCAGTTTTTTTTGCCTTGTTTATGATTGCAGTATCAAAGTTCCCCTTTTGAAGGAGCATTGATATTGAGTGCCCAAAAGAATCGTTTCCTGTTCCCCTTAAATAGGCTTTTATGGAAAACTCAGATGCCTGTTGTGCCTTGAAACACGCCCAGTTATAAAAACCGGATTCACCGTCGTTCAGAGCTGATTTTAATGTTGAACTGGCAGTTGTTATCCACCTGTTAAATTCATCCCCGTCAAGATAACTTCCCATTTAATAATAGAAAGAATTAGGATATATTAAAACTCACGCATCCATTTATCAGAATATTTGCAATTATCTGAGCAGGAATACTTCGATTTGAAGGCTGTTAGAACATATATTGCAGTTTGAGGATAATTTTGGAGTTAAATATGACCGGACAAAATTATAAAAAGAACAGGAGTGAAATTAGGCTAAGAAGAAGTGCAATTATGGTATATGCCATGTATGCATTGATATTTCCATTCATAAACTTCCTGGCAAAATACCTTGAAAATTTAGTATATATTGAAGCAAGGTCTGATATTACCACCCAGAAAATATCGAATGTTCTCTCGCTATATATTCCATTAATCTTCTCCTCTCTTGTAAAATACACTTTTTTCATAATCAAACGAATTGAATTTGAATAGGCAAAGGAACTGAATTTATCACTGACTGGCAAGCCTCCATTCCATGGGTTAACACCTCTGTCCTTCCCTCTCAACATATAATATGTAACAACAAAGGGCACGGAAATGAATAAAATATCGAACGTGGGGGATATGAAACCAAAATATCCATTGACCCCCGGAGAAGTAATAAGAAATCCCTGTGGAATATCCTTTAACGTACCAAGAATCTGAATGTTCTCTATTTTAGTAAAATTTGCAATGACAGGTGAAAATACAGTTATTATAACAGGCGCAATAACGCCCATAATAAGAACAGCAGGACCGGCAATTGAAAGTGGAGTTCTGACATCTGAAGACCTTTTAATATTCTCCCTGTTCCTTGTCATGAAGGAAAAGTACTTTGTGAATGCAATTATGGACATACCTGCACCCAGTGCTGCAAGGCTTCCTGCAAATATGGCTGTGAGGGAAATATATGTCTGTGGACCGGTTGAGGTAATAAAAAGAGATTCAAGAAGCATCCACTCTCCTATTCCTCCTCCCAGTGGTATCAAACCCGTTAATGAAATAGCGGATACAGCAAAGGCAAATCTCGAAAATCCACGGATTGAACCGCCGTTAATATCACTGAAATTCTTATTTTCCGAAACTGCAGTTGAAATAAACATAGTCGTCTTCGCAAGAGCATGTGCCATGGCATAAACAAGAACAGCAATTACGATAAACCCGGCCAGATCTACATTACCATAATACATGTTAATTATGAACAGTCCAGTCAGCGTGAGCATTGCGCCACAATTCTCAATGGTACTGTATGCCGGGAGCATCTTGCTGTTTTCCGATGATACAGCATAAATTGAAGCCATAAGAAGTGAAAATGACCCAACAATCATGAGAGTAATCCCTATGGATATATACGGCACTGATTGCAGCATTACAAGTCTCAGAGTTGCGTAAATGGCAACAGTTGTCATAGCTGCGCTGAATATTATGGAACCATTTGTTGGCGCCTCGCCATGGGCAATTGGAAGCCATTCAACCATCTGCAGAGGAATTATACCCATCTTAATCATGAATCCTACCAGTGCTATGAACAGAATATATGGATTCACGTTCATGCTGATCATATTCAGCGTTCCGGTATAGAAGTAAATACCCGCAAATGAGACAGCCAGAAATAGAGTTGACAGCTCTCCGAAGGCTAGGAAAACAAATGGTGGAAAAGCCTGCGAAGATTTCCTGTATGCAATTGCGAGGTAACCGAAGATGCTCATACCTTCCCAGAAAAGAATCAGAGTCAGGTAATTTGATGAGATCAGCACTCCCATCATGGAGTAAATTGAGAGCGAATATGCAAAGGCTATGATTCTGTTTGTATTCACATAGTACAGGGAGAATATACTGTCAAGAAGCACTACCAGTCCAAGAATGAAAAGGAATACCGCTGACAGCTTATCTATTGAAAAGGAAAGATACCCCATTGAGAAAGAACTTGATTTAATTACGCTCAGAAGCATAAGGAGAGATAGTATAATTATGAGAGAGGAGATAATTGAATTTGTAACGTATGATACCTTTCTGCTAAAAATTGCAGCTATGGGAGGTATACAAAGTACACCCAGGATAATTTCAGGAATCATCAGACTCCACCTCTGGCCTTTATGATTGCATCGAGTATAACAAATGGATCGGGAGGACACCCGCCAATAATAACATCTGCATCAAGGATCCCCGATAGAGATTTTCCAAGAATACTTCCTGAAGCGGGGCATGCCCCCATGGCGAAGACCAGTTTTGGTTCGGCCATTATGTCATAGGCCTCCCTCACCACCTCTTTCATTCTTTCACTCAAGACGCCTATAACAAAAATTGCATCAGCCTGTTTTGGCGTATTTACAAAGAAGATACCAAGACGATTCATATCATAATAGGGATTGCCAAGTGCATGCAGTTCTGAATTACACGCTCCACAGCTTCCGGAATCCACTACATAAATCTTAAGTGATTTCCTCAGCGATTTCTGTGAATTTAAGATTATTGAATTGTTTTCATTTAATGACGGCGTAAAACCAGGGCTGCACCTTCCGCATGAAATACACTTTCTCAGGTCAACCTCATTCTTATGGATAGCATCTGCCGGGCACTCTTCATAGGTACCTGCGTTATATACCGGCAATGTAGACCATGGACTTATTGTTTCGGGCTTTCCTTTTGGGAATCTGCTTGTTATAATTCCTTTTTTGAGGCCTCTCAGAATCCACCTGCTCATGATATCACACTCATCTCGCTGACCCAGATTCCAAAACTCTCATAAGCAAAGGGAAAGTCTGTCTTAACATTACCCTGCATACCTGACAGAAACCCCTCAAGATTGAACAGTGACGGCGGTCTAAGATAGACATAGTCGATATTATTCTCCCTGATTTCAATATAAAATGTACAGTTTCCCGAGGGGGTTTCCATACTGTTAAGAGAACTGCCGCTCCCCTCCCCTGTCGTCTCAATTTCAGGCCGATTTGTTTCCAGCATATTCACCGCCTGTTCTATTATATTTGCAGACTCTGTAATCTCCTGTGCCCTTACTAAAAATCTGGCAAGGGAGTCAGAACCTTTCTCATTTATGACGTTGAATTTTATTCCCTTATAATATGAATCAAATAATCTGGCATCGTATTTCTCACCTGTTGCCCCTTAGGGCCAGGACCACATAGCCATGGCCGATCGATTGCACATGTTCTCTGAATCCTGTCAATAAATATCCTGGAGCTTGAAAGAAGTTTCAATATGTCATTAAATTCTTCCACAACTTTCCTTATTTCCACTGCTATGTGATCAATGTGAATTTCTCTGGAAGTTCCCCCTATGACATTCATCCCAAAGAAATAACGATGTCCAAAAGCCTTTGAGATAAGGCGTAAAACCCTTTCCCTCAATGCATTCAGATGAAATGCAGCTATATTCTGAGATGCTCCCTCGCAGAGCCTTGTGATTACAAACAGGTGGGATGCTATCCTCTCCATTTCCATCATCAGGACTCTTGTCAGGTTTGTGGATTTCGCTGTTTTTATTTTCAGTGATTGTTCAATTGACCTGCAGAACAATGTTGAATAGGATGCACTGTGAAAACCATTAAATCTTTCAATCTTCAGAATTGCATTATCAACATGCTCTCCGCTAATATTGATAATTCTTTCCTTGAAGCGTGGATAGGCACTCATGGAGAGAATTCTTTCACCATTGGTATACATCCTGAACAGAATGGATTCTATGACTCCTCCCATACTCGGTCCATAATCAAATCCCATTGTATTTTCCCCTCCGGTCTTATGTTCAAATTCTGTTCTAAGACTATTCCACTGGTCCAGATGATTCAAATCTTCTTCAGAAACACTTTGCGGGGAATCTGACCCCCTGAGAATAATATACTGTTTCCCGTCTTTATAAAAAAGACCCTCTACCACTTTTTCTTTATTCAAATTATCATTCCCCCTAAATAGAAAAAGGTAATACTCAACGACATGAATACGGTGGCAAATGTCACGAGAATCTGACTAATGGCTGGTTCCTCCTTATTTACATATTCATTTCCATCAAATATCATGGTTGATACTTTATAAATAACCGACAGTGAAATTATGAAGAGTGATATGACAAGAATTATGACCCCAGCTATCTGCCCCATGGAAATCAACTGGTAAATGATGAGAAATTCACCTATGAAGGTTGCAAATGGAGGAGCCCCTGTAACAGCCAGTGATGATAAAATAAGCGTTGATGAGGTATATGGCATTCGCTTTTTCATTCCCTGAATCATCGTTATGTTTCGCGTACCGTAAATCTCAAGAATGTTACCGGATGAATAGAATGCACCTGACTTTCCAAAGGCATGCGAAAGAAGAATGAGTATTGCCCCAAGAAATCCAATACCGCCGGTTATGAGCCCTAAGAGGGCAATCGACATGTTCTCCATTGTTGAATATGCAAACATTCTCTTTGTTTGAGTCTGCGACGGCATAACCAGTGCAACAAATATTAAAGATGCGAAAATAAATACCAGATATATTCCCTGAACTGGCCCCACTGCAGTAACGGAATAGAATTCATAAAGGCAGTATACGGCCACAGGAAGTAATATACCTGAGAACATGGCACTGATCTCCGATGGTGCCTGGGAATGAGCATCCGGAAGCCATGTATGCATTGGAAATATACCTATTTTTGTTCCAAACCCAATTAATGCTGTAACGCCGGCAATTTCAAGAAGTGGATTATTGATGTTTACAGAAGTTATGCTTGTTATTGTTAAATGCCTGTAGACGTCAAATATGAGCAATACTGAAATTAATGCTATTGCAAGCCCCGATGAAACAAGGATCACATATCTCCACGCTGCTTCGAGTTCATTTCTTCCCCTTTCCACAATGAGAAGAAGGGCAGAGGATGCTGTTGTAGCTTCCAGTCCTATCCACATAAGACCAAAGTTATCTATGACAAGCGTGAAGAGCATTGTAAATGTGAACAGATTTATAAGTGAATAGTGAAGTCTTAAATTTTTAGATTCACCCAATTTTTTATGATACCCTGAAGCGAATATGGATGAAAAGAGATAAACGAAGGATACCGTGAATATCAGGTATCTGTTGAGAGAATTCAGGAAGAAAGGACCATATACACCCGTGGGAGCAAGAAGAAGAATGATAGAACTGACTGCAGTCACAAAGGCCCCGGCAATTCCTATTTCCTTAAAATGCCTGAAGAAATAAGATGATGAGGTTAAAACCGGTATGGATAGGATAAAGTATACATAATATTCACCTGAAAATATCATCCAATCATCTCCTTCAGGTTTTCAGTTTCAAGCGTTTCAGATATAAGAACAGCAGAAACAATAACAAGTGCAAGAACATCAAGAAGCACACTTATTTCAACTATAAGTGGTAACGGAACAATGCCAAGGCTCAGGAGAATTATTGCATTTTCTTCCTCTATATATCCGCTGAATTGAGCTATCTTGTTCTTTCTTGATGCTATGAGCAGCATACCCTGAATAATCATTGCAAAACCGATTCCGCCAATATTGCTCCCCGTAAATGGAAAGAACACTTCATGATATATCGCAAGAGATATTACAAGCAAAATTACGCTGAGTATTGTTATGGATGGAATACCAGTGGATATCTCCCTGAACATATTTCCTCTTTCAGGTAGTTTTTTATGAAGAATATATGCTGTCAGGAATCCTCTGAGCGTTACGGTAAGTATTCCCAGAATTACCAGATCTATGGAGCTGGTAATGATACCCAGATATATTGCATAAACAGAGAGAAGAACGGATTGTACAATAATAACATGCACCTTTGACATAACATAAGTTCCTATTTGCGCCCATATACCAGTAAAAAGTAAACTGACAGCTATAACATCAAGAAATTCAGAGACCGTCATACCAGACCTCCCAATACAAATATGACAACAGAAAAAATCGACAGGGTGAAAGAGACTGCAAGATAATCAGCTATCTTGAACAATCTAACCTTTGCAAGACTCTGCTCTATGAAAATGACAATGAGAATTAGAAATATCCACTTTGCAATCATAATGGGAATATCTTCGATGGCACCGAGTACAGAATTCTGCATAAACCATGGGAACAGAAAAACATTAAGCAGGACAGAACCAAGTAGATACTGCTTCATCCATGCTGACTCCTTAATGAGGAACAGGTCCCTCCCCCCGTATTCAAAAACCCTCCCTTCATCAATCATCCCCATTTCTGACAATCCGGAGCTTTCCAGGGGAAGTTTTCCGGTTTCAAATAAAAATATCATGAAAAATGCTATCATTGACAGAATGTGTGTAAGTGACAGATATGTTGGAAAACTGTTTGCTATTGATTCGTTTGTGATGTAAGGATTATTTGTTCCAGTCTGAATTGCAACAGCGAAAAATACAAGGATTAATGTAGGTTCTGCCAGTGCTGAAAATGTTGCTGATCTGCTGGCCCCAAGAGCAGAATAGTTGCTCCCTGAATCAAGCGCTGCAATAATTAGAATAACAGAAGCCAGAGAGAACAGCATGGCTCCTCCCAGAAAATCAACCATGGGCGCGAAGTCTGTTGGTTCAGGAATAACAACCGGTATTACAAATGAAATTGTAAAGAATATGGAGAAAACCATGTATGGAGCGAGCCTGTATATTCCTCCACCTGTGGTAGTTGTATTTCTCTCCTTTTTAAGATATTTAAACAGATCATAATATGGCTGAAGAACTGGAGGACCTTTCCTTGATTCAGTCTTAGCCTTCAAATTCTCATAAATTCCCTGTACCAGCGGTGCAAGGATTAAAACTCCTATTATCTGTATAGCCGTTTCTATGATGCCCCCTATCATATTTACACCCTAACAGATGTCATCAGCTTTTTCGCGTTTAAAGGCTGACATCATAGCCAAATGGTGAGATCATTTTGCCTTATAAGTGTTATGTAGATGTTGCCTCTAAGGAATTGATCAGGAAACATCTGTTAATAAAATATAGTAAATTAATGGAAAATGCTATTTTGAAAACATGTCTCTTCATAATCATTCACTTAATTAACTATATTTTTACCTATGGGAATGTCAACTATTTTAAACTAAAAGTTAATTCAGTAAAATGACTTCAAGAGGTGCCGCAGGAGATATAACTTACTTGCTGGCTTTGTTAGCTGCAATTTTTATAGTTTTAAATGCTTTTATTGATTTAATTGCCATAATTGTCGGAACTACTTTTGCTGCCATTCATAGTGTTTCATTTGGACTGGTTGCATTAACAGGGCTTATTGGTATAATAGTTTCCATAGTTGCATTGCTGTGTGGCTCTACAATTTTGAGTATTACAGAAAGAATGAGAAGGAGCAGGAAGGAACACGCTGTCAATGGGATAATTATAATGATTCTCAGTATTGTGGCCCTTATAGGAGGAGGAGGGTTTCTAATTGGAACACTCTTTGGTCTCGTTGCGGGCTTTATTATAATGATAAAATAATCAGATTTCAGGATTTATCCTTGCGTTTATATCTGAAACAAGCTGATCCAGGAGTTGAAGAAACCCCTCGTGTGTAGAGTTTATACGTTCCATTGAAATCTTTTTTATATTTTCAATATCGCTGAGATTATATGTGTGATAATAACCCCCTCTAGGTATTGTTCTTGAATTCTTTATTACTACACCGATACTTGTTAATTTCTGCATGGATCTAAATACAGTGGTTTTATCCTTACCTGATAAGTGAGCAAGCTCTTCAAGGGTATATTCCCTTGTTAAAGACCATACAGTTGAATAGCAGAACATCCGTTTGACTCAGCATAAAAAGGCATGTAAGGAGATCGTCACAACATGCGCTCTTCAGAGATATCTTGTAAAGCGAATTGGCATTTGCCATAATTCATAATCGTTTAAAATAATTTATAGTTTTGCATGGTATTAGCAATACCATAAAACTATTAAATCAGAAAGTGATTACATATGGTAATATCCTGGTGGACAGAATGATAGAAAGTGAAGATAACAACATTGAAGCTATCAGGCAGAATTTGCTTAAAGATATTATGTCGCAAAAGGTGAAAAATGTGAAACCGATAGAATTGAGTGATGAAAATTTTATGCAGAGCGTTGCCAGTGAGAAGATCCTTGTGGTAGATTTCTGGGCCGCATGGTGCGGACCCTGCAGATATCTTTCCCCTGTAATAGAAGAACTGGCAAAGGATTATTCAGGTAAGGTAACATTCGGGAAATTGAATGTGGATGAGAATCCTAACGTTTCAGCGGAGTTTAATATAAGAAGCATACCTACAGTGCTCATGTTCAAAAACGGAAAGATGGTTGATATGAGCATAGGCGCAGTTCCAAAACCAATGCTGGATGCAAGAATAAAAAAACTCCTGAATTAGTATGGAAAATGATGTAATAATAATAGGGGGAGCTTTTGCAGGATTAACTGCCGCCATTTATTCTGCCCGACAGGGAATGAATACTCTGCTGATAACGAAGGATATTGGTGGACAGGGCTTATTAACCACTGATATTCAAAACTACCCTGGATTTAATTCCATATCTGGATTTGATTTAGCATCAAAATTTCAGGAACAGGCCTCATTATATGGGGTAAGATACGTCTATGACGAGGTCACAAATATCTCCAGTGATGGAAATTTATTCAAAATTAAAACGTTTTCAGGAGAATTTGAAAGCGAGGGTCTCATACTTGCTTTTGGGAAGACCCCGAGGGATCTTAATGTAAAAGGTGAAGAGAAACTTAAGGGTCTTGGCGTGTCCTATTGCTCCATATGTGACGGCCCCCTGTATAAGAATAAGGAGGTTGCTGTGGCAGGTGCTGGAGATCATGCTTTACAGGCAGCCTTATATTTGAGCACTGTTGCATCAAGGGTATACGTTGTCCAGAAAGGTTCAAGGATTTCTGGAAGTGAAGAAATGATCAGTGAAGTTAAAGCCCATGAGAACGTAGTTTTCTTAACAGAAAATGAGATTTTGGAAATTTTTGGGGAAAGGAATGTTGAGGGATTATTACTTAAAAATCAAAAAACAGGTGCTCAGGAAAAATTGAAGATAGAAGCTGTTTTTGTTGAGATGGGTTATGTGGCAAAGACAGGTTTCATAAAGGACCTGGTCAATTTAAATGCTTCAGGTGAAGTAATCGTAGATCAGTTCTGTGCAACCAGTCATCCTGGAATTTATGCATGCGGTGACGTCACAAATATACCCTATAAACAGGCTGTAATATCAGCAGGTCAGGGATCTGTGGCAGCTCTTTCGTGTATTAACTATATTCATAAGAAGAGGGGTAAAGGTTCGCTTAAATCCGACTGGAAATTTATTGATTCAAAGAAGAGTTGATCTTTCTGGGGCAGGTTAAACTTTTAAAAGATTCTCTGAGGGATGGAGAAAAGAAACGATTTGAAATGACCGATGAGGATCTAACAGTTGCCCATTGGGAAGGCAAATATTTTGCATACGAATCAAAGTGTCCTCACAGAAAAGGCCCAATTTTTATGGGACGATTGAAACCGGGGGCTTGCATAACATGCCCAAGCCATAAAATCACTTTTTCCCTTGAAACAGGAGAGATCATTCATAACCCAATACCTGACAGTATGAAAGATTACCATGACAGCGACAATCTGAGAATTTTCACCGTATTGGAAAATAAGGACGAAATAACAGTGAATTACTGATTCTGTTTGTGATTGCCCTGGTAGTTAATATCGTTCTCATAAACAATAAAAAGGCGAGAATCTTTCGATGTTATAAATTTTCCGGGAAAGAAAGAAAGTTGATTCCGATTTTATAACAAATTGAAATTTTTATTCAAATTAATAATAAGTTTTGGCGAATTTTTATAAGTATACTAATACTTACGGGCGGTTAATGAAAGCTTATCTCATACATGAAAGATATCACAGACTCATTTACATTCCCGTCTTAATATTGGTAATATTCCTTCTCGTTATTCACTCTATACCGCCTGGGCTAAATAATTTAACTATTTCTGTATCCAGCAACTCTCAGAACAACCTGCCCTTCACATATGATCGTGTGTCAGGAAACCACATTCCCGCTGCCTTGGGAGAAAATTCCAGATATTCAGGTTCAGTGGTAAATCCATTTAAGCATTATAACAGCGAACCGGCACCTATGGGAATAACTGACTTTGGTATAGGTCCAGACGGAGTTCCTTACTGCTATAACACAACCTCCTTCAGGGGTACAATATCCATGAGCGATTTGAATGTGACAAACACTGGATTACGGGGTAATTCAAGCTGCCTTGGATTTCAATTGAATGTGGTTCTGTATTTCAAATCAGGATGTAATACCTACTCATTCTGGGTTCAAAACGCAGTAAAAATAAACACCATGAACCATGCCATGACTTTTATTGACAATATATGGAATTTCACAGGTTCGATCTATAACATGCCATCCGATACAGTACTAGGTAATGGCGGAGTAATCAATGGTTTTTTAGCGAGTTTTTATGCATTTGAAGCCCCGGTTACTGTTGAAATAAATACATCATCCAATCTTACCCTCCAGACAAATGTCACAACCTGTAAAGGCGGGGTTCCTGAGCTCGATTTAATGTACAATCTTGGAAATGGATTTGTCACATATGACCAGCCCATATTTGTCTTTACCAGTGAAGTAAATAATCCTGTATTTAGAGTGGATGGGTCCCAGTATGCCATATCTAACCAGACTTTTTATGATGCCAGCCTCATAATGGGGGGGCCATGTGCAGGGGACGATATTTATGTTCATTCTGCCAATATCAGCATGCAACTCCAGTACTGGAATGGGTGGAATTATCAGTACATATCCAATGCATACAATTTTGGTGCAAATACTGCAGAGAGTTCATCCAACGTAATTGCATCATCCTATGAGAATTTAAACAGTGATTTCATAGGAAGCAAAATGGTTCAGGGGAACGGCTCTCTTGGTCAAATTTATAATTCAGCCAATCTTTCATTTCTCCATTTACGGGTTCCATTCCAAAAGGGTTCAATGGAACTGAACAATAAATATTTTAATTTCACCATGGGTCAGCTTAATGTCACATTACCATATATGGCAGGATTACAACATTTGAAAATTATGAACCAGAACAAAATTGTTTATGCTGCAAACATTTCTTTAAGTCCCGGAGAATATAAATGTCTTATTTTAACCAATATATCATTTAGAGAAATTCTTCCCCCTTCAAGATCAAATGATAACTTAAACTGGAGTCTGGATATCAATGGAACTTTATACAATACAAGTTCTAAATCATTGAGTTTCTGTTTGCCTTCAGGAAATTATAGTTATTCAGTTTCCTATAATCATGAAATGGTCCCGTTTTATAATAAGAATGGAACCCTCGTTTTGAATGGTACCAGTCAGACGATAAATCTCTATTTCTTTGAAGAAGCCTATGAATTGATCTTTCATCCCGCTGGATTGACCGGAGGAACTTCCTGGCGGGTATCCGTTAAAGGTATTGATACATATTATGGCACTTTTCCTGATTCAATTCAGATCTATTTGCCAAACGGAACTTTTACCTTCAAAGTTGGAAATGTTCATGGTTATAATGTGGTATCAAATTCGTCTGTCTCCCTGCAAATTGATGGCACAGGATATGCCTTCAATATATCGTTTACCAGAATTAACGCAGATCAATTTTCCATACTCCAATATTGGTACCTTTATGCACTAATCACAGGAATATCCCTTTCCTCGTTTGTCTACTGGTATTACAGGAAAAAACAGGTTTAGACATCATTTAAATTTCATAAAAACTTTAGAGAAACTTTATAAAAAGTATTTTAGTTTGAAATCAATAAGATGTGCTCATGAGAAAAAAAACGATCTCAGATTATGCTGGTAAAAGGAGGAATTTATCAGTAATTATCGTTCCTGTTTTATTAATAGTGGGGGTACTGCTTATAACCAGCGTATCAAATTTGAGTTATGATCATAATGGTTTGCATAATATTTCCCTTTCGGGAGTATCAGGTTCAAAATCTTCAATGAGTAATCTGAAGCCTACCAGGGGAAGTAATGTGACGGTAAATACCAGGGCACAAACGGCAGTTAACCCCAATGAAATTTACAATAATGAACCCGCTCCCATGGGAATCGCCGATTTTGGTATTGGTCCAAATGGTGTTCCTTACAGTTATAATACAACATCCTTTATGGGCACAATTTCTCTTACCAATCTAAGTACATATAATCAAAGTCTGGGCAAGAGCAGCAGCCAGATGGGATTTCAGTTGAATGTAAACCTTTTCTTTAAAGATGGAGGCAATGTGTATGCCTATTGGGTTCAGGATGTGGCAGATTTTAACACATCTGATAATTCTTTCTATATGGTGGACAATATATGGAATATGTCATCAACATCAGCTAATATGCATAATTCAACAATTTCAGGTTCAGGTACAATAGGAAATTCTTCTTCCACAAAATTCTATTATTATGTATATGAACACATGTTTTCTCTAACATATCCGGCAAAACTGACTCTTCAGATTAACACAACCACTTCTTCCAGTGGTCTCCCGGAAATTGAGTTCATGTTTAATGATGGGAATGGTATGATAACCTATGATAAACCCATCTTTCTTTTTGCGAAAAACATCACTTCCGGACCATTTTTCCTAGTTGATGGCAAACAGTATGAGCCGGACAGGTATAGTTTTTATGATGCAGAACTCATAATGGGAGGACCTGGCGGGGG
Source organism: Thermoplasmatales archaeon E-plasma (assembly GCA_000496135.1). Lineage (GTDB taxonomy): Archaea > Thermoplasmatota > Thermoplasmata > Thermoplasmatales > Thermoplasmataceae. Next base: position 743,905 of record KI542675.1, on the reverse strand, counting down.
TACGAAAACAACTGATGTTTATTCTAACGTGAGTCTACAGCTGCAATACTGGAACGGGATGAATTACCAGTATATTTCCAATGCATACAATTTTGGGAGTGATACAGCGGAAGGGATTTGTAATGTCGTAGGAACAGAGCTTCCTCAGGAGGCGTCGTTACCACTGTCAGTTCATATTCAAAATGGTACAGGTAAGCTTGGTCAGGTATATAATGCGGCCAATTTGTCCTTCCTTCATGTGTATGTACCATTTCAGGACGGAAGCCTGGTTCTTAACGGAAACACTTACAATTTTTCGTACGGAAAATTGAACCTTACCCTTCCATATGTTTCCAGTGAGATGTCATATGAACTTTATAATTCTTCAGGAAGGGTTTATTCTTCAAATATTTCCATAGGAAAGGGGCAAAATGCAAATTTAGAAATCAGCAAAATCACCATATTTGAAAATTTCTCCCTTCATCATACCCCTTCTAACTTCATATGGTATATACTTATCAACGGCAAAAATTACAGCACATCGGCGAAGTCCATTGTTTTATACCTCCCCTATGGAGACTATAACTACACCGTTGGATCCAACTATGCTTCTATTCCCATAGCAAACGGGGTTGGAACAGTTGATGCCAGCAGCACTTTCACAAACACAACAATTTTCTTTGCAATGAGTTCCTACAAAGTTACATTCAATTCCAGCGGACTCAGTCAGGGGATAACCTGGGGTGTCTCAGTACATAATATTTCTTCTAAAACTGCGGTTTTCAATGCAACCATAGAATTTTATCTACCAAATGGAAGTTACATGTTTTCGATTCAGAATGTTTCAGGGTATTCAATATCATCAAATGCAACGGGATCGTTTTTGATAAATGGCACAAACCTCCTTATAAATATCTCTTTCACACCCATATCCCAACCTTTGGGGAGAGTTCCAGATGGAAGGCTCATAGGGTATATTACACCAGCCATTATTGTAGCCGCGATTTCCGTCACCTGGTTATACTACAGGAAAAAGAAATAGGGATTTTTAAAAATGACATTTTTTTTCATATGCAAAACAATTTATTGTTTATTAATATGATAAACTATGGAATTGGAGACGATAAACCCCTATGATGGAAAAATTGTAAGCAAAATAAAAATTACAGGGGAAAATGAGGCCAGGGATATTTTTAAGAACTCCCGGAAAGAGCAGAAGTTATGGTCAAAAAATTTGGAAAGCAGAATTTCATACATGAAAGATGTTCTAATACCGAATTTATCAAAGGGAAAGCTGGAACTGGCAGACCTTATGTCAAAGGAAATGGGAAAATCTATAAAACAGAGTGTTGCAGAGATTGATAAAACAATTAAGATGATAGAATATTTTGTATCCAATGCCCATGACTTTCTTTCTGATGAAATAATACCAACTGAGGCAAACAAGAGCTATATTAGCTTCGAACCCCTTGGCGTTATATTTCTGATTATGCCATGGAATTATCCGCTCTGGCAGGTTTCAAGGGCGGCAATACCTGCAATGCTTGCTGGAAATAGTATTGTGCTGAAACACGCAAGCATTGTATCGGGATCGAGCAAAAAAATAGAAGAAATATTTGATACGCCTCAATTCAAGACTGTCATTGTGAAGGGATCATCTGCTCTCGACCTGATTAAATATTCCGATGGTGTTTCCTTTACAGGATCTACAAATGTCGGGAGAGAGATATACATTGAATCAGGAAAAAATATCAAAAAGGTAGTTCTTGAGCTTGGTGGTTCAGACCCGTTTATAGTATTGAAATCTGCGGATCTAAAAGTGGCAGCGCATAATGCAGCTATGGGCAGGCTCCAAAATAACGGTCAGAGCTGTATTGCATCTAAAAGATTCCTTGTTCATGATAGTATTTATAATGATTTCAGAAAGGAGCTTGAAGAGGCTTTCATGAAAATCAAGACGGGAAATCAGATGGATCCAGAAACCTATCTCGGGCCTGTTTCCTCAGATTCACAGAGCGAAATTTTAAGGGAACAGCTTAACCAGCTGAAATCTATGGGAAAGATAACTTCCTATGGAAAGGGTCATGGAAATTTGATCCCTCCAACAATTGCAGATTTAAATACAGCCTACAACGAGGAAGTGTTTGGACCAATTGCATTGCTGAGAAAATTCAGAACCCGTGAAGAAGCCCTGAACATATCCAACGAGATAGAATTTGGTTTAGGGGCGTCCATATGGGGCGATCCAGAAGAGGCTGAATCCTATATTGAAGGTATAGAATCTGGAATGGTATTTGTTAACAAAATAGTAGCCTCTGATCCAAGGCTCCCTTTCGGTGGAGTGAAAAAGAGCGGTGTTGGCAGAGAATTGTCCCGATATGGAATGCTGGAATTTACCAACAAAAAGACTGTCTGGATCCAGAACCAAAAATAAATAACCATAATAGTATCAATACAATCTGACAATCATGAAGGCAAGCGATCTATTTGTTAAGGCACTGGAGAATGAGAAGGTTAAGTTCATATTTGGCCTGCCTGGAGAGGAGAATATAGATCTTCTGGATTCAATTTCAAGATCAAATATCAGATTTATTCTAACCAGACATGAACAGGGCGCAGCATTCATGGCTGATGCCTATGGGAGAATAACTGGAAAGCCTGGAGTATGCCTGTCAACACTTGGGCCGGGGGCAACAAATCTCCTGACTGGTGTTGCAAACGCTCATCTTGATAAAGTTCCCCTTGTAGCCATTACTGGACAGGCATCAAGAGAGAGACTCCATAAGGAGTCACATCAGAATGTGAACACAATAGCCCTGTTTTCCGGAATTACAAAGTATAATCTTCCTGTCATAGTAGCTGACACCATTCCTGAAATTGTGAGAAAGGCATTTAATTTGAGTATACAGGAACAGCCAGGCGCAACCCATATTCAGCTAAGTGAAGATGTTGCTGCCATTGAGACAGATTTTGTGCCATTGCTGGAACCTACTACTACTGAACTTTCATCAGTGCCTTTTGATCTCATAGAAAAGGCCGCAAAAGCTATCAATGAGTCATCAAACCCCGTTATACTTGCAGGTAACGGCGTTATCAGAAGAAGAGCATGGGACAGTCTTGCGCAATTTGTAAATAAAACCGGAATTCCCCTGGTAACTACATTTATGGCAAAAGGAATTCTTCCATACAATCATCCCAGAAATTTGTTTGCTGTAGGAGGAAAACCGTATCCTAAGGGAATGAGACCACTTCACTCTTCAGATTTTATCATATCTGTGGGATTTGATCTTGTAGAATACGATCCAGTCATATGGAATGAAGATAGATCAAGGCATATAGTAAATATAAACACATATCCCTCTGAAACGGACAGCCATTTTCAGTGTGAATTTGATCTAACGGGAGAAATAGGTAGAAGTGTTGATGCCCTCACAAAACTTGTGAAGAAAAGAAGTGATACAACCCTGCATGATGACATCAGAAAAAGAAGACTTGAAGAGATGCTTTCATCCAGGAATGAATTTGAATCACTGCCAAAAGAAGTTATGAAAGTACTGACCGAACAGGTCAATAATAACACAATGGTCATATCAGATGTAGGTCTGCATAAAGTTTGGGTATCAAGATGGTTTCATCCGAAAATAGCAGGGAAGACCATAATCTATAATGGATTTGCGTCTATGGGGGCTTCGTTGCCAGCATGCATCGCAACAAAACTAACTCTTCCTGATCATGAGGTAATTGGAATTGGAGGTGACGGAGGATTTCTGATGAATGTACAGGAGATGGAAACAGCTTATCGTCTTGGTATCGATTTTGTATATATAATATTCAATGACAGAAGATACAGTTTAATAGAAAAGAAACAGGTGGATATGGGCTTTAAACCAGAGTTTATTTCCTTCACAAATCCTGATTTCAGGATGCTTGCCTCCAGCTTTAAGGCAAACCATTATCTTGTTAATGGTAAAGGACAGTTTCTTGAAGTATTTACAGAGGCAAGAAATAAAAGTGGTGTTAATTTAATAGAGGTTTATCTTGAACCTCCACAAATAAAATAGATATTATTTCTGTGGAGGTTTTAATCTTCCCAGATTTATTCCGGTTCCAGTTTTTGTATAGTTGGTAACCCTTCTTTCGAAAAAGTCAGTTTTTGTTGAGTTCATTGAGGAATACGAATCTATCCATGATAGGGGATTCGTTCTGAATTCCGGGTAGAGTTCCGGGAGATCAATGGCCTGACTTCTAACATTTCCGAGATATTTTATGTAAGCTTCTATTGCCTGATCACTTAGCCCAAGTATTTGATTTCTGGTAACATATTTTCCCCAGCTTATTTCGTGTTCAACAGCCGTTCGAACCATGGCAGAGAGTTCATTTAATATGCTCTCATCAAACCATGAAGGATTTTCTTCCCTGAGAGTTCTCATAATATGGGTGAAAAGTGCCAGATGTGTGTTTTCGTCTCTCTGTATAAGTCTGATCATGCTTACTGTTCCCCCCATTTTGTCCTGACGGCCAAGTGTGTAGAAGAATGCAAAACCGCTGTAGAAATATATTCCTTCAAGAAGAAAATCGGCCATACACGACATGATGAAATTATGGGGTGTTGGATCTGATATAAATTTCTCATAGAGATCTGTTATAAACCTGTTCCTTCGTGCCAGGTGCTCATCCTCTCTCCACAAATCATAGACGGCTTCTCTTGTAATATGATCCACAACAGATGTGAGAAGATAATCATAACTCTGTGCATGGATCGTTTCGAAGAACGCCTGTGCCTTGAGACATGCAGTGACCTCCGGGGCAGTAATATAAGAAGCAACAGCACCCAGATTGTCAATCTGGATGCTATCAAGGAATATTAGAAATGAAAGGGTTTTCTTGTAAGCCTCCTGTTCTTCCGGTGTAAGTGTGGAGTACTGTTTTTTATCATCAACAAGAGGTATCTCGTCCGGTATCCAGAAAAAACTCCTCATTTTCTTGTACAATGGTTCGGCCCATGTATATTTACAATTGTCAAATTCCAGCAAATTGGTTGATGGTCCTCCAACAAGTCTCTGCTCTGATCTTTCTCTTGTTCCTTCCGGGTTAAATAATTTTTTATGTTCCATTTTATCACCTATGCCTGACATGCCTCACATGATGGATCATTTGGTTCATCCTCGTCCATCGTAAAGTTTCTAAAGTAGTAAACAGTTTTAATTCCCAGTCTCCATGCCTCGTAATAAAGGTTCAGGAAAGCCTGTTCATCCATTCCTTCTGTGGCGTAGATGTTCATTGACTGAGATTGATCCAGATGCCTCTGCCTTATGGCTGCTGCCCTGATGCTCCACATCTGATCTATCCTGTGTGCGCCTTTATAGAAAGGAAGCGTGTGTGGATTCAGATCAGGAGCCACCTGTTTAATTATGAATCCTTTCTTTTCTTCAACAAACACAGGTTTGAATATGGGGTCTATGCCCGCTGTTGAACCGGCAATAACAGATGTTGAACCAGTGGGGGCAATGGCCATTATATATCCATTCCTTAAACCATGCTTGTGTACCTGCTCAGCAAGTTTATTCCATCGTTCTGAGTTATAATTCCTTAGTTTAAAGTAGTCACCGTTATCCCAGTCACTGCCTTTGAAAAGTGGGTATTCTCCTCTTTCAATGGCCAGTTCCATTGAAGTTTTGATTGCCACATAGTTTATTTCCTCAAAAAATTCATCCATGATCTTAAGATGTTCCTCAGACTCCCATTCGATACCCCTAACAGCAAGGAACTGATGATAACCTGATATTCCCACACCGATGGCTCTATATCGCATATTTGTCCTTGTAGCCTGGTCCAGCGGCAGATTATTCATGGAAATTACATTGTCAAGCATCCTTATCTGAACGGGCACAATCTCATTCACCTTCTCAACAGTGTTCGTTCGTCCCATGTTAATCGATGAGAGATTACATACAACAAGGTCACCCGGAGAATAAATCTCAACAACCTTATCATTTTCAATTCTTGTTTCCATAAGTCTGGTTGATGACATATTCTGGCATATTTCCGTGCAAAGATTTGAGGAATATATCATTCCCGCATGTTTGTTTGGGTTCATTCTGTTGACCGTATCACGATTGAAGATGAAAGGTCCACCAGTTTCATACAGGCTCTTTAGTATGGACGCCATTATCTCAAGAGCAGGAATTGTTTTCCTTGATATGTCCTCATCTGCACTTAGCTCATCATATCTCTTCTCCCATTCTTCTCCATAGAAATCTTCAAGGCTGTAACCTTTCTTTTCACGGATTTCGTTGGGATCAAAGAGGTACCAGTCACCATCCACCTCAAGTTCTTTGTAGAATTTGTCAGGAACACATATGCTTGGAAATATATCATGGGCTTTCCGTCTGTCATCTCCGCTATTGGTTTTCAGATCCAGGAAATCCAGGATATCCTTATGCCAAATATCAAGCCATATACTTGCTGCACCGGCCCTTTGTCCAAGCTGATTCACTGAGACAGCTGTATCATTATATAACCTGACCCATGGGATCACACCGCTCCCTGCACCCTTATATCCTCTAATTGAACTGCCAAGACTTCTCAGTTTTCCAATATAAACACCCATTCCCCCTCCATTCTGAGACACCTTGGAGAATGTTCTCAGGCCATCGAAAATACCCTGAAGAGAATCTTCCGGCGTATCAATGAAACAGGAACTGAGTTGCCCGTTTATCCTTCTGGCGTTGGCAAGTGTTGGAGTAGCCATGGTGATGTAAAGATTGGAAAGAACGTCATAAAACTGCCTTGCCCATCTCATACGCTCAGAGGGCTTCTCAGCAATGGCAAGAAATGCAGCTATTCCCATGAAAGCCTCCTGAGGTAGTTCCATTACCTCGTTTTCAAGGCCTCTTATACAGTATCGATCACTGATGTGCTTTGCACCTGCAAAGGTAAAGAGTTCGTCTCTTTCAGGCTTAATGTACTGACCAAGTTCCTCAAGCTGCTCTCTGGAATATTCTTTCATCACGCGTGGATCGTATCTTCCTATTTGGGTCAGTTTAACGACAAGGTTATAGAAATTACCGTATTTCTTAAAGGCTTCGTTTCTGTTTCTTGAAGCCTCCCCGTAAAGATCGTGGAGAAGAAGGCGGGCAGCTGCCATTGTCCAGTTCGGCTGATTTACAGATGTTTTCTCGTTAGCAACCCTGATGAGAGTTTCCTGTATTTTACGCGTTGATATCCCGTCAAAGAAATGTATCTGTGAATCCATTTCCAGTACAAGGGGATCAACCCCTGCAAGACCCCTGCATGCTTCAGAAACAACATCTCTTATCTTACTCACATCAATTGGAACTTTCTGTCCAAGACGATTAGTTACAGTTGTAGGCATTATTTTCAGGTTTAACTGCAAAGTCTCCATGGATCCGGATGAATCTTTAGAAGCCTCATGTCTTACACTATTTTTAAGGCTGTTTTCAATCCTCTTCTTCTCCTCTCTTATCCTTCTCCTGTTGTCTCTGTACAGAATATATGATTCCGCAACGTCAGCAAAAGTTCTACCCTGAAGATTTTCGTTCATCAGGACATTTATGACAATATCCTGAACATCCTCTACTGTGGTCTTCCGTGGAATTTTATTAAGAATATTCAAAACCTGGTTTGTCAGTATCTCTGCGTCATCAAGATTTCCCTTTCCCACGGACAGCATGGCCTTAAAAATTGCCTCGGTTATCTTTCTGGGCTGAAACTCCTCCGTCTCACCAGTTCTCTTTTCTATTATTTTATTCATTTCTTCCCCTCGTGCATTTGATCCATAGATTCCATTTATGTTATCAGATATGGATCCACTATTTTAGCAGATTTAATTCAGTAATGATATCATGTTAAGTTACATATTATATTTTTGTATCAATTTGTGGTAATTCAAAATACTTACACTTAAAAAATGAAATTATGTACTTACCACAATATCAGCAAAACTCACATTATGATTGATTTTTAAAAAGTTCTTGGATGCCATAAGCAATACTATCTTCACACGCGCAGATATTTTTGTTGAGTGAGGAATTACCAACCTATAAAATAGATGCCAGAAACAGAATACCATATCCGAGGAGCATAATGATAATCAGTATGGTCAAAACCTGCTTTTTGTTTGGAAGTTTCATTTTAATTTCTGCCATGTTTATTCCTTAACTGGCAATAAGTTTATACGAGATTGCATTGTATTAATGATTTGGCTCCTTGATACTAAAGTAATGTTTAATAACATCCATATATACTATATAACGAACCGACATGAAAAGCAATCAAAAAATGATAGTGATAGGAATTATATTTATTCTAATTGCTTTTGGTTCTTTTGATTATTATTATTATAGTTCATATATTCAGAAAGAGCATAAAGTAAATACTGGGGAAATTATTTTCACAGAAACAGGAATAGTTAATAAAAATAATTGGACGGTAAAAGTATATGGCACTGATTATACTGAAACAAAATCAACAAATTCCTCAGAATTAATTTTTTTATCATTAGAATATGGAACTTATAATTATAGTATAATACCAGAGTTTGGATACAAGATGACTCAATCGGGGGAAACAAACGGAAATGGGTATAGTGGTGTCGTTGAGGTAGGAGGCAACAACCCATCAGCGACAGGGGGTAATAATTCATATCCAAGCCAAATTAACATCGCTCTCAGCTTTGAGCCCCTCACCCCAGTAATTTCACTTTCAGCAATAACAATTTCTAGCAGTCCAGCGGATTATAGCTTATCATTAAATTCTATAGATGGCAATATATCTTTAAATTACATAAATTTCACAATTCAGAACACTTATGGACAAAAATTTACCTTGATCTTATTAAGCGCGCTAAACCGAATTGAATCAGTAGGAGGAATTTGGAATGTTAGTGTAACCGGTAATTTTTATCTTTCCTTGAGGACTAATATCAATATACAAGAAATAAAAGGGACTATGGGCGATGCGAACGTAACTACATTCATCGCCGTAGATACTCTGACAGGGGGTGAATTTATAAATATTCCTCCCTCTCCAAGTTAATTTAAAGGTGACCTGCACCATCACAGAACTGGAACACTATGATAATAATATTATAGAGATGAACGGATACATAAAGAGCATGCGAAAAGCGGTTTTCCGGATCATGGAGATCTCTTCATGAAATCCAAATATTCAGCATAGGAGAAGTTCCAGATAGTCATGGAATCTTTCACAGACAATGTGACACAGGCTGAAATATGCTGGAGGCACGGCATATATCCTGTACAGATGATCAAATGGAGGGAACAGTTCATCCAGGGCGGTAAGTCAGCACTGGCTCAGAGAAGGAATTCTGATTCAAGGGATGAGGAGATACAGGATCTGAAGACGATCATAGGAGATCAGTCACTGGTCATAGACGCTTTTAAAAAAAGGCTTCAAGGGAGGTCAAGATAATGGTGATCAATGATCTCAAGGATCAGATACCTCTCAGGGAGATATCAAGAATATCCGGAATATCACTGTCAGGATATTATTACAGACCCAGGGAGAGGCATGTTGAAAGGCTTGATCCTTCCATAAGGACAAGGATCAGGGACATTGCATCAGAAAGACCGACATACGGATACAGGAGAGTGTGGGCAGTACTGAGGAATCAGGGTACAGCGGTGAATCAGAAGACCGTCAGGAAGGTTCTGAAGGATAACAATCTGAATCTTCCTGTATCGAAACACAGGGGTAGAACAAAGACCAGGAATCTCTTCCATCCGCATGGACCGGATCAGCTCTGGCAAACTGACATCACTTATATTCCAACTGAGTCGGGAATGACCTATCTGATGTGCATAAAGGATTGTTTTACCAAGGAATGGCAGGGATACCATTATTCCCGATCCTGCATGGCAAGGGATGCCATACGATCTGTGGAGAATGCTGTTCTGATAGCATTCAACGGAACAGTTCCGGACGGTCTGGTATTGAGGACAGACAACGGTCCCCAGTATATCTCAAAGGAGTTCAGGAGTGCCATGAAATTACTGGGTATCAAGCTGGAATATATACAGAAACACACTCCTGAAGATAATGGAAATATTGAATCGTTCCATAACTCAATCAAGACAGATTACATATGGCCAAACGAGTTCAGGAACTTTAATGATGCTTCCATAGAGATAGAAAAGGCATTCTATGATTACAATGAATGCAGGCCGCATTCATCCATTGATTATCTTCCTCCAAGGGAGTTCAGGAGGAAGTTCCTGAACGATAAAGCATTCAGGGAAAGATTCGAGAAGAAAGAAGTTGAGGTGACACTAGATGATTAGAGAGGAGAAGTGTTCCAAATTCTGCTGGAGCGGATCAATGTATTAGGCATAGTATTCACGTGTGTAATTTCCATTCTAGGTTAAATAATATTGCTGGTGCTCGTGTTGATGAATTTAAGCGAAAAGAGGAATAGAAGAATATATATTTCAGTTTCCTATTCCTTACATCTACATTCTTCATTATAATAAACGTTGAAACGGGAATACTTCTTTTTGCAGTTAGTGCTAGTTTATCACCGTTCCACCAGAATACATTATTTCCACTTACATACTTCCTATCTGTATTCTCATTTTTAATATCACTCTACTGGTTCAGATATGATGGAATTCTTTCCATCCCTCTTTCAATAGGTGTACCATTCCTATGGGTAACCTTTTTTGAGGTTCTTTGGCAAAATTCGTTCCTTTTAACAGGTAAGTTTAGTGATAACCTAAATTCTGAACTTATTCTTTTAAGCTGGTAGCTTATGGGTTCAATCTCCTTTCCAAAGTGGAAAAAAGACAGGGTAACTATTTCTGCTTTTATCGCTTTTAGTATTGGCTGGATTGCCTGGCTGGGCATGGGCTATCCTCAAATGCCTTCTTTTCTTGGATACTTATTTAATTTCATTAAAAATAGGGGCGTTTGCTTTAATCATTATTCTGGTAATGACAAAGAATTCAACTTCACAAACAAAACGGTTATATGCCGGGATCGGGGATTGAACCCGAGACCTCCGGATTTCTCAGAATTATATTCCTATGAGTCCGGCGCTCTACCAACTAAGCCACCCCGGCTCAGATTTTATTGTGCTGGTTCTACTTCAGGTGGTTTCTGTTCGTCCGTAGGCTCAATGAACTCATAAGCTTCTTTGCCTGAGCTGATAAGCTCCGAGCGTCTTATTTCTATTTTTTTCAGTGGGTATATGTCTCTTACCGCATCAACAATATTTGAATATATTTCGTCGCCGATTACATATCTTGCAAATTCATAGAAACTCATATTTGATGTTTTTTCATTTAGAAATGTCAGAATTGCCTCTCTGAGTTCAGCTCTCTTTGTAGCAGTAAGTTTGCTGTCTGTAACTGCAACCGTTTTGAGGGCCATGGTAAAGCCGTCCGTGGTTTTAATTTCAGTAATTACATCAAGCCTCTCCTTTCTTCTTCTGACCATTCTTCTTATGTAATCATCACTGACAATATGACCTGCAAAACTTGAAGAACACTTAAGACCCGTGCATGAAACAACCTGAAAAATTAATTTCGAATTTGATTTCTTAAAATTTCCCGTAAAATCTGATACTGGTACTTCCACTTTTCTTCCTACTAATTCCTCGCCATTGACGGCTGGGCTCAGGGCAATTTCCTTACCACCAAGCTGATTCGGTGCCATTATTGAGAACCACTTCTTCTCTCTCCATTTATCCTTTACTCTTCTCTGTCCTTTTTCTCCAGCCATTAAATCCCTCTAAACACTGATTTGAAATACATTTGTTGTAAGGAGGGAATTAAAAAATTAAGTTAAACCTTTCGGTTTTATCGGTCTGAAAATTGAGCGTTGAAGGAATTGTGGAGAAATTTGTATGAAGCAAATAAGTTAGCCTCTTCTAATTGATGAGGTCATGCAGTGAGCACCACCATACCCGCCTGTCAATTCACTGAGATCAGCAGTTATATAGTCAACACCGAAGTTTCCCATTACCGCCTTATTAGGGAACATGTTTCCATAATCCCTTGAATTTTGCTCCTTATTTATGATATCTAGAACCTGTTTATCAATGAAATTATTTTCAATGAGCTTTTCCATCACAAGTTTTGAATCGATACAAAGAATTTTACCATTTGAGATAGTGAGAAAGTTGGAAGAGTATGATATCTGCTCAGAAACGCTCAAATCAATGAATTCGAAGTGTTTCTCTCTCATGTAGTCATAAAGGGTCGTTTTCCTCCCCTCTTCATAACTTCCTGTATTTACCTTTTGATAAACGGTCCCCCTGGCTCTTTTACACAACCTCACTGATCCTATGGCGACTGAATCCGATGCAATATTGAAGTATGTGTCCAGATGCATATTGACCATTGACCCTCTTTCACTGCCGGTCATGAAATCATAAAGTGGATTTTCCAGAATTAAAATCTCATCATGAGATGATATACCGCTGTTCATGAAATCCATAGCTCCTGCCACATTTGTTCTTGGCCCAATGCCAATAAGACCAAATTCCCCTGCTGGAATGTAATCACCGCCCTCAAATTTCGAAGCGCCGCTTATTTTTTTTATATTATTCCTGCCGAACTTATTTGAAAAAATAAATTCAGTCAGTTCGGTTTCCCTTGCCCTTTGAGACATTCGCATATTTCCAATAATAATACCATTACTGGATACAGCCTGCTGATCTCTCATGAAATAAAGGTTTGCAAGAGGAAGATTGGAATAAATAGTGGGATATCCAGGATCACTTTGATTGATTTTTTTTATATCCAGTGATGGTTCAAGAATCAGGGTGTTGAATAATGTGCTCGAATCAAGTATACTGAGGTTTTTTTCAAGCTCATTTTTCATATCTGATGCTGTTTCCATGGAACCGTAATACCTCACAGTTTCCCCAACCTTCTGTTCCAGTGCCTTCCTGAAGGCCTTATCTGAATCGGCCGTATCAATGACCAGATCTTTCAAAATGCTTACTTTAACTCCGTTTTCCCTGAGAATTGATTCCAGTGCTTCATGTTCTTTCAGAGCTTCTCTTGACCGAAACGGCCTTTCAAAAAGGAATTGCTTTGGCGCAAGCATTGCATATTCTATTTCTGGTCCTGGCCTGTGCATAATAACTTCACGTAGAGTATCAAATTCAGCATTTACCCACATTTGTGAACACCTATAAGCGATAATATTCCTCTCTATAAAGAAATAGGTCTATTTCAGGATCGCTTATTGCCTCCTTCAACGTAACCTGCTTAAAATCCAATGAATCCATAAATACTGTTTCACTGTCTGTGCCTGATATTCTTATGAATCTTCTTTTATCTGCCGAAAAATTTCTTATATTAAATCTGGATGAAAAAAATTCATTCTGTCTCATAACAATATCACGGTTCTTTTCTGTATCAATAAGATATACTACCTGAGGAGATATTTTTTTCAGCATGAATTCAGTACCATTAACCTCAACTATATCTCCAGGAATGAGATCAAGTATTCTCATTGAATATGTATATCTATAAATTTCATGACCTTCCTTCATTCCAGCAAGTGTTTTCGAAACGTTAAGATTTGAAAAATAATCTCTGGAGATATCCTTGCATATCCTGTCACAATCGTTTTTCTTGCCAAGATATATGTCATATCCCTCCCTTAGCTTTTCAACGGAAGATACAAAGGAATCGTTTGACTTTTTTGAATATATATCCATTCTTCTCAGGATAAATTCTGTAATCTTTTCCAGAAGAGGGTTGTCTTCTTCCTTGAATCCCCTGATCTGGATTTTCCCCTCATAATATGACCCTGTTGCCTTATTACAGGAAGGACAGCTCACTTTCCTGACCTTGTAAGGTATTTCGAAATCCTGCTCAATATTATCCAATCCTGTTCTTTTAACTGAGATATGTAATGTTGCTGTTCCCTTATAATCATGAATCCTGATGTTTGATTTTGCCAGGTCTATGGAGCCGTTTTTATCGTTTGTAGTTATTGATTCAAGAAGTTTTTTTTCAAATAAATTCTGACCATTTTCCTCTACCCATCTTTTTCCTACCAGTACAGATTCACATTTAGGGCATACAGTGATTTCATAAGTTCCAGGGGGAGTGATCTTAATGCTTTCAGTAATGCAGGCTGCGCAAAGACCCCGTTCTATGGCCTCATTCCTGCCACAATTTATACATTTCATTCTAAAATCCTGGGGTTATCTTTGAATTGTTTAACCAACGTACCTGCTATTATATGCTTTCTAATTTCTGTGGTTCCAGCCCCTATTTGCCCCAAAATGGCATCCCTGAGAAGTCTTTCTATCCCTGAATCCTTAACATAGCCATATCCACCATGGATCTGAATTGCGTCTCTTGAAACCTGTTCAGAGATTTCAGCAGCGTAAAGGATAGCAGAGGCAGCGTGAAGTGCATCCATTTTATCTTCCTGTACTCTTATCAGGGACTCATAAGCCATTATTCTTGCAGTTTCGTATTTTGTATACATAGTTGCAAGTTTATCCTGAATCATTTCAAATTCATAGAGGGGCTGGCCAAATTGCTTGCGCTCTATGGAATATTTTAATGATTCCTCCAGAGCCCTTCTTGCTATACCTACAAATATAAAAGAAAGTATGATTCTCTCTATGTTAAGACCACTTAGAATTATACTCTTTGCACCTCCAGGTTTTCCAACGATTCGGTCATCCCTAATTTGCAAATTTTGAAAATAAATCTCCCCGGTTGGCGAACCTCTCATTCCCATTTTATTAAATTTCTTTCCACGTGAAAAACCTTCATCAGTACTCAGAATAGCAAAAGCGGTATAATTCCCTCCAGTTTTGGCATATGTAAGAAAGAAATCTGAATATGGGGCATTCGTAATAAGCGTCTTTGAACCGTTTATTGTGTATAGGTCTCCATTTCTTTCTGCTGTGGTTTTCATCGCAAGCGCGTCTGATCCAGATGATGGCTCTGTTAATCCCAGAGATCCAATCCACTGACCGCTTGAAAGTTTTGGAACATATTCTTCCCTGTGCTGTTTGGATCCATTTCTGTACAGGCTGTCAAGGCATAGATTACTGTGTGCCCCATATGACAGCGCAAGTGAGGCTGATGAATAACCCAGCTCTTCTTCTATAATTCCCTGGGAAAGATAATCCATTCCTGATCCACCGAATTCTTCAGGTATGGTAACGCCAAGGTAACCCATTTTTCCCATTTCCTTAAAAAGATCAACAGGAAACATGTCCTCTTCATCCATCCTGATACATATTGGTTCTACCCTTTTCTTAACGAAATCCCTGACATTCTCCCTCAAAGATTTGTGTTCTTCCTTTTCGATCGTAATCATTCTTTCCATATGTTAGAAGACTCTTTATAACTTTTTGATTATTTATCAATGAAACAATTGAAGAGTTTTATAACCAGATATTTTTATAGGTAAGAAAAATATCATAGATGACCCTGAGAATAATCTTAACTAGTAGCAAACAATCAGGGTTAAATAGAGGGAATTTAATTGTACACAATCATAGAGGATGAGCATGTTACCAGAGTACCGCCCCAATTATTAGGTGAATCCTTCGACCAGGCTGTGGAGGACGTAGCAAGGGATACTTTGTGCGGTAGAATACTTGATATGAAGGATGAAAACAATCACATCACGGGGAAGTGTTATGTTATTTCTCTGATTGATGTTGAACCAGTTGGAGAAGCCTCGATTGTTCACGGAGATGGCGGAGTTTATCAATCCATAAAATACAGGGCTCTTGCATACACACCAAAAATGCAGGAAGTTGTTGATGCCCTTGTTATATCCGTAGTTCCTAAACTCGGTGTTTTTCTCAGATTTGGCCCATTTGAGGGTCTTTTACACATAAGTCAGATTATGGATGATAGAATTGATGTTGACCCTTCCAATCAGAGGTTAATAGGAAAAGAAACAGGAAGGGAAATCCGTACAGGAGACATTCTCAGAGTAAGAATAGTTCTTCTTAATCTTAGCTCCTCTTCAGTGAAGGACAGCAAAATAGGTTTTACCATGAAGCAGATTGGTTTAGGCAAAAAGGAATGGATTAAACTTGCAAAGAACAAGGAGGAAAACTGATTGAAGCCCGTTTACAAAGCTTGCAAGGAGTGTAAAAGACTAACCTCAGAAAAGCTATGCCCTTACCATGGCGACTCTAAAATGTCCAGCGAATGGTTTGGATTCATAATAATTTCAGATCCTAAAACTTCAATAATTGCAAAAAGAGCAGCCATATCTCAACAAGGAATATATGCTATTAAAGTTAGATAAAGATTACATTATTACTGAATCATCGAAGAAATTAATAGAAGAAAATAATGGATCTATAATTGATCCTGGTTTTATTTTATCCCATCTTTCCAAATTGAAAATCATATCAGTAGGGGACTATACCACCGAAGTATTGCGAAAGTCCGGTATAATTCCCTGGATTGAGATAGTTGACCTGAGAACAAAGCGAGGAGAAAAGACATATAACAGGGTACCCGGATCAATTACTGTCGAAAATCCTCCTGGCACAATAACCGGTTCCCTTATTGGCGAGATTAAGAAAGCAATGGAAAGATCTTCCAATACAAGAATTGAAGTAAGTGGTGAGGAGGATTTGGCTGTAATACCAATACTTTTTTATGCTGACGAAAATACAGTGGTAGTGTATGGAGTGCCGGATGTAGGCATGGCTTATATCAGGCCTTCTGAAGATTCAAAGAAATTAGTAGAGAATATAATTAAAAAAATGGATGTGAAACAAAAATGAAATTAAATGTGATTGAAGCCAAGGATAATCCTCTCCTGAAAAGAAAGGAAATTAGGTATTTCGTGGAATTTGATAACGATGTTAGCCCTTCCCGCGATGTAATCAGGGAAGTAATATCAAGAAACTATAAGGCTGATAGTTCACTTGTAATAGTGGATAAAAATCTGCAGCTTACTGGAAGTCATTCCATGGAAGGATACTCCAAAATTTACCAGAACAAAGAAGCCGCTATGCTCTTTGAACCTGATTATGAGCTGATCAGAAATAAACTTAAGGAAAAAGAGGTTAAGAAGTAGATGCAGAAAAGAGAAGTTTACAAATTAGAGAATAATAAAATAATGAGACAGAGAAGAAACTGCCCCAGATGTGGCCCGGGAGTCTTTCTTGCAGAGCATGAGGACAGGGTTACCTGCGGTAGATGCGGTTACATGGAAATTAAGAAGAAGACTAAACAATAAATTCCCATGATGTGTTTATTTTAATTTAAAAGATAAAATTAGAAAACATTTATAACGATCAAAAATAGAGATAATAACTTATTATTTTTTAAGGCCGTTTATGAGCTTTGTTGTTTCACCAGCGGCTTTCTCTATCTCTTTGTATTTAGTTTGAAGGTGCTTTTTTCCATCTTCTGTATGCACTTCAACTCTCAAAAGAGCCAGCAGATGTGTGAGCTCTGCATCCAGAATTACGGCCAATTCTGACAGTAGCTCTGCATTCTGGTTTCCCAATTCCTTTCTCTTATGGGCAATAAAACAGTCATAATGAACAGCTCCATTACTTGTGAATGTAAACTTTTCCCCTGTTGCAGCCTTTTCTGAACAAATATAGCACTTAAACTCAGCCATAAAAAGTAATTAATTAAAACCATATATACAATTTGTAGGCTAATCTATGAAAAGAACTGGAATTTCAGATCTGCCGTTGCATTATGGACATCCTCCCGAAAAACTTTTCAAACACATGGTGGATTTGACAGGGGCCATAATAGATATTATAAATTCCTGGTACAGCCCTTCAGAAATCATAAAAAGATTATCTGATCCTATCTGGTTCCAGTCCTTAAGTCTTGTAACCGGGTTTGACTGGAATTCCAGTGGTACCACAACGTCAACTCTTTATGCCCTGAAGGAAGCTTTAAAAGTATCTGACACCGGTATATGCATCGCAGGAGGTAAGGGTAAGGATATGACCGGCACTGTTAGGGAAATTGAGAAGAACGTGCAGGATAAAATTGTTAGTGATCAGGATGGACTTAAACTAATCAACTTCAGCAAAAGGATTGCCAGAGCAGATTCTAATTTACTACAGGACGGTTATGACCTTTACATTCATTCCATTTTTTACAGATCGCACAAGGATTGGACAATTATACAACAGGGAATTGATAAGGATGGCAGAATGGCAAGAAGATATCAATGGCACAGCTCATTGGCAGATAAGATTCTTGATGACGGAAGATCAGGAATATTATCTCATGAAAGAAAAGACAGAGTCTTGGATCTTACTACTTCGAAAAGTCGGGATAATAGGAATGGCATGATTGAAACAGTAAGGGACCCATTAATTTTGAGGACAGTTAACAATGTGAGAAAAAACGGGCAGTTTAAACTCGACTATTTTCAGGAAGATTTGAAGTTTACTTCTTATGATCTTCATGTAAACTGGGAAAATCTAAGGAAAATTTATGAATATCAGCCTTCTAACTTTGATGAATTGTTCATGTTAAAAGGTGTTGGAAAATCCGCAATTAGAGCTCTTTCATATATCAGCGAGGTGATTATGGGAAAACCCCCGAGTTATTCTGATCCCTTAAGATATACATTCGCCCTTGGAGGAAAGGATGGTATCCCTAAACCGGTTAATTATGAAGATTATGAGGTGTCAATTGAATTTTTCAAGGAGATATTGAAGTCTGTAAATATGTCTGAAATAAATAAAAGGGAAAAACTGGAGAGACTTGCCCAAATGAGTATTACTTTTGCACCACCATGATTTATTTCATGGTTTTGAAGGTGGTTGTGATTGTGTTGATTGAGCCAATTGTGCTGATTGTGCTTTTTCCCTCTTCCATTCTTTATAAGATTTTACCTCTAAACTAATATCTGCAATGATAATTAAAAGGATAATCAAATCGAACAGATAGAATCCTGGCATGATTTCATTTGTAAGGAATGTTACACCAAGGAACTTCTGACTCTCGTTAACTGAATTAAACCAGACTCCGTTTATACTGGTTACTACAAGTGGTGTCGGTCCTGACGCTCCTGTGCTCGTGCCATAATTCGTAAATGAGGTTCCGTTCATTGAATATGTTATGGTAGGCTGCGATATTGAATAGAAACCAGGGTTACTGGTTGTAAAAGTGAATGTATTACTAAAACTCTGCCCTGGTGAAAGTAAAGGTATGCTTGAAACGAGTTTTCCTGATGTTACTGTAGCTATTCCATTATACTGTGTAGCAAAGGAACTCTCGTTTATGGCAACCGATGAAATCGAATTTGTATCCCTGTTGATAACGGTTGTCTTTACTGTGAAATCGTTAGTTCCCGAAGATGTTATGGAAGTTGTGATCTGGAGATTTGCCGGATAAAGATGATTGGATTGCATCATAATAGAAGCCATGGAAAATGGACCGCTTGGCTGAATAGTTTGATTCACTTTATTTGTCTGCTGACCTAATGACCCTGTATATGAACCTATTTCGGTAAAGTTAGCAGATGTCTTGCCTTCAGGCACTCCAAGAAGCATACCGTAATTTACGCTTGAACTGGAAAAGGCAATTGTTCCATCGTAACCGTAAATTTGTTCTCCAGAAATCATGTGTATATCTGAAGATGATGTTACGACTCGGCTCTTTGCAAATAATCCTCCATCAAACACAATGGAACTACCCTTGCTGAGTGTTGAGTTTATACCAAGATATTTAGAAATCTCATTAGAGAAAATACCTGAATGAACAAAACCTGCTATGAATATTGATGAATCTACACTGCCTGAGGTATAGCCTGGGACCAGATATCCTGAATTCATACCAGACGTGAAGATCTGGTTAGATCCTGAATTTGAAATTGTGCCAGATAAATCGTTAACCATTGAATTTTCAGAACTATACTGGTTAGTTGTAAAGGTGTAAATATAGAAACTAACATTTGAGTCGGTAAGGCCAATGAAAGATGTTCCAAGGGATAATCGAACAATGCATGCTCCATCACTTCCCCCTAACTGACTCATTATATTTCCCACCTGTGTTGTAGCGGAAGAAGATGTATTAGCTAAGGTACCGTTATATGCCATTACAATGACTGATCGAGGCATTAAATTCCATAGTGTTGAACTTGTGATTGATGAATTTGAAATCGTTTTACTTACACCAAGGCCATTTTCGACACTTCTAAACAGCTGTGGTAAATTGTCTGTTTCAGCAACAAGCGTAAAAATCGATGTAGTTTGACCGCTTGAATATATCCAGTTTGAATTAGAATTGCCATTGTAGAGTGCCATGTTGAGAAATATGTTATATGAAGAACCCTGCATCCCTATGACTCCTGCCGATAGAATATCCTGATTTGAATTGTTTCCCATTACTGAAAATTGATGATTGCTATCTGAAGAAATTCCTGTAATCATTCTGGTGGTCGAAAAAATACCAGTTCCATTAAAGCTATGTTCTGGTGAGGCAAAGGAATATAATCCATTTTCGAAGTGAATATTCTGCTGAGCTGTTGATGTTGAGGATGGAGAAAGGGCACCTGCAAATGATAACACAAATAATGCCAGTAGTATAAAAACAATAACCTCCTTGGATTTTCCCTGCTTCTTTACTTTCTTTCCTATTTTATCCTTATGAATTCTCCTGTATAGAAATCTGCCAGTTAATCCTGAGGATAACATAAGTATAACTAAATTTATAATAATATAAGGGAGGAAAGCTTCAGCTAAGGTTCCAAATATTCCTCCACCAAAACCAAGGATAGACTGTTGGGCGCCTCCAGCTACTATTACAAACCCGGATGATGATAAACCACTTGTGCCGCTTGAGCCCAGCGAACTGCTCAGTGACGTTTCTCCAATCTTCTCAATGGTCAAAGCAATGCGTGAGAAGAGTGGCTCCCCCATAATAGTGCCAAAATTGGTCCCTGGTGGAGGTGAAGGCAAACTACTGGAAATTGATGAGCTTCCAACAGAGCTTATGAGACTTGTAAATTTACTTTTAGATTCTAGATATAGTGTAAAAAGGCTCGAAAAAATGAAACCGTAGAGGGATAGGTAAACTGTAAATGCAGCGCTAATGGCTCTAGTACCTTTTCTGGCAGCAAGCCCGATTAAAACTCCAATAATTATGAGAATTGGAATCAGAATAAGGTGATTTAATGCGTCCCCGAGAACCAGAAACATTAAGGAGAGTATAAATATCAAAGGAGCACCAAAAATGGGACCTACCCACGCTATCAGTGGCGAATAATAAGAAGATAATACATAATAGGACAGCGCTAAAGCCGAGAATAATCCTACAATGTATGCTGATAATTTACCCATGTGGAAAACATCCCATGTGGTTATATTAATATTTTGTACCCACTCTGCATTATGATATAAAGATAAATTTGAAGAAACAAATAAACAGAATTTTTCATCTTTTTGATATGAGATGAATTGCAGGAAAAGGAATAATAAAATCAATAATGTATCGGGGGGCTGATGGCAATATGACCGGTAGTCTGGAGAAATTATTTGAGCGAAATATGAGGAGATAGGATAATGCCATAGAAGATTATATTGAAGACATCTAATTATATTTGAACTAATAACACTTCATTGCGGAGAATATCTGGGAATATATTAGTGGCGGACTTGAAAAGGCGTAAAAGTTATTCTGAACAATGCAGGCCTTACATTAAAATTGAAGTTAGACAAAAATTTTCAAAATATCAATAAAAACAAAACTGATCATTGAATTGCTTAATTCTTTATTCTATCGAACCGGTTAATTAAACATCATCAGCTTTACCGAGCTTCTTATTTTGTATAACTTCCTCTTCTGAAAACTCATCTGATTCGTTATTCAGTCCATTTCTGGAATGTTTTTCTATAAGTTCGTTCAATAATTGCTCATATATGAAATATTTCTGCGGATTAGTTTTAAAAATCGTGTTGAGGCTCTGTTTTTTTACATCAAATGAAGACATCTGTTGCTTGAACGACTCCACCTCTTCATTATTATTAAAAGAAGCAAGTATTAAAACTCTGCCAGGAATAAAATATTTTGTGAGGAGATAATTGTCTTTTAATGAAAAGCAAATATCTCTTGTTATTTTTTGTTCGGAACCTTCCTTTACATACGCGTGATATATTGCGAAAATTAAATTTTCAACACATGAAATATTTAATATGGGATCTACAGAGAACGCATTTCCCTCTGACATTTTATCCAGGGATTTTGCCACAATAGTTCTTTTTATTCCCAGTATTGATGAAAGCTCCTTAGCGTTCAGCAAGGGTTGATTAATTAACTCCCGCAAAATCAGCAAATCTTTTCTTGTAATGTGGCATCTGAGATTGTTATCTATAGCCACATAAGAAGATTCATTGAATTTAAACTTATATTCAAGTTGTTTATTGATAAATTCCAAGGGATCTAAATTTGATGGGTACAAAAAATCTATCCCGATTTCCTCATTTTCCAAGGAGTATGTGTTAGTTATATATTTGTTCCGCTTTAAAAATTCTTCCTCTTCTTTTATCATTGAATGTTTATTCTTCAAAGCAACGAGACCTCTCCTCAGTCCGAAAAGTTCGTTATTGGGCTTTACTTTCAAACTCACGATGAAACCGGATGAAACCATTGCCTCCCATCTATTCTTAACGGTTACAATTGAATAGTTGTATTTTCTACTGATATCCCAAAGACAAAATCTTTTCTCAGAAAAGTCGTTTGGCCATTGGATATTTTTCAAGATTATTCTATCCAATTGGGTTAAATTCACATGTTTATACTAGCACAAACTTAATAATGTTTTTGCAAGAATAAAAAGCAAAAGAGAATCATACTAAACAAATCATGTGCCAGAACAAATTGCCTGATCCTTATTGGGAACATCGCTTTCAATATGATCAAATATTTAATGTAAGAATAACTTAGGGCATAATGGGCTGGTAGATCAGCGGTAGATCGCTTCCTTGGCATGGAAGAGGCCAGGGGTTCAAGTCCCCTCCAGTCCATATTTTATTTGCTGATATACTCAGCTTAACAACACCTTCATAATTATTTTTTAGACAATATATCCTCAAGCCTTCTGTTAAAATCTTCGTTAGTTATCAACCCGGAATCCCTAAGGTCCCTTAGTTTGCGAATGATTTCGTTGGAATTGTTTCCCTGACTGCTTTTTACCTTAACAGACCTCCGGAATTTCTCCAAATCCATATACCCGCCCCTGTAAGCGGCAAAAGACACCATGACAATCGCAGCTATTATTCCTCCAATTGCTGCATAGAGTATTACATTATTTTTTGGTGCGGGTTGTGACATTGCTATATTAGTCTTTACTAGATTCATAGTTGCCGTGTCCTTATAACTGTATGTTCCAGACGAAGAAGATTGTGTGTAGGAGAATTTGATAACCATTCCAGAGGATTGTGATATCCACACTGACGCCTGATTCCCGGTATCTCCGTACAGGAAATTTATCTGGTCAGTTATATAACTACCTGAATTTACAGTTACATCTACTCCCGTGACTATTGTTGGCGAATTTACAGTTATCTGGTTTCCAATTTGTATCTGCCCTGTACCTGGCAGGCTTCCCGAATTTAAATCGTTTAAATCAGTACTGTTTATTGCCATTAGACTTTGTGGATTATTAAAATATAGTGTACAGTTTAAGTATTCATTAAAGGATAGATCACAAAGCTGAAATTCCTGAAGAGGAATGCAAATGCTGGTAATTGTTTGATTAATATACGAAGCAGTCTGAGATATACTTTGTCCATTTACTGATACTGTCTCCTGAACTTCATAATCTGCGTAAGCTCCATCGAATGCCCACTGAGGCCCCTGCATGGTAACCGCTACCGGGGCTTGCCCATTCTGGTAGTTCATAGAAATTACGCTACCGTTTCCTCCTGAACCACCAGCTACCAGATATGAAGAGCATTCGGGAGTTGCTATCCCCCCGTTGTTGCTTATAGCACCAGGTATGCATCCTCCATTACCATATGCTATCAGGATAGTTCCACCTCCTCCAGCACCCTGGCTGGCATCATAGCAACCATCAAATACTGATTGTCCAGCTGCGACTATATTCCCTTCATTAACTGTATTAGCCTGAATATAAATCCCATAGGAACCTAAACCGCCGACGTCCGTACTACCATAAGCTCCCGTAACACCTCCTCCAGCTGCACCGGTAATGTATTGCTGAATGCCTGTTTTAAACCATTTAGAGATGTTTGCCATGGTTACGTAACTTTGAATTGTTGAAACAGTTACAGATTGACCGGGACATCCACTCTGGTCTTCTACGGCGGCACCTCCAGGAACCATGGTAGAACCGGCCCTATATACTACAACGTTAGTCGTTGGTATGTAACTTGCTCCACCTCCTGAACCACCTAGCGAATGGTGATAGTCTATTGCATAGCCATATTGAGTTGCAGAATTCATGTTGAATCCTGCACATACTTTTCCAAAGTTTTCAAAATTGCCGCTAAGTATAATGCTATACCCCTCAGTAACAAGGGTTACTCCTGGATCAATAGTTAAATTAACAGCAAACAGGTTTCCATGAAGGACAGTGTTACTCGATATAACAACATTATAACTTGTATTCTGCTGGCTGGCTATATTAACGTCCTGGGCATTGGACTGAATACCAAATACCACTCCGGAAAGCAAAACTATGGCAACAATCACAAATGAGAGCACTACCTTTGCATTCATGATTATAACCCCCACGTTGAACCTTTTTTCAACTGAATTTCGTTTTTATTTCCACATAAAGAATGTAAATTAGAAGCCTGTGAATATACTTCGTTTGTTTCATTATTACAATTCAAATAAAATGGCATCTGATACTTTATGGAGGCAATTTTCCCAATACTTGTTTTTTTAAGATGATTTATTAAACGCAATTCTTCCATTCTTAGACCCCTATGATAATTTCCTGAATTCAGTGAGTTTCTGTCCATGACATATACATAGCGAAACACGTTTAGCAATTATTAAAGCAGGATAAAAATTTTTGCTGCTCTAAACTTTCTTTTGTTCACTAAATATTATTAAAAACCATCTGGTATATCCAATTTATTGTAAAAAAACAACAGCTATTCAATCTTTTGAGAATGTATAAAAATAGAGTCGGTAAATTACCATAACGCCAATATTTGCATAATTATGAAGAAATAAAAGGAATTACCACGGATGCTTTTCAAGACAGTATTTTTTTAAAATATTCTCAAAGCTTCAGCTTAAAAAAAATATGGAGAAAGATACGGGGTAATTTTAAAGAGTTAATCTTTATATATCCAACTCTTATTTTTTCCCTATGATAACATGTCCTAAATGCGGAGCAATTCTTCCGGAAGGTTCAAAATTCTGTCAGAAATGTGGAACGAAGCTTACACAACTGTCCAATCCTTCGGATCAAAAGAATAACCAGCCTAAAGGCAATACTGAGTCAACATCAAAAGATTCCATTACTCCAAAACCTAAAGAAACTGAAGTGAAGAGTGAGAAAAAGGAATCAAATGAACCATTGAAAACTAAGAATGAAAATGTAAGTTCTGGTCGGTCTGTTAATGACCCTAATACGGCGATCAACCATGATACGAATGAATCAGGAAGAAAAGATGTCCATTCCAGGGAACCATTAGAACCTGAGAAATCAACGAATGCTACAGATACAAAGGCATCGGTATACGATGATAAGCCAAAGATCTCTTCTGCGCAGAAAGAAAATGAACCATCACCAATGGTAACAGGTAAATCTAATATCTCTGCCGCCCAGGAATCAAATAAGGAAGTTTCTCCCACAAATTTAAGCCCGCTGGGTAAGAGACTATTTGAGTTGAAAATGCTTAATGAACACAAAATCATAACTGACGAGGAATATAGCCAGAGAAAGAAAAAAGTTCTGGAAGAATATGTAAATTCATGAAAAGTAATGTGTTAGAATAATATTTACGATTCACCAGTTTTAAATAACTTTTTATGATGATCGAGTAAAATGTACCTCATTTCATTGGCCGTTCTAACTGCACTGGCAACTGGAATGGGAATTACTGCTTCTTATATTCTTTATCTTTCCAGATTCCATGAGAGTCCTGTAAGAATAGTCATTGTCTATCTGTTGCTGGCAATGATGAATGGAATGCTCCTTGGGCCAGCCATTTATTTCTTTGAATTTCATAATTTCTCTGCTGAGAATGTAATCATTCTGTCTCTTGGAATAATGTCTCTTGAGATGGTGTATCCATTGATCCTGTTCATTAGGCATGTCGAGAGGCCTCTTGTCCAGGTAAAAGTCAGTACCCTCATTATAATTTTTGTAACACTCCTAAATGAATTCCTCATGAGCTTTGATTTCAATTCATACATTTCCGGTCAATTTTTCCGTTATGTTTCACCATTCAGTACTTTATCTATAATATTCAATTCCATCTCGTCTTTCTGGTTTATTTTTCCAATGGCCCTGGAGATGTTCCTGACAGCATTACTTTCAATCAGGAAAACTGATAAATCTCCTTTCATATTCATCACGTTTCAATCGGTAATAATGTTTCTCACACCGACGGCATTAAATTATTCCCAATGGCTTTTCTTTTCCGTCTTTGCAGGAGGGGCCATTATGACAACCCTTCTTGTATATCTGTTTGAATCGTTATATAGACAGAATTTTTTAACCGGTGGTTTTGCCAGATATATCATATTGATTATTCTCGCATATAGCCTGATGATGGGTGGAATCCTCCTGTATCAGTATGATTATGTGAATTCCATAGTTTCCATTGCAATCATAGTGGAAATGATCATTTACCTTTATGCCATAATAAACGCCTCTTACTTTAAAGGTGGAAAAAAGGTATACTGGCTGGCCAACAGAAGGTGGTCAACGACTTTTCTGATTTCCATATTTATTGCGGAATTTGGAATGGGTGCTACCTTTGATTTTCAGTATTTCGGACCAGGTACTTTTATCAATGCCATGTCACTGACTGCAATATCAGGATCGGCCTATGGCATAATGCTTTCTTTTCTTTATGATGTGGTAATAGTTATCGGCAGCATTACAGGCTCATCATGGTTTCTAATTATGATGGGATTCGAAATGGGTTCACTGGTTGTATTTAAGATTCTTAAAACAAGGGAACTGGAAAATAAGATCAGGTTAAGTCTCACAATTTTTGCATATGCAATTTATTCTATTCTAATTCCCAGTTTCATAATTCCCAATGCACAAATTTATCCATTCATTGGATGGTCTATGGGAATAGGTGCTGGTGGAGGTTTAGCTCCATATCTGATTGTGCCTATGCTTCTAACGTATTTTATTAGCGGAATACTGTCTCTTTTATTTGGTGCAAGACAATTGTGCTCAGTTTTCTGCACCGCGCCATTGATGTACCAGGGAACATTTTATGATTCAATGAAAAAATTTAACAGGACCTCACCAACAGCCAGATATATCAGCAGAGAAGGGGAGCGAAATAAAATATACCGTGTAGTTTCCCTTACGGTATATACATCCCTTGCCATTGGTGCCATATTTTCGATCCTGAATTCATACCATATTTTTGGAATCAGTATTTATGGCACCGATCCCCTCTTCTTTATCTACATTTTATTATTCGATTTTATGTGGTATGCGGTTTTTCTCACAATGCCTTATTTCGGCAATTATGGCTGCATAAACACTGGTTACTGTCACTGGGGAAATTTTAACAGATGGATAAGCAAGTTTGGTTTCTTCAGATTGAAGGTAAATGATCCAATGCAATGCGTAAACTGTAAGACAAAGGATTGCGCCACTGCATGCCCTGTGGGTTTATCCACACAGCCTGGAAACTTCATATCAACAGGGGAATTCAAGAACTCAAGATGTGTTGGCATCGGTGATTGCGTTGAGGCATGCCCTTATGAAAACATATTTTTCTATGATGTCAGGCACTTTATTCGCGATCGTCTCAGGAAAAAAAATTAATTATGGGAAATATCCGGATGAATATTTCGTTAATCATGATTCATTATTTGCTTCCACTGTCTTTCTTCTGATTCCTTCCGGGGTTTCTGGATCAAAATATCTCAAAGCGATCAGGAAATAATAAATTGTGGAATATCCCATGGACAGTGAAAATATAATCCACCTGACTCCGAATTCTCCCGGTATGAAAGCACTTGAAATGAGACCAATGGCCGAAAGAAATATGAAGAATACGAAGTACCTGAAATTTTTAGCCCATCCAGGCTCAAGTTTATCCCTTTCTGAATTAATGAAAGTAAGGGTATAATAAAGTGAAAATACCATAACCACTGCAAATATTCCAGTGAGGTATAAGGAATACTGGCCGCCAAAAAGACCTGGATCTGAAGCCTGCATCAGTATTATGGAAACCAGAATTCGCCCTGAAAGACCCCTGTGAAGTTTCAGAGAGAAAAGAAATACCATTTCTATGATCATTGGAATGGTAAAAAGATAGTTTGTTATTCCTGCCCCGAAAAGGTTGATTATGTTAAGGTAGACTCCTTCAGTTCCAAACCCATAGGCAAAACTGTATAGAAGAATGGCCATTGATATTTCATTCCACCCTATCAATATGGATATCCATTTTGAATGGGTTTTTGTCATTCTCTTCAAATTCCCGTTGAATGCAGACAGAAGAATATATGATAATATCACGCTCATCTCGAACATTGAGATATTGATTGCCATAACTTCATCAAGGAATGTTTTTGGAAAGATAATATAGAAGTTTATGGAATTCAACATACCGGACATCATTGAAAGAATCAGCATTATGAGCGCTATTTTCTTTGTGTTAAGATGATCAAAAAAAACTGAAGTGTAATAGAGAAAATACACAATGAGGGGCGTCATCAGTATTTCTGTGAGCAGTATGTAAATGAAATTTTGCATATGTGAGGTTATTGAAAATTACTATAATATCATAGTGAGAGGTATTTTAATGCGCACTCTCATATGAATATAAAATTTTATCTGAAAATGGCTTCCTGGGCAAGCTTTGTGCCCTCAACCATATTTCGCAACTTCCTGAATGAAGTGTCTATTGATCTCGTTCTCAGACCACAGTCGGGATTTATTCTGAGCAGTTTCGGATCCTCTATTATCCTGTTGGCAAACAGTATTCTGTCTCTGATTAATTCAGGAGGCTCAATGAAATCCCTGTGAACATCCACGACGCCAAGGCCCATGAACATTTTGTGATCAGATGTTTCAAGTGCCTCGATGTAATTTTTCAGGAATATGTACCCTTTCCTGGAATTTTCATTCACTCCTGGAGCATCTGAATCTCTGTTGGCAAATTCAAGATTTAATCCATGTAGTCTGAGATCGGGCACAGACTTGAAGAATTCAGGATAACCGCTGGTATAACACACATGAATTGTGAATTCGCAGTCGCTGATTCCCTTAATTGATTCGTTCACTGAATCTGTGAGAATATGCGCCTCATTTTTATGAGTTGTACCCGCAGGCTCATCAATCTGAATTTGCAGTGGACCCGATCTTCCAGATCTTTGCCATATCTTCTTCAGATTTTTGATTTCCGCATTGATTGCCCTTGCAAAGGCCATTGCCAGTTCATCCCTTTTTTCGTAATGGTCGTTGAATGACCAGTCCATCATTGTATATGGCCCTGTAATGGGAACTTTCACATCCTTTGTTGTATTGTTAAGAACGAATTCAAACTCCTCTGAATGTGGAGATTCCCTCAAATTCAAATCAGATGCAACACTTCCCTTAAGGTAATATCTGTTGTCAAATGATCTCACATGCCCATAGAATTTAATTCCGTCAATGTACTTTGCAAGATGCTCGTACATCTCCCATCTGAACATTTCGCCGGCAATGCCCAGGTTGTCTATACCTGCTTCCTGAAACCTTTCAATCATTTCCTTTGCAGCTTTTCCAGCCTTTTCCGATCTTTCCGATTCGCTGAATTTGTGGAATCTTGTGGAAAGGTATTCCGGCTTTCTTAAGCTGCCTATCTCCTGCGTTATGAATTTCTCCATCTATGCCACCCCGTCAAATGCAATTTTCTTATCTGCGATATCCCTGGGAAGGAAATCAAAGAAGTCGGTATTGCATATTGTATATTTATTTGAATCAGCAAGTTTGTTCTTTATTCTGTCTAACAGGTTATTCACCTGAGCTTTTGATTCAATTGAAGTCTTTTTGCAATTCCAGAACGGTATAAATGATTCCTTTGAGATTGTGAGATTCTTTTCAAGATCTTCAGGATTTCCTGAGACTATTCCCTTAAAGTTACTTTCCTTATTGATATTCTTTCCAGCAGTGTTAGATTCTGGAGTAACCACAATGAAAGTTGACGAATCGCCAAGAGATGCAATATCATTCAAAAGGGCTTCGTCAAGGTCATAATGTTCATAAAATACAGTGGTCTTTGGCTTTACTGATTCCAGGAGATCTCTGTAAGCATTCAGGAGATTGACCTTACTGTCAGATTTAACATTCTCCGAGTCTGCGAGAAGACATTTTGGTGATGGCAGAAAGAAGTTTTCTATTTTATTTCCATCAGGTAAATATACAGGAGTTGCAAATTCATCTCTTTGAGATTTCAATGGATCGTTGACAAATTCAATTGTTCCCACAATTTTTGGTTTTCTGTAGAATGTATTTGTTTCCTTGTATCTGTGAAGTTCGCCTTGTTCAAGACCTGAAAATAACGAAAAAAGAGGACGGTATATGTCGTGCCAGTTGAAGAGCGGATCACCAGCAATTCTCACATTGCTTTTTCTGGCAAAATCATAAAATTTTCTCTTTTCATCTGCAATTATATCCCTGATGCTTCCATCAAGCTTTCCTCTTTCGTGCCTTCCAATGCTGACCCTTAGATTTTCACTCCTCGGGTAAATTCCAAATATAGCTTTATCATATTTCATTTCCCTAAACACTCTCCAGTATGGTCTTGGCAAGATCTGTCCGTCCCATTGGCATGATGTGAATGCCGCTAATTGATTCCTTTATATCATCGAATATTTCCAGAATAATTCTTGAGGATTCATTCTGTATATCATCGGAATTATCGAGGCGCTTTTCTACTGTCTCCGAGAACCTGATACCCATCCTCTTCATTATATCTATCTGCGGTTTCTTTTTCAAAGGAATGAATCCTGCCACGATTTTATGCTGCCGTTCCTTTATCCACTGAACCTTCATGGATTCCGCATCAAATATAGCCTGGGTGATAAAAAAATCTGCACCTGCTTCCTGTTTCCTGATGATATTCTGGATTTCGTTTTCCCTTTGTGGATTGGCGGCGGCTCCCACATTCATTTCAATACTTCCTGAGGTTCCATTGAATTCGAGTCTGGATTCCTTCAGTGTCTTTATGGTACCAACAACATCCAGTTCCCTGACCTCCTTTGAATTTTGTCCCTGTGCAATTGGATCGCCATAAACAACAAAGAAATTTCGAATTCCAAGTTTCAAGGCACTCATTCCCTGTGATTTCAGATGCAGAGAATTTTTATCCCTTGGGGTCAAATGAGGGATTCCTATAAAATCCATCTTCTCTGATAATGCATACAGTGATAGAATGGGATCAATTCCAGGATTACCCAGAGGATTTTCCGGAACGGTAACGACGTCCACAAGCCCGGAAACCTTTTCTGCAACCTTTTCCATGTCACCAATGCCAAGATGCTTTCCCGGAACAAATTCAAATGATCGTACAAATTTCCTCTGGTTCAGGGTTTCTCTTAGCAATACCACGACATTTGATTCCTTTCTCAATTTAATAGTTTATTAACATTTTATTACCTATAGTAATATTTTTCCAATAAGTGCCATATTTTTATATTGACTATATCATGGAGATTCATGAGTAATGGAATAGTAGATGTTCAGTGGTTGAGGAATCATCTTAATGATAAAAATCTGGTTATTTTTGACTGCAGATTCAGACTGTCTGATCCAAAAGCAGGGAGATCATTCTACGATCACGGACATATTCCCGGAGCGTATTTTCTGGACCTGGAGGAGCATCTATCGGGAAGGAAAGGTGCACATGGCGGGAGACATCCTCTACCCGATGAAAGAGAATTTGTAAATTTGTTAAGAAAAAGTAATGTCCATAAAGAATCAATGGTAGTTGCTTATGATGACCAAATGGCCGGTTCCGCAAGATTATGGTTCCTTCTGAAGTATATGGGGCATGATAATGTTTCTATTCTGGATGGCGGCATACAGGAATGGGTAAGAGCAGGATTCAATCTTTCAACAGAAGTCCCACCGCCCGGGAATGGAGATATAATTCCAAAAATTAACAGTGAAATTATTGCAAGCGTTGACGAAGTTAAAAACCTGGAAGGAAGAAAACTTATTGACTGCAGAGAGAGAATCAGATACAGGGGAATAGAAGAACCAATTGACAGAAAAGCCGGACACATTCCAAATGCCATAAACATACCCTATTCAGATTTATTAAGCAATAATCACTATATAGAAGAAACAAAGATCAAGAATATATTCAAAGAAATACCTGAGGGTTCAATAGTTTATTGCGGATCCGGGGTAACTTCCTGCGTAAATCTGTTTGCAATGGAGAAGATTGGACTCAATCCTAAAGTTTACGTGGGAAGCTGGAGTGACTGGATATCTTATGATGAAAATGAGATAGCCAGAGAATAGGTCCAACTTATAAATGTGAAGAAAGAATCCTTTTTTTCCATTCTATGGATTGTTGTTCTTTTTCTTTAGAAATTTTATCTTTTCTCTTAAGGAATCAGCCATGGCTGAAATTTCATTGCCCCCTTTCGCCTGCAAAACAAAACTGTTTTCATCTGACTGGTTAATTCCAAAAATTTCCATAACACGCGTTAGAAGATTGTATTCAGATAACCCATCTGGTATGGCTTTAATTTTATCTCCAATTTCCCTTTCATTTTTAATAATAATTGCATTTCTGGAAAGTTTATTGATTACTTCTGAACCCATGGGCTTTATTTTAGCTTCGCCCTCCATGAGAAATATTGCTGTTGAATCAAACCTGAATTTTTGCAGAACAAGATTTTCCATAACTGAATCTGACATTGATGTAAGGTTGATGGAGGCAAATATTATGCGAATCCCCCCGCTAATAATAATAGTCATATTTTCAAGGCCAGTTTCAACGTTCTGCGTGATCTTTTTTGAAATGGCGCCACTTTTTCTGAAAAGGTAATTTAAATGGTTCAATAGCTGTGAACTGCTATCTGCCCCTTTCAGACTTGTGGGAGATAGATTTTTTTGTTCATGCTGAATCTGTGAATGTTGATTAGTATCGGAAACCATCTTATGTCCGCATGCCTGACAGAAAACAGATCCATCCGGCATTTTGGCTCCGCAATTTGTGCATTGCATTACCCTCTTTTCATTATATTCTTTACAAATAATTAGTTTTGCAGACATATAAGCATACATGGTTATTACAACTCTATTTTTGTATCAGGTGGAACCATGCGCATTTCCAAAGTATAAACTGATAAATTATCTCATGATTTTGATTCGTTTTTGTATCCGTGTTTACCGATACTATATTAATGTATCACTAATAGTTATCTTTGCCTACAGATATCGTAAATACTTATCAGTGATAGGAACATAAAATTAGATCTCCTATGAACAAGCATTCCTTGTTAGGAATAACAAAAAATCTGTCTAAACTCATAGTTTTCATTGAATATCAGAGAAAGGTTCCGGAGAGAACATTCAGGGCAATTGCAATCACCAGGACAATGATAAATATTTTAATATCCCACATGAACACCTTGGAACCGTCTATTGGAGGTATGGGAATCATATTGAACAACCCTAACCACAAATTTATTCTATAGATATTAATGAGGAAAAATCCTGCAAGGCTCACTGAACTGAATCCGCTGATGAAATAGATACCAAAGACAGCAGATCCAATAATCAAATTTGTTGCAGGTCCGGCCAGTGCGGATTTCCCTATCTTTGACTTATCTGTAATACCGGTAAATTGAACGGCTCCCGCAGTGGCAAAGAGTGATCCCAGGAGAGATGATACTATTATGAGCAGGAGACCAAGATTCCATTTCTTAAAGAAAGCTATTGCGCCAAGCCTGACAGATACAAACCTGTGAGCTCCCTCGTGTGCTGAGAAAGCCAGAACTATGGAAAAAAGGCTTACAAGCAGAACAAGTGGCAAAGACCTCAGAGGAAATCTTGTGTCAACATATATTGAAATTACGTATCCTGTGAAAAGAACCATTATGGCAAGTAAGAAATCCTTAACCTCCCGATCGAGCAAAATTCTATCCTGCTTTACCATAGGTCACGGCTCTCCCGGGTACCTTCCCCTGACAACTGGCACAATTATAATTGTAATCAACAGAATCAAAGCTAATGGTAAAATGAAATTCTCACTTCCAATCAACGAAATAAAACCGGCAGGAGCTATGGATTCCGGCCCCGGGGGAAGCGTGAGGCTGATATTAAGTTCATAAGTATGGTTGAATTCTCCGCTCATACTGTAAGAAACGCTTTTTAAAAATGTATAGGACGCGGGGCTCTTTAAACTGTACAAGCCAAAGTTTATGGAATATGTTCCATTGAACAGGTAACTAACAATCGTGTTATTTGAAGTAGACTCGTTTAGGTTTACGGGGAAATAGTTTGATAAACTCCCCGACAATTGGATTGCTGCTCCCCACTCCACATTAGAAAGCCCGGTTTCATGTATTATAAGTTTGTAATAGGTAACATTTACATTGGAATACATATGCAAATTACTCCCGTTTATGATAAATGTTCCCGACGCGTTCGTAATATTGAATATGTTATATGGATAGTTAAGTGTGTAAGAATAAGTTCCGTTCTGAAGCGATATGTTAATTTCAGAAGAATCTGAATTAAATATTTGACTGAAAGACCCGGTGGTACTCCTTATATTAAGATGCCATGGCATCTGTGAACCAGGAAACAGCTGATTAGGATTTTTAGAGTTATGATATAATTCATAAATGATATTATAATAGAAAGTAAAGTTCACTGCATAAAAATTTATGGTGATGTTGAGTTTGCTCCCATTAACTTCAAATGATGGATAATACTCTGCCTTCTCTTTTTTATATGATGTTTCCACAGAATAAGAATATGTTCCGTTTGTAAGAGCAAAAGTGAAATTTCCCCCTGGAGCTATTGCTCCCGAATTAGAATTATCAGTGAGATTGACAAACCACACACCAGAGGAAAGATCTGCTTCCATGAATGTAACGTTAAATTTCACGATCTTAAACGTTACGTTAACGTTCATGCTTCTGGAATTAACTGTAAAGTGCGGAAGATATTCTGCCCGGAATGTTTTATTTGAGGTCTGGACAGTGAAATTATACTTTCCGTTAATCAGATGCAGAATTATTTTTAGGCCGCTGCTTGCATTAGCAGAGAGTTCGGTAGAAAGATTAACATACCATTTTCCACTCCCAAGACCAGTCTCCTGAAATGTTACATTATATGCCTGGGCAAAAGTTACGTTAATTTTAAAATTTCTTCCTTTAACGGTAAAATATTGAGTATAATTTGTGGAAAAATTAAGGTTCGAAGTATATGCATGAAATGCATAACTGCCGTTTATTTCATGGAAAGTAAGATTTACACCAGCACCAGTTTGCTTTGTTTTATTAATAATAACGGTCCACACCGATGAAGAGGGCAAATTCACCTTAAAGAAATTAACTGTGAATAGTTCATGGAATTCTATGTAAACGGATTCATTACTCCCATTGATGGTAAATGTTCCTGTTTGACCAATAAATGATCTGTTAGAGGAAGATGCATTATAATTATAAGTTCCATTAGTTAGATAAAATGAGATATTTGTTCCAAATCCAGATTCCTTAAACCATAGGGCAGATACATTTACACTCCACATACCGTTGGAAAGATTTTTTTCAAAAAAGTTTACGGTATAGTTAAAATCTGTAAAGTTGACGTACCTGATAAATGGAAAACCATTGACTGTAATCTTTCCGCCAGGAGAATGAAGAATTTTATACGTTGTTCCAATAGTGAAATTATAGGTTCCGTTAATCAGAGGTATTGTAATGTTTTTTCCAGAACTTGATGAATATGAACCTACCTTGCTTATGTTAAGGTACCACGTTGAATTTGCCACAAGACCCCTCTCCACGAATGTAATGTTATAAGGTTTCTGAAATTTAACTGTCAATTCATAATTGGAACCTGAAATAAGTGGTGTGTTGTTCAGAACTGGTATTTCTCCTTCAACGTCGGTCCCAATACTAAAACTGTAATTTTTCCCTGCATAAGCAGATGCTGAAATATAAAGGAGATGATTTGAAGCGATTGAAAAATTTTGGCCATTGAGTAATTGAACATACCATGACTCTCCAGAGAGACCTGCCTCATTAAATATAAGCGAATATGTTTCAGGTACAAACTGAATATAATATGTTTCATTTGCTCCTGATACGCTTATCCCGTTGAAATTGTAAAAAATTGAATAAGATGGATTATCTTTCACATAGAATGAATAATGCCCGTTTGTCAGATACAATATTATGGATCTGGAACTTGACTGAAACAGTTGATTGTTAATATATATACCCCATTGAACGTTATCTGAAATGCCTTTAGCCACAAAACTCATGGCTGACCTTGAAATGTTTTCAGATTCATTTGCTGCAAAATTGTAAGGCATTACATAATCTGGCGGTGTTCTGGAAACACTGATCCATCGAATTTCAAAGCCGGTCCCCCTGCCATTTATTCCGAAACTCATTGGATAATTTTCATTCATTCCGGTTATTGGCTGCGATGTATTTCCAACTCCATAATTCAAAAAATCAAATGTGGAACTTTTATTCAATGTTTCCACAGTATACGTTCCCACAGTATTCTCATTGTTAACAAAACTTCCGTAACTATTTCCTGATGGGTTCTGTTCATCCATGGTTTTATTTATCATATCGGGGTAGGTCTTAACGGAAGCGAGTCTTATGTAAATCCCCTGGGAAACATTATATCCCATATATACCGGCTCTTCTGTAGTATTTAAAAAACCGAAATCGTCACCATCCCCGCACGATGCTACGAATTCATTGACCATGTAGCCTGAGGGGACATGCACTCTGCTGGCAAGATATCCACCAGAACCATTGAATTTACCTCCAATTCCATTATATTGCTGTATGTTTGAGGACTGATTGAGTATCCATTGCCCCGTATTGATGACAGTTCCTGAGAAGTTATAGTAATATGAAAAAACATGATATCCGTCGTCAAGTGATCCATATGAAGATGTAAGAGATGGTGATTCTCCCGTCCAGATACCATTCATTAACTGAACGCCCCGGTTGGAAAATCCCATATATACAAAGTAAGAGGATTGCCCATGGATGCTGTTGTTTAATCTGAGCCAGTAGATCGTTGAATCACTCTGAGGACTGTTTCCTGATTCCAGCCAGCTTGGGATTATTCCTCCAGTACTGTTGAAGAATTCCACATTGGTCAGATTCCTGTTTTCATAATTTGCATAGAGAGAGCTGTTCACAACAATATACTCAGTGAAATTATCTGGAGTGCTGCTAACCTGATTATTGTCAATGGCTATTGGAACATATGATACTATTCGCTCTGGAACCTTAAGTGGATTTGACTGAGGCTTAAGATAAAAATGAATGTGAAATGTTGCGTTGGAATTGAAACTCCCGCTTGAATTTGTCGTTGCGGCACACTGTATACTGTGGATATAATAATCATACTGGGTATTGCCTGTTCCTGTAAAAATAATTGTCCTGTTTGTGGATGCATAATTGATGCCGTTTATATTCACCGACCAGGTTCTTCCAAGTCCTGTACCAAGACCACTCTCGTTAAAGTAAACTATGATTTTACCGCCTGTTAAGTCAGGAACCATGTCATTTCCTTTTTCTGATACTTTGATGATATTGTTATTTGCTCCAATTCCTGCGGCTATTTCAATAAAAATAAATGCGATAATTACAACAATTACCAGAATCTTCGTTGTGAATGGATTTTTTATCATGCGTTGCTCACCCTTGTATAACCATAATCCCTGTTTGCACAATGGATAAGGGCATTCTTCACATCTTTCATATCCTTGTAACGCTTTGAAGGATCAATGTCTATGCACCTCATTATAATATAATTCAGAGGCTTCTTGACCATGGGATTTATTCCCTGCAAATCCTCAATTGGAAAAAGGCTCACATCATTGAAAAGCATGTTTTTGTCGTTGTAAAATCTGCTTGTGTTTACTTTACTTTCAATGAATACCTGCCTTTTAGCGTATGTCTTTGAGAGTCTATAATCATTCAGGCATCCTGCCAGCATATAGTACATTACAAGACCAAATTCATAGACATCATATGTTTCATCAGTGTTATAATTATTAAGTAGAATTTCCGGCGGTGAATAGAGAACGGAAAATTGGGAGAAAACGGTTTCACCAAAGCCTCTCACTTTGGCTGATCCAAAATCAACTATTTTTGGTATGAACAGATCCTTCCTTATTGCACTGGCAATCTCTGCGGGTGAATTTGAATACTTTGCTATATTCATTCCATTCTTACTTAGAAACATTATGTTGTCAGGTTTAATATCCCCATGAAGAACCTTCTGGTCATGGGCATCCTGCAACCCCTGACTTACCCTCACGGAGATTTCGAAGAATAATTCCATTTCGTCGTTGGATGTATATTTGAATGGCAGATCAGACAATTTTCCTCCTAAAAGAAGCTCCATAACTATTGCAGGAGGATTTTCCTGATATTTTTCCATTTTAGTATTATCATCAGGGTATGTCTTTACTGTAACACCAATTATATTTACAACATACTTCCTCCCATTTAGAACCATCACATTCTGGAATTCTGTGAGAAATTTTCTTATAAATTCATTGTCAAAGGCAATTTTTGTGCCATCAGATGAATAAGGTTTAAGAATCTTCAATGCAACATCAGGTTCATTTGGCCTTGATCCCCTCATAACAAAGGCAAAACCGGTATCTTTGCTGATTATACTCTGCATTGTGTAACCGGATACATTTCGCCCCAACCACATTTCTGGAACTCTCCTGGGAATATTCAACACGGTCTGCGGAGTCTGAGATGATGAGGATGCTCCATTTGTAGTTCCAGAACTCTTCTGTCCGGATGTTTTTGGTTTTGGTGTGGAGGTTTTCATGAGATCGTACCCGGGAAGGGCTCTATCCTTTATCACTATGGAAATGGCGTCTGCTGAAGCAATAACCGCAGCAGACAAACCAAGACCCACAATAAACGGTATCTGAAACTTGTTAGAATCATATCCGGCGAAAAATAAGCCAAGCAATACTGCAATCGTTGTAAATCCAAGAATTGTGGTTGATTTAGCACCTCTGAGTGTGATAATTCTACCTATGAGGATAACTATTGACATTAAAATCAGGGCCTTTACAAAGTTATAAAAGAATGAGGTACCGGTGAATATTGAATAATTTGAGGAATTTAATATGAAAACATCCGGAAGGAAGTTGAAATAAGTCATGATGAGATATGATAAAATTACCAGTGGAATGGCAGCAGCTATTTTCTGAATCGCATATGGTGAATTCAGGCTCTTCACAAATTTTAAAAGTATAAAGAGAAGAACGATTAGAATAAAAACAGAGGCGAAAAAATCTTCAAGAGGGATAAGAAAGGTCAGACTAAACAATGAAACACTCTTAACAAACAAAATTGTACTGTTCAGGGCAATGGACGTGATTAATAAATTTTCCAGTACCGCAAATTTTGCTAAATCTCCCTTAAAGTGCTCTTTGTTCACCGCAGCCTGTGCAATTCCAAGAGGTATTCCAATGATAATAAACTCATGGAAGAATGTGTTGAATGAATCAAGAAGGATTAAACCTGAAACCATGAATGGAATAAAATTAAGTGCTGTAAATGAACCCATGACCAGTGCTTTAGATGCGTATTTGTTTCTTATGGGGGTTCCTGCGCTCATTGCATATACAAAAGGGACAATGCTACTGATGAGGCCTGTAAATGGCAACAGAAGAAAAGAATCAGAAATTATACTCCCAATTTCAGATGGAAATTTTGTACTGGAAGAAAAATCAATCAAAAGATTAAGAATAAAATAGGTGACTATGAACCATGTTATAACATTCATAGTAATCTTGTAACCATAATGGGGAAAGTCGGAAGACTTTCTCAGGATTAAAAATAATACACCCCCCTCAAACATTGCTGATGAAAGAAGAATCATCAGTGAAGATATAGCTATACCAAAAAAGAATGGAAGGGACAATATACTAACTGATATGATAAATAAAATTCCAGCTAAAGCTCCATAGACCCTGCTCATGGACCCGGCCATTGGACCCATTCCTCCCCTGGTGGTGGTTCAGGTACAATCTCAATCTCATGCTTATCCGGAAATTCAACGTTTACCCTCAGTATTGCAGCCTTTCCCTTATGATATCTTGATGAAAAAATTGAAATAAGCTTCCTGTTAAAATAATATTCAAAGCCCTGTTTCTTAACCTCGTGTGCCCTTACAAAGAGCTTGACCTTATTTCTTTCAGCGAATTTATAATAAGCATCCGGACCAAAGAAAAAAGTTCCTTCTCCTCTTGTTCCAGGTATGAATCCGTCCACGAATTCCCTGGGATCATTCCACATTATTTCAAATGCTGTGGTATTGATCGGTTCAAGATCATCCATTGGAAGATTATTCCAGCTTTCAATTTCAATACCATATTGTGGAATGCCGCCATGAACTGCAACTATACCAGAATCCATGTACAGAGCATAAGGTAGTTTTCCATACAGTCTGAGAATGTGTGGATAGACCTCCTCTATGATGTCAAATCCTCTCAGTTCCTCTATGAAACCATATACCTCGTTTGTGAGCGTACTTTCGTGGTTTCCCCTTACAACGATGACTTTATGGGAAATCATAGCCATTTCAAGTATGTAAAGAAGATTGAACAGTTGATGCTTTCCTCTGTCGACCAGATCTCCCACAAAGCAGATGAGGTCCGAATTTGCCTCTGTTAACATTGCAAATGCGGTAACATCAAGAGCACCATGGGTATCACCAATAAATGAAACGATGCCTTTCTGCATGCTCACCCTCTTCACAGGTACAGGTGCTCCCATACTGCTGATGTATCTATCTATGGTATCATTTATATAATCTGGTAAAACCAGATATAAATCCTGCATCTGTTTTCTCCATCCTAAAGCGATTTGACAGCTGTAACCTTTACTATTGTACCCTCTCCCAGCTTTATGAGGGTTTTTTCTTCTATTTTTGTCTTCTCCTTTATTTCATTAAACTTGCCCCCGTCAAAT
The DNA here is from genome assembly GCA_000496135.1 of Thermoplasmatales archaeon E-plasma. Taxonomy (GTDB): domain Archaea; phylum Thermoplasmatota; class Thermoplasmata; order Thermoplasmatales; family Thermoplasmataceae. The sequence goes on along the minus strand of KI542675.1, from coordinate 702,566 downwards.
ATGTAGGTTCCATTGGCACTTCCCGAATCCTCGAAAAAGAATTCTTTCCCCTCATGAGTAATCTTTCCATGCATCCTTGATACACTTGGATCAGGAATCTGAAGAACATTCTCCGGAGAACGTCCAACGGAAACAGAAGGAAATATGGAAAGGTTCAGCTTGACCTTTTTACCTATTATATCATCAAGAGGGCTTTGCACAAACTGAATCTCCACAAAACTAGACTCTTCATGAGAATCCTCCATAACCCCGTGAGACTGGGGTGGACTTGAAACCTGTGGAGGAGCCTTCTGAGCCGGTTGAGCTATAGATTCTGCCTTTGCCTCCTCCTGAGCCTTAGGTGGTTGATCATTAACCACAACATTCTCCGGTGTTTCGATCAATCCTACCTTTCCTGAGCCACAAACAACACATGTTGTCTCACCATCATCATTTTCCGAACCGCACTTAGTGCAAAACCATGCCATTTTACTGCCTCTTAATTCTTGTAGTCTGATTATAAGCCTCTTTCTTATCTATATTACCATTCTTTGAATCATCCAGAACTCTATCCAGTCTTTTTGTAGCCTCTATGAATTCCCTCTTCTTTGTTGCGTTTGCGGAATCCATAGCCTGCCTGCTTATTCTGGTAGCTGAATCAAAATCCCCCTTGGCGATGAGATATTCCACCTGACCCATTTGCATCTTCAGCCTTGCTTCATTTATAAGTTCCTTATTAACATTTGAAACAACAAGTTCCGAATTTTTTGTCCTTGTGAGTGATAAATTCAGCTTATTTTCCTTTGGAGATCCGTCGTTATCCCTGTATGTAAGAACTGCCTGCATTCCGGTTATATTTCCTTCGGCTCCCCCTTTAATGGAGACAGATCCTGTAACATTAATTGGATCTGAACCTACAGTTCCCATATTGATGGTCGCAATTCCATCATCCATGCTGAACGTCTGATCATATATTTCTATGGCTCCGGATTCTCTGGGTATCAGCTTCAGGACAGCCGAGGTTCCTCCAGATGTGGCCGCTTCGCTGGCATATTTTGTGAAGGCAGCTGTAATGGAATTTCTGTCAATGGCATTTATAAAATCTCCATTGCTGGCGTCTGCCATTGCCTTCAATATGGTTTCATCGTAGTCGCCAATGCCTATGCACACGATCTTCATTCCGAACTCAGAACCTGCTGCGGCCAGCTGTTCATACCTCTGAACATCGCCCACATCTGATGGTTGACCATCAGTTAGAACAATAAGGGTTACTGAACCACCATCGGAAGAGAAATCCTTTGCATCATGAAAAACTTCATCCAGGGCATTGTACATGAAAGTACCTCCAGAAGCCTTGATCCTGTCAATACTGTTTAGAATTTTATCCTTACTTCCTGCCTTGGTGAATGGAACAAGATTATCGGTTTTTGTTGAAAATGAATAAAGTGATATAAAATTGTTTGAGCCAAGAGCATTAACGGCCAGTTTTGCAGCCTCCTTTGCATCATTGAGCTTTTCTCCGTGCATGGAACCGCTTCTGTCAATGAGAATTGCTATTGCAGACCTCGATGGAGCTAATGACCCGCCGGAACTTTTCAGTTTTATCTGGTAATAGATTTTTGTAAGTGTATCGGAGAAGCAGTAGGTATTGCTTCCAATAATTTCACCCTCAATCATAACATCTTATAATCTACAAGAGTTAAATATTTTTGCTTACGCTACTTTCTTGGTTTAATATAATATTATGCAGATTCCAATTTAGAGATTCTTCTTCTGAATCAGATATGATTCAACTGTTTCAGATCCTCTTCATCCAGAGCCAATTTGTCAAATTCAGCGTTTTCTTTCACATGCACTGGATCAGATGCTCTTGGAATTGGAAATACATTTTCTCCTCTTGACAGAAGCCACTGTATTGCAATGTGGGTCAGGGGAGATTTATGCTTTTCTGCAACCTTCTTTACTGCATCAGGCACACCCTGCCTGTTTCCTGCTATCTTTCCATGTGCAAGCGGGTAATATGCCATTATGGCAATGTTATTCTTATCACAGAATGGTTTTAATTCTGTCTCAATGGATCTGTTGTTAATATTATACGGCATCTGGGTTGAAACAATTTCATACTTCTTCATGGCCCCCATTGCTTCCTCTGTTCTTAAAAGATCGAAATTGCTTATGCCAATGTACCTGATTTTTCCTTGGTCAACAAGCTGCTCCATTGCGGACAATGTCTCAATCAGAGGTATTCTGGATGAGGGAAAATGAATCTGGTAGAGGTCAATATATTTCATATTCAGGTTCCTGAGGCTTCTATTGCACGCCTTGATGACCTTATGACTGTCCAAATGATTGACAAATACCTTCGTAGCAATGAATAGCTTTTCCCTTTCCATACCCTTTACTGCCTCCGCAACAAGGGGTTCTGTATGGTATATTTCTGCTGTGTCTATGAAATTAATTCCTGCATTGAGACCAGCTTTGACAGCTTCAATATGCTGCTTTGAGTTCTTCTTTATGCCTATAAGCGAAGCGAGAATCCACGCCGGATCATAATAGGTACCCATTCCGATCGCAGACACCTTAAAGCCAGTTTTTCCAAAAGTCTTGAAAATCATAGGTGTAAATATGTTATATTACTATAAATTGTTCTCTGATTCTCGATCAAATTTTATATTGGTTTTAAATAATCTTTTTAATGAAAGATAATGCCAGTGTTTTTTTTAATGATGTGAAAAAAAGATTGAACGGCGACCTAAATGAACTTATGCAATATGTTTGCGATAATCTCTCCTCTGTGAATTCAAAATATAACTGGACTGGAATTTACGTTCTCAGAAACGGTAAACTGAAACTTCAGGCTTTCTGCGGTAAGGAAACAGAACATGTGGAGATTAATCTTGGCGATGGATTATGCAGCATGGCAATTACAGAAGATGATGTTGTAAATGAACCGGAAGTTAAATCGAATACCAGATATCTTGCATGCTTCCCGGAGACGGAATCAGAACTGGTTGTTCCGATTAGATTTAATGGGAAACCCATAGGGGAACTGGATATTGACTCGGATACAAAGGCTGCATTCACAGAAGATGACGAAAAATATCTTCTGGAATTATGCAACCTTATATCTGGCAGAATCAATGAACTTTTCGTTCCATAATTAGGTTATCATGTTCAGGTATCTCACAAAGGAACAGAAAAGAACACTCAACGTTATTTCCTTTGTGGAGTTTTCCAGAATGCTGGGCATATTTTTAGTTATACCGGTCATAGCCATATTTGCAGAGAAATTTACCTCATCCGGTTATCTCATAGGAATTGCCGTTGCATCATATGAAATTTCAATGGCCATTTTCCAGATTCCAATGGGAAAATTATCAGATAAGATAGGAAGGAGAAATGCCATAATAATAGGCTTGATTCCCTATATTATAGGGAATATACTTTCATTTTACGGAAATACAATTACAATTCTTATTGTATCAAGATTTATAGCAGGCTCCGGAGCTATTTCTTCACCTGCAATTGCATGGGCACAGGAGACCGTTGAAACAGAAAAGAAGAGTTTATCCATGTCCTATGTTGGAGCTTCCATTGGGTTGGCATTTCTTATGGGAACATCATTTTCTCCAGAGATATCAGCTCTCCTGGGCATCAGAAGTGTCTTCCTCATTTCGGCTGTTGTCGGTTTGATTTCCTTATTCACCGCATTTATTCCACGAATATATAATGTGAATTTAACAACCAGTTCTGTGGAATTGAAAAGACCTGTCATGGGAATCAGGGTTTTTGTCATTGCCCTGATTTCGTTTCTTGTATCAGTTTCTGCGTTTATTTTCTTCTATCTCCTGCAGATATATTCAGTTCAGAGTTATGGTTTATCAGGTTATTCATTTATCCTTTTCCTCCCTGTAATTGTGGGAGGAGGTATTGCAGTTATATTCACCGAGAAATTCCGAAATAAAGGAACTACAATGTCAAAGGAGATTTCCTTTTCCATAATGGGAACAGGATTAGCTGTATTATCCCTGATTGCATTCTTTGACCTTTCACCATGGGAAATTTCCTTACTTCTTATACCGTTTTTCACCGGTTATTCTTTCTATGAGCTTCTGATGATTCCGTTTCTGTCTCGCATTATACGAAACAAAGATTATGGTCTGGGAATGGGCATATTCTATTCATTTCAATTTCTGGGAAGTGCTACGGGTGCCCTGATCGGTGGAGAAATTATAGGTAGTCACAGCAATTCTTCAATAATACAGATCTCAATTGCCGTCTGTCTTTTGACAGTGGTTATTTCATTTCTCCTAAGTACCAGATTTACAAGTCAGAGTCTTCATTGATAATAGAGATAACCTGTGGAGTTAGCTCCAGTGATCCGAGTGACAGGATTACTTCATTTTTGATATCAATAACTGTGATTGAAGCGTTACCTAATTTTAGGCCTCTGCTTTCCTCTTCACCAAGATTGAGAATTTTTGAAACAGCCGCCTTTATGGGTAATTCATGACTCACGAATATATTGATCCCGGTATGCTTCGTGAGGCTTTGCATCATTCTTTCCTTTATTTTATCATAGGGTTCAAAGCCAAAATCCTCACGTTTTCCACCGGGAATAAGCTTGAAGTGCTTGTTGTTATATGGGCCGAGACCACTTTCCCTGATGTTATGATCAATTGTGATTTCAATATTTGTGGCATGGGAAATAATAGAAGCTGTTTCCCTTGCCCTTAGAACTGGTGATGATAATATCATTTGAGCTTTTACTTTAATCAGTTCTTGTGCAGTTCTGGTCGCCTGTTTTCTTCCGTTATCAGTAAGGGGAAATCCCTCTATGTCTTCTGATATTAGTCCCCTTATATTCGATTCGCTTTCTCCATGTCTTATGAGGATTGCAATCTGCTTCAACTATTCCACAGTGATGGAAAATTAATAATGTTTATGAGAATGAATCAGGAGAGAAATACAATGTCGTTTAAAACAAATCACCTGAAAGATGAGGAGAGCCCATATCTTGAGCAGCATGCAACAAACCCGGTGGACTGGTATCCATGGGGAGATGAGGCATTTGAACTGGCCAGAAAATTGGATAAGCCTGTTTTTCTGAGCATTGGTTATTCAACATGCCACTGGTGTCACGTCATGGAAAAGGAAAGCTTCAGCAAACCTGAGGTTGGAAAAGCCATGAACGATGCGTTTGTATGCATAAAGGTTGACAGGGAAGAGAGACCGGATGTTGATTCATTATACATGTCAATAGCTATGAGGGAGAGGGGGAGCGGAGGCTGGCCACTGAATATGATTTTAACGCCAGATAGAAAACCAATTACCTCATTCACCTATCTTACCGATTCATTCCATACACGCGAAATGTAGGAATAATAGAGCTTTCAGAAACCATAAAAGACATTGTGGAGGGATGAAAGAGAATCACTTCTTGAAAGGGCAGATCAGTTGATTTCCTCAAATGTAAAGGAAGAGAATTCTGAAAGAGTTAAGGTAGATTCTGAAAAACTCTTCAAACATGCATTTAGTGAATTGAAAAAGGTGTTTGATTATGATTATGGTGGCATAGGTACAGGAATGAAATTTCCTTCCCCTCACAACATAATATTCCTCATAAAGTATTACAACTATTTTGGCGATGAAGAAGCTCTTCAAATGGCTGAAAATACGCTTTTAGCAATGAGAAGAGGTGGTATTTTCGATCATGTTGGATATGGATTCCACAGATATTCTACGGACAGAGAATGGAGAGTACCACACTTCGAGAAGATGCTGTACGATCAGGCATGGATTATGACGGCATATTCATACGCATATGCAACAACAAAAAAAGAATTCTATAAGCAGGTTATCAGCGAGATTTTGGAATTTCTTCAACGGGAAATGAAATCTCCAGATGGTGGATATTATACAACCATGGAAGCAGATTCTGAAGGAGAAGAGGGGAAATTCTATCTTTGGACTGAGGATGAATTGAAAGCCATTCTTAACGAGGACTTCGATGAATTTAAAAATTTATTGGATATCAATTCAAAAGGTAACTTCTTTAACGAAAGAGAGCAAACTGATACTGGCCTGAATATAATTTACCCAAAGTACAATTCGTTTATAACACCTAAAAATGAAAATGGTTTAGAATGGATGAATGAAAAAGCACAAAGGTCGCTGAAAATATTATTACAAAAAAGGGCAAAGAGAATTAGACCACAAACAGACACAAAAGTTATTGCGTCAACAAATGGAATGATTCTTTCTGCGCTGTCTATTGCTTATCTCGCAACCTTTGATGATAAGTATAAAGAAGCATCAACGGAATTATTAGAATTTGTAAAAAAGAAGTTCATAAACAGAAGACTGTATCCTGAGAATTGAATACAACAATGCGAAAAGAAATTCCTGGACTCTTAGAAAGATTTACCTAATATTATAGATGGCCTTCTTCAATATTCATAGAGGTTCCATGAATGAAGAAGCTCTTCTTTTATTTTATACCCTTATGAATTTTTCAATAGAAAACTTTACGGGATAGGAATGGATCTTTCCATGGAAGGCAAAATTCTTTAATGGATATTGGATATCCAGAGATATATTGACGGCGCGGTCCCCCAGTTCTAATTCACTAATGTCAAGAAATGCGGGATCCTTCGATTAATCAATTGGGTTTTTATGATTTAGGTAACAGATATCCGGTTCCCTCCGAAACGGGATTCCTAACCAATCATTTCCTCTAAATAGAACTTCATTTACCCCGGGTTAATTACTCGCTTTATTTGAAAATTCAGACTCTCTGATAATAAAAGTACCTCTTACATGGGATAGTCAAGAATTCATTAAAAAATCATGGTTTACTTGCGGTGAGAGAGATTATACTTAATAGTGAATAATTCCAACACAACAGAAATATGCAAAATGTCTGAATGTATTTATAAATTTATAGAACAAAAGAAAACATTAGAAAAATTGAAAGAATTATAAAATAAAGGGTCATCGGACTTTCATGTGGGTTCATGGATAAAGCTGTAGATTACCGCACCTGAAATATATGGCAGTCTTCTAGGTGCTCCTTATTTCTGTATCCGTATGCCATCTTTTCTATGAGAGCTATCTTTGAATTGATCCCTTCTGCCCTTGCACTGGTAATCCTGTGAATGAAATAGTTCATTATCTTTTCTATATGTAACTTCATCATCCTTGCAGTATCCTTCATTGCATCTATGGTGGAATGCATTACCTATGAATACCAGCTATTCCACTATTTCATCGCATCATCCATGGATGGTGCATTCCATAATTCACGGATATTCTCCTTCATGGAATATGCCTTTCCTGTAAGAAGATCGGATTTCTTCAGTTCCTCATATCTTTCTCTGTGTTTCTCCGGCAGATTCTCTGATGAATAGAGCCACAGGTATCTGGTCCCTTTTAGATCAGACAGCCCTTCCTCCAGAAACATGCGGTTCTCTTTCTTCCTGGTGGAATCAACTGCCATATTCACATGCTTCATGACATGGAACCTGTCAAAGACAATCTTCCTTCCTGCATCGGGTATATGTTCCATGGTGGATGACATGAACGGATCCCACATGTCCATTGAGACCGCTGCGATGGTGGAAAGCTGGTCA
>KI542675.1:0-694259 GCA_000496135.1 Thermoplasmatales archaeon E-plasma | reverse complement strand
TTGCGGTTAGAGAGAAAATATTAAAAATAAATAATTCAGATACAACAGAAATATGCACTATATCTGAATGTATTTATAAATTTACAGAACAAAGAGGATTGTTGGAAAAATTGAAAGAATTGTAAAAATAAAAAAATATTTGGTAATTAATCGTTTCTAAATACTGCCTGTGCAACGATTATAGATGGTGCTGGAGTTGTCGTTCCCAACAAAGTACCGCCTGTTGCTTTGTCAGCTATTGAAATACTTGTTACCGTATTATTTACCTTTTTATTGTTATGAACTGTATAGCCGCTGATTATTATGGTAGTTATAGAGGATAAAAACCCACCATTTGCTCCTGTGACAGTAATATTATAAAAAGTGGACGCTGATCCAGTTTTGAATATCGCTTTCCCTGCTGTATAAGTTGTAGCCAAACTTACACTTTGAACAGGATGAGTTCCATTTGAAATATGCAATGTTAAACTGCTCATTGATACATTACCAGATACAGAAGTAAAAACAAGACTATAATTCGGTGCTGTTCCAGTAAAATCTGCACTTGCCGCCGCACTTCCTGACGATAATCCCTTTGTGAACCCTCCTAACACAGTATACAATGTTGCAGCTAATACCACCGTTATTGCTATCAAAAGAATTGTTGCGATTATCGGGGAAACCGCTTTATCCTCTTTTTTTATTATTTGTTTCATTTTATTTTCACCTAAATTGGTATCCCGTTATTACTAACTACTTATATAAACGTTTTTACGGTGACTATGGTGATCATCAACTGTTATCTCCAGTATTTATGTATAAATAATTACATTATTTTCTTGTTCTTCTCTTAATATTGCGTATTCATTTGTTTTCGGCAAGGATCATATCCTTTCCCCTATCAACAAGTTCCAGCGTTCTTTTCTTCGTCATTCTACTTTCCTTGAATGGTTCTCTGTAGCTTGAAAAGACCGACCCTATATCAGCATTGCCAAACACAATCTTCCTGTATTCCGGACTTGACATATTCTGGAATAGTGCAAGCTTCTCACCACTCTGCGCAAGTATGGTACCAGTTGCATTATTCCCTGACCTCTTCCTTATATTTCTCCTGATTTTTCTGAAGAATCTTTCCATGCCGTTGTTTGTTCTCGGTATTGTACCGTCCGAATTCTGTGAGAAGAGCATCTCTTCCCTCTTCTCATATCATTTTACTGCAAGTTTGGCAACAGTGAGCAGATGTTTCTGTATATTTGTGTTGAGGTATACCTTTAACTCACCAAATATGACAGTGCATTTCTCATGTACTGGAGGATCATCCCTGTGTGGATCATATTTATCATCTGAAAGATTTCCATTTTCCGGTATGATGAATGCTTTCCTGATTGTCTGGAATATGAAGGAATTTATATCACTCAACTTTCCAGCCATGCTTACTATTGCACTATTCTCTGTTACTTTCTTAAAGTAATTTACCACCGATGCAGCTGTATCAACAACATCTTTTTCACTAAATGTTTTCATCAATTCTGTAAGCTCCTTTACAGCACTGCTGCATGCATTGAAGAAATTAAGATGCTTCAATGTAAATGGAAAACCATAACCGGAACTCCCGCGTACATATACAACCTTTTCAAGAATTCTCTTTACTGACATAATCTCTATATCCTTTATGCACGTGCAGAAATTATATTCTATTTCCACCAGTGTACTCTGCCTGTAATCCGGCATATCTCTCAGTATTATCTTCAACGGTGATTTTATCCCTTTCCTGTTGATCATTATTCCAGGGTCAGTATGCATATTCTTCATGAGGTCATTTCCAAGGTCTCTTAGAAAGTGCATTAAGCATATCCTTATGGGTGTGTTTGGAAATATTGACTTTGCTGCTGAAATGATACCTGAACGCATGTCACATGTGATTCCGGATGGCTTACCGAATTTCTTATCTATTTCATTGAGTATATTTTCAATGGCTTCCTGTGATTCTGACGGGCATTTCCTGGCATACAATGTAAAATCCGATAATGCATCCCTTACAACAACTATCATGGAGAACTCAGAATCAGTTGTGCCATTGATCTGCACTACGTATGACTTTATATGTTCCCTGAGTTGAGATACATGCTTTTCATGGAGTTTTCCGAACACGTTTAATCGCTTAGTGCTCAGCTTCCTTACATGCCCTTCGGAGACACCAAGTGAGGATGATATCTCTGAACTGCTTCTTCCATTGATGAATCTCTGAATGGAGGTCTCCACCATAATATCATTTGCATAAATGCAATGTGGCGACACTATTTTATCAAGTTCATCAGACCTGAATATTGTCCTGTCAACAGGGCATATCTTTATTCTGTGTATGGCAGTGAATTCCCAGTTTACAAGCTTAACATCCCTCCTGATCTTCCGGTATACCTTCAGGCGTGCATGGCAGTTAGAACATCGTTTATGCGGGTATGTGAATAATATTGCCTTCATTTCAACTTCAGGAATACCTTTTTCAGTTTCAGATCATTCTCTATGATGATCTTCGTTATTGGCCATGCATCATATTCAATCCCAATTTTCTTCAGAATCTCATCCATTTCCTCCTGACTTATTCCTTTCTTTAACAGTCGTGATATATATTTTAATATCTCTTCCGGTTCAATTTCATTCCTGGAATTCAGAGATTTCCCCAGATATCCAACATACTTCTGAACGACCTTTCAATTAACCCTCTTCACATCTACAAGTTCCCAGTATTCGCTGTGCTCCCTTCTAACCTTTCGTGGAATTACTGTCATGTCTTATGGATATACATAACACACCCTAAACCGTTCGGTAACCTTGTAAAACAAAGAGAGAATCGACGATCAAACTGCTGATTATATAACACTAAATGATCGCCATAGTACGGTGAAACTAGATTTTGCATGCCGGACATTTTTAGTCGGTCAAATTACTTTTCTTATATTTCCTGTAAGAGACAGAAATTCCAAAAGCCTGACCCAGAATTAAGCCTGCGGCAATTGTCATCAGAGATGCAAGTATTGGATCAAGAATGGAAGGATATGAAGAAACATACAGATTCAAGTACCATTTGAATAAAAACAGAGTAGTCCATGCCGTTGTTATTCCGATTGGTTTACGATAATATATACTTCCTTTCTTCAATAAGAATTTTGTGAACCTTCCCCGTTCCGCACCTATAATGATGCCAAAAATGTAAAGGCCTCCCGTGAAGTATAATTCAAGATAAGTGAGATTTAGCAGGGAATAAGCTGTCAGAATCAGATAAAACAATGGAAAAAGGAAAACCCAGAGAAATGAGAGTTTTTTGCCCTTATCAGTTCTGATTGCACGATAAATTAAAAGTGCCAGTGAAAGTAAAATAAAAAGATAAAGCTGGATCTTAAAAGAATAGATTTCATTGTAAATTGATTGTGGAATTATATTTCCATAGTAGACCATCGGATGGTTAATGATTTAGTCAATAATTTACTTTTGGAAGTTTTTGGTTGATTTTAATTATATCAAATATTTTAAGAGAAGTAAAAAACAATATTTTTAATTTTTATATTACCAGGAAAATGCACCAGTTATTTGATCCTCAGACTAAGCGGTAGTTCTCCCTGAATACTGTAATAATAATTTGTTTCATTTCGGATATGCTGGAGAACCTGGATTTTGGATTAGGTTCCAAACCCTTCTTTACGGCATTCCATAGATCCGGTGAAACGTTCTTGTTTATTTCATAGAGAGGCTGAATCCAAAATCGTCCAATGTCTGATGTCATCTGTTCTAATGAATCATAAAGACTATTGTTTCCAATTTTTGTCATGATAAAATTTCTTCTTTCCATGAGGCTAATATTCCCATTTCCTTTCCCTATTTTTTCAGAAAGTAAATCATATATTAGACAGCTCAGTTCATATATATCCCAAGATTGACCCGAAAGCAAATTCTTTACTGCATATTCTGGAGGATAATAGTACGGTATGAAACCAAAAATTTCTCTGTACAGATAAGGTTCAAAAGGTTCTCCCCCAAAACCCCCTAATTTTACCCTAATATTATTGGAAAGTACCAGATTATCAAGTATATGATCCGATTCATAAACATTTAAAAATTCTGAAGCTCTTCCATTGCTCTCTATGAAAACAGTAGATTTAGAGATATTACCATGAATTATACCCACGCTGTGGGCCTTTTCCAGTACAGTTAAAATTTCCATGATAACCTTAAGGAAAACCTGTTTTGATTTTAATGTTCCCAGTGAAAAATCCAGTGAAGTCAGCTCTATTCTCTGAATATCCTCCATTATAACGACAGGTGGAGCATTCTTGTAGTTTTCAGCATCTTCCAAATATACAGATGCAGGTTTGAAATGTATTTCAAGAGCCTGCTGTACATTCTGAACCTCGTTTAATTTTTTTAATCCATTGAACCTTTTTTCCATTAAATTCAGGATATTACTGTCGAATGCAAGTTTAATCCCGTGGCTTGAATATTGTTTCAAAACCATGATTGAAAATTTACGCAACTTTTTTGAAGAGGTTATTCCAGATAGATAAAAAAATGACGGATCGAAAGAATTGTCAGTTTCAGTAATCATATGATCCCAGATTTTTTTTCCAATCCAGTATGTTGGTATTGGTTTCTTTACAGTATCGTCTATTATTATTTGCTCAGATGGTTTTTCTTCTTGTACCGGTGTGCTAAAATCGTCCTCGTTCACAATATATGAAATGGTCAATTTTCCCATAACTGGTGATTTTACTTTTGCGAGTAATATGGATAATGTATCCGCAATGAAAACTGCACTTGTTATGATTATGATGGTGTAAATGAGTAATATTTGAAAATTTAACGCAGTCCTGATTGAATATGAACCGAGCATGGGAACAACAAGTATTAACAATGGGAATAATATTGGAGAAAAATTCCCTTTACCAGATGCTTTTGTCCTGCTGAAAAATATTGTTATGGTGGCAGTAACAATCACAACGAAATAAAGGACCAATGCTGGACCGACGTTTATGGAAATGCTTCCCATGAACAGCGAACTGCCTATTAGCTTCAACATGATAAGAAGAATAAAAGCAGTTCCGAATACAGGGGTTAAAATGGATAGCAGTTCCATTATTGATCGCTTATTCTTTATCGAAACAGAAAATTCCAGGGCAATATAACACAATACTCCAAATATTAGAATCTCTATGAATCCAAGAACAAATGTATCAACGATATATCTGCCGTGCAGAAAGTTGTACAATTCTCCAGACACATAAGCTATGGATGTTTCATAAAAAAAAGCTAACTGCAGCAACAGCCCCATTATGAGCATTGTGAAAAATAACTTGAAGAAGTTAAGTTTAGGGAAAAAATATGAGATAAACGCTACGGTAATTGCCAATGATATCAAGATTACTGAAAATGTACTAAATTCCTCAATTATATTAATTCCATTGATATTCATTAAACTTTCATAGAATTCAGAATTAACGGTTCCTGCGACTACATCACCGACAAGAATCAGACCGAAGATTAGCCCAATCCCCAGAGTAAATGGTGAAAACTTTATCAGGCTTTTGCTGAATAAAAAGAGCAGGGAAAATGTGATTGTATAGGTCACCAGTGATGATATGAGAAATATTCGTAATGATTCTATTATTAATGAATTCTGAAGAGAGCTTTCTAGAGAAATGTAAAATGATGTTTTGGATGCTGATAATGCATTGACCCTTGCATAAAAGAAAAGAAACAGATATATGACCCACGTTAAAAGTGAAATCACTGTAACAAGAGTGATAATATTTAACCTCCTCGGATCATTGGAGAATATTTGGGAAACCCCTATGAGTAATACTCCAATAAAAATTAGAAATGGTACTTCCTTTGAAGTGATAATGGAAGAAATCAAAGCAGGCCTGTAAATATCCAGGAAAATTGTTAGAAAGGAAAGGGCAATTAAAAATATGCCTGCTGACAGGAATATTATAGCAAAGCGTGATGCCTGCCAATTTGAATCTTCTGATAATCTGTCGAAGTGCTTAAGATTCAATATGGGACACCTCACTTCTTACAATTTTCATCTTAAATTACCTGCCCTCTTTCTTATCAGGAACATTAGTGTAGTGCCGGCACAGATGCCAATGATGGCGAGAAACCCGCTATAGAATTGTGCAGGTAATGACCCGAAAAGTAAACCTGAACTGGAATCTGATGGAGTATACAACTGGTAAAATGTTACGTTAAAAAATGTTGTTGTCGAGTTAATCTTCACAGAATAATTAGTCATTTCTGTGCCATATCCTGGAATTCCAGCAAAGGCACTGAGTGAGTATGTTCCATTGAACATTATGATTTTCAAAGTGCTGAATCCAAGTGAATAATAAGATTTTCCGGCACCACGGCCTTCCGATACTTGAACCCCCCAGTTTGTGGCTTTGTCAATTCCGTATTCTTTAAATTCAACATTGAAAGTAAAAACTCCGAAATTAACAATTTTGAAAATTGGACCGGATACATTCACAGTACCATAAGCAGTCTCAAAAACACTGTTATTGTCCTTAGCCTTATATCTGTAAGTGCCGTTTATAACAAAAAATGACGTAAAATAATTTTGACCATTATAAGTACTGTTTCCATAATAAGTAGAATTACTTCCTTCCCTGTTTAATACAACAGAGAAACCGTCACTTGAATTCCCCCCTCCATAGAAGTAAAGTGACAGATTTTCCATATATTCGGCAAAGCTGATGTCTACTGTTTCGTTTCGATTTACAGTTATTGCGTGAGATGCCATTTCATATGTGGAATAGGTATGATTTTCACTGTTGGCACAAAAGGTAAAGTTGCCTACAGGATACATAATTGACATAGAGTTATTGATGGTATTTTTTTCCATTTCTCCGGGAATTCCAAAATACCACCTCGTATTTGCAGGAAGACCTGCTTCTTTAACATTAACATAATAACCCTTTGAAAACCTTACGGTCAGTGTCTTGTTAATACCATTCACAAAAATAACATGACAATATGTTTCTGCAATCATAGTTGGGTCATTTGTGGTTACAGTAAAACAATTTAACCCGTTAATTGCGTTCAGTTTAATAGCTGTTCCACCAAATGCCGAGTAACTGCCACTGCTGCTGTTAACATACCATTTATATTCCGGACTGATTCCTTTCTCATCAAGTAATACAGAGTAATAGAGGGGGCTAAGATCAAGCACTATATTTTCTGCTTTACCGGAAATATTGAAATAAAGAGTACCATTTGTTAAATAATACGGTCCTGTCATCGTTGTGATATAATAACTTCCATCCGGTAAGCATACTGAAACACTTGGACTCATCATATAATAATCCATTCTTCTCAATTCAGGTTTTCCTGAAATATTGCTGTATATTGCAAATCCCCAATGGTATTTCAATGAATATTGATAAGGTATCCCATTAAATGATGGTATTCCGGTTTCGGATATATTTACAGGATAATAATTTACTAAAGTTATATTCACTATTTGTAAAGAACCATTTATAACAATTGATCCGTATTTATAAAAGGATTGTTGTCCATTATTGGAGTTGCCATATAGATTATAACTCCATAAATTGTCCGCCAGATTTAATGTTTTTTTCAATGAACCGGTACCATGGAAATTTTCAGTCCGGCAAAATGCCGCACCATTTGAGGTATAGTAAGATCGCAGGTCCATAGACCATTGTATACTCACACTACTCTTATCTATTATATTAAAAACTGTTGAAAAACTGGAGGTGATGAAAGATAGTTGCTTTACATTGGAGGCGTTTCCAACATTTATGTTTCCGCGGACCCCCCTGGTATAAGAATTCTTCATAATGGCACAGAAAGAGTAGTTTCCCGATGGAAGACAATACCAATTATCAAATTGTTCCTTTGATATGCTATTTATTTGCTCACCCAGATTGTTCGTTAACTGGACGCTAAGACTATTACTGGCATTGAAAGATGTGATATTGTCTGCTGAAAAGGTAAATCTTGCATTAAAATGAAATGAAACCTCAGCAATCTGACCCTTTTCATAATAAATTCGACTGTACCCTGAAGTTACATTGAACGAAGAATTTGATCCTACTGAATAGGCATAGCAGCCAGTGGATAAATTTTTAAAATCTATATTTTCTGCTGTAACTGTGGTTGTTTTTCCATTCAAATTAATAGTCCATGGAGTTCCTTTTGAGAGCCCGCATTCTATAAAGGTGATACCTGAGTAGTTGCTATCAGTAAACAGATAAATTGAATTGGGAGATGACCCCGCCAGGAACATAATGTTTCCATACGGATGAATTGCTGTGATATATCCATACACGCTTTCGGATGCATTGGTTTCTGTAAATAATGGCTGCATCCCATTGCCTTTCTCGATATCAATCATGGAAAAATTCTTACCTTTCTGAATCCCGGCAAGAATTACAGATGAATTTGCATACATTGCCCGTATTATTCCATCATTAGGGGTGAAAATTGATGAGGTACTGCCATTAGAAGGATTAAATGCAATTAGCCTGGTGTAGTTCCCTATGATAAATGCTGAACCATTGAATCCCATGTACACACTATTCTCATTGTAAAGTCCAATTTGCTGGGATTGAGATATTGTATCGCCTATGGCACGTTCATAAGAAATGTTCATTGTTGTACCGTTTAACAGGAACCATGAATTGTTTAAGCCAATAAGGTAGTTTCCATTTCCCGCGCATACTGAAATATTTTTTGAAGTTGTACCGGGGAAATCCCCTGTTAGATTGATAAATGTTGAATTTTTGAGGTAAACCAGACCATAAATACTGTTTATGTTTGTCTGCGTATTTCTAAAAGAAACAAATGCCTCATTGTGCCAGACTGACATAGCGCTTAAGGTAAAAGGCCATTGAATGTTGCAAAATGGCTGACCCTTGATCAAACTGCACGAATCTAGAATTAATTTAGTTGATTGCGTATTGGGATTATATGAAGAAATCTTAAATTGGTTATCAAAGGAATTCGGGCAAACAACTCCCACAATATAATTTGAACCTGACCGCCCAAGGAACTCAGATTTAGTATTCGTAAGATATGGACTGATTATATAATTTTGGAATGTACCGTTCTCCGTGTTGATTGTTTCAGCCAGGCACCTGCCAAGTATAGCAGTAGTATTGTTGATTGTCACTGCTGCCCTAACTGGACCTATGCCTGAATATTCACGGGATAGATTTTCCATCCTGTAGAAATATTCGACGATTTTTTTAGATCCAAGTGTGAGATTGACGTTCTGTGATGAGCCATACGCCCCTCTTGAATAAAAGCTCACCAGATAATCACCACTCTGAATGCTTAAATTAAGGACAAGTGAATGTGTTTGATAATGCACACCATTAATTATTGCGTCCCAGGCAGATCCGTTATCTATACCAATCTCCCTGATTGTTAAATTTACCTTGTTCTCTATTCCCATAACAGCATTATTGGATTCTATGGCTGTCTGGAATTCGGATAATGAGTTCATGGTAACTCCATAACTTACTGGTGATGTATTGCTTATTTGAACAAACTCACTTAGTAACAGAATGAGAACAAATATGGCGAAATAGTGAATTATATGCTTCCCGTGAAATTTCAAAGTATATTCCCGAAACCTATATGTTTTGGAGATAAAAAATATTCCTGTTAAATAGAGTCAAATCACAAACGACTGTTTATTTTTTATTTCTGCGGCAATAGACCGTCTTCCAGCTATTCCCTTTAAAATAACATAAAGAACCATATGACTTTGCGCAATTATTACAAAAATTTTTCTCCGCACATGGATGATAATATGACGCATCAGCTATGCCTGTAGAAGTGATCACTGTCACATTCTATCTCAAGAATGTCAGCATTGAATGTCTCAGCTATTTCTCTGGCTTTTGTTTTGAGAAAATCCACGATGGCATCATTGACAAATATCTTCTTCCTGTATTTCACGACCTGGATGAAGTGATAGTATAATGAATACACAGAGTGTGCTCCCTTATCCAGATCATATACCATAGATTATGTATATAATAATCAACTGGAAACCATTCGCTCGCTTTCATCCCACATCTTGCGAATGGGAATTCCAGCTCGCAAATGTTAAAAGAGAAATGAGACATCGAAAATAGCCTGTTTATATAAAGAACTCCATGTCATTTGGATACGGCAGGAACTTACATTACTTGTCGATTTGTTTTTTCCTCATGTATGCAATACCTGAACATGCAATGATTATTCCAATGAATAATAATGTAGAATATTGTAAATTGTCTGTGCTGCCATATAGGTTCAGCAATTGAGAAGCGAAACTCTCGACCGCATAAAATTTTATTTTAATAACCGGATCGGTGCTGTTTATTATATATGTTCTATTAACCGCGTTTGAATAGTAAATCCCGGACGAGGTGTTTGCGGTCAGATAGTATGTTCCATTGTGCAATTCAAATGTGCCGGATGAGCCTGATTCAAATAAATGGTACACATTATTATTCTCCCCTCTTATGGTTAAACCCCATTTGACATTGTTTTTTAATCCCTGTACTATGAATGTTTCGTTAAACAGAAAGAACCTGAAGTTAAGTAGTATCCCATAATAATCAAATCCCTGAACATACAGCGTTCCTGAAACATTGATGAATGCATTATTGCTACTCACTGCGGTATAATTATAAGTTCCATTTTGCAGTTCAAAGGAAACGTTGAAAGACGCGTTAGAATAGAATACCTTGTGTAAGTGGGAATATCCACCATCCAGGATTATCGAATAATTGTAATTTATATCGCCGGAATACCTTGCCTCATAGTTCATTGAATAATTATAAGGATTGAATTTCAGGTAGAGAACCGAATTGTTAACAACAGTAAAGGTATGGCTGTTCATAAGATAGGTAGAATATATATTGGCTCCGCTAGTAGCGGTAAAATCAAATGTTCCAGCTGGATAGTAAACGACAGCCGATGAATTAACTGAGCAAAGAGGCCGTTGATTGGTCAGGTTCAGATACCACTTATAACCATCCGGTATTCCTGTCTGTACAACCTTAACTTTAACAGATCTGACAAATGTGATATTGTATGTTTTGTTAATTCCCCATAAACATCCAGTGTAAATGTATTGTTGACTGATATATGTTTTAGTGTTTGTAGTAGCAGTGAAGGTATATGTTCCATTGACTTCGTATATTGTAATTGGCCGTCCAGCCATTCCGCAATAATTTCCAAATGATGAGTTTATATACCACTTATATGGTCCGTTCAGACCACTTTCATTTACAGATACTGAATATGTATATGGAATAAAATGAAAGTAAAAGTTTAAGGAACTGCCGTTTACTACAAATGTCTCATTCTTTGTTATTGTATTATATTGCCTGCAATATTGGATTGCCTGCCCTACGTAGGTTCCATTTGGAAGACATAGAACTGCTGCCCTTGGCTGATTGATATAACAATCATTATAAATTTCTGATGATCTATTTCCTTCTAACTGATAAATTGTAAAGCTCCAGGGTGATAAAAAGCAGAAGTGTGGAATGTTATATTTGTGAAGACCTTCTTCTCCTATGGAAACTGGATATTTAGGCAGAAATGTGACATTAATACTAAAATTGTTTCCGCCAACGCAGAAGTTACCGTAAATAACATTGTGGCCATCCTGACCAAATAATCTGGATGGTAATTCAACAGAATACTGATAAAATCCATCTCTCAGTTCGGTTGATATGTTTTCTTTTCCAAATCCTTTCATATTCGATTGATTACATAAATACCCCGTATTTATTCCACAACAATATTGATTTGGAGTTGAAAGGTGTACATTCCAGCAATACTGACTGCTGATGTTATTTTCCATGCTGATTGTAACGATAGATTTTGCCTTTACAAAATTGAGAACTTTATATGAGCTGTTCTGGTTCACACATATAAATCCTGAAATTGCTTTTGTGAAACTTTGCGTATATATGGCATAGTACGAATATTTGCCATACATTAAATCGTCACTTACCATAATAGGGTATGATTTTCCATTAAACTGGTGGTTGATAACAGAGGACCCGTTATTTGAAATATTTAGTCCATTTAGTTTGATTTTTAATTCTCCGAATCCTGGATTCATCGTCAGATTGTCAATTAAAAATGTAAATCTTAAATTGAACGATACAAAAATATTAATCGGTATTCCTTCTGAATAACAAAAATGTCCTGAACTTAATGATGAATTAAAATTGGAAAACGATCCTATATAATAATAGTAAAATCCACTGCTTAAATTATCTATTTGGATGCATGAATTCGTGCTGTTTATGAATAATTTACCAATCTGCACCGTCCATGATAATCCATGAGGAAGCCCATATTCCTTAAATGTAATACCAAAAGATTCATCTGTGAAGATATAAAATGTACCACCCCTGCCAATTAGATTGGGTCCAATAAAAATTATACTATTTCCATATGTTACCATATATTTTATATTCTGACCGGGGAAACTGTCAGCTTTCGTGGTTTCAAAAAAAGGTACATTCTCATTTTTTGATGTTATTGAAGCAATTGAAAAATTTCCAGAGGAATTATATATTCCAGCAAGAACCGATGTGTCATTGGCATAGATAAGCGATATGCGCATGGAATTTGAAACAGAATAAACAGATTTCGTAAGGTTTTTCACAGGATTGTAACATACTATTCTGCTCCCGTTTCCAATAAAGAACGCTGACCCGTTATACGCTGCATAATAATTCTCTGAGTTACCTCCGGAATTGGATGTTGACGGAGAAATAGCATTTCCAATTCCCTCAATTAGTTTGGCACTGAGACTCTTACCGTTCAAAATGTACCAATCATTTGCTGTTCCTACAATAAAACTTCCATTGCCAAAGTATGATGTAACTCCTGAACTGTTTGTTTCCAAAAATTCTCCCGTTATGTTAGTATATTCCCAGCTGGTCAGGTTTACAACACCAAAAATATTGTAACTTCTCCCGGAATCTCTTGTTCCAGAAATAAATATCTCATTGTCTCCCGCAGACATGGAATTTAGACTGTACCCGGCCAAACTTGAACTTAGATGGTGAACTGAAAACGGTTCTGGCCCATTACTATTCATATAGTTTCCATAAGGATTGAAGGTGACTATGCTGATTCCCCTTCCATTACAGTTATTTCCACCCAGAAGAAAATAGCCACCGCTCGAGCATATATAAGATACAGACCCTAAAAGACAGGAGGGAACAGGTATATATTGGCGGGAGAGACCATTTGAATGATTATATAATTCCACACACCTGTTTTCTGCAACCATGGTTAAATTTCCAGCGGAATCCACATGAAGCGAATTTGGAAAACTATTCAACGAACAGGAGAGATTGACCATTCTGTAAAAATTTTCGATTATAGATATACCGGATGTGTTCAAATCTACTGTTCTAGACTGCCCATATCTTTCACTTGAATGAAATTTAATCGTGTAATTACCGATGGGTAAAGATATTTTTAAAAATGACTGGTTTGTGGTATAATTTTTATCTTCTATACTTGCTGTCCATGCACTCCCGTTGATCAATCCTTTTGAAATGATTGTAAGATTTCCGTTAATGCCTGGCCTGGCATTCAAATTGAGGGGTAACGCCTTGCAGGCATAATTTGGCAAAGGATTACGTAAATATGAACTGGAAAGTGATTGCTCATTCCAGACAGAAATAAAACCAACCGGAATCATCAACAATACGGCAATAAATGCAAACACGATCTTATAATTATAATATCGCTGTTTCAATAATTTATCCATCGATATTCTGTGAATAAATAAATCTACTTTAAACTATTGCTAGTGTCTGGACGGGCCTGGTGGGATTTGAACCCACGATCACCGACTTAGAAGGACGGTGCCTTATCCATACTAGGCCACAAGCCCATTGGTGATAACTCTTTATAAATTAAATGTTTTCATAGCCTAGGCTCATGAACTGATTAACAAAATTGGTATATCTGATGAATATCTATATGAATATTGATAAAAATTGAATTGATACTTGACAGGAAATCTTTCAGTGAAAAGATGAAGGTTTTAAAGATAAATGATGATATTTCCCATTCAAGATCGTCAATTAAAATTACAGAAGATGCACTATCATTTCATGTTTATATAGAAGCCTTGGATACTGTTGCAATGAGGGCTTCTCTGGGAGCGTTCACAAGATCTCTCATACTAACGGAGAGAATGTTTAATGAGGTAAAATAAATGGATTCAAATATTAGCAACTATATGCAAAATCAACTGAAGCAGGCACAGCAGATTGAGATCCAGCTGGAACAGATTGAATCTCAGAGATATCAAATTGACCTGCGCATAAAGGAACTGGACAAAACTCTGCAGGAGCTTCAGAAGATTACTGAGGGCACTCAGATTTACAAGAGTGTTGGCCCTATACTTTACGGTGTATCCGACAAGAAGAAACTCATAGAGGAATTATCAGAGCAGAAAGAACTCAGTGAGATTCGTATAAAAACCCTTGAAAAGCAACAGAAGACCTTTGAAGACAAATACAAGGAAATCGAAGCCCAGATTAAGAAAACATACGATCAGGGAAGAAAGGGTAATGCCTGAGTGAATCCGATCAGGGATGTTCAGAAGGAGAAACCGGATCACCACATTGCAGTTTCCAAGGTAGGAATTAAAGGTCTTGAACTTCCCATTGATATAGAAAGAAATGGAAGCAGGAACCACTTAATCGCCAGATTCGATCTTTTTGTGGATATACCCTCGGAAAGAAAAGGAGCCGATATATCAAGGACCGTTGAAATTATTGAAGAAACAATAAGAGAAAAACCAGTTTCAGATGGAATCGAAAATCTGTCGATGCAGCTTGCCAGAAAAGCTCTTGACAGGTTCGAATATTCAAACGTTGCAAGGTCATTCATAGATGCTGATTTTTTTATGAAGATTCCACAGGGTAAAGAAAGAACTACCACTGTTAAATATAACATTTTTGGAAACGCCGTTGCCCGCAGAGATGGAACCGAAGAAAAGTTTGTTGGTGTGAAGGTTCTTGGAATGAATGCATGCCCATGTGCTATGGAGACTGCCAGAGCAATTCTTGCTGAAAGGATACCTGAATCCTCATCCGTCCTGAATAAAATTCCAGTTATCACTCATAATCAAAGGAACAGAATTACCCTAAAAATAGAAGTACCGGAAGGAAAGTCTGTTGAGGCCATTGACCTCATTGATATTATAAACAGTACAGTGGAATCACCCCTTTTACCAATGCTCAAGAGAATGGGTGAAGGAGAACTGGTTGTCAGAGTACATTCCAGGCCAATGTTTGTTGAAGATATTGTGAGAGAGGTAGCAATCAAGGTTAGGGAAAAATATAAGGATTTTCCAAAAAATACCAGATACAGTGTTATTTCAGAAAGCGAGGAGAGTATTCATCCTCATAACGCATATGCTGAAATAACATCTGAATTTTGAAATACCGATCAATCTTTGAGCCGTTTAATCATCTTAACGAGCCCTTCAATTGCATCTTTTGCCCCTTCTATTCTTACCTGAGCCTGTAGCCTTGTCTCTCCGGGGCCAGATATTCCAAGGGTAACCGGCTTTGAATATTCAACCGACAGATCCATAATCTTTCTTGCTGCATTATTCATTATCACTTCATCATGATCCGTTTCCCCCTTGATTACTGCCCCTAGCGTTGCAACACCGTCAATATTATCCTTCAACAGGAGGTGCTTTACCGCAAGCGGTATATCATATGTCCCTGGAGCCTTAAAAACTTCAGTAACTTTAGCCCCAAGAAATTCTGCGTGCTCCTTAGCTCTCTGTAACATCATCATGGTGATGTCATAGTTATATTCCGAAACCACTATTCCAATATTCATTTAAACCAACTCAATGTCTTCCTGTCCCGGCAAATTTACCACTGTCTATTGCAGGTCCTGCATCATCGAATCCTTGTCTAAGACCCTGACCGGCCATCTCTGAAAGTTTGCCTGGATTGTAAATCAAATAATATGCGTTAACCGCATGTTCCCTTGCTCTTCTATCACATAACCACTGAAGTTCCCGGCCGTCCTTTGCCTCATCCTCGTGGACGAATACCTCGATTATGTGTTTTCCTGTTTTAATTTGAACTTCCATTAGACCAGTGGAAGCAACCATAGCCGAGGATTTATCAACCGGTTTTGCACCTGGCATTCCGCATGCAATAACAATTTCTGCACCCTGGTCAAAGAGCTTAAGGCATGCAACAGGCAGATCCTTGATCCCGGGAACGGTATATCTTAGAATTCTCAAATCAGCAGCCATAGATTCCAGTTCATTCTTTATGGAACCAGTCATATCAACCCTTGCGAAAGTTGTATCCGCTATTCCAAAAATGTGCATCCTTAAATCTCCTTCATTAGTCTGGCCCTGATGGCGCTTGAATTCTGATATTTCTCCTCGAGGTATGGGGAAATCCTGACCACTTTCACATTCATTCCTCTTCTTTCCATCTCTTCCTCAATAAAGCTCTGCGTGAATTTCTGATCATATCCTAATGTTATAATGTCCGGTTCAACTGCAAGAACAGTATCAAACATGTCGACTTTGCTTCCCAGAATAGCATCGTCAACTATTCTCAGGTATGATACCATTTTCAGCCTTGAATTTTCATCGAAGAATAATTTCTTACCATTCTTCTCTGCTGTGACATCTCTTGCCACTACAACCGAAAGATAATCGCCAAGTTTCCTTGATTCGTTCAAATAATGAATATGACCCGGATGAAGGATGTCAAACACCCCTGTTGCCATGACCTTTATCATCTGCCCATCCAGAGATGATCAAATCTCCCTCTATAAATGTTAGTCCTTTCCTTTGAGCATATTCCTTTGCTTCATCCTTTGTCATGGCTTTACCGGAATCAGATAACATTTCAGCAATTGTTGCGGAAGGAATGAATCCTGCTTTTTCCACCAGGTAAGTGGACAATTCTGTATGCCCCTTCCTGCTTTCAAAATAACCCTTTCTCGCAATAAGCAGATTGATATGCCCCGGTATCCGGAACTCTGAAAAGAATTCCTTTGAAGCAGTTCCATTAAGCTGTGGCAACCTGTTTATAAACTTTGAAAATTCAGTGACCGTAAGAGCCCTATCTCTGTCGGGAATTCCAGTGAATGTGTTTCTGTGGTTGATTGTTACTGTAAAAGATGAATTTTTATCATACTTCAGGTCTCCTGAGAATGTTGCCATCTGCCCATTCATAAGGTATTTGGAATAGAATTCATCAATAAATGGGAGACCTAATCTTTCTGCATCATCCTGTTTCATAGTGGTACATATTAATCCACCTGCATTTTTTCGCATCTCCCTTATTATCTCAGGCGTTACCAGTTGCGAAGGTATAACAAAATCAGTTTCTGCTTCCCTGCGGTCATCGTCATATATAAGAACAGGCTTATTATCTCTGAACAGGGATGAATAATCTATTGTCATAATCCTGTATTTCAACACAACATATAATATTTTGGTAGATACCAATAATTTGGTAATACAAAGTTGTAATATTCAAACTGCATTAAGCCGTATTGATCATCAGAGATTATGATAAAAAAGACCTGGAATCCATTGTTAAGCTAGAAGAACGTGCCTTTGAAGTTGGACCATACACAATCCACATGCTGAGGGAAATATTGCATGATCCTGAGTCATATTCATTAGTTGCTGTGGAAGATAATTCTATTGCAGGTTACATTACCATATTACCCATTGATAAATTTCATGCGGATATTGAATCTATTGCTGTTGATCCAGACTTTGGCGGTAGAGGAATAGGAAAGGCCCTGATGGTACGTGGTGAAAACTGGATGAAGAAGAATCACTTTCACTATTCAGTTCTTGAAGTCAGGGATAAGAATGATGTTGCCATAAGGATGTATCTTAAATTAGGATACAGCATAAAGGAAAAGCTCCATTCATATTATGAACTGGAATATCATGGAAGCAGAGATGGGTATAGAATGGAGAAGGATCTGTCACTGGAACAGTAATTTAATTTTCTGACGGTTATCTTTGTGGGAAAATACCGTCAATTTTCTCATTGCAAAGCTTTCGCTAAGTGCTGACAGAAGTGGGGAGAATTGTTCCGCTTCTTTCATTTCCCCGTGTGACATTACCTTCACGCCGGTTTTGATTCTCTTTTTACCTGCAAAAGATTTCGGGGGAATTACATCAATAAAATAATCACTCTCTTCATAACCGCTGGAAATCATCGTTTCATGAATTTTCTTTTCCATACCGTCCACATACTCAAGGGATATGGCAGGAACGAAAAGATCTCTTCTCAGCACCATCAATGCCAGTGACCTGCTTCCACCGTCGTTTTTCAAATTCCAGATAAAGTCCCCGTCGTCCATCAGAACAAGAGATGATGTATCCTGACTGAACTGTTCAATTGCTCTGGACAACATTAATTGAGCTATTCTGCTGGTTTTATGAAAATATACCATCTTATACATTAGAAACCTGTTAAGCAAAATGGATTCTATTGTTGGAACTCCCTTTTCTTCAATAAATATATTTTTTCCATCGGTGCCTGAAATGTTTATAATCCGGTGATAATCGAAAGGTATTGTTCCCAGACCTGTATAATAGCTATCCCGCCTGAGATAATCCATTTCATCTGCATCAAGTTCTCCGCTGATTATACTTCCGGCAACCGATTCCCTTCTATTTGAAATTAAGCTTGCGATCCCCCTGGGATCGAAGCCTTGCTGTTCCAGTATACCTGGAAGGGTTGAATATTCAAAGGGTTTTTCCCCTAAAATCAGCTTTACACCAATCTCTTCGTGGGAAAGATTTTTGTTTTTTCCCAAAAGCCCTTCGAAGCTGTGGCTGAAAGGACCATGCCCTATATCATGGAGAAGTGCAGCCGCTTTGATTTCATCTATGTTATCAATGCTCAGAGAAAGGCTGTATTCCTCTGCAAGTTTCATTGTTCCAAGGCTGTGCTCAAACCTTGTATGATTAGCTCCGGGAAATACAAGATAGCACATTCCCAGCTGCTTAATACCACGTAATCTTTGAAATTCAGGAGAATCAATAATTGATAGAAAATTTGAATCTACCTTTATGGGCCCGTTAATAGGGTCCTGAATCACTTTAAACATGATTATTCACACATAATACCGAACATGCCTGAATCGGGCTTAACGTCCTGCAAAGTTTACCCCTTGATTTACTCTACCCCAGTCCCCTCACAGCATCGAAAGTTCTGGTTACCGTTGCTCCCTTCCGGACCTGGCGGATTCACCAGATGAATTGTTCAGGCAATCTCCTTTGAGTCTGACTGAACAAAACCCCGATCCATGAGGATAGAGTTTCATTGCTTACCAAAGGCTTTGCAGAGGCTAAGTTGACCTTTTCAGGCTGTCGTCCCCGCGTATAGACTTCGGGTAACAGAGAGTGCCTAGCTCCCCGACCTAGTTCGGCTGAACCTAATCTCTACAATTTTATTAGTGTTTTCTTTTTTTAGATTTTTTGGAATGGTGTATAAATGGAATACCCGATCCTCTTTTTATGGCAGTAATTCTTAAAATAGATACGATATATCTATAAATAAAGAATTTGGGAGATAAGTATAGAATAGTGAAACTTGTGAGGATAAGGAAACTGGCAATTATTGGTACTATTATATCATATTCGCTGCCATTGCTTTCAAATGCACCAATTCAAATGAGAACGCTATTGAACCGTTCAACTGAAAATCTTTCGCAATACATCATTCATTGAATATATCCAAACGCAGATATAACCCGTTCAACAATTAAAAGAAAACTAAAAAGATTAGGCTTGAGAAGGGAATTACCAGTAAAAAAATAGTATTACCTCAAGAGTAAGGGGAAATTAAAAATATTGTAGAGATACATCATTACCAAAGCTAATGGTATTACTATGACTGCAAGCATCAAGAATATTGACAAATAATATACTTTCATTGAATTTTTTACGTCCTTAAGCTGGGGCGGAAACCCTTTGTCATTGAGAATATACTCATTGTAATGTTCCAAACGGATATTGAGGGTGGATGCCATGGAAGCAGTGACAAGCCCCACAGACCGATCCAGAGACATCTTTGAGATCTGAAGGATCGAAGTTTTTCCCACATTTAAATTCAGGAGAAACGTGGATGCAACTATCATACCGGATGCGATTCCAGATGCTGCCCAGTTTACGAAGGCATATGCATATGAAGAAAACTTCCCAAGCTGAATCATTTTGAAAGATTCCCCTGAACTTGCTTCTCTGGATGAGCATATTACTCTGTAGATTGCTGCTCCTACTATTCCAAAGAAGATAAAATAGAGGAACGGGCCGACTATCCCATCCATATATTCCCTGGCAATAGTTTCAATAATTCTGGAATTTATCATTTCTGCATTACTCTCATCAACATTTGTTCCTGTGATTAATGATAAAGCAACATCAGCACTTGCATAATCTTTATTCTCGATGTATTTGATAATTGGCCTTAACTTTGCTCCAACTGAGGTTATCCTGAAGGTAGAGGTAAGAATGAACGCGTAGATGAATACAAGTATGGTATCTCTGTAAATTCCATAATTAATGAAATCGAGAAGAATAAATATGGGAAATATAATAATTATGGATGTTGCCAGTACGATCAGGAAACCGGTGCCCACCTTTCCCTTTTTTCCAACAAATTTATGGAGAAACCATGAGGATATCTTCTGCGAAGTATCCCGTATATTAATGAATGCTCTAGGCTCACCGAAAAGGATATCAATTGCGATAGCCAGGAGAAATCCCTCCGCTGGTATGATAAGATAGGAGTAAATCATTGTTCAATGCTATAGAATAAAGATACTTTTATTGTTTTCTCTAATTTTACATAAAGCATACGCCGATTTTGATTCTGGCATTCTTGCTATAAAATATTTAAACGGGCTCGCCGGGATTTGAACCCGGGTCCTCGGCTTCGAAGGCCAACAGGATATCCTAACTACCCCACAAGCCCGAAACCTAATCATAAAAAGCATAATTAAATTGTTCCAAGCTTTCTGATCAAACACATCTGCTTATCATGAACACATTTAAGATCAATATTATACCATAAGTTTGAATGATCAGAATCTAATTTATCGCACTCTGGCTCAATTACAGATTTCTTATTATTGATTGTAAAAATGTTATTCGGAACCTACGATTTCAATAATCTGCTTTGGTCCAAGATCGCGTTTATACCCAAGAGCTATGATATCTCCTGGATAAATTTCCGTCTCTTTCCCTTGTATAATCATATTAAACGTTGTTCCACCATCCACTGACACGGCTGTACCGTTCTTGCTTCCCAGATCCTCAGCATATATTTTGCCGGAAACCTCCTTTCTCAGCTTGAAGTGGTGCCGGGAAACAAATGGGTTGTCTATGGAAATATCCAGTTCTTTCTGATCTCCACAGGTCGTTTTGCTGCATTCATGTTTTCTGCCGATCGTTAGAATATTATTGATTTCGTATAGATTCCCGTCGATTTTAATGAAGATTTCATCACTTGGGTTTCCCGCTGTGGATTCATTTGCAATTCCGGATTCTTCGAATATGATCTCCATGCTTTTTTCAATTTCGGCAACACTTCTAATGCGTTTCTCAGGTTCCTTTTTTATGCATTGCGATATGAGTGCCCTCGCTTTTGCATTAACTATTTTCCTGGACAGATATTGAGGCATCTCATCTGGATGTTTATCTGGAATATTTCCAGTCAGAATAAATAAATAGACCATGCCTATGGAATAAATATCTGATTTTTTTGAACTTTCCCCTAAATTAAATTGCTCAGGGGCGGAAAATACCATGGTTCCTATCTTGCTACCCTTAATCTTTATTACTTCATCTTTCGTTTGAAGTGTTTCAGCAGAGCTGAAATCTATTATTACCGGGGTATCTCCATCCATCATTATATTCTTCGGGTTAAGGTCCCGGTGAATGATGTTGAAATCATGCAGGTATTTCATTCCATTACATATCTCAATCATAATTCTTGTTCCCTCCTTCATATTCAGCGGCTTACCGTTGCACAATTCAAAGAGATTTAACCCGTTTATTTTTTCCATTACATAGTAATAAACTTCATCATCCTGACTCTCATCAATAAAGGATACGATATTACGGTTAACAATTCGCTTAAGAATTGAGGCTTCTTTCTGCAGCATTCTTATAGCCTGACCCTGAGGTTGCTTTGGGTTTTCGATTGCCTGTTTTATGACAACCTTTTGACCTGATTTTGTAGTTGCTTCATAAATTATTCCCATTCCGCCCTGAGTCATTATATCGTTTACCAGATAGCTATCCTTAAACCCGCTAAGGAAAAACCTTGAACTCCCTCTGAGAATTTTATCATCGTTCAATTATAACCTGCACCCTCTGCTCTCTTTAAAGGTGGTTTATATTTAAGTATTTCTCAATTATCCTGCCATAGATCTCTTTTTATCTCTTCATCTTAACTTTGAACGTGAATAACATTCCAATATTTGCTTCCTGAATTTTGCCATATTATCCGGATTTATTCCTGTGTCTGAGGTAATTTTATCCTCAATGAAAGAGATCAGAAGCTGCAGCAACAACTTATCTAAAGAAGGCATTTTGGAGGTTTTCGACGAATTTATTATATCTCTTAATTCTTTTACTTCATCAAGGTTGTTTGATAAATATGCCTTTAACGCCCGATACACATAGTTTGGATACTGAATACTCTTATCCAGAGTTTTAATTTTTTCGAATTCTTTTGTAAAAGCTTCCCTATCCCCCTTCAAGAAATATACCAGAGATGGTAAAATAGAACTGTGTGTTTTGTATCCGTTATCCCCTATTTTGACTGCTGTTTCAACGGCATCGTATGAAGATTTGATGGCAAGGTCAAATTCACCATGATAGATATATCTTAACGTTATAAATATATATATTACTGGAATGAAGTCTTCCTCCAGTTCAAATTTCTGCGATATTATATCATCAATTTCCTGAAGTTTCTTTCCATTTACGATTTCATCCATAAGCAGTACGAAAAATTTGTTTATTCTAACCCTTTGTTTATCTTCTATTTCCTCCGCTTTTCTTCTGGAAATCTCAAATTCTTCCTTTGCCCGATCGAATATACAGTTCTGGATAAGATGGAGGCCATAAAATCTGTGAAATGATGATGCCAGACTCTGGTCTGATATTAGTGAAACGAGTTTCTCCGCAGTAGGTATATAATTTTCTGATTCTGCGCTTTCTCCAATGATGTCAAGCTGTTCTACCAGATTAAACTCGGCATACGCCCTTCCTCTTAAATCTGAAGTTATATATGAAATGTCTATGATATCCTTGAAATTCTTAATTGATTCGTCATAATGCCCAAGCATACCGTTTGTAATTGACAAATTATTCATGTTTTTCAGTCTTGAAAACCAGTTCTTTTTCCTTGTATTTATTTCGAGAGCACGCTTGAAATAATTTCCGGCATCTTCTATATTAAAAGTGTTAATTCTAATTATACCCTTAATATTGTATGCCTCAGAAAGCGTATTTTCACAATTCCCTTCTTCTGCTATATTGATTGCCAGATCAACAAGTTCTTCTGCTTTTTTATAATCATTCTTCCTGATGTAAATTGTTGCCTGCGCAATTAGTACTTTTGCCTCATTCTTTTTGGATAACATATCCCTTGAGATAATATTGGCTAAAATAATATCAGAATTTTTATAATCACCTCTGCTGTTGTAAATAGATGAAGAAAG
Organism: Thermoplasmatales archaeon E-plasma; assembly: GCA_000496135.1. Taxonomy (GTDB): domain Archaea; phylum Thermoplasmatota; class Thermoplasmata; order Thermoplasmatales; family Thermoplasmataceae. Next base: position 670,466 of record KI542675.1, on the reverse strand, counting down.
CAAGTATGGTTCTATGATACCGTTTGACTGAAAATCCTCACTTTTGAAAATTTCAAGAGCTTCATCATACCTTGACAGGAGATAAAGGGCCTTCCCCTGATAAAATGATGCATGAATTAACAACTTTTTATCAGAAATATACGGCTTTATTTTACTCATGGATTCATAAACTTCCTGCGGATTAGAAATAGAATTGTTTATTTCCTCGACATTTTCACTAAATATCTTAACTGCCTCGTCAACATTTCCGTAACCAAGGTTAATTAAAATTCTGCTTGGTACAGATACTTTCTTTATGAGTTCTGTTTCATTGAGGAGTTTGCTTACCCTGATCTTATCAATGGAAGATATACGTTTTTCCAGAATCGGAAATAAGAAACTATTCTGAATAAAGAAATATTCCTGATCACTGGTAATTAGATCTTTTGATTCGAGAATGGCCAGAGAATCTAGGATCACTTTGGAATCTTCATGTACGAGAAGGCATAGATCATTCAGACTGAGTCTATCCTTGACCATTACCAGCGTTTTAAGAATATCTGTAGCATTTTTGTTCAGTTCAGAAATAAGATTGTTAAAATGGGTTTCCACTGATGGGGGTATAGGGAAAAACCTCACCTTGACATCATTTAAAGCACCATCTGGATTTATGAATCCCTCTTCCTTGTAATAAGCCAGAGTATATGACAATACGTTCAGATCACCGTTTACAAGCCTCACCAGGTCTTTGACAAAGGCATCTTCAAGCCTGTACCCTTCCTCCTTCAGAAGTGTTTTAACATCATCCATTTCAGGCTTTTTTAAGGTTATAATTATAATAGAACTAAGTGTTTTTGCCTCCTCTATGAATTTTTCTGTATTAGGATAATTACCACTGCTCTCTCCCAGTCCTATAAGGGTAAAACCAAGTTTTTCCGTCAATCTTGAAAAATAGAGGAACATATCAAGACTTTGTTGACTCATTTTATGAATATTCTCAAAGATTAGTACCGGATGATCTGTCTGAGACAATATTGCGGTCATTGATTCTACTATTGTGTTAAGATCACGTATTTTTGATTCCTGTGTTATCTGGTTCAGAATATCATTAAATGGGTAAAATATTCCAGTTTCGACATCAGCGAAAATTCTTGTGGAATAAAATTTTTGACCCAACTCCTTAAAATCTTTAATTAGAAGTTTTAATAAAGGGTATTTTCCCGTACCTTCCTCCCCAATGATAATCACTGTCTTGCTAGGCTTTTCTGCAAATTCCGTTTCCATGTTTCTGATATAAGATAAAGCATTTGCGAATGAGAGCCCTTTTTCCATAGTCCCTATAAAATTAACTTAATATTTAATGATTTTTCATAGACGTCAATACATGGAAGAAATTTTAACGGTTGCCAATTTTTCTGTATAATTCATAAGTTTAATTATTCTCAAATTATAATTTCACCTTCTGGAGTTAACAGGGCAACTCTTTTCGAAGTTTTTCATAAACCTATTAATGCTGTTTATAATACTACATAATGAACCCAAAGAAAATTTTTGATTACGCAAGGGAGGCCGAAGCTATATTGATCTTAAATGGTGGAGAAAATAACCTTGATAAGAATTTCTTTTACCTGGCGGGAAAAGAAGGCGGTCTGTATGAAGGATCATTCATACTTGCTAAACCTGATTCAATTACAATTTTCACATCTGTTCTTGAGGAGGAATCAGCCAGAAACACAGGAAATAAGGTGGAAATATTTCATTCACGCGACGAATATGAAAATCTTCTGAAGAATTCACTTAAGGATGTTAATGTAGTTGGTTTAAATTATTCATCACTGAATCTTGAAATTTACAAAAATCTGCTGAAGATTATACCGGACAAGGAGTTTGTCGACGTTTCTGTTTCCATATCAGAAGCAAGAAGACTGAAAACGCCTGAGGAATTAAAAAATTTAAGAGAGGCAGCCAAAATAGGAAGCGAGGCCTTTGAACCTGCAATAGAGCAGCTAAGAGAAGGAATGACAGAAAAGGAAGTGGCTGCAAACATAGTTCATGAAATGATGAAGGGTGGCGCATCGGGTCCCTCATTTGATACAATTGTCGCATTTGGAGAGAATTCTTCCATGCCCCATTATTCTCCTGGTAACAGAAAACTGAAGAAAGGTGATATCGTTCTTATTGATTATGGAGCCTTATACGAGGGATACTGCTCAGATATTACAAGAACGATAAGTTTTGGGAAGGCAAGCGAAAAAACAAAGGACATGTATTCTGTTGTTTATGAAGCACAAAACGAAAGTATGAAGGCAATAAGGGCAAACATAAATGGAAAAGACATAGACAAAATAGCCAGAGATATAATAGATGCATCGCCCTACAAAGGAAGATTTATACATTCGCTGGGGCATGGAGTGGGAATGGACGTGCATGACCACCCGGCACTTGCACCAAATTATGATTTCCCGCTGAAAGCCAACATGGTAGTAACCGATGAACCTGGAGTATATCTCACAGGATATGGAGGCATCAGAATAGAAGATGATGTCATTGTCAAGGAAGATGGTTTCGAGAAGATCTCAAAAGGAGCAACCGCCACCATAAGGGAAGTATGAAAAGGGCTATACCCATAGAAGAGAGATTTTCAGAAGGACACATAAAACAAATAATATCCTCCTTTTCAGAAGAGGATGCCAGGATAAGGGAGGCGAGCCTCGAATTCCTGAGACTATCCATAAATCAGGACGAGGTAAAGTTTGATCCCCAGGATCGATCCCTACCATTGATATTGTGGGAACTTGCATATATAGATATAAATTCTTTCACTTCAAGGGCTCTCAACACCTATCGAGATATTTTTGAATCAAGACTTTCCATGGAAACTATTGAAAAAGTGGAAGATTATGCGTTTGAATATGGTGTCAATGCAACATATAATCCAGATCTGTCCTGTTATGTCATGGATCCTGAGGTATTCGCCACATATTCAAGGAGAATTTCCGGCTCCAGATTCAGGCTGGTTAACCAGACCTTCCTCAAGGGAAAGATACTTGTTGACGGCGATGTTTTACACAAAGTAATCAGGGAGGCTTTTCTTGTAAAGGCCAGAAGTATTTTGGAAAGCATAGATTCTGAAAGATGCCACGTTATTCTGTCATCAATTTCGGAGGAGCTCCTTGATCTTCAGGAGAAAGCCAGAGAAATGAAATATTCCGGAGATCTTGGATCAGTGGATGCTTCATGTTTTCCGCCGTGCATCCTTCACTATCTCTCAGATGCTCGTTCCGGTGTAAATCTTCCTCACATGGCCAGGTTCACCATGGTCAGCTTCCTGCACCATGTTGGAATGAAAAATGAGGAAATAATGAATATTTTCAAATCAGCGCCTGATTTCAATGAAAGAATTACATCCTATCAGGTCAATCATGTGACAGGCGAAAAATCTGGCACTGAATATTCACCGCCAAGGTGCAGTGTTCTGAAGTCAAACCATCTTTGTTACATGGATAATGATTATATCTGCAATTCGGAATGGCTTAAACATCCAATGCAGTATTATTCATATAAGAAGAGAAAGAAAAATTCAGGAAAGCCTTCTCTCAATAATCTTGATAAGTGATGATTTTCTGATTTCAGATTCTATATCATATATGACAGATTCATTGTAGAATGTTCTTGGATATGCTCCCTTTCTCGTACTGAAGTTAATTTTAAGGTCCCGCAAAATAGATTCCAGTTTCTCATTGGTAAAATTTTTAGCAGCCTTTTGATTTATCTTACGCCCAAGGCGTCTTGAATTTTTCTCATTAAAATACTCAGAATAAAGTGTGATTCTCATTTCAGAATCGCGTTTACTACTCCATCCTGACCTGGTCTTGAGGTAATTACAGCTTCACCAAGTTCAGTCTGAACTATTGACCCCTTTCCCATTATATTTCTCTGTACATAATGAGGGTTTGCCGGGTTTTGTCTCACGGTAATTATCTTTGTTTTTTTACTTGTCTTGTCCTTTGGATTGTAAACGTTTGCAAACTGCTCCTTTAAAAGAATGACCTTTGAACTCCCGCCAAATGATCTTACAACCTTTCTCTGCGTTTCGCCAACCCTCGTTAAGGTCGGTTCTCTCCCAATTTCAAATCTTCTTTTACTCCTTAAGGTTCTAAGTTTCCCACCTGAGGGTTTACTTGTTGCTCTTCCCTGAAACATACTCAAATTAAATCACCCTGCACTAAAGCAAGCTTCTTCCTGATGCAATTTAGCTTTTAAAACTTATTGATTTACTGGTGACCACTTATATGATCTATATACCAGTAAGCATCCTCTTCTGATGTGAGGAGTATATCCCGTTTACCTGGTTTCAATTCCAAAATGCTTGAAAGGTATTCCTTTCTTTTCTTCTCAAATCTCTCTGAATATTCTTTTCCGAGCGCTGCTCCATAAAATTTAAAGTATGCCCTGTAAAGGGTATAAGTAATTTCAGAATTCAGTGAGTTTGCATCTGAAAGATAATCTGATACATAATCTCTTACAGATTGAATTCCAAGTTCAAGAACCTTGGCTTTGATTGCCGACTCCACATCGATTTCCTCATCCTTTTCATCTGCTGAATTTTTCTCCAATTCCAGAAACCTTATTGGTTTTCCCAGAATTTTTTCTAAAACGTCTGATTTAACGGGCAATTCTTTCCTTACTGTACCTGGAACAATTATTATCCGTTCTGGATCTTTTTCAATGATAAATTGCCTGAACTCTTCCTTTCCCTTTCCGCTTAGAAAAGATTCATTGAATATTACCACATCCATAATTCAACCTCACATCAGCCTGATAGTTTCCAGATTCTTTAATGCCGTTGCTTCTATGGCAAATCTCTGCCTAATGAGCCTTGCGAATTCCGCTGCTTTTTCTCCATCTCCATGATTAACCAGAATCTTATATGGCTTGGGATGCATTGTCGATATATATGCAAGAAGCTGCTTTTTATCAGAATGTCCTGAGAAACCTTCTGCTGTTTCAATTGCCATCTTTACCTCATACTTTACCTGCTTTCCACCGTCACTCAGGGTTATTTCATCCAGACCTCTCTGGATCCTTCTGCCCAGAGTTCCATCAGCCTGGTAACCTACAAAAACTAAAGAATTTTTTGCAGAGGGAGCCCATGCCTTGAAAAACTCCATGACCGGACCACCATTCATCATACCGGAAGTTGCAAGCACGATCTGATTTTCTACCGAATCGCATATTTCCTGTCTCTGGTCTCTAGTTTCTACCTTATGGAAGATATTGCTCATGAAGGGATTTTCCCTTTTTACCATAATCTGCTCACGCAATTCCCTGTTTAGAAATTCAGGATAAGCCGCATGAATGGCAGTTGCTTCCATGATCATTCCATCAAGATAAACCGGTGCGTTCTTAATGAGACCGGTTCTCATGGCCTCCTCAAGAACCATCATGACCTCCTGGCTTCTTCCAACGGCAAAAACAGGTATAAGAACAGAACCTCCCCTCTCGAATGTTCTATTAACTATTTCTACCAGTGACTCTGAGGCATCCTTCCTGGTATGATGATAATCATCCCTGCCGGCATAAGTGGATTCTGTCATGAATGTTTCAACTCTTGGAAATTTGTTATTAGCCATGTTAAAAAGCCATGATTTTTCGAATTTCACATCTCCGCTTAATACAATATTATAAAGTCCTTCACCAATATGCAGATGCACAGATGCTGAGCCCAGTATGTGACCTGCATTGTAAAATGTCAACCTGACGTCAGGAGTTATATCTGTGGTTTCATTGTATTTTAATATAACACTCCTCTTTATTATTTCCCTGATGTGCTTTGATTCATATGGTGCTTTATGACCCTCCGCATGTGCTACCTTAATGTAGTCATTTTGAAGCAGAGCAGCTAAATCTCTTGTTGGCTGAGTCATGTAAATTGGCCCTTCATATCCATACTTGTTTAACAATGGAATTAATCCTGAATGATCCAGATGCGCGTGAGTGAGAACAACCGCATCCAGAGAAGAAAGCGGCTGAACTTCCGGCAGATAAAGATATGGAGCACCCTCCCATGGTTTGCTTTCGCTTGAGTTTGTGTTCATCATGCCACAGTCTACAAGAATTTTTGAATTGTTTGTTGATACAAGTGTGGCACTTCTTCCAACTTCTCTGTGACCACCAAGTGCAGTCATTCTAACCCACACCTCCCCTTCCATGGGTGGGATGTTAAGCTTGAGACCTAGAGCATGAAGGAATTTTTTCCTGTCATCCTTCATCTCTCTCAGGTATTCCCTCATTTCCTTTACGGTTCTAGAATGCATTGGAGGTGCTCTTACAAGCCTTGGCGACCATTTTGTATTCTCTTTAATCTTATGAATTATACTACTTTCTCTCTGATTCAATATTGAGGGTTCCTCAAGTTCAATTACAACTTCTCCTGTATCGGCTTCAAAATATACGTTTTTTAATGCTGCATCTTCTGGCACTATCTGCCTTATAATCTCCTCAGCCTTGACTTCATCTGTGAGTATACTTGGGTCCGGTCTTATGGCAATTCTTCTTCTAATCTCCTGGGCAACCTGCCTTGCAATGTCGTCCCTCCCTGAAAAAAGAGCCTCGTTCTTTGTATAAACTACGATATTTGGCCCTTCATAATCTATTTCCGTTATACCGTTTTCCGGCAAGATTCTGTCGAAAATACGTCTTGTTTCCTCTATATAGTCTTTAAAAGACATTTTTATTTGCTCCGTTTAATTATAAATTTAATGGAAAAATTAATGATAAATTATAAGTTTAATTTTAATTTTTTGATTCTTGCAAGAATATCCTCTTCCGGGATCTGCTTGAATCCATCGGTTGCGGTTATGGTTGCTATGTCTATCATACCGCCTGATGCTGAATCTCTTGATTTTGCAGCGGTAATTCCCCTTATGACCATGTCAATTGCATCATCAATTTTCATATCCTTGCTGTACATGGATTCAAGAACTCCATAAACAAATGGAGACCCGGATCCTGTGCTGACATATACATCCTCTACAGCGCCTCCAGCGGCGTCTACAGAGTATAAATGGGGTTTACCATCAAACCCGCCCACAAGAAGCTGAACCATATATGGATAATATTTTGACTGGTTAAGTATGTTTGAAAGTAATGTGGCAGCGGCATCTATTGGCATATTGAATTTTCTCTGCATTCTGTATAATTCCAGTTCTGCTTTCATGTATCTGACCAAAACCTGAGCGTCACCTACGAGCCCGGCAATTGTCATTGCTGCGTGTGTATCTATCTGATGTAATTTCTTTCCGTCCTTGTGGGCAATGAAATGATCCATTGTGACCCTTCTTTCAGTTCCCATAATTACGGCATTTTGAACAGTTAATCCAACAGTGGTCGTTCCGGTTTGTAATAATTTTTCCATATTAAGCACTTCCTAGACGTAAGATGATTTACACAGCCTATTAAAGCCTTTTGAAATAAGAGGTGACAAAAACTAGGGTTTACTTTTGATAGATGAGATTGTGTTGCCCTGAATATACTTTGTTTCGTTCTCATACCGAAGAAAAAAACACTCAATTAATTTATTCTAATAGAGCATTCAACGATTAAGATTTGGTTATTGGAAATTTCGCATAATCCTATGCCTTATTGTATTAAATATGTGAAAGCCATTTTGGATCATGGTATTAATTGCAGAAGACTTAATGAAAAAACTGCCGGCTCCTATGCCAAGCACTATTTCAGTGGCAGATGCTGCAAAAATTATGGCTAATGATCAGGTAGGTTATGCTTTAATTGCTGATTCTGAACTTATATTAGGTATTGTGACTGAATGGGATATACTCTATAAGGTAGTAGCTCCGGGCAAAGACCCCAAGGACGTGACAATGGGTCAGATAATGAATAGAGAGGTTTACTCTGCCCCGCCTGAGACTCCTACAATGAAGATTACAAAAATTATGAATGAAAAGGGAATAAGAAGACTTTTAGTTGGAAGCAATGGCAAATATCTTGGTATAATAACATCAAAAGATATAATCAGGATCTTTGATGATTATATGGATAATGTGGAAGAGGTAGCAGAAAAATTTGGAAAATACTGATAATTTTAACTTATTCCCTCTCCTTTAAAAATGTAATTGTATAAAATAAGAACGTCTCTTGTGTCTCCTTTACAATATTCCATAAATTTCTTCCTGTCTGTCTTCCAGAGACTTTCTATGGCTTCAGCCTTATTCATCCCATCAATTTCAACTATGCCCTTTTTTTTGTCAAGAGGTAGTTTAGAATAGCGTTCATGCTCAAGAAGTTTCTTTAATCCTCTAATCTTGTATTCCCCAGTCCAGGAGAAGAGATCCATTGCACAAATATACATCATATCAACAATAAATGAAGTTGCAAAAAAGAATTTGAGGTCCCATAACTGTTTAGCATACGCTAATTTTACCAATTTGGTATAAATTAAAGGGATATCATATGCTGCATGATTAAAACCTATTATTATCTCCGGTCTGTAATCTGCGATCAATTTGTTAAAATCCAGCAGTATTCTATATTCCTCATCCTCTGAATCGTTATCTGCAATCATCAGTCTGGTCTTCATATCTGATGTTGTTATTGAAATGGCAATGATTCTTTCGTTAGCCAAGAAAGAATTGTTTTTTACCAGCGTTTCAAGATCGAATGCTAAAACTTTATCACAGTTTCCCAAGGTATTTTTAATAAAATTTAATTGAGATTCATAAAAGTTCATTGGTTGGTATAACCAAAATCAGTTTAAATCTTCCTCAACTATCTGAGAAACTTCATTTAGTTTGCTTAGAAGGTTTACCTTTTTTGTACCTTTTGTAAGTTTCAGGACCTTCACATTGCTAATGAAGGAGATTTTACCATATGAGTTAATATCACTCAATCCCGATAGTTCCAGTTTATCAATGTTCCTGAAGCCTATATTTCCATACAGTTTCTCAATCTCATCATTATTCAATGTTATCTGCCCTATATTTTCTACTATGGTATCAGCAACTTTGAACTTCTTTTCCAGAGCCTTTTCGGCAGCTTTTTCCACGAGACTGCTGGTTTGAACCATTTTTCTGTACGCTTCATTTGTCAATTCACCAACAGTTTTACCTGTCTCACTGGATATTTGTAATATCTTTCTATAAATATCCGAAGCAATGCCTCTAATTGAAACTGTTTTTTCATTCACTTCTTCCTCTTTATTTGCTTTTTCTGTAGTTTTCTTTTCTGCCATGATACAGACATTCTTGACATGTTAATATAGTTTTACATGTTGGACATGTATTACAGTAATTATTATAACAAATATTATAATCCACTCTTATGAAACAGGCAAAGAGAGAATTTAACAACCAGAACATAAACATAGATGCAATGGCAAAAGCTACAGAGCAATTCTTTAAGGAAGAGGGATTTAAGACCCAATCTGTGAAGCATCCCAAGGGTTGGTTAATTCAGGCAACAAAGGGAGGAATTTTCAGATCCATACTTGGAATGGACCGAGCATTTACAATAACCCTTACAGGGGATTCCAACAATGTTACAGCTTCAATGGGTATTGGCAAATGGATGCAGGATCTCGGAGTGGCGGCAATAGAAGCATTTCTGCTTACACCCCTGGTAGTGTTTGTTGAGGTACCGGAGAGCCTTTGGTCCTTTGAAATAGAGCACCATTTCTGGCATTACCTGGAAAACCAGATAAGTCTCGGTCTTCAATAATTACCATTTTAGACCTGTCAATCGACTATACATCTCCCTGTAAAGGGCAGATGTCTCTTTTACAATTTTTTCTGGAAGCGGAGTAATTTCAGGTTCCTTATCACCTGCTTCCCTTGCGGAATACAACAGATCATAATAACCTGAAGAGCGATAATATTGCCTTACTGATTCCTTGCTTAGCTCAACAATTTTTCCATTGCTAAACATTTCTCTGTCCCAGAAGCGATCTTCGTCAGCTGTTCCAAACGTATCAACGACTACTGGAATCCTGCCTTCTCCCATTGCAAACTCTTTCTTTCCATCTGCGTGAATTAAATTTCTAGTTGAAATTGTTCTTGCTATTATATTATCAATATTAAGAATAGTTTCCTTTATCTCGTATATTTCTTCTCTGCTGATACCACCTATTTGAGAGGCTTCTTCGAAGCTTAAAGGGCGATCGGTTTTTTCAAATTTAGTGGTCATTTCAAATAATGGCTCAGGCATTTCATCACCAATTTTCGGAGTTGATCTAAAACCAAGCTCCTTAAAATCTATTTTTCCCTTCTTGATGCGATCCATTAGGGTGCCGGCCACATAATATCTCATTACGAATTCCAGAGGTATAAGGTAATTAATCCAGATCCTTGATCCCCCGGATTCATTGACCCGGAATTTTTTAACTTTCATTTCTGTCTTGGAAGGGCATTCAATAAAATGGCTCTGTATACCTCTTTCTTCCTTAATCTTCTCAAACCAGAATTTTGAAGTTCTGCATAGAGATTCTCCCTTGTCTGGAATCTTATTTGGTATAATCTTATCAAAAACTGAAATTTTATCCGTAAATCTAAAAAGTAGCACATCCCCATCATTATAAACTTCCTTTACTTTACCTGTCCTTATTAGTTCCATAACCAAGAAGAATTCCGCAATATTAAAGGATGCTTATCCTTTGCTTCTGCTTCTAAAGTTATTGAAACGCTTGATAACGTTTATAACGGTATATTCATTACCTGTTCTGCGCCAAGATGGTATAGCCCCGATAGTGTAGCGGCCTATCATACAGGCCTGTCGAGCCTGTGACACGGGTTCAAATCCCGTTCGGGGCGTCATAATAAAATTCCATATCCCTACTCTGAATATTACCTAGTTTCATGACTGCAGTTATATACTCAAGGAGGTCATTTTTTGACCTTAACGGAGCTGCCACAGAGTAATTAAAATTGAACGAACGTGACCTTTCCATATCCGCGATTAACCAAGGCAAGCTTGCGTTTGACAACGTGAACGCAGCGGCACCGGCATAGGTATAAAAGTTTAATGCATGTATGTGGAAAACTTGTTTAATTCGATGTAAGTTTAAGCTTTACCTGTCACTGCTTTTATATATACTATTATCAGAATAAATAAGAGACTACAACATTTGATATACGCACATATTCGTTTATTAAGGGAAAATTTATTACTAATTTTTTGAAGAAGTGTCCATGCATATCTAATTATCTTGATAAATAACCTGAAGGGAATTCTTGGGATACTAATATTACCACTTAATTCTATCACAAGGGATAGTGTTTATTGAAACGCTTTTGAATAAAGAATTTTACATTATTCCACGGGACTCAGGACTAACATTTGATAAAAGGGAATTCAAAATTGTTGTGGTATCAGTCCATGATCCTCAGAAGAAGGAAGAATTGCTCGGGTTAATATCGTCCAAAGGGTTTAAAAAAGCAAACACTGGTTCTTTTCGGCCAATATTCTATAAAATGCCGATCAGGAGTGATAAACATGAAAAATGAAACTGTGAATTCTTCAATCGTTGTACACAATTTTTTTAGGGGCTGTAAGGGAGCTACCTTAAGCTCCAGGAAAGGAAGTGATAGAATGGGTAATATAAAGAGAAACATAAGAGTATTCGGGAGGTTAGAGAGCCTTGTTCCCGAACGCGTAAGAAAAAGGCTCGTTGCAACTGGGATAAACACAACAAAGAGGGATTCACTTGACGGGAAAAGAGCTTGATCTGCAGTTGACATCCCTTGAAAGGATTACTCAGCTGCGTAAAGACATTGAAACGATACAGGAGATACTCAAAACGAAGGATACCATTTCATATCCTTTATATGACCTTACATCAGAAATTATACAAGGTATTCTCAGCGACTATACCCCGGAAGTTATCGACACTTTTATTGCTGCCATAAGGTCAGGAAAAATTGTCATCGACGGTTTATCGGAGGACCACGATCCTCTTTAGATATTGCGGAGGTAATAAAGAATGGAAAGTATTAAACAGAGAGAAATAGGGAAAGCAGTTGTCTGCGTTCTGCAAGATGCCATGAAAGACCAGATAGCAGTAATAGACATTGAACCTGTCAACAGGGAACATTACTGCGAGATGTGTAAATCTTATCAGTGTGTGCATGTGAAATACGTCTCCGCATTAAAAGAAGTTAAAGCGGAGTAGGAAAGAATGCTGAAAAGAATTTGCAAGGGGTGTAATAACTATGTTTTGGAAGATGGTATCTATTGCGATCAGTGTGGGGAAAAGCTGGAGGCAAAGAATGAAAGTGATTAACAATGGAAGGAAAAACACTATGAGAGAATCAGGCAGCTTGATCTCATGTTGTTTGATTAATATATCTACGAATGTGAAAAACGAGGTTTAGAAATGATTGCGGAAAAAAAGAAGCCGGCACTGGACGATTTTATTCCAAAACCTCTTACCATCAGAACACAAAAATTCGTGAAGCTATGTGAATTCTACATGATGATAACAGGCGAAGAACCTGAATCAGGATACTATGTTTATGACTTTATTCAGGAACACACGATGCCCTTTGATTTGAGGCATTTTAAGCTACTTTCTCAGTCACAGATTCTTGCAGCCTTTTGGAAATGGCAGAGAATAACTAAAAAAGTTGGCTAAATAAATATAAATTTTCAACATCCATATTTTGTTTTGTAAGACAATTCGCTTACGTTTAAATACATCTTTTGTATTATAACTGGTGCGATATAGGCCAGTTGGGCCAAACGGGATGGCAAAGGGGAGGGTTCTCCTCTAACCATTCATGTAATTTTGTTTTTATGGGAATATCTTTATTCCGTATCCATCGTAGGAACCAGTAACAGATTTGTCGAACCTGTTTGAAATAATTTCGAATTGCCTGTCCCAGGACATTCTTCTTTTGCGGACTCTGTTTAACCATGTATTTTCTCCGGAACAATAAGCGACATGCGTGCAGGTATCCTTAATGCCATAAAAACGGTGTTTCCCCGGTATTCCGGTAAGAATATGTTTACTTCACTTTCTCAGGGATCTGGGAAAGGATCTCATGGGAAGCATGCACACCGATCTCGGTATGATGATCAATCGCATGGGGATAAAATCCCGCATAAAGAAGATATTCAGGGATCTGCCAGAATATGACAGGAAATGCCTTCTTGACATAGAGTCAGGATTCTGCAATAATACTCCTGCCATGGAGATGATGTGCATCCGCAGGATACTTGAACCTCTTATGGGGACAGGTAGTTCCGGCTATGGCTTTCCCTTCTCATTGAGGCATTTCAATTTCTATAATGCGAGTATGCAAGTGAAGAAAGAGCTTAATGATCTTCAAGCTGTTGTGAAGGACAGGAATACATTGAGCACATTGGAGGAACTGCTCGATCTCATAGTTACTGTTACTGAAAACATTGCAATCCGTGATCTGGCATCACGCATTGGAAACGTGAATGTTACATTCCAGGGGTTCAGGAAGGCATTCCATCTTCCTGAAAAGGGAAAGTTATCAGAGAATACGTGTGATGATGAGTTCGGTCATGAGAACTGCGGTATATTCATCGGACAACTCAAAGAGATAGTTAAGAGTGGATTCACTCATGAAATGGATACCACTAAACAGATCATATCTGCATACGAAAAATGGGAAGAACATCTGTTCGCACAGAATAAGGAAGGTACAATACCGAGGACAAACAATTCACTGGAACAGTTCTTCCGGAAGATCAGGCGCAATGTAAGGAAGAGAACAGGTAATATTGCAACGGGAAAACTCCTTTCCCACAATGGAGACAAACTTGCAATATTTCAGAATATTGGTATACCTGATTACGTAAAACTGGTATTCGGATCAATTAACATAGCTGCCAAATTTGGCAGTTACAGGAAAGGGTTGAGAAAGAATATGATTTATCCAATGACAAGAAAGAAGATTCTTGAGCTTGTGGACAAGGGAAAGAAAAACCTCATATCTGGAACATTGAGAAACAATCCCTACTCAGACGAGTTAATGGAAAAAGCAGGTAATGTGAGGAGAGCGGAACTGATACAAGGGACTTAAAATGATAGTGATACAATCAGTCTTTTGCCGCCATAGGGGTGGATGTAAGAATTAAATATCTTGTGGAAATTGGGTTATTATGGAATCAAATATTTTGAATCCTACATATAGGGAGTTGATGCCTATAGAGAAATACCGTAACAGTGATACGGGAAGGTTTTACAGTGATAAACGTAGAAATAACTGGATAAAAGCAATAATATCAATATTTGCAATAGCAACGTTACTGGGAACAATGGGAGTTCCATTATATAATGGAATAATTGCAATGGAATCAAACGCATTGCCATATGATATGGAAATAACGACTACAACCAGTAACATTGCAACATCGTCAGTTCATGCAGGAGATATTATAGCATATGAAATATGGAACTGGGGGCAGTTGCCCAATGCTAAAGACCTTGCTATAGAACTGACTGCGGTGCTTATTGAAGTGGGTATTGGTACTTATCTGAGTGTAACAGTAGTACAAGAGATATCATGGGATATTGCTACGACTTTCCTTGCAGATGGTAGCATAAGTGATATTGCTCTGGATGTGGCGATAGATTCTGTAATATATGTTGACCCAGTAACTCTGGCAGCTATCGTAACGCCAGTTATAGCATGGTAAAAAAATAGTCCAATGCAAATCAAATCCTGGTGTCCTTTATGAGAGTACGATTTTCAAGAATTCATGGAACCAGTAAATTTGATTCGCTCATTTATTTTATTTCTGTAGCAAGTGGATTGACGGGATTTACTTTCGAAGTTTTGAAACAGGCACCATTTTATTTTAACTTTGCTCTTGCCTCCTTTTCTGTATCAATATTTATACTCTATAAGTATTTCATTCTCAGAAACGTAAAAAAAGTTAAGGATCCGTCTCTATTTATGACCGGGCACAGATTTCTAAACGAATTTGGAATAATAGCCTTTTTAGTGGTACCGTGGATTCATTTTGTCAGGATAAACAACTTTTCCATAATTAAGGAATACCTGATCACATTTATTGCTGTCTGGTTAACCTTAGGGTTGGCAATTGCGATTTCTACTGTGTGTTATCTCAAAAATATTTCTCCGGGGATTAATCAAGGAGTTGAAGATAAAAGTGTGATGAATTCTTTTTTTAATAGATATCCCGGGATCACAGAGAATGTTCCTGAAATACTCATGTTTGAAAAATCGGGCAAGCGGGGTGGAGCATGGGTGAGCGGGATGTTTAGAAAGAAAATTTGCATTGATAAAACGTTCTGGAATACAATTTCTGAGGATGAGAGAGACGCACTTTTGCTTCATGAGATTGGGCATATAGAAAATAATAGCTATTCATTGCCTGTTGTATATTCATTTGCTGTATCTTCTATAAACGCATTTGTATACACTAATTTAGTATATTTTGCAATAAACCTTGTTTCCCTCGAAACAACATTAATTCCAGTTCTTAGTATTATATA
The DNA here is from genome assembly GCA_000496135.1 of Thermoplasmatales archaeon E-plasma. Lineage (GTDB taxonomy): Archaea > Thermoplasmatota > Thermoplasmata > Thermoplasmatales > Thermoplasmataceae. The sequence goes on along the minus strand of KI542675.1, from coordinate 654,985 downwards.
CAATGTAATTCTCCTACTCAGTACAGTGGTTGCCACATTAATTGCTCTTAAGCTCAGGAAGTACGGCTTGAAAATCAATAACTCCCATCAGATAGAAGCTGACAGGTTTGCATTGGAACATTTGAATGGTAACAGTGAGGCAGTTATATCGATGGTGAAAAAGTTAAGAATGTATAAAGAGAAAAGAATTAGTGGAAAAAGATTAATATTTGTTGATTCCACTTCAGAATTAAGGATTAATGAATTAAGTGATAAACCTTGATAAAATTGAGCAAGCTGTATAAGGAATATAAACTCCGTTTAACGTATTTATCACTATTGAATTATGCTTGCAATACCCAGAACCATTATTGCTTTCTAAAAATTCTGATTACAAAGGCATATAAAATGCATACTTCAAAATTATTTTCACACTAGAATTCACTCAAATAATATAACTAACTGGTAGAAGATATATCAAAGACGAGAAGAAAATATAAAAAGGAGAATCAAATGAATCTAATGAATATAAGTGGAAGGTTTATAATTTACGTTACAGAACAATCGTTCCTGATATCACTAACATCACTTGTTGCAATGGAACTGAATATAAAAGCCGTATTTTTAGGGTTTTTTATAGCTTATAGAATAGATTTCGTTACAGGATTTTTACATATTTTTGATACATATTCTGGTATTTATAATCTAATTATACTTTTTATTCTTTCTTTTGTGTATTATTCAATTGAATCCAAAACAAATCATGGAATAGCAGAGGATATTTTCAAATCGAAAATAATAAGTAAATATCAACTAACAAAGAAAGAAATTATGAGTGTCCTGCTTATCAGAGACCTAATCAGATCATTTTTTATATCCTGCATTGTTAATTCCTTATTTGCTCTGAAATACAACAAATTGCTTCAAAGCTATTATGATCATAGGCATAATCTGGTTTCTATAATAAATAAGGATGAAAATAGAAAATCTCTTTTCTTGAAATATGTTTATTCTTCTATGATAATGTATTATTCAATATTTTTTATTCTTCTGATAATATATACATTTATAGACCCATCATCTCCTCTTGCATCATCTGGCGTTAAATCCAAATCAGCATTTCATTACTGGGTTTTCTTCAAATCAATACTTAATAATAACCTTACACTCGATATATCAGAGTATATGATAGGAGGATTTAGCCTCTTTGTAGGGACATTCATAGAACTTTTTTCATCTAATATATATGAAGCTGTTATTATCTCGTCGATGGACAGTACCCATGGATTCTCATCCTTTGTTAAGTTTATTCTCCCGCAGTTCTTCCCAGAAACCATGGGATATGTCTTCGGCATGTCCATAGCACTGATCATCACTGATATAATATTATCATTTATTCAGTCTCTGGTTAAAAATGAAAAATCAGAATACTTCACCAAAAGAGTTCATGACTTATCCTATAATTTAGTTTTTTATTTTTTGCTTTCAGTGTCACTGCTTATTGTGGGTGCATTGATAGAATCTTCTCTTGGAATATACAATTTCTGAGGATGAGATGTCCAGTAAACCTATGGCGATCATCAACTGTGCACGTCGAGGAGAATAAATGACTAATCAATGTAAGTTTGATATGGGAAATTACCTGTTTATCCTATTAGCGGTGGATACATGCGTCTCAGTGATGAGGGGGTATGAAGTTATCAATTCTGCAAAAGCAAAGGCTGCAGCGAAAGCGAATGAAATACAGCACCGTTAGGTCTAATCCGTACGGTTGGGATAAAGACTGATACAGATGCAGGAAACAACAGGATTGATGCGTCTGCTTCCCCGGTGTCATGTCGGCAGCATGCGAAGAAAGTCATGTATGGTAAGTCGGGAAACCTTGTCGTGTCCATGAACATGCCACGAAAGGTGGTTTAGTTATGGTAGCGGTATCTATAAGTCCAAAAGACGAAAAGATATGCAATGCACCACAAGGAGTTGGAGAGGCTCATATTACTCATGACGTGAAGGACAGCATGACCTTCATAGAGTGTAAACGCTCATTCAAACTTACCCATTTTCGGCCATTGAAAAGTACCCAAAAAAGGCCATTGAATATTTACCACCCCATGCGTTTTCATGCTGGAGACAGCCTGATCAGAGAATGCACAGAATTCACGATGAAGAATCTCAGTACCGACGGACCTGCCTTTGTCACATGCCCGTATATTGCAACTGATCCGGACTGGTCAACCTTAGGTACAAGACCGGTGTAGGATGCAAGGTGATCTGCATCGGGAAACCTTGATATGTCACCTATTTCTGAATATATTCCAAGGGCAGTGTAATAATCTATTCCGGGTATGCTCATGAGTATATTCACGTACTCGTTGTCCTTTCCCATGGATGCAAGCCTGTCCTGCACACTGTCAATATTGTCAGATATTGCCCTGAATCTTGATATGAGATCTGTAAGGATGAATCCATCTGTTTCGTTCAGACTGGCTGAAAGATCAAGCATCTTTTTCAGTGCCCTCTTACCGAATATGTCCGATGCATCTACAGACAGTCCATTGCGTGCAAGAAGTGCATGAACCCTGTTCTTTATGGCTGTGACCTCTTCACCCGGTGATCTTCTGTACCGTATCATTGTTCTTATGCTATCAATCTCCCTTGATGGAAGATAGGATTCAGGAAGTTCTCCCATCCTGAAGAGCTTTGCAAGGTTTCTTGCATCGTTCTTATCTGTCTTCTTCGTTGATCTGAATATGATCTTGAGTGCCTTTGGATTGGCAGGATGTATCCTGAATCCGTTATCCCTCAGCAATCTGGCAACATACTTTCCTGTTGTTGAGGATTCCACCACTATGTCTGAATCCTTCGGATATTTTCCCATGAAAACATTCCACTCCTTTTCCGTATTATCCATCCTGTACTCTTCCACTATCTTTCCATCCATATCTGTCACACAGACAGATTCGCTAAGTTTATGAGCATCTATGCCTATTATCAATCTGTCACCTCCTTCTGGTGATTCCGGGAAATATGTTGGCCGGTAACACTCTACTATCCGTCCCCTTGCGGGGGCATGGTGTCGGTCCGCAAGCTGCCAACCTCATTGACGAGCTCGAAGCTCAGAGATCTGATCGGCAGCCTTTCCCGGACCTCGTACTCCACACGTTATGGAATACGATCAAAAAACTTCTTTCATAGTAGATGTCATGAAAAAAGTTTTTCTGTCCACGCTTGCATGACGGTGTTAGCGTGAGAGTTGGAGAGGCAGCCGTTCTAGTACTTGACCTTCGAGGTCGCTCAGTAGATTGGCTGCCCTTCGTCTCGACATAATACCCTGAGACAAGGGTGAATAGAAGTTTGTCGAGTTATCTCCGACTCTAAACTCTCACTTACCACACGGAGGTGGTTGGAATCCTGATAGGTTTGGATGTACATAAACATTCCATATATGCAACAGAATTGAATGAAGATGGAAACATAAAGGAACAGTATGAGTTTGCTAACAGTGAAGATTGCTGGAATGAATTTAAGAACAGATATATCAGACAGAAACCGGAGATTGCACTGGAGGTATCAACATCAGGAAAATATGTTACAGGACTCCTGAGAGATATGGGTTTCTCAGTCCACATGGCTGATCCCTCAAAGCTTCCTGTAATATATAAGAGCACAAAGAAGAACGACAAAGAGGATTCATACAAACTTGCCAGAGCTCTTCACCTTGGAGCATTGTCAGAGGTGTATCTTCCCTCAGCAGAGATTGATGATTTGAGATCAATGGTCAGGTACAGGAAATCAATTGGTGAGGAGATTACAAAACTGAAGAACCGCATACATGCAGTTCTCACCAGGCATGGAATATCCATACCTGCATCTGACATATTCGGTAAGAGAGGTCTCAGATTAATTGAATCCAGATCATCCGTTCTGAGCAATATGGAGAAGATAACACTTGCAGACATGCTTGAGAGGATCAGTGATCTCAAAGAAAGATCATCATCCATTGAGGATGAGATGGCCAGACACACCACGGGAAACAATAATGTGAACCTTCTCATGACAATTCCCGGTATCAATATCTATTCTGCCACATCAATTGTGGCAGAGACTGGTGATATTAACAGGTTTGACAGAAAGGAAAAGCTTGCATCATATGCAGGTCTTACACCAAGACAGAATCAGTCAGGTAACAGAGACATAAGAGGTCACATAACAAAGCATGGTCCTTCAATGCTGAGATTCATACTTGTAACAGCAGCACATTCTCTAATAAAATATTCAAGGAAGATGAAGATGAAATATCTGAACATTGTGAGAAGAACCGGCAGGAACAGAGCAATAGTTGCCATTGCAGGAATACTTGTGGAAACAATATATGTAATGCTCTCAAAGGGGGTGGAATTCGATGATCAGATTGAAACCCTCACTGAGAGAAAACAGAAATCCATGGCAGCAAGATCAAGGAATCCTGTGAGGAATAAGAGTCTGGAGGATACTGTAAAGTTATTTATACAAAACAGAAATCGGAGGAAGACGGGTTAACTTTTTTCATAGTAGATCTGTGTCTTATTTCTTTTTCATTTTTGTCCTATTATGCGAAAAACATTTCAATAATGCTTGCTTAATCCGTTACGTTTATTTTCATATATGGAATTTAGAAATCATGAAAAACGTGATCAAGGTCCAGAAAATGATTGAACCTGAAGTAAGACCTTCTATCAATGTAATGTGCCCATATTGTGATATTTTTACGGTAATTAATCAACTTTTAACGGAACCTTCCTGCATACATTTTGAAGACTTTACTCTTTTCAAACGGGACGGTGATTTATTAAGTGAAATTGATGACCAGAACGATAAGGTAGTAATGTGCGAAGCAGTTTTCCGCCTATCGGGAAGCAAGTTCCCCAATATTACCATGAGCTACAGCGGAGAGGCAGTAATGGATGGGGACGAGGTCAGTATTATGGTTAAAGGAAAACGCCAAGCTACCATGTTAATAGATGAATTTTTTGACACGTTATTAGATGATGAGAATGATGACACAGAATATGTGAGTGGTAACTGATATGGATGATTTTGTACGCACTGTGGGAGAACGGTCCCTGACTAAACTTTACGACGAGGCTACAACACTAATATCAAAAGGGCCCGGAATGAAGTATGTTTCCCGGTTGAAAAGTGTTCTCATTGCTATGGATCTGGTTCTTGAACCACTTTCCAAGGCAAACGTGGATTACAGAGAATCCCTCAAGAGAGTTAGAAGCGAGCTTAAAGAAGCGGAAATAAGAGAGGGAAAGATGGCCATAGTTGATTCAGCACCTGGAATTTATAACGCACTTACCGACTGGTTTAGGAACCTGAACAATGTCATAGATGATAACAATCTTCTCTTTGCATCGTCCATGGTTTACCAGGAGAAAGATGGTGATAAATTGGAGGTTGCCGATGACAAGACTCCCCTTTGAGGATCCAGAGTATTCCAAAAATAGATACAACACCTGGCTAATGCCATGGATCCGAAATAGGATTGCAAGGAATATGGATGTTCTTGGATTGTTTGTAGGACCAAGAGGAAGCGGCAAATCTTATGCAGCACTTGAACTGGCATATACGTGCGATGTCACAGTAAATCAGAATAGAGTTATGTTTGACGTTACAGATTTTGTAGATTATGTTGTTGATGGAGACCTGAAAAAAGGTAACTCAGTTATACTGGACGATGCCGGCGTATTCATGAATGCCAGAGACTGGCAGACGGTTCGGAACAAAGCCGTGTCCATTGTCGCCCAGTCCTTCAGATACAGGAATCTTATAACCTTCATTACTGTTCCAAAATGGAATTATATAGATGCGCAGACAAGGGGTCTTATAAACATCTTTTTTGAAGCTACTAAGGAGCAGGGGGTTTTTAAGGTCAAATTGCCGGAACCCAATCCGTTCAGGAAAGGGGAGGATTTCCTGGTATATCCGAGAGTTCAGGTTCCAAATTTAGGTTATCGTGCAAGGACAATAACAGTCAAGACTGTGAAATTCAGTCTTCCCCCTCAATGGCTCATAGATTCTTATGAGCAAAAAAGGGATGGAGAAATACGAAAGAAACAGAAGGATGTTCAGAGGATGCTGCACACAGTGTCATCTAAACAGAAAGAAGAGGTAAAACCAAAGAGAAAGATTAATCCAAACTCAATAAAGAATCTCAAGCATGTAAACGATCGAAAGATTATCGATAGCAACCTCGAAAGAAAACGAGTAATTTCCGAGAAATCTCTCGAAAACCTATAGCCCCTGACATGTTACTTACATATAAAACAGGTAAAGATGAATTTTCCTTTTATTTCCATTTTTTCTTTGTTCAGTAGTGTTTCCTCGTTCAATTGTAATAAAATTTATTTAACGGGCGTATCTATTATTTCCCATACAAATAATCGGCTTGTTTTAAGGGTTGTGTGAAATGATTAGCGCACGTTTGTTTAAACTACAGAAGAGATACGGATAACTTAGATTAGATTGCACCAACACACCCGGTTATGAATAAAGAGCAAGTTGCTATAATAAGACTTAAATAAGATTCATAGATAGTTTAACATTAATGGTGTGCAGACATAAGAAATTAAAAGGATACTTTCGAATATTGTATTATTAGTCACAGCTGGGGTGTAAGAGTGGATGTAACGGAGAGGACTATTGTAAAATTGAGGTTAAAGTTCCGGATGGCCTTAAACTGGCAAAGCAAGAGGAAAAGAGAATGACGGATATTGATATTCCAGTTATCGTGATGGGGATTGAAGAGTAAAAAAACTGGGCGGGTTACCAAACGATGGTTCTATTTCATAGTGATTCTTACATATTGTTTGATTGCAATATTAAGCCTCGTTTTTCTATTCTATTTGCATTTTGATATAACTAAAGTGCTTTCATTCCTGGGGATCACAATATCTCCATCAGCCCCTTCATTTTTGGCTATATTTCTATCTCAATACAGCGCGCAAGCTGAAGATGTACGAAAGGGGGAACGCCTCAAGGACATTCAAATAAAAAAGGAGATAAGTATGGCACTTATCAGCCACTATAAAGAGGTAAGAAAGGAACTCAATGCATTGCCTATTAAAATGCAGAATCTTTCCCCGCGACAAGCGCAGTTCATAGATATTCACCTCGAAGAAGAGAACATGAGTATTATAGATAACGCCAGTGACAACAATGTGGAAAAAGCTATTCTCCATTTTGACGATTGTAATCACGGATTCTTAGACACGTTTAAAAAATCTGAATCAGAGGTAAATGTTATCAATGAAAAGATTGACGCTCTCGAAAATAAAGTATTGGAATTTCTAGAAAGAGAAAAAAGCAGTGGAATTAATTTTGCAAAAAGGTTTACGGAGAGCAAAAATTCTCCGAATGAAATATTTGGAGAAGAAGTTTTTCGTGCGGTATACAAAATATGGAGCGACGAATCTCATTGCCTTAAAACCATTTCCTCTTTAGATTCTGGCCTTCAAGGACCCATTCCAAAATCATTTACTTTATTCGAGTGTATAAGTATCCAACCACCAGACATAAAGTTTAACGGCAGTTTGACACTGGCTCAAATTGACTCATACTCATCAGGAATGGATGTATTGTGTTTAATTTTAAAGCTACTCAAAGACACTGATCTCAAATCCAAATACCAGTCAATTGTCATAGAATGTAGGAATATTGAAAATTTAAGGAGAGAATTTAGCACCAAATATGATGAAATAATTAAAAAAATTGATCAGAATAAGCTCCTCAATGTCCTAAAGTGTTGTCCTTTTCATGAATATAAGGATGATATAATGTCCTACTTCGAGTATTCTGGGCTCTATGCAACGGAGTGATTTATCTTACCCTTCCCATGAACTCCGACGTATCCATTCCTGTTATTTGAGTGTAAATGCTTGTTGTAAATACCGAGGAATGCCCCAGCCATTGCTGCAACACATTCAATGGAACATTATCCATTATGGCCTTAACCGCGAATGTATGCCTGAATTTATGAGCATGGATCCTAAAACCAAGTTTATCCTGCATCTTCTTGAAATACAGATCTACTACCTGCCTTGACATGGGAAATAAAGGATCCTCTGACTTTGTAGAAATGTTCATTTCAAGGAGATATTGCATATATGCATCCCTGAGTTCTGAATGCAATGGAATAATTCGATATTTCTCTCTTTGAATTCCATTTTTATCTTTACCCTGTTTGAGAGTTTTCATTCTGATTGAGTTAGTTCCCAGATTGATGTCTGATGGCTTGACAATCAGGACCTCATCGATCCTTGCACCTGTCCGGTATAAGAATTGTACCAGGAGAAAATATCTTTTGTGTTTTTCTGACCTTCTTTTATCTGCTGCTATCTTATCAGAGATCTCAAGGAAGATCTTCTGAACTTCCTCATCTGAAAAAAAATCAATTGAGAGAGATCTTCCGGAAGACTGGATCATCATGCTCCTTGGGATCGGTAAACCCATAACATGACATTATGTAAGTCTTTAAATATGTTTGTTAATAGTGATACAAGAGATCTCTGTCATAAGGTAAACGTGAGTATATAAAGAGAGGATTGAGATCGGAATCATAACATGACAAAATGTCTGTTTTGTCATAGCAAGTTGTTATGATGATGCATCATGAAAATTTGATTAAATGATATCTAAGAAAATGATGCTTTTGAAAAATATCAGCATATTTTGTTCAGTGCCCTAATTTAGGTAGGTATAATTGACCTGCCTGTTTTCAAGTGCTTCTTAAATCTTTTATAAATTAGTCTTGAATATAAATAATCATCCGAAAACTATGGCATAGAATAAACCCAAAGCACCGCCTATAACCATTGCGTAGCCCACGATGAGTTGAAGGTTTAATTTCCTTTTGTTGGAATACATGATAGTTATAATGTGCTCAGACTATTTATTCCTTTCTTCAGCATCGAGAATTATTGCCAGTCCCCCACTTAAAACTGCAGTTGCAATCCATACTAACCCTGCAAATAGTTTTGTTAGGCCAAAAATATTTATTATCCCATTTGCAGCAGGTATAGAAAACACTTCAAATGCTGCAAGTAGGCTTAACAGAGAAACACCTCCAAGGACATGTTTAAAAATCAGTAAAATCTGGTGAAAAATTAGGTTGCCATTGAATCATAGCAGACCGAAAACCCAAAGAAGCCCTATTCCTCCAAAGGCCATCAGTATGAGTCCAATGATATTGTAGGAGTTCATCCCTCGCCTACCTTGCCTATTCTCAACATTCATATAATAACCAATCCCTCGTTCTATATAATTATTTCTTCTCTTCTCCATAGAGATAGAAAGCAGCTCCGCCTGAAAGTGCAGCCATAAATATCCACAATGCTCCTGCATAGGACCTTTTGAAATAGAACAGATCTATAATTCCATTTACAGCAGGGATTGAAAACACTTCAAATGCTGCAAGAAGGCTTAACAGAGAAACACCGCCAAGGACATGTTTCAGCTTTATGTGAAATGAACTGTCCGCTTTATTCCACTTTTTTGTTGTATATTCTTTTACAGCAGCCTTTCCTCTTGCTACCTTCTTACCGGATGTTCCTTTTGATTTGGTGTTTCCTGGCATAGTTATCCCCCTATGCTTTAAGAAAGATTGAAAATTTTAACCATGGTCGGAACGCAAGAATTATTATATCTATTTAATTATCTGATATCATGGAAAATGTATTACTACCAGATGAAGTGATTAACTCTTTTAAGAAATTTAAGCGCAATTATGAGGCAGCTAACAGTATGTACAATGAATTGAAGGAACACGTGGGCAAATATGTTGCAATTGATAATGGAAGTGTTATTGGATTCACTGATACTTACCAAGATGCTAAGGAAAAATTCGGAAACATTGACGGTGTTTTCATAGAGCTAGTAACTGACAAAAACATTTTTTGGATCCTTTAATTATCAGGAAACCCGTTATGGAAGTTATAGATTTAATATTTGATGAGAAGAGAAACTTATTTTCAATTCCAGTTATATTGACAAAGAAAACTTTGCATGAAATGGGCGACATTCCTGGAAAGTTACATAGAACCGTGTGGTGCAACGCAATTATGTATTTAGATACTGGTTCTAACTTAACATCGATTACTGCAGATGAGGCGGAAAGACTATATCTAAATCAAAAAGCTTTTAAGAATGAGAGAGTGGGTGGAATAGGGGGGTTTGTGGAAACTCCGACAACGAATGAAGTAAAGATTAGTGTTATGAGCAGAAATTCCACGATAAGTTTAAACCTTGATAAAATTGCCGTTCATTCATCCCATATAAAAAAGAAGATTGAAAAGAAGCAGGGGGTGTATGTGCAAAGGGGAGAAGAAATGATAGAAATGATATGCCTGTTTGGTTTAGATGCGCTTGAAAAACTTGGAGGCGTGTTAGAGATAGATGTTAAAAATAAATCAGGAAAGATAATCATTTAGAGATTTCCTGAGTTTTCTTATCTTTTAGGGCCATCTGTATAATAGCTGTTAGAATCCCTGTTCGTTCAGTTTCCGGCATGTTTCCAATTAGTGCCTTTACCTTTTCATCTATTAATCCTTTATTCTCCAGCTCCTTCTCTATGTGGTCCTCTCTTTCCTTAAGCTCCAGCGTTGCTTCAATTGTTAGGGGAAGCCAGCACTTACGGCAATAATTTCCATCAGAGGGGTTCGCTTCGCCGCACCTGGGGCACTTAACCGGCTTGGGTTCCGCTATGCCATTGTCCTGTACTTCCACGCCATAAGCCTTCAGAATGGCTGTGTCAGTCTGCTTTCCGGAAAGGTGTACATAGGTTGCCATTTGCTTGGTCCCGGGAACCCATCCCATTTGCGCTTCTAACGGTGCCTCAGCTACCCTTGAAGCAAGGATCGATGCCCTAGTATGCCTAAACAGGTGAGGATATATTCGTTTGGTTATCCCTGCTCTCTTCGATGACGCCCTTAACGCCTTCCTCACATCGTCATAGGTCATGGCCCTCCCCCTTATTCCTTCGGAGATATTGCAGAATAAAGGGGCATTGATATCATTCCTGCTGGGGTGGTTGTCAAGCCATGCCCTCAGGTAAGGCACAGAATCACCTACGATCCTTACGGGTCTCGTGCCTGTTTTCCCTTCAAACGGGACTTCAAGCACAGCTCCGTAATTGTCGAACCTGGCGCTTTTTATCTTCATTAGCAGCAGCTCACCGATTCTGCACCCGGAATCATAAAGGGTTGAAAATATGGCACGGTCCCTTGCATTATTGCTTGAAGCGATCAAGGCATTGACCTCTTCAACTGTTATTAGATCCGATTGCTGGATCTTCTGCCTTGGCTGCTTTATCTTGACGTCCTCAAACAGAGCTTCAAATTTCTTCCTAGGAAGTGTCTTACGGTAAAATTTCCTCAGCATCTTGATGTAAGTGTCCTTAGTCCATTCAGAATATCCGTCATTGAGCTTTATCATGACTTTCTTAATGTCCTCCTTGGAAGGATTGAGGAAGTTATCGGGAATCCATCTTGCTGCAACCCTTAGACGCTGATAATAATTCATTCTCCTTCTTTCCCCTATATTCTCCAGTATAAGGTCACCGTCCACGAAGCCGGTAATTGCCTTCTTTACATTCTCAGGTATCGGTTCCTTGCTCAGCATTTTTCTTTCGTATTCGATCGTCAGGTTCGAGAATCCCATGTCATGATCAATCGTCAGGAGGTAATAAAAGTATGGTAGGGATATGGACTTCAGGTTTATATCCCGTTCGGGGCGTTGAATATTCTCCGCTATGTGCTCCTCGGTCTTGAGGGGCATCATAAAATCCAGCGTAATTTATAATAAATATACAGGTAGTAATATTGATTTTACCTGATATACATGAAAGATATGGTATTAAAGTGTAGGTTTTATGACAGCGTCTCAGTAATTCGGGAACGTAACCAGAAGAATGTCTTCTCGTTTGTATGCGTTGATTTACTCAAATGTCTGCTATCTTTAATAACTGCTTTCCAAAATTAGCACCGGTAAAAAGCTTTTTGAAAACCTCTGGGGCATTTTCCAGGCCAAATGTAATTTCCTCTCTCTGCTTTAAACGGTTTTCTTTCAGCCAGATATACAAATCCTTGTAAGCTTCCCCAAATCTCGCGATGAAATCACTAACTATGAATCCTTCCATCCTTGCTCTTTTCGAAATTAGATTTGCATAATTTCGTAAAGGATAGAAATTTGTGGTTCCATAACCAGATATTGCACCGCACATCACAATCCTGCCATTTTGTCTAATTTTTGAGATAACAATATCAAGAATCTCACCGCCTACATTATCAAAGTACACATCTATTCCTTCAGGAAAAAGTTCAGAAATCCTTTCATAAACATCTTCCTTTTGATAATCAATGCAATGATCAAAACCTGCTTCTTCCACAACCCATTTGCATTTCTTTTCACCTCCTGCGATACCAACTACTTTTGCCCCAATGATTTTGGCTATCTGACCTGCTACCGAGCCCACAGATCCCGCTGCACTGGACACTAAAAATGTATCTCCTTTCCTGACTTTTCCGATGTCTTTAACCCCGAAATATGCACTCATTCCAGTTATCCCAAACAGGCTTAGAGAATACCATGGAGGATTTGCAAATTCTATGGGCCTTACGTGATTGACAAAAGACCCGTTCGAAATGGCATACTCCTGCCAACCAAATAATCCAGACACAAAATCTCCAACCTTGAATTGATCATTTTTCGATTCCACGATCTGGCCAACAGAAAAAGATCGAACGACTTCGCCTATCTCAATTTTATCAGCATAGGTATCCCTCTTCATCCAGTTAAGTTGTGTTGGATCGAAGGAGAGCCAGATGTTTTTGACCAAAAACTCTCCCTTTGCCACTTCTGGAATTTTCAATTCAATCATTCTAACGTTTTCTTTCTCAAAAAAATCTTTAGGTCTGCTATCGAGTACCCACGCTTTATTGTAAATTTTCATAATTCATTAAGAATAATCTTTAAAATAAAGTTTGTTTTTTGTTGTGGGTTTAGATAAACTTTTACGCATTGAATTCTTAGGTTTATCAAAGGGACGTCTTCACCCAGCTAATGTAGGGAGCTCCCGTTTGATTAAATTCATATCGTTAATTTTTTCTCAATTTTAATTGATAAAATCGCCATTGAAGTAACCAATCCCAATATCATAAATGTGATCCAAATTATAATAGGAAAATTTTGGAACAATTGAAGGAGTGATGTTCCAATTAGGGACCCAAATGGAAGTACAAATCCGCTTACCATAGAATAGGTTCCAAAATATCTACCTCTATTCTCGATGTTGGACATCTTGGAGATAATAGATGACGCCATTGGTAGAATCATGTCCTCACCTATGCTTAAAATCGAAACTAATATCCCTATCATATAGAAATTTGTGACTACGCTAAATAACAGGTAAGATATGGCATAAAGTAAAAGTCCTACAAAAATAACTTTGATCTCACCTATTTTATGAGCTAATTTATTAACCGGTACTTGAAACAAAACAACAATTACTGTATTTAAGGCAAATAAAATTGATATTTCAACAGGTGTCAAAAGGTCATAATCACTGAAATAAATTGGAAAAATAGGAGTTAAAAACATCAGCGAGACCAAACCTGAGAAGGCCAGTACAATGGAAACTTTAAGTAAATTTCTATTTTTTGACATTTTAGTTGTTTCGCGTATCCTGTTTATTCCTAAATTTGCTGATTCTGGAACGTATTTTAAATATACGAGGAATTCAACAAAAGCTCCTAAAACTGGGATTGTAAAGAAAATTAAGATGTTGTAAGAGTATGCAATTCCCGCGAATATCATTCCAATTCCAATTCCAGCATTGGCCAACATGCGCTGCCTACCAAAAGCTGCAATTCGTTGTTTTTCATTAGATACGTCTGAGGTAATAGCACCATTCAGGATCCTCTGCATAGAGATGGCTAATCCTGTTCCATAGAATGAAATGATAATAAATATGACCGAATCATTGAAAAAAACTAAAAATAACATGGAAGTGAAGGAAATTAAAATAATGAAAACTGTAATAAGCATAAGTCTTCTTCTTCCCATCTTATCTATGAGAATACCTCCGTACACTCCCACCGGTATTGAAAGGAATCCATATCCCGTGAAAATAAGCCCGATATCAAAGTAGCTGAGCAGTTCTCTTTGTGAGAAAAAAAGGGTGAGAAGTAGAAATAGCGGAAATCGACTGAATCCTCTTATAAAGCCTGCAAATGCCAATGCATTTATGGACGAATTTAATTTCTCTGTCCGTTCATCTGTTGTAATCTTTTTGAAAATCCCCCACAATTTCAAAACCTGTTTGTAAATGGCTGTAATTTTGTATTTCCTCTTCTGTGAAAAATTTTAAGATATTCCTTCATAATGTATATTCGCTCCTTGATTGATCTTCTTCTCAAATGACTTCAATAATCTCTTTCCCGGGTTCAGTTTTGTCAGATTTATTTTCCGTGCCTTCCCATTTGTCCTTTTTTCAATACTTATTGTCTCCATTTTTTAACCCTTATACTTCCAATTATTTTTAACGCTGTGCTTCGTTTTCAACCTGACCGTGCATATGTGTTAGTAGTTATACAGCTTCCTTTAAATGATTTGTAAACCGTTTTTTTCCTATAGGATTTAATTATTTAAGATCATTTAGATAGTGCAGGTCAGTATGGTCCCTTCATTCATTTTAATTTATAGCCTAATTTATAAAATTAGTATTAAACTTTTATCACTTTAATTTCATCCTAATTTTGACGATGGTCCGTTTTTCTTGTATTAAACATATGAACCCAATATTGAATCATCAGCCAGTGCTACTGCATACCCTGCGATTGCCCTTAAATCCCTTACGATCAAAGAGATTGTAAGCCTGCCTTCCATATTAAGCAAAGATTTGCTTTCCATTATTTTTTCATACATCTGCCTGATGTGAATCATTGAATCCATAACCCATGATGTTTTTGAGATGTCTTTTGTAATGAGTGAATTAAAGGCGTTTAATACCATACTGGATGTAAGTTCCTCCATTTGAAGAAGATCACTCACAATATCGGGGCTTAGCTCGTTTTGAAATTCAGAAGAGTGCTGTGCAGTTCTCATTGCATAATAGGATATCCTTCCCATTTCCCTGATGGCAACAGTATACAGAGTGGTATCTGTAAGGTTTTGGAGACCAAAGTTAGTGCATAAGCTTTTATCCTTTCCTGCAAGGATTATTAGCCGGAATAGAAGGCGATAAGTTCTGATCAGTTCTTTACCTCTGTTATATGCATCGTTGGAGAGAAAAGAACCCGTCTTTTGAAGTGATATTATGGAATCGGAAAGAACCGCCATTGAATTCCTTAGAAATTTTTCCATTGAATTGAGAAAATTGAATTTGTATGGATCAATGAGATTTTGTAAAAGGATTCTATCAGCATATTCTTCAGATATTTCTATTCCAATCAATCCTTTCAGAGCCTCCTTAACCCAATCCTTCCATTCATTACTCTTACTTTCTGAACTGTATAATTCAGTAATATCATGCCCAAGGATATATGATGAAATAATGCTAAGTTCGAGAGCTTTTTTATCCTTAACCTGGGAAATATCAATTGAATGCGCTTCAGTTTCCCTTTTAAGTTCACTGTTTGAGATTATTATTGAACCGTTGTCAATATCCATATTTACCATGGATCCCTTGGATATTTGCATTGCCTCTGCCCACTCTTTTGGAATGGTTAGTATATAGGTACCTCCTACCGTTTCCTGCAATTTTCTAATTTCTCTCACTGTGGATCAAAAATATATGTAATGTATGTATAAAATATTTTGTTTACATTTACTATATTCTACGAATGTATGAATAACTATAAATATGTACAATAAGTTTTCAAATTGGTAAAAAATGTCTGAAGCATACATGCAAAATCGTTTAGAAATTGTCAGGCCACTGGACCCGGAAAATGCATTTCTATTAGATGAAGAGTGCATGAAGTTTCTGGAAGACCTTGTAAGTAAATTCAAAGGTACAAGGGATGATTTGCTTTCCAGAAGAAAAGTTTTACAGGATAAACTTCTGATGAAACCGGAACTTTCATTTCCCGAGGAGACAAGAGAAATAAGGGAATCTTCATGGAATATTGCCAGGCTTCCTGAATACCTTCAGGACAGACGTGTTGAGATTACAGGACCGTCTGGAGATGTGAAAATGGTCATAAACGCTTTCAACTCAGGCGCACGGGTTTATATGTCTGATTTTGAGGATGCTCAATCACCAACATGGAAAGGTTTGATCAGTGGCCAGAAGAATCTCTTCGAAGCCGTTAGAGGTATATTAGAATATACAAACGAGGATGGTAAGAAATATTCAATCGGCAAAAATCCTGCAAATCTATTTGTTAGACCAAGGGGTTTGCATCTTCCGGAAAAAAATGTTCTCCTGGATGGCACCCCAATACCTGGAGCATTTTTCGATTTTGGTGTATTCATATTCAATAACGGAAAATTCATTGTGGACAGTGGTAAATTACCATGTTTTTACATTCCAAAGACTGAAAGCTATCTTGAAGCAAGATTGTGGAATGACATTTTTTCATTTGCAGAGGATTATCTTAAAATTAAGAGGGGAAGCATAAAGGCAACCTTTCTCATAGAAACTTTACCCGCTGCCTTTAACATGGATGAGATACTTTATGAAGTGAGGGAACACTCCGCGGGTCTTAATTGCGGAAGATGGGATTATATATTCAGCTACATCAAAAAACTGAGAAATTTCAAGGAATTTGTCCTGCCTGACAGAAACAGCGTGAGTATGGACAGGGGATTTCTTTTGAATTATTCAAAACTTCTCATTAAGACATGCCACAGGCGGGGAGCCCATGCAATGGGAGGAATGTCAGCATTCATTCCCGTTAAGGGAAATGAAATTGAAAATCAAGCTGCCATGAATAAGGTGAGGGAAGATAAGGAAAGAGAGGTTGGGCTGGGCCATGACGGAACATGGGTTGCACACCCAGGTCTGGTACCTGTAGCAATGGATGTTTTCAACAAACATATGAAATCACCCAATCAAATTCATAGAGTGGCTCAATTGGAAATTATAACTGAGACTGATCTTCTAAATCCTATTTCCGGAGAGATCACAGAAAACGGTCTTAGAACAAACATTTCAGTTGGAATTCAATATTTGCAGTCATGGCTTTCTGGAAAAGGGGCAGCTCCTATCAACCATTTAATGGAGGATGCAGCAACAGCGGAAATATCCAGGTCGCAACTCTGGCAATGGATCCATCACAATGCGAAATTAAATGATGGCAGAACTGTTAATACTAATCTGGTTAGCAGCCTGTTGAAAGATGAGGTTCAAAAGCTTCCTGAATCAACCTATCTTACTCAGGCTTCAGAGATATTCAGAGACATCTCATTCAAAACAGAATTCACTGAATTCATGACTCTGGCAGCATATGATTTCCTTATGGACAATGAGGTGATTCAGTGACTTCGAACGAAATTGAATCTATAAGGAAAAGACTTGAATCAAAGAGATTTGCTGGAGTAAAGAGACCTTACAGCCCGGAAGATGTGTTAAAGTTGAGCGGCCATTTGAAGATTAAACATACCATTGCAGAAACAATGTCAGAGAAATTATGGAATTCCCTTGAGAATGAGAAGTTCATACGATCACTTGGAGCAATGACCGGCACACAGGCAGTGCAAATGGTAAATGCCGGTCTGAAAGCTATATATGTCAGCGGGTGGCAGGTTGCTGCAGATGCCAATCTTGCAGGAGAAACATACCCTGATCAGAGCATATACCCCAGCAACAGCGTTCCTCAGCTTGTAAGGAGGATAAACAATGCATTTCAGAGAGAAGACCAGATTAGGAGGATGAATGGAAACATGCATTCATCGTTTGTACCCATAATAGCAGATGGTGAAGCAGGTTTTGGAGGTCCCCTGAACGTATTTGAAATGACAAAATGGATGATTGAGTCCGGGGCTGCAGGCATCCACTATGAAGATCAACTTTCATCTGAGAAGAAATGCGGACATCTTGGAGGTAAAGTACTCATAAATATTCCAAGTGCAATACGAAATTTGATTTCCGCAAGACTGGCAGCGGACATTCTCAACGTTGATACGGTTATTATAGCAAGAACCGATGCTCTCAATGCAACTCTCATAACCAATGATGTGCCTTCCCCAGACAGTGAATTCATAACCAGCGAAAGAACACCGGAAGGGTTCTTCAGATATGATGGTGGAATAGAGGCTGCCATTCAAAGAGGTCTGGAGTTTGCACCTTACAGCGATCTTCTGTGGTTTGAAACGGCCAGTCCCGACATTGACGAAGCAAAGGCTTTTTCCAGTGCCATACATAGAATATATCCTGAAAAGAAACTGGCTTACAACTGCTCTCCTTCTTTCAACTGGAAACAGAAGTTGAGTTCAAGGGAAATTTCAATGTTCCAGGAAGAGCTGGCAGATTTGGGATATAAATTCCAGTTCATTACACTGGCCGGCTTCCATTCTGTTAATTATTCAATGTTCAAACTGGCACACGAATACAATCAGAATGGAATGACTGCATATTCCGAACTTCAGGAGAATGAGATAATGGATCAGGAAGCAGGCTATAATGCCGTGAAGCATCAGGCATTCGTGGGAACAGGATATTTTGACAATGTGTCCAGGGTAGTTTCCGGAAACCTTTCTTCAACTACAGCACTTGACGGATCTACTGAAGCAGAACAGTTCAGAATCTCAGGTAAAATTTCGTCTGAGATCAGTTCTCACTGAACTTTATATTTTTTATTTTAATCACTGCATTTTTCTTTATTTCACTAGTTTTAGAGGCTTAAGTTCCTCTTTTCCGTACCATATCAGTTGAATGTAACAATATTATTTCATCAACTTGAAAAAAATTGTCACAACCGAGAAAACAGCTATCAAAGCAACGAATTTATGACGAATCCTGTTCACCTTAGGCGGTTCTTCATCAACGGGGATTTCTATTGAACATCCGATCTTAGGCATTTAAATCATCCCCCATGCGTGACTTTTCTTTCATGGTACTGATAAAGCAGATTGAGTCTTCTTCAAATAGATCACCAGACAAAGCATAAGCTCTCGCTCTTGATCCAACGCAATAGACGCGTTCAGTGCATTTTTTACATATACCCTTCATTTCTGTCCGATCTCTTAATTTCAGCAACAGTTCGGAATCGTCAATTATTTCTCTCAGGTTTTTTTCAGCGGTATTTCCTACTGAAACAGGCAAAAAACCTGAAGGATAGACTTCTCCATTATATCCAATAAATAGAATACCGGAGAACCTTCCATGATCATTTGAATGATTGGATTTAATTGCCTCTTCATGTAAGGTACCTTTTATCTTCACTTCGAACTCACTAACCAGTTTCTTAAAAAGAAATAATGATTCGTCCATGGTGGATTCACTTATTGACTGTCCTATGTATGCATCCAGAGATTCCATGTCATGAAACTTTGACTGTACTACCCTATGCTGAGGCAGTTCCACCATTCTTATATCCAACCCGTATCTCTTAAGCCACAGAACCCACAGCGATATGGCTAAGGCCTCCTTTGAGTTTACCGGTTCAAGTTCCTTGCCTCTGCCTGTGTTTATAAGAAAGAAGAGTTCCCATGTTGATATGTTTTTATTGAGCAATAATGCAGCTATTCCCGGCAGTTCTGAAATGTTTTCCTTCATCACCGTTGTATTTATCTGAACTCTCATATCGTTGTC
The DNA here is from genome assembly GCA_000496135.1 of Thermoplasmatales archaeon E-plasma. Classification (GTDB taxonomy): domain Archaea; phylum Thermoplasmatota; class Thermoplasmata; order Thermoplasmatales; family Thermoplasmataceae. The sequence goes on along the minus strand of KI542675.1, from coordinate 635,214 downwards.
CCTGATCGTCTGAATCGAATTAAGTGCAAGATCAAATGAACCTTCCATGTTTCTAAGCCATTCATGAAATTTGGGTCCTGCACCATCCAGACTAATTGAGATTGATCTGCAACCCATTTCTTTCAGATTATTAATGGCATTATCGGTTATCAGTTCTGATCCAGGTGGACTTATTGAAAAATTAATTCCCCTTTGCCTTGCATATTCCAAAATCTGAAATAGATCTTTTCTTCTAAGCGGATTTCCACCCGTAAATATTACCAGTGGCTTTTGCGGTCCCAGTTCACTGATTGAATCCAGTTCTTTCCTGACTCCCTGAAAATCAAGCTCATCGGGCAGAGGTTCTGTCTGAGCAGATGCCCGGCAATGCCTGCAGGTATATTCACAGGATTTCGTGAGTTCAATGAATATTAATGAAGGAACCCACGTTTTGAGAGGATCATCCATATGAATATGCATATTAATTCATGAACTGATTTCTTATATAGAGTGCACCTGAACTGTGAGGTTATATAATTATCCTGCATCTACCGGCGGGTTTTTCACATATTTTTGTTTCATCAGGATAAGATTTGTGACTTTTTCTCATTAATAACGTATTTATACGATTCTTGTCTTCTTATAAGATTAAAACGATAGAAAATGATTTAGATTCTGCAGGAGTAGAGAGGATTCTTCCTTTCCTTGATCCAATTATTGCTCAGTGGTTCAATTCTAAATATTCAGATCTAACTGAGCCTCAGAGGAGGGTCATTCCCCTGATTCACGCGAAGGAAAATGTTCTTGTATCCAGTCCTACAGGTACTGGAAAAACGCTGACAGGATTTCTGGCAATCATAAACGAACTGTTTGGTCTTGCCAGATCAGGGCAGTTGCAGGATAATATCTATTGCCTGTACGTGAGCCCTTTGAAGGCTCTGGCTAATGATATTGACAGAAATCTGAAACAGCCACTTCAGGAAATATATGAGATGGCTGAAAAGGATGGTGTTTCACTCTCAAAAATAAGAGTTGGCGTTAGATCAGGTGATACTACCCAGAACGATAGACAAAAAATGCTTAGAAAACCACCCCAAATATTGATCACAACACCGGAATCTCTTTCTCTTTCTCTGTCTGCCCCAAAGTTCCGGGAGAAATTTTCAACAGTCAAATATGTAATTATAGACGAGATTCATGAGGTTTCTTCCTCAAAAAGAGGAACGCTTCTCACATTGAATCTTGAGAGACTCCAGCTTCTATCACCAAACCTTGTCAGGATAGGATTGTCCGCTACACAGGCACCTCTGGATGTAATAGCCAATTTCCTTTGCGGAATGGAGAAAGGGAAACCACGTCCATGCAATATAGTGGATGTGGACATAAAACGGGACCTGGATTTAACCACCATTACCCCCGTTGATGATCTTACACTCTCTAACCCCGAAGTTGCAAATGAGAGGATGTATGATATTCTTGCAAAGCTCATAGAAGAGCATAAGACAACACTTATTTTCACAAATACAAGAAGCGGTACAGAACATGTTGCTGTTCGGCTCAAGGCCAGAGGGATAGAGAATATTGAGGCTCACCATTCATCTCTTGGCAAGGAGACCAGACTTGACGTTGAGGAGAGACTCAAACGCGGTGAGCTCAAATGTGTTATTTCCTCAACCTCACTGGAGCTTGGGATAGATATCGGCAGCATAGATCTGGTAGTTCAGATCGGAAGTCCGAAATCTGTATCCAAAGGTCTTCAGAGAATTGGAAGGTCAGGGCATTCCATAAGGGAACTGAGCATGGGCAGGTTTGTCGTATTCAATCTGGATGATCTGGTTGAGTGTGCTGTTCTTACAAGAGCAGCCTATGAAAAGGAAATAGATAAGGTAAAGGTGCCGGAGAATGCCCTGGATGTGCTTTCTCAGGCAATTATTGGAATCAGCCTTGAAAAGACCTGGGGCATAGACGAGGCTTATGACCTCATTAGATCAGCATATCCCTACAGAGAACTTACAATGGAGGATTACATGGATGTCCTCCACTATCTTTCGGGAAGGGTAGCAGACAGCACAATATACTCCAAAATATGGCTTGATGAAGATTCCCGTGTTTTTGGAAAAAAGAAGAGTACAAGAATGATCTATTTCATGAACATTGGAACAATTCCAGATGAGGCAGATTATAAGGTAGTGGACCAGACCGGGAGGAATCTGGGGCAACTCAGCGATAAATTCGTTGAAAGGATGAAACCCGGAGATATTTTTGTCCTTGGCGCCAGGACCTATTCCTTCCTTAGAGCCAGGGGAAACAGGATCATTGTAAGGGACGCGACCGGAATTAAACCCACCATTCCATCATGGACAGGAGAGATGCTTCCCAGGAGCTATGATCTTGGAACACTCATAGGAAAATTCAGGAAGGATGTTACGGGAATGCTTAATGATGAGGCATCGGCAAGAAAATATCTTGAGGATAACTATAGAGTGGACAGGAATGGTTCCAGAAGCATTCTTTCATATATTCGGAGCCAGCAGAAATTCGGTTTGCCCACTGACGATTTTCTTCTGGTAGAGGGAAATTTTGAAAATGGTTTGTACAGTGCCGTATTCCTCATACCCCTGGGAAGAAGAGTTAATGACGCACTTTCAAGAGCTTATGCAATGGCCATATCCGTCAAATATGGAATTAACACCAGAATAACTGTGACCGATGACGGCTTTATGCTGTCATACGAGCAGAAAATTGATCTTAAACATATACCTTCCATGATAAATTCCAATAATTTTGAGGACCTTGTAAAGAGGTCGGTTTCCAATACTGAAGTTTTCAAACAGAGATTCAGGCATTGCGCATCGAGATCCATGATGGTTTTAAGGCGTTATAAAGGTCATGAAATATCCGTTGTCAGGCAGCAACTGAGAAGTGAAAAGGTATTACGCGCTCTCCAGGATATTCCCGGGTTTCCTGTTATTACAGAAACATTTAGAGAGATTATGAACGATATGATGGATGTACCGCTGGCAAAGAAGTATGTTTCTGATGTTATAGAAAAAAGCAGGTACCGTATAAATGATTATTCAAGTGAATCAAGTCCTTTCTCACTATCTCTCATCCTTGCAGGAGTATCAGACATCGTTATGATGGAGGACCGGGCAAGATTGCTCCGGGAATTACAATCAAGAATCGTGGACAAAATCTACAGTAATGAAAGAAAAGATTTTATTATTAAAGACCCCAGACTTGTTGAAAACTATTTTGCTTCAAAGGTTCCAAAAATATCAAGTTATGAAGACTTTCTTAAATTTATAAATTATTTTCCTTATTTTGACATATTGAGGAACAGATTCAATTCACCCTACCCTTACGGAAATCCTGATTCTCTGAAGTATAGTGAAGATGCTCTTAATGAAAACAGGATTGTTTCAATACACATCAGAAGCACATTCTGGACAACACCAGAGAAATTTCATCTTTTCGAGGAACTTTTCAGTTCCAGGAGACCTTCGAATCCAGAAGAAGATGACATTTTTGATCTATGCAATAATACTACCTTTAAGGAAATAAAAGACCAATCGGGGTTACCGGAGGACAGAGTTAGAGGTATCCTCCTTAATCTGGAATCTTCGTACCGTATCCAGAAGAAGCTAAAGAACGGCGGACAGGTATATGCAAAAAGAGCGCAGATTGCAAAGGGCAGTTATACCATAAGAGATCTGCTTAAAGAATTCGTTGGAACCATGGGACCAATGACATATGATGAAATTAGCGTAAAGCTGCCCTTCGATCAATCGCTGTTAAGAAGTGAACTGGATGCTCTGGTTAATGAAGGAATTTTTCTTAGAGATTATATAACTCCAGTTTTTGCAGAGCAATATATTTCAAAGGAAGATATGGCATCTCTTTTGAATTTTACGGAGAAAAATCCGGAAAAAAATAGAATTGCCAACCTTTCGGCACCTGTTGACAATCTTGAGCAATATATGAAAAATTACGGGTTTTTTATAGATTCCTCATGGGTTCGAGCCCGTGCCAGGTCCTTCAATGAGAATCAGATCCAGTCAATGCTGGAATCTGGAAATATAATTTTCGGAAGATATTTCAGACACAGACAAACCTATATAACCCCGGAATTTGCCTCCGTGCTCAGAGTTTTGAGAAGGCGAACACTTACGGAAACTGAGGTCAAAATTTTAGAATTCCTCAAGTATGGAAAGGCATCTGTTTCTGGGATTGCATCTGCTTTAGGCGAAGATATTTCAATAATAAAGGAAAATATGAGGAGTCTTGAATTTCTCATTGAAGTGGGAAACAGTGATGGTCTCTATTTCGCTCTTTCTCATGGGGAAGAACCTACAAGAAAGAAAGCTATAGATAAGATAGTTTCAATGTTTGGACCTGTATCAATGAGGGAACTTTCGCAATTCTTCTGGATCGAGCTTACTCATGAGGATTTCAATGGAATAAAATCTCTCTATTACGGTGGTTCAATATATTATGGAGAAGAGACTCCTCAGCCCCGGCGGGATATCATAGTGGGTGCAAATGATCTTATAACCATATATACAGGAAAACAGTACGTGGAAGATTCCGGAATAAACGGTCTTTTCTATGCTGATGGTTCACTGTCTGCGTCCATGACCATGCAGATAACCAGAACAGCTCTGTGGATTGAGTCCCTTGTCATAGAAGATGCCGGCTCTGCTTCTGAATTTTTAGTTTCTCTAATAGATTTCGGAAATCGCAGCAATGTTGATGATATAATCATACTGGACTATCCGGAAAACCTGAGGGATCAATTTGCCAGGAATGGTTTCTCTTTTTCAGGAAAGACAGCAATTTTAGGGAAGGGGCAGTTCATTGATATGATTTCCAGCGACCTTATAGATGTGGCACTGAGAAATTATTCTTCATACAGGGAAGTTAATGGAAGCGTTCTCGAGAGAATTAACAACAGACGCCTGGGATTCAGAGATCCCATAGAAGCACATTATCATGGAGTAAAGGAAAATGACCTGGAAAGTTATTATGTATCTAACCTGATCTTCAATTTTAACGGTCCATTTTCTGTTATGGCGAAGGCTACACCAGAAACTATTTCTATCTATAGAACAATCAGAAAAGCCCCAATTGATCCAGCAATACAGAAAATCCTAAAGGTAATAATGGAAGATCCTGCAGATGAGAAGGAAATTAGCCTGTTGACAGGGGTCGAAATTTCGCATGTAAAAGCATCTGTAAAGGAACTTCTTTCAAAATGCATTGTAGCCAGAGATCATGATGGAAATTTGCGATTTATTCTGGAGAGGTATGAGAAAGAGGAAAGTGTTCGAATTATAATATTAGAAGTGCTAAAAGCACTTGGTTATATCTCCACTGCAATTTATGAAGATGTGACACATGACCCTGATCTGAATATCTACAATGTTGAAATCCAGCAGATGCTGGCATCAGGAAAATTGAAGAAGGTTTTCATGAAAGACAATAGAGAACCCTATTACTTTTTAGATTCACCAGGGGAGGGTAAAACCAATGGCTCAGAAAGAATAAGGATAATTTCACAGAAAGATTTTCTTTACCTGTGTTTCAGAGACTACATTAAGGCAAACCTTGGAGGGACAAAGACATTTCTAATAGAGAAAAATATGCATTTGTCCGGTTCAGTGGTGTTCAGGAAGGTTGGAAGGAAATATGAAATCAAGAGCGTCATAGGCAACGACATTAAAAAGGATGAACTCAAGAGGGAACTGAGCATACTGGGATATTCCACAGAATTTTAGCTTATTTTTCCATTTTTTATATTGAGAATCAAATTAAATGAGGAAAACTATTATTTGCCCTTGATTAATCTATCAATATGTCATATGATCTTTTTCTCATAGAGGGAATAAATCTCGTTCTATCATTATTCCTTATTTTAGTTTCGTCTCTGGCCGTTAAAAAAGGTGTCAGGATATTCAAATACATGCTGCTCTCTTTTTTCATAATTTTTGTTTCAACCTTACTATCCGTATTGCCTGCATTTAACATCGGCCCTGATTATCTTGGTTCCATGATCACACCGGAAATAGCACTTCTCCTTGTCATGATTTTGTTTTATATAGGGGTATTGAAAGCAAACTGAGGATTTCTGTGGATAATAAAGAAGACCAGCGGGAAAAACTAATCGCCCTGTTATCCAGAAACCCTGGATTACATTTCAGAGCAATTCAGCGTGAGACGGAAATGGCCGTTGGTCAGCTTGAGTATCATTTATATCAGCTTGAAAAGAATGGAAAGATTTCATCAAAAAGAGATGGAAGGTACAAGAGATATTTTGTTTCTGAAAGCACCTCTGCACTTGAAAAGAAAATAGCATATCACATGAGAAATAAGAAATCCCGGGACATTATATTCAGACTTCTGCGATCATCCCATGAAGAAGCGGAACAACTTCGTAAGAAGACCAGACTTAATCAGAAAGAATTTGATATGACAGCAAACGCCCTTATGGACGATATGATTCTGAAATTCGAAGGTTCTGAGATATATATAGTAGAGCCAGATTTAGTAAAAAATGCAATTAAAAAGGTGAAAACATCATTCCTGAATGAACTGGCTGAAAGCCTTATTGATTTCCTTGACTCTGAGTAGTAGATAAAACAGTTATTTCCCCGTACTACTTTCTTTTGCTTCTGTAGTAACTGTAGCCTCCCCCGATGAAGAGAAGCCCCATAAATATTCCCCCGGCGAAGTATTTGAAATTGTTCAGGATCAGGTTTATTGCAGTGGCACCAATGTTTGTTACTGTAAGATCGCTCTCAACGTTACCATCTGGAAAAACAAGATATGGATCCTCATAGAATGTTCTGGTTCCGTTTGGTAGAGCGAAAGAATAAACTGTATCAACGTTTTTTCCGTTCGCCGAGAGGTAAGATGACAAATTGTAATTGTTACTGTTGGCGGTAAACTGACTTCCCCACAGATAAAGAACCGGGAAATCGCTGGAAAGGTTCACCCCGTAACCGGTCATTATTTTGCTTCCCCTATCGACCGATTTATCATCACGTTCAATATTCCTTTCACCATAACCCCCGTGAATAAAACTTCTCTGAAACATGAAGAGCGTTGAATTTCCCTCGGTCTGTGTTGCAAAATTGATAGTGAAACTTACTTTTAATGAATCTGTGGAATTTATCTGGATTTCAGTACCGGAAGAGGATATTCCAGTGCCAGTGGAAAAATCAGAATTAGTTTGTGTTATATTAGCGTAGATAAGTCCATTAAAACTCAATTTCTGGAGAATTTGATATATATTATGGTTGTGTGCGTTGAATAGACCACTGAGATTTTGAAGAATCGGATTGCTTAAGTTTGAAGAGAGGTTCACCAGTAAATTTTGCAGATAAATATTGTATTCCATAATTATATTATAGAGGGGCTGGTTGAATGAAATATTTGTTCCTATAAGAATTGTTGAGTTCAAACCTTTCGGGAACCCTCCGTCATTTGTGTACATCAGCTTAAGTTCTGTCAAAATAAGATCGATGCGCGGGGTAAATTCTACTGATGAAGAATAAGTTCTGTTAAGTTTCCCGTTTTCAGTCATTTTCCAGCTGGATTGGTTCCATAGTCCTATGAATGGGATTCCACTTTCTAGCAGATAAACATAGGGTATGGTAATATTGATTGAATTACCATCCATATTTACTACCAGTCCCGGCCTGTCATAAAAAGCCAAACTGGGAGCTTTTGCTGGAGATGCCCCAAATGAAGCGTTTCCTGATACGGAAACCATACAAATTACCACAATTATACTAATTAATGGTGGATATTTCAATAAATTATAATCCAACAGATTAATATGTTATTTTTGGTACAAACTCTTTATGAAAATTCTTCTTCCAGTTCCAACATTATCTGATTCATTACCTCATCAAAGGTTGAACCACTATATTCACGCAGGCCTCCCATCTCAGTTCTCAATTTTGCTATAAATTCGCTGTCTTCTTTTGAAAATTCTATATTGCAAATTAATTCCTGCATTTCTATCAGCTAAAACGTGATTTATATGAGGATATTAACCTTTGCACTGTCCAGACGGGGTGTGATTATTTCGAAATAGAAAGTCAGAGTTTTAACATTATTCTCCCTATATTTTTTCTCTGTTTTATATCTGCAAATGCCTCATTGACATTTTCCAGAATCCGTTCATCGTGCTTTACTTCTTTGACGAGACCTTTCTTTGAAAGATCGAGTGCCTTTTTAAGATCATTTCTTGTTGAACTGATCGTACCTTCGACCCGGTTTCCCTTTAGGATAATCATACCCAGAGGTAGTGAAACAGGATTGGGTTCCAAATTTCCTATTACCACTACACGACCACCGAAGCTAAGAGACCTCAATGATGATGTAAAAGTCGCATTTCCAGTATTTTCCAGTACAATTTGAGAGCCTTCCGGCCATATTTTTTTTACTTCCCTGTCGAACCCTTCTGAAGAACTGATAACGAAATCTGCCCCGAGCCTGTAGAGCGTTTCCTCCTTCCATTTTGAACTGGTTGCAGCAATTACCTCTGCCCCAATGGCTTTAGCCACCTGGATTGCATGTGAGCCAACCCCTCCTCCTGCTCCGGTTATAACCACACGGGTACCATACCCTCCTTCTCCTACTGAGTCAAGTGCATGATAAACCATACCAGTGACGCAGGCAGCTATAGACGCGAGTTCCTTTGAGACACCTTCCGGAACCCTGACCAGGCTTCTCTGAGAGACGTTAACAAATTTTGTGTATGAACCGTTTATGTTTTCGCCATATGTCTTCTTTCTTGGGCAAAGATTTTCTCTGCCTGACACACATTGTTCACAGAAACCACATGGTTCGTAAATGAGACTTGATACTCTTTCTCCTGCCTTAAACTCTTTTACGCCTGCCCCTACTTTTCTGATTATTCCGGATATTTCATGACCCGGTATTATTGGTGGTTTCATTCTTGGAAAAAATCCTTCCTTTTCCAGAATATCCCGATAGCAAATCCCTGTAATATCCTGTTCAATTGTCACCTGATCTGATTCCGGTTCCCCGACAGTAAAATTTTCTATTACCAGATCCTTTCCAATTTCTTTCAGAAAAGCGGCTTTCATGAATATATGATGTCAGTCTCATATTTATTTTTCTTCAACACGAATCAGAGTTGCCGTTTATAGAATCCCCCTGAAAATTAAAGTTTACAGTTTTTTATCAGGGCCAGTAACCATATTATTTTAATTTACAATATCCTTCCATGACTGGAAGGATATCCGTAAAGCCACAAATATCAGTTTCTATTATTGGTGCGGGCGGTAATTCCAGCCTTGTATCTCTTCTCCTGTCAAGGCACGGAATAAAAGAGATAAGAATAGTTGACGGGGATAGTGTAGAAAGGAGTAATCTGGAAAGACAGGCTCTCTTTGGAACTCAGCACATTGGATTAAACAAAGCAGAAGTTATGAAAGATATTATTAAAAGCCAGAGGATCTTCAAAGAAATATTCGCTTTCCCGGAATTTCTTGATTCTGTAAATTATGAAAGGATTCTGAGTGGTACTGATTTGATCATAGACTGCACAGATTCCATTCAGACAAGAAACCTGTTAAATGAAATATCAGTCAAAATGAATATTCCATGGATAATGACATCCAGTATGGAAAAATTCCTGGAATTTAAGCTGATTGTTCCGGGAAAAACAGCATGCTTAAACTGCCTCGCTGAAAAACAGAATTTAATTCCAATAAACTGCTCCTATGATAATGTAGATTTCTATATACCATCCCTGGGTTCCATAATGGCAGTTTCCCTTTTTTCAAATTACTATGAATATGCAAGCCTGGAAGATTGCATATATTTCGTTAACATGAATGATTACAGCATAACGAAAATACAAACCAGCAGACGTGAATCATGCAGCGTATGTTCAAAGAAAATGTTTCCTGAGATAACTTCAAAACGTATAATTGGTAGGTCTCCTTACTGAGCTCAGATGATAGTAAATGGAGTTATCTTCGATCTGGACGGGACAATACTAAACTCGTTCAGGCAGAGGGTTCATGCCTGGAAAATGGCCTTTGAGGATCAGGAGATATTCCTGCAGGAATCCGATATAGAATCCCTCATAGGATTACCGGGAATGGATTTGGCGGGAAAATTTTCCAATAATCCTGAACTCACAGAGAAACTTGAAGAAGAATACTTTGTGAAAATGCTTCCTCAAATCTCCCTTTATGAAGATTATGAAGAAACTGTTGCCAGACTCAAATCAATGGGAATCAAAACTATTATAGTAACTTCATCCCGGAGAGAATTGGTCAGAAGGCTCAATCTCGGCAATATACAGGTTGTTACTATTGATGACGTTGTTTCCGGCAAACCAGATATTGAAGCTTATGTGGAAGCAGCAGGGATTTTGAAAGTAAACATAAAGAACATGGTAGCAGTGGGAGATTCCATAAATGATATGATTCCTGCAAAAACCCTGGGAATTCCTGCAATTCTTATAACCCACGGTAGAAAGACTAACATAACATTATATGATTTTCTCATAAAAGATCTAAGTGATCTGATAGATTGCATAAAAAATTTATGAGGAAGACCACTTAAGACCATCCAGTGAGAACACCAGATCTTTCAACACAGCTGATGGCGATTGTCCCGTAGGTATATGGATAATACCTGAAAGATCTAAATTTCCCTGATTGAACACCCCTGAATAATTGTTTAGACTAATGTTGCCAATAAGGTTTGGACCATCATATATCAACATTTCTGATGCCTTAAAGAATAAGGGAATAAGCACCCGCAAGCCAATTGACAGAAGGGCTGCCCCGGATGATTGATTAGTTGTCTTTATGTAAGGTGTGCTATTATTTGAGAAAACCGCCGGGATATCAAGGGGAAAACCTCCTTTATATGCAGTAAAATTCATAAGAAATAATGCACCATTTACAGCATCAGAAACAAAGAGAGGAATTGCTGACAGGGGAAACCCTTTTTTGGTCATACTGCTAATATTTATTGGCAAATGTAACAATTTAGAGAGGTTTTCACCTGGATTAAGAGTAATTGTCTGGTTCATTATGGAAATAGACGATGGTATGACACCTTTTGCGCTACCCATGAGACAGAAACCTACGTAAGGTTGTGGTGCACCGATATTAACGTATTTAATCTCTCCAGTAACGGAGCTAGCGGTTTCAGTAGCACTCAGATAAATGGATGAAGATGATATTATGAGGAAAGATGCAATTATTGCAAAGGCGCTGTAAGATATAATTTTAGATATTTTCATATCATTTTATCCTCTGTATGACAATGTCTGATATTATTTAAATGGTTATTAAATATTTCCATGTACGATAACGAATAAACTTTAACTGGACAATGTTTACGGCGCTTCAAATGTTAGAGATGTTCCTGTAATTCTGCCTGTAATTTGGCACTTATTCTTACTATCTGATAACATGATCGCATGGGATAAAAAGTGAGATTGATAATTTCAACATGTAAAACTTTTGATTTTCAAATAAGTATATCGAAATTCGATACGATTAAATATTTTCCTAAAATATCAAAATGCGATATAATTGGACGATATTTCAACTTTTTCAACTGGAAGGAAGCATGGATTACTGAGATTCTGGGTATTGAATCTCTTAACCCAGAAGCAGCTTAATGGTTCGGAGATAATAAAGGAAATCGAATCGAATTCCATGGGGTGGTGGAAACCAAGTCCTGGTTCAATTTACCCCCTGTTATCCAAGTTGGAGGAAGATAAATTAGTTGTCCGAAATGACGATAACAGGTATATTATCACTGATGATGGAAGAAAGATAGTCGAGAAGCATTTTCAAAGAGTCAGGCATTTTTACAATCAAACCAATCCTGATGACGTTAAATCCGTTCTTGAAAATATTCATTCTGAGTTAATGTTCATACTTGATTCAGATAAGCCTTTTGAAGGCATTGAAGAAGAAATACAAAAGATCGAGAACAAATTGAATGAGATTAAAAAGAGGTTGATAAGATGACAGAATACGTAATCGAAACTACAGATTTGAGAAAGACTTATCCTGGAAATATTATGGCGGTCAAAGGTATTCATCTCCAGATTAAACAGGGGGAGATTTTTGGTTTCCTCGGGCCGAATGGTGCAGGCAAAACAACGACAATAAAAATGCTATCCACGTCAATAACACCTACATCCGGTTTTGCGAAGGTTATGGGATATGACATTGTGAGAGATTCAATGCAGGTAAGGAGAAATATTGGGGTAGTGCCGCAGGATCTCACTACAGATGAGGATCTGAAGGCAGTGGAAAATTTAAGAATGGTTGCAAGATTTTATGATCTTCCCAATGGCCCTTCAAACAAAAAGATCGATGAACTCCTTGCTCTGGTTGACCTTGCAGATGTTGGTAACCATTATGTAAGAACTTTCTCAGGTGGAATGAGAAAGAGACTGGAACTTATCATGGGACTGGTTAATGAACCAAAGGTCCTTTTTTTGGACGAGCCGACTTTGGGACTTGATGTTCAGACAAGGGCAAAAATGTGGGATTATATTAAGAAGATAAGAAGTGAACTTGGCGTTACGATCATATTAACTACCCATTATCTTGAGGAGGCGGATGAACTTTCAGACAGGATATGTATCATTGACCATGGGAATATTATTACCATAGGGACTTCCGCGGAACTAAAGGCTTCTTTAAAGGGTGATACCATTATTGTGGAAACAAAAGACGAAGAATCCTTAAAAGAGATCTCCGGTTTCTCAGAATCTGTAGAAGAACCAATCATAAACGGTAAAGAAATCAGGCTAACGGTGAAAGATGCAGATTCGGACCTCCCGCTCCTTATGGACTTCATGATAAAGAATGGAATTACTCCAATGAAAATGTCAGTTCAAAAGCCTTCACTTGACCAGGTATTTTTGAAATTGACTGGAAACGAGATAAGAGAAGAAAGTGGCGAATCAGCATTTAAACAGGCGATCAATATGAGGAGGTTAAGAAAATGAGTGGATTAATTCCATTAACAGTAAGGGAGTTAAAAAAATGGTACAGAAATCCCGTATTCTTTCTGGTTGGTCTTATTCAACCGATTTTCTGGATCGTTTTATTTGGTAGTGCCTTTGATATAGCAAAATTATTGGGACCTGCTGGCGTATCTTCTACTCTGAGTCCATTTTATCCGGCGCCAAATTATATCACGTTCATTATTGGAGGTATACTCACCACAACCAGTCTCTTCACTGGTATGTTTGCAGGTGTGAACATAATCTGGGACAGAAGGCTTGGTCCAATGTCAAGGTTCCTTGTATCACCGATTAGCAGGAGTTCAATAGTATTTTCAAAGGTACTTTCAAGTACTTTCAGAATACTGGTTCAGGCAGTAATATTACTGGCAGCTGCCTTGATAATTCCTAACGGTCTCGTGCTGCAGAAAGGATTTAACCTGTTCGGAGTGTTTGTAATAATTGTAGCTCTTGTCCTCATTGCATTTTCATTTTCGTCAATATTCAGTATTATAGCCATCAGATTGAGAAAGATGGAAACTGTCTTCGGAATAATTAATCTCATAAACTTACCGCTTATTTTTGCCAGCTTTGCACTTTTCCCCAAGGCTCTGATGGCATCATGGCTTGGAACTGTTGCTGAATATAATCCGGTTTCATGGTCATCTGAGGCCATAAGAACAGTTTTGTTGTATGGAAACCTCACATCGGCACAAACAAATTCAGTTCTTCTTTACCTGCTATATCTATTCCTGCTCGCTGCATTCCTCGTAATAATAACATATATACTGTCTGAGAAGGAGATAAGGGACTGATATCACCCTAAATTTTTTTAAATATAAATGTGGGGTATATCCTAAAACAACATTTAAGCGATAAGCATTATATTTTAAAACTAGATATGAAGAGGATAAAATGGCTCGTGATTTTCAGTTCCGGCTGAGCAAATATTATAAATCTCTTCTAAGAAATATTACCATGGCTTTGATAGTAATCATTCTTGGACTGGTTTTTTACGGTGATTATATTCTTTATAAAATACCCGGAAATTTAACGCTTACATTGTATTCATACACGTTCTTTGGTATGATCATAGTCACTATGGTTCTTTATCTGCTCAGAGAGACTAAACCTGACGAAGAAAACTACGGGTCGGCTTTCATTTTTTTGAAAATGGGCCTTGGAATACTATGGCTTGTTGATGGTATTCTCCAGTTGCAACCGGAAATGCCCTATGTATTCCTTCCATACGTGATTATCCCCATGATGGGTTCAACAAGCGGAGCAATCTACAATATTGTTAATTTTGGAGTCAATATATGGAGCTTGCATCCTGTAATATTCAATGCCATGGCAGCCGTTACGCAATTATTTATTGGTATTGGCCTTTTGATAAAATTAAATAAAACAGGAAATGTCCTGGTTCTTATGGTTTCTGCCGCATGGTCACTGATAATATGGATATTTGGAGAGGGATTTGGGGGAATTTTCCAGGCTGGGTCAAGCTTCCTGTCTGGAGTACCTGGCTCGGCACTGGTCTATTTTATAATCTCAATTTACCTGTTATTGGTCATTGTCGGACTTGAATTAAAATGGGTAATACCAGTCTTTATGACCACTGTATTCTTAATTTCTTTGATTCTACAGATATTACCAGCTTCACAATTCTGGTCTGGATATTCACTTTCCAGAATACCGTATAATTTAATATTTTTATATCAACCGCAGTTCCTGTCAGATTCATTTTTATATTTTACCAATACTTTCATTTACTATGACTTCTACTGGAATCTCTTTTTTTCCATATATTTCGCCAGTTGCGCTATTACATGGCTATATCGCCCATTTTATGCTGCATTATTGACAATACCAATAACACTGTTTTCATGGTGGGTTGGTCAGGACTTCGGGATTATAAGCGGTTACGGTACAGATCCAAATAGTGGCATGCCATTATTCATCATCTGTATGTTTATTTTGATTTTCGCCACGCATTCGAAGAATTATTTTCCTCTATACTTTCTAAGAGAAAAATCTTCATCAAAAATGCAGTGATAGTAATTGTCAGACTTAATATTTAAAGCATAATAATTAATAAAGTCCAATGACTGATTTATCATGAACCTTTTTGACCCTCTGATAGAAAAAAATGGTGGCAATAAGCTATTTCTTCTTGGCAATGAAGCCATTGTGAGAGGTCTCATAGAAGAGGGAGTCGGATATGCATCAACATATCCCGGTACACCTTCAAGTGAAATCGGGGATGTCTTATATCAGGTGCATGAAAAAGCAGGAATCAAATTTGAATTCTCTGTTAATGAAAAAGTAGCTGTTGAAAGTGCCTTTGCAGCTGCGATTTCCGGGGTAAGATCCTTTGTATTCATGAAGCATGTCGGTATGAATGTTGCCTCAGATCCAATGATGAGCATTGCATATACTGGAACCAGAGCGGGCATGGTTATAATGACAGCCGACGACCCCTCAATGTTTTCATCTCAAAATGAACAGGATAACAGGAACTATGCCAGGCTGGCACATCTTCCCGTAGTAGAACCGTCAAACCCTCAGGAGTGTAAGGATTTTTTAAAGTATGCATTTGAATTGTCTGAGAAATACTCTATTCCAGTAATATTCAGAACAACAACACGTGTTTCACATCAGAGAGGTATGGTATTACTTTCCCAGGCTGCTGATATTAAAAACAGGGGATATTTTCAAAGTAATAAAAAACAGTTCAATGCGCTTCCTGTAAATTCAAGAAGATTAAAAGTTGAACTTCTTAAGAAAATGGAATTGATAGAAAAAGAGGGGGATTCATCACCATTGAATTATGAGATTGAAGGAGATAGTTCACTTGGAATTATAACAAGTGGAATATCCTATACCTACCTGCAGGATTTAAAAAGTGATTACAACCTCTCTCTGAATATTCTAAAATTATCACTTACTAATCCTATTCCTGTTGAAAAAGTGGCAGAATTTTTAAGGAGGCACAAGGAAACAATAGTTGTTGAGGAACTTGATCCAGTAATGGAAAACGATATTATCAGGATTGCACAGGAAAACCGGATAGAAACTACCATTCATGGAAAAAACACAGGAGAGCTTCCGGCATACTATGAATTAAATGAGGATGTTATTGTTTCTGCAATACTCCCTCTTCTTGACATTACCCCTCCGGAGGATAAATCATTCAAGGATACTTTACCTCAGAGACCTCCTGTTCTCTGTCCGGGTTGTCCCCACAGGTCAGTTTACTATTCAGTCAAGCGGGCATTGAAACTCTCGAACATTAAAGATGCCATATTTTCTTCAGATATAGGCTGTTATTCCCTTGGAATTTATGAGCCGTATGAAACTTCTGATTTAATTCTAAGCATGGGTTCCTCAGAGGGTCTGGCTAATGGTTTTTCAAAAGTGACTGATCAACCGGTAATTGCCTTTATAGGCGATTCTACATTTTTCCACTCAGGCATTCCCCCGCTCATAAACGCAATACACAACGGAAACTCCTATAAGCTCATAATATTGGATAACTCAACAACGGCAATGACAGGCCATCAACCCAATCCCGGGATCGCTGATCCAGTAAATGGATTTAATGAAGTTAATATTGAAGAGGTGGTTAAATCAATAGGTGTCAAGGATCTGGTTACTGTTAATTCCTTTGATGTTGGCCAAGTCCTGAGAAGTGTCACAGGTGCCTTGAAAAGAAAAGGAGTTTCTGTAATAGTGGCTCGAGGCGAATGCGCCATACTTAGCGATAGAAGAGCAAAGAAAAACGGAACTCTCAAACTGTACGAGGTTGACCAGACAAAATGCAGCAAGTGCATGAACTGTGTTGAAAATTTCTCATGCCCTGCTCTCTATGTTAATGAAGGAGAAATAACGATAAACACAACACTCTGTGACGGATGCGGAGTGTGCGCTGAAATTTATGTATGTCCGTATCAGGCAATAAAGGTGGTAAACCATGAAATATAATATTATAATATCTGGAATTGGTGGACAGGGAGTTGTAACCTGTGGTAGTCTAATATCGAAAGCTGCAATACACAGGGGTTTAAACGCAATAATGTCAGAAATACACGGCCTTGCGCAAAGGGGTGGATCTGTTTCTGTGGAAGTGAGGTTGGGCGATGTCCACGGTCCCATAATCCCAAATGGTGAAGGAGATCTATTGATAGGTTTAGAATACATGGAAGGGGTTAGGAATATACCCAGGATGAAGGATGGATCAACTGTCATATTGTCACTTGAAAAACTGACTCCAGTGAGTCTGAGCATGAAGGGAAAAGAATATCCTGATCTGGAAAACATTCTTAATGAAGCAGCCAAACACCTGAATATTTATGAAATAGAGGCGGAAACTATTGCCCTGGAAGCGGGGGATAAGAGAACCTCTAATTCTGTAATTATGGGATTTATCTCGGCACTAAATTTAGCTGGACTAAACGATGAAGATTTTATTAATGCCATAGATTCGACGTTTTCCGACAAGACCAAAATTATAAATCACAGGGCTTTTGAGCTGGGTGTTCTTGAAAAAACAAGAGCAAAACTAAGACAGAACAATATTGAAATAGACAAATATATAGAAGAGGTCGACAAAAAACTATTAAAGTGATCAGGCTTTTAATAGAGTAAATGATTAAACCCGTTGAATCTTTATATTATTATCCCCCTGGGAATATTTCTTGGATTTTCAATGGCGGCTCCTCCCGGACCCATAAATTCTCTAATGATGGAAAGATCCATAAAGTCTCAGTTTGATGGGTCTAAAATAGGATTAGGGGCTATGACAGCTGATTTTATCTTCATGGTTCTCATATTTGCTTTTCAAAAAACGGTTAATTTTTCCTACTTCCTGCCAATAATATATTTAGCAGGCGCTCTTGTTTTTGTTTACATAGCAATCAACATGAAATTCCATTCTGAAGAACCAAAAAGTAACATAAATACATTCTATGGATATTTTAAAGGTCTAGGCACAGGTCTGGTTAACCCATATCAGATAATATGGTGGTTAAGCGCAGGTTTAGCCATTTTTGAAACGTTCGGTTATACTCTTTTTTATTTCTTCTTTATTGGTATATTGATCTGGATAATTTCCATTACAACCCTTGTTCATTATTCTTATATGAAATATGGCGAAGTTCTAAAAAGAATAATAACAGATTTCAGTTCAATTGTGCTCCTGATATTTTCTGCCATTTTCATCTATGAAGAGTTCTTGATTTTTCATCTGTTCACTTAACCTTCAAATTTCCTAAAGAAAAAGGTATGGATGATATTGCGCATATGTTTTCTCTATTTTTTGTGGTAGTCATTGTTTAGTAATATGCTCGAATAGATACAGGCACTGGGAAATACATAATTCACAAATGTCTTGTAAGATTGTACCCTCTTAAATTTTAGTGAGTATATCAGCATATTTACATAACGAATTCATTTTTGAGAAATATATCCATTTAAAAGACAACTTTTTATAGAAACTTACAATTAGAAATAGATCGATATGGCATTAAATTTATCCGAATTGAAATTCGGGGAAGAACTTCTCAAGAGTGGATTCGCCAAGATGACTAAGGGCGGAGTTATAATGGATGTCACAAATGCGGATCAGGCAAGAATAGCCGAATCAGCAGGTGCAGTTGCAGTAATGGCTCTGGAAAAAGTTCCCTCCGATATAAGGGCTGCTGGAGGCGTTGCAAGAATGGGCGACCCTGCTAAAATAAAGGAAATAATTGATTCTGTTACAATCCCTGTTATGGCAAAAGTAAGAATTGGGCACATAAGTGAGGGGCATGTACTCGAAGCACTGGGTGTAGATATGCTTGATGAAAGTGAGGTTTTAACCCCGGCAGATCCATTTTTTCATGTAAATAAAAGGGAATATAAGATACCAACAGTATGTGGAGCCAGAAATCTTCCTGAAGCAGTGAGAAGAATCTTTGAAGGCGCTGCAATGATAAGAACAAAGGGAGAAGCAGGTACAGGTAACGTTATAGAGGCGGTTAGGCATATCAGGGCCGTCAATGAAGGCATAAAAGTTATAAAATTAATGGGGAATGATAAAATATCAAAGATGGCTCAAGCCATAGCTCTTCCCTACGAAACGCTAAGAACAGAGGTTGTTCAATCATTGTTTCCAAAGGATATAGAACCACCAGATGCAGATTTATTCTATGGGTATGGTTATGATCAAATAGTCACGGAGGTCACAAATATCCTGAAAGAAGTAAAGCGTCTCGGAAGGCTGCCACTTGTCAACTTTGCAGCTGGAGGTGTATCTACTCCCTCTGATGCAGCATTAATGATGAAACTTGGTATGGATGGGGTTTTTGTGGGCAGCGGAATTTTTAAATCACCTGACCAGATTAAAATGGCACGATCAATCGTTGAAGCAGTGGAGAATTTTGAAGATTATCGGTTGATAGGAACAGTTTCAACAGGACTTCAGGCAATGGAGGGTATTTCCATGGATACCATGGCCAAAGAAGAGAGACTGCAGGAACGCGGTCTCTAGACATTTAATTTAAAGAAGCTTTTAAAATGTTCTATACCACGACCTATATTTTATTATCTGCCATATTCCTGATTATACTGTTTGTAGCATCGCAAATCTTTCACATCTTTGACCTGAAGGGCGGTTTAGTTGCACTTGTGCTTGGTATAATAGTTGATTTTGCGGGTTATTTCACATGGCTTATATTGCTTCTCATCTTTGCCCTTGTTTCTTTCGCAGCAACTCGTTATCGGTTCGCTGAAAAGAAAATGATCAAAATGCAGGAGGGGGAGAAGGGAGAACGAAAGATAAAAAATGTGTTTTATGCCGGGATTATTGGAGGGGCAATTGCAGCTTTTCACCTTGCAGATCCTTTTCTTCTAAGGTACTTTGAATTATTCGCCATATCATTTGCAGTTGTTACTGCAGACACTTTTGGTTCCGAGATTGGGGTGCTGGACCCTAATGTAATTATGATAACAACCCTTAAGAGAACACAAAGAGGTATAAATGGAGGAATTTCCGTCTTAGGAGAAATTGCCGCTCTTTTTGGGGCCCTTATAATTGGCTTGTGTTATATTTTATTAAAGATTGGAGATGTTTCTATGATCGCCTTGCTCATTATAACTCTCTTTGGTTTTCTGGGCTGTCAAATAGATAGTGTTCTTGGAGCGCTTCTGGAAAACAAGGGAAAATTATCTAAGGGTCAGGTCAATTTCCTTTCAATCCTGTTTACGGTTATTATAGCCATCCCTTTTGTATTCTAAAATCAAAAGTAGTTTGTTTGTCTGTATAACCCAACCCCCTCTGAGATTTAAAATACTTGTCCTAATCTATATTTTATGAGTGATTGATTGAACAAATAAAATAAATAGTTCGATAGAATTAAAAGCTAATGCAAGCTTCTCCTTATTACGGAACCTATCATCATACAACCCCGAAACAATCTGAAAGTACCAGAAGTGAGTTGAAGAGTAAATTTGAGAATGCTTTTGAAAAGATAAAAGGAAAAGTTACAGTTAACAATATTATGGATGCAGGCTGCGGTCTAGGATTTTTATGCGCAGTTTCAGCAAAATATTTTCCTGCCGCCTCTGTCCTCGGAATTGATTTGTTTGGGAGCGAGAGCCTTCCTGAAGGTTCAATCACCTTAGCAAGGCAGAATATGGAAATGGAACATATTGCAGAGAGGGTCAGGTTTTTGGAAAGTGATCTCAAAACATTGGATTTAAAGGATGTTGAATTTGAGCTTATTATATCAAATCTTGTATTCCATAACCTGGGAAAATCCCGTTTTCAAGCATATAAGAATGTAATCAAATTTCTAAAGCCGCAAGGTGCATTCATTTTGGGAGATTTTTTTATGGATTCCAGGGATAAGAAGTTTCTGAGCGATCTGTTAAATTTTGAAGGTGAAATAACTGAAATCCATCACATGCCAATGAACTATTCAATAGTGATTTTCAGAAAATGAGATAATATAAAAATCCTAAGACTTGATCTTCAAAACAATTATTTTTCCTTAATATATGAGAGCATAACCTTAATTGGAGTCTCTTATGAATTTATAAGAGATTGCCTCGGATCACCAATGAAGGATCGACAAAAAAATTCAACTTTGTTACAGTTTTATATTTTATAGTTTCCTATTTCTCTTCTGTTGAGATTGTAAATCCACAGTTAAATTTTTCACCGGATTTGAGCATCACGAGTGATATCCCATTGTTGAAGGCATCTGGCGGAGCCACCATGGGCTCAATGGCCACAGACCTGCCAGATGCAAATTTTCCATTATAGATCACGAAATAATCCATATTATTGCGTTCCAATACGATATTCCTTTCACCATCATTCAGTCTTAATTTTCCTCCTCCCTTGAAACAGTTGTCAAAATTTTTTGAGTTCGTAAGGAATCTATTCGGGTCATTCACCGGTTTCATAATGCCGTTTGGAAAGAAACCGTCTTTGTATTCGACCTCATCAATCCCAAACTCGCAGCTTATGTTCCATGATTCAGAAGTTAAGAGGTATGGATGTGCACCGGGTGAAAGAGGAATAGCTTGGGAACTCAAATTTAAGAATGACATTTTCACGTTGAGTGAATTGCCGTTCAATTCCATTTCAATTGTGGAATTAAGATCGAATGGGTACCCTTCACCTTTGATTTTGCATCTTCCCACAGCCCTGTTCGTCTGTGTAACTTCTACGTTCCATGGAATATCCTTTGCAAATCCATGGATAGAATTCCCTTCAGCATTCTTCTTCAAATGAAATTCCCTGCTTCCAATGGAATATGTACCGTTTCTTATCCTGTTTGCATAAGGGATAAGAAACGCGCATCCTCCATGAGTCTGGGAATCATCCTCGCTCTCCATCAATATTTCAATACCATCTAGGATTAATTGATCCAGATGTAATCCTCTTCGGTTGATTCTAAGAGAACTCTTCTCATTTCTTATGGTATATGTGTCATTCAAAATTACATCACCTGACCTGGTGAGGTTTCATTTTGGCAGGCTTAAACCATAATGTGAAGAATTGTGTGTATAGATTGATTGCATACTACTGTCTCCTTATCATTTTCAGTGCAAGCTGATGCAGCGATATTGTATGAACCCAAACCTTGCCAGGACCTTTCATATTTGCAAAGAAGAGTCCCTCTCCCTCAGCCCCTGCAAGGAGCATTGTTTTCAATCCGCCTATCCTCTGTACGTTATATTGCACTGATTCTTCAAAGGCAAGAACATGACTCATTTCAACCTGAATCTGTTCACCTGGTTGGAGATTAAGTTCCAGCGGTTGGCCATGAGAATGCAGAAATATGGATCCGTTCCCGGTGAATTTTTCAAGAAATACTCCTTCTCCACCCATCATACCCGTCCAAATTCCTGCAAATTTTCTAGAATAATCAATACCGGAATCCATGGATAGAAAAGCATTGAATTCTGCCAGGATACTATTTCCATTCAATTTTACTTCCACTATCTTTCCCGGAAGAAATCCCGCGGCCGTAAATACGCCCGGTCCATTAACTTTGAGAAGAAAAACAGCGGATCCTGATAGCATGTGACTTAGTGCCCCATGGAGACCACCCGCCTGAACATCCAAATGAACATCTGAACTCTTGTGAATGAGGTGTCCTGGCTCAATAAATGCAGATTCTCCATCCTGTAATGTGGCCTTCAAATATTGTACATCTCCTCCTATTGCTTCATATTTTACCATATTTTTCCATAACTCCTCCTCATATATATTTGGTGCGGATATATTCATTCCACATTGAAAAGAAATTAAACTTTCAAAGGTTTTCCAAGATTAAGCCACACTTCTTTGACAATTACTTTTTTACCATGAAGAATTCATGTAATTTAGTGTGATCGAAAGAAGCGAGGTAAAATTGATCAGCAACAAAGGGTTATAAAAAATAAATAAGTATCCCAGATAATATTATTTATTGTATCTGGCTTTCAATATTGAAATCTTCTGAACAGGACGGTCGTTTCGATCTGTTTTTGCATTTCCGATTGAATCTACAACCTCCATTCCCTCCATAACCTTTCCAAAGACCGGATGCTTTTTATCAAGATAATTATTGTCTACCAGATTAATGAAAAATTGACTTCCTCCTGTGTTTGGGCCTGCATTAGCCATAGAGATTGTTCCCCTATTATTTTTATTGTTTTTTCCAAACTCATCCTTAATAGAATAACCTGGTCCTCCTGAACCGGTACCTGTTGGATCTCCACCCTGAATCATGAAATCCTTGATTACTCTGTGAAATATTATTCCATCATAAAATCCGCTTTCAACAAGCTTCCTGAAATTCCCAGCTGTAACTGGCATGTCCTTCTCAAACAGTTCTATTTTTATATCTCCCATGGTAGTTTCAAGCGTTACACTCGTCATATTTTCCCAATGTTGATTGGTTAATTATATCTAATGTTTTTCTAGAAAACCTGGTTGCTCATTTTTTATTTATTGTGTATATTTGCACATAATGATCCGTGAAAATTTTCTCTGAAATCTTTCTTAACCCATTCCTTTCACATATTGTCTGAAGTTCTTTTTCCGATAGCTTAATGGTTGCCGGTGGCCCAAACTGAGAATCTTTTAAGAACTCAAAAAATATGAATTTTGCTCCTTCCATTGCCGACACAACAAGTTTGCGCAACAGCATATCCTGGCAATTAAAATCGTGGAATACTGTAGAAAAAAATACCTTGTTGAATTGGGGGAATTTTTCTACTTTACAAAGGTCCACTTCCTCTATGAGAATATTCCCCATATTTTTTGCATCGATTTGTTTCTTAAGAAGCTCGTTCCCTTTTTTACTGATTTCCATTGCAATTATTTTAGAATTTGAAGACCTCTCTGCCATTTTGAGAGCATAATATCCATCTCCTGACCCTGCATCAATAATTATATCCCCTTTTTTAGGGTCAAGTATATCTAACAATTCCTTAACTGGAACTATATTCTCTCTCATAATGTGCATTCTTTCATAATCGAATTCATGCCTGTGATTTTCGTGCATATAATCCATAATGTCTTTTTAATGAAATAGTTTGGGAAAATTAGTAATTCTCAGACACTTAAGGGATTATCAGGATCGCTCATATAAATAGAAATAACAAAAAATAGTACAGGATTGATGAAATTTCTAAACATAAACATTACATATTGTAGTCTAAAAAGTCTGGTTGCGTTGATAATTAGGGTGAATTGATAATATTGATCATGTAATCAAAATGGATAGTCTGCAAATGAAATTAGTTTCAATGAAATCTTTGAAACGAAGAGAATTGGTGTTTTTCCGCAAAACATATTCAAATTTTGATTTAAAAATTTGCAATGAATAACAATTGTAGAGGAAATCAAAATATATCTATTTTGGATTGAATAAAATAAATGTTGCTAACAGTCAAGGTTAGGTCCGGGAGTGGCGAACCGATTATTAAAGATAACATGATCGTAATTTTTACTAAAGCAGAACGGGTGAACGGAATGGCAAATGCCGATGTTATCGCTCAGATTAAAAAGTTATATAAAACAGAAAATGTATTTATTAAAACAGGAAAGACTTCATCAAGAAAAGTAATTTTCGTAGGAACAGAAAAGCCATAAAAGTTATTCTTTAGATTAAAACATTTTAAATTGAATATATATAGACAAGTAAAGTAATATTTAATCATGACTTAAGCTAAGTCAAAAAAATTTATATTGCCTGATAGGATAGATAATCTCAAATGAAAAGTGGAATCAAGGTTTCTCCTAAGAAAATTAATAAGAAGAAGAATAAGGTTAAGGAGGTGGCTGTAGCAGTTCAACCGGAAGCACCTCAAATAAACCGGTCATATGAAATTGTTGATGAATATGATATAATCCCAAGAGTCGTTTCCATTGAAATAGCCTGGAACAAGGATACAATGGAAACCTTATACATTGTCCATGAACCTGAGATCACAGAGGCTGAACTTCAGGAGGTTAAAGTCATTTCCAAGAATATGGAACAGATTGTCAGAAGCTCGAATAATCTTCCCACAGAATTTTCTGTAAAGGATATTGAGCAAATAATAGACTCGTATATGACTTCAAGAAGAACAAAAATACCGAAGACGTCAATAGACAAATACAAGTATTATATTCAAAGGGATTACGAAGGTTTTGGGCCACTGGATCCCATAATCAGGGATCAGTTTGTTGAAGATATCTCGTGCAATGGAATCGGTATCCCCATATTTATAGAACATAAGAGGCACGGACCTCTGAGAACTAATATTCTGTTTGCATCTGAAAAAGACCTTGATTCCTATGTGATTCGGCTCGCACAACTTTGCGGCAAAGAAATTTCCATGAATGATCCAATTATGGATGGTACGTTTCCGCAGGGCCATAGAATTCAGATCACTTATGGGAATGAGATTTCCACAAAAGGTTCATCATTCACTTTCAGGCTGTTCAGGGAAACACCTTTCACACCTGTAGAGATTGTTAAATACGGTGCAGCGACTGCAGAAATAGTAACCTATCTTTGGTTCGCTGTTGAAAATTTGAAATCGGGTATAATTGCGGGAGTCCCCGGAGTTGGAAAAACCTCTACTTTAAATGCGATGATGATGTTTATACCGCCTAATACCAAGGTTTTCAGTATTGAGGAAACCCGTGAAATAAATATAATGCATGAAAACTGGGTTGCTACTTCAACCAGGGAAAGTGTTTATAATCAGGGGAATTTGTCCGGTCACAATGCACCCATTGGTATGTTTGAGCTTGTAAGGATGGCGATGAGACAAAGGCCAACATACATTCTTCTGGGAGAAATAAGAGGCAGGGAATCATATTCGCTCTTTCAGGCAATATCCACGGGCCATACGGCTTATTCAACAATACATGCAGACAGCATGGATACTCTTGTGAACAGACTTGAATCAACACCGCTAAACATACCCAGGGTTCTCATAAGTTCCTTAAACTTCGTAATTTTTAACAAATTTGTTAAAATCGGAAATAGAATGGTAAGGAAAATCACCGAGATAGACGAAGTTATTGGCGTTGACTCTGAAACCAGAGAAATCCTTTATAACAAAGTTTACAGCTTTGATTTTAATCTGAATACACAGGTATATAGTGGTTATAGTAAAATACTGAAAGAAATACAGCAGGCTCGAAGAATGACTGATGAAGAATTCAATGAGGAATTTGAAAGGAGAAAAAAACTGGTTGAATTGATGGTTGATGCCAATATCGTGGATTATGCAAATCTAACCAGAATTGTGAACATATATTACAAGGATCCTGCTTTCGCCTTAAGAATGGCAGGGAGTGGATAATAATGTCCAGCGTATTTTCCAAGGATGGGGTCACCAAGGGACTTAAAAAAACTGGAAACATAGTAAAGGGAACTAAGGAAAAAAAGGATGACCCGAGGAGAATTAAGAAACTTAAGGTTGAAAGACTTGGCATGTTTGACAGGATTTCCCTTGAAATATTCGGCGAGATGATTACAAAATATTCAGATACTTCAAGAATAGATGTTACGCTTCAAAAAGCTAAAATGCCTCTTACAGGTGTGGAATATCTATCGAGGGTTTTTATGGGTGCCCTCATATTTATCATCGTATCCGGTGTTTTTG
Source organism: Thermoplasmatales archaeon E-plasma (assembly GCA_000496135.1). GTDB lineage: Archaea > Thermoplasmatota > Thermoplasmata > Thermoplasmatales > Thermoplasmataceae. Next base: position 608,567 of record KI542675.1, on the reverse strand, counting down.
CTAACATATTCGCCATAAGGCTTCCCCATTATGCATTTCTGGCATTTGCAATATGGTTCATGGCTATAGTTATCTATTTCACTTTGATGGTAGAACTCCCAAATTCAGTCGCCGGAAGCCGTAGAAAAAAGATAGATGCTGTTCTGCCAATAGCAATGGGGTATATTGCAACAATGGCTTCTGCAGATGTTTCTGTTGACAGTATATTATATGAATTATCAAAAAGTGAGGAATACGGAGAGCTGGCAAGAGAAGCAAAAGGCATTTCCATAACCACTAAGCTTTTCGGGAAAGATATTGTTACTGCTATTAAGGAAGGCGCCTCATTAACTCCGTCAATCAAACTTTCAGAATTCCTTCAGGGTATTATAACAACCGTAACATCAGGAGGAGATCTTAAGGAATACTTCAAGCAAAAGGCCCTTCAATATGAAACTGAGTTAAGTACCATTGTCAAAAGAAATTCTGAATCTCTTTCAGTCATGGCTGAAAGTTTCATAATAGTTGGAGTTACTTTCCCATTGATCTTAATGATCATAATTGGAGTGGTTGCCTCCCTAACACCGGACCCAAGCCCTGTACTTTCTCTTGTTCTGTACCTTATCGTTCTGCTTATAATACCCGTTATTGCAGTAATGTTTGCGCTCATATTGAGCAGCACTATTAACGAGGTGAAACTATAGCGCCAATTAAACTGAAATATTACGTGCTCGCGGCGTTTGGATCAGTGGATGCAATAATAATATTTTTGGGCATCAAAGGCTTTATTCCAACAATAAGTCTGTTAGTTCATCCATTAACCATGTCCACAATCCTTCTGATCATTCTCCTTCTTCCCTTTGGAATGGCTGACTTTGCCGAAACCAAAAAATTACAGGAGGCTGAAAGAAGGATTCCTGATTTTCTAAGGGACCTGGCAGGACATACTACATTTGGAACGCCCGTATCGGAGGCTATTCTGAGAAGTTCAGGAAATGACTACGGACCTCTAAATGAAGAGGTTCGCCATGTCGCAAGCCTCATAAGCATTGGAGTGCCTGTAGAAAATGCTCTTGACGGATTTGGTACCATTCTTGGTGACCAGACCATTGCGAGAGTCGGAAAAATTCTTAAAAAAGCCAGTGAATCTGGTAGTAATACTGCAGATGTTATATCCATGATATCAAGTTTTACCACTCAAACTTACCTAATGAGAGAGAGCAGAGCTGCAGATATGCAAAATTATTCCATGGTTATGGCAGTTTCTTACGGTGTTTTCCTCTTCGTCATTCTAATGTTAGACCTGGATTTTTTCACTCAATTAAAGCCTTCTGGCATTTCAGGATCAACCTTATCTCCAGGGGTCGCAAGTTTTCCTGTCATAGAGAGGATATTCAGTCTTGGGATTATAGTTCAGTCTTTGACAAGCGGCCTCATTTCAGGTGTTTTCCGTGATGGTCGTCTTGTTTCTGGTGCAATGATTGCGGGAGTTCTCCTTTTAATCAGCTTCGTTGTACTTACATTTGCAGGTGTTCTATAAATGAGTTTTCTTAAGAAAAATAAGAAGAGGAAATCGCAGGTTTCCACAAAAATAATATTCCCTAAAAGGGCAACAGAGGATCTTATATTTCAGGAGATTGTTCCAGGGGTAGTTTATTCAAGGGTCTATCTTAACAGGGTGACTTCAACCTTTGTCTATGAATTAATAGAACCTGAAATAAGCCCAACTCTTTACAAGAGATATTCGAGACTGAAAAGAGATTTCATTAAAGCCATAACGGAGCCTGAAAAATTTGGAGACATTCAAAGAGATCAGATTCCTTCGCTGTTCATGCTTAAATTAAAAGAAGATGGCTATAAGTTGAATACAACTGATACCGACACTCTCACTTATTACATTAACAGAGATATTAAGGGGTTCGAAAAGATAGACGGACTTTTGAAAGATCCAAATATTGAGGATATATCATGCGACAGGGAAGAAACACCTGTCTATATTTTTCACAGAAATTTTGGATATATACCAACCAATGTAAAATATGAAGACGAAGAAGAGCTGAATTATTTCATTAAGAAAATAGTTCAGGATTCGGGGAAGCATATATCAATTGCAAATCCAATTGTTGATGCAACGCTCCTTGATGGATCAAGGATTTCAGCTTCAATAGGAACACACATTACAAGTAAAGGGCCATCATATACAATAAGGAAATTCAAGAGTGAACCACTCACTGCTCTTGATCTTATCCAGAAGGGTTTATGCGATTCAAGAGTTTTTGCCTATTTCTGGGTGCTGGTGGAATACGGTGCAAACATCATGGTAGTAGGCGGAACTGCCACCGGAAAGACAACTTTTCTTAACGCTCTTCTTCTGTTTGCTCCCTCGCAAAGGAAGATAGTTTCCATAGAGGATACAAGAGAGATAAACCTGGTTCACGAAAACTGGGTTCCTATGATCACCAGGAATGGATATGGACAACTGGACAAGGAAACGGGTAAGAGAATTGGAGAGATCGATATGTTTGATCTTCTCACAGTTACAATGAGGCAAAGACCTAACTATGTGGTTGTGGGGGAAGTAAGGGGCGCTGAAGCGTTTACTGTCTTTCAGGCAATGTCCATAGGGAGATATGTCTTTGGGACATTCCATGCAGATGATATCCAGACTTTTATTCACAGAATGGAGTCAAAGCCTATCAATATTCCAAGGAATCTTATTTTGACTCTGGATGTGGTAATAATCCTGTCAAATCTTACATCTGAAAAGGGTTCTTTCAGGAGAATTCAGACCGTCTCTGAAATAACAGGACAGGATCAGCTTAGTTCTGAAATAGTTGTAAACAATGCGTTCACATGGAATCCCGTAACTGATACAAATCCCTATTCAGGGTTCAGTTATGTTCTCAAGAGGATTGCAGAGAAAGAAGGAAAATATGAATCTGATCTTGAGAAAGAGGTCGAAATGAGGGCAAAAATACTGGACAAAATGATTGAAAGACAGATCAACAATTACAAGGAATTCTATAATCTGATCAATCTATTCTACAAAGACAGAGTGAGGCTGTTCGAAACCCTTGAAATGACGGAGGAAGTAATAGTTTAATATTTTAACGGTTACGTTTTTTCATCTGCTGTCTTAGGCAGGAGCTTATTTGCTATATATGGGATGTAGAGAGTTTGCAATATTATTGATAATATTACTACTATTGCCACAGAAACCTCAATTGTTCGACCCCATCTGAGAAGAAGAGGAATACCAAGAGTTGTTCCTATGGCAATTGGAACAGTAGATTCCACTATTGAAACTACTCCTCTCGGACCCGCAAGAGAAAAGAAAGTTTTGATCTTCCTGTTCAGGGGAGGAGCTGACAGATTATTTTTCCTTATTCGAAATACCGAAGCAAACACGGCAATAGGTCTAACGAGGAAGAGAACAACAAGAGCCATCAATATACCTATTATCCAGTAATTTTCAATATCGGGAATAGTGAGCATACTTCCCATTAATATAAAAATGACTCCCTGGGCAAGAAATGAAAGGTTCTCCTGAAAGCTTCTCTCTCTTTCGTAAAATATGGATTTCTCTGATAAATTTCCTATAATCGCTCCTGTTGCAATGATTGCAGGGAATGGAGTTATGTTCAAAGCCTCAAGGAAGGTAAGTTCAAATATAATTACACCAAGGAGAAGACCCACAATGAGGTTTTCGAAATTCAGTATCTTATTCAGATAGAGAATAAGTAGACCTATAACAATGCCCACAATTGACGGGATTATTATCTGAATAAGAAGGAAAGTAATAATAGCAGGAATGAAACCTATTGCTCCCGACAGGTACAGAAACAGGGTAACTGCTGTTGATTGAGGAGCTATTATTGCTATGGCTAATGTGACAAATATAATGGCCAGGGGATCATTGAACAGACTCTCCCCTATCAAGGTTCCAGAGTAGTCTTCCCGTATCCTGATCTTATGAAACAGTGGAATGAGCGTTGCCGGATCCGTGGGGGATATTATGGCACCAAAGAGAAAACCTATTATGAAAGGCGCACCCGTAAACAGAGAAAAAAGTATTCCTGAAAGAAAAGCAGTAATTATCATTCCCACGGTATTCAGGGAAATTATTCTCCCCAGGTGCCTCTTGAGTACCCTGAAGTTTATTCCGTGACTTTCGTAGTATAGAATAATCATAAGACCAAGTATACCGATTCCAAAATTTGCAAAGCTGGTCATCAACTCTTCCGAAAAACTATAACGGATTATTCCAAGGACCGGGCCAAATATAATTCCAAGGAAGATCAACACAGGTATTTCCACTATGGATGCTTTTCTTGCTATTGGAATGGAAAAAGCTGCTATTATAAGTAAAAGACTGAACTCCAGAATTCGAAGATTCTCGATTATCATGATGCAGGATCTTCCCCTGGACTATACGGTAATCTTCTCTTATGCATACTGGACAAATAAAGATTGGAAACAATTTTCCCCTCTATACTTTCCGGGAATTCACCACTTTCCTCAAATTTAATGAGAATACGATCCAATTCAGAGTAACTTATGCCCATATCTTCCTCATCGGTCTGTTCAGCCCACAGTCTTGCACTCGGTTTCTTCTCTATTATTGATTTCGGCAGGCCCATTTCCTTCGACAGCTTCCAAATCTGGGTTTTATATAATCCAATTATTGGCTCAATATCACACCCCCCATCACCAAATTTAGTGAAGTAACCGGTCAGATATTCAGATTTGTTTGTAGTTCCTACTACGATGCCATTGTTCTGATTTGCAACTGAATAGAGTGTGGACATTCTGACTCTGGATTTTAAATTTCCAATCACCTTCGAATCTTTAAGATTCAGTGCTTTTGAAAATTCTTTAATGATCTTGTCTATTGGTATAGTTTCAAATGAGATACTATTGAATTTACAGATTTTTTCAACGTCAATAAGGTCTTCCTCTGGAGAATTAGAATCTGGCATGTAAATGGCAAAAATTCTATTTCTTTCTATGGAGTCCGCCAGCAAAGTAACCACAAATGCACTGTCTATTCCCCCGCTCAATCCTATAACGGCGTTTTTGCCACTTAATTTGTCAGACAAAAATTTTTTAATGCCGTCAAGAATCAATGAAACTAACCTCTAATCAGGTATGCCACAACAGGTTAATTAATATTTCAATTTCATGCGTTTACAGAATTTTATTTCTTTTGAAGGGTAAACGAATAATTTTTTAATATGTGTCTGACATAAATTATATGGCTCATACTACGTTATGCTTTGCCTTTCCAGCAGGGACATCATATTTCTGAAAAGCATTGAGGTGGTAACCGGACCAACTCCTCCCGGTACCGGAGTTATAAAATTGGCATAATCTACCAGCGATGTTAAATCACAATCCCCGGACATTTTCCCTTCGTTGAAATTGATGGCTGCGTCTACTATATTTACCCCCTCCATGAAATCCTTCCTTGAAAAATGATTATATTTTCCTATTGCAGTAACCACGGTTTTTGCAGAGCCCATTATTTTACCAAGATTTCCTGTTTTGCTATGACAAATGGTAACTGTAAAATTTGAGTTTAATAACATCATAGATAGTGGCCTACCAATGATATTTGACCGGTTTATGATTAATATTTCAGATCCAGGTTCCAGATTTAACGTTTCAATTATTGCCTTAATGGCTGATGCTGTAGCAGGAAAGACTGATCCCTTATTCATAAGTATGAGACCTTCGTTTAAAGGATTCTGGGAATCAACATCCTTCTTTGGATCGATAGTCATACAGAGTTTGAACTGGTTTAGATTTGGTCTTAAGGGACTTTCCAGTATAATGGAGTCAATGTCCTTTGATCGGTTCAAATTGCTTATCTGTTCAATTATATCAGATTCATTCATGTTATACGGAATTCTGATGACTTCAGTATCAACTCCCAACAGGCTTGCCTTTTTTGTCTTCGAACGTATGTAGGATTCCTGATCCGGTGAAGATATGGTAGATAATATAGCCATTTTGGGGCTTCGCCCTGACAACTCTGAGAATTTCCTTACTTCCTCTCTGGTTCTTTCGTCAATGTGTCTGGAAAATTCCCTGCCATTGAAAATTTGCGTCATTCTATATCATTCCACTTTATGACGCTCTTGATTTCTCCAGCAGGCTTGACTGTGAATAGTGATGTGTCCTCAGGTTTATAAATTCCTGTTATCATTTTGCTCATAACACCTGCATGACCAAGATGCCATTTCTGGATTAAATCAAGTGCCTTCTCATAATGGATCCTTGCTGCATCCACAGATCCGCATACAGTTATGTTTCGTTCCACTATCCAGTCAATGTCATTGCCTGTTATGGCGCCATCAGGTGCTTTTCCGTTTGTACCAAATAATATAACGACTCCATTATAGTTAACTTTTCTCAAAAATCTGACTATTGTTGACGGATCACCGCTGGTATCAATTAAGAGGTCCAGTTCAAAATTATCCGGAAAATTTACATCTTTTGAATAATCAACGAAATTAACGTCAAAATTCTGACACATTTGCAATTTGGTATCTTCTATGGCGTGACGGTTTGCCATATATGTGGTGAAACCATATTCACGAGCAACAAATGCATATAGAAATGCCTCACAGGCACTTCCTATTATAAGTGCTTTCTTTCCCTCGTAGGTAGAGAACTGATTTTGATAAACTGCCCTTGTTGAAACTTTCTCAAAAACCTCAAATGCCTTAACCACATTTTTCAAAGGCTCCGTAAGTACCCCTATTTTTGAAAGATCCTTGCTCCTTACAAGTACCAGATTTTCCGGTGCCTCATAGAAGTAATCTCTCATAAAACCATGGAGTCCGGTTATTCCGGCTTCATGCTTCTTGCCATCAGAGCAGTTATCCGGTCTCCCGATTCTACAATTTGGACAATCACCTGGTCTCCTAACTACTGGTACCACAAGATCACCCTTTTTAAATAAGGGAGAGTTAGATGATTCCACCTGCCCGATACATTCATGACCAAGAACCTGAAAATCGAACCTTGAGGTGAGTATGCGAATTTTAGCGCCCCCTTAACAATTCCTCTGTCCGTGCCGCATATCCCGGTATACAGAGTTCTGACTTTAATGCCGTTTAACTTTCCTGCTTCACCGTCAATTTTCCTGTATTCAATTCCCTCGGAAGGGGGATGGGTTATTAAAGCTCCAATATCATTCATGCATTGATATGGTCTTATTTTTGTAATAGTTTTGCTTTTTTATAATTTATCCCTTCCAGATAGAAGTTACCTTATGGTTGTGTCCCTCTAGCCCATACACATAAAAGCACGGAACAGCATGGAAACTTCAATATCTCATATATAAGGAAGATTTGCTTACAATTGGTGTCCCATCTTTTCCTTTTTTGTTGTCAAATAAAACCTGTTATATTCAGTTGTTGCACTTTTTAGAGGAATTCTTCCTGATACCTTGATACCTGCAGATTTTAGAAAATCTATTTTTAACGGATTATTGGTCATCAGTTTTATCGATTTGATATTAAAGTAATTTAATACCTCCACTGCAAAACTGTAATCTCTATTGTCTGCGGGCAATCCAAGCTTTAAATTTGCTTCCACTGTGTCATAACCCTCGTCCTGAAGACTGTAAGCCTTAATTTTATTAAGAAGACCTATTCCCCTCCCCTCCTGCCTGAGATAAATAAGCATTCCATAAGGTTCATCTCCCAGATAGACCAGTGATCTTAAAAGCTGGTCTCTGCAGTCACATCTCTTTGAACCAAATACGTCTCCTGTAAGACATTCTGAATGAATCCTTACAGGAACATCCTCCTTCCCCGTTACATCACCTTTGACAAGAACGGCGTGCTCTTCTGATTTTGAATTCTGAAATGTGTATATATCGAATAGCCCAGCTATAGTGGGCAATTTTGCTTTTGCAGATAACTTAATCATACCATCAAAGATTTTATCTTAATATTTTAACATATATGTAAATTTTTTTCACATTTTTTTGCAGATCAATATCTGACCATTCTGGTCAAATAGATAAAACAGTTCCTCCCCCATGAGTTTTGATTCAATAATACTCTTGAAGTTATAATATTCCTCTGTGGGATTATATCTTGGAATTATTTTGCCAGCTCCCAGATAATGGAGAGTATTCAATAAATGGTCTTCAGTGCTTTCACCCACAACCAGAAATGATTCCCCGGGAAACTGATCTTTTTTTTCGTCAGAGGTTAAAATTACCCTTCGTTTATCTCTGTACAGATACGGAAGTGAGAATTCGTTCGAAATGTTGCCTTCTAAACCAGCATAGATAACTGCAGGATCTAAGGAGTAAATGTATTTTCGATGTGTTTTTACCGATCCTCTAATTTCTTCCTGCTTATCTGATTCTATTCTGATCATCTTCGGAAGTAAAACCGCTGAAAAGTTTTTCTTCTTCAGTTTTCCAAGATATACTGTAAACCTGTTAAGAGAACCACCTATGGAAATAAACTCTGATTCAAAGTCGTCGAAATCCACTTTGCTCCTTTTCATTTGAGGAGGCAGATCAAACACAAATTCGTCTGTATAATGTCCATATAGTTCCATTATCTCATAGGGGTTTGGCACAAGACTCCTGATACTCCTTTCTGTTTCTGTTTCAGGTCTTAATGGATCTGAAAATATTATGGATGGGTTTAAAGAACCTATATCACTGCTATGAAAATCACCATTGATAAACAAAGGCCTTTCCCAGTTGTAGGCCCTGGAGTTCAGGAGTGAAAGAAGATATCTTGTTTTCTCAACTTCAATTCCGGTAACTCTTGAATTCCTAGCCATGAAAATCGATTGCATTCCGGCCCCTGAACCAATATCTACAATTTGATTATCCTTGAGTCTTTCAGACCTGTACAAGGCAACAATTTCCGGTGTAGAATATCTGGATGAATAGCTGTCAAGCCAAATTTTCTCATAATTGGAAAATTTCGATTCGGCTCTTATCCTTGACATTGCAAGATCAAAGACTATTTTGCTCTCCCGCAAAGGAAGATGAAGTTCCCTTCCAATGATATCCGCACTTCTTCCCTCCCGAATTTTATTTGCTGCCATGTTAATTATTATATCCCATGATTCGTATCCTGATTGCGATTTCACTGCTTCTTCCAGTATATTTTCAAAAAGGTGATTGCTTGATTTCTCTTTATATGGCATTGACCTGACTAAGGTATATCAGCGTGTTAATAATGATTTATTCCCATATCCTGCGTCATCAAAATATTAATGCCTCCGTTAACATGAAATTACGTAAGGTGCAGACCACATATGTTAAAATATGTTGAAAGAATTTAGATTGTCGCTTAATACAATATTGGGGTGCTTTGGTGAAGTTTATCTTTAAAGTTGCTTGCTGGGATTTTCATGATGATGATAAAATTCTCCAGAATATTATGGCTAAAGATGATAAATACTGGATAAATTTACTGAATGGATACGGTGTTAAGCAGAAGATTATATTAAAAACATGCAACAGGGTGGAAATATACTTTGTTGAAGTGCATGATGAAGTTATTTTTGAGGACCCTGGAGCCAAAATTTTTAAGGGTGAAGATGCCATGGTTCATCTGTTCTCAGTGGCTGCAGGACTGGAATCTATGTCTGTAGGGGAACAGGAAATTTTAAGACAGGTCAAGGAAGCTTATGAGGACAGCATTAAGAAAGGGATGATCGGAAAGGAAATTTCAATTATTTTCAGAAAAGCTATTAGCGTGGGGAAGGAGATCAGACAAAAGACTGCGATTTCCCACGGAAAGGTTTCCATACCGGCAATTATGATCGATGAAATAGACAAAAGCATTGGAGATCTTCAAAGAAAGATTGGTATTGTTGGAACAGGTAAAATGGCTGCAACCATAGGCAGATATCTCATTAAAAATAAGAATAATGATATTACGATTTACGGGCGAAATGAAGAAGCAGGAAATGAGCTTGCTTCCATGTTGAATCTCAAATTTGAAAAGACATTGAACATGAAGTATATAATAGACAGCAATACAGTAATTATCACTGCTACCACATCCAAAACTGCTTTAATGGAAAGGGAGAATATAGAGCTTATCAATGATAGGAAAATCCTGGTTGACATATCAAACCCAAAAAATATTGAACCAAACTTCAAAAACGACAACGTTGTTCTTATAAATTTAGACAAGGCTTCCAGTATAATGGAAAAAAACAGAACAAAAAAAGAAACTGATATTCTTGTTTCAAAGCAGATTATTGTTCGGGAGATTAAAGAACTTCAGGAACGAATCCTGGAAACTGAAGCGGAAGAAATTATTTCCACTACTTATGAAATGGCAAAAAGTATTCTAATTCAGGAAATCCAAAGATATCTTCACGAGGTTAGCAAAGGTGGAGATGAAGAGGAATTGCTTAATCTTATGGGAAATTCTCTTATAAACAAAATCCTCGCCCCTCAAACATTCGCTCTGAAGGATCTGATTAGAGATAGTAAAATAGACACCTTGCGTGAATTTCTGGTTAATTTTGAAGAGCACCTCAAGAAGAATATTGAGGCTCTTGGGAATTCCTCTGTAGATCTTTCAGATTTCCAAAATCAACAATCCCAAACTCCTCGGTTATCCCAAAAATCCTGAATTTATCAGGATCAACGTGTTTTAACACAGGAGTAAAGTGTTCCTGATTGATCAACGATTCTGTTACATCTGTTCCGGAAGAGAAGAAACTTAATGCAGGCGTTATTGCTATTCTTGCCTCCTCGTTATAAACGAAGGCTGGGATTTTAAAGATGCCCCCAACTTTATCTCTCAAAACCACTGATGGATGTTCATGTCCGAGAATTGTGAGCTTTCTAAATGACCTGTCTGAGTCACCATGGTATATATAATAACGTTCATTTTCATAGGTGTCAGAAAGCGTGAGACCTTTTTTTGAAAGTATTGTCATGAGATAATTATCATGATTTCCCCTTACGAAGTACAGTTGCAGCCGTTTTTCAAACCGTTCAATGAAATGAATGACATCGGTCCACTCCTGAGACAGATTTCTTGAAAATTCCTGCTTAAAATCTCCATTGATAATTATTCTTCGTGGGTCGTATCGCTCTATAATTTTTTCTACGATACCTTCCACATGGTCTCTCTGCAGTTTGGGAAGATATAACCCGTGAAGATTCATTTCCTCCTCAAAACCGAGGTGCAGATCCGATATCACAACTGAGGATTCGTCTGCCAGATAAATGCAACCCAGTTCACTTAAATATACATTTTCCTCAATCTGCAGTTCTTTCAATATACAGCAATCTTTGAATCGCTTAAATATATTGATATTGAGAGAAAGGAAGAAACTATTACCACATTCATTATCTAACATTTTCTGTAAACAGATTGAATGTTGTTGACAAATATCAATCTCCTTAAGCTTATGTCTTATCAGTTACCTTTTTTCCTGAGACCTTAATATTTGCAATGATTAGCAATAGCAGAACAATAGATCCGGCAACAGCGATAGAGATTGGGTTGAGGCCGTAATTGATCACTGAACCTGGTAATGCAGTCGGTAGCAGGATTATTCCATTCATAATGTCTATTATTAATATTGCATATTCCAGTGGATTCACATACTGCAGACCTACCAGTACAGTATTTATCAAATGCACTTGTGGATTGAATACGTCTGATGAACCAATAAAACCTATTTCAATTGAAGTGAATATTCCTACCCATATCAGTTCTATTATTATTGCCCATTTCACAATGAAACCTGTTTTAATGTCTTTCTTTTTGTATGAATTTGCCAATGAATAGAAAAGAATCATGAAGGCTGTGAGGAATAAGGATGCAACTGTTAATGATATGAAATATGTGAAATCAGGAGCAAACCCAGTAAAAAATGAGTAGAGCAATGTAGATACAACTGAAATAATGATGGCAATTGCCTCAGGGATATAACTTTTTAGAAATGTAATTCCCATTGTTGTAAGTTTTCCTTTCGTAATAATTCGTTTATTCATCTGCTCATCAATATTCTGCGTGAGAAAAATAATACCGGTCAATGCAATAATTGTAGATATGAATGTGATCTGAAAAAGAGATTCCCGGATTATATTATATGGTCTGCTCTGTGAACTGGTAATATTTTGAACCTTACTACTGCAAAAGACATAACTTTTATCGAGCCCAACTGCACTGACACTGAATTCATAATTATCATGTGATGTCATATATTTTGTAATAGGAACCGTTATTGTTGTAAAATTTGCATATTTTTGTAAAACGTTCTCATTAACTGAATTGGTACTCTGTATTGTCGTGTTACTCTTGTAACAGCATAAATAAGCACATGATATTGAATGGCTTTGTGGAGGCTTTAGGTTCGCAAAAGAATGGATCATAATTGCCGGGTCTAAAACGTTATTGTTAGAACTCACAAGCGCTGAAAAATAGAAGTTGTAAGGCGAAACAACTGAAATATTGTTAAAATTATGCATTCCAAATGGTGTACAATAAAACGAACAAAAGCAGTAACTAAGCTCCTGATTCCCCAGATATATTTTAAAACCTGCGCATCCATTATTATTGGTGATGTTCTTTTCTCCGTTGTATATTGATACGGCCACACCTGAAACAGGATCTCCATACTGATTATAAACAAATAGTGTAGCCTTCGGGTAAGCGATAATAACTGCAGCGTTTAAATGTTCCTGCTTATAAGGACTGGTGTTTTGATTATCATATGATAAAAGCATAGTGGATGAAAGGATAAATATGAGAGCAACTATCACAAATTTCTTCTTGTTGGAATAAGTTCGCACCGAATCGCAATCTAAGTGCTCTTAAAAATTTTTGCTTCAATCTTAAAACCTTAAGCCATGGAACAGGGGAATTCATTCCATAAAGATGTGCAAATGACGAACATAACATATGAGTTGTATCTAAGAAAGAAATACAAAATAAATGTAACATGTTTCAATTATAAAAACCTTAATGGAAGATGTACCACAATGGTTCTATTTTCAAGTATAATGAAAAACAAGAAGCTTCTCAATTTCCATAAGTTTTTTAAGCAAAATATTATCTTTCAGACCGTGGAGATAAGTAATAACGAAGCTAAGCTGTTATATTTCTTAAGCCAAAGGGATAACTCTCAGCCAATATCAATAGAGGAATGCGGTGAGTCCAATCTAACTCAAGAGGAGATACGAAGCGCTTCATCCTGGCTCAAGATGAAAGGCATGGTAGATCTATCTGAAGTGAAAGAAGTTAAATATGAACTTGGAGACGAAGGTAAAATATATCTTGAGAATGGATTTCCTGAAGAAAATCTTCTGTCACTTGTTAAGGATAGAGGGGAAGTATCCATAGATTTAGTAATGAAAATTATGGGTGATTCCAACGCAAGGATTGCCATAGCCCAGATATCAAAATTTGGTTTTGCTCCGATAAAAGGAAAAATACGCTGGGATGCAGACAAGGGCGAAATTTTTAAAGAAGAAATCGAGAGGAGAAGGCAGGTCCTGAAATTAATAGAAGCGGGAATGCCCCTCGATAAACTTTTTGAAACCACACTTCAGAATCTTCTAAAACGAGGCGATGTGATATATTCAAGAAAAAAAACCAGATGGAACCTGTCTATCACGGAAAAGGGAAGAGAATATACGAAATCGAGTCCCATAAAATTAACCATCGGTGAATTAACACCTCAAATTTTGCTTGATGGCTCATGGAAAACTGCAGAATTCAGGAAATACGAACTAAACCTTCAGGGAAAACAGTTCAATAGAGTTGGCAGACATCCCCTGAAGTATCTGATAAATGAGATCAGGGAGATATTTCTTCAGTTAGGATTCACCGAAATGTCAGGAAATTACATTGAATCAACGGGCTGGAACATGGATTCACTATTTATTCCTCAGGATCATCCTGCCAGAGATATGCAGGATACCTTTTACATTGCCTCAAAAAATAAAATTACCTTTTCAAAGGATGAGGAAAAGCTTTTTAAGAAGTTCGGCAGCGTTCAGAAAAATGGCATAAGAGGGTACAGAGGATATGGTGTGGATTGGCATTTGAATGAGTCGGAGAAACTTGTTTTGAGAACCCATACAACACCAAATACCATAAGATATCTTTCAAAATATAAGGAAATTGAGGGCGGATATTTCTCAGTTGAAAAGGTGTTCAGACATGAAAGTGTGGACTGGAAACATCTTGCCGAGTTCCATCAAATAGAGGGTGCTGTGCACTCCAAGGATACCTCTCTTGCCACCCTTAAATGGTTCTTAAAATATTTTTATGCGCAACTGGGATTCGAAGACATTCGTCTTGTACCATCGTATTATCCGTACACTGAGCCAAGTATGGATGTGATTGTAAAAATAAACGGAAAAGATGTTGAACTGGGAGGATCAGGCATATTCCGGCCCGAGGTGCTTAAGCCTCTTGGGATAAAGTATCCCGTCATGGCATGGGGTATGGGACTCGAAAGACTTGCTCTCATTTATTATGGACTTAATGACCTAAGACAGCTTTACGAAAGTGATATTGACTGGCTGAGAAATTTCAAGATCAAGATATAACTTCCATGATAAGCTTCATACATTTTCGACGAAGGAGCCAAACGTTATCTTCTGTCATATGGTGTTAAAGTTTTCCCTCAGATACCTCATTGCCTTTCTTTTTAATTTTTCAAGGTTTTTTGAGAATCTGAAATTTTCCTTTAATACGTTTCCATTGACGATGACCGTCTGTGTATTGCCAGGATTCGCGCTGTATATTATATTATTTACTGCGTTATTGCCTGATGTGGGAAACATGTTTGAAGCTCCTAGATCAATAAGAACAAGATCAGCAAGCATATTTTCTCCTATTGAACCAATTGAATTGTTATGAACAGCATAAGAACCATTTTGAGTAGCCATTTGAAACAGTTCATCAGCATTCAGAATTGATGGATCCCATCTGGAATTCTTTAGAGAAAGCGCAGAATTTTTCATAACGCAGAACATGTCCAGTGAATTATTGCTGCCGCAACTGTCTGTTCCCATGGATACGTTCACTCCCTGCGCCATCATTTCAGGAATTGGAGGTATTCCTCCGACTCCAAGTTTTTCATTACTTACCGAATTCCATGATATGCTGACATTTTTCTTTGAAAGCGCTCTGACCTCCGAAAGGTTTAACCATACAGTATGTGCTGCAAGAAGATTTTCATTGAGAAACCCTATGGAATCTAGCTGTTCAACAGGACGCTTCCCTCTTTCTTTCATACAATTATTAATTTCTTCCCTTGTTTCGGCAAGATGCGTGTGAATAATGGTGCCATATTTCTTTGAAATTTCATATGCCTTCAAATAGGTGTCATCAGATGCAACATATATTCCCTGAACCCCAATTGATGGTGTTATTAATGAAGATCTTTTTGAAAAGCTCCGTATAAAATTTTCAGCGTTTTCTATTGGCTCCCCTGTTTGTGTTGTAAATTTTTTATCGAGAGTATTCCATGAAAGAAATCCCCTGATACCGGTATCTTCAACTGCTCTTGCTATAATGTCCTCCGAGTAATACAGATCCGCAAAAGCGGTTATACCGGAATCAATCATCTCACAGATGCCCATTATGGAAGAATTGTAAATATCTTCATCCGTTCTCTGCGAATCTAGCTTAAAAGTTTTCTCTAGGAACTCAGAAAGTTTAATATCGTCCAAAAGTCCTTTAAATCGGGACATGGCAACATGGGAGTGCGTATTTATAAATCCCGGAATTAGAAGATTTTTATTTGCGTCTATGACTTTATCGGCATCGAACGGCTCATCTGAGATTTTCTTTATAAATTCATCTTTGATGAGCAAACTTCCTTCTATTAGTTTATTCTTTCCCTTAACCCCAAGAATCAGAGCATTATTGACTGCTAATGTCTTCCCTGACATCCCCCTGAATCTCACCAAGACTTATTTTTGTTTGTTTATTTGTTCTCCTGAGCCAAATCAATACAACCAGTATTGAGATGGCAATAACCATCAATTCCTCGAAAGAACCATTAAAAAAGCCCATAAAATATGATATAACTACAGTAACAATTCCCCCATATAGAAATCCATATGATATTCCATCCATCTGGACCCTTTTTCTCCCTTCGGAGACAAAGAAGAAATATGAAATAACCCCTAATATGGATAATATGAAGGTAATATCAAGGTAATTGTTAAAAGCGGAACTGACATGGAAAACTATACTGATAAATTCATAACCATAGAAGAATAATGTATACAGGTTCAAACCAAACAATGCGTTAGCATAAGTAAATGAAGTTATGAGATTCCCGCCTAAAAGTGGATTTATTTGAATTGCAACAACCATATCCAGAAGGTCTGCCATACTGATAACTAAATAACTTAATATTCTCTGCAATTTTATTGAAATAGCACCCTCAACTATGAATATAAAGGGTAGTGAAGTAAAGAATGTAAAACTAAGGCTTTCAATATATGCCGTATTGGTTAATGGTAGACTGAAATATTTGAGAATTACATAATTGTTTATCAGTATCAGATGAAGGAAACTCAAAAATATATATAGAAATGTTATCAAAAGAGTAATAGGATATACAAACTTTCCATATTTTGGAATAACGTTCTTTATAATTGGTATTGCGAATATTATATAATTTAATGGTGTTATTACATACAATGTTATGTCCGTCTGAACATAATAAAAACAGTATATTGCAGGTGAAAGGATCAACAGGTTTGATAATATCTGAATTATTCTTTCGGCTTTCATATGGTTATGCACCTCTATTTGCCATTCTGCCCGTAGAATAATCAGCGATCATTTTTGGTAAAATCGTATCTTCATTTGTGACCTGAACTCTTAGTCCCAGATGATTATACGCCTTGGGCAACAGTTTCCAATCTTACTCTTTCAGAAGTAAACAGCGTCTCAGATAGTTCCACTATGGCATCATTTTCCGGCTCATTGAAATATCCTCTGGGATCCATTATGTAATTATATTGCTGCCTCCCTGACAATACATCTTTTGTTCTTAATTTAGTATCTAAGACTGCATAGTGTGGTGACATCAGGGTAAATACCATTGCATTTTTTCTCAGGTTTTTCTTAATTGATTCTGTTGCGCTGGATATTGAGAAAGTTCCGTCAGGTCTTATTTCTGATACAACTTTTTCAAGTTTGTTTACAACTTTTGAAGACTTCACCGGAGGGATAAAGATATCGTGAATGCTTGAATGTAATAAATATCCAACCCCGTCTCGGTTTTTAAAAATGAGATAAGATGCGTTTATGACACTGGCCAAAAAAGTGTCGTATAACCGCCGATTAATATTACCGATATTTGTACCGTTGCTGTAGTCAATGAGAAATAAGACATCAATTTGCCTTTCTTCTTCCCATTCCTTAACGTACAGGTCATCGCCATTAAGAATTCCATATTTAGTCCACGCTACATGCCTGAAGTCGTCCGAATCATTATATTGCCTGACTCCAAAAAAGTTGTAGCCGGAACCGGCTTTTGCAGACCTGTGAATCCCCGTTGTAAAGATAAAGTTGCTTAACCTTTCGCTCCTTTGTGTAAAAGTATCAGAATTGGAAGGACCAACTTTAACCTCGTGAATTATCTCAGATACTGCCTGAACAAAGGAGAGTCGCATGGGATCTTCCGAATATATCTTAATAGGTCCAACCTTATATTTGCCAATAGAATTTGGGGAAATTTCATAATGCTTTTCTATTGTTTCGCCGGGTTTAATTGTTACGAATCCTGAATAATCACCATAAAGAGAGAATACATCAGAAAGCGTGTCAAAATAATTAAAATATAATTTCGTTCTGGATTCGTTTTTAAAATACAGATTTACTTTGGTTCGCTCTTTTTTCTTCATTACATCAGAATTTAACTCCCTTCTGACCTTAATATATTTGAAATTTTTTCCTATCCTGTTGTTGAATGATATTATATTAAGAGCTATTGAGAAAAATATGAACAAAAAGAATACAGCTAAAAACTCGAAACCGTACACACTATAAATAAGAGATTCGAAAATACCGTAAATCGAAGCTGCTATTACCGCGTATCCGGTTTTTTTTATCATTTAGGTGGTTCTACCTCTGCCATTACTTCATCTATAACTTTGTAGGCGGCTTCAACCGGGTTGTCTGTGGCATCCACAAGAGCCTCTGGCCTCAGTATTATACGATGGTTTAGCAATTCATGTGCCATGTAAGAAACATCCTCTGGTATAACATACGAACGACCATTTATGAGTGCATTCGCTTTTGCTGCGTTAAGAAACTTCATTGTTGTTCTCGGGCTTGCACCCAGGTATATTTTACTGTTTTCTCTTGTATGTCTTATAAAATCAACCATGTAATTTTGTAAATCTGTTGAAACATAAACACGTTCTACCAGATCCCTCAACTGTAGTATTTTATCCGGGTCCAGGTAACTCATTGAGCTCAGCGGCCTCAGATCTCTTCTCAACATGCTCAACTCCTGCTCCCTTGTGGGATAAGTTAGAATATACCTGAATAGGAACCTGTCCATTAAGGCTTCGGCAACGGGAAAAGTTCCTTCCTGCTCCACTGGATTCTGAGTTGCTATGACCAGAAACGGTTTTGGCAAAGGCTTGATCTCACCCCATACCGAAACCTGCTTTTCCTCCATAGTTTCAAGTAGTGCTGATTGAACCTTGGCTGGAGTTCTGTTAATTTCATCTGCAAGGAGCACATTACAGAACACAGGGCCAGCCCTGAACTCCAGCTTTCTGGTTTCAAGATTAAATATCATGTTACCCGTTACGTCTGATGGTAACATATCGGGGGTAAACTGAATTCTTTTAAAAACCACGTTCAGATGTTTAGAGAATTCATTTGCAAGGTAGGTTTTAGCCAATCCTGGTACTCCCTCTAGCATTATATGATTATTGCTTATTAAACTGATAAGCATAAACATTACAATTTTCTCATAGCCAATAACTCTCTGTCCTATCTCACTCTGCATAGAGTATACTATATTTCTTACCTCCTGCAGAGAATCCATATTTATTTCTTCAAGCCTGTTTTCCTTTATCTCCATATGCAAACCCTTTTGTTTTCAATTTTTCTATGTACCTATATATTTCCACTATATCCTTAAAAACTAGCTCTTTCTTCTCCTTTGCTTTTTCTGCCCTTCGTTCTGATATTGATTTTGATTTTAAATCCAATTTCTTATATAACTTGAGTAATCTTTCATATTTCTTCATCACGTCCTGGATTTTCCCCATATCTGTTTGTATGGCATTAAAGAAATGATTTATGTCTTCATCTTCCACGTATTTCATCTCCCTGTTAAATGAACTTGCAGGAACCTTAAACTGCTCTTTGCTCTGTGCCAAAGTTGGAATCGCATCATATCTGGCTTTACTTTTACCTATTGTCATTGCTATTGATCCAGCAATTATGACTATGATCGGTATTGCAAAAGCCAGCAATACGTATGGATTTGCCTCAAGTTCTGATAGAATAAGTGAGGGGCTCAGAGCAGCAGAAGTAGGTATACTCAATTTCTCCTTTACCTCCGACCCTGGTCGTGAGATGGATAATAGAGCTTAGCGACGTCAAGGTAGTTATATAAATCCATAAGCCTGTCGATAATATCGTCGTCAGTAGAATAGACTTCGTTTGAAAACTTGGCCTTTTCGTAATAGTCTACATAGAAAAATGCCAATTTTTTAAGGGCGTCTATTTTGTTTGATTCTGAGACAGAGAGTGAATTTTTCATTGCATTTTTTAATGCAGTGTTATCCACATATGCTTCATCTGGAATTTCGATACCGGACTCCCTCAGGATCCTTACCAAGAATTTCCTGTTGCTCTCCCCTGGCTTTTGAACAGTGTTAAAAGACCTTGCAATATCGGCCTTCGCAAGATTAAAACCTCTTACTGTTCCCTCATTTTTATCTCCGTTTCCTATGAGCTTTCTAACTTCAACTATGGGAGGTATGTCACCTAGAGTCTTTATTTCAACTACGGTTCTGGTTTCAGAAGAACCGGATTTTTTTCCTCGCCCCCACCATGATTTCTTCTTTTTGACTGCAGGTACTTCGATTTTAGGCTGAGACTTTTTTGGTGGTTCTTGTTCGTTTATTTTCTTAGTATCATCCAACTTTTTTTCCACTTTAACTTCTTCTGGGATCTGCTCAGTTTTGCTTGATTCTGAGTTTGTTTTACCCTTTGGCTTCTTTTTCGTTGGAATGCCGCTGTCCTTAATACTCTGTGTTTTATTTTTCACTTCAAAGTCTATGGTATCCGATTTTTCTTTTCCACTGTTTTTTTCATCATTATTCATTTTTTTCACTCCTTGGCTTGAATTGCATTATGTTGAGTTTCATACATATATAAGGTCAACGACAATGGATACGCAAGAATATTGCTCTCAGTTGCTGCCGTTTTGATAGATATAGAAATATATTGACCTCCGTAATATAACGGGAATATTGTTAAATTGTTTGCAGCTGATTTTAGAGTGTATAATGCATTGAGCTGTATGAAATCAACGCTTGTCCCTGCCGTCAAATTATATCCAATATACTGGCCATTAACTGTTTTATTGAAAGCAAATTTATATATGTATCCAGAAACACCATTTGAGCTAAACGCACTGTTATTGAAATACAAGAATGTTCCAGTTGCAGTCATTTTAGTTCCAATGTCTCTGATAACCAATGAAGTTGTATTATACCATATATATTCAACAGGGTCATTTGATGTAAAATTCCAGAAATTAAGAGGTGTTGGTACCTGTGATGAGACGTTATAGTAAATAGCAAAATTCAAGCCTGAAGGATTAACGCTCAGGTTCAGTATGTAATTTCCATTTATGAAATATGAGGATTGCAAGTTGTTATCATAGAATCCTTGACCGTTTAATGAATAATTTACATGCATATAGTAAGGCAGAATTGTTGATGTGTTAAAAACTAACCCGTATCCCTGAATTAGTTCAGTTTTCACTCTTTGCGATGATGTCATATTATTGAAGAAAGAGAAGGTCTTGCTGACAAAATTTGGATTGTTATAGAAAAATGAATAATTTCCCTGCGGGAGCGAATAATTAAATTCTGTTCCTATCACTGGATTTTCATATATAGATTCTGGATTTATTGGGAGAGTTGAATTAGTGACTGTGAGAGAAAACTCTGAAACTGAGATATTTTGTTCTGCAAGTTTATGATAAAGAGCAAATGAATTTTCAAGCTTCACGGTAACAGGTGCTGAATTTCTTTCAATCATCGTAGCGTTATAATTATTATGAAACTGGTATGATGTTGAATATACATAAACACCTGTTTCCTCATAATTTATGGCGAATACCTCGTTACCAAAAGCCATTTCATATGATAAGTTTAAATGAACTATACCGGAGTCATTTGCAAAAGCAGTAGTATTATAAATAACACCATTAACCACTAAAAAAACCTGTACTGGTAAATTTGGGATTGTTGGGTGGATCCCGTTAACTAAAATTTGAGAATTCTCTACCGTGAGATTAAATGCATATAGAGGAGTTGGGCCAAATGTGTTGTATGTAATGTAATTTGTACTGCCACTCAAAAGATTCGATTTAAGGGATTTGGCATTAATACCTGGTATTCCCGATGTTGTTCCAGACCATTGCCTAATAGGTGCGCCCGTTGAATTGAATCCTATTGTATGCACGGGAATAAGTGAAATATTTTCATCTGTAAAGTTTTGCCCTTTGCTCATATTTATTTTAAGAGATGCGGAAACAAAGCCACGATAGGAAGCATTTATTATGAATTCTTCAGAAATATTTTTTGTGGATAAATATGGAAAGTGGGTATCAAAAAACACTAGAAAGTTGTAATAGCCCGGCTTCACTGCCGACGAAAAATAGGAATTAACTGGAAATATTCCTGCGAGACTATTATTAACAATTGATGATACTAATGGAGCTCCATCAACCTTATTAAGGATATAGCCCGATATGTTAAAGTATTCTCCATTTAGTGGTTTTAGATAAACGTTAAGAAACACACCATTTGATAATATATACTGTTCCGAGTTGAATCCTGGAATAAAAATCACAACTGTATATGAACCGTCAAAGTATACGGGAATTTGGAGTTCCCCGGTATTATTTGTAAAAAACGTCTCATAATATGGTGTTCCGCTTATATTAGAAATTACCACAACAGGGTAATTTGAGACTGGGGTATCTGATTCATTGATATTAAGTACTTTAAAATTCAAAAAGCTTGGAACAGAAAATGGAATACCGTTGCCATAATTCATTGTTGAATAATTTCCATTGAGGAGATGATTTACCTCTTCCCTGCCATAAAGGGGAATTACCTGTGTACCATTATTCCCTGTACCAATTGGTGAGAAAGGGTCCTTAGCAGTGAGTGTGGCGTTTTCGTTATATAAAGAGGAATTTACGAAAAGTTTTGGAAAAGCTGACAAATTAGCTATTATTTGCCCTGAAGATTCCAGTCCGGAAATTGCATTAGGTATCACGCTGTAAAGGTATGAAGCAGCATTTGCATAAAGTAGACTGTAACCCTCTGGAACTCGAATTGTATATGATCCATTGAAGAGAGAAATTGCAGTCGCTAAAACTTGTGGCACAGAACTACCATTTCCCAGATACAAATCACTTACTGTTCCTCCACTGACAGGTTGACCAATCTTATTGAAAAGATAACCGCTTACGTTGAAGTATAAAAGCTGATTGGTTTTATTCATGATTAAGGTCAAATGATTTGTAATCCCAGTAACATTGAAGAACAGGGGCTTTGGAAACTTATAATAACCTCCCTTTAGAGTTAAAGATTTATACATTGCACCTGGCAGAGCTGTGGTAAAAGTACCGTTGCTTCCTGATACTGTAGTATAATCACCAAAGAATGCATGGAAAACAATCTGTACATCAGGAACAGTACTCCCATTTGAAAGAACAGTGCTTCCAGTTGTCTTATAAAAGTGAGCAGGCGATAAGGTGACGTTCTGCCAGGACGAACTGCCCTGAATTATTGAAAAAGATTTTGTTACTTCAGTAAAATTTTGTGAAGTATAACCTACTGTGTACGAACCGTAATGGACCATGGTTATATTATAAAACCCATTGGCCGTTGTAGTTACCTCATCAACCCATGGAAAAACATAAATATATGCTGCTTTATTTGCTAGCGGCACGGGATCATTCCCTGAGTTTGTATAAATGTATCCCTCCAGGTTAAAAGTTGCGTTGGATACAAATGAAAATGATGTTCCCATAGTTGAACCTGCCAGTAATTGGCTTTCTTGTTGAAATATCTGGGGTGGATGAATTTTTGGTATTTTCAGATTTGGGATTTCTGTTGAATATGAAACATGAAAAATAAAGAATGAAGAAGATGCAATAATAATAGCTGCTATTGTTATTGCTATTGCCTTAGGTGAAATATTGACCATGTATCCTCTCCTTATTGTAAACCCATAGTAAGTAAAAAAAGATTTCTATAAATAAGAAGACATGTAAAACGAAATTTGCTTCTTTTAGTTTTATTTTATGGTTCATTATTAATTTCTAACCTTCACTGCTATTCCTTTTTCAAGTTCATTCATTGCCTCATATGGCATTTTCGCAGTACCGACACCTTTAGGATTTCCAGAATTGTGTAACACAACTTCATCCTCTATCCTTATATCAGAGGTTGCTGAGATAACCCCGACTGAATATATATTCGCGGTGGGTTTGAAATCATCTATCTCCACCAGAAATTTTGAATTATCAATAAATGGTTTTGTAAAATTTTTGTTTATGGCCATTTTACCCTTATCTTCCTGATAAATCAGAGCGGGCTTTCCATCTACAGCTATCATAAACTGATTGTAATTTTTAATTATCTTTCCTTTGTTTATATATGGAATAATCCAGCTGCCGAACTGGTATTCACATATAGCAAATATTTTCTCTCTTATCGAATCCTTAACTCTTGGAGGTCTATATTCAGTTACATATTCTCCAATTTTATTTCTTAATTGCATCAGACTTCCTTCATTGCTTTTATCCCATTTTATTATTTCAGTACCCTCGGGAAAGTATTCTTCTGAAAATAAATAATCATCTGTTAATAACGCAAATGATTTTTCATATTTGTTTCGGCCCAAATAGTTATTTGCAACATTAAAAAGCATTTCTCTTTCCTCAGAAGACCACCTTCCAGTTACAGGAACATCATAGAAAGCTGCAGGATAAGTTTCCTCAATTTCCCTTGGAACCAGTCCTAAGGGTGAAGTAATTATTACTTCGTGGATAAAACCTCTGAGATCACTTAGTGCTTCAATGAGTCTCCTGTGAGATTTAGATTCAGAGTAGGGTTTTCTCGCCGAACATGGTATAAAAAGTACTATGCTTCTTCCTTCGGGCTTCACATAATAGTGAGAGATGTAATCCTGAAACCTCAATATATCTGGCCTCAACAGTGAGATGTTTGATACCGCCCTTATACCCTGAGTTCTCCTTGGAAAGACCACTTCATAGTCTCTTTGAAAATCATTAACAAGTATTCTAAGCATTTCGACTGCCTTCGATGATAAATTAATTTTTTCCACAATATCAAAAAGTGTATAATTCTTAATCGATGTCTGAATATCTTCCGAGAGATTTTTTAAAAAAAACGAATTGGCATCTATAGAAGCATTTTCTCTTTTCATCCTTCCAGTGTGCCTGTATTCGACCTTATCCACTCCATCCATATATGATATAAAGTTGTCCTGAAGAGATATTCCAAGCAAGGTTAGAATCGGAAAGAGATATGGATCGCCTGTTAATGGCGTGTAGATGAGTTTGTGAAATCTGTTAATTTTATGGACTTCCATTAAAATTCTGACAAAGTTTTTGGGTCTTTGAATAATGGAATCTGCTTCTTCAATCATTAAGATATTTTCCGATTCTCTCAGTTTGATCTCAGTGCTTTCGATCTTAATTTTCTTCGATTCTGAAAATGGTTCCCCTAGAATTGAAAATGAATCTTCGTTTATGATATCAGCTTTCCAGTCGAGAAATGCCGGATATTTCCTTCCTTTGAAGCTCCCTGTTCTGGAAAAACCGAAGAACGCTTCATCTATGATCACAAGGGGTCAATACAGCGGAGCAATTACTTTTTTCGCTTTTTACCTGCAAACAATACGGGTTTGGTTATCTCCGTGAGAAAATATTAATAGGCAAATTATGATTTGGTTTTATTATAGTTGTTATAATCAAAGTTCAGACGTGTTAAATATGGCAAATAATGATAACAAAATAGTATTTCCCGGTGAAGTCCTTTCATCTGCTGAGGAATATGTTCCCGGCGTTAATACCTTGGAAAGCGACGGGTATGTGAAATCACTGGCGTTTGGTAGAGTAATGAAAGATGATAATAGAATGATCATTTATGTTAAAACAGACAAAGTCAGACTTAAACCAAGAATTGGAGATATTTGCTATGGGCAATTAATAAAAGTAGATCAGCGGCAGGCAATTGTCAAAATAGGGGGATTCAGTGATCCTAAGCTTGGACTAGTTCCTTACACTGCGGAAGGCTACATAAGATTTGGCCAGGGAGACCGCGGTAGATCTAATGATATCCCGAATATAAGGACTGGAGATTTTATTAGAGGTAAAGTTCTTAGAATTGGTCAAAATTTTGAATTGGGAATAATGGGGAGAAATCTGGGAGTTGTAAAAGCAAGATGCTCAAGATGCAGGGAATTTCTCGTTATGAAAAATGGTTCGCTATATTGCGAGAATTGTGAAAGAACAGAACAGAGAAAATATACAGCTGATTATGGAGATATGATTAATTTTGGTGATGATATTGAAAACAGACAATGAAAGTATGGAAGATTTTAAAAAACTGACCACAGAATTAAGCAATATGAGAAGAGAATTAGATGATGTGAAAGAGGTTCTGAAAGGGCTTATTCAGGTCATAATGAGCAGGGAAGAAAACGTAGATGGGGAAGAATATAATTAGGTGAAGAAATGATAATGCCAATGAAATTATTGGAAGAGAGTTTGAATAGAAAGGTAGTTTTGTTATTGAAGGACAACAGGACCCTTGAGGGAGTTCTCACAGGTTACGATGAATACATGAATATGGTCATGGATGATGTTGAAGAAAATTCTGATACTGTTACAAAAAAATTAGGGGTAGTTGTGGTCAGAGGCAGTAATGTTGTGAGAATAGTTCCGGCTTAAACATCCCCGAAACGATTTACTTCTTTTTCTGATCTATAAATTTCCCTCAATGAACTCCTTTAATGCCATGGCATTATTGAAGTTCCTTTCTTTTGAAGCGTAAAGGAGAACAATATTCTTCTGCTTTGCGGTTGCTATAATATCCATAAAAGATTGGGTATTTCCTATTTCCAAATAGTACCGATCTTTGAACTCATTCCATTTTGATGCGTCATGGGAAAACCACTTTCTCAGTTCGTTGCTGGGTGCTAAATCCTTTATCCACATAACACCTTTAAGGCGTTCCTTGGTGATGCCTCTGGGCCAGATTCTGTCTACCAGAATAAAATCTGTATTAGGGTCCATTTTTACATCATCATAAACCCTTTGAGCTTTGATCGTGGTTATCACTCTCTTTTTTGATTAATATTAAAAATACTTTAGATTATATAGTCAATAACAGATAACATTATAATAGTATATTATATTTTATCAACAATGAAAGCAGAGGAAGTTTTGAATCTTCTGCAGATATCCCGGAAGACACTTCATGTTTATGCCAGGGATGGAAGAATTCAGTATACGGTAATGCCGAACAGGATGTACAATTACAATGAGGAGGATGTGAAAAGAAAACAGTAATCTATGCACGGGTATCCACAGGCAGGCAGAAGAACGATTTACAGAACCGGATAGAACAGATGAAACATGGTGCTTCATGAATGGAAACAGTCAGTGAACATGTGAAGGAAAAACAACCAGAATTTCGTTCAACTTCCCTTTAACACGCTGATTCAGCAGATCAGATACAAGGCTGAAGAGATCGGGATCAGTGTCACAATACAGGACGAGAGCCATACAAGCAAATGTTCATTCCTTGACAATGAGAGCATTGATCATCACGACGCATACATGGGAAAGAGGATAAAGAGGGGGGTATTCCAATATGCAAAAGGCAAACTGATACATGCAGATCTCAATGCCTCGTATAACATAATAAAAAAGGCAATCCCTGAAACATTTGTGAACGGGATAGAGGGTATAGGGTTATATCCAAGAAGTTTAAGCATCAGACAGATGATAACTTCCAAAGGTGGATGTTAACATGGTTAACGGAAACCGTAACCTAGTGAGATAATTTATTAATATGAATTAGTCATTAATGATCAATGAAAGTTACATTAAGTCATATAAAGGCAGACATAGGTAGTCTTCCAGGTCATACAACAGTCCATGAGGACGTAGTAAATCAGGTTAGAAACCACGTGAAAGAACACGGAAAGGGAATTATTTCTGATTTCCATATTTCAAGTATCGGAGACGATATACAGATAACTATGGCCCATAATCTAGGGATTAATTCAAAAGAGGTACACGGGCTTGCATGGGATGCCTTCAAGGACGGAACCGAGGTAGCAAAGAAACTTGGTTTGTATGGTGCTGGCCAGGACTTGCTCAAGGATTCATTTTCCGGAAATATAAAGGGAATGGGTCCAGGTGTCGCCGAGATGGAAATAACTCCAAGGAAATCTGAACCATTCATTGTATACATGATGGATAAAACTGAACCTGGAGCCTTTAACTATCCTATTTTTAAAATGTTTGCAGATCCGTTTAATACTCCCGGACTGGTAATAGATAACAACATGCACGAGGGATTCAGGTTTGAGGTATGGGATATTATTGAAGGAAAAAACATATATCTTGATGCACCAGAAGAAATGTATGATATAATTTCTCTAATTGGATCAAAGAGCAGATATGTCATCAAGAGAGTTCTTACCAAGGAAACCCATCAGAAGCTCCCTGATGAAAATGTTGCAGTTATCACAACTGATAAGCTTTCATTTATTGCCGGAGAATATGTGGGAAAAGATGATCCAGCAGCAATAGTAAGAATTCAATCTGGTCTTCCAGCATCAGGAGAGGCAATGGAAGCTTTCTCACATCCATATCTTGTTTCAGGATGGATGAGAGGATCTTTCAACGGACCCCTTATGCCCGTTGGATTAAAATATTCAAAAATGTCAAGGTTTGATGGCCCACCAAAAGTAGGAGCTCTGGGCTTTGTATATAAAGATGGAAAACTCTCTGGCCCTGTTGATATGTTTGATGACCCGGCTTTCGATGGTGCAAGAAAGCTTGCTTCAGATATAGCTGATTACATAAGAAGGATGGGTCCCTTTGAGCCTCACAGGCTTCCGGAAGAGGAGATGGAATACACCACCATGCCAAAGGTTATGGAAAAACTAAAGGGTAGATTCCAGGACATGGAAGGACAGCCAGGCAATAAGAATAAAGGAAAAAAGCACGAGGCAATCCTTGATGTGGAGTAGTTTCCACATTTAATAATTTTAGAAGTTTTGACTGATGAATGAAAAACAACCATCCTGGGATCAGTACTTTATGAGAATGGCTTTTTTAGCTGCCTCAAGATCAAATTGCATTAGAAGGAAGGTTGGGGCCGTTTTGGTCAGAGATAGAAATATCTTAGCAACCGGATACAATGGCCCACCAAGCAATACGGCTCATTGTGACGTTGTAGGTTGCATTAGAGATGATATGAACATACCTTCAGGGGAAAGACATGAACTATGCAGAGGATTACATGCCGAACAGAATGCCATAATTCAGGCTGCTGTACATGGCGTGAGCATAAGGGATTCTATAATCTATACTACCACACACCCATGCGTAGTCTGTTCAAAAATGTTGATGAATGCCAGAATAGTTGAAATTGTTTATGCAGAGGGATATCCGGATGAGTTGTCAGAGCTAATGCTCCTTGAAAGCAATATTAAGAAGAGGAAATTTACAATATCAAATGAGGAAATTCAGCAAATGATTGGGGTACAATTTTCAAAAGTTAGTGGAGAAGATTGATTTGACTTCTTTCATAACCGGAATTCTAGACGTAATAATATCGGACATTATACTCATAATTCAGACTATTGGATATCCCGGCATTTTCTTCCTGATGCTTCTTGAAGGCTTACTGCTCCCAGTACCTTCAGAGGTTGTGATGGCATTTGGAGGTTACCTGGCATTAACAGGAGGTCTTCCTCCATTTGGTCCCGTGCCCGCATACGTTCTTGTCATTTTAGCCGGTACTATTGGAAATTTGGTTGGCTCATCTCTGGCATACGGGATCGGATATTATGGTGGGGAACCAGGAATTTTAAAATTCGGAAAGTATGTGGGTCTGGACGAAAATTCAATAAGAATTACTCACAGGTGGTTCATGAAATATGGAAAAATATCTGTTTTCCTGACTCGAATGACACCTATTTTCAGGACATTCATCTCTATTCCCGCAGGTATTGCCAAGATGAAATATTCGACATTTGCAATATATACTCTGGTAGGGACAATAATCTGGGATAGCATTCTTGTTTACCTTGGGTTTATATTCGGTTCAAGCTGGAAAAATATCCTTGGAGCCTTCAACGATTACACATATGCAGGCATAGCTGCATTTTTCCTGGTTCTAATTTATCTGTACTATCGCCATGAGACTGGAAGGAAACATAAAGGTGCAAATCCATGAGCTATATAATTTATCTTCAATCGGTTATTTTTGACAGCAGCAAGCAAAATGAGAACTCATTGATTTGTATGTTTAAGTGAGTATGGAAGGAGAATAAGATTAATTAATCGTAAGCCATAACGGAAAGATGGACAGCAAGATAAAGATTATAGAGAAGGATAAAAACTCCATTACCTTCGAAGTTTTAAACTATGATAACACATTATTAAGACCTCTTGTAGAAGAACTATTGAAAGACGAACAGGTTGAAGAATCAAAGTATTACATCAAACATCCGGTAATTGACAATCCAAGAGTATATGTCAAGGTAAAATCTGGAAAACCCCAGGCTGCCGTCAAACGCTCAATTGCCAGATTAAGTAAAATTTATGATGGCTTATCTTCAGATCTTTCAAAGGAATTCAAAAGGCTTGAAGAAGTTGAAAAAAAGCCAAAATAAGAACATTTTTATTGTTGAATATCAAATTGGATTCTCTAATTTTTTCTTTAAGGAGATCGAATCTTTTCAACCCAGAGAAGGAAATACCGAATATGAGAAACTGTTTGAAGGTGTTCTTTTACTGGAATGTAGACCGGAAATTCTTGAAAAGTCCAGTTTTGTCAAAAGAATTGCAGAAGTAGTTATTACGTTTGACAATTTCAATGAGCTTGACGCGCTCGACCCTTCCTATGGTCAATTTTATGTGAGAATTAGAGATTCTTCTGACTGCCATTCAACTCCCGATGAAAGAATTCTTGGTGAAAAACTGGGAGCCAAAGGACGTGTTAATTTCAAAAATCCGGATAACATATTCATTGCTTACCATGTAAAAAATATCTGGTATTTGGGGAGACAAATATATCGGGCAAGTCACGAAAAACTTCAGACCAGAAAAGCTGGAATGAGACCATTTTTTTCCCCCACATCCATGGATCCCAGATTTGCAAGATTTTGCATCAATGTTGCAGATGTTCCTGAAGGCGGGACGATTATGGATCCGTTTTGTGGTACAGGAGGAATGCTTATTGAGGCTGGCCTGTTAAAATACAATGTTGTCGGTATTGACATATCGCAGGAGATGGTTTTAGGAACCAGACTGAACCTAAAGTTCTTCGGAATCCATGATTATGTTGTAACAAGGGCAAACTTTCTGGAATACTCCAATTCACTAAAGGTAGATGCCATAGTCACGGATCTCCCTTACGGCAGAAGTTCTTCCAGGGCAGGAATTGAGACTGCCGAACTTTTTTCTAAACTTCCTCAAAAAATGTATCAGGTGCTAAAAGATGATGGTTGTCTTATACTGGTGACAAACACCACTAAATTCATTCATAATTTTGATAATTTATTCACCATCTTATTTACAATTCCATTGACTATACACAGATCACTTACACGCTATTACATTAAGATGAAGAAAAATATTAAAGATTAAAAAATTTGGAAACTACATCATTTACATAATAAACCGGGATGGACAACTTTTTAGAAACTTCTTCTACGTCCAGCAATTCAAGATAATTCAACAAAATTTCTCTTGAGATATTATCTCTAACACTTTCACCGATCTTCCTGGTTATGGAATATATCAATGAGTCCTTCTGCCTTATTAAGGAGGCCCTATTTTTCATCAATTCATCGATCCTGCTGTTTATCTCGCGAAGAGAATTCAATAAACTTTCATTGTTGTCGTTAAGATAATTTTCTGTCTTCTCAAAAATATCAAGAGGGTATCTTTTAGTTTCAATGAAATTTCTGGAATAGTCGATTATCAATGTCGAAAAACCTGTTGGCCTATATATTTTCCTCGATGCTCCCTGAGGGTTTTGCTCTTTTCCCACCGAAAAAATTAGATTGGCTCTCTCCAACACCTCCATTTGCTTATTGATTGCCTGTTGAGAGAGACCAATTTGTCTGCTGATCTCCAGAGCATATGAATCGTCCAGTACAAGTCTCCTCAGTATTTCTCTCCTTGTTGAATTCTCAAAAATAGAGAGAATGAGATCAAAATCGTCATCCAATTCTAATCCCTAACTTATTTTGATTTTCTTTCCTTTCTGATCATCAGCTTTATCCAGGGCAATTTTAACATCGAGGATTCCGTTTGTGAATTTGGCTTCAGTACTGTCCGGTTTTAATTTGTGCTCCGATTCTATCTCTTTGTAATACTTTCTAGACCCTCCTGAAACATTCAAAACTACATTCTGGTCTGAGACTTTCAGGTCGATATCGTTCTTGTTAATTCCCGGAAGTTCATAGGTTAAGTACATGTTAGAACCATCCACATTCATATCAGTTATTGGTTCTCTAACATCTTTTTCAACTCCCTGAGTTATGCCTGGATTTCGTACGCCTGGAACATTTCCAAATTCCTGGAATAAAGGTCTTCCATTCTGATCTGTCTTATATGTAAAGCCGTACACAAATGGTCCGAATGTAGTTGCTTCAGGGTCCTTTGCTATCTTTTCAAACATTCTTCTCATTCTCTCGTTGAACCTGTCAAAGTCTATTCCAAATGAGTCAAAAATATCTCCAAAGAAATCATCGTCATCTTCTTCGTCTTCTCTTCTTCTTCTATATACCATTTCTATCACCTGTTAACAACCTATAGTTGTTAACTATACATTACTTTCTTGTATATTAATTTTTTTGGAGGAGAAGAAATATTTGTATGTATATATTGTTATAAAATAAGCACCTATAAAGTTCAAGTTTAATAGCATAAAAAGAGGAAATTGCTTTTGAAATGCCAAA
This sequence comes from Thermoplasmatales archaeon E-plasma, assembly GCA_000496135.1. Lineage (GTDB taxonomy): Archaea > Thermoplasmatota > Thermoplasmata > Thermoplasmatales > Thermoplasmataceae. Next base: position 576,084 of record KI542675.1, on the reverse strand, counting down.
AAATTGGTCAGAATTATGTTTTTGTGGAAACTGAGCAAAGGCATAGAAAACCCATGGCTCTGTCACTTCAGAGGGAGAGGAAACGTTATTACCTCTTCTTCCACAGAAATACTAAGACGGCTGCAACTCCTATTGCCCCAATGGCAATGGTTCCACCCACAATTCCATACAGTTCTATGTTAGAAATTCCTGATGATGAATTTTTGATATTGGATGTTGCGTTAAAGGTTACGTCTTTTAAATAACTATTACCACTTACAATTATGGAACCTGATACTGTAGATACTGAATATCCCGTTACATTACTAACACTGTATGAGTATGATCCATTGGGTTCTGAGAATGAGATTGTATCTGTTGTGGAAGATTCCTTTGTTCCATTAAGTGTAACAGACCATGATGTTCCTGATGGTAACCCGGATTCTGAGAATGTGATTGTGTATTTGCTAACAGTGACCTTAACATGTGTGAATGTTATGTTAACAGTGACGTTTTTACCTTCAACATTTACACTTCCGGATAATGGTGATATGGTATAACCTGCAATTGATGATATGTTGTATGAATATGATCCATTGATTGAAGTGAATGTTATGAGACCTGTTGTTGATGAATTGGTTGTACCGTTGAATGTTGTTGACCATGATGTTCCTGATGGTAACCCGGATTCTGAGAATGTGATTGTGTATTTGCTAACAGTGACCTTAACATGTGTGAATGTTATGTTAACAGTGACGTTTTTACCTTCAACATTTACACTTCCGGATAATGGTGATATGGTATAACCTGCAATTGATGATATGTTGTATGAATATGATCCATTGATTGAAGTGAATGTTATGAGACCTGTTGTTGATGAATTGGTTGTACCGTTGAATGTTGTTGACCATGATGTTCCTGATGGTAACCCGGATTCTGAGAATGTGATTGTGTATTTACTAACTGGGTGATAGATTGTAGGGATTATACTGAGACTACCTGATTGATCATTAACCACGTACACATTTCCGTTGAATGTATCTAATGTTACTCCCATTGGATTAATACCTACAGTAACAGATGTAACCAATTTATTGGTTGTTCCATTGATCACAGAGACATTCTTAGAATCTAAATTCGTTACGTAAACATATCCATTGGCTGAATCGAAAGCTACACCGCATGGACGTGTCCCTACAGTAACAGATGTAACCAATTTATTGGTTGTTCCGTTGATCACAGAGACACTGTTAGATGCTGAATTCGTCACGTAAACATATCCATTGGCTGAATCGAAAGCTACTTCTTTTGGACAAGTACCTACAGAAACTGTGCTGACCACAGCGTTTGTTGTTCCGTTGATCACAGAGACATTGTTAGAAACTTTATTTACCACGTATAAGAATCTGTTGGTTCAATCGAAAGCAATTTGAACAGGGCACTTTTCGTAAGCACTTAAAAAATTGCCCTTAACAAGGGTGTTGTTTGCTAATACAAGCGTATACTTAACGTATGGATGTGCTGAACAGTTATTGTTTAATGTAAATGGTATAACACTTTCATTTAGGTTGTTTATTTGTGCTGGTTCAACTCCATTCACATCAGTCATCACGGCGAATGATGTTATTGAAAACAAAAGCACTGTGAGGGTTGAAGCTATCTTAAATAATCTTGATTCCACATAAGGAATAATTCCATTTCTATATTAAACTTTCTTTAAATTTCCAGTTCTTCATAAACTAGAAATTTAGGGTAAAGCAGAAATTACAAAAAGATGTTGCCTCCTGATTATTGGTATTTGAATGGGTATTTTTAAACATTAATATTGCAATTCCTTATGCAGAGCCTTATTTTTTGAGCAAAAGTCTTATAACTCAATCTTTCATCATGTTTCGTTCAGTGAGTCGCTATTGGATATGCACAAAATATGGAAAACACTACCTGAGAAAATGAGGAGACATAAATAAATGTTAGTAATTCATTGAACAAGAATGAGGATTGAAAAAGGCATATATCAAATCTCCTGATCAGGGTTATTTGAGAATGCCCCTATGAATGTCTGAGAATAATATAGAGGTGTAACATTGAAAGTACTGGAAAGAATAGTTGTTGTCGGCAATAGTACAGCTGGTATAACAGTTGCCAATAAACTTAGAACTAGAATAGCTAAGGATGATGCAGAGGTAATTCTAATAGCGGGAGGGAACAGACATTACTTTAACGATGCTTCTGTTTTCTTACCCATAAATTATTTGCAGAGCTCTTATTTATCAGCTCCTGTTAAGAGTCTGCTGAAAAAATCCATAGTGCACATAAATGAAAATATTAAAAGCATAGATATCGAAAATAGTGGTGTTCTAACTGAAGAGGGTCATTTAATCAGATACACCTATCTTGTTCTCGCTATGGATTGCGTACCTGACCCGGATGCGATTCCGGGTTTCAAAGAAGAGGCAAGATCGGTTGATGAAGTACAGTCTACAATTTCCTTAAGGGAGGATATTCAAAACCTGAAGCAGGGTTCAATAGTTATAGGTAATGCACCAAACTTCAAAGGAAACCAGATTCTCGCAAGCGATCTTGCGATTCTGCTTTCAAAATATTTCAGGGAAAAGAAACTAGATTCCAAGATTAAAATTCAGGTTTTCTTCCCTGAACAGAAGATTCATGGCAGTACAGAACTGTTTAATTGGGTTGAAACAGAACTTAAGGCCAATAACATAGAGATGATAGGTGGATTTTCGTTGGCTTCACTGAACGTAAAAAACAGAGAACTTGTTTCTTCTGAAGGAAAAACTATAAAATATGATTTACCGGTAGTAATGCCTCCTGAATCTTTACACAAATCAATACTTTCATCTAATATACCAAAGGCAGAGAATGGCCAGATAGACATTGATGAAAATACCCTTTCAATAAAAAATCAAGAACAGATATATTTGATAGGAGGTTCACTGGGTATTCCTGGATCACAGAACATTTACTCTTCCCTTGATCAGGCAGAATTTGTATCTGCTAGGATTGCGAATAAGATATCCGGTTACATGGATCCTGGCCAGTTTAAAATGAAAATAGAATTACACCCCATTACCGATGATAAACTTGCAATATCTGCAACCGTAGATGGTGATTCACTTCTGTTAGGCAAAGCTTCTGAAACTGATTTCCTTCTCAGGCTATACGCACATTCATCATACTTCGGGAGAGAGATCAGGGGATTTGTGTAGGTGGTAAAATGACAACAAATGAAGATAAACAGGTTGAGATTGAAAGAATGTTGGGAGAATTGGTTCAGGACGACTCATCAATGGAATCGCTTCTGAGAATACTATCGGGATTGAAGGACTCAGGAGGCCTTCTTTTACTTGAGACCCTAATTTCTAAGAAAATGCCAGGCAGTACAGTTCAGGCTGAAAGATTGTTTAATTCCAATGAACTAAATCTTGGATTGCTTAAGCTGGTCGATGTATTGACTGCTCTTATGGCCGCTCTGTCACAGGGACCAACCTCCGGAACAATAAATTCCATACTGTATAATAGTGATGAAATTGCTGAGGCCATGGTAACAGGGGCCAAAAAACCTGATAACTACAGCCTTCTTAGATTAATGGGGATGTTCAAGGATCCAGATCTGGCAGCAGGATTGACGGCAGTTTTGAACGCTCTTAAGGAAATTGGAAAAATATTGAAAACGGTAGATTAAGATGGCAATGAATGTCAGTTTTAAGTATGATCCTGCAAATGAAAGATTTCTAACGGAGACAAAGGGGAGAGAACCACTCAGCATTAGAGATCCTTTCACGACAAAGGAAATTTATCATACTCCAACTGAATTACTTCTTTTGGGTATGGGAGGTTGTTCCAGCGATGATATTCTCCTAATACTTAAAAAGAGAAGGAATGAAGTGTCAGATTTTAGATGCGAAATAACTGGTACCAGGGCTGATACAGATCCAAAAACACTCACATACGCAAATATTCATTACATTATAAATGGAAAAGTTGATGAGGATTCTGCAAGGAAAGCTATTGAACTTAGCCTGTCAAAGTATTGCAGTGTTTCCATTCTAGCAAAAAGGGGAGGAACTGATCTAAGATTCTCTCTTACGCTAAATGGCAGAAAAATAGCAGAGGATGAAAAGGCATAATTTTTATTTACATTAAATATCTTTAATTCCACTACCGGTAAGAACCAGAAGAGATTTTCTGGATTTGTCAGTTTTTTCATAAGCAGCTAGCGTTGTAGCCGAGCTATACTCAGTATAAATTCCCTTCATTATTAATGCATTACGTGAATCCTTAATCTCATTATCAGTAACGGTTATTACCCTTCCATATTGTTTTATCTTATCTGTCATTTCTTTTAAATGCGGCGAATTTATGGTAACCAGAGCATCTGCTATGGACTTTTCATATTTTCTTTGTCTGAGACCGTATACTGAGTCGAATAATGGACAGATTGAACATGGTTGAACAGCAATAATCTCTGGTATATGATCAATCTCACCCGAATCAAAAAGATTCTCAATACCGTAAATGAACCCCAGCAGCAATGTACCTGCTGATACTGGAATGAATATTCTATCGGGAATCCTGTCTGTTTGTTCAAAGATCTCATAAGCAAGAGACCTGATCCCGTCTATAAATTCTGCCATGTAGGTATGGCCAAGATATGTTCCATGAGAAGAGACCGCTGCTCTGAATAGATCCTCTCGTGATCCCTCTATGAGTGAAATGTTAGCCCCGTATGATTCAGTCTGCTCCAGTTTAATTCTGTTTGAATTTGCGGATACAAAAACATTGGGAGAAAATCCTGCTATCTTTGAAAAAAATGTGAATGAAGCACCGGCATTACCGGATGAATCTTCGTTTACCTGCGATCCGGAAGGTAGAATTTCATTGCTTTTAATGCTTGAGAATAGATTTAACATCCCGCGATCCTTGTATGAAAGCGTGGGTGTAAAATAATCCAACTTCATTGAAAGATTATTAAATTTCAAAATAGGGGTATTGAATTTCGGTTCAATGATCCACTTATTGATATATGGAAAATTCTTCCTTAAATTCTCAGAATACTTCCATGAAATTTTTACAAAAAAGGTGCCGCCGCATTTGCGGCATTTATATTCAAGATTTTCCCTTGGTGCTTTACAGTTCCTGCATAGTATGGTTGGTTTCATTGGAAATTAAAGGGATGAGTAATAGTTTTCATCGTAAGGTTCTGGCTTTAATCCCTTTCTGGTTCTTATCTTTGCAACAATATCACTCTGTAACTCGTATGGAACTTTCTGGTAACCTTCGTTTTCAGAACTCCATAAAACCTTTCCACCTGTTGCACTTCTAATAGCAGAAGCGAAGCCAAACATTCCAGAAACCGGTATTTTGGATATGATTACAATATCATCGCCTTCGGTATTCATTTCCTCTACTACCCCTCTTCTCTGTTGAATTTCATTTGTAACTGAACCCATAATATCCTGTGGAACGTTGATATATACTCTCTGAACAGGCTCAAGTAATATTCTCTTACCTCTGCAAATAGCACCGTATATGGAGTTTCTTCCTGCGGGTATCACCTGCGCTGGTCCCCTATGTATACTGTCTTCATGCAGCTTTGCATCAACTAGCTTGACCTTCAAACCTGAAACTCTTTCGTTTGCAAGTGGACCCCTGTTCATAACTTCTTTAAATGAATCTATAAGCAGTTCCATTGTTTCATCAAGGTATTGTATACCTTTTGTGACATCTGTCATTAAGTTGTCGCCTTCAATGCATTCCAGGCCCCTGGCTTCTTCTCTGTCGAGACCATTTGCCTGAAGGAGTTCCGTTATGGCCTTTCTATCCTTAAATTTAGATCCCTGAGGAATTTGGCCATCCTTGATTAGTGCAATTATTGATTCTTCAAGAGGAGAAACTTCAAAGTAGAATTTATTATGCTTGTTTGGAGATTTACCTTCAAAGGGTCCTCCCTGGTGTTCAACAGTCTCTCTGTATACAACTATTGGATCTGAGGTTGTAACATCTACCTTATAGTCATTTCTTACTCGATAAAGGGTAATTTCGAGATGTAATTCTCCCATACCAGATATAAGATGTTCCCCTGTCTCCTGGTTAATGTTAACCTGAATCGATGGATCTGCCTTTGAGACCGTCTTTAATACCTCAATAAGTTTTGGAAGATCAGATGTATGCTTAGCCTCTATGGCAAGCGTTACTACTGGATCTGTATAATGCATCATTGGTTCAAATGCTTCCATATCGGACAATGCGGCCACTGTGGACCCTGCTATTGCGCTTTTCAAACCAATAACGGCAGCTATATTTCCAGCAGCCATGCTATCAATCTGTATTCTGTCAGGACCAACCATCATAGCTAATGTCTGGAGTTTAAATTTCCCTGAAGTTCCTAAAATATATAATTCCTGGCCCCTCCTTAATGTACCGCTAAATATTCTCCCCACCGCTATTTCTCCTGCATGAGGATCTACAATTATCTTGGTTATCATCATATTAACTGGACCCTCTGGATCACAGGTCATCATTGCCTTTCCGTTTACAGATTCTAAATTTCCCTTCCATATCTGTGGTATTCTGTATGCCTGGGCCTGCTTTGGATTTGGGAGATGCTTAATAACCATTGTCAATATAATTGAATGAAGTTGAGACTTCTTTGCAAGTTCCTTCTGGTTCCCTGCCTTTACATAATCTACTATGTCTTTGAATGATATTTTTGTTTCCTTCATGGATGGTACAGATATTGCCCAGTTATTATATGCAGAGCCGAAAGCAACCTTTCCATCCTGCACATTAAGTTGCCATTCCTTAACGAATTCCTTGGGAGCATATTTGACTAAAAGTTTGTTTACATCGTTTATAATCTTAACAAACCTCTTCTGCATTTCGTCTGAATTTAATCTTAATTCGTTTATGAGCCTGTCAACCTTGTTTATGAAGAGAACTGGCTTTACTCTCTCTCTAAGTGCCTGCCTGATAACTGTTTCTGTTTGTGGCATTACTCCTTCAACAGAGTCTACCACGATAACCGCTCCATCCACGGCTCTCATTGCCCTGGTAACATCCCCTCCAAAATCAACGTGACCTGGAGTATCTATCAGATTGATTAGAAATTCCTGATTATCATGAACGTGAACCATGGATGCAACGGCTGCATTAATTGTGATACCTCTTGCCTGTTCCTGTTCATCAAAATCCAGCATTAACTGTTTTCCTGCTAAATCCTCGCTCATCATCCCTGCTCCTGCAATAAGATTATCACTTAATGTAGTTTTACCGTGATCAATATGTGCAGCTATACCCATATTTCTTATTTTTTCAGGGTGATTTATCAATTTCGAAGCTTTTGCAATATTATCTTCTTTTCGTCCCATTAAAACACCTTACAAATTTAAAAATTATAATAAATTAAAAAATTAACTCTTAATTTGAATCTCTATCTGAACCCCGTCAGGTATGGCAATCCTCATGAGCTGCCTCAAAGTTCTTTCATCAGCATCCACGTCTATGAGTCTTTTGTGTACCCTCATTTCCCATCTATCCCATGTTGGAGAACCCTCTCCATCTGGACTCTTTCTTACAGGAACCTGTAACCTTTTAGTTGGTAGTGGTACTGGACCATGAACCTCCACGCCGGTTCTGCTGGCAATGGCCTTTATCTCCCCACAGACATCGTCAACAACCTTATGTTCTGAACCGCTTAAAGAGATTCTGGCTTTATATGAGACCACTCATGTCACCTTACTTAAGTTCAATGTCTATACATTGACCAGCAGCAACTGTCTGTCCCATATCCCTTATTGCAAATCTTCCAAGTTGTGGGAATTCCGCAACTTTCTCAATTACAAGGGGTTTATCAGGCACGACCTTCACTACTGCAATATCTCCTGTTTTGATGTAAGCAGGCTTTTCCTCTTTTGTGGTTCCATCCTTCGGGTTAATAGTCTTTAAAATTTCCTCGAATCTGCATGCGACCTGCGCTGTGTGAACGTGGAATACCGGCTTATAGCCTGCGGCGATTACTGACGGATGATTCAAAACAACTATCTGAGCTGTGAATGATTTCACAACAGAAGGTGGAGCTGTTACTGGCCCGCATACGTCTCCTCTCTTGATATCGTTTTTGGCAATTCCTCTGACATTGAACCCTACGTTATCGCCAGGTCCAGCCTGTTCCATTGCCTCATGATGCATTTCCACTGTCTTGACTTCTCCCTGCTTGTTTGCCGGATTAAAAATGACCTTGTCGCCATTTTTAAGTATTCCTGTTTCAATTCTTCCAACTGGAACAGTTCCAATTCCAGTAATTGAATATACGTCCTGAACAGGTAGTCTAAGTGGTTTGTTTATTGGTTTCTCTGGTACTTTAAGTGAGTCAAGAAGTTCAAGTAAAGTTGGTCCGGTATACCATTTCATATTTTCTGATTTCTTTGTTATATTGTCTCCCTTGTAACCACTTATTGGTACTATAGGAATGTTCCTGTAACCAATTGATGCAAGGAACTTTTCAACTTCTCCCTTTACCTCTGCGAATCTTTTTTCACTGTATGGTGGCTGTGTTGCATCCAACTTGTTAATTGCAACAATAAGCTGCTGCACTCCCAGAGTCTTTGCTAGATAAGCATGTTCTCTTGTCTGAGCCATTATACCATCCCCGTCTCTTGAAGAAATTACAAGAATAGCAGCATCTGCCTGGCTTGTTCCTGTTATCATGTTTTTAACAAAGTCTCTGTGACCTGGAGCGTCAATAATTGTAAAGTAATACTTTCCAGTTTCAAATTTCCTGTGGGAAAGCTCAATTGTAACTCCCCTCTCTCTCTCTTCTTTGAATTTATCCATTACCCATGCAAATTCAAATGTAGCTTTTCCTTTCTCTTCAGCCTGCTTCTTGTATTCCTCAATTATGTGTGGAGGAATTTCTCCGTGCTCAAACAAAAGTCTCCCTACGAGGGTTGACTTTCCATGATCTACGTGTCCTATTGTGACCAAATTTATGTGCGGTTTCTGTGATGCCATTTTTACACCTTTATTTCTAATTTTCTAGTAGTCCGTAAAAGGATTTTGTTTATTAAACCCTTTGGTGCGAGATTGATAAAGATTATAAGATGTTTTCTCTAGTTTGTATCCCTTTATCTAAAATTTGGTCTTTATTAATTTTTGGATTTGTCTGGTTTAAAGAGTTTATAAAATGCGACATAATGGTATACAATATACTCTGCTTTCCATCCGGCCATTTAATTATACTTTCATCATGGATTGCGGATTCTCCATTAAGAACCACCAGGTCAGGTGTAAACGAAGATGAAAAATGATCAATTTCTCTTATGCTTCTTACCACAAGGATTCTGAAAATTCTATAATTTCCAGAGGGAATATCCTGGAAGCCGTCCAATACAAACAACGTGTTCTTTGATGGATAAGATTTTAAAATATCAGTAAGGTTCGCTTCAGTTGAATCAACTGTATATGAGGTTCTAGGGCCAATGTTGATTACGGTTATTTGTCCCTCCTTCTCAATCTTTGAGATATTATTCCCCATGGCATTGAGTTTTCTTTCATCATGTGGAAGGTTCTTTATGTAAATTACTTCTGAGGCTGAAGGCGATGCAATATTCTCTGCTATCCACTCGCTTACATAAATATTGCCTGAACCTGAAAACCCTATTATGCTTATAATTGATTTTTTTACGTCCCCATCTGCTTCCATATACACACCAAATTATGAACTCAAGAAATCGGTTACATGCTATCAACTTTAGTGAATAAATACATATCTGTCCTTCGATGAATTATATAGCTGCGCATTTATTTGAATCCTCGCAATTTATGATGCTGATTTAAGCATCATATTTAATTAATTCCCGTGTTTGCCATTACTGGTATGTATTAAATAATCTTTGAGTAATCTCTAATCGTGATTCATAGGATATACCTTATTCCACATGGAGATGAACTCATAGACATTCCCAATGAGCAAAGTAAGGAAATGAGGGCTGCAATAATTGAAGATACCTCCAAAGATAGGGCAGATGTCAGAATAATACTCACTCCTCATGGACTTTCGCTGGAAAAGACTTTTTCTATTGCTTTTAATAAAAAGTTGTTCGGCACTTATATTACAGATGGAGGTAAAAAATTAGAAATGAATTTGGATAATAATCTGGATCTTGCTCGTCTAATCCTTGAAAACAACCAAAAAGTTTTATCGAAAGCATTTTTTTCAGGAGGAGAGCAGAATACATTTCCAATTGATTTTGGTTCAATGATGCCATTAACATTCTTTAATAAAAAACCCACCTTAATCATTGGGCAGACGAGATCGTGGGATCTGCAGGAATTGTATGATTTTGGCAGGAATATTCACAGGGTAATTTCAACTGGAGACAGTAAATACTCAATAATATTCAGCGCAGATCAGGCACATACTCATAGCCCAATGGGTCCATATGGCTTTTCTGATAATGCAAAAATATATGATCAGATTGTTAAAGAAGCCGTAATAACTGGAAGGTTCGATTCCATATATGGAATGAAAAGAGATTTCATTGAGTCTGCTAAACCGGATAGTTTTTGGATTATGGTAGTATTGGGAGGTTTTCTCTCTGCGTCAGGGATGAAACTGAGCCTTAAATATTATTATGTGGAAAAGTACTTTGGCATGCTTTTTGCCTGCAATAGAAATGCGTAAAAAATTTAAAGGCTGATTGCATAAGCAATTATGTCAGGTCACCTTAAAATATACTTAATCTTAACATTAGCAGGGCTGCTACCCTCATTAATGTCATTGGCTTATGTTTTAAACCCCATTTAAATATATTATAGAAATCAGTGATCTTATGACCTACAGAAAAGAGATAGATTCTATTATCGATCAGCTTTCATTTAATGAGAAATTCAATGTGAACATTGACGATTATGATAACATTTTGATAGAGGGTATGGGAGGTTCAGGGATTGCAGGTTTTTTGTTCAGCGAAATTTATTCAAAAAAACCGGTTATCGTACTAAATACATATACCTGCCCCGATTTTGTCAGTGAAAAAACACTCTTCATCGCAATAAGTTATTCAGGAAATACAGAAGAAACAATTACATGTGCCAATGAGGCCAGGAAAAAAGGGGCTAAGATTCTATCAATAACGTCGGGTGGAAAACTTTCAGAGATTTCCGATCAGACCGTTATAATTCCTGCTGGGTATCAACCCAGATCCTCACTTGGATTTCTTTTAATGCCCATAATAAATACCATATCTCCAGACCTCAGGAACCAAATGGACGAAATTAAAAATAATATTGCGGAAATTAAGAAAAAGGAAGATAACCTGATTTCAATTTCTAAAAGAATATTTGAGTCCGGGAAGGTACCATATTTTATATCATGGAATCCAACATCAAGCGTTGCATATCGTTGTAAAACACAATTTAATGAGAACTCCAAGATGCTGGCAAACGCAGGGTACCTGTCAGAAATAAACCACAATGAACTGGTTCCCATGGGAATGAATCATGAAATGGATCCGTTTATTTACATTGCCTTCAAAAATAGCTTTTCGAAAAGAAATGAGAAAAGACTGGAAATCACAAAGAAACTTTCATCAAGGGATTTTACAATAATAGAATTGAAAGGAAAGAGCATTTTTTCCCAGATAATGTATGGTGTTTATTTTGGAGATGTATTGAGTTATCACGTTGCCCTGTTAAGGAAAGTTGAAGCAAGAGATGTCTCAATTATTGAGAGATTGAAGCTGGAACTTTCTTCGTGATGGAATCAATTCTGCTTCCACCTGGTGGCAGGATCGACGCGATCTCGTCCCTTTCTCTTCCAAGAATTTCAGAGATCTCCTTTGCTATTTTTTCCCTTTTGGTTTCTCCTGGCGACAGGAATATTAAATCTCTTTCATTCTTTATCTCTGTGACGTGAGGGCAAATCATTGGCAATTCTGTATTCTCAAAGATTACTGTTGAAATTTTAAGTTTCAGAGGGAGGTTAAACAGATAATTGCGCTTACCTTTTACTATCCATGAACCTTTTCTGACAAATTCACCGGATTCTGGAGTTTTGCTAACCTGAAGTGGGGTTACCCAGTAAGCTGATCCTGACGCGAGGTTATTAGACCATGCCCTGGAATTTGAAACTGCAAATTGCGCTGCTTCCAGTATATCTTTTTCCAGGTCTGTGTTTTCTTTCTCAACCTTTAGAATTGTGCTGGGAGCACCGTACAAATCAGCATGTATATAGATATCCTTTTCAGACATGTGTTTTTTTACAACCTTCTCGTTTCCATTAACATCCTTCCCTGCAACAACAAGATTCCCGCTACTGGTTATAAACCAGTGATATGATTCAAACCACTTCTTTGGCCGGTCCTTTTTCTTCCTCCCGTTTTCTTCCAGTTTAACCTTGGAGGTATCAATAATGGCTTTTTTCGCCCCTTCTGCTTTTAGAATATAATCTTTTGACCTGTTAAAGTAATCGCTGGCATTTTCTCCTGCAGTTCGATTAAGTGAGAGCTGAATCTCTTTTTCATCCTTCTTTATGGTTAAGAGTTTTTTTGAAAAGTCAATGTCATGTAATGTTATTCCAGGTATTATAACTACACCTTTTGAGAGTGATTTGTGATTCGCATTAACTATCCTGAGTATTCTTTCAAATTCGGGAAGATTGGAAATAATAATTTGACCCAGTTCCTTGAGGTTGACTGACAGTTCCATATATTGCTGAACGGTTTTTGTTTGATTTGCAATCCTTCTTTCAATTTGTGAAATTTGTGGGTCTGCCTCCTTAAGTTTTCCCATCTGAAAAGCAAGACCTTCGTTAAAGTCTTCGAAAATCCCTGGTGTTTCACTTATGGATGTGAGCTTAACAGGAGATAGCATGTTATCGGTATTATAATAAAATCCTTTGTTCAGAGATGTTTCGTCTAGAAGCTTGTTTATTTCACTGATTATTGCTGGAACCATGTCGAGAGAATCTTTAGACGGCTTGTCCTTATCTATACCGAGCCTGAATGCAATCTCCTCAGCATACTCCCCTCCAAGGTTCATTCTGGTTGCCATTGTCTGGACCAGTGATCCTTTACTATGTTCAAAAATAGATTCCAAAGCACTTAAGTCAGACGATAATGGATCAATAAGAGAAGGCGGGATATACTTTTCACCTTTGAGGATTTTCCTGTTTTTCCATTCCCTGGGACTAAATGCATAAGTAATAAGCCCGTTTTCAAGTATAATCAAATTTCCATCCCTGAATAATTCAAAAATAATCTCCATTCCTGAATACAATGTTATTTTACAAACTCTGTCAAAATTAATCTGTTCAATGGATCTTATTTTTTGTTCTGACAGATTTTTTCGCAGAAACATGGCAAAAGACGATGATTCTTCGGGTCTGTCAGGGTCCATAAATGCTATTCCTGCAGATAGTTTGATGTGAAATGGGTATTTTCCATGCTCAGGTGAATATATTATGAATGTGAATTCGTCCTTTCCTGTCTGATAAATTTTCTTTATAAATGCACCAGAAAAACGATCTCCGTAAAGTTTTACAAATGCGTAGAAATCAATTGAAGATTGCTTATCTTTCATGTGGAACACAACATGACTTAATATATAAAAAATACATCTAAGTGAGATAATCATAGAATGTTTATATGCTCACCGTCAGTAAATGAAAACAGGGAATTTGATGATTTTATCAGAACAATGGCTTCTGAACTGTCGCTAACTTTTCTTTCTGAATGTGAGGGAAACGATGTTATTTTTTGCCTTCATGGTAAAAACGTCCAGCAATTCTTAAAATATATAGTGGAGAATAATTTAAAGCCTGAAGCAGTATTTCTCTTCTCTCCATCTTATTCAGATAAGGAGTTCAGAGACTTCTACAGAATTGCATTTCCGGTACTGATTATCTCCAACAGGAACAGGATTGAAGAATTGAGGAATGGATGGGTATACCATGACAACATAGCCGATTCAAAAATGGAAAATGTTTCAGGCGATGATGCAAATTTATGGGTCAGCAGGAAATCACAATGTATTAGTCTTACCGGGAAATTCCTTGCCAATGGCTTTAAAAGTTTCTAAAATAGAGTTGCAGGTGCGTTTCGGGGATCTGGACGCACTTGGTCATGTAAATAATGCTGCTTATCTGAGTTTCTTTGAATTGGGGCGAATCGACTTTTTTATGAAATTTTTAACAGGTTTTCATTCCAGGGAGGTAAGTTTTGTGGTTGCACATGCAGAGATAGATTTCAGGATACCTATTTACTTTGAAGATCGTCCAAGCATTACAACCGAAATCGAAAAAGTGGGAAATACAAGTATATCCTTTATTCACAAAATACTCCGGCAGGGTGATGAGGCACTATTATCTTCAGGTAAAACTGTCATTGTATGGGTTGATAAGAATGGAAAGAAAAGCCCCATACCAGAAAAAATCAAGACGTTACTGCTTTAGTTTTTGAACCATGGTGATTTATAATAAAATACAAATCAAACCGGAACAAACATATAAGAAATTATTGCTGGTGTATAAGGGAACAAAGCAATAATGTATAGAGAAAGTGTTATTGAAGATGTGAAGTAAACGCTACGCGTTACCGCATAGACAGCTCCGATTATTAGACCCATTGAGAATGTGTCAAGGATAAACAAATAAGGATAAAAGCCGGGGTAACCACCTAAATATACATAGAGAGATATAGGCCAAAAAACATTGTATATATAATTGCACTTATAAGTGTGGAAACCCCCAGATTTACAAATCTTGCAAAAGTTTCAATTGCAATTAATCTGAAGTTAAATTCCTGAAAACATACAAGAGTAACTAAAGTTGCAAATATGTATGGTATATTGTTTGAACCAGGAAGGGAGACCTCAATAATATATGCCCAGATTGTAAATACACTAATGAGAATAACTAATCCTTTGATGTTTTTGAAATTATCTAAAATTCGGCTTTTTAAATTAGTAAAAAGAAGAAATATAAAAAGTTCCAGCCAAGCCAGTGCGATATACAGATAATAAGAGAGAGTGGTCAAATAGATTGGAAACGTGTATGAAATGCTTATAAAATAAAATGAGAATATGAGTATCTGGAATGCGAGAAATAAAATCAAGTTTCTCAAATTATACCCATTCATCAATTCATGATAGCAACATTTAGAAAAAACGTTTCTTTTCTTATTTTCTTACTTCTCTTCTTTCTTATGCATGGTTAAAAACTGAATGGCATAAGGCATATTGCAATGAGCAAAATCATTAAAAAAAAGTTTGATATGCCGAAAACTGTTTTATATGATTTTTCATCTTGCTTCATATAGAGAATAATAACTGGAATGAGAATCAAAAGAGCCATTGGAATACTGATCAACCTGTATAATATTCCAAGAACCGGAAAATTCAAAACAGCAGGTATTACCGTTACCAGGAATAGAATTATAGTATTAACCAGGATCCAGAATATTGTCCTGTCAACACCCTTTGTAACCGGAAGCATTGGGATTTCAGCCTTGCGGTAGTCATCTACGTATTTTATTGACAGACTCCAGAAATGAGTGGGTGTCCACATGAAAACCAACAGTGCAATGAATATTGAGCCATAACTGATTATACCGGAAAAAGCTGCGGAACCCGCCAGAGCTGGTAGACTCCCGGCAACGCCTCCAATAACTATATTCCAATCCGTTCTTCGCTTCAGAAATATAGTATAGAGAAAAACATAGCTGGCGAATCCTAGCAAAATAAATGTTACTGACAAGAGAGTTAGAAAAAGAATGCCAATAATGAATGATGCCAATAGCATAATAGATGCAATTATGGAATACTTTCGCCTGTTTTCCTTAATTGTCTCCCGTCTTGCTGATACTCTCTTCATTTCTCGGTCTATATCTGTGTCATATACATTGTTAAAAAGGGCCGCAGAAAATGATGCAAGGGTTCCAGCAATTAATAAGGGAATCACATAAAATAAATGACTCCAATTGGAGCTTAATGTAAAGAAACCCCCGAGAGCAACCAAATCCACAAGAAAAGCAATCTCAATCTTAACCAGATTATTAACTTTAGAAAATAAATTTGTTTCAGGCAATTATTGCACCTGAAATGTCTAAAAGAAATTGAAAAAATGAATCCAAGTTGTTATTTTGAGAATGGGGTCCAGCAGAGTGTGGGCTATTACAGTTAGGAATGGCAGACGTGTTTGCCGATGCAATGACATTTATTTTACCAACCATTGTAGTTGTGTGTATTTCGCACCAGTATGTCCATGTACCAACCTTATTAAAAACGTAACTTGCAACAACCTTATGGCCAATTATCTGTGTTAGTTGCGATGTTGTGACCAGCGTAAGATGGGTACTCGACTCAGATGGTGAATCTGCAATTGTTAACGTGTGAGGAGCAGTATCGTCTTCTATCACAGTGAAAACTATTCGAGTGCCTGCGGTGATATTAAATGTAGGGTTTGTATGATCTCCCTTGATTCCGTAATCCCATCCTAATGCATTTGCGTAGAGTGTAACATTGATTGTATGAGTATAAGGAGTATTAGACGGCTCTAAAAGTCCGCCATTCAGCGATGTCGGCGCCGATAGCATGTAATATAATCCTCCAAACATCAAAACTATGATAACTATTCCAAAAATCATTCCTTGTGAAAAAGTTCTTTCTGCCATTTTATTCACCTCCATCTACTGCTGGTAAATTATATGCATCTTCCAGGGCATTATTAGTTGAGATTGATGGTTTCTTTGAATATGTGACGAATATGTTGGCGAGGAAGAAAAGTTGAGCAACTCCCACTATAACACCACCCAAAATTGCAGTGTCCTGAAAAGCCTGGAATCGTGCAAAATATCCCGCTACAAATCTTGGCATTCCATAAAATCCTCCAACAGTCCAGCCCATTGACATAATGAAGGAGCCAATGGCTGTTAAGGTAAAATGCCAGTAAGCCAGCCTTACATTGTATTTCCTACCATTAGTGAGAGATGGGAAAAGCATGTAAATTGTTGCAAACCCTATTCCCGTTGTTATCCCCAAAAAGATGAAGTGAAAGTGACCGGTAACCCAGTATGTACCATGTAAAACCTCATTCAGTGCAAGATTAGATTGGATAACTCCTGTTATACCACCAATAATGAAGTCGAATATTCCATTAACCACGAATAACATTGGTACAGTCATTCTTATCTTTGTGGATGTCCAAAGAGTAGCAATGTAATTGAATACAGTAATGGCTGATGGTATAACTACAACGAAGGATGCTGTTGCAAAGAATAAGCCCCACTCAATTCCAAATCCTGAATTTAGAAGGTGGTGTCCCCATACCAGTTCACTTAATGGCATCAATAAACCGAGAGCTAATACACCTGATGCATAACTATAAACCTTGTTCCCTGTAAATTTAGGCATTATTTCATAGATGAGCCCAAATTGTGGAAGTACAGCAATATATACAATGGGATGTCCCCATATCCAGAACATTTCCGCAAATGAAAGTGGTGAACTTGAGGAACTCACAAAGAATATGGGGTTAAAAAAGTCATAGAATGTCATGGCAAGACCAAGCATAAAGAATGGTGCTGAAGCAACGAGCATAATGAGGGTAAATAAAACTGCCCATGCAAAAATAGGCATCTGTTCTATTTTGATACTGTCATCTCTGTCCATTATTATCATTTTTATGACAACAATTGCAGCAATCACAACACCGACAAATATCATCTCCATACCAAGTACAGCCAGCCAGTTGAAAGAACCAGCATTATATGGATTCAAATTTATTGACAGAGGAGGATAGAAATACCACCTTGTAGATGATCTTGACAGGACAATGAAGATTGCCCCCAGAAGGTAAATCCAATATGCCGCAGATGAGTAGCCTCCCATTGAATCCTTTTTAACTTTAAGGAATGAAGGTAATAGATAATATGAAAATCCCAGGGCACTGCCAAGGGCCCACATATATATCATCAATATTCCATGCTGCGTTGTGAGAACATCATATATAACAGTTCTGTTGAGAAACAGCGTTGGTGTGGGCTCGACAAGACTCACTCTCATAATCACTCCAAAGGTTCCGGCAATGAAGAAAAATATGATGCTTGTGATGATATATCTGATTCCAATGCTTTTTGAATCATTCAGAAGGAAAGGCTTAATACCAATTTCTTTGGTTTTTCCTCCAAATTTATCTCTAAAATATGAACCGGTATCGACATAATCATTCTTCTCTGCCACCGAATCCATTTCACTCTTGGCTGAATTATATTTATAATAGATGAAAAACAGAATGAGAAATATTATTGATATGGTTACAGAGACTTCTATAAGATAATCTGTTGTGCTCATTACTTAACCACCGAAAAATATCCTCTCATCTTGTAATGGTCATAACCACAATATTCTACACATTCAAAGATAAAGGTTCCTGTTTTATCAGGAGTAAACGTAATTGTGTTATTTTGACCGGGAACAGCATAAACCTGGATTCCAAACTGAGGTATAAGTAAATCATGGATAACCGCTTGACCAGTACCGACAGGTAAAGAATCTACTACCATGGTATATGTGTGATTTACTATAAGGGTAAAATTGTCTACGGATTTTACGCCATTAATTTCAAATGACCATGACCATTGAACACCCGTAACTTGTATTATTGTACCGTTTAGATGCTCCCCGGGGGTTTCCTTTGTTGCTATTGAAAAGCTCTTCATTCCCGTTACGTAGAAATTAATACCCATAGAGGCAAACAATACTGCTAGAACTGCTATAATCCATATTATTTCCACTTTATACTTCTGATTCATCTGTAATCCTCCCCCTCATAATCTTTGACCCCGTGTTTAAAAACTGGATAAAATAAAATTGAACAGGAAAAAATCCCTGATGCAATTCCCATTGATACAAAAGCAGCATTAGCATATGAAGCGTTAACTGCTTCCTGAGCCGCAAAATAGTTCACGAATTCATAGCTCAATACGAAATAAGAAATTACACCGATAATTATAGAAACTATCAAAATTGAGAGAACTATATTTCTCTGCTCTTTCATAGTTCTGCATATTTCCATTTTATTAATATCTTTTTCTAGGTTAATTTTTCTTTATATCAATAAAGAATAACCTGTTTTGTTACATTTTTATCATTATAATGATGTGGGGATTTATTCTGTAATTGCTCTTATTTAAGTAAATGAACTTGGATAGATTCAATATATGAGAAGATTACATTGATCCATTATGTGATTTTTTGTCTAACAGACTGTTCTGAAATAGCTCAATTCTCTCATTGGCAAGTTCAGCTATTATTACAACTCCCATTATAACAACGGAATCTATGGTGAAAGCGGTCAGTTGATGTTCAATATATGAAAATATAGTTAAAGCTAGAGCCGGAGGATGGCTGAACTTTGAAAAGGAAATGAAAGTTGATACAAGGATCAGGTTCAGTAGAAGTGGCAATGTTCCTATGCCCATTATAACGTGTATAAGTTCTGTAGTCAAAATTACGAAAGAATATGAAAAAATAATATTTTTCTTTCTAGAAAATTTAGATTTTGATTCAAATGTAATCAAATAAAGGGAAACAGCATAAGGTGGGGCAACAAGGAAAAGATCGTCATAGGACGAACCTATAACTATAATGCTTATAAATGTAAGATATAAAAGAAAACTGAGAATCCTTTTCCTTATTATGAAGTCAGAAATTCTTGATAAATCCATATTCTCTTAATTAAATTACAATATATTATCATATCAATCTATTATCATTTAGCAGTTGATTAAGTATAGTTATAAGGTCAATGATTTGTAAGTTCCCTTGATTTAATCAGGCCTGTAATTTCTATAAATTTATGTGCATAAACTTGCTATTTAGATTTTAGAAGTCTCACATACCTTCTTTCCAAATATTGTGGGTACACACTTCTTCATTTTATTGCTGTTTTCAATTAATGTAGATGAAAAGTCCAACGGATATGAAGTAATGGTTGGGTTGATTCACTTTTCTTACCTAAATTAATATTAACGTAAGGCATCCACTTTTCAAACAGAAATGAACAATAGAATCGTAATGAAAGTTAGTTCCATATCCAATGAGATTATCCTTGCTGCGGCTGATAAAGAAATCCTGGGCAAAAATTTAAGAGAAGGAATTCTGCACCTTGAAGTAAAAGAGGACTTTTACGGTTCAAACCCAGTATCCAAAGCTCTGTTCCTGGAGACAATGAGTATTTGCACCATTGCAAATTTAGTAGGAAATTATACAGTCAAAACCGCTATTGAAGCGAAATTCATAGACAAGGATAATGTAATTGAGATAGAAAAAATTAAGCACTGTCAATATGCAAAGATGATTCGCCCGTGAAGGATGATTGCTTTGTTAAACAAAAATGAAGAGAATGTTAAGGAAATATTCAAAGTAATTAGCACAAAATATGATCTCATAGATTCCATTATGAGTTTTGGCATGGATACCTACTGGCGGAAAAAATTGATCGAAAGCCTGAAATTAAAAGATGGGCATGATATTCTAGATGTTGGATGCGGTTCCGGCAAAATATCGTACTCCATAGAGAATGAAATCAGAGCAGACCACATCTATGCCATGGATATAACTAAAGAAATGTTTCCCTTTAATAAAGGATCAAAAGTTCAATTCATTGAGGGTTCCGCGATGAGTATACCATTGGAAGATAAGTGCATTGACCGTGTAGTTTCAGGGTTTCTTACACGAAATGTACCTTCCCTTGAAACCTATATAGGAGAGGTTTACAGAGTGTTAAAACCTGGAGGAATATTTTGTAATCTCGATATATTTGACCCACAAAAAGCTCTTATTGCTCCACTCTTTAGAATCTACTTTTACAAGATTGTCCCCATTATATTTGATAAAATGTCAGGTACGGAATCATATTCATACCTAGCAAGATCCGTACAGACTTTTGTCAGTCCTCCATCTCTTAACACTATTCTTCTAAAGGCAGGATTTTCCGAAGTAACATTTAAACGAATGGCAGGAGGTACAGTATTTATTCATACTGCAATAAAATAAGAATGTGTGATACAATGCAGTAATGCTTTAATATTAACATTCAATTACAAATCATATGTTAAATGCAGATAAACTGGAAATTCTCCCAAAAAAATGGTATAATATTATTCCTGATCTACCTGTTCCAATATCACCACCCCGTGATGGAAAAACAGACAGTTCAGCAATAGAACTCTTAAACAGGATTATACCGAAAGAGGTGTTACGACAGGAATTTACATCATCCAGATATGAAAATATTCCAGATGAAGTCCTGGAACAGTATTTGCAGATTGGAAGACCAACTCCTGTCATAAGAGCTAAAAATCTAGAGAGACATCTGAAATTTGACGGTAGGATTTTTTTCAAGTATGAAGGGGCTACAGCAACAGGTTCTCATAAAATAAATACGGCGATCCCGCAGGCATTCTATGCTGCAAATGAAGGGATAAGTGAAATAACTACGGAAACTGGAGCAGGACAGTGGGGCACAGCTACAGCCCTTGCAGCATCTCTTAACAACCTGAGATCAAATGTTTTCATGGTAAGGGTTAGCCATGACCAGAAACCCCTGAGAAGAACCATAATGAATCTTTACGGGGCTAATGTTTTTTCAAGTCCTTCCTCAAAGACAGAATATGGCCGCCAGATCCTGGAAAAGGATAAGAATCATCCGGGAAGCCTTGGAATAGCAATCAGCGAAGCTGTACAGTATGCTCTTGATCATGATTACAGATATTTGCTGGGAAGCGTAATGAACTCTGTTATAACCCATCAGAGCATCATAGGGCAGGAAACAAAGGCACAGCTGGAGGATATGGACATTCAGCCAGATGTGCTCATTGGATGTGTAGGAGGAGGAAGTAATTTTTGTGGCTTTACTTACCCTTTAATAAGTGATAAAAAAATCGAAATGATTGCTTCCGCAGCTACGGAGGTCCCTAAGTTCAGTAAGGGAGAGTTTAGATATGACAACATCGACACTGCAGGGATACTTCCCCAGTTGAAAATGCTCACGCTTGGTTCAGATTATGTTCCTGAAGGTATTTATTCCGGAGGGTTAAGATATCATGGTGTGGCGCCATCGCTTTCCCTTCTCATAAGAAATGGAAGGATAAAAACATCAGAGGTTTCAGAAGATGAAAGCAGGGAAGCAATGAGAGTATTCTCTAAAACGCAGGGATTTATTCCAGCTCCTGAGTCATCGCATGCAATTGCCACGGCCATGGCTTACGCTTCCAACCCATCCAATAAGGGAAAGGATATTGTGATAAATGTCAGCGGTCATGGTTTGATGGATCTGTCCATATTCGGAGATGGAAAGGCTTGAGGAAGAAACTTGCAGTGTATTTCACATTCCCGTTTCCAGATTATGCGACAATCAGACCATTTCTTGCTTCAATAAACAGTGAACTGGTAGACTATGTGGAACTGGGTATTCCAGTAAAAAACCCTTACTATGATGGCCCGAAGATAAGAACAACTCATGGATCATCTATTGAGCATTTTAAACCGGATGAAATGCGTAAGGAGATTAAAGAATTAAGAAATAAAAGTCTTAAAACCTATGCGCTGACTTACCTCAATTCAATTGAGAAAGATCAGGAAACTGGAATTAAAAATCTTAAGGATTCGGGCTTTGAAGGTGTCATATTTCCCGATTTGCTTATAGATTATTATGATACAAGGGAAGACACGCTCAGAATAATGGATCAGGAGAACCTTTCACTGATTCCATTTTTTACATCGTCCACGCCAGATGGTGTTGTGCATGCAATGCTTGAAAGAACCAGTTCATGGGTTTATCACGGGATTCAACCCTCCACAGGGGTTAATGTGCCTGTGGACACCGAAAAAACCGGAGAAAGAATCCGGAGGATTTCCGGCTCCCGTGAGATTATTTTTGGCTTTGGAATTTCAAATACGGAAGATGCCAGGAGAGTTATGGAAAGCGGTGCAGACGGCATAGCCATCGGTTCAATGTTTATAGATTACCTGAAGCGTGGAGATGTTGAAGGATTTAAGAAAGTTTTGAAAGAATTGAGGGGTGTCATGGATGAATTCTGATATCATTCTTAAAAATGTCATGGGAGCCAACCTTACGGAAGAGGAAGCAGAAGAGCTTTTAGTTTATCTTGTCAACGAGAATGTAACTGAGGCAACAAAGGCTTCTGTTCTTTCTACACTGTATATAAAAGGGGAAAGTCTTAGTGAAATTTCAGGTTTTTCCAGAGGACTGCGTAAATTTTCACCGCTCACAAGGATTCCGGGTCTAACTGATATAGTTGGAACCGGGGGCGATCACAAAAATACAATAAATGTATCCACAGCAGCTTCAATAGTGTGCTCTGCACTTAAAATTAAAGTTGCCAAACATGGAAACAGAAGTGTCACTGGTCTTATGGGCAGCGCTGATTTCCTTGAACGGATCGGTTATGAATTTCAGAAAGATAATGAAACTGTTAAAGGAGAGATTTCAAAGCATTCGTTCACATTTATTCTTGCCCCGCTTCATAACTCTGCTTTTTCAAAATTTTCATCTGTTCGAAAAAAACTTCAGTTCAGAACAATATTTAACCTGATGGGCCCAATAACAAATCCGCTTGATCCGGATATCATTATAGTTGGAGTGGCTGGAGGAATAGACCCATTTACGTATGCAGAGGTAATGAGAAATCAGAAAAAAACAGGGTATGTTATTACAGCAGAGGACGGAACTGATGAGATTTCCATAGGTTCTGATACAAAAGTGCTGCAGGTGAATGATTCCATAAGAGAATTTACCATAAAATCCGATCAAATCATTGGCCGTTACTATGACCTTGATTGCGTAACAGCAGACAACAGAGATGATCTTTATATGAAAACAATAGAAGGTATATCGGGAAAAGATGATGCCTGTTCGAAATTTATAGCTTTGAATGCAGCTCCCGCAATAATATCAAATGGTTTGACACAAAATTTCAGTGATGCATACGAGCTGGCCATAAGGGCAATAAGAAATGGAAGCGCTTTACAAAAGCTCAGGGAAATTGGAAAGATCAAGGAGGCGAATTTATCTGGATCATAGTTTAACCATTAAGATCTGTGGAATTACCCGAGTAAGGGATGCCAATGCAGCTAGGGATAACGGAGCAGACATAATAGGTGTTGTGAGGGCAAAATCCTCGAAAAGATTTATGGATGCAAAATTTTCTGATTCTCTTGTTTCCATGGGATTTAACGTTGCTGGGGTTTATGACGACAGGGAATATATGAAATATAATTTTTCAGAGGAGGCGTACATTCAAATACATTATCCCCACCAGCCGGAAGAAATTTCCAGAATGAGAAAAATTTCAGGGAAAAAGATCATATCTGTGATAAAGGCGGCCAATGTAATTGATCCAGAATTCAGAATTGAACCATATGTAAGAGAA
Source organism: Thermoplasmatales archaeon E-plasma (assembly GCA_000496135.1). Lineage (GTDB taxonomy): Archaea > Thermoplasmatota > Thermoplasmata > Thermoplasmatales > Thermoplasmataceae. The sequence goes on along the minus strand of KI542675.1, from coordinate 551,635 downwards.
GCAGATCTTGTATTAATTGAACAAAAACCTAGGATTATTACACTTCTTGCTGATTTAAAACCAGTCCATGTTAATGTTGGTCTTGCAGGAGGTATAACGCCAGATGATATTCCTGAAATTGTAAGGAGGGGATTTCAATTTGTTGATTTAAGCAGCAGTTTGGAGGTTTCACCAGGTATTAAGGATATTAAAATGCTAACAAGAATCGGGGAGGTGAAATCGTCACTTGAATCATTTGCTTGAAAAAATTGATGAGCTCATGAAGGAAGGTGGAGACTTTGCATATTTTTGCTCCTTTGAAGGAGAAGATAAGCTTGATGGAAAGGAAAGTCTGTTTTTTAACGGACAGAGTATTTCCATCAATTCAATCAGAGAATTGAGAGAACTTGCCGGTGAGCAATGCCCCGTGATCCTGACCTTCGGCATGATTTCTGATGTTTATTCAAATATTAGTGTGGAAGAAAAGAACTGGCCAAAGGGATATTGCATTATTAATTCCAGGAAAATAGAGGGAAATTTCAGACGCAATGAAGCATTTCAACAATTTACCCCAATCTTTACTGAACTGGATACCGAATACATGGAAAGTGTTGAAAAATCAGTAAAGAGAATAAGAAACGGAGAACTACTGCAGGTGGTACTATCCAGGGAGATTTCTGTTGGGAACATATCCTTAATTCCAACTCTGGAGTATTTTCTAACTCATGATCGCTCAGCCTACGTGTTTTTCTTTAAGATTGGAAAGAATATTCTTATGGGAAGCTCACCAGAAAGCCTTGTAAAGCTTCAAAACAGGAAATGCCTGATCAATCCCATTGCAGGAACCAGACCTATTTCAGGAAATGGAAAAACCTTTAATCAGATATATCAGGAACTGCTCTCTGATGAAAAAGAACTGCTCGAGCACAGAATGCTGGTTGACCTGGCGAGAAATGACCTGGGAAAAGTATCTGTTCCGGGAACTGTTAAGGTTGTAAAATCCCATTATATTAAGAAATTCGCATCAGTTATTCATATACTGAGCGATGTTGAGTCACTCATAAGAAATGATCTGGATGCCGCAGATCTTTTACAGGCGGTTTTTCCTGCAGGAACTGTTTCTGGCGCACCAAAGGAGAGGGCTCTGGAATTAATATTGGAATATGAGAAAGGGGAGAGAGGCCCATATTCAGGAGCAGCAGGCATTTATTCAAATTCTTATATAGATATGGCTCTCTGCATAAGATCACTCTATACAATGAACGGAGAAATTGTTACAAGGGCGGGGGCAGGCATTGTGAAAGATTCTGTTCCGGAAAATGAAAACAGGGAAGTTTTTGCAAAAGCAGCAACGGTTTTAGGGGGTGTTCAGAACGAAAGTGTTATTGATTAACAACCACGATTCTTTTGTTTATAATATATACCAGATTCTTCTTGGTATAGGGGCAGATGTTGACGTGAAGCTCAATGACGATGAAGACATTCAAAACGTTGAGAAATATGAGAGAATAATTATATCACCGGGTCCGGGAAACCCCGTAAACAGGAAGGACTCCGGAAATCTGTATTCAATGATGGATTCCATAACGCCTGGTGCAAAAGTATTGGGAATTTGCTTTGGACACCAGTTTCTTGCACACTATCTTGGCAGTGAAATCATACTTTCAAGGCAGCTGATGCATGGACAGGTGGACCGGGTAAAGCATCAGAAATCTCCCTTATATGAAAATGTGCCGGATACTTTTAACGTGATACGATATCATTCTCTTGCCATAAAACCCAATGAAAACATCATAATTGATTGTGTTTCCGAGAAGGATGAGACTGTAATGGGTTTCCATACAAAAGACGAATCCATATTTGGAGTTCAGTTTCACCCGGAAAGTTATTATTCCCAGTTCGGGGAGACCATATTCAGAAATTTCATGAGTGGTGCGCTTTGACTATTGTTGAAGAAATTTACAGAAATAATTCACGTAGAGATTTTACCTGCATCAATGAAAGGACAAGGCCGGTTATCAGTTTGCGTGACGAAATTATGCAATGCAGGGATAACGGTAAGAGAGCCACCATATTTGAATTTAAACGATCTTCTGCATCTGGATTTAAAAATATAAACTACGCTGATCCGGAAGAATTTGCCAGTGCTTCGAATGGATATTGCAACGCGTTCAGTATTCTCACAGAACCTCTTTACTTTGGCGGGAAGTTCGATGACTCAAAGGGTTTTGTGAGAATGAACAAACCTCTACTCATGAAAGATTTTGTTGATCGGAAGGTAATGATAGATAAGGCTTATTCTGAGAATTTTGATTGTATTCTCCTGATTTCAGATTTTCTATCCACCGATCAGGTTAGAGACCTTTCAGGTTATGCGAAGGCACTTGGCCTGGATGTGCTTGTTGAATTTCATGAAAAAGATCGATTCGATATGATCAAATCAATGGATGGGTTGATAATCGGATATAATAGAAGGAATCTGAGGACATTAAAAATGGAAGGCGAAGAGGAAATGATAAACAATTTGATTGATGAAACTGACAATCCGTTCATTCTGGAGAGCGGAATAAATGGTGAAAATATTGAGAGGATAAACGAACTAAAATTTGACGGATATCTTATAGGTGAGGCAGTATTGAAAGACAAAGAGTTTTTGAGAGAAATTAAAAACTTGGGGGTGATTGGGTATGATGGCTCCAGATCTTACAATTGAGGATCTTTTCAGTAAAGAAAAATTCATTTTTATAGCTGGGCCATGCGCAGTTGAGAGTGAAGAGCAGGTTATTGAAACGGCCAGATTTCTCAAAACTTTGGGAATAAATTTCATGAGAGGCGGTGCATATAAGCCAAGAACCTCGCCAAAAAGTTTCCAGGGTCTCAAGGAAGAGGGATTAAAAATACTGGCAATGGCCAAGGAGGAAACAGGGATCAACATAGTAACAGAAGTGATGGATTCTGACAACCTGACAACAGTTACAAAATATGCTGATATCCTGCAGATAGGAAGCAGGAACTGCCAGAATTTTTCTCTTCTCAGAAGAGTTGGAGAGCTCAATAGACCTGTCCTGATAAAACGTGGATTCGGCAACACAATAGATGAATTCGTTCAGGCCTCCGAATATATTTCAGGGGCTGGAAATAGCCAGATTATAATGGTGGAAAGAGGAATTAGAACATTCGAGAATGCAACCAGATTCACACTGGACATATCAGCGGTTCCCGTTCTTAAGGAAAGAGTACCATATCCTGTATATGTGGATCCAAGCCATCCGGCCGGTCTTGCCAGATATGTTGAACCTTTATCGCTGGCTGCTGTGGGTGCAGGGGCGGATGGTTTAATGATTGAAGTTCATCCTGAGCCTCAGGAAGCCTTGAGCGATAGCAAACAACAACTGAATTTTAAGCAGTTTGAATTGTTATACAAAAGGGTAAATATCCTAAGGGAAACCATGTCAAAATTTTAATTTTAAATCCAACTATTTTCAAGTTTTTACCATAATTTACTATGTCGGATTTCTGTTGACATAATCTTCAGTGATTTTCCGAAGTGCTCGTCTGAGTGTTTCCGATAAGGATGATACGGATATTCCAAGGAGTTTAGATATGTCCTTGAGAGATGCTTCCCGTTCATTATCGAAATAGCCCAGATCAAGACACAACCTCAATACCTGATTCTCTCTATCCGTAATCTCCGTCTTTATTTCTTCAGGACCATCAATGACTACAGGTTCCAGCCCGGATTCTTCCAGGTCATGAACCAATTTTCTTGCATTACCTGTTGAACTGACAAGTAGCCTGAATCTTACCGTAGTCCTGTCAATGCTCTTTGTACCTAGAACAACAGCATCGCTGAGAGCCATGAATTTACATGCACTGCAACTCTTTCCGTATACCCATAACCGTGTAGGGCCAGCCTGAACTATCTTTCTTGATACTTTTCTAAGTGCAGTCATTGTTTTATCGTCAACCTTCTTTACTTCAAGACTATGGAGAGTTTCATCAACTTCTATCTTAAGTCTTGTCAGTCCTTTGAGATCGGGAATATTAAACGTTGCATCAGTTATTAGACAATCAGTTCTCCTTACCTGAACGGTCATTTCCAGTGGATGCTTTTTATTTTTTGGCAATGTCATCGGATATTTAACTAATAAAAAAATGTTTGTTCCATGAAATATCAAATGAGATTGGTTTCTTCATTATTTTCCTGATCCTTTTCTAATATGTTTCTTATATAAATGATAAATAAAATGTACAAGATTTACAACGGAGTTTTGGTTTAAATTATTATTATCCCCGTTAGTATCAATTGCAAATCTGAGCAAATTATGATACATCTCCTACAATAGTATTTATTTCTCCCATATAGTCTGTTATGACCCCTATGTTTTTCATATTGCTATCAACATAATTTGGAGAAAGTACATAATTTTCGTAAGCAGGGTTATTTAAGTATTGGGAAGCAACACTTGGATCGGTAGTTAGATCAGCAAGATTAAAAGCAGGCCCCTGCATATAATACGCACCATTAGGGCCGGTTATTATAAGTGTTGTGACAAGATGATAACCGCTTGCACCTATGGGTGCTATTGGCGCACCTGTACTGGATGTCTGGCTTGGAGTTTGAGTCTGAATGGTATAAATCATTGAACTTATGAATAAAGGTTCCGTTGAATTTACCTCCTGAAGACCCACAGAAACAAGCTGGTTACCTGAAATAGGGGTACCTGCCGTGGTTGCGTTATGATATTGATTATACATGTAATAAGTGCTGAAATAGTAATTTCCATTTGATACGTCTCCATTAAAGAGCAGCCCTGGTTCACCAGGCGCTGCATCATATGGATCCGATGTGTGCAAAGTAATGTCACTGCTTATTGACGGGATATGCTCCTGAACAGCAAGATATAGCCCCCATGAGTTTGCTGCTCCAATAGGGCAACCATACCATGATATCCAGTAGAAATGAATCTGATTACCAAAATTATTATCAGATATCTTTACAAAGCTACCCCAGGGAAATGGGTTCGGAATGCTCACACTGTTCGTAGCATTATCCTTAAAAATATTAAATTCCAGTGATACAGAAACAAGTATAACGGCAATAATGACCGCCGCAATAACCGTAAACAGTTTCCTGTTCTCTTTAAACAAATCAGGGATAGTTTTCTTCGATTCCACTTCCCTCTCAGCTGCCTGAGCTTTCTTGGTTTTTGAATATTTTCTGTTGGACATTTTTTGTACGATTATATTTATATCTATAAAGTTTTTGATATGGGAAAAAGGAGTATTTTATTCGCTATTCACTGATTTTTTAGTGATTTTCAAAGAGGGAAAATGATTTTATACTAAAAATTATTTCAGTTAAGTAAGAATTATTTGTGTGATTACTATGAAATTAAGTGGAAATAAAATAAAGGTGCTCATATCGGTTGCCGTTGTGGTAGTGGTCATAATATCGGCCATAGGATATGCGGAATATGTCAAACCATCACAGGCCTCGGGTAGTGGAAAAATTACTGTGACTGATATACTGGGACAGAAGTTCACATTTAACAGTACGCTGACAAGAATTGTTTCGCTTGATCCATCAGCAACTGCCGTCCTCTATGCACTTGGAGCATACAAAGATGTTATAGCCACGGGCTCATATGACTATTACCCTCCAGGTGGAAACGCCCCCGTAATATGCAATGACTTTACCGTGAACAATGAAAAGCTTGTATCCCTGAATCCGCAGGCTGTTTTGGGCTATGGTGCGACTGTCCCATCATATGGTCAGCAGATAAATAATACCCTTCACATTCCATTTATTCTAGATAATCCAAACAGTGTAGCCCAGATAGAGAATGAAACTCTCATGCTTGGTGAATTGACCGGTACCTTCACCAATGCCACGCTGATAACAAACTGGATTAATCAATCTCTCTCCGACATGTCAAATATTTCAAAGTCCCTTCCCGATGAGTCCGCATTCTATCTGGAATGTGAATATAATGGTGAAATTTACACCTCAGGAATAAATACATTTGTCAATGATGAAATGCAATATGCTCATCTTGTAAATATCTTCAACGTGTCCGGATTCGCAACCATTTCACCTGAGGTGATTGCAAGTTCTAATCCTAACGCAATTTTAATAGATTGCTGTGCTTCACCATCATACATGTCTCAGGCTCCATTTAACTCTACGAATGCTGTAAAAAATCATAATTATGTACAATTCTTTAACGATACTTACTTTACAAATCCAGATTTCAGATTTGTCTATGGCATCCAGTGGCTTCTCCAGTGGAGAGCCCAGGGAAATGCAAAAATGCTGTCAGAGTTAAGCGAGTTGCCACCGTTTCCCATAAAATTAACATACAGCCCTAATTTCAACTATGAGACGCCCACATGATAAGACTGGGAAAAATATACTCAAGCCTGAACCGATTGGAGAAAATTAATCGACTGACAAAAACCAAATTTTTAATTTTAATTTTGTTAATGTTTGTTGCCACAGTTATTTCTATTTTTTTAGGTGCCGTCAATGTGCAAGTAGAAACTATACTGAAAATATTCCTGACCCAGATTCCTCTGTTAGGAGGATATTTCCATTTCTCAATCAAACCCTCAAGCTATGAGATCGTAACTATTTTACGCGAACCTACTATAATCGCGGCTCTTTTTATAGGTGCGACTCTGGGTGTAGGTGGTGCTGTTATTCAGAGTATTTTCCGGAATCCCATCACTGAACCCTACATTATAGGAATTTCCAGCGGCGCCACTCTTGGGGTTGTCCTGGTTCTGGCTTTCGGTATATCTCTCTTCGGACTCTATACTGAATCCATTTTTGCTTTTATTTTTGCCATGGCCATAGTCTCAATCGTTTTTATGGTTTCAGTGAGATCCGGGAAGATTTCAGGGCTTTTCCTGCTTCTTGTAGGAATAGCCTTAAGCTATTTCGTGTCGGCCATTGTAGCATTCTTCCTCTTTTCAAATATAAAATTACAAAATGAGGCCTTTTTCTGGTTGCTAGGGTCAATTGGATTAATGACAACGCCGGAATTGATCATAACGATACCTATTATGACCATTGCAATGATTCTTACTTTTATGTATTACAGGGAGCTCAACGCGCTTCAAATGGGTGATGAATATGCCAGGAGCGTTGGCGTCAATGTTAACTTTTCAAAGGGGGCTTTTCTTATGTTGACAGCAATAAGCGTTTCGGCTGCAGTCTCCATAAGTGGTTTAATAGGTTTCGTGGGATTGATAATACCGCACATTTCCCGTCTTCTTTTTGGTGGATCGAACAAATTCGTAATTCCATCTTCCGCAATAATCGGGGCAACTTTCTTGCTAATCTGTAATGATATTGCAAGGAATATCGCTAAACCGGAAATACTTCCCATAGGGATAGTGACCGGCTTGCTTGGAGTTCCAATATTCATAATTTTAATGATGAAAATTTCAAAGGGTGCGTATGAAGCTTGAAATAAGGAACATAAGTTTTTCACACCCGGGAGGGAAGTTCTCTCTTAAGGATATTTCGTTTACTGTGCAAAAAGGAATCATATTTGGTATAGGCGGAGAAAATGGATCAGGAAAATCTTCACTTCTCAAGGTTCTGTTTAAGCATTACCAACATAACGATGGCAGTGTTCTTATTGATGGAATTGATATTTCAAAATTAAAGCAAAGAGAAATTGCCAGAATAATTGCATATGTGCCTCAGGAAACACCACTCCCGATGAATATGAAGGTTAGAGATATTCTTGAAATAGCTGCCTATTCTGCTGAAAATGAAGGTGGATCAATTGAATATGCTGAAGCATTGTGCGGAATAACAGAGTATGAAGATAGAGATTTTTCATCGCTCAGCGGTGGAGAGAAACGGATAGTGATGTTTGCTGCTGCTATTGTTCAAAATTCAGATATCATACTTATGGATGAACCTACCACATTTCTGGATGTTGAAAAAAGGATGAGGGTTCTTTCAATAATTCATAAATTAAAGGAGAAGGGAAAAACTCTCATAGGTGTTTTCCACGAAATAGATATTCTGAATGAACACTGTGATTCAATTATTTTGCTTAAGAATGGAAAATCTTTAATTTGCGGAAATCCCAAGGAAATTTTGAATGAAGATGTTCTGTCTGCGGCATTCAATGTAACATTCAAAAGATACGAGACACCATTTGGGACAAGATTTGAGCCTGTCAAACCCTTAGATCATAAATAATATTGAGCGGGCAATAGCCTATCATGGAATCATAAATATATGACCCCGGTTTCTATATCTACGGATATTATATCATTATTTGCAAGTTCCCTGAATAAAACAGTTCCGCTGAGGGTTGTTATATTTTGTGCTTTAAGCTTTTCAGCTTCGTCTCTCTTAAGCTGACCCTCCGTAATGATACCTTTCTTTCCCTTCATCAGGTTAATATCAATTTTGCCCTTTATCAGGATTATTTCCCCAGAATAATCAGGGTCAATGGTCAATTTACCCTTCAAATTTAATCCTGATCCAAACCCTCTTCCTGCAACATTACCAACGGTCATCACTTTTACTTCTGTTGTTCCTCCAAATATCATTTCCGGGATTCCTGATGTTACCACGATCCTGTTGCCTGCGCATATCAATCCTTTTTGCCTGATCTGTTCAATAATCTGATGGATCGTTATACGATCCGGAGAATCGGAGTTTATAATTACAGGAATGACACCCCTTAACAAGGGTAGTGAAACCGGCAATCAGGCGTTGACGAACCGCAGCTATTATGATCATGGATGGTCTTACTGCAGAGACCATCCTCGCGGTATTTCCGGTTCTTGTAATAACAATTATGGCATCGGATGAAACCTCATCAGATATTACTCTGGTAGCCTTCGATATTGAAAATGTTACCCTGTTACCGAAATATTCATCCGGACCGGGAAAATGTTTTACTTTCCTTTCAACATATTCAGCAATTCCTGAGAGTGTTTTAACTGCCTCTGCCGGATATTTTCCCACTGCGGTCTCTTCTGACAGCATCAATGCATCGGCGTTATCGAGAATTGCATTTGTTATATCAGAAACCTCAGCCCTGGTTGGGGTTTCTGAATTGACCATTGATTCAAGAATCTGCGTTGCCACTATGGTAGGAACTCCATTCCTGTGGGCAGCACTGATAATCTCTTTCTGTGACATACTCACTTCACTAAGAGGTACCTCCACGCCCAGGTCCCCTCGCGCAACCATGATTACATCAGATACAGCAACGATATCCCTGATATTGTCAAGGGCTTTTTTTGTTTCGATCTTAGCTACGATCTTCAGATTCCCATTCATTTCCATTATGAGGTCATGAAGATCATTTATCTGGCTGGCAGATTGCACGAACGACATGGCACAGAATTCAATTTGATGTTTTATTGCCAGTTGAAGGAATTGTCTGTCTCTTTCTGTAACGGATGCCAGTGGAACATATCTTCCCGGGATGTTTAACCTTCCCATGTTTTTTAATGTGCCTGAGGTCGTTGCAGTTGCGGACAGTACACCCTTTTCCACCCTGTTTACATGAAACTTAACCCTTCCATCCATTGCTATGAGCGAATCTCCCGGTTCTATAACACCAATTGACTTTTCGAGGTTAATGGCTATTTCCCATGCATGGAATGTTCTGTCAGATATTTTATAATCCTTACCAGCTTTTATTTCAATATCACCGTCTTTTGTAAGAATTCTGAGTTCTTCACCTTTCAGATCCACCATAATTGAGATTATTTTGCCAGTGTCTATTTCAAGTGAATTGCGCATTTTTACTATCTTTTCGATGCTTTCCTCTGACGCATGGGCAGTATTGATTCTTATGCAGTTCATACCTGAAAGAGCGAGCGATTTTAAGCTCTCATAATCTTCAATGGAAGGTCCAATAGTTGCAATGATTTTAGTCAGTGACATATTTATCTAAAGTGAACTGAGACTAAAAACAGTTATGCCCTATCAATTCTAATTAGTTTCATTCAATGTTATTACTTTGATTTATGGAATCTCTTTCCACCAGTTTGGATAGCTCTGTAAAATTTAAGATTCTGTTACCCTGTTTTACACGACCAATAAAAAACGTAATATTGAGAAATATCCAGCTGGCGCTTAAAATCATAAGAATGCGAATCCAGAATCTCATTCCAGGAGTTACTAAAGCGGCCAGAGCCACGACGCCGAATATACCTATTTTAAGGATCTTCTTCGCCTCCTTTGACGTGTCAAATTGCGCCATTGAAATTTTCCTCTTCCTAGATTATGGGTATCCTAGATATAAAATCTATTGGTTCTTTGCTCTAATTTTCGCTTCTAAAGTTAGCATATAAAATAGATTAAATATTTGCAAAATTAATGAACAAGCTGAATCAGGCAAATTAGACAATGATAAACTAAAAATCAACGCTTTCTCCGGAACCTAAATAATAATAAGCTATCTCGGCCAATCCATGTCCAGATCCCCGACAATGGTTTCCTGCCGATCAAATTGCATTCCTGCATCTATGTTCTTTTCAATTGACTACAATTGTTTTTCTATCTTCCTTGCTGATTAATGGTGGCATTATAAGGGAAACCATAATCGTCCCAACAATGGCAATGGAATAAATGTTGTTCGTTATCAAACCTTCCGAAAGCGCAAATGTTGCAATTATAACTCCTACAGCACCTCTTCCGCCGAGTATTGCCATTGTTGTTGTACTTTTCAGATCAGTGAGAAATATTCTGCTTGTGAGAAAATTGAGCAGACCTCCTGCAACTACGGTAATGATAACCATTCCAAGGAGAAGCCCGTAATACTTCTCAGGAGGGATGACGACGCCAAGTCCCGCGATGGTGAAGAATATGGGTATGAAAAAACTGTCATTAATCCTTGTTAATGTTCTCTTTATGATGCCTATGAGCTCAGGACCTATAACAACATCATTTATGATCATTCCCGAAAAAAGGGCTCCAAGAATGAATGTGAATCCAAGTTCCTCGAATATCCTGGACACAAAAAGTCCCCAAATTATTATTGCCGCAAATATTAATTGCTCTCCCCTGTCCTTGGCCCTTAATTTTTCAAAAAATAGCTTCGACCTTTCTCCATTTTTTCTCATGTAGCGGTCGAGAAGGAGGAGGAGAAATATGAAAACCGTTATCGCTATGAGTTTAAAATATATCTCTGAGGTATTTATTAAAGAAGAGAGAATTATAAATGCCAGCACGTCTGAGATCACCACACTGGCCAGAATTCTCATCCCCCCCTCCCTGGAAAGTAAGTTATATCTCAGGAGCAAAACGGAAACAATTGAGATCGAGGGAATTGAAATTGAGAGTGAAAGTATAATGGCTTCCTTTATCTGGAGATTATAAATGAGAACAGAGAACGCAATCATAAGAAGAAAGGGGATCCCAAAACTTCCCACGGAAAGCGATGTTGAAGTTTTATTATATTTTGTCAATAATTCTGTTGTCACTTCCACTCCAATAAGGAGAACTATGAAAAATAAGGATATATCTGAAATACCTGCCAATACCGGGTTTGGTGAAATGTAATTCAGTACAGCAGGTCCCAGTATTATACCAACTATCATTGCCGCTACAACATTGGGGAATCCCCTGGATTCCATGATTTCTCCAATGACAATAGACAATGCCAGAATTATAAGAACCTCAGTGATAATATCCATTTTCAACGATAGAATGGGATTTTACTCTTAATATTTTGCCTATAAGATTAATGATTCAGGTATACAAATCATAGTTAAATGGCACTATTCTATGATTTAATTTTATGCTTTTACTGACTGGTTTGACTTGAAGTTCAGGATGAGAAGAGTTTCACCGTTGTATTTTGAATCTTCGTTGGGCTTCGGAAAGATTCCCTGCTTACCTACCACGGCAATTACCCTTTTATTTTCTGCTTCAATCGATTCATAAATTTCCCTGTATATTTTTTCTTTTCCATTCAGTGTTAATTCGCTTATTTCAACCTGTCCTGTCGGTTCTAGTATATTTTGTATGAATTTTCCAACATTTCCCTCTTTAATTGACTTCATAATAAGGTAAGAAGAAAGTTTCCCTCTCACTATTATTTCCTGAATACCACCTTTTCTGGCATGACTTGAGTTGCTTTCATTCATAAGTTCAACTATAATAAAAGCATCCGGATTCAACCTTCTCGCGTTCATTGCAGATAGAATTGTTTCTGCATCTGTGGCATTTGGATTCTTGCCGGTTGATCTTTCATCGGGAAATATTACGACCATTTTAGCAGACATTATTCCTGCTTTTTTAAGGTCCTCATCTTCAAGGGGAGAACCGTTTACAAAATCCAGCTTATCGTTATCAATAGGAGGTTTGGATCCGCCCAGATAAACCAGTGATTCTTTCTCCTTGAGTATGGATTCAAGGATCTCCTTTCCGTTGCTTCCATAATTGCATACTATAACGTGATCTTTCATTCTTGTCACCTTTGCCCCTATTCTTCTTAAAATCGTTGCGTCGAGTATTTCAGCTGCAATGGAAACCAGCAAAAAACTGAAACTCCCAATGCCAAATACCATAACAAGCATGGCATTAAGCTTGCCATAGGTTCCTACTATGGTTACATCCCCGTAACCGACTGTGGTTATGGTCTGCATTGTCCACCAGAGTGATTCAAAAAGAGAGTGGATTCCTGAAGAGTTAATAGGATTTTCAATTAAATATTCTGAGATAGTCGAATAAATGAGCATAATCACAGACAATATAGATGCTTTCCACAAGTTGTCTCGGAGCAATTTCTTAATATTGTTAAGAAACGCTGAGATGCTGACCATTGAAAAGGTAATACATACCATAGATTAATTTTTTTGTGATTTCAGTGACGCAATGAAAAAGCCCTTCTTATGACCACGTATAGGAATTTACAGTATTTCCCACTGTGGCTGCTTTTAAACTTGCTGCTCTCAAAAGATTGAAGTTATTTTCACATTAAAATAAACTGCCGCATTCAAGCATCTATTTCATGGACTGTGAAGCTGCGATTACTATTGGATCCCATACTGGTCCAAATGGAGGGGTATAGCCAAAGTCTGTATAGAATAATTCCTCGACTGATAATTTTGCCTGTATTGCTACTGCCACGGAATTCAATCTCCATGCACAATTATCCTTTCCTACTATCTGACATCCAAGGAGTCTTCCCGAAAGTTTTTCATAAACTATTTCTATAAATACTTCTGAACCTCCTTCGTAATATGCCGCTCTACTCCATGCTTTTATCACTGTTTTATCGGCATTAAAACCTTCCTTAACGGCCTCTTCAAGTGTTATTCCAGCAAAACCTACCTCATAATCAAAAATTTTAACAAGAGTTGTCCCTATTGAGCCGGGGAAAACCATTTTGCTTCCAGCTGCATTCGAACCTGCCACCCTTCCCATTTTATTGGAGACCTGTGCAAGAGGATGCCATGATGATTTCCCGGTAACTATATCCTTTGAAGTTGCACAGTCCCCTGCAGCATAAATATATTCAAAATTTGTCTGCATTTTCTCATTGGTCTTAATAATCCCTGATTCGGTGAGATCGATGGATGGTTGAATTTTTAAGAAAATCAGTGTTGGGTTCAATTCCAGTGGCAAATATGACAAGTCCCGTGTTATGGGTTCCCATGGTTGTAAATACTTTATACCAGCCTCCCTCTTTTTTTATATCAAGGATTTCGGAATCAAGTTCCACTTTGATCTTTTTACCAAAGTCGTCAAGTAAAACTTTTGATATGTCTTTACTTATTTTCGGGAAGAGTGTGTGATGATGTGAAACCAATACTACTTCATGCCCTCCTTCTCTGAAGGACGAGGCCAGCTCCATTCCCAGAACTCCATCTCCCACAACTGTAATTCTCATTTTTTCATGAATTTTTGACTTAATTTCTATGCCACTGTCAAGAGATCTTATAGCTAGGACCCCTGAATTTTTAAACTTCTCATCGATCTTAGGATGCGCACCCACACATATGATCAAACGGTCAAATGTATCACGGGAACCGTCTGAAAAGGAGACAAAGTTCATCTCAGGATCAACAGATTGTATTAACACTCCCGTTTTTACCACGATGCCTCTCTTTTCTGTAAATTCCTTGACAGGGTAATGTATGAGTTTACCATAATCATCAAATTTACCTCCGAGATAGTAAGGCAGGCCGCACTCAGCATAAGATACAAAATTACCTGAATCAAAAACAATAACTTCCGAAGATGGGTCTACCCTTTTTGCTTTGGATGCTGCAGACATTCCTGCTGCACCACCGCCTATGATCAATATTTTCATGACTATGGATGCCTTATTCCTTCATATTATTGATCCATTCAATTACCTTGAAAAGTTAATTAAACTGTTTTAACATAGAATATCCATAAAGGAAGCAAGAGAAATGATTAAGGCAATTTTATTTGACTGCGACGGAACCTTAGTAGATAGCGAAACCTTATCGGCATGCGCTACGGATTATGCGTTTAGACGTATATTAAAGAGGCCTTTGACGGAAGAGGAAAGTAAGGGCTTACTGGGTAGACCTGCAAACAAAATACTTGAAGAATGGTTTCAGGAAACTGGAAAGGAAATATTTGAGGAGGCTACAAATTACTTCGTCGAAACAATGAATAAAGTGAAACCATATGATGGAATTGAGGATATGCTTCACTTCTTTAGCAGGAAACTCAGGATGGCCATAGTTTCTTCCAGCAGCAAAGAAATTGTAATGAGGATGCTCATAGCTACAAAATTAAGCAGTTATTTTGAATTTATTGTTGGCCATGAAGATACCGATAAGCATAAACCAAATCCCGAGCCTATTCTGGAAGCCATCAAAAGATTAAAGATAAAACACGACGAGTGCATATATATTGGAGATCAGCCATATGACATAATGGCAGCCAGGGAAGCAGGTGTTAAAGTTATCGGTGTTACATGGGGTTCTGGCAACAGGGAGATCTTAGAAAGTTATGAGCCACATATCATTTTAGCAAAACCGGAAGAACTCGAAATGATTGGATTTGATAAATTTTTGTAATGAAATGTGGAATATTATTTTGAATACTATTTTCAAATAACTTCAGTATGGTTTAGCCATTGAAGCTTAATTTTCCGTGAATTTAGATGGGAAATGTGTACTTTATTAGCCAGGTTGGCTTCGAATGAAAGGTAATAATTGATAATGGAATGAGATTTATGATTTCAATTCAAAGCGCTAATAGATCGAAAATGATTATGGGACCGTTGTGATTTGAACACAAGTCACCAACACCCCAAGCTGGTAGGATACCAAGCTACCCCACGGTCCCCTCTGGAAAATTAAGAGAAGGGGAGAATTTCATCGATGAGATCAGTATGAGACATGATCATTCTTCTGCAGCAGTATCTTTCCAGCCCCAGAGAATCCATTGCCTTTGATACTTCCTCAGGGGTTGGCTCTCGACCTTTTTCCCTGATTTCAGCCATCATTTTACTGAACTTATCGTAACTTGAACCGATCACTTTTCCACAGCTGAAGCATCTAACAGGTATAATCAACTCAGATCACCTGTAAGATTTCTGTCTCTTAACTCTGGCTCCGCGACCCATGGGCTTTTTCGGAAGTTTCCTTCTGATATCATTGACCAGAAGTGTCCTGTCATATTTTCTGTATGTTTCTTCCAGTTCTGCATCGTCTTTGAAGAATTTAACTATTCCTTTGGCCATTGCAGTTCTTGAAGCGTCAGCCTGACCCGTTACGCCACCACCCTGTACATTGATTTCTATGTCGACCTGGTTAGCCTTATCTCCAATCAGAGACAGTGGCTCAATCAACTTTTCCTTCAACAGTGGTATAGGATAAAACTCAACAGGCGCACCGTTTATTGTTATCTTTCCATTTCCCTTTCTGGTATAAGCTCTTGCAATGGCGGTTTTCCTCTTTCCTGATGTCATTATTATGGAATTATTTTTCATTGATTCACCTCAATACCGAGATGCTTTGAAATTTCAAGCAGTGTTACGAATCCGCTCATCCTGGAATTGTCGGCCCCTTCAATTCTCTCCTTTTTTGAATCCTTATACAATTTTGGTTCAAAGTTGTACACCTTACACCTGCTCAAAGCTTCCTTACCCCTAGTGGTTTTTTTAGGAAGCATCTGACCTATTGATCTTCTAAGTATTGCGTTTGGACTCCTTGGATAATGTGGACCTTTTCTTACACTTCCAATATCTCTTCTTGCCCTGAATCTTTTCAGAACTGATTCTTTGCTGCCGGTAACCACTACACTTGCTGAATTTATAATAACTATTTCCTCTCCGTTAAGCAGTTCCTTGGCAATTTTTGTTGATAATCTCCCATATACACTGTTTGATGCATCTATTACTTTCATTGCCTCACCCTATAATCTTAAGATTGCTTCCCTTTGGATTCTCTGTTGCAAGATCTCTCAAGCTTATGAATTGAGAACCGGAATCCTTTATCTTCTTCAATGCACTTTCACTTGCATATAGCGCAGATATGGTTATTTTCTTATTGAAATAACCGTTTCCCAGAACTTTTCCTGGAATTACAATGGTTTCTCCATCTGAAATCATTTTAGAAATCTTTCCCAGATTTACCTGACTCATTACACGGCTTGGCCTGGTCAGCCTGTTGGCTATATCTCTCCAGAGAGCGGATTTGCTTTCTCTTGAGATCTTTCCAAGTTCATCTACCGTGTCCTTTAATACGTAGCTTGTTTTCCTTTGCGTTTTTAATGACATTTTAATCAACAGAAGTAAAAGCTAAATGGTGAGAGCCTAATAAACATTTTCGGTTCCTTTAACAAACAATCAGTTGTTTTTCCCATCTTCATTGCTCACTTTTAGATTTATCTTTTTTATGATGCCCATAATCTTATAAAATTCATGTTCAGTGAGACTTGATCTGGTGAGCAGCCTTTCAAGCATAACAGCTGTATTCTCAATTTTGTATTGTGGATAGTTTGTCTTCTTCATTATTTCTATTGTCTTTTCCACTATTAGATGCGTTTGTTCTCCCGTTGCCGGAAGTTCCTTGATCTCCTCA
Organism: Thermoplasmatales archaeon E-plasma; assembly: GCA_000496135.1. Taxonomy (GTDB): domain Archaea; phylum Thermoplasmatota; class Thermoplasmata; order Thermoplasmatales; family Thermoplasmataceae. Next base: position 534,595 of record KI542675.1, on the reverse strand, counting down.
TTTCCTCTGTATAAAAGGGCTTCATAAAGTACAATTGTTACAGCATGTGACAGATTGTAAACGGAGTAATCCTTCGATGAAGGAATATGAATAAAAACATTGCACATGGAAATCTCCTCGTTACTTAATCCATCCCCTTCTCTCCCAAAAACAAGCGCAATTTTTTTCATTCCATTTCCATAACTTTGCCAGAGTTCCCTCGGTGTTATGGGAATTCTCCTGAATTTTTTAAAATTTGATGTTTTTACCGATGATGAACCAACTACAATGTCAAAACCTTCTATGGCCTCTTTGAGTGTATTAAAGAAATAAGCATTAAGAAGAATGGAAGCCCCATCCCTAGCTCTCGATAATGCCTCGTCATCTATGGTTCGTTTACCGACAATGAAAAGTTTTTCAAAGCCGGTGTTTTTCATAGCTCTGGCAACTGCTCCTATATTTCCCTGGTATTCTGGTTCCACAAGAATTACAGTAGTGATCTTTTCAACATTGTTCATGAAAAAAATAAAAATTATTGAGTTGTTTCTTCCTGATTTTTCTCTGCTTTATCTGCCTCATCCTTAACGGCTTCAGCAGATGTCTCCTCAGTCTTTCCCTCTTTGGGTCTCGGGAGATATTCTTCAGATATTACAATCTTAAAAGAAGGAAGGTGTTTCCTTATCAAATCAACAATTCTGAACTTTGCATCAAGCCATTCTATGTCAAATTTTGCCTCTTCAGGTACTGTTATGTTTGCAGTGGAATCTGCAGCTGAAATGGTAAAATTGTCAACGCCTTTGGAATAACTCATATCGATTATGGCACTGATCTTTTCATCTTCAGTTTCCAGTTTCCCCTTTACCGTATACTTATAAAAAACATCCTTTCCTGCCCATTGATGGTTGTAATCGACCAGAACTCTCCCCGGGCTCACTGAGATAACTTTTCCTCTTCTGTTGTTAATTCTAACTTCCTGACCCGGTACCGGGTCAATCTTGTTTTTCTGGAACTCTCTCATGGTGTGTACTTTGATATTGTTGGGATCTCTGGCACCATAGGCGTTGGCCATTGGTATCTCAACCTCAACTTCCTTTCCAACCTCTGAAGATTTCAGGGATTCATTGATCTCTTTAAAAATTCCCTCAGATCCAATAATAAGGGTAGTTTCCTTATATTTCGTATCCGGATCATATATTCCATTGTCTTTTGCCAGTTTTTCCTCATTAGTAGCCACTAGCTTCTTCTCGTTTCCAAGTCTCATCTCAAAGTCTATTTTTATAAAATCGCCGTCTTCCATTTCCTCACCGGAACAAACAAAGAGCGGTAAGCCTTGAATATATTTATATATATCGTATCGCGGGCAATTCGATATTTCAATCGTTTTTCATACACCACGATAGCTCAAGTGTACCCTTTGTTTTTATCCCTAATTATGTATCAGTATTTCAGGTTCTCCATTTTCCTCGAGTTCATGAGTTCGCTGATTATTTCAGTAGATATTTCTCTTAACCCCATTTCTTCCTTTCTGATGATACTCCTTGAATTATTATCGCCAACATACCCTGATATCATTGTGAATTTTTCATGATTTAACTGTTTTTCAGCATTCCCGGTAAGAATTGTTGTGGAGCCATTGTTCTGTGGTGTTTCAAATCCATAATTCAGCTTAACTTCCGGTATTATGTAGATTATCTGTTTTCCAAGCATTCCAATATTGGATATGGATGGATCAAGAACCTTTACTGTAACATTTACATTCTCCTCAATTGAACGTTTAACGATTTCAAGAAACCATGGAACGATGTAATGATGCTTCTTTCCGTCTTCATTTCCAGCCATATTAATTTTCCACATATCCTCCCCTGTATCTCTCTTTAGTTGTGGATCATTAACATTGCTCCCCTTTACCAAATAAAATCTTCTGTCCGTGCTTATATATACTTCATGCTGCATTGATGAAGAACCTTTACAAATAACTTAAGAAATCCTTTATGCGCTAAACATGAAAAATTTCATCAGCAATCTAACAAACCGTATTTAAAACTCTTGTAAATTTATAATATTCATTAGCATATAGAACAATGGACAGGATCGTTTCGAGAATAGAAGAGTTCTCAAGGAAGATTTCTGAAGAAGGAATTCCGGAGAAAAATAATGAAGAGCTTAAAAAGAGAATAGCAGATATTATAATTACATCCTATGGTGCCAGAAACGTGGAACCGGTTAAAATAGGAATCAGGTCACTGCTGCCCAGTTCAGGCAATCTGAATTCCACAGTATTTTTCACAGGAAAAAAGGCTTCGTCTGATGTTGCAGCTTTCCTGAATGGAACAATGACAAGATATCTTGACTATAACGATACATACCTTTCGAAGGAGGCCCTTCACCCTTCTGATAATATACCTCCGCTCATAGCTGTTGCTGAAGCAACAGAAAAATCCTGTAAAGATGTTCTGGATGCAGCTAATATCTCCTATGAGGTTGTCTGCAGTTTATCTGATCAGGTCTCAATAAGAGATAGAGGATGGGATCATGTTACATATATCAGTATATCGTCAGGTGCAGGAATTGCCCACTTAATGGAATTAACCGGCGACAGATACGCCAATGCTATCAATATAGGTCTGAATAACAATATAAGTATGAGACAGACGAGGGCAGGAGAACTGAGCATGTGGAAGGGAGCCACGGCGGCAAATGCCTGCAGAAACAGTCTCTTTGGAGCTCTTCTGGCCAGAAACGGCTTCTCAGGACCATCTCCCATATTCGAGGGAGAAATGGGATTCTTTAAACAGGTATCAGGAACCTTTGATATAACCCTTGATAACAGCCATGTTGGAAAAACCATGATAAAGAATTTTCCTGTGGAATACCATGCAATGAGCGCTGCAGAGGCTTCTCTGTCAATCAGGAATAAAATAAAGGGAGATATTAAATCAATAGATGTTGAAACCTTTACTGTAGCAAATACAATAATTATCAAGGACCCGGAAAAACTAAAACCGAAAACTAGGGAAACGGCAGACCACAGTATGCCATATATTATTGCATACACCCTTGTAAATGGAGAACCAAATCCGTCATCATTTGATGATAAATTCCTGAAAGATAAGAAGATTCTGTCATTAATAGAAAAGATGAAATTCAGGGTAACAAAGGAATACGATAAATTATATCCTGAAAATCTGCCATTTAAGATATCAATTAAAACTGACAAGGGTACATATGAAGAAGAACTCATAGTTCCGAAAGGCCACTATAAGAAACCATACACGTGGGACGATGTAATTGTAAAGGCAAAGCGCGTTATGAGTAGCGAAAGCGCAAAGGAGCTGACAGAATTCTGCAGGTCAATGGAGAACAGGGGAGTGGATGAACTCATCGAGGTAATTTCCAATGTCCATTCTTAGGGATAATATCAATCAGGGTCCAAAAGAATTCAGGAGAATGATGAAAGAAGAGGGTTGCTTTGCAGCTGGCGTATTCAATGGAATTTCTGCAATAATAGCAGAACACTCGGGCTTTAAGGCTTCATATCTGTCAGGTTCAGGAGTGGCTGCCAGCATGGGATATCCTGACATTTCCTTAACCACACTCAGCGAAGTGGTCGAAGAGGCAAGGAGAATAGTTAGAGTAACCCGGATGCCTCTAATTGTGGATTGCGACACGGGTTTCGGAGAAACAATAAACGTTTCCCGCACTGTGAGAATGATGGAGGAGGCAGGGGTTTCAGCTATTCATCTGGAAGATCAGATTTTACCAAAAAGATGCGGGCATCTGGACGGGAAAGAACTCATTCCGGTTGAGGATATGAATAAAAAATTAAGGTCTGCGTCTCTGTCTAAGAAAATAAGAGAGTTTACAATAATTGCAAGAACGGATGCCAGGAGTGTTGAGGGTTTCGATTCATCCGTCGAAAGAGCGAGGGAATACCTGAAGGCCGGGGCAGATGCAATATTTATCGAGGCCCTTGAATCTGAATCTGAATTCAAGGAATTTGCAAAGAAAGTAAAAGCACCGCTTCTTGCAAACATGACTGAATTTGGCAAGAGTCCTTTTCTTTCATTTAATGAACTTAAATCACTGGGATACGCAATAGTAATATATCCATTAACAGCCTTCAGAGCAATGATGAAAAATATACAGGGAATATATAATGACCTGTATAGGGAAGGAACTCAGAAAAATTTTATGGATCGTTTGATGACAAGAAAGGAATTTTACGATATAATAGGATATGACGATTATGGAAAAGAGGATAGTGAGTTGAGTAAAATAAGGTGATAAGATGGCAGAAATTGTAAAAGTGGCAAAAGGTTTGGAAAATGTGGTAGTCGATAAGACTGCAATAGCAACAACAAGCAGCTCAGGAGATTTGCTTTACAGAGGATATAAAGCAATTGATCTGGCAGAGAAGAAGAGCTTTGAGGATACAGCTTTCCTCATAATAAACGGTAAGCTTCCAGATGAGGCTGAATCTGATAGATTCAAACAGGCAATTCATAACAATATGAAAATAGATCATTCCGTCAGAGAAATAATGAAGATCAATAAGGAAAAGGACCTTATGAGAAACATCAGATCAATGATATCGCTTTATCCATACGTTGAAAAAGATCAGCAGGGATTGTTTTTGAAGATGGATTCAATTATTCCACAGCTTTCATCAGATACTTACAATTCATTCAAAGGTAAACCTTACAGAGATGGCGAGGGAGACGGATATTCTGATACATTCTTTTCAATGATATCAGACGGGAAGCATAAGGAGTATGCAAGATCATTCCAGAAATTAATGATACTTTACATGGAGCATGAATTCAATGCTTCAACCTTTGCACTGAGAGTTGCTGCATCAACTTTGACCGATCCTGTATCTGCAGTCTGCTCAGCTCTGGCAACACTTAAGGGCCCACTTCACGGCGGAGCCAATTCGGAGGTTCTTGAATATCTTGGATCGATTAAATCGAAGGACGATGCAAGACATTACGTAGATGAGAAAATTCTTAATGGCGAAAAAATAATGGGCTTTGGGCATCGTGTTTACAAGAGGAGAGATCCCAGAGCACAATTTGTCAAAGGGGAACTGAAGAAAATAGCCCCGGATTATGATCTGTTTCAGGCAGCTGAAGCAGTTGAAGATTATCTCTGGGAGAAGAAGAATCTTCCTGCTAACGTGGATCTGTATGCAGCAATTCTCATGAAATTCCTTGGAATTGAAGAGAGTTTCTATCTGCCCGTATTTGCTGCATCAAGGATTTACGGCTGGAATGCCCACTATTTTGAACAGGTCAACAGTAACAAAATAATCAGACCTGCAGCAGAATATGTTGGCCCGGAAAATTTAACCCTTTAATTTGTGAGCATTAAATCCCACCCTTTAATGGTGTGGGAGGTGTCACCCAATAACCTCTATTTTTTCCGCTTCTCCCTTTCTGTTGAACGCTATGAAAGAGTATTCTTTGAAAGGGTATCCAACAATTATATGAATTGGCCCTGAATTTGAAAACATATGAAGATCTGCATCGGATGGAGATATGACACCCGAAGGATGTGAATGGATTGTGCCCACTATACTGAAATCTATTGGCTTGTTATAAAGCTGAAAGATTGTATGGGAATCTCCCTGAATTGTTCCAGGTAGTATGGCAATCTCAAATATGACCTTGTTTTCGGCTCTGAGAAAAGCTCCGAATTCCTTTGGAAGGCTATCCAGAGATGCTTCCATTACCATTCTTATTACTCTTCTTCTAATTGACCACATCTTTTAACAGTTTCTCCCTGAATTTTGTAAAGAAATTCCTCCGCATGGTTATAAATTTAGCTGCCTGATCACATTTTCTTATCTCAACCTTGTCCCCCGACTTTATATCAATTTCCTCCTGTCCATCAAGTATTATGATGCTCTCTTCATTTGTTCCTCCCATGACAATTATTGCAGTGGAATTTGATGAGACTACCATTGGCCTTATCCTGAGCGTCACCGGGGCAATAAAGGAAAGAACCATTGCCTCTGCAGAAGGAAGAATGATTGGCCCACCTGCACTCATGGAATAAGATGTTGACCCCATTGGCGTTGCAATAATAATACCATCGGCTCTGGTTTTATCCACGAAGTTATCGTCCACATAGACCTTGAAACTTCGTACTTTAGATATCTGCCTTGAATGTATTACCGCTTCGTTAATGCATTTACCGCGAAATTCGCCATTAACATATACGGCTAATCGCATGACCTCGATCTCCTTATAATCCCCTCTGATTAATTTGTATATGGATGACTCCACATTCCCAAGTTCCACTTCTGACAGAAAACCGAGAGTACCCATATTAATTCCAAGAATTGCACCTTTTGCTTTCTGGCTTGCAAGAAGTACTGTTCCGTCCCCGCCTATGGTGATTATTATATCTGCTTCAATGGTATCTACAGATACCGTTGGAACGTTGAGGTATTTTGCAATCTCTGTTTCAAAAATTGTTTCTATATCATCTGGTAAGATATTCAGAATTCTCTCAACTATTTTTGCACACCTGGGGCAATCTTTTCTTATTATAAAGGCAACTTTCATTTGTGTCGTTTCTCCAGCAACTTTTCATCACTTACGGCTATTACCTGACTCTTTTCAAGGAGACTTAGACCCATGTTTAAATCTTCCAGTTTTTCATTCAATACTTTCCCGCCGGCTTCCCTTAAAAGGAGCGTGGAGGCTGCAATATCAACATTTCTGATTGCTTTTCTTTCGCCGATATATGCCATGAGATCAAAGACACCTTCAGCTACAAGTGACATTTCCAATGAAGCGCATCCTAAAATTCTGAAGCGCCCTTCTGCAAATTTCAGATACTCTGGAATTTCCCTTACTGAGCCTGATGATATAATATAAGCGTTCCTCCTTTTTTTACTTACAGTTATTTTATTTGAATTTTTGAATGCGCCCGTCCCTTTTATTGCATAATAATAAGAACCATTGGACAGGTTCATAATGAGAGCTTCGTTCAAACTATTGAAATAGTCTTTCATTATTGCCACTGACATAGAATATAGTGGAATATCATTTTCAGCATTGAATGTTCCATCCAGAGGATCTATAACAAGATTTTGTTCATAACCTCTTTCGATCTTTCCTATTTCTTCGCTTACGATATTATATGGAAGGTCGTTTTCAGTTATTCTTCCAATTATGATATCCTCACAAAGCTGGTCAAGAACACTTGTGGTTGTTCCGTCTGCACCCATACCCGTGGTACCTCTGATTTCACCACTCTCTCTTGATTCCCGAATTGACTCCATGACTTCATGTCCTATGTCTATGAAAAATTCGGCGTTTGTTTTCATCATGGCTAAATGCATCAAGACTTAAATTCATTATGTTTGAGAATAATAGAAAACAGGGTCATCGTACTTTCATGTGAGTCAAAACAAGATATTCAAAATGTTTTACCCGAAAATTGGAGCCTTCTCAGATGAATTCTATCTTTATGGATTCAACACCTGTTCTAACTTATAATAAATGAGTCAAAATCGTAGGTATGTAATACATCTACCCCATTATCAACCCTCACAAAATAAGATAAACTGGAAAACAAATGATCAGAGCTATGAGAATGCGCACATTGAATCCATATGCTCTCTGGTGGTTATACAATGGAAGATGATATATTCCAGTTGATTCCATTACAATCTTCATCATGGTACCGGTAGATTTCAGTGTTTTGATCAGATCTGACAGCTCTTTGAATCTTTCATTCGTATTCTACTTAATGCTTCTGCTGCATAGAATGTTGAGGGTATCATCAATTGCGCAATGATCAAATTTGTCCTTTGCCATATCAAATCAAATATATGTTATCATTATATTGCCCGTCAGTTTCCCTCCCAATCTTTTTCATTCACCACAGACTTGTCTTTTATCCGCAGATATACTGCGACATCCCATCCAGGTACGGAATGAAAGAAGGGGGACGTATGCCCCTCAACGAGGATTTATACTCAAGTTAAACAACGCATATCCCTGGCCAGTTCATGGAATCAGAACTGGCTAAAACTATTATACAAAATAGACAACATGCTCAGTGATAAATATAAACTTGAACGCCTGAAGAAAGAGAGTGACTGGATAACATACTAACGGCAGTTTTCCACCAGAATTAAACTGGCGATGAAATAACTTGATCCGCTTGTAAATGAGGCAATAACTTCAATCAAGATCATTCATGGTCCCGGGCATCCTTATTCACTATCGCCTGACCAGAGAGTCAATCTTCTATTGAACAGGCAGTTTGTCGCTGAGTCGAATAGAATGTTTACAAACATGCTGTCTTGACCTAGACTTATAATAGAGAATCCAACCAAAAAATTATAACCGTATCCAGTATGAAATAAAAAATGTTATACACTTTTTTCAGTCAATCCTGAAACCCTTGCCAATCTCGACATAGACAACAGAGAATGATCTATCTTTTATAGAATTTATTAAATCATAGTTCTTTTTATTATTTACCTTGAAGAGCTTAACTTTTGATGTACCAAATTCCACGATCACATATTCCATGATATAATTGACATAAATATAATATAAGAAATAGAGGAAAGAGACACCCCAGGGAAAATAAATAAAAAACATGTAGTTAAAAAAAATTGTGTATACAGGACTGGTTAATATTACTGCCAGGATTGAAAAATATAATATTGAAATGAATAAAATTCTGGTTCCACCTCTAAACTTGTTTGTTCGACTATAAAAAGTCAATTTTACCTCACTGGTTTGGAATTTGGCACCATTAAATATGATAGAATCAGGTGTCATTTCCAATCGCTCATTTCGAGATACACCTGACGTTTTCAATTTTCAATACCTCTTTTAAAGATCTCCTATTGCAGCAATGTAAACGCTTAGATGGCCTTCCCTCCGGCCTCCGTTAAGGAGGAGCTTGGAGGCTGCAATATCAACATTCCTGATTGCCTTTTTTTGCCAATGCATGCCCTGATATCTATGAAAAATTCGGCAATGATTTTCATCATGGATAAATGCATTAATACTTAAATTGATTATGCAGGAAGTTGCTATGAATAATAATCACCAGAAGCAATAGAATGAACTTGAATGAATATTGTTTTTAGACGTATTTCAAATTATCAATGTCTCAGTATAAAATAGAATTATGATTGACCGGGTTTAAAAGTGTAACTAATAAAAAAATGTGAAAATATTGTGATTTTTGATGGTGAGGTTGAAGTAGATTTAATTTTTATTGCTAAACTATGTGGATTGAGGAGACAGATTTATTAGTGGTGAAGCTGAATAGAATGTATGACCATCTATCCCAAATGTAGTGGGATCAAGATAGACTTCAACATTGACAGATTGAGAGTAATAATTAGTTATCGAGGAACCATAAATTGTCGTTGTATCGTTTGCAGCTATCCCCACTGATTGTACCGCTGCTGCTATGCTGGCAAATACCCCTGCAAAAGAAACAGCCATGGCAAGAATGTCCGGAGTTGCAGCTTCGGGAGCCGCGGCAAGGGCTGCTGCTGCAGTTGTCATTATTCCAAGTGTTGCCACTGCCATTGATATGGTGTTTACTATATCCTGTATTTCAGCACTGTTAACTCCCGCATTTAAATTGTTTGTTATGTTATAAAACTGAATTTCGTTGCCGGGGTTTAGATTACCCACATTATCTGTACCACTATTAGAATACAAGTCCTCAAATGCCTGAGTAGCATTTTTGTCAAAGCTCCCTGATCTCAGAGTGGTTCCTGATCCTGCATCGTTTGTTATCTCCTGCTGATATTGAACGTCTCCCGTTGGAGTCTTTGAACTGGATGAACTTATAAGAAATCCATTTTCAAATTCCTGTGTTACCTGAATATCGTACAATTCATAACCTGTGATTTCAACAGTTATATTTGAAAGGTATATATCATAACTGTTATTTGTAGAAGGAAAATATGAATTTGGAAGTATACCATTGGCCTCAGAAAAATCTCCCATTGAGACTGTTCCGCCTGTTGATTCCTCAAAGTGCCAATTTTTTACATTGTTTATGCACGTTGTCGAGTTAGTAAAACCATTGGAAGAGGAGAATGACTCCTGGTTCTTTAATGCACCTAATGATGCACTGAATGGAAAATCTCCATTGGGAATATTAGGAATATTACTCGTCACGATAATCAAGGGTAAAGGTCCAGTAAATGAATTAGCAAAATTGTTTTCCCATGAATAGTATGAATATGTTGTCACTATTATCTTACCGCCGCCAGGGTTAGGGATATAGTCGGAATGAACATTCGGAGATGAGGTTCCGTTGATAATTTCCGCAGGTGTTCCGAGAACATAGTTCCTGTCTATTGAAAACGTTCTTCGTTGATTTTGCCCTTGACCAATAAATTCTCCTGGCGTAAACAAATAGGGTTGAGGGAATGTATATAGAAATGTTTTATTGTTTTTATATACTTCATAATTTACTTCATACATAATACTGATTTCTGTGCTGTTGGCTTTTGTATGGTTAAGATATTCTGCCCATTGATTACTATAAGTGTAGAAGGAATAGTTGAGAGACAAATTAAAGAAACCATTAGAGGAAAGCTGTGCTTCTCCTATCTGTTTATAGTTATTACTAACGTGTGGAATCCCGGTTGTGTTTAATGTGTTGGCGGACATAGGAGAAACCATAAATGCCTCCACTGATCCAATTTCATAATGATGTGTTATCTGGTTTGAAACGGTGCTGAATGAAAAAACTGTTGATGTTCCGTTTGAAAATGTAACATGTCCCGTTGTAAGAGGTCCTGTGGGCTGCCCTTGTTGAGAAGTTTTGCTCTGTGTGAATCCCACAACAGCCAGCGAAGATAAAACCATTACTATGGAAAAAACAATTGCTATGACGATTTTTTTTCCTTTCGATAAATTCCCCAGATCATTCTTTATTTTTTTTAAAGATAGTTCCATTCTATATCATTCACGAAATATCATTGATATATATATATATATTCCCATATTTCCCTTTATGTCTGGCTAAACTTACTACTATGATAATTTAATAATTTATGGTAAGTTGTTTTTATAAAATTAAGGGTTGGCGTGACAATTAGTCTGCAGATACTATACTTTCGTGAAGGATGTTCAATCTCTCCGGTATTCTTGCTAATGCGTATGTAATAATTTCACTTACCTCAAGAGACCCGTCACTTTCGAAACGGAAAATGAATCTGTTTGAATCTTCAGTTATGCTGACCCCATCTTTTCCCATTATGGGAGAAAAGAGTCTTGTTTTGAAATCATCAGTGAACTTTATTTTATCTTTTGTTTCTGAAACTACAGCCTCAGGATTCTTTTCCTTCATTACCTTCCATTCTGGAATCTTTGATTTAATGAGCTCAGCTTCTCTGTGGTATTTGTAGCTCACTCCAGAAGTTGCCTGCCATTTTGCATGCTCACTTGCTCTACCAAGTATGGCCTCTGCAGTAAGAAGAATGGCCTGCTTAGGACCCAGTTTTACTATGGGAATATCCTTATCTGCCGGAACTAAGTCTGGATTTCCCACTGGCTGCAGATCACCTGATGTGACTGTTGCCGGGCCAAGTTTGTTTATTGAATAGGTTACAGTACAAAGAGGACATCCCTTACCTTCACAGGTACATTCATTTCTAAAATTCATCTTTAAATCTGTTTTTAAAGGCAGCAACCCTATTCTGTGGGCAACTACCTCGTCGAAAAGTGGTAGTGATGAGTCATATACGTTTCCATCCATGTCCCTTATCTGTCCGTGATGAAACATGATCTTATCAATAGCCAGTTTTGGTATATCATTGATGAGAGTCCTGCGCAAAGCATTTGCCTGTGAAGAACTAATACCTGTTATTTCAAACAGTGCTGAATTTGGTTTAATTTCAATTAGCTTAAGAGCCATCTAAACTCTCCTACCTCTCTTTCCACCTTTCTTCTTTGTTCCGTCGTGTGGAATCGGTGTGACTTCTTCAATTCTCAGAATCTTAAATCCTGCCCTGGATAATGCTCTTATTGCTGACTGCGCGCCTGGTCCTGGAATCTTTGATTTGTTTCCCCCTGGAGCCCTTACCTTAATAACAAGATCTGTAACTTCCTTTTCCCTCAATTTTTCAGCTATGAGATCAGCTGCCTTCATTGCTGCATATGGACTTGATTCATCTCTGTCATTCTTAACTACCATTCCTCCTGATGCTTTGGCAAGTGTCTCAGCCCCGGTTTGATCAGTTACCAGAATGATGGTGTTGTTTTGAGATGCAAATATGTGTGCCACTCCTGTCTTATTCATTTAACTTCCTCTTCATTTGCCGTTTCATCGGTTTGAGTTTCTTCTTCAGGTGCATTTTCCTGCTCCTCTGAAGGTTTCTCTTCTTCTTCGCTCTTTTCAGAATTGCCCCCTTCTACCATTGCTCTCCTGAGTGGGTGAAGTTCATCTGTCAAAACTGAGTTTTCATAATACTGAATTGAATCTTCCTCTGCCTGTTCCACAAGAATTCCTGGAATTGTGACCCTTCTGCCATTCATAGCTATGTGTCCATGCGTAATTAACTGGCGGGCCTGATTAATTGTCTTTGCAAGGCTCTTTCTATAAACTATGGTTTGCAATCTTCTCTCCAGAACATTATCAAGATTCAAAGAGAGAATATCATCGAGAGAACCGGTGTTTTTTGAAATATTATATCTTTCCAGCCTTGTTGTTAATGCGTTCAGTTGCTTCATAGAAGCAGGATCATTAGTTCTAATCTTAGCCTGGAGCTGCCTTGCCTGAGTTCTCATGGAATCAAGCATTGCCATTCCCTTCCAGAGTTCCCTCTTATTTTTCAGGCCGTATCTTATTAAAATCTCTTTCTCTGCATCTATTCTTTCCTTTTCCCATGGATGCCTTGGCGTTGAATATGTTTTCTTTGAAAATTTAGGATCTCCCATTTAACTCATTACTCCTTTTTTCTTTGAACACCAATGGTCAGACCTTTTCTGCCATTGCTTCTTGTTCTCTGTCCTCTTACTTTGTGTCCGGATTCGTGCCTTATTCCCTTATAAGATCTTATCCTTCTCATCAGGTTTACATTATCCTGAAGCTGAATTTCCAGATCGTTTGACACCAGATTCACATTTTTTCCCGTTACAGGATCGTTTCTATTGTTCAATAACCATGCAGGAAAATCTTCGTATTCCTCTGATTCCACAAATTCCCTGATTTCTTCAACTTCTTCTTCAGATAGCTCTCCCAGTTTCCTGGTTGAATCAAGTTCAAGTTTATTTGCAATTGCCTTAGCCAGTCTAATTCCTACGCCCTTTAGATCGGCAAGTGCCAACACAGTATTTCTCTCTCCTTTGAGATCTTTATTTGCAATTCTCACTATATACTGGAAATCTTCCTTTTTTTCCTGTTCCTCTGGCATTAAATCATCAAACCTCTTTAAATGAATCCATCACAGCTGAAACTAAATCATCTGTTGCGGGTTTAGGCTTATCTTTAAACGATATATATTCTTTGCGAACATAAGCAACTCATTGCAACTATTAGGCATACCAGAAATATCCATTCTCCTGTTATTTAAATAGTGTAAAAAGCCTGTTGTCTGAATTTCCATCTATGATTCCCAATCTTACGCCAGAATCAAGCCATCCATATGAATAATTGAGCGCTGAAAGGGCATTGATTAAATCGTTCTTTTCGTAGAAGTGCTTTGCATCCTCAAAATATGATTTTACCATGTTCATTAGATCAATAGCAAAAGTTCTAAGAAAAGATTCATCCGGTACACATATGGAAACTTTTGAAAGTGCTTCTTCCTCGAGTAATATGTATTTCTTTACCCTTTCTTCAAGTTCCTTTTCTATCATCTGTACGTGCTGTAATCGAAAACGAGATCGGTTAATTTTTTCTGGATATCTTCTGATATAAGACCTTCCTCACCTTTTTTTAATATGAAATCTTTTGCCTCTCTGATCCCCTTCTTTGATGCGATGGCATAAACGCTCCCCATTATGGAGCCTCTAATGCTGTCTGGCAAACCTTCAACAATTCTTCCCAGCATATAGTTGAATTCCTCGCTCTTTCTCATGTTAAGCTTTTTTATCCTTTTAGGTCTCACCGGTTCTCTCTGTTCATATCTATAATTTCTTTTTTGGAATGTTTTCATATATTACTTACGTGAGATTGTGAATTTATTTATATAATTATGCAAAATTTTAAAGGTCTTTGCTAATATGTATAGGATAAAATTATCAAGAAACGCAAAGAAGTGGAGAAACATATATAATTTAGGCTAAGGGTGAAATACTTTCCTTTAAAACGCGATTATCTTCCATAGGCTATCTCGTGTAGTATCTTTCTGAATTCGAGATAATCGTTCACAGTATATTTGGCATTTGTTTTTCCCTTTCCGATGTGAATTGTCAGAGCGTCACTATTCAATAAAAACGAGTCTTCATCAGTTTCTTCATCTCCTGCGATAAGTGCATTCATACCCTTTTTTCTTAACTTTAAAATCGTTCGGCCCTTATTGATACCCCTGATTCTGAATTCAACAATATTGATGCCATAATATGGTTCTAATCCATATTCCCTGCACAGATAGTCATATTCACTGAGTATTATCTGACGATAAGCCGGCTCCACAAGCCCTAGATGGAGAAGTAAGCCTCCATTCTTTTCGTAAATTCTCAACCCGGGTATCTTTAACTTATCCCTGATATTTTTTTCAATTGTCTTAAAGAGAATTTTATATTTATCAATATTCTGCACAAATTGAACCTCTTTCCCATCAATCCTACCCAGTGCTCCATGTAGAGCTATAACATTAAATTCCCTGCCCAGAAATTCTGTAATGTCTGCAAGACTTCTTCCAGTCACAATATATAGCTCATGAGCCTTTGAGATTTTTTCCAAGAGGAGCAAGAGATTTTTATCCGGATAACATTCTTCAGGATTCATTTTAATTGGCACTAGTGTTCCATCATAATCCAAAAACATTTGACTCCTGCCAGACTGAAATTTTTTAAGTTCTGGCTCTATCTCAGAAATGTCAGGCATCCGGTTCTTTCCTCTTAACGGTATCAGTAACCTTCTTTGCCCACCATTCAATATCTCTTCTTTTTACTCTTTCCTTAAGGAGAGATAATCTTTCCATAATTTCAGATTCAGGCATTGAAAGAGCCTTAAAAAGGGTGGAAGAAAGGTCTTCGATTGAGTTCGGATTAACCTTAACCGCCTCTTTTAAATCTTCTGAGGAACCAGCAAATTCTGATAAAATTAGAAGCCCTTTGGTGCTGGCTGCAACAAACTCCTTGCACACCAGATTAAGGCCATCGATTAATGGTGTAATGAGGGCTATATCTGCCCATTTGTAATAGTTTATCAAGGTCTTCTGTGAAACCTTTCTGTAGATATATGTTATTGGATACCACCCAATACGGCCATATTCCCCATTAATTCTCCCGATATTCATTTCAAGCTCATTCTTGAGTTCCATGTATTGACCTACATTTGTTCTGCTTGGAGTAACGATCATCAGGTACATAAATTTCTGCGAAAGCTCAGGGTTAGTCCTTAGAAGTGTTTCGATTGCCTTAACCCTCGCTATGAGACCTTTTGTATAATCCAATCGGTCTATGGAAAATATAATTTTTAGCCGTTCCATGGGCTTCGGCAGCTTTCTGAATCTCTCAATATCTTCATAGGCTTTGTAATCTATTCCCAGTGGATAATAGTGAAGCTTTTTGTCAAGGTTTTTTGGATCCCCGATTAGGGCTTCATAGGAATCTCTAAAATTTGTTCTGTATTCTTTCGTATGGAAAGTAATTGAATCGGCTGAAGCGATCGATTGTAATAACTGATCTCTCTCCGGAAGTATGGAATAAAATTCCCTTGAGACCCCAGGGAATATGCCATGTGAATATGATCGGATTCGTAACTCCGAGGTTCCTGAGAAATCCCGGGACGAGGGATAGCTGATAGTCGTGAACCCATATTACCTCATCCGCTCTGCGGATAGCCTTTTTTATTGATTCCGCAAAAAGGCTGTTTACTCTGCTGTACATCCTGAAATATTTCTGGTCATGCTGGATCTTTTCCCTGAAATAGTGAAAGAGCGGCCATAAAGTGGAGTTTGAATATTCATCATAAAATCCTCTCCTTTCCGGTACACTCAAAATAACTCTAAAGATTCTGAATTTTCCGTTATCCTCCTCCTGATAATCCAGATCCGCTGTGCCATCGCCCCAGCAGACCCAGGTCCCTCCTTCTTCTGTTATTAAATCGTTTAAGACTATTGCCACACCGCCAATGTTCATCCTTCTGTTGATTTTGCCCCTGACCTTATCATAGGAATAGGGACTACGGCTCGTGACTATAATGTATGACATATATGAACATGATGATATGATATTTAATAAGCTCTGAAAATAAGAATAAAATTATAACAGTAACACCGAATAATGTGTTTCCATTCTTTGTTTAAATGCAACTATGCTATATTCTCAAAATTTGAAGTCAAATATTTATAGTGGAACATGATTACGTGCTGTGACGGCCATAGCTGTGGGGAAACACCCGGTCCCATTCCGAACCCGACGGTAAAGCTCACAACGTTTCGTATGCGTACTGTCTTCCGCGAGGGGACGGGAAGTGCGAATCGCTGTCACATTTTCTAATTACAACTAATATATATTATTTTTATTTTAAGGATTGTATATCTTAATAAACATATTGAAGACAAATTTTTGATATTTAATGGTGTATTTTCAAATGATAAGTTTGCATAATTATACATTCCATTGGTTTTAACATAGCCATATTTATGGTCCTATTCTATATATTGCAAAGCCCCTTACGATTAATTCCCTTCATTGTCTTAAAACAGAGTATGGAATACCAGAATTAATTACCTCCTGCAAGGTTGTTCTAATTCCACTTTTCTGATCCATCTTTGTAAAACAACGGAAAACCTGTTATAAAAGGTAAATAATAATCAGATCAACTATAACGCATTTGAAATTATTGCCATCTATCAAATACCACGAATATCTTTAAGGCTTCAGGAAAAACACTTGCGATGACCATATCATCGGCAGGATGCCGATAAATCAATTTACTTATATAATTTCAGAATATCTGCATGGCAACATGAAGCGTAACATAAGGCAGATGATGGTTTCACTTGTTTCGTTCATACTTATTTATATGCCGGTTTTCGTCATACCGCAACTGGTTCTGTCTGGCATCATCACTGTGGAGGAAGGTGTTATTCTGGCTCTCCCTGTTTCCATGGGAATATCTTATATCCTGTTAAGATTTGGCCGTGGTCCGAACGTAAAGCAAATCAATCCTCGCATATTCGCACTGGTTTCACTTCTCCTGTTCATAATCCTTGGGTCTGTTGTTTATATTTTGTCTGCTCATGGCATTGTAAACAGACTGTTACTTTTCATCCCCATAGACGCCGTCATACTTGCAGTCCCAGCATTATTGCTTCACAGGTTGGGAAAATCTGTCACTCTTAATCCGGATGACTTTAGCAATGAATACACCGAAAGGCTGCACAGCCTTCTGGATTGCACAGATAAATGTAACCACGATGTTTACTTATCCCACAAGGCTATAATGCGATCATTTGCAGAAACATCCAACGGAAAAGAATGGCATGTTATGTTAAAAGATGGTGCAATTCAACAGCTGGATTCATCCCAGATCGATGCGGTTCTTCTTGAAGCATATTATTCCAGAAAGGGTGGTGTTGCCAAAAAACTGATCCTTGCCGGAACTGCTTATGTGATTATCGCCGTTGATATTCTACTTATTTCATCCTTCCTTATTACTCTCGTTTCCCAGGTTTATTTCATTTATCTTCTCGTTCTGTCATTTGCAGGGCTGATGATGATTCTCACGGTTCCTTTTTTCATTTTGAAACTCTCCTCATTCCTTCAGTCCAGAGCAGACCTGAACGTAATCAAACATCTTCCAGGTGCTGATCCCTTTATTTCAGCCATAGAGAAGAAAAAATCCCTTATGGTGCCGCTTCGCCCCATGACACAGAAACAGCAGGTTAGATATGAGAAAAGAATGCAACATATCACGGAGAAAAGGATTAACAGGATAAGAAAATTTAATGCCGTTTACGGAAAGATGTGAGCTTATTTTGTCCATTGTTTTTAAGGATTAATTGCACTATTCTTAAAATGGAATTCAGTGAGAATTGAAATTTGATTATTCCACAATCAAAATTATAAAACTGGGTTGTAATAAGGTGCAATGAAAAATATCAATGCTCTCTTCGATGTGGTAATCAGAACAAAAAACTCGGAGAGAGGAATTGGTAAATGTTTAGCATCCATCAGGAGGCTTATTCCAGATGCAGATATTATTGTGATAGATGGGAAAAGCACAGATAATACAGTACGTATTGCTGAAAGTTTTGCATCTAAAATAATATATGAAGACAAGGGTCTATCTTTTGCAACAGGTATCGCCGGAAAGATCAGTACAAAGGATTTTATTCTGTTTATAGACAGCGATGTTGAATTAATTAACAATAAGTTTCCGGATATCGCCCTTAATCTTTTCAAGAAGTTTAAAACGGGAGCCGTAGTTGGAAATTCACTTCATTTCCCCTTCAATTACGGACTTCCTTTAGGTTTAACTATGATTGAAAGGCACACGTTGAACTCAATTGATTTTCCTGAAAATGTAAAAGGCAGGGAAACCTACTACATTCAGAGTTATTTAAGAAAACAAAAACTGAAAGTTAGATATGTAAATAATTCAATGATTCACACTTATACCCTGAAGAGTTTAGATACTGGCCGAATTTGCCTTTGTAAGGCTTACTGCTGAATCCATACTGAGAGAATACCTTTATTCATTGCTTGTTGTATTTCTTATGCTCAGCAATTCAAGAAATATCAAAAATTTCCTGTATATACCAGTATACTGGATAAGATTGACGAGAGGATTTGTGAAACCACATAAATGGGATCACCGAATATATTAATTGATTTCGAATTTCATAGTTACAGTACGGATTTAGAAAAATTTATTAATAAGTGACAATTAGTGTCATACATGAACAAGTTTTTGAAAGGAATACTGCTATTGCTACGGCTTTGGGACAATATTATTTTGAGCAGAGTCCCCTGTAATCTTTTATCATCTCTGGATTGGTACGCTTCAGATAGCTGTACTGTCTCAGGTTGTGCATGTTGATCTTCAGAGTCTCCTCCGTCTGTTTTCTCTGAGGCAGTTTCTTCCTTATCTTTACAGGCATCTTCCTCTTTATCATGGAATTCACGGATTCTGATATGGATCGCATGTGGTACTGCTCCAGCCATGATTGAGTGTCATCAACGAAACTGTATAACATGGTTTTCCATGAAGCCACTCCTTTGGAACGGAATGTTGCATTTGTCTTCGGGAGGAAATATGGTGTGATTCCGTATTCTTCCACTATTGAGCAGATCTTCCTGTTGGAATACAGTGCATCTCCAAGCATTACCTCAATCTGCGGGCACAGATCCACAGTGTGTGCCATTATATCCGGAAACATGGACAGCTCTCCTATGGAGTGATCATCAGTTGTGTATAAACCAGCTATCATCTTGGTGTGAACACCCACTGAAAAGGAGGAATACTGGAAGTCATGCTTTCCCTTTGTGTGCGGGAAAGCATCCGATTCCATCTTATCCTTATTCTTATTCTTCTCCTTCTCGATCCTCTGCTGGCTCCTCTTTGATTCGTAGTTGACCTTCATGGTGTCTGGATCACCGGTTCCATCGGTGGAGAATATCTTCTCCATGGAATTGCCCGAATCATTCATGATCTTCAGAACCTCATCCAGTAGTTTTTTTGATCGTCCGGGATCATACCCTCTCTCTATGGTCTTGTATGAGATTTCAGATGACACTCCAAGTTTTTCCCCCGAATAATCTCAGGAATCCCTCTGCAATCCTGTTGGGCATGCCGAAGTATGTCTGCATCAGCATGACCTTAACTATATCCGAAGTTGGAACGGGAGGCCTTCCCGCTCCCCTCTTCTCCACCTGGATACGGGATGAGGCAATGTTAACAACATCCCTTATTGTTTCCAGAACGTCGGCGATCTCGTTTACCTGTGCCTGGTCATACTGGTGCCAGTTCCTTTCGGCCGGTTCCCTCTTCTCGTAGGAGAAGGATTGATCCCTTACCGATTTAACAAGATTCCTCAGGTCCTCGACATTCTTCCTGGCCACATGTGTATATGACAAACAGGTTTAAATAGTTATGTGGACTATTCCACATAATGAATGGGACAATGATACTCTTTCATTTTCCTGAGAAGTCCGATCATGGAACAATAAACAAGTTCATGCAGAAATTCTACGGGCAGGATTCAACTTCATGGAAAGGAAAATACACGTATCACAGACATGGTTTGCTGGAGAACATACCTCACAGAAAACTGCTTAGAGGAGTCCTGATACTCAGGAACGAAGATGCTCCAAAAGTACTTGAGTTTCTAGGGCAGTATTCTCTGACCCTGCATGTTAGGGAGATAAAGCTGACACCGGACGACGAAAAAACATTAGGGGAGACCCATGAATAATTTTGTCCCAAAACCTATTGCTACCATATATTTTTATGGTATTGGGATTCGCTATTTACAACAGAGTGAATCCACAATTAGGGGGTCTGCCCTTCTTCTATTGGTACCAGCTACTGTGGATTTTTCTAGCCGCTGGGCTTACTTTCACGGTATATACCCTGGAAAGTCGTGAATATGACATGAAAAAGGTGAGGTCCTGATGTCGTTTACAGATTATGATTATGCATTATTTTTCGCAGTAATAATAGTAGTTCTTTTTATAGGATTCATATCATTTCTGTGGCGTAAACCAAAAACCATGGATGATATTACAGAGTGGGGACTTGGAGGAAGAAGGTTCGGCACAGTAGTCATATGGTTCCTCCTTGGAGGGGATATGTATACTGCATATACTCTCATAGCAGTACCTGGGGTTGCCGGGGGTTCTGGGGCTCTGGCAATGTTTGCCATCACATACGGAATAATGATTTATCCGATTGTTTATCTAATGATGCCTCGTTTGTGGACGGTTTCCAAAAACAGAAATTACATTACAGTAGGGGATTTTGTAAAGGATAGATTTTCTTCTCCGTTTCTGGCATTACTCATAGCCATGACAGGAGTTCTTGCGGAACTGCCTTATCTGGCACTGCAGATGGTAAGCATAGGATATGTGATGCAGGCAATATTGCTTCCGGTTTCCATAAGTCTGATAATAGCATTTCTGCTGGTCGCTGCCTTTACTTTTCTCAGTGGAATGAGGGCACCAGCTTTAACAGCAATATTGAAGGATGCGATAATTTGGGGGGTTGTATTGACGATTGTCATATACGTTCCAATTCATTATGGCGGTTTCGGAAATATTTTTACAGCAGCCTCTTCCTATACAAAGACTACCAAAACATTCTCCCCGTTAGATATGCCCCCATCACTTGCGCTGGGATACGTTACTCTTGCACTTGGTTCCGCACTCGCCCTATTTCTTTATCCTCATGGAATAACAGGTACCTTGGGTTCCAAGGATGTAAGAACCATTAAGAGAAACGCCTCACTTTTACCTCTGTACAATGTTCTATTATTAATTGTAGCAATTTTAGGTATTGCAGCGGTGGTTGCAAATGGGGCTGTTTTTGGAACAAAGGGTCAGCCCGCAACATCATTTGCTTTCCCATACCTTATAAAAGATCTATTCCCCTCAACTTTTACAGCTCTTGCATATGCTGCAATAGTGGTAGGAAGTGTAGTTCCCGCCTCAATTATGGCTCTGGCCTCTGCGAATTTATTGACAAGGAACGTCTATGTTGAATACATTAACAAAAATGCAACATCAGCCCAACAGGCGAGACTTTCTAAATTCCTGGTAATTGTGGTCATAGTAGCGGCCTTAATATTTTCATTGACACCTGCAGCAAGCGGATATGTGATCTACCTTCAAACATTTGGTGGTGCTTTTATTCTTCAAACACTTCCGGCGGTATACTTAGCCCTTTACACGAGAAAATTCAGTAAATATTCAATCGGTGCTGGATGGTTAGTTGGACTTTCCTCAACACTTTATATCCTTTACTTATTGAATTTCTCCGGTTCTCTTTATGCTCCAATAGACTACATGTATGTTGGGATATTTGGTCTGATTCTAAATGTAGCAGCCGTTCTTATCATGCACGGAATAAGTCTTCTGTTACATAAGGTTAAGGATGAGGGTATAATAGAAAACAGCGAAATGGAAAGTGAATTTTAATAATCCCCCCTTAAACAGCGGGATAAAAAATTATAAATTTTTTGGATCTCTTTAACATTCTGGGGGTAACTTCAATCCTCCTGCCACAAGATAGATTATTGTGTCTCTGTATTTCTGGGCCTTGAAACCATATGAACGCTTGAATGCTGTTCTGATCTTGTTGTTCAGCCCTTCCACAACAGCTGAATTTATTCCAGATCTTATGGCTTCAAGAATGCCATTGAGATGTCTCTTCATGGTCTTTCCAAGCTTGATTATATCAGGCATCCTTGACCTGGATGCCCATGATATCCATTTCATCAGATATGATTCAGCAATGGAAGCATTCACCTGCCATAATCTCTGGAGTGCAATCCTGAAATGATAGGCATGTGATGTCTGTAGATCCAAAGATTTCACAGACATCAGTCGATCCCTTTCCTTCTCTGAGAGATCAGGATAATTCTTCAGCCAGTCGTATCTTGTGTGTTTCAGGATCTCATTCTCCCTTGCTTCTTTTCGCCTGATCTTATCAAGTGTGTCATTCATCATCTTTATGACATGAAAATGATCAAAGACTATCTCAGATGCAGGAAAATACTCTTTTGCCCCGGATATGTATGATGGATACATATCCATGGTGATGTGCTCTATTCCCGAAGGATCAAGGAAGGGATGCTTCATTATGAATTTTCCAAACACATCTGATTCCTTTCCCTCTTCGATGTGTATGACCCTGCTGTTTTTTATATCATAAAAAAGAGTGACATACACATGATGTTTCTCCACTGAGAATTCATCAATTCCAAGCACCTTCAGATCTGAAAGATCCACATCCTTCCTGGTCTCATCCACATAATGCTTCAGGATCCTCCACACAGAATCCTCATTGATTCCCGCTATTCTGGAAACAGCGGATACCGGCATCTCTCTGCCCATCTCCATAATCATCGCCTCAAAGTGCAGTGAGAATCCTGATCCTTTTCTGGCCCATGGAAGATCAACGGTCTTCTTTCCATGATCATTGCATTTTATCCTGGGTTCTCGTGCATGGACATATGCGGGATACTGGAATATGTTAAGGTGCCTCCATGTACGTTCCTCTGTGTCATGAACACCATAAGGAATACCACAGACAGGGCATGGGAATCTTGATCCCCTTGGGAAGTCTATGAAAATATCAACTCTCTTTTCCTTGTGATCGAACTTGATCTCCTTTATGATCCACGGTTCCTCTAAGCCTAGAAGCTTCCTGAACAGTTCCTCTGAATTCACAGAATGTAATTCATTGGGAGTTTATAATTTACCCCCAATGAGTTCAAGAGATCCAATTTTTTTAATTTCAATTTTTATTAGAAAGGAATAAACGTTAGAAATTCAGTCTTTGAACGGAAGCACTTCTTATAAGTGATTATAAGGTCTCTGGACAATACCTGTTTTTAATAAGGCAGAACTGACTCCGCTGGTTATTTTTCACTTTTATGTCAGAGCTTTTTTACATATAATATGACCTGGTCTTCCACAGATTTAACATCAATGCTGAATTTCCCCTCAGTAATAGATTTAAACTCAACCACAGTTTCGAAACCTCCTGTTTGTCCAAGATTCAGATAAGAATAAGTATTTATTTTGCATAACCTAAAAACGTCAGGAGATAACTATTCATACAATATACGTCACCTTGATCGTGGAGTATGGA
The DNA here is from genome assembly GCA_000496135.1 of Thermoplasmatales archaeon E-plasma. GTDB lineage: Archaea > Thermoplasmatota > Thermoplasmata > Thermoplasmatales > Thermoplasmataceae. Next base: position 510,622 of record KI542675.1, on the reverse strand, counting down.
TTTTAGGAGCCACGAGGTTTATCAGGGCATTCGGGAGAGGTTCAACCTTTATTTTTGTTCCTCTTATTTTCATAATAACATATGGCATTTCATTTATTGATACGGGTTTATTCCTGGGTTCTGCCACACTTCTTATGGCAGTTATACAATATTTTGCCGGGATTCTTACTGACAAGATAGGGCGGAGAACGATCCTTGTTTATTCCCAGATACCTGCAATATTCTTCTATTTGTTTATTTATTACAGCATAGCAGTTCCCCACTATTTCCTGATCCTGCTTGCATCATGGTATGGTACCATAATTATCAATTCAATACAATATCCGGCCGTACAGGCAGCAGTTGCAGATGTAACTTCTGTTCACGACAGATTATCAGGTTATACTGTGATGAGAATCATGGCCAATTTGGGGATAGCTGTCGGTCCTCTTCTGGGAGCTTTTCTCGCCACTTACGGTTTGCAATATATCTTTCTTGTTTCTTCTGCTGTTACCGTAGTGGAGATTTTCATGCTTTATTATCTCATGAAAGAGACATACAACCCGAAGGATCATGTTATACTTAAGAGGGGTGAACTTACAAAATCATATTCAAAAGACCGCTTCTTCATCATATTCATAATCATAGGTATCATACTCGGCTTCTTCATGAGACAGAGAGGATCTACTTTTACTGTCTACACCATATATATTCAGCATTTGCCTTATCTGTACCTTGGATATGTTTGGGCTTTAAACGGATTTCTCGTTGTTGTTCTTCAGTTTCCGCTCCTTCGTGTAATGACCAAATATGGTAATCCCATGCTTTGGAGAGGTGTTGGCTCTCTGTTTTATGCCATAGGCTTCCTTTTCCTGATTTATACTCCAACACTGGCAATTTTGTTTGCCTTCATGACCATATCCACTTTCGGTGAAGACCTTGTTTCTCCAACAACACAGAGCATAATAACTACTATAGCCCCCGACAATATGAGGGGGTCGTATATTGGCGTATACAATCTTTATACAAGCATAGGTGGATTTGCAGGGGCGGTATTTGGTCTGTATCTTCTCTTTGTTCTGGAAAACGTTTCATCTACGTATTGGGTATACATAGCCATTGGATCTGTAGTTGTAGGCGGGATGTATGTTTCCATCAGCAGGCTATTCTCTAAAAGGTTTACAAGAGTTGTCAAAGAGGAAGTTGTGGCTTCGAATACCTGAAAACCGGCAAAATTATATTTAATCCATGGTATTTAACGTAAGAAATATGAGGAACAGATACAAAAATACATCCGGACTCTCCGATGAGAGCAGGAAGAAGGTTGCAGAATTTCGGAAAAGGGCTAAAAAAATCAGGAGATTTTATTTCGTTGCCATAACTTTCGCTGATATCATTGCGGAGCTTATGAAAGTAGCCCTGGGTTTACCTGAATATATAAGTCTATCCGTTCAGATATTCATTACAGTTTTCATTCTTTACTTCTATTCAAAAAGACTAAATAAACATTCAAATCCGATTATAAATATAGGTGGTTTCAGGCCGTCATGGTACACCCGGCATACAAATTTTAAAAGTGAGAAAATCACATCCCGTAAAAAGAAAAATATTTCAAATGACGGTGTGAATGCCCATGATTTCCCATACGACACCTCCTTTGAAGAACATCTGTATAAAAATTAGGAAATGTTATGGTTTAAATTTTTACTGTTTTATACTCAGGTTTCCAATTTCAAAGAGTCTGGAGACTGCGTCCTTAAAGAGCTTAATGTTCCTTCCTTCTTTTCCTATTGCTGAACCTGTCTTCATTGGATCTACGGCAACCTGTACTTCAATTCTTCCCTGCTTCCATGTCACATTTATTTCCCTTGGCCCAAATCTGAAGAAAAGATTCAGGACGAATGTGAGAAGATCTCTTGATAATTCCGCAACAAGAATGTGTTTGTTTATGTGTTCTCGAAGCTGGGCTATGATGTTCTGATTTTTGGCGAACATTTCTGCCATCTTTTTTTCTCCAACGATAAAAAGAACCATATCTTCGTTTTCCAGGCATTCTTTCAGGGGGATTTTTGCAGTTTTTTCAAACAATGCAATATATCCCATTATCCTGTTGTCGATTGTTACCTCTTTCGTCGCCAAACTTACTGCACCTGTTTTGCCGGTTCGTTCCTCTTGTAAACCAGATGTATTGCGCCAGTTCCCAGTGTGATTGGCTGACCTACTATAATATTCTCAGCAACACCTGTAAGTGAATCTGATTCACCCATCAGACCTGCCCTGAGAAGATGCTTGGTAGTTATTTCAAATGCAGCTCTTGCCAGAACACTACTCTTCTTTCCCGATATTCCCTGCCTTCCTACTGCCCTGATTGAGCCTTCGAATGACATCATATCTGCCACAAGCATCAGGTGCCTCTGATCTACTTCAAGACCCTGTTCTTCCAATGTTCTCCTTGCCTCGTTTAAAATTGCGTTTCTTGCGGCCTCTATTCCGAGAACCTGCCCAATCTCAACGATATCGTTAGTAAAAGTTCTTGATGAATCAACCTCGTCAAGTTCGAGAACCTCCTTAAGATTTGAACCCTGAGTATATATGATCCAGCTTCCATCGTTTTGTTTCCTTGATATGGCCCTCTTGATTCCGCTGATACCCTTAATTGTAAGTGTTTTAAGCCGTTCCTGTGTTGCATAGAGTCTTTTATATGAATCCTGTTGCGGTTTGACAATTACTCTTCCCTTTGACTCCTCCGGAAGTATTGTGATTCCCTTTTCTCTTCCCAGAGCATCAATAATGTCAGGAAGTGTGACCATTCTCTCTTTCAGCCTTTCCTTGATTGGGATAATTGTTAAGGTCATATCCTCAACATCAGTTTCAATATCACAGATATCAATTATGGAAGTGTTTTCTATCTCCTTTACAACCCTGCTTGTTATTGACTCATCTTTCTCGAATTCACTCTTAAGATAAATGGTCATGGTAGGCGTGGATGGTGTTCTCCTTGCATCTACAATTTCAATAAGCCTGGGAAGACCAAGGGTAACATTAACCTCCCTGACACCAGCAAAGTGAAATGTTCTCATTGTCATTTGCGTGCCTGGTTCGCCAATACTTTGAGCGGCAATAATCCCGACCGCTTCGTATGGATCAACCTGCCTTCTCTTAATTTCAGTTACCAGTGTGTCAACGACTTTATTGTAATATTTAACACCTTTTGTTTCCTTCAGTTGCAGCAATCTTGTTGCGGAATCAAGTGGTATCTTTACACCCTTTTCATTGAACTTGTTCATCAGCTCCATTGAAGGTTTGTCTATATTGCTTGAATATTCCCTTTTCTTGGTTATCTTAATGGAGGTCCTTTCTGCTTTTTCAAAGGTGGTTACTTCCTTCAGTTTCCTCTTTCCTACCCTGAATTCAGCAACACTAATTGGTTCTATATCTTCTATTTTGCTTATCCTTATGATGGTTTTGAGGCCGGTTTTCTTCTTAAGTGTTAGATCCTTTTCCTCCCTGTATTCCTCTATGCCTGATATGGAAATCCTGAATTTGATAGTCTTCTTGTCAAGTGTTATGTAGCCATCCTTGAAATCTCCTCTGATTTCATAATCTACTGCATAATTGCACGGCATCTGCTTCTTTATCTTGTCGACGTTTGCTTTTAAATCTTTAATTATGAGTGAATCCATCTAATTTTCCTCCTGGTCAATATCGAATAAAATGTAGTCCAGATCAATGGTTTTTCCTTTGTCGCTCCTTGTCGGGTCGACTCCATCCTCTCCATAGTCAAACTGAATTATTGAACCAACGGTATCCGTAACTCTCCTTGATTCATCCACTTTCAGATCCTCAAATGCATTGATCAGTCTCCTCTGCATATATCCTGACCTTGAAGTTCTCACTGCAATATCCACCAGACCCTCTCTTCCTCCAATACTGTGCATGAAATATTCAAGCGGATTCAATCCATCCTTATATGATGATTTCACGAATCCTCTTGCGTTTGCACCGATATCGCCCTTCTGGAAATGCGGTAATGTTCTCTGAGTATAGCCTCTGTTTAGTCTTTCACCCCTTACGGACTGCTGACCAACCATTCCTGCTACCTCAGATATGTTAAGCATTTTTGCCCTTGCGCCGGAACGGGCCATAATAACCGATGGATTTGTCAAACCAAGATATGTAGATGCAATTTTTCCTGATTCATCCCTTGCGTGACCTGTTATGGACATTATCTCAATTTCAAGAGTTTCCTCTATGGAACGTCCTGGAGATGACTGGAATTGTCCTGCTTTGAAAATATCTATATTCTTGGTAACTTTCTGCACTGCTTCCGTTGAAACCTGGAGAATATCAGAAATGGCGTTTTCAGGGATATCATAATCCCCTATTCCGGTTGAAAAGCCTCTTTGACTTATAAATGCGACACCAAGCCTTGTTACATTATCTATGAATCTGGCAGCTTCCTGAGGCCCATATTTTCTGTAAAGCTTATCTATTATTTGCCCCGAGAATGGGCCAATTGCCTCCTCATCTATTGTTCCATGAATCATTTTGCCGTTGATAATGACAACATCCTTGTCTGCAGGGTCTTCTTCATATTCACATTTATCCTTTGCTCCTGCGCAGAGTTTACTTCTGAATTTGAGATTGAAATCCTTTGGGAGCAGAACTGAGAATATGTCACGTCCCCTGAAAAATTTCTTTCCATCCCTCATTATGAACTCCTTTGGCTCGTCCAGATCCAGATAGCTCATCATGTGAATGACTTCTTCCTCTGAGAATTCCGGATTGCCATGAGTCAGAAGAAACATCGATGTTATGTGGTCGTGAATACCTCCTATGATAGGTCCACCAAATCTCGGAGACATTATCTGTTCCTGAACCTTCATTATTATCCTTGCTTCTGCCCTTGCTTCCTCCTTCTGTAATACATGTAGATTCATTTCATCTCCGTCAAAATCTGCATTGTATGGAGTGCACACAGCAAGATTGAATCTGAAAGTCTGTCCGTCGAGAATTCTCACACTGTGTCCCATCATTGACATTCTGTGAAGTGATGGCTGCCTGTTGAATAGAACGATATCTCCTTCGGATAACTGCCTTTCAACAACCCATCCAATTTCTATTCTCTTACTGTTTTCTTCAGCGTTTGCCTTTGTTACCTTTACTCTTCTCTGGTCCGGTCTTATGATATAATTGACTCCCGACATGTATTTTCCGTATTCGTCCCTGGGTTCAGGTCCTCTCTTAACCCATTCCCTCATAACCTCGAGATTGAACTGGTTGATTGTAACGGGTATAGTTAGTTCTCTGGCAGCCTTTTCCGGAACGCCAACTTCATTAACAGAAAGGAAAGGCTCCGGTGAAATTACAGTCCTTGCGGAAAAATTAACTCTTTTACCTGACAGGTTGGATCTGAATCTTCCTTCCTTTCCTTTCATTCTCTGAACCAGTGTTTTCAAAGGTCTTCCTGATCTGTGTCTTGCAGGGGGAATTCCAGCTGTCTGATTGTCAAAGTATGTGGTTACATGGAATTGCAGTAAATCCCAAAGATCCTCAATGATCAGCTGAGGAGAACCGTTATCTCTGCTCTCTCTGAGTCTCTGTGAAATTCTTATTATATCCACAAGTTTGTGAGTCAGATCATCCTCACTTCTCTCTCCTGTCTCAAGAGTGATTGATGGCCTAACATTAAGTGGTGGAACTGGAAGTACCATCAGAACCATCCACTCTGGTCTTGCCACTTCTCTGTTTAATCCAAAGAATGCAAGGTCTGAGTCGGGAATTCTTTCCAATCTTTCTCTGATCTCCTTTGGTGTGATCTTTATGCCTTCCTCCCTGAAAGTGGTCGGCTTGTCCAGAATTACCTTTATCTGCTGTGCGCCGCAGTGTGGACATACAAGTCTCTGTGTACACTGATCTGTAACCTTTTTGGATCTTGATGCCAGTCCGTCCGGGTCAAGTTCATTGAACGCTGCTTCGTTTAATATTGCGCTATATGATTTGATTTCATCCTCTGTAAGTTTTATCCTGCCGCATACTTTACATGTGGATTCGAGAAACGTCTTTATTTCCTTTATAAAACCAACGTGAACAACCGGCATTGCAAGTTCTATGTGCCCGAAGTGCCCTGGGCACTCATCAACTTTTCCACCGCAGGTTGCACACTTCAAACCTGGTTCTATAACACCCATATGGAGATCCATAAGACCTCTCTCTATTGGATATCCATCATCGTCGTATGTATCAGCAGTTATAACCTTCACCTGTGACATCTTTCTGATTTCTTCAGGTGAAAGCAGTGCAAATTGAATCTTGTTTATTCTTTTTGAAATCCAGCTACTCATTTCATATCACCCAGTAAAAGTCTCATCATTACACCCATTGACATCAGTTCATCTCTCATAAGTTTGAAAGCATAGCTGGTTTCCACAGCATGTATATTTCCAGTATTTCCACACACTGGACACTTGAAGGTACCCTTTCTCCTGTCCATTATGGCAATGTGCCCCGCATTTCGGGTTCCCGCAGATGTATAGAATTGTACCATCGCTCTGATCCAGAAGCCTGTCCTTGATAACCATTGCTGCACCATGGGCAATAAGGGTATCTCTCTCCATTTCTCCAAATCTGAGACCTCCCTGTCTGGATCTTCCCTCTGTTGGCTGTCTTGTTAGAATCTGTACAGGTCCTCTTGATCTGGCATGGAATTTCCCTGCAACCATGTGATGCAGCTTCTGATAGTAAATTACGCCTGTGAATATGTCGGCCTTTAGCTTTTTTCCTGTAATACCGTCATACATACTCTCTGTGGAGTCATATCTGAAACCATATTTGACAAGATCTTCTCTAAGAGATTTTTCCGGTTCTCCCTTAAAGATTGTACCGTCAATTATTGATCCTCTCATAGTGGCAACTTTACCACCAATCATTTCCAGAATATGACCGATAGTCATTCTTGAAGGAATTGCATGCGGGTTGATGATAATATCCGGAATAATACCCTCCTCTGTGAAAGGCATGTCTTCCTGCGCCACCACTGACCCGATGACACCCTTCTGTCCATGCCTTGAAGCGAATTTATCTCCAAGTTCAGGAATTCTTGGACTCCTGACCCTTATCTTCACTATTCTGCTGTTGCTTTCTGATACGGTAAGGATAACGTTATCCACATATCCCTTTTCATTGGGACGCATTGTGATTGACGATTCCCTTCTTCTCTGTGGGCCAAGCTTTTCTCCACCCTCTTCAAGGAATCTTGGCGGTGAAGTTTTTCCCACAAGAACATCTGAACCCTCAACGTATGATTCAGGGAATATGACTCCGTTCTCATCAAGATTCTTGTAGTATTCCTCTGCCCTTGCTCCCAGAACCTCGTGAGTTGGAATTTCAAATCTGTCCTCCTGTCCTCCAGGATATCTTCTTTCCTCTGCAGTATAGGTTCTAAAGAAACTGCTTCTCCCAAGTCCTCTTTCCACCGCAGCTTTATTAAATACTATGGCGTCCTGAATGTTATAACCCTGATATGACATAATTGCAACAACAAAATTCTGACCTGCTGGTTTCTTATCATATTTAATGTAGTCCATAACCTGCGTCTTAACAAGAGGCTTCTGCGGATAGTCCATATAGTGACCTCTTGTATCGGTTCTTATCCTGAAGTTCGTTGATGATAATCCAATGGATTGCTTTGTCATTGCTGCTGCCATGGTAACCCTTGGCGAAGAATTATGCTCTGGATATGGTATCATGGATGCAACGACTCCCAGAATCAATGCAGGATCAATCTCAAGATGTGTGTGTTCATTTGTGAGAAGAGATTCTGACGGGAATCTACCGCCACATCTCTCGCACAGAAGTTCTATAACCTCCTCTCCTGGATTTGTCCAGTCCACCACACCTCTGTAAAGCTGGCTGTGACATCTTGGACATTCCTTTGGAAGGTCGTAGGCGTATATGGCAATGAAAAGATTTTCCTCTTCTTCTGAGTCAATCCATTCCATTGCTCCCTGCTTCACCAGATCCTTGATTGTGATTTCGCCCAGTCTGAGTTTTTCCAGCTGAACTTTTGTTATCTTTACATTACCATTCTCTGCGATAAGAAGTGGTCTCCTTATTCTGCCTCTGTCACAGTTGATGATTACTTCTCTTGTTGCCTCATCGTATCTTATGTTGACCTCATCAGATATCTGTCCTGATCTTCTGCTTCCCCTGACATTTTTTGTCAGTTCTGCAGGGTCATCGTGATATCCAACAAAATCTCCGTTCAGGTAGACTCTCCCGGTGTTTGGATCCTCCTTGGTGAGTTCTTTCAGTCCCATTCCCCTGAGAAATTCCAGAATTTTAGTTGAGTCGATTCCTTCAGACACATTAATAAGGAGTGCGGCATTTTTAACAAGACCGCAATTTTGCCCTTCCGGTGTTTCGTTTGGACAAATTCTTCCCCATTGGGTCGGGTGAAGATCTCTTGCTTCAAAGTGAGGTTGAGATCTTGTCAGTGGAGATATTATTCTCCTCAGGTGACTCAATGTACTTACATTTGATACTCTGTCAAGCAACTGAGAAACGCCTGTTCGTCCGCCAATCCAGTTTCCCGTTGACATTGAATGCTGCAGTTTCTGTGTAAGTAAATCCTGCCTGACCGCAGGTTTCAGCTTTATGCCTTTCTTCCTGTTGAACGTTCTTTCAAGCTGATATTTAAGATCCTTAATAACTGCCTGGAATGCGTTTCTGAAAAGTTCATCCAGAAGATCACCGGCCAATTTTATCCTCTTGTTTGCAAGATGATCCTTATCGTCCTCCTTCCTTATTCCAAGGTTAAGTTCCAGCAGGGATCTGGACATTCTTCCAAGATAGAGTGCTTTCTTGAAACGGTCTTCCGGTTTGTCTCCAAGATGCGGAAGAAGGGATTTATCCAGCATTTGTGAAACTTTCTTTTCTCTGAATTCTTTAGCCTGTCCGGCTGCAAATCTCTTTTCCAGATATGCAATTGCATCTGCTCCGGTTATGACTCCATTGGGTGGAAATATCTTTGGATTTCGGCTGTCTTCCAGATTTGCGTAAATAATTGGATCCATTTCATTTCTTGAAAAGATTGACTCGTGAATTTCATTATCTTTTTCCATCCCAAGGGCTTTCATCAGAATTACCAGTGGAACCGTTCCGGCAACACTTGGTATTGAAACATTGATGATACCTTCAGATGACTTTTCCAGTGAAGTCAGTGCACGGTAACCACCTGTCTGGGAGAACACCTTTGCCACTTCTACCTTTGTATCGTATTTCTCTTCAAATTCAACCAGAATTTTGTTTGGTGCGAGATCTTCAAGGGAAACAATAACTCTTTCACTGCCGCTGATTATGAAGTATCCACCCGAATCATCAGGATCTTCTCCTATATACTGTAATTTTTCCTTTCTTGTTGCATTTATTGGACCGTTATTCTTTTCAATGTAACTGTCAAGCTTATTTCCGGAGAGAGTACATACCTTGGATCTGACCATCACCGGCATATCTCCAATTTTTATGGTTTCAGGATCCTTTTCCCTTCCGTCCTCGACAACTCTGAGTTTGATCATGATTGGCGCAGTATAGTTCAGATCCCTCATTCTTGCCTCGTGTGGAGTAATCTGATTGGATGCACCTGATGCTTCCTTTATTTCCGGAGATTCTACCCATATGGTTGGAGCACCAAAAGGAACCCCTTTATCCCTGGGTCTTCCGAAATATATCCTTATATCCTTGCCTCCAGTCTTGGATGGATCCAGAACAATAACACCGGGTTCATCATCATCTGATACCCTTGTCTCATCCACGATCATCTGCATTAGATTGTCTGTGTTGTCCTTAGTGGCAACAAAATGGTTCATTGATTCTATCTGATGGTTTACTACACTTTCTGTTTTAAAAAATACTTCAACAAGCTCCTTCATTTAAAAACCTCATTACTCACTACCCTGTAATATTCTGTGAAACCAAGAGTAGAGCTCTTCCTTACGATCTTTATTATTCTCCCCGCCTCGATTTTTCCATGCATTTCTTCCAGTGTTTTCAATGCCGCATCATTTCTGCTAATTTTTGGCAATGAGTCCTTGGTAATTCCCAATGCATTAAGAACCTTTTCCTCTTCCTTGATTTCAACAACGTGGTGTTCTGGTACCAATTCATGATGAAGCACATTAAATTTACTCATTTTTTTCAACTCCTTACGGGCCCGAGGGGATTCGAACCCCTGACCCTCTGGTTAAAAGCCAGATGCTCTACCTAGCTAAGCTACGGGCCCCGGCTTTTGATGGCAATCGGTATATAATAACTTGATATAAACATTCTTTCATTTTTTGATATGGGTTTTCCCTCACATATTAATGCTATTTATATGGGACATACTAACAACATGAAGAGATCCTTTTTTGTAAATGACTTTATTCATTGGATTCCTACTGCGAATCAGTGAAGTTCCTTTCCTTAGTGTTGTTCTGATTACCGGAAAATGCACTAAAAGCAATATTAAAAATGTGCAGTGTTATTGCAATAATCAAGAGCATCAGCCCTGCCCCTGCGATATCCAGTGTAAAATCTGCAGCAATAATACCTGAAAATCCTGCAAAGAATGTTATTACACCAATATTCAGAAAAATGTATTCATATTTCATAGTTGAATTCATGAGTGCCTTATTTCTTGTGAATCCAGATACAAACATGTAGGATAATCCGAATACTATCATGGCAACAAAACCAAAGAGCCACATGATAAATATGGCGTCCCTCCTGATTCCCAGACCAGCTATCATATCAATCATCAGAATGATTATCCCGGATAACAAATAGATAAAACTCGTTGTTATAAAAATTAATACAGTTTTTATATTCAACACATTTGAATGTTTTGCATTCCTATTATACATATATGAAAATACAATCTGTTAATTAATTTATTCTGCTTTACATATAAGGTACATCCAATATTCGAAGTTATTAGAAAACGTGAAGTTATAGCAAGAATATCACAGTTCATGGTAATTTCCACATTCTTAATTATAAAAAAATTTCAGAAAAATTGATCTGAAAGAGTTTAATTGAAATCGTTAAAATACTTTGAAAAAATAAACTGGAGATCACATGAAAATGGTTGTTGATGGAAAGGAAAGAAAGTTGAGAGCAGTCTGGTATGAGAATGGTATAGTTCGAATGATCGACCAGAGAAAGCTTCCGGTTTCCATGGAAATTTATGATGCAAAAAATGCCAGTGATATTGCTTATTCTATAAAAGATATGGTTGTTAGGGGAGCCCCTGCCATAGGTGTAACTGCAGCATATGGTTTAGCGATGTCAAAGATTCAGGGAGAAAATATGGAAGAGATTGAGAAACTTATTGCCTCTACCAGGCCAACCGCCTTTGATCTGTTCAAGGCAATCAACTTTATGAAAAGGGAAAACTTTGAACTGAATGCCGCTGAAAGATATGCAAACGAAATATCCGGGAGATGCAAAAAAATTGGAGAATATGGAAATGCTTTGATTAAAGACGGCGCCCATCTTCTAACCCACTGCAACGCTGGAGCACTTGCAGTACTGGATTGGGGAACCGCACTGGCCCCCATGAGAGTTGCAAAGGAATCAGGAAAGAACATATTTGTATATGTGGATGAGACCAGACCCAGGCTGCAGGGAGCAAGGCTCACTGCATGGGAATTGGGACAGGAGGGTATAGATCACGCAATCATTGCAGATAATGCCGCTGGATTTTACATGCATAGAGGAGATGTCGATCTTGCCATAGTAGGTGCAGACAGAATAGGAGCAAATGGAGATTTTGCAAACAAAATTGGAACATATGAAAAGGCTGTTTTAGCCAGAGAAAATGGAATTCCGTTCTATGTGGCTGCTCCTGCAAGCACATTCGATTTCAAAATAAAGTCTGGCGCCGAAATACCCATTGAAGAAAGAGGAGAGGATGAAGTTCTGGTTATTAATGGTGTGAGACATAGCCCGGAGACAAGCAGAGCCAAAAATCCTGCTTTCGATGTTACTCCTGCTAAATATGTAACTGGCTATATTACAGAATATGGAATATTCACCAGCGATGAATTTGGCAAGCTTGGCAATAAGATTGCATCGGATCTGTTCATGAGATAAATTAATAATTATAAACAAAACATATCTTATTATTATATATTTTTACTGAATAATAAATTCCGCGAATAACAGAAATAGAATAAAAATTCATTTACTATTTGCATTTAAGTGTTAAGATGGCCAAAGCTAAGGAACAGACACAGTATCGTGAGGTTTCTCTATCTGAATTCTTCGAGAAAAACAGGCACATTCTTGGATTTGATTCGCCGCAAAAATCTCTTTTCATGATTGTCAAGGAGGCTTTTGACAATTCACTTGATGCCTGTGACGAATATGCGATTTTACCTGAGATTGTTGTTTCCATTTCAAGAGTTTCAGATGATATATTTAATGTAACTGTTTCAGACAACGGTCCCGGTATTGAAAGAACTCAGGTTCCAAGGGTTTTTGGTCAACTGCTGTACGGATCAAGATTTCATGTGATCAGGCAGTCAAGGGGACAGCAGGGACTTGGCATTACGGCGGCAATCCTTTATGGCCAGCTTACCACTGGAGAAAAGGCCCGCGTTGAGACGAAGAGGGATCAGGATGACGTGGCATTTCGTTTCATCCTGGGAATAAATGTCAAAGAAAATAAAGCAGATATAAAGACTCAGGAACCATTTATCTGGGATAGACCACACGGGACAAGCGTGTCCATTACTGCAAAGGGAAGATACGTAACTGGAAGACAGTCAACAATTGAATATCTGAAAGAAAGTGCCGTCGTAAATCCACATGCAAGCATCACATTTGTGGATCCGGATGGCAACAGGATACATTTTAACAGGAATATAGAGAAGGCTCCCTACATATCAAAGGCGGTAAAACCTCATCCGTATGGAATTGAAATAGGGGAACTGATAACAATGGCGAAGTCCACATCAGCAAAGACCCTCTTAAGATTCCTTGCTGATGATTTCAGCAGAGTCAGCGATAATACTGCAAGTGAGATCATTAACGCAGCAGGGCTTAAGGCTGAAGTTCTCCCGTCATCGCTGAACAATAAGGAGATATCCTCTCTCAGAGAATCCATACAGAAGGCAAAACTTATGCCCCCCTCACAGGAGAGTCTCTCTCCAATTGGGGAGGAATTTATCAGAAGAGGAATGATGAGCATATACGGAGAGGAGAGACCTGAATTCTATGGAAGACCTGTTACAAGGAAAGCAAGTGTATACAATGGAAATCCTTTTTCTGTAGAAGTGGGCATGGTCTACGGAGGATACCTTCCCGGTGACCAGCCGGTCAGGATAATACGGTTTGCCAACAAGGTTCCCCTGCTCTATCAGCCTGGTTCATGCGCTATAACGCAATCCGTTTTCGATCTGGACTGGAGAACATACGGACTTGAACAGAAACAGGGAAAAGGTCAGCCATATGGTCCAGCCATCATTCTCGTCCATGTATATGGCCCAAGGCTGCCTTATACCTCTGAATCAAAGGAGGCTATATCCAGCGTGGAAATCATAACAGACGAAATCAAAGCTGCAATAAAGCAGGAAATGAGAATGCTGAAAACCTTTGGTAACCGAAAAGATAAAATGAAGAAGGTCGCCGAGAAATTCAATCTTTTCAGGAGACTTATCCCGGAGATTGCCAGCAAATGCTCTTTAATACTTGGAAAAGATGTTCCAGATATTAATCCTGTGGTATCCAAAATTGCAAATGTGGTATTTATCCATGAAGAAGCGATTCAAGCCGATTCAGGATATAATATACGCACAGAGATATTCAACTTCACAAGATCTACTCATAAATTTACTCTGAAGGCTGTATTCGGAGGCATGGAAGACAGGAGTACAGATTTAGAGATCAGTGACCTGAAACCTGCCGAAGAGAGGGTATTTCAGAACTTTGTTCAATGGCCGGGGCAATACCCGGGAACAGATTACTATTTCACCGGAATAGATGTTTCCAAAATACAGGGGGCTGAACCTCTTCCAGGTGATTGGGATCTGCGAAACAGTGAGGTGGAACAGGATGGTTAATATAAAAACAGATGAAGTACTCATCAAACTTGTTGAAAAGATGTACAATGAACTCATTTCCGGAGAGGTACCCGAACTTAAATTATCCTCAAGAACCAAAGATAATATAGTGTTTGATCAGGCAATGAATGTTTGGAAATATGGCGGGTCATTTGTATCCAGAAGTGCCAGGACCACTGATGGTGCCCAGTTCATGGCAAAGGCTCTCTACACAATCGAATTTATTATGGATATGATAAAGAGCCAGAAATCTTCAACCTTGAGGGAAATGTATTACATATCAGAAGGGTGGAAGGATTATAAATTCCATACACAGGACGAATCAAATATGCTGGCCGAAGACCTTGAGGTTATCACAACGCTTATGCGGGAAGATTTTAAATTGAGACCTGAGGAAAATGGAGCCAGCGTCATAGGAAATATCACCATAGAAGAAAAAAACAGAAAGGGTGAATTCAAAAGAATAAACTGCCGGGATGATGTTGGAGATGCGGGATATACTATTCCATATAACGTGGAGAATGACAAGGTTAAGCTCATATCCCATGATGCTGATTTTATTCTTGCCATAGAGACAGGAGGAATGTTTGACAGGCTTGTGGAAAATGGTTTTGACGAGGATTTTCGATCTGTGCTTGTGCATCTGAAAGGTCAACCGGCAAGGAGCACAAGACGGCTTCTTAAACGCCTGAACAATGAACTTGGATTACCTGTGTTTGTGTTCACCGACGGTGATCCATGGTCATTCAGAATATTTGGATCTATAGCATATGGGGCCATTAAAACTGCACATATTTCTGAATGGCTTGCCGTACCTGCAGCCGAATTCATTGGAATAACCGCATCCGATATAATCAACTATGATCTGCCTTCAGATAAGCTAAGTGACAAAGATGTTTCAGCCCTGAATTCTGAACTTCAGGATCCGCGGTTCTCAACTGAATTCTGGAAACAGGAGATCGAAACCATGCTTCAGATGGGAAAGAAGGCTGAACAGCAAGCTCTTGCAAAATACGGTCTGGATTTTGTCACTGAAAAATACCTTCCTGACAAGCTTTCCGATGTTTTATGATCCTCACACGTTTAAAACACTGCGCAACAAATAATGAGAATAAATAAAGAAAGGTAATCTATACTTCGAATCCATTACTTAATATGAGCATTTTGGATTTTTTCAGGGACCCGGTAGAATTGAAAGAACTGGAACCTGATGAAATTGAGAAAATGAAAGAAGATCAATCAATAGCAATTATAGATGTGAGAACAAGAATGGAATACAATGCAGGCCACATTGAAGGTATAAAAAATATTCCTCTTGGAGAGTTGAAACACCATTTAAAGGAATTTGAAGGAGAGAAACAATATATTTTAGTATGTGCCACCGGACATAGAAGCAGAGCAGCCGCAAATAAAATGGTTAGAAACAACATAAAGAATGTAAGTCACCTGAAAAGCGGTATGCGTGCATGGAAATCCAGTGGGAAGAATATTGTAAAAGATTAATTTTTATTTCTTTTTGAAGGTTGCCCTTATAAATTCCCCATCTTCCCTCAGCGTCAAATTCAGTCCCAGTTCTTTGCTAATTGCCTCGAATTGCGAAGGCTTCATCAAATGAGCTGCAGCAATGTGTTTTTTGAATGAATCGTCGTTGACCATTTCATATATATTGAAAGAACCGCCTTCGTTCAGGTGATCCACTATGCCGGGGATGCACCTGGCTCTGTCTTTCCAGTGGTGGAATGAGAGCGAGGTGTATATGAGATCATATTTCTCATTCTGAGGAAGTTCCCTGCAACTTCCTGCTATGAATTTTATTCTTTCAGACACTTTCTTTTTTTTGGCTCTCCTTGAGCTAACACCCCTCATTGAGGGAGAGGGATCGAGACCGGCTCCGGTAAAATTTTCCTTCTCCACAGCCAGTGATGTTAATATCTTTCCATTTCCAGAACCAATATCCAGAACGGTCTTGAATTCAAATCCCTTAAGATCATCTATTACAAATCTATAGAAATGCCGGAATGTCGGTATCAGGGAGGAAAGCACATAAAGTCTTGAGGAAATAAAACCAAATCTTTCTTCCCCTTCCTCATAATAATCCTTAAGGTCAGCCACCATTATATATAATGCAGGGACTTAATAACATTCCCCTGACAGATCGTTTAAGCAATTTGTCATTAAAAGTAAGCATGAATCAAAGTTTTTTACCCATGTATGGCCCAACCCTTTCATAGCCAAATTTCCGGAAGTATTCCCTCACACCTATTCCACTAATCACAAGGATTCTCTCCATATTCCATTCGTCCCTGCTGATTCTCTCAGCCTCGTCGAGGAGATTCCTGCCAATGCCTTTGTGCTGGAATCCTTCACCCGTTCTCTGTCCCACTGGCACGACGTTCCCAAGAACTTTTATCTCCCTTATAATTGAGGAGCCTTTCATTTCACTTCTATGAGATTTGGCAGACGGTTTCCTCAATCTAATGAAACCTGATATATCGTCATCAGAATTCTCAAAGCTCAGAAATATTTCCTTTGAGCCGGATGCGTCATATTCTCTTCTTATTAATTTGAAGTCTCCGGATTTGACATCTCTTACTCCAACTTCTCTCCCTCTTATTTCCATGGATCGTTTTCCATCCGTTGAAAGTTGCAGTTCAACAAGGTTCCTGAGATCACTCCTCTTGACCCCTGCCTCTATGAATTTTACAGGGATATCTCTCTGCATTCTCTGAACCCTGACCCATGGCGGCATCTCCTTCATAAATGTGGATATAAGGCTGACCCCTTCACTGGTATCCATTGGCTGGTATTCTCCGTTTTTCCACATATTGTAAAGCTTTGTGCCTTTTACAACCAGAGTTGGATATATCTTGAGCATATCCGGCATGTAATCCTCATTTGACATCATTTCCCTGAAGCTTTTCAAATCATCTTCATATGATGCCCCGGGCATACCAGGCATAAGATGGTATACGATCTTGAACCCTGCATCCCTGCTCAACTGAGTGGATTTTATTATCTCTGAGATCCCGTGTCCTCGCATATTCATTTTCAAAACGCGATCGTTAATTATTTGTGCACCCAGTTCCACCTTTGTTGCACCATAATCCAGTGACAGATCAATCTCCTTTTCAAAAAACCAGTCAGGCTTGGTTTCAACTGTGAGACCTATACATCTTCTTCCAGCAGTTTCATTGTATGCCATAGCCGCTTCCAGATTTTCAGCTACAAATCCGTTCATGGCATCTATACATCCTTTCACGTAGGACTCCTGATATTCCCTTGTTCTTGCAGTGAAAGTTCCGCCCATTATAATCAGGTCAACCTTACTTGTATCATGGCCTATGGTCTCCAGCTGTTTAAGACGGTTGAATACAATATTATAAGGATCATACTGGTTGGCTCTTCCCCTCAGGGCTGATGGTTCATAGCCGGTATATGCCTGCGGAGAGTTGTTTTCCACACCTCCGGGGCAGAATATGCATCTTCCATGGGGGCAGATTTCCGGAGAAGTCATGGCTGCAACAACCGCTACTCCTGAAACTGTTCTGGTTGGCTTTATTCTAAGCAGTTTCTTAAATTCGCTATTTATGTTTGCAGTATTCAGAATTTCACTGTCAGAAGGAATATGATCAAGAGAATATTTTCTGGAGAGCTGGAGCTTCAGAGCCTGCAGATCATCCTTATTGCTGATCTCTCCATTATTTATCCTGATGGATACCTCATCGAAGAAATTCATTATGCCCATGGATGCTTAACCAATAATTAATTTTGTACCTTCCCGGCATCGGAATCCTTATTATGAGATTTCGAAGATTGATTATTGTGCTCTGATCCTTTCGTCCTTGCTTCTTTCTCGAAATAATAGATCATCATGCCCACAATAATTGTGATGAATCCCAGATATATTGCCCTTACACCCAGAGCGTACATTATGAGAAGTGACAGTAAAACTGATGCTATTTGCACATAAGGATAGAGCGGGGAAGAGAATTCCCCTTTTACTTTCCTGTGCCTCAATATTACCACGAACAATCCTGTAAGTGCATATGAAAAAATGACACCGAAGTTGGAGGCCAGAGCTATTATCTGAACGTTTCCCAGAAACAGGGCAGCAATAGCCAGCCCTCCTATCAATATTACTGCCTTTTTTGGAGAATCTTTTTGGCGGCCCTGGATCCATTCCGGCAGAACCTTATCTTCGCTCATCTGAAGGAGTGTTCTGGAACCCGCAACTATGAGTGAAACGGTTACTGTGAATGTTGCTATAATTGCCACTATGGCTATGGCATAGCCTACGAATACCGGTGCATTGCTGAAATGAAGAGCGTTTGTCAGCGGGTCAGCAGAAATTGAATAGTTCTGCCATGGCATTAAGGCTAACATGCCGGTAACAACAAGAATGTACAGCACTGTGCTGACCACAAGGGCAAATATAATTGCAAATGGCACATTTTTAGCACCATTCTTAACCTCCGGGGTAAGCGTAGCAATTGTGTTGAACCCTGAATAAGCGAAGAAACTCAGGGAAGCTGCTACGATTATGCTTTCGAATCCCATTGGTGCCAGCGGGGTAAATCTGGATACCTCCCATTTCCCGTAGAATATGGAAATTATGATGAAAAGAACGAGACCTGCCACAGTTAATATTACAAGATATTTTTCTACCCTTGCCACTGCGGATATTCCCATATAATTCAGGAATGTTGCAAATGCGATCATACCGGCAGCAGCTATTATGACAAAATAATATGGCAGAGAAAAGAATGAAAGAAGGTATGCCCCGAATCCCAGAGCTACTGCAGACGCGGCAATTGAATATGATATACTTCTCAGCCATCCAACCATGAAACCTGCAGAATCTCCCATGGTCTCCTTTGCAAAAGAATAGAGGCCTCCGTGCGTAATGATTTTTGAAGAAAGCTCTGCACTGTTCAGTGCAATGGTCAATGCCAGAACCGCTGTAATGGCAAATGCAATAAGTGCACCAGGTCCTGCATCATAGATTGTTGTACCGGCCAGAACAAATATTCCTGCGCCGATTATGTTGCCAAGACCTATGGCAGAAGCCTCCCATTTGCTCAGTTTCTTTTCCATTATGGGAACAATATGGAGTTATTCCTAATTACATTAACCCCGCTTCTTTACATTTTAAATCTGGAAGACTAAATTTGTTAATGGTTCTGATTTCAGTCTCTTTATTATATCTAAATCATTCATAATATTGACAATAACCTTGGGATATTCATTGAAACTGTTCCATTCTTTTACACATCGAAAGGAGTTTTTATAATAAATGTATCCTTCTGGAATTAAGGATAATGGCAAAAATTTTTGTTGTAAGGCATGGTGAAACTGAGATTTTATCAAACCTACCTTCTGACCAGTGGAAGCTCAAGGATGGTTCGTTTGATGTTATAAAAACAATGCTGAAAGAAGTTGATATCACCGATACCTGTATCATATATTATAGCCCGCTTGCGAAATCAAAACAAACAGCACAGAATATAAGTGAGATTCTCGGTCTATCATTAGAAGAACGCCAATGCGTGAGAGAAGTTGAAAGATACTTTAGTTTTGTAGAAAAGGAGATTTTCGAAACACGCCTTGCTGAGTATTTTTACGGAGACAATGACCGGAATTTTGAAAGTATTGGTGATGCCAGAGACAGAATAATTTCCTGTTTGAAAAGTCTTATTGCAGGATCTCCCGGGAAATCCATATTAATTGTTTCTCACGGAATGATCATTACATTACTTTACAGTCATTTATTGGGAGTTCCCTTAGGATATAGAGATAGGGAAAAAATCAGGATGCCTGATCTCTCCATATTGGATATGAACAATAATGTTGTCGAGAGAGGGTTCTTCCAGGGTTTCAAAATCAAGAACCCCTTATGGCCTGATTCTCATAAAAGAGATGATTAAAATTAATTTCCTCTTCAACTCCTGCATCCACGTAAAGCCTGTGATCCGAAGAAATGCAATCTTAATTAGATATTTATGAAAATTTCATTATAAAATAATCATCTGATAAAGCAAAATATGCAAACATCCTCTCAATCATATTTTCAATTTATTTCTCCTGTGAATTCTCTAATAATATGTGTGAAAGCATTGAAAATAATACCCATTTATGCAGTAGCATTAGGTACGTTTTTAACCTCTGGCAAATTTGGTCCGACCTCTTCGATCAACTTTTACACAAAATTGATCAATATCAGTGAATGAACAGAATTTATTAATTATGACTTTTTAGAATAATTTTTTTTAAACGACCTCATTATTTAAATCAGTTGATTCGCCTACTCAAGCCCAATTCTTTTTTGTATCAACACATATTTTCATTTTAAGGAATACTTTTAACACGATGAAAATGTTATCCATGTATGGCAAAACAACTGGGTATTGAAACGGTTGATCTTATAATTCCTGAAGGGTGCAGTATAATTCTCGGGCAGTCGCATTTCATTAAAACAGTTGAAGACCTCTATGAAATAATCATAACTTCCAACCCAAAGGCAGAATTTGGCATAGCGTTCTCTGAAGCTTCCGGGCCAAGACTCATAAGACGTGATGGAACTGATCAGGAACTCAGCGATATCGCCATCAAAAATATCATGGCGATATCGGCAGGGCATTGTTTCCTCATTATGCTAAAAAATGTATTTCCAATCAGTGTTTTGAATCAGGTCAAGCAGTGTCAGGAGATAGTTAATATATTTGCAGCAACATCGAATCCTGTCAAAGTTCTGGTTGCAAGAGATAATGAGCAGGCTGCTATTCTTGGCGTTATGGATGGTTTTTCACCGCTCGGTGTTGAGACTGTGGACAATGCCAGAGAAAGAATGAAATTCCTGAGAAATATAGGGTATAAAAGATAGGACCCGTAGTGTAATGGATTATCATATGGGTTTCCGGAGCCCATGATCCGGGTTCGAATCCCGGCGGGTCTGCTCAGTCCTTAATAATCCTGTGAAACCATAATCAATTTGAATAAAATAAGAGCGATGATGAATGACAGTAGATCAGAATGAAAAACATCAGGAAACCATCAAAAGACTCCAATCGCAGGAATCAGACCTTTCAAATGATGAGGCAGTAAGACGGAGAGAAAAGTATGGAACTAATTCCATTGAATAGACTAAGACACCTGCAATAATAAAATTCATTAAAAAATTATCAGGGCCGGTTCCATGGATGCTGGAAATAACAGCTTTAATAACATATTTCCTTGGAAAGTATATTGACACTTATATAATTCTGGCTCTTCTGGTCTTTAACAGCATAATATCCTTTTTACAGGAATCACGTGCCACAGATGCAGTTGAATTACTTCGTAAGAAGATCAATGTCAATGCAAGAGTACTGAGAAGCGGCATATGGAAACAGGTCCCAGCATCTGAACTTGTACCTGGTGATATAATCCATGTAAGAATGGGCGATATTGTTCCAGCTGATGTTAAGATAATCAGTGGTGTTGTTGATTCTGATCAGTCAGCACTCACAGGTGAATCAAATCCAGTGAGGAGATCTACAGACGGGGATATTTATTCCGGGTCTGTGCTGAAGAAAGGGGAAGCAACCGGAATTGTAACGGCCACAGGCTCACAAACATACTTTGGAAAAACAACTGAACTTGTGAAAAAGGCTGGATCTGAGTCACACCTGGAAAAACTTATCCTTTCCATAGTGAAATATCTTGTAATTATAGATGTTGTTCTGGTAGGATTGCTCCTCGTATTCTCAAGTATCTATTCCATCTCCTATGTCGATACCATACCATTTGCTCTTGTTGTTCTCATAGCTTCAATCCCGGTGGCGCTACCGGCTACGTTTACCATTGCAACTGCTATCGGTGCACTGGATATGTCCAGGAGAGGTGCTCTTGTCACGAGACTGTCTGCTGTGGAAGATGCAGCATCAATGGATACCATATGCTTCGACAAAACAGGAACATTAACGCAGAACAAACTCTCTGTGACTTCGCCTGTACCATATGCCTGCACGGAAGAGGTACTAATCCAGGCAGCAATACTTGCCTCAGACGAGTCGAGTCAGGATTCAATTGATCTTGCAATAATTCAGTATGGAAAGGAAAATAATTTCGATATTACCGGATTTAAGGTGACCGAGTTTATTCCTTTTGATCCATCCAGAAAGAGAACAGAGGCAAAGGTGCTCAAAAATGACTCCATAATTTCAGTGGTTAAGGGTGCGCCACAGATCATATTGAGTCTATGCGGCGATGCAGACGGTAAAAGTGTAATGGAAAATGTCGTAAATCTTGCTCATAGGGGATATAGAACACTGGGCGTTGCAGAATCCTCCGGAGACCGTTATAAATTCCTGGGTCTTATCCCCCTTTTTGATATTCCAAGACCCGACTCAAATCAGCTTATTACCAAACTCAGTGATCTGGGGATTTCTGCCAAGATGGTTACTGGAGATTCCACAGCGATTGCAAGTGAGATTGCCTCAAAGGTGGGCATAGGCTCAAGGGTCTGTATATCTTCTGATGTTATAAATGGAAAGCAGCACATTGATTCCTGTGATGTCTTTGCTGAGGTTTTCCCTGAAGACAAATATGAAATAGTAAAACTTTTGCAGAAAGAAGGGCACATAACAGGAATGACAGGTGATGGCGTTAATGATTCACCTGCTCTGAAACAGGCTGAGGTTGGAATAGCGGTTGCTTCTGCTACTGATGTGGCGAAGGCTTCGGCAAGCATTGTTCTTACGCACGAAGGAATAACTGATGCAGTAAGTGCTGTAGAGGATGGCCGGAAGATATACCAGAGAATGCTCACATATACTCTTAACAAAATTATTAAAACGATTCAAATAGCCATTTTTCTTACTGTTTCATTCCTCATATTCAGGTACCTTGTCACAACTTCATTTGAAATAATTCTGCTCCTCTTTGCCAACGATTTTGCAACCATGTCCATTGCCACAGATAACGTGAGATTTTCCAGTAAACCTGAAAGATGGGATGTAAAATCACTGGTGGGTTCGTCCATGAGTCTTGCCTTACTCATCGTGGTGGAATCATTCATTATCCTTCTCGTTGGAATGCGCTTGAGCCTCTCTGTTGATCAGATTCATACATTCATATTTGACATGCTGGTATTTTCCGGACAGTTCACCATATATATGATCAGGGAAAGGGGCCATTTCTGGAGCTCCAGACCTGGAAAGTATCTGCTCATTGCATCGATCGGAGATATTCTTGTAATAACTGCAATGTCATCTGCAGGTATCCTTGTCACAGCAATACCATTACTTTATGTGGGTATAGTACTCCTCATAACATTCATCTCTATGGCCCTCATAGATCCATTGAAAAACGCAATATTCAGGCACTATAAAATCTAAAACGGATCTGAATTTGAATTCAGATAATTGGATTCATTTCAATGTTTCATGTTAGTCTGAATCCCGCTTCGTTGTATTTTAAAAAAGATCATCTTACTATGAGAACCGAAACTGGAGAATTTGCAGAAACTCTCTCGGAAACAGAACCCGTAAATATCCCTTTGGCAAGTCCATGTTTTCTTGTTCCCATCACAATGAGACCTGCTTTGTATTCATCAACAGCCGCAATTATTATGGAAACCGGGTCCCCAACTCTCACAGAACCATGGACATTCTTTGCCCCCTTATTTTTCAATGAGGTTACCATTCTTTCAATCCTGTTTCTTGATGTTTTCAGAATATCTTCCTCTTCTTCCTGAAGAATTTCCGTTGTACCTGTTGTATCTCCAATTGGAGCATAATATGACTTTACAACGTGTATAAGGTGAATTGTCGTATCAAGATTCCTGTCAATAAGAGCCATTGCAAATTCAACAGCCCTTTCAGATTCCTCAGAAAAATCAACAGCGACAATTATATTTTTCATCTTTTCTTCAATATTCATGTCATTCACCTTCTCTCATACATATTAGTAAGTCGAATGAGATTAATAACGTTGCAGCCTTCAGTGTCAGGCTGAAGATAAACTCATTTAACTATGATAAAAACTGAATAATAATTTTCCTCATCTGTCCAGACCTTTCCAACCTTGAAACCTGCCTTTTCCACAATATCTGAAAATCCCTCTATTGTGAATTTGTAAGAATTTTCGGTATGTATAAGTTCATTCTTTCTGAATACTATTTCCTCTCCGCCAATGTTCATTTCAAAGTTATCCAGAACCTTCAGGTACATCTCTATTCTGCCTTTTTCACCGTTATAGGATGCAAAATGCTGAAACAGTTCAGGAGAGAGTCCTGAACCAAACTCTCTGTTGATTCTTGTAATGAGATTGAGATTGAAAGCTGCAGTCACACCCCTGCTGTCATTATACGCCCTGTTAAGAATTTCTGAATCCTTTCTCAGGTCCGCCCCTATGATAAGACAATCACCCTCTTCAATGGTCTCATTGGCATTCATCAGAAAATGTAAAAGTTCATCAGGTTCGAAATTGCCTATGGATGATCCCAGGAATAGTATCGTTCTTCGGCTAAATTTTTCAATGTCAGGAATTCTGATCGGTTTGGTGAAATCAGCAGAGATGGCCATTATTGAAAGGTCCTCATACTGGTTCAGGAGCCGGTTTACGGATGACTGCATATAAATTGTTGAAATATCTATTGGAATATAATATGCTATACCTTTGCAGTGATCCAGAATAATGCTTATTTTTCTAAGATTCGCACCTCCATATTCTATGAGGGCAGAATTTTCACCTATCATGCTGCAAATTTCATTTATGTGATCCCTGAGTATTGATATCTCCTTCTCCGTTGGATAATATTCCTCAAGATTTGTTATCTGGTCAAATAGCTGAGAACCGGTTTTATCATAAAAAAACTTTGGAGAAATGTGTTTTGGCGATTCACGCAAACCACTTAGCAGCTCTGGTTTCAAATTTTCCTCAACCTTTTTGTATTCATAAAATTTAAGTCTTCCCAATTCCTCTGTCAATTTAATCCCTCGCCAGGCGGATTCCGGACATCTGCCATCTCTTCTCCGGATGATAGAAATTTCTGTATGTATTCCTGAAATGATTCCATGGTGTGATGCAGGAACCTCCCCTCAGGACAAATTGTCCGGACATGAACTTGAAATTATATTCACCAAGGTTCCCTTCCAGTGGCTTACCACCGGGATAAGGAAGATACGCACTTGAAGTCCATTCCCATACATCACCAAACAACTTCTCAATGTGATTGGATTTGCTATCCTGTGATATTGGAGACAGATAAAATTTCTCCATAAAATTCTGGGATTCGTCAATTTTCATGTCAAGTCCTGCCACTTCCAGTTCCTCTTCTCTTGGTAATCTTGCACCTTTCCATTTTGCAAAGGCGTCGGCTTCAAAATAGGAAACATGAGATACCGGCTCGTCTTTGTCAATTTCCTCATATCCTGACAGCTTGAATATTTTATATCCGTCTTCTGAATTTGACCAGTATAATGGCATGGAAATGTTTTCTTTCTGGATAAAATCCCAGCCTGCTGCAAGCCATAGCTCCGGTTTTTTATAGCCACCATCCTCAATGAATTCCATGAATTCACCGTTTGATACAGGAAATTTCTGAAGCTGAAAGTCGTCGAGATACACCTTGTGTTCTGGTGTCTCATTATCAAAGGAGAAATCATTACCGGAATAGCCAATTTCTTTTGGGCCGCCTTTGTATTGAATCCACTCCTGCGAACCTCTCTTTGAAGGTTTATTCTTTTTTGCTGGATATTTTATCTTTCCGCCATTGTGAAATGAAGCTACCTTTATATCCATCAAAAGAAGTTCCTGATGCTGCTGTTCGTGATTTATGCCAAGTTCAACCAGTTTTAGAAACTCGGAATCTTTTCCAGTGCCTGATTTAAGCAATTCAGAAATGGCATTGGTCACCATGGTTCTGTATTCATAAGTTTCGCTTACCAGAGGTCTTGACATGGTCCCTCTCATATTCTTTGACAGGTACTTTCCAAGGGTTTCATAATATGAATTAAATATGAAGTCAATTCCATTGGATGTAGAAGACTTTCCTTTCATATATTTTCTAACAATGAACTTGTCAAAAAACCAGGAGGTGTGCCCTAGATGCCATTTCACAGGACTTGCATCGTCTATTGCCTGAATCACATAATCTTCAATTTCAAGTGGCCTTGCAAGATCTTCCGTGGTTTTTCTAACTTTACTGAATTTAGATATCATAGTTTCTGTTTTATCTGATTCAGGAAAGTTGGGTTCCGCCATAAGCTTATAATCTGTGTTAACCCATAAATACCTTTTCACTCCGATTTGATCTTATTTTCATTTCTCCCGTTAAATTGTAAATTCTAACAGATTACGGTCAAAAGGATGCAAAGTCTAAATATGTTTAAGATTTAGCCCATTAAGGGTCTGTGGGGTAGCCTGGTATCCTTCCAGCTTCGGGAGCTGGAAACTCCGGTCCAAATCCGGGCAGACCCACTATAAACTATGTTAATTTTGTTTCCTTATGTTAAAAAAATGTTCATTTTAGAGTTTCTTTAAACGCTAATTTATTGACAATGGATCAATATTTAGAATAGAATAATAAGTGAATAAAAATAAGAGAATAATTTCTTCACAACCGTGCATAATTAAGTGAAAAGATTATTCTGATTATGCATATCTGTAATGCATTTTATTCATGGTCAATTTTAGAATAGAATTTTGAAACCTTGGGAATCGGTGTATGATTTATCCATCGTATAACACATCTGAACCTCTAAACCCAAACAGATGTTCTTATTCTCCTCGCTGTGTGTAAAACTAATGCATATTGCAGGAAAATCCTACCTTGTGTATTATAGCCCTTGTTTGCCTTCAAGGAGGTATTCTTTTCCTTTGTGTGAATTTCCCATCCATGGTTTATATTTACGCAAAATTCTATGCACTATCCCAATAAATTCATTGTTTCTAAGAAACAACATGATAGTGATGAAAAATGAAGAGGTACTTAATGCAAAGGATTAAACGATTTCTTTCTCTATCGAATAAAGTTTTATACGTATAGCATATGTATATACATCATGACAAAACCTGTAACTCTATCCAACGAAGCATATGAAGCACTGAAAAAAATCAAAGGGAAAGACATGTCGTTTTCAGACGTCGTGTTGAAATTGGTAAAACAATCCATGGGCACACATGATTTTAATAAATTTGCCGGTACTCTGAAGGCTCAGGCAAGCGAATTGGAGAAATTTAAGTTGCAAATTGAAGAGGACAGGGAAAGAAACGTTGAAAATATGTGATCTTTTGGTGGTACTGGATACAAATGTGATTATAGACTACTTAATAGGAAAGGAAGATGTGGTAAGAGAAATTAACAGTTATAGAAAAGATGAACTCTCCACTACGTTTGTTAATGTGTATGAATTATTAAAGAACGCTAGCAGAAAAATTATGGAAGACGTCATACAAAATCTTCGAGTATATCAGTCTAACGAACTTTCTGAAAGGGAAGCTGCAAATGCTTATCATGAATTAAGGTCGATTGGGAAGATGATGAGCGTTAGTGATCTCATGATATTTGGAATATGCGTAGCCAACGATGAGGTCTTAATTACTCAGGACAAAGCTTTTGCATACCTGAGAAGCACTAACGTTAAGATAATGAAATAATTGTTAAATCCAAAGTTAATGTGAAAGGCAAAATAGACTCGAATGGATTTGCGAATTGTCTAGTGCATAAAGGGAAAATTCTTTTTATTAGCTTTCGCCGATTGGACAAATACCATTAAAACAGGTAACAGATGCATGCAATCAACTATTTCATTTGGCGGCGTTTGCCTCAATAAAAGTTCCATTTTTAGTGATTTAAACAAAAATAATTAATGATACAACAGGAGATAGGTAATATTCCACGAATGACATAAGAAATATAGCTCAGAGTAATTCATACTATTACTTTAATTACTTTCATTGCTAAAATTGAGCATGATAGTCAATCAACCATGAGTTAAATGTGTGAAACACATATCAAGGAGTTTTCTGAATTTATGGAAGAGTTATGGAAATAGCATTTATATGTGACTGTGGGTTAAGAGATTTTTTGAAATTGCATGGGAAATTCCTGACAAATTCAGAAATTCTCAATTCGGGAAAATTTTATGAACTATTTGAATTGACGTCAATTGGCTAATGTTCCTTGGGTTTGTAAAAAATTCCCCGTACCAGATCCTTAGTTTTTCTCCTCTT
The DNA here is from genome assembly GCA_000496135.1 of Thermoplasmatales archaeon E-plasma. Taxonomy (GTDB): domain Archaea; phylum Thermoplasmatota; class Thermoplasmata; order Thermoplasmatales; family Thermoplasmataceae. The sequence continues at coordinate 482,327 of KI542675.1, read as the reverse complement.
TTTAACAATTTAAACTTTTCAACTATTGCTGTCATGACAATTTTAATACTGCTTTATCTCAGTGTGTTCATGCTGCCTTACCTTCGCAGATCTCAATTCCAGACCATCTTCCATACTTATTATTTTTAGCCAGGGTGTATTCTAATTCTATCAGATATTCCAAAGAATGAATTTCCACCAAACCCTTAGTGCGCAAATTTTGCTTATTTCCCTCTTTTTCTTTTAATTGGTTCCTTTTCTCTTTTATGAAAGCCAGGTACTTCCTTAGGTTTCCATGATCCATCAATTAGTCTGACATATCCAGTTTCGTAGTTCTTCATACTATCTTCAACGCCATGCATGGCTTCATCAGGAATCATTAGATTCCACCCCTCACCAAAAAGATCAAGCTCCCCATGATCAGGATAATGGACCAGATCCTTCGATCTCTTGTCCATGTCCGGCCACACCTCTACATCAAGGACTCTAAGATCTTCTCCTAGATCTGCAAGAAATTGAGTGGCAATGTCAGGACCAGTAGGTTTTGAAATGAGATCCCCCCTACTGACTTCCACCTTATGTGCACCAATTCTTACGCTGCCTCTTCCTTCCAAAATCAGGTAAAATTCTTCCCTGGCTGTATGACTGTGGTATCTTGCAAATGTATCTCCAGGTGATATAACATATGTCCTGATATTGGACCTGCCGGAGCCAAGTATTGGAGACAACATTGAGTGTAATTCCCTGTGCTTCACTGATGTGAGTTTTGATAAAGACTCAATATTTCCCGGAACGTTAAAGACATTCACAACGGGTGCAGTCCAGAGGTTATTTCTTACAGCTCCTTTAGATTCGGATAGAAAATAAATTTCATCTGACCAGAAAGAACAGGTACGAACAACAAAATCTAATCCTGCTTTGGTCAATTCAGGCAATAAAACCGTGACCGGGTCGCTCATACTATTCTTAAAATGACCCAGCTTTTTTCCTAGCTGACGCCATATCCAGTTCTTAATCATTTCAATATCCTGAAGCTTTTCCTCAGGCAAATCGCCGTTTGAGTCAGGGAGGAAAAGGTCCCAAGCTAGGTCTACTCGAATGGGTTGACCCTCCACTTTCAGTTTTTTTGATGCGGTAACTAAATATATCATCATTTGTCAATGACGCAGAAATATAAATCATTAATCTATTTTCTAAAACAGCCTCATTAAGCATTTAAACTTTCAAAGAAAGGACATAAGCATAACATATCAATGATATAAAATTGAATCCATTATTCGAGATACCGGAATGAGTATGTGTTCATAAATTTTGGATCAATATAAACATTGGAAACTGTTTTACACCGTAATTCCAGTAAAAAAGGCATTACTGTGAAGGTTATGGATATTTTTATTTGTCTGCGCTTTAAAACCTATGTCTAATAATATGGTGATTAAAAAACGCTTTTCAGCAATCATCGGCGGTATTTTTCTTCTTATCTGGTTTATCCTTTCCATAATTTACAATAAGAATATTATGGATTCAAATTATTCACAAAGCCTTCAAAATGCCTTACTGCAGATAGATTCTGTTCTTTTACTGTCTATTATTATATTCCTCACTATTGTTTTGAATAAGAAAGGCGAGGATTTCAAACTATCCGCTTACAGATTAAGAATTGAATCCATGGGAATAGCAGTTCTCTTTATTGCCAGTGCATCTTCTTATTTTGTTTCTGGTTGGTTATATTATGTTGCAATTTATTATCAAATATTAGGAATTCCAGCCTTTATCTTCATTTTTTATTTAATATTTGATAGAGGCTTGATCAATGCTTTTCTAAAGTAGTATACACGGCCAGGCAAGGAAAATTATATTCGTCGATGTGATGTTTACCTTTATTCAAGTATCAAAAACATTTCCTGATCAGTCAGGTTCTATTACCTTTATGAACTCTCGTCAGAACTGGATTGACTACAAGATTATTAAATAATAAGTTAAAATTACTATAAATGCCTGAAAATACAGAAGAAATTAAGATTGTTGGATTTGGAGGAAGTTTAAGGAAAGGTTCATACAATATGATGCTTTTAAAAGAGGTGCAGCGTCTAATGCCGGAGAATTCAATGTTGGATATAGTTGATATAACAGGTATTCCTTTATACAATGAGGATGCAGAGAATGATAAAAATTCCAGTATAGTCAATTTTAAGGAATCTATAAAATATTCTGATGGTTTTATTATTGCGACACCTGAATACAACTATTCGATCCCGGGGTTTTTAAAGAACGCCATAGACTCAATTTCGAAACCGGCTGACCAAAACCCTTTCGCAGGAAAACATGGAGTAATAATGAGTGCTTCAATGGGAATGCTTGGAGGATCCAGGGCACAGTATCATTTGAGACAGGTTTTAACTGCACTTGATGCACGGCTTATAAACAGGCCTGAAGTATTCATCAATTTTGCATCTAAAAAGTTTGATGAAAATGGACACCTCACCGATGAAATGGCTATAAAGTTCATATCAGAACTGCTTCAGAAATTAATAAGAGAAATAAAGCTGGAAAGAAGTATCTCCATACAGGTTTAATTTTAACGTAATTAATGCTACATCCCGACTCATTTTTATTTTTCAAATATGGGTTTCTTACAAGATATCAACTTTGAAGCAGGATCGGATTAGTCTTTATCATAATATCTAAAGGTTTAATTCTAATGTTAGCAGATTTTCACTTAATAAATTAGAATTTTAAACTGTCCTTTATAAATCTAATTTGGTGTAATATATATAAAATTCACTGTTTCTGAATATTTTCTATATAACCGTTAATGATCTCATCGGATAAGCTGGTGCCACGCAAATCGGCCCTTGCAGTAATGCATATCTTACAGGCAAGCCGCCTTGCTCTTTTTCCTGTTCTCCCATCCGGTGCGCCCGCAACCAGACTGTGCTTATATATAACTCCATGTTTTGGTGGATCTGTTCCCTTTGAAAGATGCTGGAAGAGTGCTCTTTCAGCCCCTGTAAGTTGAATTGCTGACGCAGATGAAAGTGCAAGTTTTTGAAGACTTCCAGCTCTGGCCAGGAGCTCAGAGGCAAGGTTTGGCCCTATGAGTCTTGTGGTGTTTGGCATAATGCGGGATATTGAATCGTTAAGAAGTTTTTCTAATTCTTTCTTTGTATCTATGAGCCTTTTGCCCTCGTCTCCAATGAGATGCATTGCCACAGGGTTAAACTTTGAATCACCTTCAGCAATGTCGTTAAATAACTCATTCATTGTTCCGACATTATGAAAATCCTTTGTGAAAATTGCAAAGCCTGAAGCTCTTTCATAGTATAGATTAATGATCTCGTCAATTGAGTTCAAAGCCTGAACAAGCTTCACCACGAATCGATCCTCTCCAAGCTCTTCCTTCAACCTGACTTTGCCAAATTCAATCATTGCCTTCCTGAGGTCAGGTTTGTTTCCTGCGTTGCCTGTCTCAGGAATTATACCCTTCCTGAGCTTTTGAAATATATCTACATATTCTGTTTCAATATTTTTAAAATATCTGATATTTTTGTCCTTATCCGAAATGCCAAACCATTTGGTTTCATACTTATCTTGACTCATTCTTCTTTCCCTTCCGTCCTGGTCCCTTTGAACCGTATGAACCGGGTGATCCTGACTTATTCGCTCTGTCTCTATATTGCCTGTCCTTCTCATCTCCTGAACGATAAGAGGGTCTGCGGTCTCTGTTGCCATAACCTGATCTTGAACTTCCTGATCCCTGATTGGTTTCTCTCCGATCAAAGTTCCTGCTGCCCTGACCCCTGTTATAGTTACCCTTATTGAAGGATTCCTGCTTTACTCTTCCCCCTTCCCTGTCTCTTTGCCATGGTGGCCGGTCATTTCTCTGTCCGCTCTTCTTTTTATCAAAACCTTTATTTCTGTCAAAACGCGGATCCTTTTCCTGTTCCTGAGTTCTTCTTGGAAATGGCTCAGATGGGAATGTTCTTACATTTTCTTTTTCCTTTCCAGTGAAATTTTCTTTTCTTTCACCGCTAAACCTGTAATTTTTTTGTTCTCCTTTACCCTTATCTTTGGAAACGAAATTGTTTTTTTCAAAAGGCCTCTCTTCTCTCCTTTTAAATTGTGGTTTGAATGATTCCGAAGTTCTATCTCTTCCAAATCTCTTGGCCTTTTCTTCTGATCCTGGCCTTCTCTCCTTACCCTTATCTCTGAAAGAATTTTCCTTGCCTTTTACAAAGGATTTCTTCCCTGGTGCTGCTTCAATATTCTTTCTGTAATCTGAAGGTCTGTCCGTTCGGAGTTTCACTTCTGATTCATTTCCTCTGATTTTAGGAATATTGATAGTTTTATCAAAAGTATGAATATGTAATTTATCGGCTGAATTCACTTTGGGCTTTTCCTCTATTTTATTTACATTTCCCTCTACCGGATCTACCATTATCCTGTCAAAATCAACAACCTTCAAATCTGTGATATCCATGAAATTTGCGAGCATTATTCCCGTGCCAAGAAATTTCCCTGATTCGGAAGAAACCATAACCCGGTCACCCTTCATTGGCTCCCCTATAATCTTCCGGATTCCACCAGGATAGAGATCAGAACCCTTTGATATATTGTGTATTGTGCTGTCCTTGACAACTATTTTGGCTTTCTCCTTGAATAAGAATGTTGGGTCATGGAACATGGCCTTTAACAGATTGGGTTTTCCAGTTCTGGACAATTCGACTGCATCGGAAAGATCCTGAAGCGTTACCGTCTGATCTTCGAAAAAAACACCTGTTTTTGTTCTGCGAAGCTCAGTCATGTTTGCGCCTGTACCCAGGACATAACCTATGTCCACGCAGAGTGTTCTGATATAAGTTCCAGATTCGCATTTTACCCTGAAAAGAACATCTCTCTCCTTAATTTCAAGGAGTTCCAGTTCATATATCTTTCTTGTTCGCAATCTTCTGGCAACTGCAGAACGCATGGGTGGTAATTGAATAACCTCACCGGTAAATTCCCTGAGAACCTCTTCAAGTCTTGTTCTTTCAACGTCCCCATGCAACTTCATAATGCCAACATATTCCTTTGGCTGTTCGTGCGCTATGTCAATGAGTCTTGTTGCCTTGCCCAGAGCCATCGCCAGAACCCCCGTTGCCTGTGGATCCAGTGTTCCCACATGGCCAACCTTTGCAATACCCGTAATTTCTCTTACCCAGTAATCTATCTGATGGCTTGTGGGCCCTTTTGGTTTATCAATAACAATAAAACCACCGTCTTCATCCATTGGAAATGACCATGTCATAAATTCTCCTTGCTGCCTCCTGTGCAGTTATGTTATCCGTATCCATAACAAGATCATATATTCTCTTATCGGTAAAATCAATATTAAAGAAATCCCGGAACCTCTTTATCTCGGATTCCTCCCTTTCAATGAGAAGTTTCCTTGTTTCACTTGGAGTATCCCGTTTCTTAACTCTTCTGACCCTCTCATCAATATCTGCATCCAGAAATACCCGGAATGCAGGGATGTTGGCTCTGTATGACAGCCAGCCTGTTAATCTTGATTCCACTATGATATTGTCATTATCCCTGATAAAAGATTCAATCTGATCATTCAACTGCTGATCATATTCAGGATCATTTTCCAGGAACCGGTTGAATTCCTCAACTGTCATTCCATGATCCTGTGCGGCCTTCCGGAAGAAATATCCCCCGGAATATACCTTAAATCCTGTAAGGTTCCCCAATAATTCTGCTACGGTAGATTTTCCGCTCCCGATGGTTCCACTAATTGTAATTCTCATTAAAAGCCTTGCAATTCCTTTGTCTCTATTTCTCTAGCCTTGTATGTGAAATCGATAAATTTAATCAGCATCGTTATGAAATAACCAATTACCAGGTTTGAAACGAAATATAAGAAAACCCAATACGGCATTGGACCAAGGAAAGAACCAAGCAATGGTACAGTTGGATTCCATGGAGTGGAAATGTATGCATAATTCATTGCGTAAACAAATACGAAAAGCCAAACAAAAATTAGAATTGTAAAGAATGATAGAAACATCAGTGGCTTAGTGTTGTTCATCTGGACAACCTGTTGTTCCATTGTCATTTCTGTTCTGAGCTTCTGCAGCTTTTTCACTTTATCCTGATCGTTTTCACGATATGCTTTTCTCAGTGCCTCTGAAAATGCTCTTGTTCTTGCCTGTGCTTTTCCCATCTTAAGCCAGTCAGTGAAGATATATCTTGGGACTGCTGTAACCACACCAATAATAATACCTGCCAGCACAAGTGTGATAACTGGAAAATCGAAGTTAAAGCCGATGCTTGGATCAAGCACAGTGCCAAGTGCAGAACCTATGGCTTCCCTCAGAGGAGCAAGGTATATGACAACCATACTGAATATAAAGATTCCAAAATACAGCATTTGAGTCTGCGTAAGAGATTTCATCATCTCCTTCTGTCTTTGCACCTGTAAATCATCTGTCATTTTACATCAGTTTCCTTATTATTTCATTAGCAGCAACTTCGGGTGCTCCCTGAACATTGTTCACGAAATTGACAGTTGCCGCAGTATATACTGCATATACAGCCGCGAAATACCTGTTCAATTCCTGATGAATCTTGATGTCCTCTTCGGAGTCATCGTCCCTGAATCTTGTTGTGTCTGCGGTCCTCCTTTTTTTGATTTCCCTGTAGTCTGATTCTATTATGAAATAAGAAGATATCTTTAATTCCCGAAGAACCCATTCCGGTAGTCCGGGAATGTATCCCTTGGGCGACTTGATTGCCATGTGTGTATCAACAATGACATCGTCCATCTGTCCTATGGCGCTGGACGCTTTCTTTTGAAGATTTATCTGTGTGTCCACGTTGAGTTTCCTAAGTTCGTCGCGATGCGCTATGAGACCGATTTCCTTTGCCATTTCATACATTAATGTACCATAGTTGATTACATCATAGTTGGTACCTTTTTCAACCAGTTCCAGTATGGTGGATTTACCAACTCCTGCAACTCCGGATATAACTACCCTCATTTTTATGCCCCTGCAAAGAACTGCCTGATTATTGGATGCATTTCCATAATTTGCTCTCGACCTATGGCCTCATATGTCTGAATCACGATACCTACGGCTAACAGAAGACCTGTACCGCTGGTTTGACCCACAGTTCCTATGAGATCAGCACCTGCGGCAAGCAGACCCACAATTGCTCCGCTGAATATTGTTATGACAGGGATATATTTCTGAAGCACCTTTTCCAGAACCTTTGGATCTCTCCTGAAACCTGGAATCTGCATCCCCTGGGCCATAATTTGTTTGGCTACAGATCCTGCACCCATGTTTGTGGTTTCAATCCAGAACTTGGCGAAGATTGTACTTGCAATGATCATGAATCCAAGAAATACGATCACGTGGATTCCTTCCTCCCATGCTGCATGATTGAACAGAACCTGCGACTGATATTGCGCAGGTGATACCATTGGCATGAGCCAGTCAGTCAGTCCATTCGGCGTGAACAGATAATATGCCAATCCTCCGGTTGGCGTTGTGTAGGAGACACCTGAGGCAGTTGCCTGTGCAGATGTCAGATAAGAACCCAGCAATGGATTATGCCCCAGTAACGGTATATGACTCAATACCGGACTACTCCAGAATAGCAAAGTCCACATAGACACGTTAGCAAGGAGAGCCGTAGCTAATATGACCGGTATGTTAGAAGCATACAGCAACTGTAGAGGATATTTTCCTCTGGCACCTCTAACCCGTTCATGTGATATTGGCAACTCCACTTTGCTGCTCTGGAAGAATGCAACAAGGAAGAATATGATTAATGTTCCAATAAGTGCGATTACAGGATTTGGGCTTCCTAAGAACAGTGCACCTAATCCCTGTCCTTGCATGAACGATGCTGTGCCGTATATGGCAACATAGAAAATATGTGGGAGTGTTCCCGCTGGCGGATTAATAAGAGAAAGTGGACCGGGGTTTGCAGGATTCCAGTTGAATGTTCCCGTAATTAACTGCTGTGATACGCCTGCTGCAATGAACAGCGAAATTCCTGAACCAATCCCATATTTTGATACAACCTCATCCATTAAGAATACCAGATACGAACCAAAGAACAGCTGGATGATGATAATTGCCTTGGACAGGAAATCTCCATATCCCGGGGCGAACGCGTTCATTGATGTAACAAGAGCTGCGTCTGGAACAAGATAACCGAATGCCTGTGGAATGGCTTCAACAAATATCATTACTATTACAAGGATTTTTTGTACTCCCTGGTATAGTGCCTTATCATCGGAATTCGTAAGATCAAGGTTAAAAATCTTAGCACCGGCAAAAAGCTGCATTACTATGGATGCCGTCACGATAGGACCGATTCCAAGATCCATTAATGAACCCTGGGCTCCAGCAAATATAGCCCTGAACGATGCAAAAACATCAATTGTCTGTGACTGGTTTAAACCGTATATATAGATGTTTGTAAGAACGAAATACAGGATTACGATTAATAGGGTCCAAATGAGCTTGTGCTTAAATTGAACATGCCCCTTGGCTTTCTTTACAGCAGGCAGTTTAGCGGCAAGATTTTCCAGGCCGTAAAGTTTGCTCTTCTTCGGACCTGCATAACTGACCACGAGATAAAGCATCCCGAATACTGGAAACAGTATCAAGCCTGTTATGAGTAAGCTTAACGGTGACAGATCACCAAAATACCAGAACATAACCATGGTCAGTGCAAAGACCACAATTACTGGTACGATTGTACGCTTATTCCTCTGTATTACCTTGCTCATCTATTTCTACCGTAATACCCAAAGCATTAAGCTTGTTTATGCTCTTTTCGGTTGCCTTCTTCACTATTATAGTAGATGGTATGTTGAATTCACCTGTTCCAATAAGTTTTGTGTAACCGGCATTTGTAAGGTTGATTGTGGGTGATTTTCCTTCATTTGTCACGAAACCTTTTGTAACCAGATTTTCATATTGTGTGCTTAAATCACGGAGACTTATTGGTATATCGGGTCTTCTTTGTGTATGGCTGGTGAATCCAATTGGTCCAAAGTGGTTTCTGTCATATTTGAGAACCCAGTTCCATTTATGTTTGTGGAGTCCAGCGTTTCCTGAACCTCCCCGTTTACCTTTTCCTCTTCCTGCTTTCATTCCCCTTCCATAGTGGGAACCTCTGAATTTTTTAGTTCTTGTTCTTACCGTTTAAATCCGCCCCCGGAACTATCATTCTTTTGATTAATTTATTAATCTCAGATGCTCTGTAACCACCTGTACCGCCCTGGCCGTATGGTTTTCTCACATATTCAAGGCCGCCACGTGGTGGGTGCAATCTGAATATTGGAACTATTCCCTCTATGTTTTTGTAAATAACCTTGCCTGATATCAATGCTTCAGCCATTTCATCATATGATGTGAAGCCTGTCTTCTCCTTGAGTTCCTCTTCTGTGTAATGCTTTCTTCCCTTGAATTGAGACCTGTGCTTTAGAAGAAGTGCAAGTGTATCTTTTTCAATTTCTCCCCATGTAACATAATCCTTGACTTTCTGAAGCATACCTTTGTATGTTTCGTTTGACGGGATAATGACCATATGGTTAATTCTGGTTAAATTAAGGAGCTTGGTTGTCTGATCCATATCGTATCGGATTCCAGTTCTCCCTCGGATTCTAATGACTGCCAGCATTTGCAACACTCCCAACATATATAGGCGTACTAAGATTGATTGCCGGGTTTATTTTTACTTTAACTGTTTCCATGAGAGCAAGGAAAGTGGCTGATGCATAGTTTACCGTTGTTTTTGTGTGACCCTTTGCAAATCCCCAGGAATCCTCTATACCTGCCATTTTGAGAATTGTTTTGGCAACGTCTCCTACTGCTCTTCCAACACCCTGAGGGGCTGGTTTTAATGTGACTGATACAGATCCTGATTTTCCCTCTACAACGAATGGCAGAGTGTGTGCACGACCGCAACCGCATTCCCATGATCCGCATCCTCTCTTTATCTCAATAAGATGAAGCTTTGCATCATTTATGGATTTCCTTATTGCAGGTGCAGCTTCCTTTGCTTTACCTCTACCCAGACCGACAAAACCATCCTCGTTTCCCACAATTGATGTTATTGAATAGTTCATTCTTCTGCCGGAGTCAGTCATCCTCTGAGCTCTCTCTATATATATTACCTCATCCTTGATATCCGGCATCAGATAGTCCACGATCTGATATTCTCTCAGGGGTAACTTGCTCCTGAGGGCTTCAGACATTGATTTTATCTGGCCGGACGCAACTTTCTTTCCCAGTTCCGTCTTCGGAACCCATGTCTCTTCTGCCATTTTATGCACCTATTTTTTCCGGTATTTCTTTCAATACCGCCTTCATATCTATACCATCTTTCAGATGTTTTCCCCCTATTCTGGAATTGTCAGGGAATATTTTCTTATCGTGTGGAATCTCTATTCCGGAGTCAACAAGGCCCTTTAGTGCTGCTGAAATCCGTCCACCTTTTGTTATCTTATATCTGCCTATATCCATTATGGCTTCCTCTACACCTAACTTCTGCGCCTTGAGACCTGATATATATCCTATGAGATATGACGCAGGTGTGTTGTTTGATTCTTTGTATATTTTCAGTTTTGCAAGTGTTTTTTCTGTAACTGTGCAAATGACCTTATCTCCAGATGGGTCATATTGCACTATTTGAGCAGTAAAACCTTTTTTTGACGGTCTTACAACAAACCTAGCCTTTCCTGATCTCAGGAGGGCGAGTCTGTTTCTGTAATCTGTAATTCCTTCCCTCTTTCTCTTCAAATTTTTTGGAGTTTTCAATTTTCATCACCCAATACTCCAGCTGCTTTCAACTGTGTTCTCAACTGAGCTCTGGATCTTACGCTTCCTCCCTTTATGACCCTGTAGTATTTCCTGTATACTTTTGGATCAATTCTTCCGGAAGTTTTTAAAGTTCTCAGTTCATCTCTAAGAGGTCTGATTGTTTTAATCCATCTTGCCTTTCTTGGAAATCTGGCATATTTTGTTCCTCTTATGGATCCTGGTCCTCTCCTTCTTTCTTTTGATATCTGGGCGATCCTCTTCTTTAATCTCCAGTTGGAATTTCCCTTTTTCTGCTTAAGCTGGATCACATTCCTTCTGATTAATTGCCTAATATCATCTCTGGTTGCGCATTCAAGCACTTCGGATACGCTGTTTGTATCTACCCAGACTCTGCTAACGCCGGATTTAAATTCATCTGCTGCTATTCTCTTCGCTGTCTCCATTCTCATTTTATTCTACCCTTGGATTAAGTACTCTTACCTTTAACTCCTTCGCCTTCTCCTCTATAATTTCGCGCTTCCTTCTGCCTACTTTTGATGAAATTCTGGCTGCTTCCTTTGTTGGATCTATCTTCTGAATGTCATTCAGATTATAGACCATGACCTCTCTGAATCCGGATGGATGTAATCCCCTTACTGCTCTTGGACCTCTGTACCCGGCATCAACTCTGGGTGCTCTCCAATCCAGATGTTCTCTGAGCTTTGAATGTTTTCCCCAGGGTTTTCTCCAGGCTTCGCCCAGTTTCTTGTATCTGAACCACTCCTGTCTTCTGAACGGGGTTCTCTTTCTTGCTCTTTCCAGTTTGTATTTTAATAATTTTTTCTCTTCCTTTGTCAAGGATGGCTTTACATCTGACATCACTCACCGACCTCGTTTTCTATTGGATATATTCCATCCTGGAATACCCTTGGATCAAAGCCCCTTATCTTGGTAGCTCTCTCTATATTTGCAGCAGTTTCACCTATGTCTTTTTTGTCAACACCATTAATTGTTACTTTATCTCCCTTTACTGCAACCTTTGTTTGACCTATAATTTCAGCAGTCCTCTGACTCCTTTCCCCAAGGAAATTCTCTATGACAACCAGATTTCCTCTCACAGATACCCTTGTGGGGAAGTGAGTGTAATCTATCTTCATTGTGGACTGGTAGCCTTCCTGAACACCTGTAATGGCTTTCCTGATCTCAGACGCCCATGTTCCGCTTATTCCCTTTGTGTATTTGTTATCCTTGGTAATAGATACTTTTACTGATTTTCCATCATATTCTATTTTGACGTAATTGTCTCTGAATGTCCTTGACACCTTTCCCAGTTTACCTTCAACGGTAATGTGGCCAGAGCTTTCGCTTACCTTTATTCCCTTTGGTATTTCTACTGTATGAACATTTTTCCATTCTATCAACTTTATCACCTAGTATATGTAAGCTAAGAGTTTGCCTCCTATGCCCTCTTTTCTTGCCTTGACATGGCTCATAACTCCCTTGGTTGTGGTCATTATGAGTATACCAAAGTCCTGTGCAGGAAGATACCTTGATTCAAACTTGTCCAGGTTGATATTCTTAACTGCGTATCTGGGCTTTATGCTTCCACAATTATTAATTGTGGTGTTCAGTGTTATTTTGAATTTGCCACCCATATTGTTTTCAATAACCTCAAAACTTTTGAGGTAGTTGTGTTCCTGCATTACTTTAAGCACACTGCCTGTTAATCTTCCGGCGGGCCCTATTTCAATCTCATTCATTCCCTTTCTGGATGCGTTCTTTATTGTATTTATAATATCATTTAAAGGATCATGTCTCATTTTTTCACCTCAACTGTATTTCCTGAAACCTATTTCCGGAGCATGTTCTCTGAAGCACTGTCTGCATAATCTTATACCGTAACGTCTTACCAGACCCCTCTTTCTTCCGCACCTGAGGCACCCGTTAATTTTACCAAATTTCTTCTTTGGCTGCAGTTTAATCTGACTCATCAGTTCACCTCATCCACATTAAAATTGTTCTTGAGAAAACTGAGTGTTTCAGGTTTTGTAACTCTCTGTGCTGGTTTTAGATGCTGATTGGACAGCCTTCTTCTTGAAACTCTGTAACCGCCTCTTCTCTTCATTACTATTGCAATATCCATTCCAAATATGCCTATATCTGGGTCATATTTCATTCCCTTGAATTCAGTATAGTCGTTTATACCAAAATATGCATTTCCCTGTCTGTCAATTGAATAGGAGTGAATTTTGTTATCATTTGCATAGAATGCTTCTCTAAGGAAATTTGAGGCGTCTTCCCCTCTCAGGGTAACCTTTGTTCCAATCGTTAATCCTTTTCTGAGATTGAATTCCCTGACTGTTTTCTTGCCTGTGGTAAGAACAGGTTTATGCTTTGTAAGCATCTCGATAACTTTCATCGCTTTGTTGAGTCTCTCGCCTGCCTGCCCAACTCCTATATTCACGACTACTTTTTCTATCATAACCTCTCTCATTGGATTTTCTTTTGACGCCATTAATCAACACCTGTTTTTTCCGGTACCTGATAACTGAATTTGCCACCTGAAATTGGGAAAACATAATCACTTATTGTGGAAAATCCTTCCTCCATATGGATAAGGTTTGAACCTGATGATTTGCTAATCTCAATATTTTTTATTACAGCTTGAGTTCCAACGTGTGAACCACCAGTAAGGAATGCCTTTGCGCCAGGTTGCAATTTTATAATTGATTCTATTTTTTTGTCCGGTACGTGAACAGCAATAACGTCGCCGGGTCTGATTGACTCATCCGTGGTAATGAAATTCTGCCCGTCGTGGAGCAATAGCTGCGTTTTTCCACCTTTTATTGTATACTTTCCCTTTACCTTTTTCAACTTGATCTGTGAAGAAGATTCGCTTTCTTCAAAAGGTCTTAGTTTACCTCTCCTGTCATAAAGAATTCTGTACTGTTTCTTTGTTGCAGGTATGCTGACAATATCCATAAAACCGGCTGCATATCTTCTCTGCTTTATTCTCCTTCCATCTACGAGAACCTGCCCGTCGTTGAGAATCCTTGTTATCTCTCTCTCCTTATCCCCAACTTTCAGGTAATCCCTTAATATATGGAGCAAAGGAATTGACTCATCCTTTTTATGTCCACCCGGGACTGCTGAAACTCCCCAGAAGAATGTTTTTCTGGGAATCATAATAACTCTCGGGATGGTTTGTCTCTTACTCTTGGTTATCATTTGAATCTTCCTCCTTCCTTATCTCATCTTCCACGTTTTCTTCCTCGGTATCTTCCTCTTCGTCCTTTTCGTCCTCTAAATCCATTTCATCATCTTTGGGTAATTCTGAATCTTCTGCCCCAGCTGGTTCGGAAACTGAGTCGTTATCGTCAACCACTTCTGCTTCCTGCATGGTTTCTGATTCGGCTTTTTCCTGTTCTTCAGCTTCTTTTTTCTGTTCAAGTGCTTCTTTTTCTATGGCGGAAAGATCCTTGTGTTTGATTGTGGCAATTTCCTTGATCCTTTCAAGTCTTCTCTCATCGGTTATGTCCAGCTTTGTTATGACAAGCTTTTCAGGCCTTATGAGAAACTGTTTTTCCTTTCCGTCAGCCTTTGCTATGTTTATACCCTCTACCTGAATTCCCTTTTCGCTGTGATCTACGAATGAAACCTTTCCACCTTCACCCTTTCTTTTTCCTGATTTCACTTTAACTAAATCGCCTTTTGTTATGGGAAAGGCTCTTACACCGTATCTTTCCCTCAGGTCTTTGTTTAAACTTACATTAATTTTTTTAATCATATGAAAACCTCAGACAATTGTTGAAGCAATAGCCGCAATTCTTGGCCATCTTTCTGCTGCTTCCCTTGCTACCGGCCCCTTAATTTCAGAACCTCTAACTTCACCTTCTGGAGTTACGAGAACTGCAGCATTCTCTTCAAATGATACCATTGTTCCATCTGCTCTCCTGAATGGTCTTCTCTGTCTTACAACGACAGCATATACGACCTTGCTCCTCATTTCCGGACTGCCCTTCTTAACGCTGGCTATGAATAAATCTCCCACACCAGCAGCAGGTATCCTGCTTGCAACTCCGTGATAAGCCTTAACATCTACCAGACTGATAATTTTTGCCCCACTGTTATCGGCACAAACCATTCTTGCTCCAAGAGGGAGACCCCTGGTTTGCCTGCCTGCAATTCCTCTCATTGATTCAACCTCTCTACTGCAACATGTGAAATTGTTTTAGACAGCTTCCTGCATTCAGAGAATTTAATCCTGTCCCCAACATTAATCTCCATGCATCCTGGTACATGAACGTGATAGATGGATTTGGTTCTAATCCATCTTTCAAACTTTCCCGATAATTTCTTTCCATACTTTACCACTGTTGCACTGCCAATCATTGATGTTGAAACTACCTCACCCTCAATGACCTGCCCTCTGACACTCAAATTCGAGTGGAATGGACATTTCTTTTCCTGGCATTCTCCCTTTGGAACTGGTACATCTAATCCTATCTGTCTTACCATATTTTTTCGCTCCTGTTTATTGATCGCATTATTCTTCTGCTTTCCTTAATTCTATTTTCCGGACTTATTCTTATATATTCTCCATTTATCGTAAATTTCTCTTTGTTATCGTCAAACTGAAACTTCGAACCTTCCTTGGGGATCATCTTTACCTTTGCCTCTTTCATAATTGAAAATGTGTTCTTTGTTTCGTCCACAATTTTCCCTGCAAATCCAACGAACTGAGAATTCTTTGATTCCACAATTCTTATTTCTTTTCCTATGAAGTCCCCGGCGATGTCCTCTAATTTCATATTAAACCACTTCTGTCTTGAACCCCATGTCGTCCAGTAATTTCTTGACCGGCTCTCTGTGGTCCCCCTGAAGCTCTATTATCTTTCCTTCTTTTACTGTTCCTCCTGATGCAACCCTTCTCTTCAGTTTCTTTGCGATTTCATCAATGTCCTCACTCTTTGGATCAAAGCCTTCGATTATTGTTACATTCTTTCCATATCTTCTCTTGTCCACACTGATCTTTATGGCCTGATTGTTTCGGGAAAATCCCTCCCATGGTTGCAGTTCTTTAGGTATTCCAGTAAAATTCTTTTCCTTCATTTTTTAATATCCTCCATCCTGTTAATTGTAAGGATTCGGGCAATCTGCTGTCTTACTGACTTTATGAGACCGGGATTTGACGGTGCTCCTCCCATAGCCACACTGGCCCTCTGTCTCAGGAGAGTTTCATGCAGCTGCTTAAGTTGCTCGTTTCTCTCTTCTTTACTCATCTTTCTTATCTGTTCCGACTTCAGTTGCGCCATCTACTTTTACCTCACTTTTAATTATCCTTTCCCTTGCAATTTCTATATCATCTGGTAATTTGTAATTTTTATTCAGAATCTTAACAGAAACACCAATTATACCCTGCTTCATCTTTGCAGTTGAAAAACCATGCTGAATACCGCTTCTGGCTGGTTCTCCTGAGTATTTTATTGATCCATAGAAGAATTTCTGGGCTCTTGCTCTCTCCCCTGAAATCTTTCCCCCAATTCTTATGAGTACACCTCTTGCATCAGCGTCAATGATTCTTCTTAGTGTTGTGTTTCCTGCTTTCCTGTATGCCCATCCCTTTTCCAGTGAAAGGGCAATCTTCTTTGAAACGACCTGTGGGTTTAAGTCTGGATCCTGAACCTCTTTAACTTCTATTTGAGGGCTTTCAATGCCATACTTCTTCTCAAGAGTTTCTGTTATCTGCTGAACCTTTGATCCATGTCTTCCTATGACAAGTCCGGGCTTATTTACAATTAATGTAATATTTGTTCCAAGAGGAGTTCTCTTCATCTCTATTCCTCCGAATCCAGCAGCATCAGTCTCTTTTCTGATGTATTCATTGACAAGAAGTCTCTTTACTGCATCACTTACGAATTTTCTCTCCTTCATTGTTCCATTTCCTCCAGTATAATTTCTATGTTGACAAGATCCCTGTTGTTGGCACCAGCTCTTCCATAGGCTTTTGGCGTAAATCTTTTGAGCATTTTTCCCTTATTCGCTGCGATATGTGTTACTTTCAAGGAGTCGGTATCCATCCCCTTAAATTCTGCGTTTGCTTCAGCGTTTGATAAAGCCTTAAGGAATTCAGAGGCTGCTTTTACTGGATATCTACCAGGTCCAACCCCTCTCTTATGAGAAACGGAATCAAGATATCTGAAATATCTTATGGGTACTTTCTTTTCCATGACGCCCTCGAGAAGAGCCTTTGCGTTTTTCAAAGGAAGGCCTCTTAAATTGTGGGCTATGTTTACCGAATCCTTGAAGGAAATATTGTTGTCTTTGCTTAATGCCCTGGCATGTTTTTCCGGAAATTCATTTGTTGAGTATCCTTTCATATTCATCACTTCAGCGGCATGAACTTGGAAGACCTTGTTGCCCCTACTCCTGGTCCAGAGTGCTTTACCTCTTTTCTTGTGAGTGCAAACTCACCGAGATAATGCCCAATCATTTCTCCTCTTATTTCAAATTTGACGTATGAGTTTCCATTGTACAGTTCAATTATTTTTCCAACATATCTTGGAAGAATAACCATATCTCTAACATGAGTCTTGATCTGTTTCTTTGGTCCTATGAGATTTTCATATAATTTAACCTGATCAATTCCCATCTCTCTTTTAAGGGATCTCCTTGCCCTTGCTGGAAGGATTTTCATTAACTGATCCTTATCCATTTTTTTGAGCTCATCAAGGGTGAAGTTTCGATACCTGAATTCCTTTGCTCTTCCTAGAGTTACTTTCTGAGATTTTCTTGATCTTCTCCTGATGGATTTTACCGATGCCTGTCTATTTACCGTCATTTAATCTTCCTCTTTTGTGGTGA
This sequence comes from Thermoplasmatales archaeon E-plasma, assembly GCA_000496135.1. Lineage (GTDB taxonomy): Archaea > Thermoplasmatota > Thermoplasmata > Thermoplasmatales > Thermoplasmataceae. The sequence goes on along the minus strand of KI542675.1, from coordinate 464,679 downwards.
AAGCCTTCCGACCTTTCTGCCTGGTGGTGCGCCTCTTCCTACTGTGCTTGGTCTACCAATATGCTGATGGTTTCCTCCTCCATGCGGGTGATTTATTGCATTCATGGCTACTCCTCTAACAGATATTGGTCTCTTCGCTCTGCTCTGCAGGTAATGTTTCTGTCTTCCTGCTTTCAATATTGGAATATCCTTTGCTCCTGCACCAGCAACAATACCTATTGTAGCTCTGCAGGAAGGATTGAAGTTTTTAATTGCTCCTGAAGGTAATTTAACGCTTACATTTTCTCCATGACTGATAACCTGCGATGAAGAACCGGCAGTTCTGCAGAATTTACCTCCGTCTCCTGGCATTGATTCTATATTATGAATAAATGAACCGTCTGGTATCAATCCTAAATAAGTTGTATCTCCTTCGTTTGGTGAGTCAAGCTTACCTGAATTTAATTCCTGTCCAACATATGCACCTCTGAACGCAATCTCATATTCCACTTTTCTGGAATCTGAAAGAACTTTCATCAGCGGTCCTGATCTTCCAGGCGCATGAATCAAATCCACTACCTTGTATTTACCGGTACCAAGAAGCTTAACCTCTGTTACATGTCTGTGACTTGGACTTCTATATACAAGCCCTCCCTTTCCTCTTCTCTGCGGTATGATTGGTTTTCCCATATTTTCACCCTAATAGATACCTATTCTTCCTCCAATTTCATCTGCACTGAACTCACTGGCTAATCTCACTATGACTTTCTTTCCCTTCTTTGTGTTAAGTGAGTTTATGGATACAACCTTCACTCCAAATCTTTCTTCAACTTCCTTTGCTATGTCCTGTTTGGTTGCTCCTTTTCTTACTATGAATGTTAACTTGTTTTCCTTTTCTCCTTTGAGCATTGTTTTTTCTGTTGCTACCGGAGATATGATATTGAATTTCATCTAATTCCCTCCTATCTGTTTAACTGAAGATTCTGTATAAATAACTAACCTTCCGCCATCTCCTCCTGGGGCAAGTTTTCTGAGAGTCATGTTCTTGGCTCCGCAAACTTCTACTCCCGGTATTGATTTAAATGCAATGAGTTTAGATGGTTCCGTTGAAACTATCAGCATACTTCTGGGGGTTCTGTATTTTCTGTTTCTCATTTTACCGCGCCCAGCTCTTATTTTTGTTCCTTCCTTTGCCCTTTCAACATCTTCTGCAACTCCAAGATTGCCGAGGAAATCAAGAGCTTCCTTTGCTTTTGAAATGTTTTCTATTTTGTCCTCAACTACAACCGGGAATTTCAATTCCTGGTCAAACTTATGACCTCTTGCTGATACAAGTTCCTGCTTTGCAGTCATTGCAATAGCTGTAGACAGAGCTATCTTTTTCTCCTTGGCATTAATTTTCTTAAAAAGTACTTTGTTGGATCTTGGTGAGTGGGGGCTCCTTCCTCCTACTGTGTTTCCAAGTAATACTCCTCTGGATGATCCACTGACTCTTGGCATTCTGGAAACTCCCTGACCTGGTCCGGTTGTATGACCGACTCTTCTTGAACCTGCTAATGGTGAAGAACCATATGGCTGTCTAGCTGATAATTGAGAGGCCCTGAATGCCTTTTTAAGTATATCATCCCTGATTTCAGATTCAAATATAGTTGGAAGTTCAATTTCTCCCTTTGGTTCTCCTTTAATGGTATATATTGAAGTTTTTATTTTAATCACCCTGTTTCGATTCTTTTGAAATATATGTTATATTGAGTTTGTCAACATTGGTGGATTTCTGTCTTGATGGATCACGAAGTTTAACCAGTCTTTTTGATGGCCCCGGTATAGACCCATGAAGAAGTATGTAATCGGATCGAACCTCTCCATATCCTACAAATCCTCCTTTAACATTAATGTCATCTGTTCCATCTGTTTTACCGTGCTTTAATACACGTATATTTGGAACTGTTCTCTGATGTGATCCCATTTGACCTGCCTGAGGAACTGTGAATCTAACCCAATCAGGATGCCATGGTCCAAGTGTACCGATCATTCTCCTGTGCTTTCTGTTTTTTCTTGGGAGTAACTTTACCCCAAATCTTTCAACGTGTCCCGTAAAACCCTTTCCCTTTGTAACTGCTGTTACGTCAACAAAGTTCCCTGGTTTGGAAAAATCTTCAAAAGTAACCTGTTTGCCTAGTTTTTCCATCGCAAACTTTAATCTTGCATCAAGTGTGCCACCGCCAATCCTCACTTCGAAAAGATCTGGAATCTTGGTCGGGATACCTGTTATTTTATCCGGATTTGTATGAACTGTAACTCTAACTTCCGAATAGCTTTCTGGAAGCGGTTTCTCAGTTTTTTCTTTTGGAGTTGTAATTCTATAATAAACCTCCTTTTCCAGATTATCTGCCCATTTTTCATAGACTACTACGAGACCTGTTTCATCCTCGTCGTAGAGTCTTATTGCTGCTACAGTCATTGGAGGAACCTCCACAACTGTCACCGCTGAAACTATATTTTTTCCAGCAGTTACACTGCTCTTACGATAATCTGTAAACTCAATGTGAGTCATGCCCACTTTGTAACCTGCAAATGCTTGCAGTTTAGGATTACCTTCGATCTCGGGCCAGCTTCTTATACTGCCCTGCATTTTCTTGGCTCTTTTCCTTGGATAGTATCCAATAGAGCCTCTTCTCGGATGATGCGGCGTCGACATATTTTACCACCTAACCGTTACACTTGCTGAAAAACACCAGAATATAGTGATTCAACTTTGGTTGCATTATGCAGAGCCAAGAGTGTATGGTTCGCTTGGACGTTAATTTAAGAATATATATAAACCTTTATGAGAAATCAAATAGACCAAAAAATCAATTATTTATTCGGTTTGGTAACTCCTGACATTTAATGTAATTACAAATAGCATCAGGTTAACAGGTTTATTGCGGTATAAGAACTATGAATTCGCAAAAGTGTTAAATGCAGATATGTTATTGCGGTGCTGTGGGTCCGTAGCTTAGCCAGGTAGAGCGATGGACTCTTAATCCATAGGCCGGGGGTTCGAACCCCTCCGGACCCGCTTTAACTCTGTTTACCTCTGTGAGCATTTTTGGACTCGATTTTTGATGAATGTGAAAAGGCGGACCATCTCTTAGTTTTGAAAGTGAGAGAATATAGGATTAACCCATCTTGAAAGAAATGCTGCTAATAATTTTAAATAAAATTAAATAACGTGGTAAGAACAATTTCAAAGGAAAGCCATCAGATGTTGTTCCCTTCTCAGATAAGCTTAAATCGACAACCTTCACTTAAAAAACCATTCCAAAATTACTTTGATTTGCTTCGGGTAGTCTTTATTGTTGAAGTCCAAAAATAGAAAGGAAAAGTAAAAACAGTAACTCGATTTAAATCAATTAATCTATCTTTTTACACTGTTAGAGATTCAAGTAACCTGATCCTTTCTCCTCTGATTTCTGCCCGAATTCCCACAGGTTTATGGAAATACGGATCGGTATGACCAAAATCAACTCCAGTTACTGCTGGAATTTTCTCTATCCCGAATTCTACTTCCAGAACCCTCTGAATCGCAGAATGAACTTTATCTCTCATTTACATGATGTAGCCTCGGAATCTACCAAATGCAATACCATTTACCCTATCTATTACACCAGCTAGTCCAGGATTCCTAAACATTACTTCGACAATTCCAGGTGAAGGTACATTCTCGGAAGTCTCTAACAACAATATTGCATCTTCAAAATTCTTCAAATGAGGCATAAATCCAGTTCCCCTTATCATCAACAAATAACGATTTAAATAACGCATTTGAATATTATCATTTGGTTTAAGAAAAACCTACGAAAGAGGCAGAGCAACAGCAGACCGTAAGTAAAGGATGAATAGAAATAATTGAGAAAGAATTTATACAATGTTTACATATGAAATATAATGGTTTCAAACGTTATCGCATTGAGAATAGATGATAACACTTCCGATCTTATTGAAAAGTTGATAAAATATAAGCTCGCCATTAACAGAACGGCGGCCTTGAGATGGATTATGCAGAATGGCATGCAAAGTGCAAAAAAAACATTAGAAAGAAAGGAAAAAAGTCAAGACATAATCAAGAAATGGAAAGAAAATGGACTCCCGGAACTGCCTAATGACCTGTCGGAAATATCAATAAGGGAACGGGAGTAGATTGAATTATATCGATACAAACGTTATAATTTCATTTCTTAACAGCAGAGACATTAATCATGAAAAAGCATTGAAGATCTTAAACCATGATAGTGAAATGGTTACATCCCCAGTGGCTATCTTAGAATTAAAGTCCGTTCTTTGTCGAACAACCAAATTGGATACTGATGAAATAGAAGCCTTTGTGGATTACTTACATGAAATTAATATAGAAGTTCCGATGATTGACATGAATAAAGTCATCAGCAATGCAATTGAGATCGCGGTTAATATAAGAATGAAGACTCTGGAAATATTGCATCTTGCCGCTGGCGTTGTATTGGAGGTAGATGGTTTTATAACTTTTGACCGTGAATTCTTAGAAAAGGAAAAAGAGATTGAAAATATCGGATTGAGAGTCAAGTCGTGATAATGGAAAAGCTTCCATAAACTAAACCACTGATAAACTCTTAATTCATAGGCTGAAGGACCGAACGCCTCAAGAACCACATTGTCCCTGTCCAATTTAGTGAGCTATTCCGTTAATGGATTATTGTTATTAGCAGCTGGGGGTCCATCTTTTTTTGTATGTTGGGTAACTCACTATCAGCCTTGCTTCTAATGTATTGCATTAATAATTTCAAATAAAATCAAATAAAGTTGTGAAAACTATTTGCAGAGGTTTTTTAGTGGTTTGTTAAGGCCTATAATTTGTTTCGTCAGGACCTCGATCTGAGTGTTTGGCGAGTACAAATGCATAGTCGAACGCCCGTGAGTAATCATCCGGTTCAACATTGAACTCGACTATTTCAAAACCAGAATCAATCAATAACTCGCGCAACTTATCTGGTGAATAGTAATTTACAACAATCTTACCTCCTTCAGTTGACTCTTCTATAGTGCTAATGCTCTTGTTTTTTGTTCGAGTAGCAATATATAGAATTCCGTTGACCTTCAAAACTCTCATAAATTCTTGCAAAGCGCATTTGACGCCAGATTCGTTCAAATGAAGCAGGGTCGCAACATTCCATATACCATCAAAATAATTTGACGAAAAATCTAAGCGGCGTATATCCATGACTTTGAATTCAACCATGGGAGTGTTTTTGGCAGCAAACTCAATCATTGAACTTGAACTGTCTATACCTGTAACTGTGAAACCGTCTTTGATAAAATACTGCACAAATCTACCAGTGCCACAACCTGCATCCAGAATATGCCCATTTTGTTTCAATCTTGAAATAAACTTCCGATATCTTTTGATAGCTTTCTCCCTTGCCTCCTGACTGTAGGCATCTCTTGTGAAGGCCATGTGATAATCTTCAGCTACTTTTCTTGAGTTATAATGATCCACTGATTCTTTAAGATTGAATGAAATAAAAATTAATTGTCAATGGTGGTGCAACACAAATAGGACAGTGATATGATATTCAGAACTCATTGACATACTCAATTCCCTTATTGTAATAGAAACAATTCCAAGATTCGAATCCAGACAGATTAGAATTTCTTTTTAACATTTCTTTCTATTCTTTTGATAGAAGTTTGGGGATCTCAAAAGATTTCTGATGAATCATAATTGAGATCAACAGAAATCTAATCCAATAAAGATTTCAGTTAAATCATCTGATGGAGAAATGATTAAACAGATGATTAGAGTTAAACAAGTAAATAATTGTCAAATGAAATTTGGTTGAGGCTTTCCCGAACCTCTATTGATGCTATAATCCTGCTATTATCTTTGCATCCAGCACAACTATTTTGGATCCGTTTATTTTAACTGGGTTTAGATCAAGTTGCTCAATAGAATTCAAACTTGCTTCTCCAATAGAAGATATTTTCATCAGGAATTCTATCAACGAATTCCTGTCAATTTTATGTCCCCTGAATCCGTTTTCTGTGAATTTGCCAATAGAGACTTCATCTATCATTCTGTTACAGTCATTTCTGCTAACCGGAATCAACCTGAATGTGACATCATGATAAATTTCCGTCATTGTACCTCCCATCCCAAGCATCATTGACAGACCGAACACATTATCTCTGGAGATTCCCACAATAATTTCTATTCCTTCCTCTACCATTTCTTCAACCAAAAACTGGGAATCCGGGAAAAGTTTCTTCATGTTATTGAATCGGGTTTTAAGCTCTTCCAATGTCTTGATTCCTATGCTTACTCCACCAACATCAGATTTGTGTAAAATGGATTCATCTGACACCTTTAACACAACAGGATATGAAATGTCAAGCTTTTCAGGTATATCCTCAATGATTAAACTGCGTGGAACTGAAATTCCCATGTTTTTTAAGGCAGTCTTGATCGAAAATTCAGATTTTCCTTTGCTTTTTATTTCTTGAATAAAGTCTTCAGCACTATTCACTTACACCACCTCTTCTGAACAAAGAATAATCATAGAGTGCTCTGACAGAATTGACTACCCTTTCAATTGATGGAAATGCCGGGATTTGCCTTTTCTCAAACTCTCTGATCAGGTCTGTTCCGAGTTTAGACCCTATAACACCCACGATAACAGGTTTTTTTGCGTGGGTGTACTTTGAAATAACATCCACGATCCCCATGTTCATTTTGGGAGTCTGCGGCAAAGCGTATGATACGATGATATTGACATTAACATCTTCCTGTAGTGCCGACAACACAGAATCATATGCTTCTATGGAACCGTCGGCCGTTAAATCAACAGGGTTTTCTGCTGACCCAAAAGAAATTATTGAACCTTTGATCTTATCTTTGGTGTCAGAGGAAAGTGAAGCCATATTCAGACCCATACCATGTTCAGTGGCTGAAATATAATCAGATGTTATTACTCCAACACCACCAGCTGTTGTCACTATGGCAACATTTTTTCCATCAGGTAATGGAGAATAAGATAAGACACGCGCATAATCGATCAATTCAACTTCATTATATGCCCTTGCTACACCAGCCTGACGAAGCATTCCCTGAAATATTCTGTCATCTGTACCCATTGCCCCTGTGTGCAGAGAAGCAGCCCTGGCAGATGATGCAGTTCTCCCTGACTTGAGGACAACAATGGGTTTAACTCTGTTAACTTCCTTGAGTGTTTCATAAAACTCTCTCCCGTTGTGAACACTTTCCAGATATATTGCAATGCTCTTCGTTTTAGGATCATTCTTAAAATACTTTATCAGTTCAATTTCATCAACGTCTATTCTGTTTCCAAGATTAATGAAAGCTGATATTCCTATTCCAAGCTCAGATATTGAATCCATTGTCAATAGACCCAGTGCACCGCTCTGAGATATGAATGATATACTTCCAGGTTTTGGAAAGGAAACTCTGTCCGGAGGTGTTAATGCAGTATTAAGGTTTGAATGTGGAAAATAGATACCAACTGTGTTTGGGCCAATTACCCTTGTTCCTGAATTCTTTATAATCGACATGATTTTCTCTTCCAGCTGCTTTCCTTCTTCCCCGGTTTCTGAAAAACCTCCTGGAATAAGAACTATGAAAGGGATATTACATTTTATAGCTTCTCTTACAACATCTACAGAAAGTGAAGAAGGTACTGCAACAACACATAAATCGACTGCCTTTCCTATATCTGAGAGCGAACTGTAAGATTGCAAATTAAGTATTGTTTTGGCACTTTTGTTCACCGGATAGATTTCCCCGTTATATTGACCCTCTACGAGATTTTTCATGATGGCATATCCAATCTTCATTGCATTTTCGCTGGCCCCTACAACAGCTACAGATTTTGCGTTAACGAGCTTATCAAACACTCATATTAAGCGGTACAAATATTATTAAACAATTGCCTTAATATTCAGTATTGATAAATTACAGTTCTCAATTAAGACAAAGAATCCAAAACGAAGCCTGACCCTTAAATTAATAGCCGTGCATAAAAAGAATTAAATTACAAATCGTTCTTTACAACGATGTTTCAGTTTATAACCAATTTAAAGGTTTATGATAATATTATGAAGAAACCTGCAGAGTTTATTTCAAATCTGGTAAGTGTGAAGTCCAACAAATTCCATATCTCATTTGCTGTACCATCCATAAATTTAGAGAATCTCGCAGGATTATTTCCTGGAAAGATAATGGCCCAGCACGTAGATTTGAACCCTCCGGGACCGTATACCGGTTCCATACCCATGGAATCATTACTCACCTATGGAATTAATGGTTCTCTGCTAAACCATTCTGAAAAGAGAATTCAAAGTGAAATCATTGCAAATATTATTAAAAAGGCAGAATCACTAAATTTCGAACTGGTGGTATGCTGTGAAAACCTCAACGAGATAAAACTTTATTCTTCACTGGGCGCTAGAACTATTGCCTATGAGCCTCCTGAACTCATAGGTGGCAACATTTCTGTGTCTTCCGCAAAGCCGGAAATAATAGGTGAGGGCGTTAAGATTTGCGAAAGGGAAGGCGCATCACTCCTTGTTGGAGCCGGCGTGAAAACAAGAGAGGATGTTGAATTGTCCATAAAGCTTGGAGCTCAGGGGATTTTAATAGCCTCTGGAATTACCAGGGCACCCGATCCAAGATCCGCGTTAAATTCATTAACATTATCATAATTAAGGCAAAATGGTCAAGGCTAAGGAGAATAAGGAGCCCATATTTGTAGAACCTGAATTTAGTGAGAAGGAGTTTCTCATAGACGAACGAAATAGGGCCAAATCCACTCTTATGGTCATTGCCATGGCAGCTTTATTAGGCCTGGCTTCAGGTTATATGGAAATTGAGGGTTACTGGTATCTTGCAACTGTAATCTTTATTTTTGCATTGTTATTCTTCTTTAAGCTTCTTCAGGCATTGAGAATTCACATCCCTAAGAGAACAAGCCAGAAGTTTTTTCTTTTTGCTTCTTTTCTTCTCACCTGGGTTGTCTTCTGGATAATTGCCTTGAATCCACCGCTCAATGTCATAAGCAGCCCAAGCGTGTCACTGCAGCAGGATACCTCAAGTTCATGGGCAGGAATGGCTTCAAGCAATGGACAATATATTCTAACTATATCTCCTCATGCAACATCATACAGCATAAGAGCTGCCTTCAGCTACGTCTACAAAATAACAGGTGCCAACATATCATTGATGGTAAATTCCGGTTCTTATTCGGTTTTATCCTCTAACTTTAATAATGGTTATCTTTACTTTAATCTGAGTCAGGAATCTCTAGGAATAACCGATTACCTCCATATAACAATGATAAGTAACGGTAAGACATTTTCATCCACCCAGGAGGTTTTCTTTAACTCCTGATGAACAAAAATAAATATCTCAACACGATGGTGGTTTCCAGCAGGTGTAGTGTAGTCTGGTCTAGCACGAGAGCCCTCCAAGCTTTCAACCCGGGTCCAAATCCCGGCACCTGCATCTTACAAGCATTCGTTGTAGGGGTGCTTAATTTCTTCGTTTTTATTGAGTAAACTTTTATAAGCATTTATGTCGATCCTGCGAGCAGAAACATGTTTGGGTCATTTTCGCTTTTAGATAAACTTGATAAAAGGTTGCTCCTGACTTTCAATTCTGGAAGTGACCTGGAGGAAATGACCAGGGACAGTAATGTTACAATTCAAATAGGTGTCTATACAGGAAATGAAAATTCAAGTGGCGATCTTTTTATTCCTGATGATATTGAAATACCATCAGAAATTGAACTTCTCATAAAAAAATATAATGGGAAGAGAAAAAAGGGATTTTGGATAATACCCAGAAAAATGGATCAGAATGAAAGCGAAATATTCAACAGTATCCTGTCAATCCCTTCAATTATCCTGAATGGAATCGCACTTAGAGACGGGATATATACTGCAGAATTCTTATTCAACAGCAAAGATATGGAAATGGTTTCTTCCTTAGTGCTCAAAATAAATTCAAAAACAGACCGATTGGGAATAGAATTTCTTGGAAATTCAAATGGTTATTTGGAAACTCTTAAGGCATCAAGTATTCACAAAGACATATATGTGGCCGAAATAGACAGGATATTAACGGCTGAAACATTTAAAAAAGAAATCGTACGGGGATCAGATACCTGGATAAGAATAATAAAGAATCCCTATGGATCCAGAATTCTGAAGGCAGTATACTTCCCATTCACGAAGAGTGGAAATTTTGAAAATATTTACTTTGAAGATCTCATAGATAATGAATACGTTTATAAAATGAATCAGAATTATATAGATTCAAATATAATTACTCACAGCAGAATACAAATTCTTGATGGGAGGTACTATAAAGCAATCATTTTTGTTCCAAAAATGTTTAGTCTTGAATGGCTGGACATCTGGAAAAACACTACAAAATCTCTAACTGAATGGAAACAGATACTGACCTATTTTTCAGATCTGGAAACCTGGATAGAACATTCAAAAAACAGGAAGCACTGGAATCTGCTTAACGAAATTTAGAAATTAGGGAAACAGTGAAAGCAGAATGACTAAAATATACGCTGTTTCTTACGGCAAATTCGTTATTTTATGTGTAAATGAAAGATGAAGCATGAATATAGTGTGATTCCATATTCAAAAACTTTAATCACTTTTTGAATCTTCAAGATGGATGATCTATTTAGATGGTACAAGTCTGAACCTGGAAAAGCTTCGCATGATAGCTGAAAGAAATGAACCCGTGGGAATCTCTGATGAAGCTGCGAAGAATGTGAAAAAATCACGGGATTCACTTATGAAAATAGTCTCCTCCGGAGCCAATATATATGGGGTGAACACCGGTTTTGGCAGCCTGCTTAATGTCAGAATAAAACCGGATAAGATTGAAGAATTGCAGAGAAATCTAATAAGAAGTCATTCTGCCGGAGTAGGGGAACCACTGGAGCCCAGACATGTGAGAGCCATAATGGCCATCAGGGCAAACAGCCTCTGTAAGGGTTATTCTGGTGTATCTGTGGAGCTCGTAGAAAAAATTCTTGAATTCTTAAATGAAGATATTATACCATATGTTCCCAGATACGGATCTGTTGGTGCCAGTGGAGACCTTGCGCCACTTGCCCATATAGGTCTGTGCCTCATGGGAGAGGGGTTTGTTCTGATGGATGGAAAAAGAGTGGACGTTATGGAGGTACTTAACAGAAAATCCATAGAGCCTTATTCGTTCAAATCAAAGGAGAGCATTTCCTTTATAAATGGAACAGCAACAATAACCGGCATATTATCGCTTGAGACCTCAAGAGCCATAGATCTGTTAAAAAATTCCATCGCTTCTGCATCCATGAGTTTTGAGGCATTACGCGGAACAAGAAAGGCCTTCCAGGGGTGGGCTATCGAGACAAGAAATCATGCCGGGCAGGTTAATATTGCTAAAATTATGAGAGAGATCCTGAACGATAGTAAAATTTGCCTGGAATCTGAAAGCAGAAAAGTTCAGGATGCATACAGCCTGAGGTGTATCCCCCAGGTTTATGGGGCTGTGGAGGATACCATAAGATACGTCAAATCTGTGTTGGAAATCGAACTGAATTCTGCCACTGACAATCCTCTTGTAAACGATACAGAATTTATTTCTGCAGGAAATTTTCATGGCGAACCTGTGGCTTTTGCTAGTGATTTTCTGGGAATTGCCCTGTGCGATCTGGGAAATATCATTGAGAGGCGCATTGCAAGAATAACCGACGAAAAATTGAGCGATCTTCCTCCGTTTCTTGTTAAGGACAGTGGACTGAACTCGGGATATATGATAGCGCAGTATACGGCTGCGGCACTCTGTAACAGAAATAAGACACTTGCTGTACCTTCTTCAATTGACACAATACCAACGTGTGCAAACCAGGAGGATCACGTGAGCATGGGCACCAATTCGGCAATAAAGTTAACAGAATTAGTTAAAAATTTAAGACAAATCATCGCAATAGAATATGTCCTTGCTGCACAGGCTCTTGATTTACTGGAGGAAGAGCCATGCTCATTCAATGAATTATTAAGATCTGAAATACGGGAAAGCATAGATCATCTGCATGAAGACAGACCTGTATTCAGAGATATAGAAAAAATGGTTGAAATTATTGAAAGCTCAAGAGAATTTGATAAAATTATATCAGATATTCATGTGAATGTATAGGAGTTTATCTTAACTCCTTTTTGAGCACCTTACCAACTACACTCCTGGGAAGGCTCTCCCTGAATTCAATAATCCTTGGAACTTTGTATATTGCCATGTGTGTTGTACAAAACTGGGTGATCTCCTCATTGGTCAGTGTTTCGCCCTTCTTCAGAACTATCACCGCCTTAACCGTTTCACCTCTGTGTACGTCTTTAACACCTACCACAGCCACATCTTCAATCTTTGGGTTCTGATACATTACCTCCTCCACTTCCCTTGGATATACATTATATCCGCCTGCAATAATGAGATCTTTCTTTCTGTCCACAATATGTATATACCCCTCCTGGTCGATCATTCCAAGATCTCCAGTAAATAGCCACCCGTCCCGTATTGTATCTTTTGTTTCTTCCACGTTATTCAGGTAGCCGAGCATGACCTGAGGCCCCTTTGCAATAATCTCGCCAATCTCCCCGACTGGTAATTCCTTTGTTCCAGTCTCCTCGTCCACAATCTTTACAGAGGTATTTGGAACAGGAAAACCTACAGATCCGGCTTTCCTCTTTTCAATTTCCACAGGCGTTGCACATACCACCGGAGAAGCTTCTGTCAAACCATACCCTTCAAGAAGTGATGCCCCGGATCTGACTTCGAATTCCTTCTGAATCTCCATTGGAAGGGGCGCTGCACCTGACAGGAGAAGTTCCAGCGATTTTATGTTGTATTTTGCAGATTTCTTATATCTCAATATTGAATGATACATGGTTGGAATACCTGGAAAGATGAGGGATTTTTCTTTCTGAATTGTTTTCAGCACATTCTTTGTATCTCTTGGATCAGGAACTATCTTCATTTTTGAACTCAGATGACAGGGCATAAGCATTGCCGTCATCATTCCATATACATGGAAAAATGGTATTGCTGAAAGGAAAGTTCGGTCCTTTCTCATATTGTCCGGCAGCCACTCTGAGAGCTGATAAACATTTGCAATAAGGTTCTGATGAGATAGAAGAGCGCCCTTTGGTGTACCTGTCGTTCCTCCTGTATATTGTATTAATGCGGGCGTTGTTAACGGTTCTATTTTTGCCTCATTTACATTTTTTGCTGATGATGATTTTGGTCCGAAGTGGATTATGTGATCTCCCTTTGGAATCTTTACCTTATTTTTCCCTTTGGAAAGAGAGTACAATGCCCCCAGCATTCCAGGCAAATAATCTTGAACCTTAGTCACAATAATCTTTTTGATAACTGAAGGGTAGAGAGGTTCTATCTTGGGGTAGAAATCATCCAGAATAATTACCGTGGATGTTGTAGAATCTGTGAACTCGTCTCTCAATTCAAAAGTCGTATAAAGCGGGTTTGCCTGAACAACGATTGCCCCTAATTTTACTATTGCAAAGAATAGAATCACGAACTGTGGTGTGTTCGGCAGCATTAAACCTACCCTGTCAAAACCCTTGATTCCAATATCTGCAAGATAAGCAGCAGCTTTATCAACCGCAGTCTTCAGCTCAGCATAAGTTGTCTTCTTTCCATAGAAGTCCATCGCAACTTTATGTGGCGAATTTTTGGCTGACTCTTCCAGAAGAGAATAAACTGTCCTTTCCAGTATATTCAACTCCCTCCTGGTTCCGGCAGGGTAATTTTTCTTCCATAGCATCTCTATACTCTTTGAAATCTCACTTTGTTCTTCCACTTTTAAATCAACTCCCTGATAATCATTAACAGGCTAATTATATATCAATCGTTAAAAACGTTTTGCCTTAAAAAAGTACTGATATAACAAAAGTATCCCTGTTTTCATTAACTATATTCTTTGTATAACGGACTTAACTCAAGGTATATATCTTTAATTATTCTCTGGAGTTGAATGCAGAACGCAGATAACAAGAGACAGAAAACTTTTAAAATAGAGGCTGGGCACAGTATTTTAGAATATGTCAGGAGCAGAGAATATATTGCTGCTAAAATCGATGATACATTACATGACCTTTCAGAGACATTCAATTCAGATAAGGAAGCAATTCTAATATCCATTGATAGTGAGGAAGGACTTGGAATTCTAAGGCACTCTGCTGCACATCTCCTTGCCCAGGCAGTTACTGAAATTTACCCGGACGCTTTGCCCAATGCCGGACCTGCCACTGATGATGGATTCTATTATGACTTCAGAATGAAGCCCATTGGAATGGAGGATCTAGAAGTTGTTGAGGAAAGAATGCATTTAATTGCATCTAAAAAACTTAAAATCGTAAAGAAGGAGTTACCCAAGAATCAATTACTCAAACTCTTCAGTCACAATAAATACAAGATTGACAAAATTGAGGATAATGTAAAAGACGGGTCATCCTCAACGATCTATGAACAGGGTGAATATGTGGATTTCTGCAGGGGACCTCACGTTCCAGATACCTCCTATATTAAAGCGTTTAAACTGCTTTCCATAGCAAGCACAAATTACAGGGGAGATGTAAAGCTTGAAAGCATGGTCAGGATTTACGGCACGGCCTTTCCCGATGATAAATCTTTAAAGCTGTTTCTGAAGAACAGGGAAGAAGCTGCAAAGAGAGATCACCGGAAAATTGGAGCTGAAATGGATCTGTTTGTCTTCAATTCGGAAAGAGCACCCGGTCTTCCGTTATATACTTCAAATGGTGCATTTATAAGAAATCAGCTGATTGAATTTATGAGGGGCATGAACAGGGAGAACGGGTGGCAGGAGGTATGTACGCCCCATCTGTTCCGTGATACCATGTGGAAGCAGTCAGGTCATTATGCAAAATACAAAGACGATATGTTTCTCTTTAAACTTGCAGATGGTGACGAATACGCCCTTAAACCGATGAACTGCCCCGGTCACATTACAATATACGAAAACAGCTCACACAGCTATCGTGATTTACCTGTAAAACTAAGTGAATTCGGCACAGTATACCGGTATGAAAAATCAGGAGAAGTAGGAGGATTGAGCAGACCAAGAACATTTACCATAGACGACGGTCATGCATTCCTGAGACCTGATCAGATTGAGGAAGAAATTGGAAGAACCCTTGATATGATCACCAGGAGCATGGGCATAATGCTCAGCGGATGGCCGGTATCCTTTGACCTCAGTCTTATGGATAAGAATCACCCGGAAAGCTATCTTTTACAGTATAAGTGTAAAGATTGCGGTCATATCATAGAACCGGTAAGAAAATCAGCCAATGCATCAGAAGTTCAATGCCCCGAATGCAGTTCACGTAACCTGGAACCTGACTTTTCAGTATGGGATTCTGCCACTGATCAATTGAGAAGTGCTCTTCTTTCAAGAAATATAAACTTCAAGGAATTCGAAGGTGAAGCAGCATTTTATGGGCCAAAGATCGATGTGCATGTAAAAGATGCTTTTGGAAGATCCTGGCAGCTCTCAACCCTTCAACTCGATTTCAACATGCCAAGAAGCTTTGAATTATATTACGTGAACAGTGAAAGCAAGCACGAAACACCGGTAATGCTCCACAGGGCAATTTTTGGTTCGATTGAGAGATTGATCGTTATACTTCTTGAGAGCTATGCTGGAAAACTCCCAACCTGGCTTTCACCGCTTCAGGTTTATCTTATCCCGGTAAGTGAAGCCTACACAGAATATGCCAAGACCATTGAAACCACCCTTAGAAACAATGGAATAAACTGCATTCTTGATCAGAGTCCGGAGACTGTTGGGAAGAAAATCAAATTAATAAGATCAAAGAGACCTGCATATATCTGTGTTGTTGGTGAGAATGAAGTCAATAACAGAACAATAACCGTAAGAAACAGGAAAGATGCCCAGACAACGCTCAAAATTCAGGAATTTGTAGATAAAATATTAATGGAGATCAGAGAAAGGAAAATAGATCAGATAATTTAATCCGCTTTCTTTCCTGCTTTTCTCTTTTTTATTTCTTCGATCAGAGCAGGTATAGCCTTGTAAAGATCATCGTTTATGATATAATCAGAATATTGATTTATCTCAGCGTTTGGGTCCGTATTAATGGAGATGATGTTTTTGCTCAGTTTCATTCCCATTATGTGCTGAATTTTACCTGATATTCCTGCTGCAATATAGAGATCAGGACGAACCGATTGTCCCGTCTGACCTACCTGATGATCCCTTTCAATCCATCCCAGGTCTACGGTTGGCCTTGATGCCCCAACTACTCCCCCAAGTTCATTTGCAAGTTCATCAAGAATTTGAAATCCCTGTGGCTTGGAAAGCCCTAGTCCACCGCTAACAACAATTTTTGCTGCGGTAAGATCAAGAGATTTCTTAGGTATGAATTCTATGATCTCCTTACCCATCATCTCCGCCGGAACCTTCATTTTTCGAATATCCTTCTGGAATTTTCTCCCCTCTTCCCTGTCAGGTATTTTGAAGATACCGGGTCTTGCAGTTGCCATCTGTGGTCTGTGTTTTTTACAAAGAATCTCTGCAAGCGTACTTTCCCCATATGTTGGCCTCTTAGCAAGAAGGATTCTTCCGTTCAGGTCAATGTCAAGTTCTGTGCAGTCTGCTGTAACTCCAGCCTTGGACCTCACAGCTACCCTGGACGCCAGATCTCTCCCATTTCTTGTTGCCGGAATGAGAAGTATGTTTGGCTTGAATTCATGAATAAATTCTCCTATAATATAGGAATAGGGCATTGTCTTGAATTCCTTCAATTCATTGCCTTCTGCTCCAAGAACAATATCGCATCCATAGGCACCTGCATCATCTGCAAGCTTTGAGATATTGTCGCCAATCATAACGCCTATAAGCTTTTCGTTTGCTTTTCTGGCTATATTCATACCGGCGCCGATCATCTCAAGACCTGGTCTTGACAACTGGCCGTTTCTCAGTTCTATGAATACAAATACGTTTTTGTAATCATCAAGATTTTCAGGGGGAACCGCATTAATTATACCTACCATTTTATCTCCTCAAATTGAAATTATCTTTTTTTCTATTAGTTCATCCACTAGCTTTGGAATCTCCTCTATCTTGAACTTTTTACCTTCCCTTTTCTTCTCATCAATGGTTCTCATTGACTTAACAACCGTTGGTGAACCTCGTAATCCAACCCATTCTGGAGGCATTCCAAGATCTGCAAGAGTCATTGTCTTTATACCCTTCTTCATAGCATCTATTTTCTTTCTCAAGGTTGCTCTCCTTGGGTCGTTGGCATTTGTAAGAACGGTTATGAGAGTTGGAGGTTTCATCTTTACAATCTCAGTGCCTTCCTCAAGCTCTCTTTTTGCATATACAAATCCATCTTCATACCATGATTCGCTTGTGTATGATGCCTGATCCGTGCCAAGAAATTCTGCTACACCCGGACCTACATGGCCTGTACTGGAATCGGTGGACTCTTCCCCTGCAAATATGATGTCGTATTTTCCAAGCTTCTTGATGGTTGATGCCAGTGTTAGACCGGTTGGATATGTATCTGCACCGGCAAAAGCCCTGTCTGTTACCAGAACTGCATCGTCTACTCCTCTTGACATACAGTCTATTAATGCTGATTCTGCAAATGGGGGACCCATTGTTATGACGGTGATGTGGGCACCGGTTTTGTCCTTAATTCTCAGGGCAGCCTCTATTGCATTCTCGTCAGCTGGATTAATGACATTCCTTGCTGCACCTCTGTTTAATGTGAATGTTACAGGATCAATTACTACTTCCTGACTGTCTGGCACCTGTTTGATCATAACTATTATTTCCAGCACCATTTAATCACCCGTACTTATATTTGACCCCATGGCCGCCCTTTGTGTTGTTCCATGCAACGCTTCCATGCGAGCATGCGACATCACATGTTCCGCATTCAACACAGTCTTCATACTTGAAATTGAGCTTTTCCTCTATAAGACTGTAACATTTTGCGGGGCATGCAAATGTGCAAAAGTGATCCGGGCAGGTTTCACATATACTGGGGTTGATTGTTATATGCTCGTAGGATTTGTCTGTCTTATAATTCAATAATGATAATCTGTCTTCTATTTTCATTTACATCCTCCTCAACATTCTATACATATTGATAACCATGTCTTTTCTTGGAACATCGGAATGTCCCATGGCCCTGATAAGCAAGTTTATCATATGCGCCTTAGGCTGTCCATTCTCAGAGAACAGAGAAAGGAATAATTCTTCAGACATGTTTGGAATTCCTCTATGTATCATATCGCTCCATGTAACCTCTTCAATGCCCTTGAAATTCATGAGGTCCTGAAGAACAAACGATGATTTTAATCTCTCTTCATAGGAAGATAATCCTTCCATGGTGAAATTTGATTTTATTTTTGCTTTTATTGCACTCTCAGCAGCTGCGATTCCGGAGGCAATTGCATAGTTCATACCCTGAAGAACCATACCATTGCTGAATGAGAATCCTGCACCGTCTCCAACAACCATAAAGCCGTTTCCGTATAGCTGTGGAACAGATTTCAATCCTCCTTCCTGAACCATATGTGCACTGTATTCGTCTACCCTTCCCCCATCAATGAGAGGAGCGATGTATGGATGTTCCTTGAACTGTTCAATAAGATCGAAGGATCTCGTATTGTTATTTTGCCTCATCTCCTTCATGGAAATGACCAAACCCAGCGATATACTCTCTTTGTTGGTATAAATAAATCCACCTGCCTTAACTCCTCCCTCCAGAAATCCAAGCACATATTCAGACGCGAAACCCATTTTTGAAGACGTTAAATTAAATCTTTCGTTGATCGTTTTTTCAGGGAGTTTAATGATCTCCTTTACTCCAATTGCAACGTCCCTATCCTTAAGCCGTTCCCTTATTCCTGAATTTATTGCCACTCTGGGGTTTGCTCCTTCAGCAAGTATTACGATGTCAGAGGTAATAATATCTCCATCCTGTTCGACTCCTATGACCCTGTCATCCTTGAATGCAAGTTTGTCTACAGTAATTCCACTGGCTACCATTGCGCCAGCATCCTTTGCTTTCTTTGAAAGCCAGCCGTCCAGCTTTGTCCTTAAGACAGTATATCCGCTTCTTCTTTCCTGTAATTTTTTAGAGCGGAAATCTATGGAAATTTTAGAATCCTTTGTGAGAAATGAAACGCCTTTTGCTTCCACATATCTTTCCATTGGAGCTGCCTTTTCCCAGTCCGGTGCAACAGAGCCAAGAGAGTCTCCCCATAGAACTCCCCCTGAAACGTTTTTACTGCCTGGAGGATCACCGCGTTCTACCAAAAGGACACTTGAACCAGCGCCAGCAAGCTTAATTGCCGCTGATGCTCCTGCAGGACCTGCCCCTACTATGATCACATCAAATTCGCTCATTTAAGTGGGATATATGTGATCATTTAATAACCATTTTCCCGAAAAAACTGTCTGACTTAGTCTAATTAATTGCGGAACATTACCAATTGACCGGTTTAACTGGACCAGCAACGGAAAATTAAGTATAAATTTGAAATATTTGAACATTGAATAACAATTGGCAATTATCCATGCAAAGCATAATTTTATGAACTGCCCCTGATTAGAAAATAAGAGGGCAATGTATTTTGAAGGGTCTAACTGGATTAAGCAAGAACCATCTTGATTTTCTTAATATAAACCTATAATTGGTATATTGAATGCTTTAAGCCAAAAACCTTAACCTATAAAATGAATCTACCTTTATGAAATTAATTGAAAATTGGTTTTCTGAGAGATATTCTGACAATTTGCAACTTTCATTCAGAGTTAAGGATCAGCTTCTGTCTCTGAAAACAGATTTCCAGAGAATAGATGTTTTTGATACATACGATTTTGGAAAGCTGCTTTCAATCGACGGAACTGTTCAGCTCACAGAAAAAGACGAATTTGTTTATCATGAGATGATTTCCAGAGTTCCTTTCAATATGATGAAGAAGAAACCTGAGAGCGTTCTCATAATTGGAGGAGGAGATGGCGGTGCAGCAGGTGAATTCCTCAAACTTGGCGTAAAGAAAATCGTAAATGTTGAGATTGACGGACAGGTCGTTGAAGTGAGCAGGAAATTTTTCCCTGAGCTTCATTCATCATTTTCCAATCCGTCGGTTACGCTTCTCATCGATGATGGAATCAAATTTATGAAACAGAATAAGGGAACATTCGACCTTATAGTTGTTGATTCTACAGACCCTGTGGGTCCGGCTGAAGGGTTATTCAATGCTGATTTTTATAGAAACGTAAAGGGTGCCCTTACGGCAGATGGAATTATGGTCACGCAGTCCGGTTCTCCTTTCTACCAGCCAAAGGGTCTTACCATGGCAACATCTGGAATGAAGAGTGTATTCAAAAATATTAGAGTTTATACGGCATTTATTCCCACATATCCAAGCGGATTCTGGAGTTTTACCCTGGCTTCAGATTCAGAGATCAAAAATTATTCTCACAACTTATCGCCTGGGAAATACTTCAACGAGGAGGTTCTGGAAGGCGCTTTCAAACTCCCTGAGTTTGTCAAAAGTCTTATCTGACCTTCCATTTTTCCTTAGCTTCGTTGAGCATACTTTGAAACCTTGAACCATGCTTTCTGGCTATTTTTTCCAGACTTTTTAAATTTTTCATAAATGTTTGCTTGCTCTCTGAAGACGTCATGGAGATAAATTTCCTGTCTTCCTTGATCCAGACGTAAGTGTAGTATGCAAATATGAGAACCAATATTAGTGAAATAGTAAATATCCAATAGTTCCAGTATCCTAGATAATCAAAAGTAACTGAATTATTGGTAAAGCCGCTATAATGGAACAACAGATCATTTGCAGAAATGACCCACACTATTAGAGAAGCAATAAGTATTCCGAAATATATAATTAAAGTGAAATTCTTAAGATTTCCATTCATTGCTCCAAGTTATAGAGTAGAATTATTTAAATTTCGTGAATCTTATTTACATTTTACGCGCATTAATCTCTCATTTGATATCAGAAATTTATCATTATATTT
Source organism: Thermoplasmatales archaeon E-plasma (assembly GCA_000496135.1). Taxonomy (GTDB): domain Archaea; phylum Thermoplasmatota; class Thermoplasmata; order Thermoplasmatales; family Thermoplasmataceae. The sequence continues at coordinate 443,548 of KI542675.1, read as the reverse complement.
GTTAGTAATCGGAACAAAATTAGACAGTAAGGACCCTTAAATTTAACATTGTTAGAGCTTTAATATGGAAGATATACAGCAATACCTTTTGCCATGATGAAGTAACTTTGACCTATGCGTTTTTAAGATACTCTATGAACCTTATCATGGCCTTTCCCCTCTGCGATACCTCATTCTTTTCTTCTATTGACAGAAGAGATGCAGTTTTGCTTTTTCCCTCTGGAATGAAAATAGGATCATAACCGAAGTCTCTTCCATGGAATATTGAATTTGCAATTACCCCTTCTGTTTTCCCTTTGAACTGCATAATTTGCTCTCCGTCCCAGTAAGAAATAACAGTAACAAACGTTGCATTCCTTTTTTTGCCTTCAAGGAGCTTCAATATACCCTCGTTTCCAATTGTTCTTTGTATATATGAGGAATATGGCCCGGGAAACCAGTTCAAAGCTTCAATAAGGATACCTGAATCTTCCAGAAAGAAATTTGAACCTATCTTACTGGTTAACCTGTTACATGATTCCCATGAAATTTTTTCTATGGAATCCTCCTGAACCTCCTCATATTTCAGGTTTATCCATGTTGATTCTATTCCGTTTTTTCTCAGAATTTCATCAATCTCTTCGAATTTATGCCTGTTACTTGAAACAAATTTAATCATGAATATCTTTTCCTCACTTCCATTTCCTTAAGAACACTCATAACTTCATCCCATCTCTGAAAATTAGATTTGTATGATTCAAGAAAGATGTCAAATAAAGCTTTGCCTCTGTCCTCATATCCTGCCAGAAAATCATTTACCATTTTTATATCAGTGGCAAATTCCTCAACACCTGGAGATAATGATCCAAGGCTTGGATCAATAATAAATATATTCTCACCTCTCACAATTATGTTATTTAAGTTGAGATCACCGTGAGAAATATTCGAATTGTGCATTTTAGCCACCTCTTTGCCCAGGCTGAAAATATTATGGGTTAAGTTCTCTCCCTTTTCGAGAACTGCGTTTAAAAGAGAGCCCTCAATCTTCTCCAAAACTATTTCTGTGCCTTCACTGTTGTAATCCAGTAGAATTGGGAAATTAACTCCGCTTTCTATTCCCTTTGCTAGTATCCTCATCTCCCTTCCCGTTCTTTCGTTTAAGATCATTCCATCGAGTCTTTTATCCCTGTAACTTTTACTGAGTCTTTTCTTTATTACTGCATTTATACCAAGAAATTCATTATGAGAGATCACAGATTCTGCCCCCTGGTCTTCTATGACTTCAATCATGCCTGAAGATATCCATGGCGCTGGTGCCTGATCAATCCGGAATTTCTGATCGACACTGGTATCCTCAAGGTTATGCCTTATTCCATTTTGATACATCATAAGAGCGGCCTGAGCAATCATACTTCCATTATCCATGCAATATTCTACTGGTGTTTCAAATACCTTGCAATTCGCTTCCTTTGCCAGTATTGATATCATTTCCCTCAATCTCCCGTTACGGGCCACTCCGCCGGTAAGCAAAATTTCCCTCTTGCCTGTTGTATATATGGCCCTTTCCAGTGTTTCGCACAGCATAGAAAAGGCTACTTCCTGAATACTGTAGCATATATCCTCAACATTATGTCCCTTCTCTTTGAGGTGTTTTGCTGCAGTATATATTCCTGAAAAGGCAGTATCCATGCCTTTCACTGAATAAGGGAGAGTCAGAAGTTCCTTTCCCCTGAGAGCATATTGCTCGATTGCCGGCCCGCCTGGAAACGGGATGCCAATGTCTCTTGCAAATTTATCAAGCATGTTTCCAATTCCTATATCAAGTGTCTCTCCTACGACCCTATATTTTCCCTTACCGCCTGTTATAATTTGGGTGTTTCCCCCAGAAACGTAAAGAACCAGTGGATCTTTGGATCCTGTTGTTCTTTTCCCTATTTCTATGTGCCCCATGGGATGGTTAACCCCAAGCAATGGAATATTATTCCTGATAGATAGTGAGCGTGCCGCAACCGCTACTATTTTAAGGCATGGTCCAAGGCCAGGTCCCCGGGAGAATCCAATAAGATCTATATCTCCAATATTCATGGAAGATTCTTTAAGAGCCTCCCGAATAACAGGGAGAATATTCTCAAAGTGATGATTGGCTGCCTCCCTTGGATGAATCCCGCCATCCTTCGGATGATAAGTTCTGGAACTGGTATAATAAATATTCTCTTCGTCTATGATACCCGCACTTATCGTATGTGCTGTCCCTTCAATGCCAAGAACAATCATTGAAACCTTTCCTTTTCCATGCCACAATATTCCAATTTAATTAATATGTTACACGCTTTACTTTTTTTAACGATGCCAAATGTATCAAGTTACTCTGTGTTATTTTTTAAAGATTTTGAAATTGAAACACACAAATGATATCTTTATAAGTCATTTATTGATTTAGTGGAACTCTATTATCAATAGGGAGTGTAAAGATATATGGCAAATTCAGTAGCGATAATCGCTGACCCAAGAACTGGAAAGAGTTACAAGAAAGAGGTTACTCCGGAAAACATGAGCATATTAACAGGCAGAAAACTGGGAGAAGAGATAGATGGAATCTTCTTTGAAATGCCCGGATACAAGCTCAGGATAACAGGAGGCTCAAGTATTGACGGCTTTCCAATGAGAAGAGACCTGGCAACATCAGGAAAAAAGAGAATTCTGGTTACATATTCAGAAGGTAGAAGGGCCAAGAAGGGAGTTAGAAAGAGGGTAACATTTAGGGGTTCAATAATTGGATCAGATATATCACAGTTGAATCTTTCTATTTTACAGTACGGCCCAAAGGCCTTAGATGAACCTGAGGAAAAGAATTAATGACTTCGGATCTTCCTCAGCCTACAGTAAATATCGGAATGGTCGGTCACGTTGACCATGGTAAGAGCACTCTTACACGAGCACTTACAGGAACTAAGACCGATATTCATTCTGAAGAGATAAAGCGAGGAATATCAATAAAATTAGGATACGCAGAAACTCCAATATATATTTGCAAGGATGAGAACGGGGAAGAAAAGTATTCAAGAACCGCAACCGATGAAAGCTGCAAATTGAAACGGGTTGTTTCCTTTGTTGACGCCCCCGGTCACGAAACGCTGATGGCGACAATGCTTTCAGGTTCAGCAATAATGGATGGCGCACTTTTAGTAATAGCTGCCAATGAAAAATGCCCCCAACCCCAGACACGGGAACATCTCATTGCAATTGAAATAATGGGAATTAAAAATATTGTTGTTGTCCAGAACAAGATTGATCTGGTAACCAGAGAAAAGGCAATTGAAAATTATAAGGAAATTAAGAATTTCCTCAAAGGAAGCATAGCAGAGAATGCCCCGGTTATTCCAGTAAGTGCATACCATAACAGGAACATTGATGCCCTCTTCAAAGCGATTGAAGAGTTTATACCTACCCCGCCACATAAGGCTGATTCCGATCCAATGATGTATGTTGCCAGATCTTTTGATATTAACAGACCCGGTACAAGCATTTCGGAGTTGAAAGGTGGTGTTATAGGAGGATCTCTCGTAAGCGGGAGCCTGGAAGTTGGAGATGAAATAGAAATTACTCCTGGATTGCAATTAACAAAGGGCAATAAACAGGTATGGGAAAACATTTTGACAGAAATTACAAGCCTGATGGCAGGAACACACCCGTATGATAAAATTATCCCGGGAGGCCTATCTGCAGTGGGAACAAAATTAGACCCTTTCCTGACAAAGGGAGATTCACTTACAGGAAGAATAGCGGGAAAACCTGGAAAACTACCTCAAATGACTATGAATCTTACAGTTGAAACACATCTCCTCAAAAGAGTGGTAGGTTTTACGGAAGATATGAAGGTCGAGCCAATAAAGAGCAAGGAAAGCCTGATGCTAACTGTGGGGACTTCAAACACTGTGGGTCTCGTTACAAGTGCCAGAGACAGTTCAGCTGAAATTATTCTAAAATACCCTGTCGCCGCAAGGGAAAAAGAAAGAGTGGCTTTAGCAAGAAGAATTGATAACAGATGGCGTCTCATAGGTTATGGAACGCTCTTATCTTTGTAATATTTGCAATTTTTATTCAGAATACAGTTTTTACATAATGGTTCTGATCTGCAGAAATTTTTGCTTAATTCCACGATCAGTGCATGAAAGTTTTTGAGCCTCCAGATATCATGATTTAGAATATCAGGAATACTCTCCAGCTTTTCAATGTCAATGTGATCTTGAAGTAATCCATATCTTGTCATGAAACGGATCGTATATTTATCTATGACAAATCTAGGGAAATCCATTGCATAAAGAAGAATTGAATCCATTGTTTCTCTTCCTATGCCTTTCATTTGACCTAAATAATCAATACAAAACTGCATTCCTTGCCTGGAAAGATTATGAAGACTGCCAAATTCGGAATAAATTTTTCTTGAAATTCCCAGTAAACGTTCTGTTTTTTGATTGTAAAAACCTGATGACTTAATGAGTGTGGATATTTTTTCCCTGGAAGCATTACTTAACGATCCTAGATCAAGTAGATTTTCAGATGCCAGATTATCTATTGCCTTTTCAACATTCTTCCACGTAGTATTCTGAGTAAGTATAGCTCCAATCAATACTTCATCTGGCGTTTTTGCAGGCCACCATTTTAGATCTCCATATTGACTGAACAAAACATGTTCAATATTCAGGATTTCTGATGGAAAGTTCATGTAAATCCTTATTATTTCAGGGTTATTAATATATCCAATATATATGAATAATTTTTATACAAATAATGATAAATTAATATTTGGCTTTATTAACGCATTCTATTAATAGTTACATACAAATATTTTAATAGTAGTATGTATATTATCATGTAGGAGGAAACAAAAATGGTAGGAATAAGCGAGCTCTCGAAAGATGTATCCAAGGAAACCGGAACGACACAGAAGCAGGCCAGAGAGGTAATAAAGACCTTCCTGGACAGAATTGTAGCAGAGGCAAACAAGAAGAACAAAATAAACCTCGCCGGATTTGGAATATTTGAGAGAAGGACACAGAAGGCAAGAAAGGCAAAGAACCCCCAGACAAAGCAGGAAATCAGGGTTCCACCAAAAGAGAAATTTGTCTTCAGACCATCAAGCAAAATAAAATATAAATAATCCAATAACTAAATTTTAGTTAATTTTTTCTTTCTTTCTTTTGCGTTTAAACCTGTAATTGACTCAAGAAAGGTGTTATAAACTTTCAATATCTGTTCCGGATTTTCTGGTTTTTCTTCGTTTTGAACCTCAATAAATAATTTCTTTCCTTCGTATTTAACTCTAATTTCCTTGATTCCAGGATAAGTTGAGATAAATTCTCCATCCCGTGATGTAACCTGTCCAAAGGCATCTTTCATCTTTTTTGATATTGTTTCCGCTGACAGATCAATTCCTTTTTTTGTTGGTAATTCTCTCATTGTTTATGCCACCTTCTTTTGAACCTGTTTTCTCTGCATATGTCTGTAATAGTTCCTCATAAATATAAGATTCATGTATTGTGCATCGTGCTCAAGCAGTGGTGAGCATGATATGAGAGTCAGGTCTTTATCATAATCCATCAGTATTTCAGAAAATGTTTCAAATTTCAGGTCACCGTGCTTAATTGCAGTGAGTTTTCTCTCCCCGCTATCGTCATATTCAACCCCTGCGTATTCAAGATACATATCTCCCTTAGCATAGGGCTGGAACATTTCAAGAAGATTCTTGAAATCCTTTCCCTCAATGAGATTTCCCCCATTTAGTGCATGAGTATGAGGAACGTTTAGAATTGGCTCTACCTCAGGTACCTGTTTTGCAATTGATATTACCTCATCAGCGGTTCCAAATATCTCCGGTTTTCCTGATGTCTCAACACCCAGGAAAGGATAGTTTTTATCGGGTCCATATTTCTTTACGAAATTAGAATATGTTGCTACAGCCATCTTCAAGCTGTTCTTTTTGGTTCCCCTGTAAAAACCAGTGTGTGTAATTACCCTCTTTGCCTCCATGGCCTTTCCTATGATCATAGACCACTTCAAATGATTAGCAGAGCTTTCCGCTATCTCTCCGCCTTCGAGAAGATCCATGTAATATGGAGCATGCAAAGAAAGTAGAACATCCAGTTCCCTGGCAAGTTCGCCCCCTTCTTTCAATTCATCATAATTCTTGGCCATATTCCAGAAGAGCTCCTGAACGATGTCGTCTTCCTCAATAACAGAATCGTTTCCTATACTGACATATACTCCATTCTCATCCTGCCTGAGAATATCTATAATGATAGATGTCTCGATGTCCTTGGGCAAAAACCCGGAATACTCAGGTACCTGATTTTCCTGAACATTGACCCTGAGCAATTGAACCTCAAGAGCATTAAGTCCTATATTTGCAGCGTCCTCAACTGATTCTACAAAAGTTCTACCCTTACTGGTCAGTGGTATACCAGCTATTCCGTACCTGATCATAAATTACCTTGCCTATGATAGGATATAATTTTAATGTTTATGAATCATCCTATTTTCAATGCATTATGTTTGATAGTTCAGGATCATTTTATATTTTCATTATGAGTTTGTACCTGATAGAATTGAAAATATTTATGAAAATGGATGAATTTGACCAATTTTCAATCTATTTGATCTTTGTTTCTATCAAGTTGACTTCTTCTTAGCTTTTTTTGGTTTTTGGGACTGATTAAAACAGTACCTAACAAAACACCGAATGCGGAAAACTCCAAGCTTTGAGAATATGCTTCTAATAGACCTCTGGGATAATTTCCTGGATATCCCGACATCAATATCCCCGAAAAAAGCACTATGGTAATGCCCAAAATAGAAGATGCATTTACAATTAGATTGATCGATTTAACTCCATTTGTAAGGAATTTAATTAATAGGAGATCAAATGCTATCAGACACATAAGACTTATACCATTGGAAATACCATTGGGACCAAAATGGTAAGGATGATAATAGAATTTATATTCATACACGAAATAATATTTTATTATAAGAGAATAATATAACAAAACGGTCGTGGCCAGAATTGATAATGCTAATAAGGGATATACATATTTGTTGTACCGCCGTCTATCCAGATATTTTATTCGGTAAACTATTGCAGTTATTCGTAACTCTATTCTTCTAATTTTCCGAGTAACTTCTGCATATAGCAATTTACTAGCTGTGTTTCCCTGGGCTGATGTCATGATCAAGCCCAGAAGACCTGCGATTATAGGGAGGAAATATACATCAGGGGCCGCAATAAATGCCAATAAAATGAAATATTGATTTTTCGTCCTTAATGCGAATGAAGTTATGACAAAAAATATGGTCAGAGAAAATGTAAACATCGTATAAATAATAACTAACGAGAGAATGATTGAATATAGCTGTGTTGGCTGGTTTGTGGGATTTGATTTAATTCCTGAAATCATGATTATTATTGTGATCATAATTAACCAGATTGTGTAAGCCGACAATAAATACAACAATACACGATAAAATAATCTCCTCTTCTTTGAATAATATGCTTTCCTATACAGTCTTGAGAGAAATAATACCCCAATACCCAATGAAATATAAGATGAGACCAAAGAAGAAAATGCAATGATAACCAATGATGAGGAATGAAAAGCAACCGATGGAAACTGGAATGGTAGACTAAAGAATAAATAGACGCCTAAGTACGGAAATCCGGATAAGATTTCATAAACAATGCCAAATATCCCTGAAATCAGGATTGCCTTGGAATATTGCCGTATTATGGTTTTTTGCTGATCCAGTAAATCAATGCCTCCTGTAGTTGAAGTTTCACTCTCAAACATGAAATAATTCCTGAAGGCACAACGCAATATCATTAATTATAGTTCCCTGATGATTCTTCCATGCAAGTTAGGGATTACTTGAATCCATCATGTATTTAGTATCGAATTGATTAAATACGGATTTGCAATGAATATCTTAATGGAGATAGAAAATGGATTAGATTGTTGCCGGATTCTATCCTGTTATAAATTAGTATACGACAAAAAAGGTGATATTGATGAATGTAGATCCAAATCTTACAAAATATCTTATCAAAGCCAAGATCTCAACGGATGGGGTGGTTGAAAAACCCGATGTTGTTGGGGCTATTTTTGGACAAACAGAGGGATTACTCGGTGATGAGTTAGACCTCAGGGACCTTCAGAAAGGCGGAAAGATAGGAAGAATTGAAGTAGAAATTGACAGTAAAAAAGGAAGAACAGAAGGTTATGCATTAATACCTTCAGGGTTAGACCAAGTGGAAAGTTCTATACTGGCCGCAGCGCTGGAAACAATCGATAGAATTGGCCCATGCAAAGCCAAAGTAGAGGTAGAAACCCTGGAAGATGTTAGGCAGGAAAAGAGAAAGAAGGTTATTGAAAGGGCAGAACAGCTTTACAAAAAGATGACCGATAGTGGAAAGAGTGTGAGTGAAAGCATAATTGCCACTGTAAGGGAAGGAGTTGAAAAAGCTGAAATTATAACATATGGAGAAGATCACTTGCCTGCAGGACCTGCAGTAAAGGATTCAGATTCCATAATAGTAGTTGAAGGCAGAAGCGATATAATCAATCTTCTTAGATACGGAATAAAGAACACCATAGCTGTTCAGGGAACAAGCATTCCCAAGACAGTGCAAAAGTTATCTAGAGAGAGAACTGTAACGGTTTTCCTTGACGGTGACCGTGGAGGAGATCTCATACTTAAGGAAATGCTTCAGGTTGCAGAGGTGGATTTTGTTGCAAGAGCACCCCCAGGAACTGAGGTTGAAGAGCTTACTTACAAACAGATAGTAAAAGCGCTAAGATACAAAACCCCGGTTGAGCAATACCTTTCAATGAGGGGAATGACCGAGGAGTTAAAAGCTGTCAATGAGAGAAACAACACATCTGAGAAGAAGAACGCTGAGGCAATGAAAAATGTTCCAGAGAAAAGAGAATTTAAAAAGGAACACAAACCTTCGGAGAAGATTCAAAAACCTGAAATTGAAGTAACCACTGCCGAAATAGAAACAGTTCAGGAAGACATTGTTGAAGAGGACGATGGTACTCTCCATTTCAACGACCCGAGAAGCATACAGAAGAGACTCACGAGTTTGACAGAGGAAAAGATAACTGAAATTTATGATGAGGAGGGAAAAACCTTAGGGTCTTTTCCAGTGGCTGAAGCAGTGGATAAAATAGAAACTGTTTCAGGGGCGCATTCCATAATAACAGGAGGCGTTATTTCTCAAAGACTTGTGGATATTGCTTATAAATCCGGCATCAAGAACATTTATGGTGTTAAAATAGGAAATATAACAAAGAAGCCACAAGAATTGAGGGTCGTAGCATGGGATCATACTTCATAAATGCAGATTTTGGAAGCATATCCGATACTTCCCAGCTGAAAATCCCTTCCAATCCTCTGGAAAGAGTTATTGGTCAGGATGATGCGGTAAGGATAGCGAGAATCGCAGCCAGACAGAGAAGACATCTCCTTCTGGTTGGACCTCCAGGCGTTGGGAAATCTATGATCGCTCAGGCAATGTCATTTTTCATTGACAGACCAAAGGAAGAGGTCAGGGTACTACATAATCCTGAATATCCAGAGAGGCCATTTATAGAGATCAAAACAGCAACACAGATAGAACAGGAGAGAGAAGAATTAAATGCCGCAGAAGGTATTCTTATTGATCCTGAGAATGTTTCTTTTGAAATTTCCGAGAGATTGGGATTCAGATGTACTAAATGCGGTTTTCTTTCATCATATAATGAGAGCATATGCCCAAGCTGTAACCAGCAAAAAAACAATTCCACAGGTCAGGGTCCATTTGGAGATGTTTTTAACGTCATAGGTGCTGCGTTTGGAGTACAAAGCAGTCCGGAAAAAGTCACTTCAACAAGGAAGAATGGAGATCATGAAGAAGTTATTGTTTACGAAAGGGCAAATGACAAGATCAGGATCCTTGACGAGAGAACCCTGGAGAAAAGAAGAAAGATGGACAAAAGAAGTCCAAGCAAAGTCATAATCCCACTGAACCGCAATACATTCATTCTTGCAACGGGAGCCAGTGAAACAGAACTACTTGGCGATGTCAGGCACGATCCCTATGGCGGGCATCCACAATTGGGAACTATGCCGTTTGAAAGAGTTATTGCTGGATCTGTTCACGAGGCTCATGAAGGGATACTTTTCGTTGATGAGATTACACACCTTGGAGAATTGCAGAGATCTATACTCACCGCCATGCAGGAGAAGAAATTCCCCATAACTGGAAGGAATCCCCAGAGCGCCGGGGCAAGTGTCAGAGTTGATAATGTTCCTGCAAATTTTATACTTGTGGCAGCATGCAATATGCAGGATTTAAAATATATTCTCAGCCCGCTGAGATCAAGAATAGTTGGAAGCGGATACGAAATTCTAATGGAAGTATCAATCCCGGATAACCCTGAAAACAGACTGAAATACCTTCAATTTATAGCACAGGAAATTAATTCCGATGGTAAGATCCCACATATGGCCATTGAAGCAGCAAACCTGATTGTGGAGGAAGGAAAGAGGAGAGCTAAAACCATAGATCACAGAGATAATGCATTGACTCTGCGATTGAGGGAGCTGGGTGGTCTCATCAGGGCCTCAGGGGATCTGGCTGTTTCAAGGGAAAGCAAACTCACAGAGGTTGAAGATGTACTTGAAGCTTTAAAAACATACCTGCCCGTAGAGGAAAAAATCAACAAGACCTATGGAAATCTGGGGGTAGCAATGTCTTCGGAGAATACGCTTTCACAGCGTGATGATACCTATTATCCCACATTCCATAACTATAATGATGACCCATCATACCACTGAACTTTGCAATTTTTTTAGGACAATATTTTTATTTTGTCCTTATTTCTTTTTCAGGTTGGTATAGTAAGCATAGTATCGGTATTCCTGATCAGGAGGGGCATTCTTGTTTTCATACTTTATTGTATATTGTGGATTTCCGAATATTTCTTTGGGGATGGGATCATCCCTGTTAAAATTCATAAGATAGATACCTTTTATTTTGCTGAGAACCGCTTTTAAATCTTTCATATCATCCATGGAAAACGAAAAATTGTACCAGTTTCTGCCGGGATATGGCGGGTCAATGTAAAAAAAAGAGTCACTATCATCATATTTTGCAATAATTTCCCTGAAGTCAAGGTTTTCAATTGTAAATTCTTTAACTTTTTTTGCTATTATGTTATAATTTTGCATAACTTTTACGGTGTACTGGTAAGCTCCCTTTTCCCTGGTTGAATAGGTTTCTCCCTTTCCCCCAAAACCAGTCGTAAAATTATGAAACGATATGCCTGCATCTCTTACCTTTTTGTTTTTCCAGTTTACAGGCTTCGACCCATACGTTAAAAAATCTGATTCAGACTCCGTCATAATACACATCTCAGAATAGAATTCTTCCGGATGCATCTTCACAGCCTTAAATATAGAGACCAGCTCAGGGTCAATGTCATTATATACTATTTGCTCTGCCTGCATATTAAGGGATACTGAGCCTGATCCGCCGAATACATCAACAAAGATTCTTCTGCCTGAAATCACGAATTCCTTTTGAATATCCTTAACTAATGTGATTTTTGTACCGGGATATTTCAGAAACCTATTTTCATTTCTCACGATTATGCCTGATTGCTCAGACTAAGTTAATAATTTCCAATTTGTTATGCGCATAACCAGACTGCTGATTCTCGAATATTTAAATATTTCATAGTGTGCAAATAAGGCTCATAACAGTTTTATTAATAAATTAGTAAACGATTACCTGTTGGTGATATAATGCCAGTATATTTAGGAGAAAAAGCGCCAGATTTTAGTGCAAATACAACTGCCGGACCAATAACACTTTCGCAATTCAAAGGAGAATGGGTTTTACTGTTTTCACACCCGGCGGATTTTACCCCGGTGTGCACAACAGAATTCATGGCATTCGCGCAGCGATATGATGAATTTAAAGCACTGGGAGTCCAGCTTCTCGGATTGAGTATAGACAGTATTTACAGTCACATTGCCTGGCTGAAGGATATAAAGGAAAAATATGGTATTACCGTACCTTTCCCCGTTATAGCAGACACTCAACTTGAGGTAGCAAGAATGTTTAATATGATGGATGAAAAGGGTGGAATGACTGTAAGAGGAGTTTTCCTCATTGACCCGGATCAGAAAGTGAGATGGATGGTATATTATCCCGCAGAGGTTGGAAGAAACCTTGACGAGATAATAAGAGTCATCAAAGCCTTTAAGTTTAACTGGGACAGGAAACTGGCCACTCCGGTTAACTGGAAAGAGGGAGATGGCGGCGTCAAAGGGGCTCCAACAACGCTTGATTCTGCCCTTGAAAGAGAGAAAGAAGGGGCAGAGAGATGGTACCTCCAGCGAGTAAAGGCATGAATAATGACTGATTGCGCGATGTACAACATAACGGTTCAGGGATACCATCCCTCTACCATATGTGTAGTCATAGATTCTTTACCTGCATCACTGGAATATTTTAAGGATGTTATAAATTCCCCCCTGATCCAGGACAGTATGAATGAATTCATTGAAGAGTTTGCCAGAACAGACGAAATAATGCCATCTGACCGAACACTGGGTTTTGTCATAATCAATTCCAGTAAAAAGGTCATTTCATTCTCCTTCAGCGAACTTCCAAGAGAAATCATGGATACCTGCGAAAAATCCCTTTCAGATTTCAGGAAAGCAGGCTATGAAGTAGAAATTGATGTGAATAAAATTAATTAATATTTTATTTTTCTGCAATAATAAATAGCAGTTCTTAGCAACAAAGTGACTTTTCATTAAATACATATGAAAATTGTGGTGAATTATAAAATAGAATATGTAAATCCTTTTAAAACAGCCAATTCAAAATGATTAAATAGACTCTTCCAATTATTATGTATGTTTGATTCACCATGGGAATGGCTCATAGTAGGTCTGGTAATAGTCCTGCTTTTCGGTAGTGCAAAGAAGATACCGGAGTTCTCCAGAAATCTGGGAAGAGCTACTGGCGAATTCAAGAGAGGACAGGCAGAAATAGAAAAAGAGATCAAGGGCTATGTCAATGGAACCTCTCCGGAACCAAAGGACGCCGATGTTACAAGCTTTGCCAAAACTCTCGGAATATCAACAGAAAACAAGGATATAAACCAGATCAGAAATGAGGTAGCTGAAAAGCTAAAGAGTGGTCATTAATGGAAGAGAGCCCCTTAAGGCTCATAACTTCAAATCTGGAAGAACTAAGGAAAGTTTTAATTAATATATTGAAGGTTTTCTTCGTATTCTTCCTTCTGTTCTTTTTTTTTAAGGAACAACCCTTTGTAATTTATGGTTATAGTATACCGTTTATATATCCATCACCATATTTCAACATGGGCGACCAGCTTTTTGGAGCAATAAGATATCATCTTATCCACAAGGAATTTACCCTGATTTTGATAAATTCCACTGACGGGGTAGTTGCGGATCTATATTCCTGTTTATTTCTGACCATTATCTGCAGTTCCCCATGGATAACGTACCAGCTTTCAAAATTCATAGGTCCGGCCCTGAAAGCAAACGAAAAGGCTGCATTGAAGCAAGTATTGATACCTGCAATTCTTCTATTCATTTTTGGAGCATTCATTGGCCTTTACTACGTAGCTCCTGATGTTTTTACAATATTGTATTACTATGATTCTGGACTTGGAGCTCAACCTACTATGAGTATAACCAGTTTTGTATCGTTTTTCCTCATCTATGTCCTTACTTTTGGAATGGCCTTCGAAACGCCCATAGTAATGATTGGTGTAACTAGAGCAGGACTTGTCCCTTCAGACTACTGGTTCAAAAACTGGAGATATGCCGTTGTTGGAGCTTTAATTTTTGGGGTTATTTTCTCACCGGGCATGATTGGCTTTACAATGATGCTTCTTGCCATTCCAATAATTCTTCTATACTTTGTCGGTGCATATGTTTCAAGAAAATTTGAGAAGAAAAAGGATCAGGATGTAATAGATGTCCCATCAAATCAATAAACGTTTTGATTCCAGTTCCTTAATTCGCACTACTGAAGTATCGTAGCTTTTTATGAAAGACCTGTACTCTCTCATTATTGATGGATCCGGGAATCTTTGCTGCTTCGCAATTGAAAATATCTGGAAGTTTAATCCTGACATTACGCCTTTAACCCACTTAACCGGGTCATAAGAGTCCTGCTCAAGTGAATCTGCAATTCCGAATTTAACAGCATCTTCTCCGCTAAAAATTCTGGAAGTCAGGATATTTCTGTAAATTACTCGGTTTCCTATCCTGTCCTCCATGGAGGCTGGAGGCATCATTAAGGAGGGAATTCCGAATTCGTAATCAGGGAAACCCATTTTTACCCCCGGATCAACCTGAATAAAGTCGTTAGCAAGAGCCAGTTCCAAACCAAGACCCAGACATTTTCCTTTCACGGAAACAAAGAATGGTTTACCTGAACTTCGAATCATGCTGTATATTGCCGAGGAAGTATCATATACCGTTAAAAGCCACGAATTGTCTCTCAGCCTTTTACAGGAGCCGTCATACCCAAGTGAAAAATCCTTACCTCTTGATTTTATTAATATTGCCCTTACGGAATCCTCTGATATAAAACCGGAGACCGCAGAAGCTATGCCCATTAAAACCTCTATATCTATGACGTTTTGATCCGGGTTGTATATTTCAATTAGCCCAATGTCATCAATTTGTTCCCTTGCAACTTTCTCATTCATAATTAAATGCCCTGCTAATACATGGTCAGGTTAAAGCGGTAGTCTGCCTCTTCAAAGGTTTTCCTGCTGCTGATGTTGAGCACTTTTGTGATTCTTTCCATTTCCCTGGAGAAATATGTATTCAAATCACCCCTGCATATCTGATTCCATTCCCGACCGATAATTATGCGCTTTGCCTGCTGATTATACAGAAATTGCTCACCGTTCTTTCTTAGCTCATGGATTGCTTCAGCAGCCTTCTCTTCATCAAGCCCTCTGGATAGTTCCATTATTATCTCTTCGTTCTTCACAGGTCATCACATCTCTTTGAGTCATAATTTGGAAACTTCAGGTTGTACCTGTCCCTTGAATATTCACAAAAGTAGACGAAACTTTCGACAAATGTTTCGTAATCATCCATCTGAAAAATATTTTTTTTAATTAAAAAATCGTGGAGATCTGATGTACTTAGATTCCCCTGCAAATATTCCTTCATTTTACTGAGGAAGAGAACATGATCGGTGTATTGCTTCTCACCAATATCTGTAAGTCTCTTAATTCTCTTCATTCTTGATTCTATTCGGTCCATTGCGTCAGCAGGTTCTCCATACAGAAGAGCCGATTTTATTATTTCAAGATCAACTACTGGATTCATAATCACACCCCAAATAAACCGGTAACATAAGTCTGAATCGTCGGAAACTCATAGACAAGTGCCACAAGTGCAAACATTAGAATTGCTGCTATTACCACCGGATAATATACAGAAGGAGATAGATCAAACTCATTTTCACTGTTTCTCCTGAACATAATTACTATTAACCTCAGATAGTAGAAAACTGATAATGCGCTGTTGACTATGGCTATTACTGCAAGCCACCACAATTGTCCACTGATTAATGAGAGAAACAGATAGTATTTTGCAAAGAATCCTGCTGTTGGAGGAACACCTGCCAGACTTATGAGCAGAACGATTATGGACACCGCAATAACCGGAGATTTCCAGGCCAAACCGGAAAGATCATCTATTTTTGCGTTTTCCTTCTTGACGAGTCCCACGGAGAAGAAAGCACCTCCTTTCATGAAAATGTATACCAGTGCGTAGAACATTCCTGCAAGTATGGCAAGATTCACTGAATATGATGAATAGTTGTTTGAAACAACAGCGAGTACCAGGATGAGATAACCAGCCTGGGCAACACTTGAATAAGCAAATATCCTCTTGAGATTTGTTTCTGATAAAGCAGCTATGTTACCATAGGTCATTGTGATGATAGAGATTATGACAAACAAATAAAAAATATCTGTATGATCCAGAGAGAAACCTACAAGGAAAATTCTCATTATGATCAGGAAAGCAAGGACTTTGGTACCTGTTGAAAGAAAAGCCGATACAGAATTAGGTGATCCGTCATATGTATCAACGGCCCACTGATGCATTGGAACAAGGGCAAGTTTAAAGCCGTATCCCACGAAGAGAAATATCATGGCAATCAAAACAGAATGGGATTGTAGCGATGTCACATTCTGCATACTGAATGTTCCTGCTGAAATATAATAGAACGCAGAGCCGAACAAAATAAAAGATGTTGCAATTGTACCCGTGAAAAAATACTTGGTTGCCGCTTCAAGATTCCTTCTGGACTTTCCATAAGCAGTAAGAACGTATGTACCAATACTCACACCTTCGAATGCGATGAAAATTACGATTAAATTCAAACTGAAAGCTGCTATTATCATGGAAATGTTAACGAACAACAGTGTTGCATAGAATAATTCAGGCTTTTCAGGTACTTCCCTCGTGGATGGCAGAACCATATATATTGAGGAAATTAGCATTATTATTGCAAAGAACAGTCCAAAGTCGTTTATCTGTAAAACTCCTGAAAAGATGGATGAAGCTGATGAATCAAATATGAGCAGAAGAATTATTGCAATGATCAGGGAAATGAAGGATATTGCTGAATATATTCTGGGGTTTTTGTATCTTAAACCCATTAACAGCATTATAAATGCCATTACACCAAGGAAAATCTCAGGATATAGCGTGGTAAAGTCTGCGGTTTGAAGCATGTTTATAAAATTCATTTAAAGGAACACCCCGACGTATTTCGAAATTATGCCAAAGATAAGATTTGGATAGATTCCCAGAACAAAGATGAGTATTAAGAGTGAACCAAGTACCATTATGTCATGCCTTCCAATATCATTCATTGGTCCAAGTGTTTCATTATAAGGCCCGTAAAGAGCTCTTTGAGCAGCCCAGATATGGTATGATGCCGTTATTATCATGCCAAAGATTACCAGGAATATTAATGGTCCAATTACAGCATAAGATGCCGCCACAATGGAAAATTCGGATATAAAGCCTGCAAAACCTGGAAGACCCAGCGAAGCGAGGAGGCCTCCAAGAAAGATGGATGAAAGTACTGGAACCTCTCTGTGGATTCCACCGAGACTGTGTATATTTTCTTTACCGGTTTTGCTTTTAATCGAGAATAAAGTTGCAAATAAAAGTGCAATTATGAGACCATGGGCCAAAATCTGATATATACCACCTGTAAGTTCCTGAATAGCATAGGAACCAGTTTCCATAATACCCACACCAAATGATATGTTAACAAAACCCATTGAAGCAGCGCTTGCAAATGCAAGCATTCTCTTAAGATTGTTCTGCATCATTGCAACCAGTGCGAAATATACAAGACTTATAATTCCAAGGGCTATGATGATCCATGAAACTGATGACGGAATTATGGATGATAAGGGAAGCAGAATGCCGAAAAATCCATATCCACCCATCAGAGAAAGCCCTCCGGCAAGTATTACAGTAACAGGGTAAGGTGCAGAGCCATACGCATCCGGCAACCACGAGTGCAGGGGGAAGGAGGGCATCTTAACAAGAAATGCGAAGATAAAGCCGAATATGACGAAATATTTCCAGAATGTGGGAATGGCTGTTCCGTTGATGAAAGTACCGGAAAGAAGTGTTGTCATATTTAGAGTAAATACGTTGTTCATGTTATAATAAAATGCAAACAGGGTCAGGATTGAAAGAAGGAGGAATACTGAACCCAACTGAGTATAAATAAAGAACTTAAGAGAGGCAGATTCCCTTCTCTCACCGCCATATATTGCAATCAAAAGAAAAACAGGTATTATTACTGCTTCCCAGAATATGTAAAAGAATATGAAGTTCCTGGAGATTAGAAGGCCAAATAACCCTACTTCTGTAAGCATCATTAAACCGTAGAAAAGAGATCCGTATTTCCCATTCTTCGCAGTATATACTGCAACTGGCATTATTATAG
The DNA here is from genome assembly GCA_000496135.1 of Thermoplasmatales archaeon E-plasma. GTDB lineage: Archaea > Thermoplasmatota > Thermoplasmata > Thermoplasmatales > Thermoplasmataceae. The sequence continues at coordinate 425,478 of KI542675.1, read as the reverse complement.
TTGTAAGCAGAAGCAATGCAAGGGTCAGTGATGATACCCCTGAAGAAAAGTTTATGCCAATGGCCGGAACCAGTGAAAGACTGTATTTAGAGATAATTCCTCCATTGTAACCTGACCTGAAATTTAAAAGAGCATATATGAAAACCAGGAATAAAATAATGAGTGTGGTGATCATTGAAAATTCCCATGATTTTTTCTTCACGAAAAAAGCTGCAATTGAAGACAGTATAAGCAGTAAAAATATCAAAACCATAAACATTTAGAATCCCCCCAGCAGTTCCACAATTAGCAGGATTATGGAAATTCCTATGACAAGCACAACAAAATAATATTCAATTATACCGTTTTGAAGTTTTCTGAAAAATGAACCCAATCTCAATGTACCAGAGCCTATGGCTTCAATTGATCTGCTGAAGTATGCTTCAAATGTGGAAAAACCTGATGATAATGGAATAATACCTCTTTCCGCAATATCATTTGTGAATAGCTTATCCAGATAATATTTGTTCTTAACTACCCTGTATAATCTGCTTTTCTTCAGGTCCAGAGACATCCAGCCGCTGGTTGCATACAGTGGTATGGTTATGAGAAGTCCAAGAAGTACCATCATTGACGGTGCTAATGATACGATATATGGAATTGATACATGAATAGTGTGTGCGTAAATGAAATCATAAAAGAGGTATTGAAATTGTCCCATGATAAGGGCAATTATTGCCAGAATTATGAGTGGTATCAGTACAATCTTGGAAGGGTCCTTTGCCTTACTTGCCAGTTCAGATCTTGGCTTTCCAAGAGCTGCCAGGAAAAAGAACCTGAAGGTATATATTGTCGTTGTGAGAGCTCCCAGAATCAACATTAACCAGGGTAAAAATGAAAAGAGCGAATAGCCGTTTGCACTGAAGAAGTTCCAGCTTGCATCTATTATTGTATCCTTTGAATAGTAGGAAGCAGTGAAAGGTAATGCCGCCAAAGTTATTGCTCCAATGAACATGAGAGTCATTGTAATGGGCATTCTCTTCCATAGACCACCCATTTTTTTCACATCCCTCAATTCCATCATTGTGAGAAGAATAGCACCGGCTGCAAGAAACAGGAGTGCTTTAAATACAGCATGAACCATTGTGTGAAACAGTGCAAATGAGATTGCGCTGTCTCCAATTATGCTTCCAATGCCCAATGCTGCAAACATGTAACCAAGCTGGCTGATTGTTGAATATGCAAGTATCCTCTTGAGGTCGTTTACCACCATGCCGATTGTACCGGCAAAGAGAGCAGTAAATGCTCCTATGAATAAAACGAAATCCAGTGCAGCAGTTGAGTGAAGATAAATTGGATAAACCCTTGCCACCAGATAAACACCAGCAGTTACCATAGTGGCAGCATGGATTAGAGCGGAAACTGTAGTTGGACCCTCCATAGCATCCGGAATCCATACATGAAGCGGAAATTGTGCTGATTTACCTGCGGCTCCTCCCATGAAAAGCAGACCTATTAAAGTCAGATTAGTTGTTCCAACATAGTTGAGAATCTGAGGCCAGCTTGATGGATTTACAATATATGCAATGCTCAGGGGTGATGCAACTTTGTCAGCAAGGCTAACATACAATATGCTAAGACCAATCAGAAATAGAAGATCTCCCACTCTTGTTACGATGAAAGCTTTTTTCGCCGCTGAAGATGCGTTTGGCTTGAAATACCAGAAGCCTATCAACAGATAGGAACAAACTCCCACGAGCTCCCAGAAAAGGAAAAATTCTACGAGATTTGATGAGATCGATAGTCCCAGCATACCACCGGTAAAAAGAGCGGTTTCTGCAAAATATACATGTTTGTTAGGGTCCTTTCCCATGTAGTATAAAGCAAACAAGTGAATCATTAATGAGACAAAGGATACCATTAATATCATAACCAGAGCCAGATGATCTATGTATATTCCGGCATTAATGTCTCCGAACCAGTTGAATGACTGATAAACAGGTGAAGATGTATCCCTTATCTGCAGATATACAATAAACGAAAGAATGAATGATATGAGGATTGATATTGTTGCGATGTAACCTGCAAGGTTTCTTCTGTATCTTCCAACTGTAAATGAAATAGGGAAAGCGATTATTGGACTTAGAAAAATGAACCATTCATAATCAATCATGTTACCACCTGATCTCCTTTAATAGGGAAATGGTTATTTTCCCGTATTTTTTGTATACAGATACAAGGAGACTGATTCCAACTACAGATTCTGCTGCTCCTATTGCTATTGCAAACAGCGCCAGGATTAGCGGTGAAACGCTACCGCTGGTTATACCAATTGCCACGAGACTGAATATGGATGCGTTCAGCATCAGTTCTATTGATATGAGCATCTTTATTCCAATGTTTGATGTCATTACACCTGCAAGTCCAATTGTAAACAATAAAAGCGATATTAATTCGGCAATGTATAAAAACATACTTAGTCATCCTCCGATATATGCATCATTCCAAGTATGCCCACTACGAGTATTATGGATAATAATTCAAATGCGATAAGATACTGATTCATGAGCAAAACCCCAATATTACCTATTGACTGCTCCTTTGGTATAAACGTCCCCGGTATCTGAAATACTTCCACTGCTGTTACTAAAAAGAAGAACGTTGATGCAACTATGGCCGACATTTTATTCAATCTCTTTACCTCCTGTGAGCATTACTGTGAATACAAGCAATGATGAAACTGCTCCAACGTAAACTAATAATTCTATTGCTCCAATGAGCGATGCACCCATATAGATAAATGAAGCAGAAATGGTAAAAAGAAAGAGCATTAACCAGATTATGGCCCTGAGTATATCTTTCTCGGAAACTGCTTTAATAGCCACAATGGCCAGAATTGCCCCGAAAATAACCAGAATGATATCAAAAATCATCTTTTTACCTCTTCCTCGTGCTTTTCCAGCTCTTCCGGGTTATAAGTGAATGAGTTTCTTGTTCTAGCAGTCTCAAATACATGTGTTAGATAAATTGCATCTGTTGGGCAGATTTCTTCACAGTTTCTGCATACTGTACACGTTCCAAAATTCACGTCAGGATAGAGTTTCCTTTTGTTCCGTGGGTTTTCCCTTTCCACAGTCTGCATTGAAATTGTAAGATTGGGGCAAACCTGTTCACACAGTGTACACCCAACGCAATCATCCATTGAGAGGAAAATTCTGTATTTGAAACGATCTGGTAGATTTTCCTTCTCCTCTGGATATTGTACTGTTACCGGCTTCTGTAACCCATGCTTGAATACTGTAAGCATTCCCTGGAGCATTCCAATAAACGGGATTCTTTTAGGTTGTTTTACCTCTATCATGCTATACCACCAAGTACAATTATTCCTGTTATTACCAGATTAATGAATGAAAGAGGCAATAGTATCTTCCATCCAAAGTTCACAAATTTGTCAATTCTCACACGGGGCATTGATAACCATACAGTTAATGATATGACAACCAGAACTACTGTTTTAATAAGAAACCATATGAACCCAAGTGAACTCTCATAAGGTCCGCTTCCGCCTCCCAGGTAGAGTACACTAACCAGCATTGATCCTAGAAATATGGTTCCAAATAGTCCCATATAGAACAGACCAAATCTTAAACCTCCATATTCTGTTGTATCTCCGGTTACAAGTTCACTGTCGCTCTCTCCCATATCAAATGGAGAATAAGAAGCCCTTGCTATCATGGATATGAAGAATATGAAAAGCCCGATTGGTTCAAGTATCCCAAATGGTATATTCTGAACAGACACTATGTTTTGTAAATTCAACGGCTGAGATGTGTTGACTGATGCAATCATGATAATCGCCAAAATAGACAACATCATTGGTACTTCGAATGATATATCCTTGGCCACAGCTCTGAGCGCACCCAGCATTGCATATTTGTTGTTGGAACTTATTCCTGCAAATATTTCACCGATTGGCATTATTGCCAGAATTGCGAAAATTAAAATTATTCCTACGTTTGAATGTGTTACCGTTAATGATCCAAACCAGTAAAGGTTGCTGTATGGCACAATGATAAACGCAAGTATGAGCCCCAGAAATACGATTATTGGTGCTATTTTATATGGAAGATCATCCCGGCCATCCGGGAATATTGACTCCTTCTGCATTAGCTTAAGTCCATCAGCCATTACCTGTAAAACACCGAATTTTCCAACTCTGTTTGGGCCTATTCTGTTCTGCACTCTTGCCATATATTTCCTGAAGAAATATACCATGCCCGCTACTACGGTTACTGCAAAGACAAGGGCAATTATTGTTTCAATCAGATATGCTCCGGCAAATGAGAGGTCATGTCCCAGAGGTGAAAGAATTCCCTGGATTCTGTTTAATATATTCATCTGTCAACCTCTCCAAAAACAAGATCTATTGAACCGGAAATTGCAACAAGATCTGCTATCATAACATCTTTTCCAAGTTCTCTCAGAACTGAAAGATTTTTAAATGTAGGGCTTCTGACTCTTACTCTATAGGGCTTTACAGTTCCATCGCCCACTATATACACCCCGAATTCTCCCTTGCTTGACTCTGTTCGTCCATAAGCTTCTCCTTCTCCCCTTAACCTTATCATGAGTGATTTTTTTGCCTTCGGATTAAAATACGGACCGTCCGGAATTTTATCTATGGCCTGTTTCACTATTTTTACTGACTGCCTCATTTCTTCATATCTGACAAGAAATCTTCCGAGACAATCCTTTGTGTAAGAAACAGGAATGTCGAAGTTTACCTTATCATACATCAGGTAAGGTTCCGCTTTTCTAACATCATATTCAACCCCTGAGGCTCTAAGCATTGGACCAGTCACACCATAGCTGATGGCAATATCCTTTTCCAGGATGCCAATTCCCTTCGTTCTCGAAATAAAAATGTCATTCTTGACAAATAAATTGAATACCTCTTCCAGTTTCTTTGGAAAAGTTTTGATAAAATCCTTTATCATATAAACGATCTTGTCGTTGAAATCCTGATAAACCCCACCAATACTCATATAATTAGTGAGCAGTCTTGAACCGCTAGCCTCAGTGAAGATATTCAAAAGCTGCTCCCTCAAATCAAATACATAAAAGAAAGGTGTAAGCATTCCTAAATCCAGACCATACGCACCTGCCCACACAAGATGAGAGGCAATTCTGCTGAGTTCAGCCATTACTGTCCTTATCCACTTAGCCCTCTCGGGAGGTTCTATACCCAGTAATTTCTCTGCTGCCTCAAGGTATCCTGCCTCCATGGATAATGAATTTACGTAATCCATTCTGTCAAAATACAGAAGTGAGTCACAGTAATAGTCAAGTTCACAAATTTTCTCTGCATTACGATGGAGATATCCAATTACCGGCTCCACTCTCTTTACCGTTTCCCCGTCTAAAAGCAATTTTAATCTTAAAACTCCATGAGTTGAAGGATGTTGCGGACCCATGTTGAGTTCGACGTATTTGTTTAATGGTTTTGCAGTATTCATTACCAACCATCTCCTGGATCAAAACTGGCATAATCGTTACCTTCCTCGTCCATGTTAACAAATTGAACCTTACTCAAGTCGTAATTCTTTCTCAGTGGGTAACCGGACCATCCTTCTGGTAGAAGAATCCTCCTTAAATCAGGGTGCCCTTCAAATGTTATACCAAGCATATCATACTGTTCTCTCTCGTCCCAGTCTGCGCTTTGCCAGATTGAAGTAACACTGGGAACTGTATCGTTTAGAGTCTCTGTCTTAACGACGATATACTCATTCTTCTGGAAAGAATAGAGATGATATACAACCTCAATTTTATCTCTCCTGTCTATACCTGTAATAAGTGACAGATGGTCATACCCCTGATCATAAAATGATTTCATAGCAGGTAAGAGGTCCTCTTTTTTTACCCTGAATATTTTTCTCTTATCTTTTCCGGCAGGTTCTTCAACTATTTCAACCATAATCTCACCTGTCTGTTTCTCCCCTTATCTTCTTCTGGAGAGTGATAAGACCATTGATTAGAGCTTCTGGAGTTGGCGGACATCCAGGAACATATACATCAACCGGAATAACCCGATCAACCCCTAAAACAACAGAATAACCCTGATTATACGGCCCACCCTGAATAACACATACTCCCATTGCTATGACATATTTGGGATAAGGCATTTCATCGTAAAGTCTCCTTACTCTGGGAGCCATTTTTTTTGTTACTGTGCCAGATACAATCATCAGGTCGGATTGCCTTGGGGAATTTCTAAAAACCTCACTCCCAAATCTTGAAACATCTGCTTTTGAAGCTTGAACAGCCATCATTTCTATGGCACAGCATGCCAGACCAAATGTTAGTGGCCAGATAGAATTGCTTCTCCCCCACTCCATGGCTTTTTCCATGGTAGTGGTCAGAATGCCGGTGTCTCCAGTTTTCATTTTATCCACCTCATGTATCCTTTTTTATAACCATAAAAAACAGCGAACATAGGCATCAATATAAAGATAATAGTTTCTATGAAGGGGTATACTCCTAGATTCTTGAAATCAAATGCCCATGGAACAAGAAGGGCCATATCCACATCAAACAATATAAACAGAAGGATAACGAAATAATACTGCACCCGAACGAATGAATTATAGGAGCCTCTTGAAACCTCACCAGATTCATATGTTTCAGTATAACTGGAATCACTGACAGGAGATGATTCTCTCGAGAGATTTTTAATGATATCTGATGGTTTAAAGGATAATTTTTTCCCGCGATTTGCTCTTGACTCCGACAGAGTAGGAAGCAGTGTGAATATCAAAAACATCCCTATTGCCATCAAAATGAAGGTAATGAAGAGCGGGATGTATCCATATAGCAACATTAAACGAGTATGCTAAGAAGATATTTAATAATTTTTTAGAACAGCAGAGAAAACTAAGAAATTATTGCCTTTCCAATATTTAACAACCTCTAATAATTCGAACCGTTAGTTGATATAAAAGGTCTGTGGATTGAGTAAGGTGTGTTCAGAATAACAATGTATATGGCATTTACGAAACAGCAAAGGTTAACCTTCTTTTGCAAAAGCTATGAACATAAAAATATTAAATAGCCATGGAAATTCCTCATAATCTCAATACTTGAGGCAGGCTGCCAGTGAGAATATTTTCTGAATGAGATAAACCCTCACCAAAAATAAAGTCACCAGTACATTAGGCTAGAGAATATATGAAGAACCTTATTTTATGAGTTTTGATATATTTCCATAACTATCTTTGGATCTACAGGTCTATTGGTTTCATTCTTCACCTTTGCAATTATGTTTTCCTTTCTAATGTCTCCACTTTTTCGTATTCGTTCAACTATAATTTTCAATTCATTTCTATCCAGTGGCCTGATATCATCTGAAATCACTACCTCTTCTATACTCTTTCCTGAAATACATTGATCTATGGCCATCTCCAGAGAAATCCTCCCGTAATTTTTTGTTGCTATCTTTTCGACCAGAGTTTTGAGATCACCGTATTCAAGTTTTTTTCTGTATTTCCTTTCAATTTCCGGTATTGACTGCAGGATCATCCTTGACATCTCCCTTGGTTTTCCCCATAATTTAGCGAGTTCAATGAATTCTTTTTTTCTTCCGGTTGCTAATATTATTTCAGCTTCCTGCCTTGATATTTCCCACTCATCAGTAAAAGATGAAAGGGCCTGATCAAACGATTTTGGAGCAGCTGAATTTAACTCGACCATCCTGCTATTTTTAATTTTTATGGTGGGAATATCAGTTTCCGGATACATTCTTCCTGACCCCGATATGGGTCTAAGAAATCTGGATGTCCCATCCTCGTTGGCAGCTCTTGTTTCAGAAAAATCAAGGGATAAAAGCTTCTCAACCCTCTTATTGATTGCGTCCTGAGCTATGTCTTTCTTTGATTCTGGAATTGATATCAATATAATTGCATCATTTTCCCGAGATTTAAGAAATTTTTTAATTTCATTAACCTCATCCTGAGTTATGCCGTACCCGGGAAGTTCATCTGAATGGATAAAACCTCCAATTGAGAATAACTTTAATGCGTCGGCTAGTTCCTTACCTATCCTGTAATTTCCCGATTTCAAAATTCCTCCCAGATTTTCCAGTTTCCCTGCAAAAATTCTATTGCCAGCTGCAATTCCTTTCTGAATAATTTTAGATTCTGATTTCGCTATTTTCTCTGTGTAATCAATAAGAACTGTTCCATCGAATCCCCCTCTTTCTAAAAAGATTCCTATGGCTTCCGATAGGAATTTCTGCCTGTTTTCTTCAGCAATAAGTGCTTCCGATATCAACGACAGTTTCGAAATACCCTTTATTTCAACGCGGCCATAGCCCATTGAGAAATTGACATCCTGCCTGATCGCATCACTGTCCCGTCTTATATTACCGGTTAGCATGGCTCTCATACCTATTTCCCTGGCAACATCTACGGCTTCCTGAAATGTTTCAATATCAGGTGCGGTGGATATTTCTACCAGCGGAATACCAAGTCTGTCAAGAGAAAATACAGTATGATCATTCCCTGATTCAACTCTCCTTGCTGAATCTTCTTCAATGCAGATTGTTGTCAGACCAACTTTCTTTTCATTAACTGTAACATAACCCCCGGTTGAGACAACTGCCGTTCTCTGGAAACCGGACGTGTTTGATCCATCTACAACAACTTTTCTCATTACCGATACCGCATTCAAGACTTCTGAGTTAAATGAAAAAGCAATCTGAAGTGCCGTATCAAGAGCATCCGCATTGATCTCGTGCGGCGGTTCCTCATCTGCTTCAACAAGGCAACTGTTATCTGATACCTCATATTCATAGATAACATTCTTTCTCTCTTCCTGTAATGCTGCTACGTCAACATCCCCTGATTCATTTTCTGTAGGAAATAATTTTCTGGAGAATTTTCCCTTAATTCCTGAATTATTCATATCAGGGCATTTACAGAACAATTTTCCTGTAGATAGCTGCAGGTGAATTTCAAGCCCTATTTTTATTTTCTTATCTTTGGTATTAATAGCAATCACCTAAAAATTCTCTTTCCATTATTTCTCCCCTCATGTTCATATTCATCATTGATTCAAAATCTTCATCGGGATAATTTCCCAACAGATACATGGCTTTTGTTAAAGCGACCTCGGGAAGCATATTCCCGGCTGAAACAACTCCGATTTTTTTAAGTTCTCTTCCTGTGGAATAGACGTTTAAATTCACTCTACCAGCCATACACTGGGTCGTCATTACCACCTTTGTTCCCATGCTCATTATTTTCCTCACGGATGGAAATAACGATTGTGATATGTGCCCAAGACCGGTTCCCATAATTATAATGGCGCGCTTCCCTTCACTGAGCTTTTCCAGATCCTGACCTGATAATCCCGGGTGAAAGTAGACCATTGAAACCGCTTCTTCAATTTTGTCTGAAAGTGAGATTTTGTCTGATTTTTCTTTATATTCTGATAAGAAATCAACATTTTTATTCTTAAACTCTGCTATTGGTTTTCCAGAAACCGTTCTGAACGCGTCCCTCCTGGTAGAATGCATCTTCCTGGTTCTTGTTCCTCTGTGCAGACTTATGCTATTGTCAGAGGTTCCGGAGTGCATTGAAATACAAATTTCCCCAACATTAGTTGAAGAAAAAGCCATGGCACCCTCCATGTTTCCGAATGAATCACTGCTGGGCCTGTCAGAACTTCTCTGTGAACCCACCATGATTACAGGGCCTGTCAGGCTTTCGAACATAAATGCAAGTGCTGATGCCGTATATGACATTGTGTCAGTTCCATGAGATACCACTACCCCATGCGATTTCCCCAGTTCTTCCTTTACAACTCCTGCGAGCTTTATCCACATCTCGGGCTGCATGTTTTCACTTAAAATATTATCAAACTCTCTTACCGCTATGGTGTATTTTTCTTCCATATATGGATAACGATCTATTATCCTACGAATATCGGTTGAAGGATGTACAGCGCCTGTTTCATAATCTATTGCGCTCACGATTGTTCCCCCTGTTGTAATTAAAGATATTGGAGTTCCATTTCCGTGTTTTAAGGTAATCCTCTTCTTTTTTACAGTCTGTGGTTCACTTGATTTCAAAACATCAATTTTGTTTTCTGGAATTGTTATATTATATCCATTTTGTAATTTCACTGTTAAATAATCTTCATCCCTTGAAATATAAGTTACTTCCATTACGTTTCCATTATATTTGATCGTAAGCTTCGTTCCTCTTGCGAAATCCATCGATACCACCTGTCACAGCATACTTTGGTATGTCTTAATTTTAATGCCCAGCAAATGACCAAGATTAATTGCATTCACCGGTGCGTTCCCCCAGGGATGATTATTGAAATAGACCATAATATTGGAATCTTCTTTTGTTTTAAGGATATTTGCAAAATGTTCCAGTTCCTCGTCAGAATATTTATAATCATACTTTTCCATTCCAGCTCCTTTTTCACTCCACTTCTTTCTGTTCCTTCCATGAAAACGCACATATGAACTATTAGCCGAATCAAATATATCTGATAATTGATGATCGGGGCTGTCCACGGTTATCGTTCCCAGATCAAATTTAGTACATGAATTGAAGAATTGACTTCCGGAGAATAATGACCTGTTCCTTGGCTCCACGAATGGATTCATCCATCCTTGTGTGACCTCCCTGATTAATTTAAGTTCTGACTCAAAATTATCCTTTCCAACCCACGGAGGCAACCCAAACATAGTCATGGCCATTCTGCCGGAATCTTTTATTGGCTTGAGAACACTTTCTTCAAAAAGGCTGAAAATATCCAGTCTTTTCTTAATATCATCCGATTTAAATGGATGGGTAAATTCAGCTGGTGCTTTGACACTGAATGTAAAATCCGAAGTTTTTGGAATTTGCTTCAACCATGATTCCACATTCTCCCGTTGCGGTACTTTATAAAAGGTGCTATTGACCTCAACTGTGTTAAAAAAAGATGAATAGTAACGTAAAGATGGCGTGGTGGATTTAGGATAGAATGTTCCAGACCATTCCGGATAGGACCAGCCGGAACATCCTATGCGTATATTCAAATTCCAAGTTCCTCCAATACCTTCCTTGCTATGATTATCCTCTGTATCTGATTCGTACCCTCGTATATCTGAGTAATTTTAGCGTCTCTCATATGTCTTTCTGCGTCCATGTCGGTCGTATAGCCATATCCTCCGAATAGCTGCAAACTTTCCGTTGTTATTTCCATTGCTGCGTCTGAAGCAAAGAGCTTTGCCATTGAAGATATTTTGATGCAGTCCTCATGACGATCCCATTTGCCAGCAGCTTCATAGACCAGAAGTCTTGAGGCTTCTATCTTGGTTGCCATATCTGCCATCATGAATTGAATGCCCTCGAAGTCCGATATGGACTTTCCAAACTGTTTTCTTTGAGCTGCATATTTTACAGCTTCGTCAAAGGCTCCTTCTGCGATACCAAGAGCCTGTGCTGCTATTCCAATTCTTCCAGCATCCAGAGTTTCCATTACAACCCTGAATCCTTCGTTGAGTTTCCCAACAATATTCTCTTCCGGAACCCTGACATTTTCAAAAACAAGTTCTACTGTGCTTGAACCCCTTATACCCAGTTTGTGAATATCCCTGCTTATTTTAAGACCAGGAGTCTCTGCATCAACAACAAAAGTGGAAATTCCCTTGTGCTTTTTTGATGAGTCTGTTACAACATCAACAACATAGAACTTCGCAAGCCTTCCATTGCTAATGAATATCTTTGATCCATTAATAATATATTCAGACCCTTCCTTTTTGGCCGTTGTTTTTATGGCAGCAGCGTCGCTACCTGCCCCGGGTTCAGTTAGTGCGAGGCCACCTATTTCACCATTCACAACTCTTGGAAGGTATCGCTTCTTTAAGTCTTCTGAGCCAAACATTAATACCGGCTCAGCAAAGAGGGTCAATGCTCCATCCAAAACAAGTGCAGTGCTTGGGCATGCCTTTGATAATTCCTCGATCACATTAACCAGAAAACTAAAAGACATACCATATCCGCCATATTCCTTCGGTATGTAACTTGCAAAGAGACCCAGTTCATGCATCCTCTTAATTAGTTTATCAGGAACTTCCATCTTCAGATCAATTTCTCTTGCCAGTGGTTTAACTTCATCATTTGCAAAGCGTTTTACATATTGAATTACTTCTGATTCTTCCGCTGAAAGATTATTCATTTAAATCATATCCTAAACCATCGGCGGTAAATATCTGTTTCGTCATCAGGATAACTTTAGAAATATGGCGTAAAAATAGTCTTAGATTTTGACGCCATATCAAGCGATTATTACTATCCATGGATAACAGGACCCGTGTCTTAGGGTTCTTCGTTTGGAGTGACGGGTATACTTTCTAATGGCAACACTATTAATATTATGCCTGTAGAAAAGTGGTTTGCTCCAGTACCGGGCTTGCCTACATTATATGCACAATATGTTTCAAACAGCTGCAACCACTTTGGTACTGGTCAGTGGAAATATGTTGGTTCTTGAACCAACTCATAATATATATGGAGTTTTTTACTGGTTTTAATATGATGCTTGTTACAGAATTCATTGGACCGAATCTCTTCGGATATATCGTTATATTTTTATTTTTGACTATAAATAGTCAAACGCGTTTTGTCATTAAACTATTTGATATTCGCGCCGATAGAAAGGCTTACCATGATGCATACAAGCTTAACTTAGAAAAGATAGCTGAGAAGTCACAATTAACTATCACTGAAAATGAAGAGTCGATTATAGATAAATTGATCGCAAACTATGCCCGATTTTCTTTGTATACCGTATTAGGTTCAATATGGCCTCTCGTTTATTTTTTTGCAATACCAAATAAACTTGGATCAATAACTGTATTGTTTATAATTGAGATTGCTTCGTTTTTTCTTCTATTAACACAATATTACGAAAATATGAAAAGAAAAAAGCGGATAATATTCGAGGGGCTAAAATCATAACAGGCAATTGTGACTTTACTCTGATAGGCTTGTGCTGCAACAACTTTGGTACAGGCCAGTGGAAATATGTTGGTTCTTCCTGAAACCAACGTTTTAATTATGTTTATTATTGAGGATCTAAAATGATGTTAGGCTTACCGTTTAGTTTGTGGAATTATTCACCACCACTTGGATTCATAATTATGGTTCTTTATTTTCTTACCTTTTTAAATCTAAGCGCTTTTATTATAGGTTTGTCGATGAATTCTGATCGGAAATATTACGTTAAAAGTTTCAAAAAATTGTTAGAAATTCGTTCAAAAAAGTGGAATATTACAATTATTGCAGATCAGGATCAGATTATTAACGAATTGATTTCAAATCAGAAACACTACTATTTAATTTCAGGATATTTTTGGTTTTGGCCAATTTTATACTTATTTGTTGTACAGAGTTCCTGGAGTCCACACAGGACATTTTTTATAATCTGTGTTATCTGTGTCTCACTATCATTCATTAACGATTACTTTAAAGCTAAATCCGAAAAGAAGATAATATTGGCAGCAGGAAAACAGTGATTAACATTTACGATCCTGCCTCAACTCGTTAGAAATGTAGGCACATACTTTTCTTATTCATCTTGTGGAACTTTATTATAAGCAATAAAATGACGGAGAAAGTATTTATTTAATATGATCCCAGCTTACCGACATGAAGAAGTTTTACAGAATCAAGAAAATTCATGGAAAAAAATACAAATACGAGATCACACCGTATTATGATAAAGAAGTAAAGAAAATCAGACAGAAATCGAGGTATATTGGACCCGTTAGTGATGGGAAGTTTGTGGAGAAAACTGTAACCACATATTCCTGTGGTGATCTGTTACCTGTAATGAAGGTTTTAAAAGATCTCAATCTTCCCGGAATGCTAAGGAATATTGTGGGGAATCAAAGCCATGCCCGTGAAATGACCCATGAGGGTAGTCTATGGATCCGAATCGGACGGGCGGTCAGGATACTCAATGAGACGGGGATAAAGCCATCGGATCGGATACTGGTTGGTGCACTGCCGGAATCAGGCTAGAAATGCAGGGAAATCACGGAATTGCGCGGATTAGTATGACATATTTCTCTTTAATTCTTGCGAAACTCAAGCTGAAACTATCAGACCGCATATACCACTGCAGCTCATGCGTCCTGATCATCGATCGGGACATGAACCCCGCAATAAACATTCGCAATATGGGAATGATAAAGGTAGGGAGGGGCACTCCTGAATTGACGCCCGTGGAGATTGGAACTCTATCAGCAATGATAACTCCGATCACTGAAACCGGAAGCCCCCTGCGTTAGTATGGGGAGGATGTCACTGATCAGGATGATAGTTCTTTCTTTAAATCCTTTAAGAGATCATCATTTATTTTTACACTTTCTTTGTATGTCTTGTGGTCTGTACTGATAAAGACATTTTTTGAGTTTTTGAATAACCCAATCTCGTTTTTACTGAATCTGAATTTCAAATATTGTACGGTTGATTCAAGGACATCAGTTGATCTACCCTCCTCAGGTATTGCCCTTTTTTCGTTTCCATCGTATATTAAAACAATGTGTTCCTCAATACCAGCCAGTTTAGGGAGTTCTCTAACCAGTTCCTTCTCATCGGTGATCTCTATGAACATGGTAACACTAAACTCATTACCTTCAGGCATCTGTTCATTGTATACTCTGATAAGGCGGTTTATTTCCTCCTGATCATGAACATTTTCAACATAAATCATTTCATTTATCTGGTTAAGTAGAGTTTCCTTGCATTCGAATAGAAAACTGAATGTTTTTGAAGATACCCTGCGAAGGGCTTTTAGTTTAATTATATCTTTTCGGTTTTTTTCAACTATTTTTGAAAAATCTTCGGGAGAAGATATCTCCTCCCTTAATATTGGGTTCATTATACCACTCAGTTTGTTGTCTTTAGTTTTCCCAGGGTTTCTTCATATTTCTTTGCGTGAGATTTCTCAGCTTTCGACAGAATTTCGAACCAGTGGGCAATATCCTCAAATCCTTCGTCTCTTGCGACCTTTGCAAATCCAGGATACATCTGTGAATATTCATATGTTTCACCGGCTATTGCGGATTTGAGATTTTGTTCAGTAGTGCCTATTGGCTCACCAGTTACAGGGTCTCCTACGGTTGCAAGATATTTAAGATGCCCAAATGCGTGAGCTGTCTCTCCATCTGCTGTGGATCTAAAAACCTGTGAGATCTCCTGCTGTCCCTCCTCATCTGCTTTAAGGGAGAAATACAGGTATCTTCTATTTGCCTGGCTCTCTCCAGCAAATCCAGCCTTTAAATTTTCCAGTGTTTTCGATTTTTTAAATTCCATTATATCACTGACTTTGCATTTCTTCAAAATATAATAATCTTTTGTGCATTAATTATTATATAATAATCATTCTAACATAGACCTGCCTGAGCTAATCAGGAATATGGCCAGATCTCTTCTTAAATTTTCAACCCCTTCTAACTTAAAAAGTTCTCCATCAAATTTAATCTCTGTTTTTTTTAATGTGTTAACTCGTATTTCTCCCTTTTTAAATTCTACAGGAATTGCATCTCTTAATGGATCAAATGCAGGCATATCTTTTAATGATACCGGCACCACCTTTAGACCTGTTTTACCATGGAGGCTCCCCGGAAATCTGATTAATCTGTGAATATCAGTGCTCACTGGTTCATCAATCTCACAAGCATTTTTGCTCCTGACAATTTTTACAGCATATTCCAGAACCTGCATATCACTTTCTTCAAAAAACTTATATTTTTCAGGACCCTTCTTTGCTAAAACGGCACCCCGGTTTCTGTTACTTCCTATTTTTCCAGCAGGACGTTTCATACCATAAATATATGCATTTCTTATACGGCCATCAGAAAATATCTCTTTTAAAATTCCTTCATCATTTCCCTTTGTACATTCAACTATTATACTGCAGAAAAGATCATCAATCTCTTCAAGCCATCCCTGACCCTCATGCCTTATGAGCCCCGGATTCTGCTTTATTTCTTTGGCAGTAACCCCTTCTCCTCTAACGAGATTTGCGATTTCACGTCTTGAATCGGAAGAAAGGTCATAGACTCTTTCACTCTTTATGTGCACATGATAACCTCGTCCCCCTGAAAAATATAGTGATATTTCATTTTCATTAAATTGTAACATTCCCATTAGATACTTTTCAACCAGTCTTATTGTATGTTTTTTGACCTCAGCCAGTATCTCTTCATATGACATACTGCTGGCTCCCTCTATGTGGTCTGCATCAAGGTCAAATATAAGCTCCGCACCCTCCCACTCTTTTTCAGCCATAACCCTTTCCAGAGGTTTATTGTAATATGCAATGGAATAGTAAAGGTGCTTGGGAACAATTCTCCTGATGAAACTGGTAAACTCGATTATTGAAGATATTCCGCCATGTCTGTTCATTGGCCCATTAAATGGAATATAACCTATCTCCCTTGAGTTAAACTTGTCCGGTAACTGCAGTGTTGCCTTTTCGTAATAGTTCTTAAATTCTCTTCTTAGAAATTCCTGTTCGCCTGTTATGATTACCCATGATAGATATATTAATAAAAGTTGTATTTACGAATTATGAAGGGGTTCGCAATTGCAATTTTTTTTGTGATTCTAATAGCGATGCCCATGTCAATAACATCCTACAATGATTTAAGGACTGATTCCACCCCTGTAAATTTCAGTGAAACGGGAAATACTTTTAACAAAAACAGTAACCTGACACATGTTGTATATTTTAACAATGTGAAATACGTTGGAGTTGTGGAAAAGTACCTTAATAACAATAATATTAATTATCAGGCAGGTAAAAACTATATTGACATCTACGGGAATCATACACAAAATTCCCTGAACTCACTTAAAAAATATGGGAGTGCCTTAAAAATCCTGAATAACACGAATTCACAAAATGCTATACCTCTGATTAATTACATTCCATCCGCTAATAGCAATGGTGAACCGCCTTATGTTCCACAAAATATATGGAGTGCATACAATCTTACAAATTATTCCACAAAATATGGAGGGGCAGGGGAAACTGTTGCCATAATTGATGCATATGGTTCGCAATTTCTTTCATACGATTTGTCTGTTTTTGATGGCATAAACAATTTATTGCCAGCAAATATATCAATATATGAACCACTGGGACCGGTTACTCAGACTAATTTTAACTGGTCAATAGAAACGTCCACAGATGTTGAATGGGTTCATGCAATGGCCCAGAAGGCACATATTCTTCTGGTCGTGGTGCCTACTGCCAGTTCACAATTTCTTCAGGAGGCAATAAATTTAACAATAGAAAACGGTATGGCAAACGTCATATCCCTTAGCTGGGGCCTTTCTGAGAATGAGATGTCTCCCGGCGTTCTTAGTGAATATTCTGCTTCGTTTAAAATGGCCGCTCTTGATCATATTACCGTTGTGGCGGCAAGCGGTGATCACGGAGCCTTCAATGGAGGAAACACCCTTCAAGTCAATTTTCCTGCGTCATCTCCATACGTAACAGGTGTTGGCGGAACCTCCCTGATTGCAAAAGATGGAGTATTTTCACAGACTGCGTGGGGTGGTGGATCAGGAAAATCCAGCTACGGAAGTGGCGGTGGTTTCAGCACCGTATTTAGCGCTCCAGGGTGGCAGGACCCTTACGGCTATAACAATACCATGAGAGGGGTTCCAGACGTTTCTCTTGATGCGAGTACACAGCCGGGAGTCATTGTAATCGACGGAAATTATGAATACAGTGTTGGAGGGACCAGCATTGCAGCCCCGATGTGGGCGGGGATGATAGCCATACTTGACCAGATGAGCGGCCATAGTCTGGGATTTTTAAACCCACTGCTATACCAGATATCCAGAACAAATTACTATGGAAAAGCCCTTGTAAGTGTTTCCAATGGTACAAATGGATATTATCATGCCAACTATGGGTGGAACCCTGTTACAGGTCTGGGAACACCTAACCTTGGATGGATGGTAAAAGCAGTACTTAATTTAACTGGATCTGCCGGAAACGAGGCCATATTTTCTCCTCCAAAAGATATGACAGATTTCAATATAACAACCAGTCTAAATCTTGCAAACTCCAATATTTCCATTGAAAATGGGTCCACTTTCAACTTTCTCTCACTACAGTACACTCCGAAACTTGGAATTTTCACCGGAATAGAGGAATCAAATAACAGCTATGGTGCTCTCATCATGCTATCCACAGCTAATGGTAATTATTCCTATTTCTTCAATATAACAACTCATAGAAACCTTAAGTTATGGATCAGCTTTAAAGGAGATGTTTTGAGCGCCGGAGTCAATGCATATTCCCATTCATTCAATATTTTCCCTGAATTCCTTTATGCCTCGTACATAGCTGTTGGGGTTGATCGAACCGGAATATACGGCAGCCTTTATGGTTTTCCAGAAGCTTCATTTTCTTATCCAGATATAACAGGACATTCAAATTACGTTGCGAATACATATTATGATTTGTATATCAACAACACAGCCCCTGAAAATTATTCCATGGTAAATGTTTCTTCAAATCAGGGGGGATTAAATTTCTCTTACGGGAATCCTACTGTTTCGTCAATTAATGCGGTAAGAAACGTTCTAAAAAATAACATTCAGATATTATTGAATCTTAATCAGACCTCAGGAAACATTTCCGGTATTCTCTCTCAGGAATCTACAAACGGAACCTTTTCTGAAAACGGGAATGTCATAAATTCTGCCGAATTTAATTTTCAGCCGCCAGGAAACTATAACATATCTTATTCATCACAGGATTTGAAAACTTACATAGATATATCAATTCCTTCAACAGTGAAGGTGAAACTCAATATATCATCGGTTATAAATTCATCAAACAATTTCTATTCTAATTTAACTGCTGACTATTTTATAAATCTTGAAAAGCAAAACGGATCAAGTTTGTATTTACTGAATGAAAACAATTCAATATATATGAAATTAGAAGGGTTCAGAACGTTCCATTCAGTTGTAAATGCAGGCGAGAAAAATCTGACTGTAAAACTTATACCTTTTGCAGTCAGGCTGGATATAACAACGAGCCCGGGAAATGCAACTGTAAAAATCAATAACCAGACAGGCGTTGAACTTAATGGTACGGCTGAATTTCTTGTAGAACCGGGAAAGATATTTCTTGACATATCTCACCCCGGTTTCATCACTATTAATACAACACTATATATTTTTCCCGGACAGAACAAAACCCTGAATCTGATCTTAACGCCCAGTCATAAGATGGTTGCCATAAGTGGTGTCATTAGAAATTCCAAATATCATTTTGGAGTCTCGTCAGTTAAAGTTGAATATAATAATTCAGATTATTCTTTTTCTGATAGTAGCGGATATTATACAGCATATGTTCCAGAAGGATCTGCAAATATTACTTTTAACGCCTCTTTCTATACTCCATATGTTGTAACAGAGAACTCAACATCTGACAGCACTATAAATGTAAATATATCATTCTTTCTGAATCCCTCCAATGTAAACAATCCCAGCATAACGCTGGACAGGGCAATTCCATTACTGTTTTTTACCCTGTTTCTAAGCTGGACTCTCTCCAGCCAGACCTCGGTTAGCCATATAGATGTTCATTATTACCAGCTCGGTACTAAAAACAACAATACTTTGAAATTGGGAGCGGGCTCAACATTTACTTTTGTGAATGGTATCCTTCCTGGTAACAAATATGTCGTTTATATTGAAGTGATCCTTACAGACGGCCAGTATATCTTCTCAAACGGAGTTGAGATATCCTATTCCAACATATCATTTCTGGCTCTGAATGTCTCTATTGTGGCATTTATTGCCCTTGCAGCGTATTCAGCGTCTATCTCCATAAAAAAAAGGGCAAGAAGGAAGAAAGCGTTTAAAAAGCTACTTGAAGAAACCTATGGAAGCAGTAAAAAATGGAAATAAGTTCAGGATAATCTGAACTCAACATTTTGCGAAAGTGGAAGGGTTTTCCCATAATTCTTTGAAACGGTTTGTCTTCTCATATAGCCTTTCCATGCGTCGCTACCACTTTCTCTTCCTCCGCCTGTGTTTTTCTCTCCACCAAAAGCCCCCCCGATCTCTGCTCCAGCCGTGCTTGTATTCACGTTTGCTATACCGCAGTCAGAACCAGATGAGCAGAGAAATGATTCCTCCTCTCTGATATCGTTAGTGAAAATGGCAGAAGAGAGCCCCTGAGGCACTGAATTGTGAATTCTTATGGCTTCTTCTATTTTGTCATACTTGAAAACATACAATATGGGTGCAAAGGTTTCTTCATTGGATATTGTAACCTTATGGTTTGCCTCTATTATTGTTGGTTCTACATAATACCCGTTTTCAAGGCCTTTTATCTTTAAGACATTTCCTCCGGAAAGTACTTTCCCTCCTTGTTTTACAGCCTCTGATACAGTCTTCTGATATGTTTTCACGGCGGATTCATCTATGAGGGGCCCAACAAGAGTTTCGCTATTTAGGGGATTTCCAATGTTTACACTGGAATATGCCTGAATCATGTCTGCTGTAAAGCTCTTATAAATTGAGTTTTCTATTATTGCTCTTCTCGTTGTTGTGCATCTTTGACCTGCCGTGGCAAGTGCTCCAAACAGCAATCCCTTCATTGCAATAGATTGATCAGCTTTGGACGATATTATTACTCCATTATTTCCCCCAAGCTCCAGAATTGATCTTCCCAGTCTTTCAGCTACGTTTTTACTTATTATTTTACCTGTGGCTACGGACCCTGTGAAAGAAACAACAGGAATTCTCTGGTCTTTGCTTAAGAGTTCTCCGATCTCAGCACCACCGCCACATACAGTTGAAAATATAGGAGGGACTGATTCCTTCTCCATTACAGATGCAACAATTTTTGTCACGGCTATGGCTGAAAGGGCAGCTTTGCTGGAGGGTTTCCATATTACAGAATCACCGCAAACCGCTGCGATAAATGAATTCCATGACCATACCGATGAGGGAAAATTGAAGGCTGAAATTACTCCCACAGGCCCCACAGGTAACCATTGTTCGTACATCCTGTGGAATGGTCTTTCGCTGGCCATTGTTAATCCGAATAATTGTCTTGAAAGCCCCAGTGCATAATGGCCAATATCGATCATTTCCTGAATTTCGCCTTGCCCCTCTGAAATTACCTTACCAATCTCCAGCGATACTATGAGACCTAGATCATTTTTTGATTTTTCCAGAGCGTCAGATACTTTCTTGATAAATTCTCCTCTCCTGGGTGCAGGTACCTGTGACCACTCTTCAAAGGCTTTTACAGATGTACTCACTACTGAATTATAATCACTCTCCGTAGCCTGATCGATTGAGCATAGATGTGTACCATCTATGGGGGATATTGATCTGATCATACGGCTTGATTTTCCCTTCTTCCATGAACCCGAAAAGATGCCGTTCTCAGTTGCACCTATTCCAAGTCTGTTAAATACCTCTTCCCTAACTTTCTCTACTTGCGAACCATCCATTATCGATTATGAAAACTAAACTAATATGCATATCGGTTAAAGTATTAACCTCAACAGTTGCAAAATTATAATTTAAGTGCGAGAACCGTTTATAACTCAGGATATTCTGCTTATGATAGAACTTGCCAGTTCAAGAAGGATCTCAAGATCCGGTGTTTTCTTTGTATTTTTAAGGGCAGCCATTGCAAGATCCATAAACCATTTTGCCTTGGATATGGAATAATCGATTCCTCCAGATTTCAATATAAACGCTTTTGCTATGTCTACGCTTTCCTTATCCTGTCTCTGTCCGTTGATGACAAGTTTCAGATGATTAACCATTTTTTCATCCTGTGACTTCAAAGCAAATATTACGGGAAGGGTTATTGCATTGTGCTTTATATCTGTAAAAATTGGCTTTCCCATGGCTTCTTCAGAACCAACAATGTCCAGAATATCATCAGTTATCTGAAAAGCCATTCCCACATTGTATGCAAATTGAAACATTGAATCTACGGTTACAGTATCAGCATTGGCTGCCAGGGCTGCGCATTTAGCCCCTGCGCCGAAGAAAAATGCTGTCTTGCCTGATATAATCTCAAAATATTTTTCTTCAGTGATACTTAGATTTCCAAGATTTATTGATTCGTTTATCTGACCCTCCGCAAGCTTTGTTGCTGCAGAAGCCATTATCTGAGAAATTTCTGAACCATATTTTGATCCTAAACCGTATGCCACAGCAAATAAATAATCCGCCACAACGATGGCATTTGCCATACCGTACTTGTAGTTTAGAGATGGCTTTCCTCTTCTGGTAATTGCCCCGTCAATTATATCATCGTGAACAAGGCTTGCAGTATGAATTAGCTCATATGCGATTGCCAGATCAAGAATTCTTTCAATATCCCCATACTGAGAGGATATTTGATACGCCAGGATCGCCATAAGTGGTCTCAGTCTTTTGCCCCCTGCCATGGATGTGTATTTGGCCATTTCATCCAAATCAGGGCTATCACTGACAAGAATTTCATTAATTCTGGTGTTTATTTGCTCAAGCCTTTTATTGAGCCCTGAATTTAACAAAAATGGTTCCTTCATAGTAGTCAGGCTTCTTCATGATTACAACTGTTAATTTAATTATTAGTTAAAAATTATTGAAGTATATTGCTATACTTAGCGATTATTTAGTTCTAGACATTACAATTTCTATTGATGAAACGTTAGATTCTCCTCTTTCCCCTTCTACCACTTCAGTTGAGAGAGTAATGTTATCATAATTGGCAGTCTGAACGAATTTTCTCTTCGCTATCTCTGCAATGTCAACTGCCTTGCTTATGGCCTTTCCCCTCGCCTTTATGGTTACCTTTTCAATATTATTATTGAATTGTGTAACCACTGCAAGCACGTAATTCATAGTTGGCTTCTTTCCCACATAGATAATATTTGCTTCTGTCATGTTCGCTCACCTTGTTATTCATCCCGTCACTTTCGTAATTGGGGAACCCGAGATACCTTAAAAATCAGCATTTTTTGGAAATGCCAGATTTCATTGTATGTTCTGCAGGGTTTTTTCCAGCCTTTATACCGGAGAGTTAACATCATAATAAGATATAAATTCTTTTTCATGCATTTTGTATCTTTGATTATGCTTATTCAAAAAAGATGGCTATTTCAACCTGATCAATGTTTCTGTAGACCTGACTCCTGAAAACATTCTGATTTCATCCACGGTTATATTTATTTCATCTATGGATGCACACCTTATACGGATTGCCAGATCAGCTTTTCCTGAAAATTCATAAACCTCCCTGAATTTTTCTTTGAGATTCCTGATAGTTTTACCAGATTCCCTGGTATCAACCCTTACCAGAATTATGGCGTCCTGACCTTCTTTCTTTGTTACAGTTGTAAATTTTTCAATGATTCCGACATCAATCAGCCGTTTAATCCTTTTCCTTATGGTTCCTTCAGATACCCCGATAATTTTGGCTATTTCTGTATTTGATAACCTGCTGTTGTCCTGAAGGATTTCCAGTATCTTGCGGTCCCTGTCATCTATGGTAGGATCCATAAAAACATACCTTTGCAGCTAACGGTAGAGGCCACCCTGTCCTTTGTCCCCTTCCTTTGGTTTTTTATTTATTAATTCCTTTGGAATATTGTTAAGTCTGATTATATTTGTTGCCTGAACCATATAAATTGGCAAACCAGTATTCGGATCATTGCCATTTTTCATTATGGCAACAATTTCCATTTTTATCTGTATTTCTGAACCGTCCCCCAGCTTTACTTTGACCCATTTTGGTTCATCTTCTACGGTAAAATTAACAATTTCTCCATTATCCGGAAATCCCCCTTGATATACCATAAGACTAAATCCGTAATGAGTATTTAACTGACATCATCCACATACCAAACGGCTCTTCATTCCTGTGGAGTTTCGGATTTACCTGACTTTTGTTAAATATTTTTAGTATATACAATTTTGAGTATTTTCTGAGAGAAAAATAAACATGAAGGGTCTCAGCACTTTATGGGTAAATATCATAAATGGCAAATGTTTGACTATTAGACAATTTGAAAATGAGTAAAGTTACAGTTAATAAAATGATCATCCAAATCTATAAATGTGGATCAGTTTGTTTGTGGGAATATGTCCCAGTTTAAGCTTTTCCAGCTTATATTAGCTCCATTAAAGTTATAGACATTGGATAGGTCAATATAGTAAAAATGCATAAAGCCGATGCAATGCGAGGGTTGCAGAGTCTGGTCAAATGTGCAGGACTTAAGATTCTGTCCCGTTGGGGTTCGTGGGTTCAAATCCCATCCCTCGCACTTTTTAATGTGACGTTGCTGTCCATGCCTTTTTACCCCCTGCGGACAATGCGCCTACCAACAACGCTTCGAAAAAGAAGCAGTAAACTATCATGATCAAATCTATTACCACGCTCGGCGAGAGGAAATAACCTATATTCCCAGGACCAGAGATCCTCCAGACAATTCCCATGACAGGAAAAACAAGGAAATACAACAAGAGCTTTTTATTTGCCTTAATATGTTCAATTGGAAGTACAAACAACAACATCAGGACAAACCCATAAGTATAGTAATGAGAAGCAAAAATATCTAATCCATAGACAAGAGAAAAAAATACAAGAAAGGCTCCTACGGCAGACGCATCCATGCATAATGTATAGATTATAGATAGAATGCGGCCTTCATAATTCTTCCTGAAAGTCAGATACATCAGTGGTGAGAATATCCAGAACGAAATATCCACAGCCCAGAATCCTGGTGAATAGCCATAATAGAGGTAAGGATCCACAGTTGAAAGGGGATACAGCTCGAGGTAGAAACTGTGATAGAGAATAATATAAACAAAAACCAGCGCGGGAAAAATGAGCAGAATACGTGACGCCTTCATGAAGCTTCTCTCCATGACCTTATGTTCGCCGGTCTGTATTTTTTTGCTCGCATCTTGATGCATAGACCCTTTGCCATGTCTGCTGCTCTACATTTATGGATGTCTTTCATAATCTGAATACTCTTAACCTGCATATTTGTCTATCTCATCTTAATCTCCTCATTATAAATTATGTTCTATTTCATTTTTATCGCGCTTTTTAATTATTGATTTTCAACTTATTTATATCACTCGTATGACCATAAATTTCTTTGTAAATGAATATCGATGCCATCAAACCAAAAATGGGTGCAATGCAAATGACCATTGTGGAAATACCAAGACCAAAGTAGTTCACAAACGAAGGAAATATGGAAATAGAAAGAAACGCTGGAACTTCAGAAATGAAATTTGTTATACCTATTGATTTTCCTCTGAATTCAGTATTGGAAACGATTGCCTGTGTTGGTATAATAGGCTGACTGTTCCAGTGGTTACCCCAAACAAAGATCATCATTGTTACTGGAACAAAATAATAAAACTGATAGATCAAAAAGATTGCAGACAAAAACAAGGCAATCAAAGTCATGAGATAACCATAACAGCTTATTCTTTTAAATCCCAGTCTTGAGACAAGCCTTGCTCCTATAAATCCAGCAGGAATGCCTATTGCATAGATGGAAAGAACAATCAACCTTACCTGTATTTCGTTAAAAATACCTGTTTTCGACACTATGAATGGAATGAAAAAGGCAAATGTTCCAACCTCTATGGTAGTTGCAACCCCTGAAATATAGGAGTAAATTGATGTGTCTCTCAACTTATCCTTTGATCTAATTTTTTGAAACATTTTTTTGAAACTAATATTTTTATTTGACTCTGATTTCCATGGAATGCTTTCCTTGATACCACGAGACAGTGCAAGACTTACGGTTGCAGGTATGCAGCTGAATAAAAGCGACAGGTCCCAAATTAACAGGGAGCTCCCCTTCAGTAATAACAATACGAGTACTATTCCATTAATTGATAAAATGGAAAAGCTTGCAATAAGTGGTCCAAGTGATCCAATATACTCTCTCTTTCCAGGTTCCTCAGTTTCCATTATGTATGCATAGACATTCGCGATGTCAGCACCAACGACTATTCCAGCAATTAGTCTGGAAATCATGAGAAGAAAAACATCATAACTTAGTATGGAGAAAATTGCAGAAAAAATGAACAAACCCATATCGATCTGAAACACTTTTTTCCGTCCAAAAAAATCTGTAAATATGCCCCCAAGGAATGACCCTATGGCTGCCCCTAATATTACAATTCCCGTAATTATTCCAAGTTCCAAACTTGATAACCTGTAAATGTTTTCAACAAAAAGGTTGGTTTGCGGTATGAGGAATATGTTCCATTCATCTGTTAGGATGGATGCAAGCATGATCCATCCAAAATATCTTTTGTTTTCCCTTAATTCTTCTTTGTTTACTGACGAGTCCACGGCGGAAAAAAAACTCTTATGAATTAATATTAACGATGTGTGAAATTACCATAGGTAATAATATGCAAAATGTGTTGTGAATATGAATGCAGGAAATTTATGTCTGCTGGATGTTTATCCCTCTCCATAAGATGCAATAAGTTCCATGATCTCTTTTTTCCCATTCTGCTTTAGAACGATCTCATTGATACGGTCAAATCTAATCCATTGCTCATTTGTTGTCACCACAGGCATCTTCAAAAACTCATTGAAATATTTCCATTCCTTATTCGCGTTATTTTGAATGAAATCCTTATGCTTCTTTTTCCGTTCTTCAATTAATCTATTAATGTTCTTCTCCTGAAAAACGATGTTTTTGCAATATTGTTCTACAAGATTGTGCTCTATTTCACTTGCAACACTGTTTCTTTCAAGCAATATTGACGCCGTGACCGTTGTTCCCTCTCCGAGAAATGGATCGAATACAGTGTCCGCAATCGATGAAAACATAGAGATCAGTCTCCGGGGAATTTCCAGAGGAAATCCTGCACTTCTGCTCCTGAATCCCTCACCCTCCAATGTTTGCCGTTTCCCGTTAATACCTCTCCATATATCAGAATACCATTCATTTCTTTCTTCCCAGAAAATGGAACTCTTTCTTCTTATTTTCAAATCCTCTCCGGAAAATTTTCTTTTTTCGCCCTTCCTGAATATGAGGATGTGCTCATGTTCCATTTTTACATAAGCTCCAACGGGGAGAGTGCCGGAACCTAGAAATTTATTCGGTGCGTTTGTAGGTTTATTCCATATTATGGAAGGAAGGCAATACATACCCATTTGCATTGCCTTTGCCAGAATCCTTGAATGCGATGAAAATAATTGAAATGTACCGTCAAAAGTCCTAACGGCATCACCTATGACAATACACATTATCCCGCCTGATTTTAAAACCCGATAGCATTCTTCCCACACAGAATCCAGTTCTTTGTGCATCAGCTCAAAGGCATTAATACTGTCATTAACCTTCATTTTCATCTCAATTTCTTCATTGAGAGAAAAGAATAACTGATCCCACATCTCAATCATCGGATATGGCGGTGAGGTTACAATCAAGTCTACACTTCTGTCTTCCATCATTGATAAATTTCTTGAATCTGCCTCATAGATTTTATGATGAGTTGTTCTCATTGAAGACATTGATCAGGTATGTAGATTTCTTATATAATTACAAATATTTAGAAAATTTAAGGAACCTTATCATATATTCCCTCAATTGTCAATACAGCTTCTAATATTCTACTATAAGATAATCTTCATCTACATAGGTTAAAATAGAGAAGTTGTTTTTGTTGATGTGGAGAAAATTATTCTTACCTCAGGAAAAGTATCTCTTGAAACCCGCTTGAAATTCATAGTGCCGATGAACTTTCGGAACTGGCAAACGATGAGAGTATAGGAAAAACCATAGGAAGCAGAGTCTTTCCTTATCCTTATGCCAAGGAAGACGCTATGTTTTTTATAGAAAAGAACAGAGAAGAAAATGGTAAACCGTTCATTATAGACTGGTTCATATCCTTTGAAGGTAGAAAGGTTGGAATTATCGGGCTTAGCGAAATTGATTATGAAAACAGGAGCGCACATGTGGGTTACTGGATAAACTCACAATTTCGAAATAAAGGAATTGCCTCTGTTGCTTTAGGGCTTGTTGTTAACTATTCGATGAATGCTATGAATTTACATAGACTCCATACAAAGGTAATGCACAACAATCCTTCATCCATGAGGGTCCTTCTCAAATGCGGATTTTCCATAGAAGGTATCGAGAGAGAGTCATTATTTCTTAACGGCACATACTTCGACATGATCAATTTTGGGATTGTTTTCAGAAATTAGGGGCGTAGAACATACTAACCTGAATGATAGCTACTAACTGATGTGTTATTTTATTGTTATATATCAATTTAATATTTAGTATCATGGCAATAGCAACTCAGAATGAGAATTTAAGAAGTTGGGAAATAGATAAAGAGCACTCGAGCATAGAGTTTTCTGTCAGGCACATGATGATTTCTCACGTCAATGGAAGATTTAAGAAATTCTCGGTGGAGGGAAAGGAAGATATCTCCAATGTAGAGAAGTCGTCAGTGATAGTTAAAATAGACTCCTCCAGCATAGAAACTGGCAACACTGATAGGGATAATCATCTGAAATCACCAGATTTCCTGAAAGTTGAGGAGTTTCCGGAGATTATATTCACAAGTAACTCTGTGCAAAAAGTTGGAGATAATTTTAAAGTTTCCGGAAACCTCAGGATCAGGGATGTTGAAAAACCGTATACCTTTGATATTGAGAGAAGCGGTCCAATAACAGACCCATATGGAAATTTAAGACAGGGTATATCACTTAGCGGAACTATAAACAGAAAAGACTTTGGTCTAGTATGGAACATGGTTCTTGAAGGCGGTGGAGTCTTGGTTGGTGATGGAATTAAAATCAATATTAATCTTGAACTTGTTCAACTGAAATAAAATTTTCAAAATTATATTTTTTTATAAAGCTTAAATAAGGTTATTTACTATCTTTTTTGAAGTGAAAAATTGAATATTGACCAGATTCAGGAGCAAAAAGAAAAATCTCCAGACTGTCCAATTGTAAAGTCAATTCGGCTCATTGGCGGTGAATGGAATCTTATTATTATAAGGCATTTGAGTGATGGCCCAAAAGGGTTTAATGATCTATTGAGAGATGCCAAAAATATCAGTCCCAGAACACTCTCAAGAACCCTGAAATATCTTGAAGATGTTCATCTAGTCTCAAGAGAAATAGCATCAACACGCCCATTCAGGGTGAAATATGACTTAACGGAGAAGGGAAAAGCGCTGAAATTTGCTCTGAATGACCTCAGGCAATGGGGCGAACAATGGGCTGTTCCAGAGGCAGAATAACTGCGAAAGCTTTTAACACATGATTCACTTTTAAAATTATGGAATTCTACATTAATGGACAATATATTAAGCCTGAAAACGAAAGCGAAATTCCAAAATATTCCCCGGTGACTGGAGAATTACTTTATAAATTCCCATCTGCAACGAAAGCAGAGGCACAGAACGCCATAGATTCTGCCATGGATGCTTTTCCAAACTGGTCTGCTACAAACAGTAAGGAAAGATCAATGCTTCTACTCAAGGTATACAACCTCATTGAAAGCCAAAGATCTGAACTTGAAGATATTCTAATGAAAGAAAATGGGAAAATTATATCTGAAGCTAAGGGAGAAGTAGATGGAGTTCTGGATCAATTATGGTACTACATAGGATTCGAGAGAAAACTGAACGGAGATTATGTTGAAGGAGATACCGGCATGCGAAGGATTATTCAGTCCAGGGTTCCTTACGGAGTTGTCCTCGCCTTAACGCCATGGAATTTTCCTGCAGCCATGGTTGTAAGAAAACTTGCTCCTGCTCTATTATGCGGAAATACAGTAATTTTGAAACCAAGCAGCGATACCCCGGGTTCAGCTGAATGGATCGTGAAGAAATTCTCTGAAGCAGGGTTTCCAAAGGGCGTTGTCAACTTCATAACAGGCTCCGGATCAACAATTGGTGATTATCTTGTGGAAAACAGGAAAGTTTCACTGATAACAATGACAGGTTCCACGGAAGTGGGCCAGCACATAATGAACAAAGCTTCGTCAAATATGGCCAAGCTCATACTTGAACTTGGAGGAAAGGCACCGTTCATGGTATGGAAAGATGCAGATCTTAAAAATGCAATAGATACCCTTATGTGGGCTAAGTACAGCAATGCCGGGCAATCTTGCATAGCAGCGGAAAGACTGTATGTTCACGAGGATATTTACAGCAAGTTCATACAACTTTTTAAAGACGCTTCAATGAAAATTACAATGGGGTCACCCATAAACAGCTCTATGGGTCCGCTTATTAACAGTAAAGCAGTTTCAGGCACTTCAAAAATCCTCAATGAGGCTGCCGAAGGAGGGTCAAAGATAACGAAAATGGGTTTGGCAGCATCCGAAAAGCAATTCCGGAATGGGTTCTTTTATAATCCCGTTCTTGTAGAAGGAGCAGATCAGAATTCAAATATCTTTCAGGAGGAAATATTTGCGCCAGTCCTCCCTGCCATGAGCGTTAATGATGAGGAACAGTTGCTCCAATTGGCCAACGATTCAAAATACGGTCTTGCCTCATATCTGTTTACAAGAGATATTGGATTTGCAATGAGATTTTCCGAGAAGATCAGATTTGGCGAGTTGTATATCAATATGCCCGGACCGGAGAGCAGTCAGGGATATCACACTGGATTCAGAATGACTGGCCAGGCAGGAGAAGGAAGTGTTCACGGGATAGAAGAGTATCTTCACCTTAAAAATACATATATCGATTTTTCAATGGATTAACAATAATACTTCATCTTCATAACAATTGTGGAAACAGTTAACATAAAATAGCTTAAAGATTTATGTTGAAGGAATTACAATGATGAATAACAGGGATGGAAACGATGGTTCCAGAGATGCAAGGAATATATCTCCAAAGCAAATAGAATTTATCTCAAATCTGGAGAAAAATTCAAAGGGTGGTGAAAAAACCCTGAAAGAATATCTTGCCGATAAAAGGAAAGGAAATGTTTCTGAGTTGACATCCAGAGAAGCTTCAGAGTTAATAGATAAACTGAAAACACTTCCAAGAGTGGAGGGGGCGCCAACGCAGAGTGGAGGCAGAAACGCAACCCCAAAGCAAATTAGTTTCATAAATAGCCTGCTTTCAAGGAATCCAGCCTCTAAGGAGAAACTTGAAAAGTTTCTGAAGGACAATAAGAAGGGTACAATCGAAGAACTCTCTGTACCGGAAGCATCAAAACTTATTGACCTTATTAAATAATATTTTATAGATTTGAGTGCAAATACCCCAATATTATGAGATGCATGAAAATCTCCATATGGATGAAAAGGCTTTGAGATATTTTCTGATCTATTATGAATCACACTCCTGGAAAACGTATAATTTGCAGATGTAAGGATTCCCCAAATACAAAAATGCCCGCTTAAACGATACAAATAACAGCTGCAAATCAAAATTCTCTGCTGGAAATTCTTCAACCCTGGATAAGGTGTTTTCACAAATCTATAGGGAAATATAAACCTGCAGAGAACATCATGATAGGGTTTATTTTGTTTGGCACAAGAGGAATGTCAAGTTCCTTACATAATAGCATCAGAATAATTTTCCCTGATAGTCTTCATGATTCTTTCTGTCTATGAAATCATGATTAGAAATGCCGAGTTTTGTCATTAACAGGTCTATTGTTCTGGGAGCATACCCTTCATAATGATTGTTTGCAAAAATGAAAGCACTTTCTATTCTCCCGCTTACTTCCTCTATTTTTTTCACCCATTCTTCTATTTGCACATCCC
Organism: Thermoplasmatales archaeon E-plasma; assembly: GCA_000496135.1. Lineage (GTDB taxonomy): Archaea > Thermoplasmatota > Thermoplasmata > Thermoplasmatales > Thermoplasmataceae. Next base: position 393,650 of record KI542675.1, on the reverse strand, counting down.
TGAAAATCGAAGTCCTCCCGAAATTAGATTCCTGTATAGTTCTGTCTCCAACCAGCCTCAAATATAAGAAATTACTAGTCAGTTCGTAATGCTTGTTTATAAATGGCGTGTCAGCCCATGCTATTCCAATCCCATAATCTCTCAGAATAGAACTTATTTCATCTTTGAACCATGAATTATCCCTGAATTCAAAGGTAAATTTGAAGCCATGGGGTAAATATCCAATAAAATCTTTAATTAATTTGATATTTTTAAATTTCAATGTAGGGGGCATTTGAATCAGGATTATTCCAAGATTTTTTCCAAGTGATGAGATATTTTTAATGAAATTATCAATAACTTCTCCGGTATTTTCAAGTTTCATATCATGTGTTACTTTTCTGAACATCTTCGGGCAGAACTTAAAGTTCCCGCCAGTGGACTTTATCCATTTTAATATTGTTTTATCATCTGGAATCCTGTAGAAAGTTGAATCAATTTCTACGGCATTATACCTTGTTGAATAATATTTAAGGTACTGGGAAGGCCTTAATCCGTGAGGATAAATGGCATCGACCCACTGTTCATAGCTCCAGCCTGAAGTTCCTGCAAAAATGTTCAAATCAATCTATCCTGTGACGACTATACTTTCAGGCCTCCGGAGCCTTTGCTACGAGAACGAGCCTTTGCTTTATTAAAGAATCATCTTTATAGTTATATGAAAGAAGTGATTTCAATTCTTCATTAGTCTCCAGATACTCTCTGCACTTTTTCCCCTGAAGTGAATCTGCCTTAACTGGCGAAAGCCATCTCTCAAATGTCATTTTCTCTTTTGTAACCTGTGAAAATTCTATCTTAAATCCTTCATTTACTAAGATATCCTCCCAGTGCTTTTTTGTTCCAGCTGAAATATGGGTTTCATCTCGTATTCTCTCAAATTGGTTGAATAAACCTTTATTGTCCTCATCAGGTGACAGCATATCCACAAAACCAAAGGTCCCCCCATATCTTAGAACCCGTTTGCTCTCTCTTACAAATCCTTCATGATCAATGAAATGATGAGCTGCACGTCTGCAGGTAACAACGTCGAAAGTGCGATCCATGAACGGCATTTTTTCAGATCTTCCAATTATAAATATCAGATTATTAACAGATTTTTCATCAGAAAGCGTTACCGCGTGATTGAGCATTTCTTTTGTGGTGTCAAGTCCAATCACAACATCATAGAGTTCTGCAAGTTTCATAGCAGTGAACCCGGTACCGGTTGCCACGTCCAGAGCCCTGAATCTTCCGGAAGCAGGCAAATGATCGACCAGAACATTCAAATCCTCACCTGCTTTGTGAGAAATGCTCTGGGCGAAAGCTTCAGAATTTTTCTTAAAAAAATTCCAGTCCCTCCTCTGTGCCCTTGGTATTATCAATCCCTGCACCTGACATGACCATGGTATTGAGTCAGCTTATATTAACGCTCTAAACATCTTCCTGGAGCAAGAAAATTAATTTACATCAGGAATCAGAGCATTTGTTCACGGGAATGATAGTGATCATATCTGATAACAAAAATGGTTTTATATATTTTAAAACTATCCTATAAGTTTAGAGTGGTGGCATCTTGAAAGGTACAGTTGAGAAAAAATTATTCAAAATAGAATTCGAATGTTACAATAGAGGGAAGGTGGATATTTGAAGAGATACCTTCTCCTTGAAGATGGAAACGTCTTTGAGGGGGAGGCATTTGGGGCATCTATTGATGTCTCAGGAGAATTAATTTTTACTACATCACCAACAGGGTATCTGGAAGTTTTAACTGACCCATCCTACGGAGGTCAAATCGTGCTTTTTGCTTTCCCGTCGGTTTTGACATATAACCTGAGAAGAAGTATACCTCAAAGCAGAGATATTTCAACTTCCGGTGTGATAGTAAGGGAAACCTCAGGCTTGAATACAGAAGCTTTTCGTGAGCTTGACATGCTTTTGAATAATAGCGGAGTACCGGGAATCAAAGGTGTGGATACAAGAAAGATTATTGAACTTATCAGAAAAAAAGGAAATATGAGGGGGATAATATCATGCACCAGAAACCCGGAAATTGACTTCGGAACTATGAACACACGCGATCTTCTTCGGAGGTTCGCTACTACATTTGACTATCATCTTAATAACGACAGAAATGATGAAATTTTATTCGTGGATATGGGAACCAAAAAATCCCTTCTTGATCAGGTCTCAAGAATATGCTCTCTGCATGTTGTTCCGTTTGATTTTCCATTTTCTACCATTAACGGAGGATATTCGGGAATATTTTTATCAAATGGCCCGGGAGATCCATCCGATGAAAGCCTTGATGGTGTAAGAGAATTAATAAGAAAGAACTATGGAAAACTTCCAATTTTCGGTGTTTGCCTTGGACATCAGGTTCTGAGTATGGCGCTGGGTGCCTCCACTGGAAAGATGTTATATGGCCACCATGGCACGAACCACTCGGTAATACAGGGAGAGAAGTGTTTCATTACTTCACACAATCATAATTTCCATGTTCTTGAAGAAAGTCTTTTTGGTACTCCACTGGAGGTAATACAAAGAGATGCCAATGATGGAGCCGTAGAAATGGTGGCAGATAGTGAAAAATTTGCCATGTCTGTACAGTATCACCCTGAAGGGTCACCGGGACCTGTGGACCCATGCAACTTTTTTGGGGAGATGAAAAAGGCATTTGGAGGTGTTTATGCCAAGAATGCCTGGAATAAATAGGGTTCTCATTATAGGATCGGGACCAGTAATTATAGGACAATCGGCAGAATTTGACTATGCCGGGTCTCAGGCTGCAAGATCCCTAAGAGAGGAGGGTATATACACAATACTTCTTAATTCAAATCCAGCCACGATTCAAACTGATAATGAAATTGCAGACAGAATTTACATAGAACCTATGACACTCGAAGTAGTGAAGGAGATAATAGAAAACGAGAGAGTTGATTCTCTGCTATGTTCAATGGGTGGTCAGACTGCTTTGAACCTCCTGATGGAAATTGAAAAATCAGGCATTATAAGCAAATACAATTTAAACGTGCTGGGAACTGAACCTGAAAATATAAAAATTGCGGAAGACAGGAAAGAGTTCCACGAAAAAATGATATCCATAGGCGAAAATATACCACGTTCTTCCATAATTCATTCCTCCAGGTGGATGGAAGAAGTAGAGACCATACAGTTCTACCCCTTCATCGCAAGAACATCCTTCAGTTTGGGCGGAAAGGCTGGAAGAATAATTACGGGAAGAGATGAGGCTGTGCCTTTTTTCTCAGAAGTTTTCACAGGAAAGGATGTATCAGAAGTTGAGATTGAATCATCACTCCTTGGTCTGAAAGAACTGGAGTATGAGGTTCTTCGGGATAAAGCGGGAAATGCTATCTGTATATGCAACATGGAGAATCTTGATCCCATGGGAATACACACAGGGGAGAGCATAGTTGTTACCCCTTCACTAACGCTTAGCGACAGAGAATATTACGGAATGCGGGAACATGCTCTTAAAATAGCTGATTCATTGAATATTATTGGTGCTTGCAACGTCCAGTTTGCCCTCGATTCTGAAAATGAAACATTCTATGTTGTTGAGGTGAATCCCAGAACCTCAAGATCTTCTGCACTTGCGTCCAAGGCAAGCGGATACCCCATTGCAAGGATAGCCACAAAATTGTGTATAGGATATTTGCTTGGTGAGCTGAATAACCCGATTACAGGTAACAGCTCTGCTGCCTTTGAGCCTTCCCTTGATTATGTAACAGTTAAGATACCCAAATGGCCCTTTGAAAAATTTCCGGGCGATATCAACCTTGGCGTTTCAATGAAGTCTACAGGGGAGGTAATGGGCATAGGAAGAACTTTCGAAGAAGCCATGTTTAAGGCTGTTGCATCCCTTGAGGAGGGTCAGCAATTTGGTATGTCTTTTGATTCAAATTCCGGAGACCTGCTGGAATATCTTAAAAGACCAACTCACCTTAGATTAAGAGCCATTTTCCAGGCATTAAAAGATGGTTACAATATGGAAACCATTGCCACATTAACAGGATGGGACAGGGAAATATTAGACAGATTACATTCCATAATTACAATTTTGAACAATTCAGAATTCTCCGTTGACAATCTGAGAAAATTGAAAGAACTGGGAATTCCCGATTATTTTATTGCACAGGAGCATTCACTTACCGAATTAGATTTGTATGAAAAGAGAAGGAAATTAGATTTAGTGCCCAGTTTTAGAGTTATTGACACATCTTCCAACGAATTTGCCTCACAATCAGGATATTTCTATTCAACATATTTTGAAAATTACGATGCATCACCTCTTTCACCAGGAAAATCAATCTTAATAATAGGTTCCGGGCCAAACAGAATTTCTCAGGGGCTTGAATACGATTTTGGTTCTGTTAAAACTCTTCTGCACCTGAAACATGCCAATATTCCCACCATAATGATCAACTCAAATCCTGAAACAGTTTCAACTGATTTCGACGTTTCAGGAAGACTCTATTTTGAGCCTTTAAAGCTGGAGTACATAGCCAATATAATAAAATTTGAAAGACCGGTAGGCATAATTATACAATTCAGCGGTCAGACTGGCCAAAATATGGCAAGTGACCTGGCCAGACTCTTTGGGAAGGATATAATTTTGGGGACATCACATGAAAATATAGATAATATTGAAGACAGAATAAAATTCAGTAGTGATCTGGATAGGATGGGACTACCTCAAACTGAATTCATATATTCTGATACTCTGGAAAATCTACCGGAAAAAATTGAGCAACTGGGTTATCCAGTCATCCTGAGGTCAAGTTTCATAATAGGAGGAAGTTCAGTCAAAATTTTAAAAGGAAAGAGCGAGCTGGAACATATTATGGCTCACTATAAAGAGATCGGAATCAAAGGAAAAATACTTGCAAACAGATATCTTGAAAACTATGATGAGTTAGACGTTGATTTTATTTCAAATGGAAAAGATATGAGAATAGCAGGAATATCAATTCACATTGAGGAAGCAGGTATCCATTCAGGAGATGCGCTTAGCATTACCGGACCGGATTTAATCAGGAAAGATATACTGAATAGAATAGAGCAGATTTTACATAAATTAACCTCATATTACGAACTGAAAGGCTTCAGCAATCTCCAGCTGGCTGTTAAGGATGACATAATAATGATAATTGAACTGAACGCGAGGCTTAGCAGATCCTTTTCTTTCATCTGCAAGTCTACTGGTATAAACTGGATCAAATATGGAATAGATGCAATTATATGGGGAGTTCTACCAGATTTTCAATGGAACCCGAAAACGTATTCTGCCAAAATCCCGGTTTTCCCTTTCAGGATTTTCTCAGGAGAAAATATGAGAATTGGCCCTGAAATGAGATCGACGGGAGAAATGATGGTATCGGGAAAGACTCAGGAGGAGATGTGGTCTAAAATAGCAAGGCATTATGGAATGGATACCTATAGACATGCAGTTATTTATTCTGACAAAAACGTTTCCATACGAATTAAACAATTAACTGCTGGAATCAATGGGATCGAGGTGTTCAATCCGGATGAGATTGAGGAAATGATAGAGAGAATTGAATTTCTTAATACAACGACATTTGTAGATCTTGGCGGAGAAATTAATCTTGAAGTGGAAAACATTAAAAAAATATTACTCAGAAGGGGTTGTCCAGTTATTTTAAATGAACGGCTTTTCATGCGATTGATTTCGTCGCAGCAGGTTACCTCGAAAGCAAGGGAACTTACATCCTATCATAATTAAATTTATTTAGTAATCAATATACACAATAAGTGCAAGCTTTAATCCGGGTTATAATCATGGTTATAAATGTCTGCATCAATTGAAATTTTAAAAAAAACGGGAAAGTTTCCTGTTGTAATAGTTTCCATTATTCCTGAGTCACTTGAAAAGACAGTGAAAGTATTACAGAAACTTAACTCCATGGGCAATGTTGTCCCTGAAATACGTTATGATCTGATCAAAAACACCAGCATGGAAGATAGAATCCACATTCTGGACATTTTAAACCGTTCTTTTTCAAACATGATCACCACCTTCAGAGAGAAGAATGTGGAGAAGGCAGCTATTTTTTACTCTCAAGCATTATTGAAGAAAGGGAATATAATCGACGTTGATTCTTCTCTAATCGGGAAAATTGGAATAGAACTTCCCCGAGATCGAACTCTGGTATCATTTCATATTACTGATAAAACCCCGGTTATGGACATCATTGAAGGCGTTTTTCACGAGGGATTCAGAGCTGTAAAGGTGGCAATAAGGACACAATCTGAAGCTTCATTTTTAGGGCTATGCAGAGATATCTCGACTATCAGAACAGAAAAAAACATTTTATCTCTCATTCCAATGGGCGGAGAATCAAGTATATACAGGCTTATCTCTTCATTAACAGTATCTGATTTTACTTATACGAAGTATGAAAATGAAACAGGTGAGGGGCAGTTGAATTATGAAATAATGCTGAAAATAATCGATCTGCTTCATAAATGAATGCAATGAATTTTTAAGTATTCCTATACCTGCTCAACTTCACGATGTTTAAGAAATGTTCCCTGATTCAGTTCACGATAAGCCGATTCTATTTGATTCCACGAGTTCATTACTATTGGCCCTCTCCAGGCGACGGGCTCATTGAGAGGTTTGCCGGTGAGCAGGACAAACTTTGCCTGACTGTCTCCTGAGGATAAAAATATATTTTCCCCTGTTCTGTCAAGTAGTGCTGTTGAATTTTTCATTATTCTCTGGTGTTCACTGCCAATATAAATTGAGCCTTCATATACGTATATGATAGAAGTGTAACCGGATTTTACTGGAATGGATAATTCCCTTTCAGATGGAACATTCACATCAAATATGGCAGTTTCAGCCCTTATTGAAAAAGCAGGATTCGATTCCTCATTGAGGCTCCCGGTGATAATTTTGAACGTCGCATCTTCAATGTAAGACTCTGGAATATTATGCCCTTTCAAGTCTTTATATCTGGGCATTGACATTTTCCTGTCCGCTGGAAGATTAACCCAGATCTGAAATCCGTTGATTCCATCCCTGTTCAATTGAGGCATTTCCTGATGAATTATCCCGCTGCCCGCAGACATCCACTGTGTATCTCCTGAACTTATTTTTCCAGTGTTACCTGTGCTGTCCTCGTGCTGAATTTCTCCTTTAAGAATATACGTGACAGTCTCAATTCCTCTGTGCGGGTGCCATGGGAAACCAGCCATGTATCCCTCCGGATCCACTGAATTAAAATTGTCCATCATTAAAAATGGATCAATTAACGGTTCAACATAATAGGAAAATGCCCGGTTAAGTTTGACTCCTGCTCCATCTGAAGTGCTCTGCGCCTGAATGACCCTTAACAATTTTCTATTAACTATCATATTGATAGTTATAGTTAATGGGTTAATATTTCTATTCTTTTCAATGATGTTTAAATTCATTCACATATGAGAGAGCTTTTTATATCCTTTAACAATTTAAAAGAATGGTTAACTACAGTTTTCTGAAGAGATTAATGGTTGTTGGAGAGAGGCAGGTTCTTCAGAAGATGACATATTATGCAGAGTTGATAGAGTCATCCAGTAATTACATTTTGGAGATGATATCAGGTGAAAATGAAAATTTAGAAACTCTAGCTGAAAACGTTTATGAGAAGGAGAAAGAAGGAGATTCTCTTACATTTAATCTCAAGAATATTATTACCTCGGGGGCAATAGGTTCAAATCTAATGGACAATTTTCTTGAACTGGCTGAAACATTTGATGACATTCTGGACAAATCCTACTGGATCTCAAGGGAGGTCGTTCGAGCAAGGAATAGTCCTCTTTTTAAAGATGAAAGGGAAAAATTCATTAGAAATGTGTATTCTAACTTTATTGACATTATAAACTCAAACGTTTCAGCTTCAAAATTAATAAAGCAGATTCTTGAGGCGAACAACCTTGAGGAAATCAGGGCCAAGAGAGAAGAGATAGAAAGACTTGAACAGGATGTCGACGAAATGAAAGACGGTATTATCGACTTACTTTATAAAAAATCAGATTCAATATCTTACCTGGCCTTTAATCATCTAAATTCCATGGTTCACATACTCGATGATATGCTCGATGGATGTGAAGATGTATCTGACATTGTCCTTACTATTGTTCAATCTGTTTCAAAATGATTTATTTTATAACAATCCTTGTACTTTCGGGTTTACTGTCCGGTTTCGTATCAGGCAATAACTTAAGCGCCGCCGTTGGAAATATTATAGGATCAAGAATTGTAAGCAGGGACATGGGTTTAATTGTAGGAATTGCAGGTTTTTCATTTGGTTTACTTATTGAGGGCCATTTACTCAAGGATTCTGTGGCAAAAATAATGCCGCAGTCTCCAGTTTTTATAATATTTGCCCTTGCAGTTTCCCTGTTCATTTTTATATTCGCCACATGGGCAAGGATACCTCTGTCGCTTACAATGGCTCTTGTTGGGACTGGACTGGGCATCTCTTTGAGATATGGGTATGCCTTTAATGTAGATTATGTGTACCTCGTTATTGCCGCATGGGTTTTTGCTCCTTTAATATCAATAATACTATCCATAGTTTTGAACAGAGTTATGCTGAGAAAATCTTCAATCAACCCCTGGTCTGTTCCGAAGATTTTAAAACCACTTCTTGTCATTGTATCCTTTCTAACGGCCTTTACACTGGGTGCAAATACCCTGGGACTCATAGCTGCACTTACCGGTGATAACCTTTCAGACCTCGCCATAATGACATTTGGCATTGTTTTTGGATCTATTTTCCTGAGCAAAGGTGTTATAAAACGTGTTTCCCAGGAAATGTATTCCATGAGATATGTGAGCGCTTTTGTTTCACTTCTGGTATCCTCCCTTCTCGTGGAAACGGCCACATTTTTTTCCGTTCCATTATCGAACACTCAAACCCTAACTTCCAGCATCCTTGGTTCAGGAATTTCATATAAAATTAAGGCAATTTTCCTTAAGCCATTTATGATCGTGGTTGCTATGTGGATCATTTCTCCATTGATAGGTCTTTTACTGGGTTATGCTCTATAATATAACTTAAAAATCATATAATGATTTCTTTCTTGCCCTCTCCATATAGCCAAAATAATATTTAGCAGTAATAGAAGGAGATCGGAAAGCTTTTCCATTGATCATCAGTTTGCCCTGTCTTGATGTGATTATTCCTGACTTTATGCCGGTATCTAGATAAAAATCTATTGTCTTTGATAAATCTTCCCCGTTTATTCCCAACCGGAAAGGCATAAGTTCGTTTAGCAGTATGAGGCGCGCCACAGAGAACCCATAACTCTTCCTGTAACCAAGGACAGCCCGCATACATTCAAAAAAAGAAACCGGATCAATGCCTTCATAAACTGGAAATGGAGCCTGGGGAATTAAGGACATGTGCATTTCAGAATCCGGAAGAACTACGAGGGCTTCGCTTCCATCCCTGCCTGAATACCACTTTTCTCCCGTTAGTCCATCAAAAGCCTTTCTGTGATTGGCATAAGTCACCAATATCTTTCTTTCAAATCCTGAATAGTTGTATCTATTTAAATATCCAAAATACCGCCCGTCTATACATAGGAAAAACCTGATTGGATTTCCAGTCCTTTCATTAAACTTCAACAGGGCGAACCCATTTGAAAGTGCTGGGCGTTCAACCTGATCTATGTCAAGGAATTGCTCCTGCGATTTTATTGCAGAATATACCATGCTAATAAGTTTGTGAAGGTATATTCCCTCTTTGTTGTTAGATTGTTCGAAAGAATAGGTTTTCAACTCAGGCAATAAAAACTCCCCCCATATCCTCTATCTCTTCGGCCAGCTTGCCTATCATACCTATGGATGTGCTTGCCATTGGAAATATGGAAATTTTATTATCCTCCATAAATGCCCTTACCAGATTTTGACTGTCACCTCTTCGAAATATCACCATTTCAGACCCGCCCGAAATTTTTGACCGCCATGTGATAAGTTTGCTTGAAAGAAAAAGGTCCCATGCATGTCTGTCGGAAATCAAAAATCTTACTGGAACAGGTCTCTCTTCAATACTTCCACCTTTTTTGAAAACACATTTACCAATTCTTTCAAATGCCTCCATGGAGAGAGAAAGTGCTTCATAGACTATTTCTGAAATGATTTTTGACACTTCCTGTCTTCTGCCAAAAGCTTCCATTGAAAAGTCTTTTTTCAAACAAATTTCTGTTTCTTCCCCTCTAATAACTATATGATTAATCCTGTAAGCCCTGCTTCGGAAATTGTTGATAGTATCCAAATCGATTGTGGTTCCATCTCGATACAGGATATTAATCACGGAACCATCTGCTCCAGTTAAATTAATTCCAGCTATACCCATATTCCTCTCATTACAGTATTCGCAAATTTTAAGAAATGTTCCATTAAAAATAGTTAGTTGCTCTATGCCCGGCTTTGCATAAAGAAATCCAGATACCTTAACTTTGTTGTTTCTAAGGAGAAAGAGGCGGTAACTATTGATTACCGGGATTGATTTTGTAAATATGGAATATTCTCCCGTTAGAGGAAATAATTCATTGTTTCCCCTGAGTAGAATAAAATGAAATTTTCCATTATCACGTCTCTCAGGCATTATCTGAAGTATAACCTCTGAGAGTTCGGACTTATCCATGGGGAACAATTTACATTGGTATAAAATGGTTTTTTACAATGAGAATGGTGAAGGGAAAATATAGGTCCCAATGTACCTAATTTATAAAATTATGATTTGTATTTAATCCCGAAAAGCAGGTAAAAACATAGAAATAGTTTCATTATAACATATGGTTTCTATGCTAAGTATACACAAACATTAAAAAGTATTGCACTTAATGTTTAAGTTGTAAACCTTTTATATGTTCAATAAATTGTGTTCCGGTAATATGGTTCAATACAAATGGGTAGCCTTATCAAACACGACCATAGGAATTATGATGGCAGCCATAAACGGAACGATTATCCTGATATCCATTCCGGCAATATTCAATGGAATTCACATCAACTTCCTTCAATCCAGTTCGCTTGTATATCTTCTATGGCTATTAATGGGTTATAACATTGTCACAGCAACGCTTCTTGTGTCATTTGGAAGGCTTTCTGATATTTATGGGAGAGTAAGACTATTCAACTTTGGCTTTATGCTTTTTACTTTTGGTTCCATACTGCTTTACCTTGTCTCGGTATTCGGTGTTTTGGGTGATACCGCTGCTCTGGAATTGATTATTTTCAGATTGGTTCAGGGGGTAGGGGCCGCTTTTCTGTTTTCAAACAGCTCTGCAATTCTCACCGATGCGTTTCCTGTAGATGAGAGAGGAATGGCTCTTGGTCTTAACATGGTAGCTGCCCTGGCTGGATCGTTCATTGGGCTTGTTCTGGGAGGTATTCTTGCAGTTTTTGACTGGGGTTATGTTTTCCTTGTAAGTGTCCCTGTGGGCGCTATTGGAACCATCTGGTCTTACTGGAAAATGAAGGAAACCGGAGTAAGGCAGACTGATCAGAAAATAGATTATGTTGGTAACGCCACATTTGGAATAGGATTAACTTTACTCCTTATTGGTGTTACCTATGGGCTGCTTCCATATGGAACCAGTTTATATGGCTGGACAAATCCGTGGGTAGATGCAGCGCTTAGCGCAGGAGCAATATTACTCATTATTTTCCCTTATGTAGAAACCAAGGTAAAACAACCTATGTTCAAGATGGAGCTATTCAGGATAAGGGCTTTTGCAGCAGGAAATTTTGCTGCATTACTCGGGGCGCTTGGAAGAGGTGGTGTTATGTTAATGCTGATTATCCTTCTACAGGGTATCTGGCTCCCCATACATGGGTATTCCTTCGCATCCACTCCATTCTGGGCTGGCGTGTATATGCTTCCAATGACTGCAGGATTTTTGTTTATGGGTCCCCTTTCCGGAAGGTTAAGTGATAAGCATGGAGCAAAACTTCTTGCGACTTTAGGAATGCTTCTTGTAGCACTTGCATTTGCCCTACTGGCTTTGCTTCCTTATAATTTCTATTACCCTTATTTTGCAGCCATACTATTTTTAATGGGCACTGGGAGCGGTATGTTCGCTGCCCCGAATGCTGCGGCGATTATGAATTCAGTTCCGGCAGAGACCCGTGGAGCTGCTTCCGGAATGAGGGCTACATTGCAGAATGCTGCGCAGACAGCAAGCCTTGGACTTTTCTTTACAATAGTATTAACGGGTCTCAGCGCCAACATTCCGGCTTCAATAGGTTCATCAATTGCGGCCCTTAACATTGGTCCTGCTCTTTCATCTCAGGTTTCTGGGATAATATCCGGAACTTCACCTACCATACTTTTATTCTCTGCATTCCTCGGACAGAATCCGGTAGTTCCAATATTACAGGCTACCGGTGTTTACATGCATCTTCCCTTATCAGCACAATTGACCATTGCTGGTAAAGAGTGGTTCCCTGATGCTCTGGCGGGTGCTTTTATGTCCTCACTTAGAATTGCATTCATTCTTGGAATCATAATGTCACTCATAGCTGCATTTGTATCCAGCATGAGAGGGAAGAAATATGTCCACGAGGGAGCGAAGAGTATTTTTAATGATAATGATGAAACAAAAAACTCGAATCAACTCCAGCAAAAAGCTACGGAACCAAAGGAGATGTTAAAAAGTGAAAGCGGAAAATAATGACATTGACAGTAACATAGATTTCAAAATCTGGAAAGAATTTTCCTCAGTGTATAAAGTCTTATACAAAAACCTTGAAGCTTTTCTAAATGAATACGGTATAGGAATAATTGAATTTAGAATTCTGAAGACCCTTTCAACCGAGGGAGTATGTCCAATGGTGAAACTGGCGGAACTAAACCTGATCACACAACCCTGGATCACAGGAATAATAGACAAGCTGGAAAAAAAAGGGCTGGTAGAGAGAAAACGATCTTCCAGTGACAGACGAATAATAAATATTGAACTGAAATCGAAGGGAGCAGTTCTTTATGATGAACTGAAAGAGAAATATGAAGAGAATATTTCAAAGATTTTTGCGCCCATAGATCTGGAAACAAAGGAACAGTTTTTGGAAGTTCTCAATATTATTGAAAATGCTATCAAATCTACCTAGGTGCTTTAGAACCATTGAAGCTTAATAACAAATAATAAATCAGGCAAATGAATGGGGTGTAAAGCTCCGGTGGTGTAGCCAGGTCAAGCATAAGGGACTCTCAATCCCTCGACTCGGGTCCAAATCCCGGCCGGAGCATCTTTAATTTACCTTAAAAACCATCAATTTCCCTGAAAATTCTTTAACCGGCTAAATAACATTTATGCGCATACTATTCGTTGCAATTGGCATATATCCAAAAAAAATTATAGCTGTTTTCATTGATTTACACATGATCGAAGATGATATCAGAAAAGTGAAAGAAACGATGAAGGGCTATAATACATTATATCTGATGGATCAAAAAATTATACGGCCTCAGATGGAGGGAGTACCAATCAATTTTGAAAAATACAGAACGAAAATGGTAAAGACAGATCAGGATACAGCAATTTTGACTGTCAATTACGATACTTCGCCGGGCCCATCAGCAGAACCTGCAAGGGGGTTTGCCAAGCTCGCCCAATCTTTGGCTGGGTTACTAAATTTCAAAATCGGAGATAACGGTGGAAATTTCTATTATTCTGTAACCGATGGAAACCTTCTTTCCAATACACATATTTTTAAAATAATGAATGGAAGGGAGGAGAATGAGATATATTCAGCGAAGCACAGGATGATGGCCCTGGCAAAGGAGTCTTTGGAAGTGATGGACCTCAACGGCGCGATTCTGCTTAAAACAGAGTATAGAGGCTACCGGAAGTTAATTGAGGTAATGGATCAGGATGGAAATCTCGCTGCTAATTTATACGCTCCGATTATATCTCTGAGAGACAGGTGGAAACTTGAATTTGTAGGGGATACAGACCGGCTTCTGGGACTGATTATGGCAGCAATAATAAGCGAGATGGGTAACCGTTAATTCTTCCTTATTATTGGAAATGATATTTTCTGAGAAAGTAATTTACCTTATACTTGTTGCAGTCACCCTGCCTAAAGAATTAGGCATTTACAAATCTCTAGAGAGGAATTTGTATTAAAAAACTAAATAGCTCCTTCGTGTATCAATTCCATAATTTCACGATCATTAAATGGACCTTCTATTGCAACAGGCAATAGCATTATGTCACCAGGTTCAGTATCTTCAGACGTCTCTTCCTGCGCAACCTCCTCCTCAAGATCATCTATAATGTCGTCAAACCAGATTATATAAGAATAAGCACCATATTTGATGACTTTCATGTCTTCTCGATCAACTCTGATTACTGCACTTGACTTTTCGCTCAATATTCCATAAAGATAACCTACAAGTATATTTTCACTGATTGAGCCTGTTCCACCGTATTCCGGGTCGCCCATAACCCTCAACGAAGATAGAATGTCGAAACTTTTCCTTTCATCAAGCTTCATTCAGTCTTTATGTTAGAGATGAATTAAAAACTTTCATTACTGTTGAATTTCTAAATTAGTTTGTGTCTGGTTGCTCATGTCTATTATACATACCCTTTTTGAATATTGTGAACACCTCTCCAATAATTAGCCCTAATGAGGCAAAAATAGCTATTGCGATATATGACAGGATCCATGACTGAGTAATAAGGAGAAACGCTATTTCTCTTACAATGAACAGCCCTAAAAACAGGATGCTGAGAATGTATGGTCTTTGATATGTTATTCTTCCAGAAACATATTTGATTTCTATTTTATCCGTTATTTGAATTCCCAGTACTACTCCACAAATTAAGGCGATAATAAGCATATAATAAAGATAGCCGCCAAGTGATGGTGCGCCAATCAATGTAGTATAGGCAAGTATTGAATATAAAACGATAATCATCGCTAACCTCTGAGGGCTTATGTTCCTGTTTTTACCAATTCTTCTCAGGCGAAAACCCACAATCAAAACAATGAATATTAACAGGAAGTATGCACTTTCATTATCTGTCGAGGAATTACTTGCATTTGTTGACAGAGCGTTTAGAATCATAAGGAACTATTATTTAATTTTTATATAAAACCTATTCCAAAGGATTTGACAAATTGATTTCCAATTTATCTAACGTCTCAACAGTGTTTTGTTTGCTTGAGCGAAGTTCTATGATTTTATTATATATCTCACCTCTCATTTCATAAGGATATGGTTCCCTTTTATGCAGAAATGCATCACGGATCTTTGTTCCACTGAAATGGCTCTTTTGAGAATCGTCATGTGGGCATATATCATCATTTGAGATTTCTGTGCATGCTTTACAGTAATATGCTTCCTTCAGAAAGACAGGCTCGATTCCTATATCTGTGAATGTACTGACATAATCCCTTGCAGCGTACGGACCATAAAATGATCCCACTCCTGCATGATCTCTCCCTATGACAAAGTGAGTGCATCCTAAATTCTTTCTCATAATCATGTGCATTATTGCCTCTCTTGGTCCCGCGTATTGCATGGCGTATATGAGGGGCAACAGAATGGTTCTTTGTTTAGGTAAATACTTATCGAGATAGACCTGATATGATTGAAATATTTCCTGATCCGAAAAATCTCCACTTTTTTTAGGGCCCAGAACGGGGTTTATGAATAGAGCATCTGTGGAAAGTAGAGAGTATTTGTGAAGGAATTCATGTCCCCTGTGCGGTGGATTCCTTGTCTGAAATGCGGTTACAGTCTTAAAACCTTTTTTGTTGAATAGTCCCCTGAGTTTGTCTGGATCAGGCTGCATTGTTGAAAAATGTGTGTTATAATTATTGATCCCTTTAATGTGCCCTGAAACAAATTTATTCCCTTTTTGAAGGATTGCTTTGACTCCGGGGTGATCAATGCTTGTTGTTCCGAATATTCTATTGCAATATTCATACATGTCCAGAGAAAACTTTTCCTCAATCTTCATGAGAGCGACTAACTTATCCGAAAAATGCAGGGTTGTTTCATCACCCTCACTAAATGTGTATGATTCTTCATCTGTTACAGGAAGAAGTACTGGCATAGACCAGACAAGACCATTTTCCATTCTTCCCTCTCTGGATATTTCCATTGCCTCTTCGTAACCTTGAAAAGAGTCTAACGGACTGAGAATTCCAATTTTTAATAGGCTTAGTGTGATTAGGGTCTGTTCATCTATTTGGATTTTAGGTAATATATTCAGGTTTTCTATTTTGCAATTCGGGATTTTTACTCTGGATCCACCATGATATGGAGATATCAATTAGAACCACCCAAATTAGATGTGTGAATACCACATTCTTTGGATCCGTTTTCCCACCACCATCTTCCATCTCTGTCACCTTCACCTTCAAACACTGGCCTCGTACAAGGATAGCAACCTATACTTCTATAGCCTTTTCTGTAAAGTTTGTTGGCTGGTATCCCTAGACTTTGAATGACTTTCTTAACCTTCTCATCTGTCCAATCAATAAGAGGATTAATTTTTGTCAACCCGTTGTTAACTTCGTACAGTTTGAACTTTTGCCTTTCGCTAGTCTGTGTTGATCTTATTCCAGATATCCAAGCTCTCTTCCCCGTTAATAATTTCGAAAGTGGATCAACTTTTCTGATTTTACAGCAAAGTTTTCTCTTTTCAACGCTTTCATAGAACAGCTGAGGACCATTTTCCAGGAGCATGGACTGTAATGATCCGCTATCAGGAACTAAATAGTTTAATTTAACTTCATAGCGTTTTATTACCTCATCTATGAACTCATAGGTCTCTGGATTCAAGCGTCCAGTATCTATTGTATATATATCGATAGGTATATGATTTCTGCATAAAGAATCCAGTATAATCATATCTTCATTACTGAAACTGCACAGAAATACAATATCATTCCCGAAATACATTTGAGAGGTCTTAAGTACCTCGAACAATGTCTCGTCACCATATACTCTATTCATAATGGATGATTGTCATATACCTAAATTGCTTATTGATAGTTAATTTGTAAGAAAAATTTGCGCAATTGTAGTAAAAATAAATACGTGTTTAAGTATACAAGTTTGAATCTTATGTTAAATTTATATGGATCAGAAATTTCCGGGGTTGAAGAGGAATTAAATGAAGGCATAGGCAAAACAATGGTGATCGACAGATTATCCACTGATTTAAGCATGCTAAAAGTACTTTTTCCCTTTGTAAGTTATATAAAAATAGGTTGGGGACTTGCATTTTTAACTGATACAAATTCCCTAATTCATAGAATTTCTCAAATTAAATCTTATGGTATAGGAGTCAGTAATGGAGGAACTTTCCTTGAAACTTGCTTCGTCCGGGGGAAGTTTGAAAAGGGATTAAACTTGCTAAAAAACTCCGGATTTAATTACATTGAAATAAGCGAGGGAGTGTGCAATATTCCTAAAAAGGAGAGAAAAATTGCTGCCGAATTCGCAAAATCCAATGATCTTATCCTTATAATGGAGGTTGGAAAAAAGAGAATAGCGGAGCAGCTAACACTTAATGAGACAATAGACAAAATAAGTGAAGCTCAAGAATTTGAACCGGATACCATCATTATAGAAGGAAGGGAAACCGGGAAAGGTGTGGAAATTTATGATGAACTCGGAAATATAAAGTGGGATTGGGCGGATTCTATTTTAGAATGCATCAGTCTTGAGAAGGTTATGTTTGAGGCTCCCCTGGAAAAACAACAGGTAGAACTAATTCTCAGATATGGAAAAGAAATAAATTTAGGAAATGTCTCAGTAGATTCCGTTGCATCTCTAGCAAGTCAAAGACTATCATTAAGAGGAGATACCTTCAGTATGGATAAGCATATGGAAGTCTTTGAAGGGAGTCCAGCAACAAAATTTGTCCTGCATATAATAAAGAATTCCATTAAAATTGACCAGGGCAGTTTGATAAGTGCAACAGGTCTCAGTAGAAGAACAGTTCAAAATGCCTTGACCGAATTAATAGATTCTGGCTTAATTCAGGAAAATACAGATATCAGAGACCTGCGAAGAAAAATTTATTCCTTCATCAGATAGTGGAATGACTCAGCTTAATAAAAACAATTAAGTTGTCTTGTTACACATGGTTCGAAAATTTAATGATAAGATAATCGGTTAATGCGTTCCCATAGAATGGAATAATCTTCCATTATATTTTTCAAACAAAAAAGATTCATATTGTTCTATATCATACCTCATTATGATAATAAAAGACTTTCATAGAGTTTTGGATAAGAGATGCCACCTGAAATTTGTAACGGAAGATAAGACTTCCAGTATACTAAGTGGTAAAGATATTATATCCATAGGAAGAATTAAAATGCAGGGAGAAAAGGGAATATTAATTCTAAATATTCCCAAAAGAGGGAATGACTTTTTAAAGACTGAAACCGCTCTGAAGGAACATGATCTTTTTTACTCTTCTTCAGAGGAAATAACAAATTCAGCATTGTTTACATTGCACAAGAAACTAATTTCATCAAATTCAGTTGTTATAGATGCCATAATCAATATTAATGGAGTTACCAACCTCTTCTTTAGATTTCACAGCGTTCATTTGAAGGTAGTTTCTGGCATTATTGCCGAAGCCTCAACTAAATTAAGGGACTTTAAGGTAAGTTACCTGGGTGAGGCTGAAGGAATACTGGATATGTTCAGAAGAGTGGCAGAAATTACAAATATTGACTATATTGAAGCAAACTCTGAAATTCCTCCTGAAGCTGTTGATATTAGAAAAGACCCCATAGTTCAGATTCTAGGAATGGGATGGAACAGACAAATCAGGTATATCACTGACGGTGAAATTAGCGCAGTCTTTAGAGACAGGCATGGTTTATTGAAAGTTGGGGATCCCAGTATAAATGAAATAAGTTCGTCAGAGCATATTTTTGAAACCAAGTTCAGAAATGAAGTTGTTGAATACATTTCTACAAATGCCGCAGAGTTAGGGATTCCAATTCTTGCACTCCCACAGAAACTTGATGGCAGAATATTTACTATGGGGTTCATAGTTCCTGAGGTTAGCAGCACAGAATTTTATTCACTGTTGTTTAAGGCATTTGAAAAATTCCCCAGATGGAAAATATACCTGTCTTTTGCAGACAAGGTTGACAAACCTCAATAAAATTTCCATAACAATATATATCTTTACCCCTAAAGCACTTTTTTTTAATATTGATTCAGAAAATAGTTTATTATGGTTCTTGCAATATAAACAAATGAAAGTAAATTATGAACTTATCGCAAATGGAACAAAAAATGAAAAAATGGCTGAAATGGAGAAATTTTTCAGTGATCTCTTAAAATTAAACTCTGAAGAACAGGTAGAGACTTTCAAAGATTTACTTGTTAAGCTTGCAAAAGATACAGATGATCTAAAGTACAGGGAATTTTGCAAAACAAGTTTGGAGGTTTTTCTATCACTGAAAAATGTAAATTTGCAGAATTTAATGGCAATTAGGCTAGAGGCACAATTTGAACTTCCAGAAGAAGATAGAGTGGTTGACAGTGTTAATCTTCTAAAAGCCATTGAAGAAATGCCTCAGAAAGATTTCTTAATAGGCTTAATCAAGAGCATTGAGAAATGATATTTTTTAAAAATTACGCCTAGCACTCCTTCTATTTATTACCAGGCAATTAGAGTTCTTCTGGGTAATTTCAATATTTTAATGGGGCAATATCAATGCGAATAGCAGAAATGAGATAGTACATATGTATTTAGTTTGTAAAAATTCCTCATCGAGGGTAGGTTTCCTTAATTGAATAAAACTGATGTAGATTTTTAACGCATAAAAGTAGGTCATAGGTAAATACAATTTGAAGAAAGTGCGTAATTATAAATTCTAAAAAATTTTTAAAAATTAAAAAAATTATTTGTTGGGAATTTAAAAAATGTTTGGTAAGCTGACGCCTGACATTGTGTTGTCAGAGAACATCTGACCCAGTATTGCTGCTGTTGATTGTGTGTTATAGCCAATGGAGAATATATCAGGATATGAGTTGTCATGATACAGCGTTGATCCACTGTACCAGAAGTCCTGTAATGCTCCTGTGTCAACTGATGGTGAAGAGGTGTATCCCCACTGTGTGCTTCCTGAGACAAGGTTTACGTTAAGGAAGTAGTCCGTGCCTGCTGTTAAGGTAACATCATTGAAGAATACTTTAACCCAACCTGTTGAAGAACCTACTGTAACATCTGTAGTTCCCAGCGTTTGAGATCCTCCACGTGATGTTCCTATTGAGAATGAAACCTTACCGGATCCACCTCCCAGATATAGAACAACATTGTTTACAGTAACCGTGTTGGAAACTGTGAATTTCTCAGCTTCAGGTAATGTGTAAAGATAGATATTCGACGAAGTTGCATTTACTATAACATAGGTTCCCACCGGGTAGCTGGTTGTTGTAGCCGAGAAGGCTATGCTAACTCCTGCCGATGCTCCGTTTACAGTTACTGATCCGCTTGATGGTGAGGATGTGTAACCTGAGACTGCACCTATTGTGTAGGAGTATGTTCCGTCAACTGCGCTGAATGAAACTGTTGTTGATGTTGAGGATGATGTCTGTCCGTTGAATGTCACTGACCATGATGTACCGGATGGTAATCCTGATTCAGTGAATGTTACTGGATACTTATCCTGTGTGAACGCTATGTTAACTCCTGCTGATGCTCCGTTTACAGTTACTGATCCGCTTGATGGTGAGGATGTGTAACCTGAGACTGCACCTATTGTGTAGGAGTATGTTCCGTCAACTGCGCTGAATGAAACTGTTGTTGATGTTGAGGATGATGTCTGTCCGTTGAATGTCACTGACCATGATGTACCGGATGGTAATCCTGATTCAGTGAATGTTACTGGATAGCTTGTCGGTGAGGATGAAACAGGCACATACCCAACTGAATATATATCAGGATATGAGTTGTCATGAGTCAGCGTTGATCCACTGTACCAATAGTCCTGTAATGCTCCTGTGTCAACTGATGTTGAAGTTGAAGAGGTGTATCCCCACTGTGTGCTTCCTGAGACAAGGTTTACGTTAAGGAAGTAGTCCGTGCCTGCTGAAAGTGTTACATTTGCGAATGTTGTGCTATACCAGCCTATTGTAGATCCAACAACTACATTTGTTGCTCCCAATACCTGAGTACCCTGGAAGGATGTTCCTATGGAGAACGATACTGTTCCGGATCCACCAAGGTAAAGAACTACATTGTTCACAGTAACCGTGTTGGAAACTGTGAATTTCTCAGCTTCAGGTAATGTGTACAGATTAATGTTAGATGAGGTTGCATTTACAATAGAATATGTAGCAGCTGTCTGTGTTGGTGGCGGCGTTGATGACGCTGTGAATGTTACGCTTACTCCTGCCGATGCTCCGTTTACAGTTACTGATCCGCTTGATGGTGAGGATGTGTAACCTGAGACTGCACCTATTGTGTAGGAGTATGTTCCGTCAACTGCGCTGAATGAAACTGTTGTTGATGTTGAGGATGATGTCTGTCCGTTGAATGTCACTGACCATGATGTACCGGATGGTAATCCTGATTCAGTGAATGTTACTGGATAGCTTGTCGGTGAGGATGATGTTATGTCATTTACAAAGTTATTTGCGTTGATTGACCCCCATCCTACTGCCAGACTGTATCCATTATTAGCACTAAATAGAGCATTTGATCCATTGGATACAAAGTAGAATGGCCTGCTGGAACTGTACGAACCGTTATATTCAGCTTGTGCAAGCTGGTATATAAGTGGATTTGCAAACCCAAGTTTGTGTCCAACTGCATAATCCATCGTTGCAAATAATCCTGCTGTTAAAGGTGATGCAATACTCGTTCCCCAGAGTTCCTGGTAGCCAGTGCTTCCACTGTAGGAAATCCAGATTTCCATATTGGCTCCATCTGCTGCTACATCCGGGGTTCCTCTTCCTGAGCTAACTCCTGTTGTTGCAGATGCCCCAGTAATTACTGAATTTGCATCAGAACTTGCCTTCTGCCATGATGGTTCCGCATAAACTGTACTGACTCCTCCCTGTGAACCGTCACCGGAATTAGGCGTATTATACCAAACGGATTCTGTCGATATACCTGTTGTGCCACTGCCATCTGTTGATGCAGTTCCAGATACTGTTGTGGTTAATCCACCAACTGCTGTTGCTCCGTAGGTGTTATATGATGCCGTTGCCGGGAAACTTGGTGCTGCTCCGGATGTTCCAGAATTTCCATCATCACCTGATGATGCGAAAACAGATATTCCCATTGCTGCAGCCTGTTGAAGATCTGATGTCCATGTTGCATCAGTCATATCAGTTCCTCCCCATGAGTTAGATATTGCAACTGTGTGTGTTAGCTGTGGGTAAGAAGAGCTAGGACTCAATATAAATGAGAAAGCCTGGTCAAGGTAAGTCTGTGTTGCCTGTGGTCCGTAAACTTCAACCACTGTTGCTCCTGGTGCAGCGGATCCTGCCATTTCCAGATCAAGAGTACTCTCAAAATCAGCCTGGGTGTTATCGTTTGCTGCGGATGGACCAGGTGCTGGTGCTCCTCCAAGTGGAGCCCCGTATACAGAAGAGTGAGGCTCACCTGCTGGTAACGTCTTATTAAAGTAGCTATAGATATCCGATGGTACAAACGGCGCGACAGATGCCCCTGCGCTGTTAGTTCCAGACCACAGGATTGTTGCTATTGTTTCGTTTGTTGGGTATCCATATTTACTGTATAACTGGCTAAGCTGATATGCATTCTGCATATCTGAACCGTATAATAACTGGCTTCCAGATGAAGTTGTAAACAGAGGATTTGGGTTCACCAGATTCAATGTTGCCAGATGTTCATTATTCATACCTGCAATGTTTATAACCTGAGATGCGAATTGCGCAGGTATCATTGCCGATGTTGTTGGTGCCGTGAATTGATAGCTACCTTTTTCGAATAACTGAATTCCAGCATGGAAGACATTGTTGAATTGTAAGACGCTTCCACCAAGAACGAAAGAGGTTCTGTCATTGTATGTTTTAACTGAAAATCCCAGCGCTTTATAGTAAGTTACCATGCTGTTATAGACACTTGCAGAAGGTGAAAATTCATTTATGAATTCCTGAGATGTCAAATATTTATGGTACATTGGAGAATTCGTATTTTGCAAGTTAGCTAAAAGGCTGTTTAATTGGGCCTGATTTCTAAACTTAAGTGTTATCATTACTGATAACTGTTTCTCATACACATTTCCTATTCTTGTTATGCCATTCATGTTGTTAAGTACGTGGTTAGTCCCTGCAGAAAGTGAAACCATCCCTGTTGTTTGGGATTGCATAGATGGCACATTCTGCGCATTGCTGTTCCCGGCTAGCGTGACAAACGCCCCCAGGACCATGATAATCAATACTAATATAGCAAATTGCTTATTCATGCTAGACAATGGTACTCATGGATTATATTTGAGTTTTTATGTACTTTATATACTATGTATATGCTTATGTATGTATATGATAAATATAATACAATTATTCATTGCAAATAAGACGGGATTTGATTGTAAAATGATGATTCATAATCAAAATTCAATATAACGACAATTTATTTCAAGTATGATTTGCAACTTGTTCCTGCAATTAATTCTATTCCGTATGTGACCTTCATATTAGTTGCTGACCCATATATACTGCTTAATGAGTATATAATCAAATAACACTTATTTTACCTGAGAGATATTTATTTTAACATTTGCCCAAAGTAGAATCGCAGGACTTACTCAATATTGCACTAGATTTTGGATAAACCTCTTTAAGATTTTAACCTGACCCAAACAAAAGATAATGAACTGATTTTCTTTCTTTGAAGCAGTGCGCTTAAATATTAATAAAAATAGCTTTCTGCACAACAATTACATTTTAATGTTAGACAGATTATGCTAAGCATGGGAGAACAGATCGGCATAGTTACTAACATGACAACTTCATCAAGATTTGTGCTGATGATCCTTCAGGAAAAAAAAATTGCCACCGTAAATGAAATACAAAACAGATCAAAACTCTCCAGAAGAACAATAATGAATTCTATTCGGGATTTAAGAAATTTAGGGTTAATAGATGTTCATGTTTGCCTGAGCGATACCAGAAAAAGGTTTTATTGCCTTAGGATCGTTTAGACTGGCCAGAAGAACTGTGCTAGTTCGACAATAATAGCCAAAACTATCCCTATGTATATTATAAGTTTAGGATCCATGGCAGGGCCTTCAATTTCTTCTTCGTCGAAGTACCTTATCAATCCAGCCCCAGATTGGAAGCCGTCCTTCTTATCTGCCATAATATGTAAATGTAAGCAATAGATATAACAGTTTCTAAACAAATTGTTTACTTTTTCCATGTCTGTTTTTTTTAATTATACGATTAAAATCAAACTTCCAATGCCGCAACATGGTAAGGTAGAAACAGAAGAATATAATAGAGATTAGTAAATTAGTTTAATCATAGAAAATGAGTTTGATTGTTGACACTTCGACTGTCGCGAGAATTCCGTTTGAACAATTAAAAATCATAGATGCAATCATTTAGAATCTGAAAAGCTTCGAAAAACATAAAGAGGCTCAGCCTCATTCCGGTTTAGGTTACACAGGAATTACTGGATTTAGTAGTGAAGAGATTGAGTTAGAGGTCAGCTTCCATCATCGGTGTGATAAACATGTACATGTATGTAGCATCAATGTTAAGAACTGAAGAATTACACAACTGTAGTATAGATTGTGGTGCAAACTATGATGAAAAGATCAAAGCAGGAATTTAAGAAACTTAAAAATAAGCCCTACACAATTGCCGCTATTATCTTCGTCGCCATTTTCATTTCCCTCTTTCTATACTCTGGGGAGTGGCCACCCATTTCAGTGGTAGAATCGTCCAGTATGGAACATTCTGAATACTGGACACCTGGCGTTATAAATACCGGGGATATTGTCTTTGTAAAGAAAGTAAATTCCATTAACGATATAGTAACATATGTTCAGGGGAGGGAAACCGGCTACTCAACATATGGAGAATATGGAAACGTTATTCTTTATAAAAACCCCCAGGGTACAATAATAATTCACCGCGCTATAATGTATATCAAATGGATTGATGGAAGGCTTTCTATAAATAATTACAGCAATCAGAGCTGGCTAAATGTTTATGGAGATTGCGTAGTAATTAAGGATGTTGGGTTTACCCATAGAAATTTCTCAATTAATGTATCTGTGTTCTCAGGACAAAATGGATTTATTACAATGGGAGATAATAATCTCGGGTCACCTTATGTACCATATAATCCAAAATACCAATCGTATGAAGCTGCGGATCAAACAATTTTTAATTATCCACCTGTAAACTTATCCAGAATTGTTGGTGTAGCTTTCGGTCAGGTTCCTTGGATTGGCTTGGTTAAACTAAATATTCTTGGATTGGAACATAAATGGCCAGATTCTGCTGATGTTGCAAAAAATAGTTATTTATATCTTATCTTATCTCTAACTTTGCTCTTTGTAGCTGCATTACTACCTTATGATAAAATAATAAGGAAGCTCAAATATTTGAAGAAGTAATCTTAGGATGACCTGCAACAATGAGTTTTGTAATTCTCACATCCCGCCTTCGAAGTTTGTCAGAAATTGTTTCCGAATCTTCGTTTCTGGTCACAACGAAAACATTGTTCCCACCCGTAACAATATATGAGCACCAAATATTCTTCCTGATCCTGTCAACCTCTTTCATTAGCTGCCTCATCTCTGGAGTAATAATTATTACTCCAGCTTTTTCAACAAGGGAATGATATTCTTCAGTATCATTATGCGCAAGTTCAAAGATTCCCCTTATATCCTTCTTCTCAGCGAGTTTTTGCAGCTCGATTAACTTATAATTTGCGTTCTTGACTCTGTTGGGATACTCAGGGAGTTTCTTGATATTAAAATGTATATCATCTGACGGTCTCCTTTCGTGTGGAAATGTAAATGCTGTTATTTCATACCCGCCAAATTCCTCAGGATTTAAAATTTGCCTTGTTCGTGTACCATGATTACTTACATCTGTAACGGTCAGTCCACCGTATAGACTCCTTCCAACACTCTCAGAAATTATTCTAAGGTTATTTTCCATAGAAAAAGGGTCTTCATCAGGCAACAGATATTGTATGCATTTGCCAAGAGCAGCAGCTCCAGCATCCGAACTTCCGCTTAGAATATCCTGATTTTCTGACTTAAAGTTCACGTATTCTGTTCTATATTTGGTTTTCAATCTTTCTTCGTACTTTTGAATTAATGCAATTGGTGATCTTGAACTTTCCTCAATTTCCTTCCCGTTAAAAGTATATACATGTTTCTTATCCGATAAGGAAATTCTTGTTCTTGCAACTGATTCCTTATTCTTAATGGTATAAGCAATACCTGAAGAACCATGTAGAGGAATCCGATTATTTGGGTCGCTCAACCCTCCCAAAAGAACAATACCTATTGTAGGATGTGCGGTTGCTTCTACATATCTCTCTGAAGAGTCCATAAATATCAGTATAGCTTCGTATTATTCAATCTTACATGTGATTCTATATTATGATATTTGACCGGGTTAAACGTACATTACCGGACGAAAGCGGGTAAAATGCCCTTTCCCTTTCGAAATAACTCTTTACTAAACCTCTCAGAGTCAAAACCATATACTATTTTTACCGCAACAATTGAAAGTTTGCGTTCGCTTACCGGGAAAATGAAGCTATTCGTTATCCCTTTTGACATTCAATCCAAATCCATTACCGTAGAGATCTTAAAACATAAGTCCAATATCTTTATGGAAAAAGTTTTAAAATTAATAGGTTCAAGCAAACTCCACTTCTTAAGAGCATTACCTCTATGACTTTACACCACTTCTTCAGGTGTGAACATTATTTACAGATTTGGCCGAAGAATAGTCTGATCTGCATTTGCCTTTATTTCCTTATCCTGTCTCATCGCTTTCATCAACATCAGGAACAGGGCTGCTGTCAAACAACCTATTGTAGCGGATGCTATTTTTGATCATTCGATCCACCCAGTTGCAAGCCAACGTCCTTCAGCCGTTGGTAGTTGATAACTGATAAATAGCGCAATATGATATAGTGTTGGCTTTAGATTATGAACGATTCTGAACAACATATTTTAGAGGTTTTGAACATAGATTCTGCTGAAAAACTATTTTCGGACATACCCAGTGATTTGAAGGTTAGGTTGACCAACATTGCAAATGGGATAAGTGAAATGGAGCTGCTGTCGGAAGCTTCAAAAATAGCAAAGAAAAATTATACCGGGAATATAAATTTCCTTGGTAATGGTATATATGACCGATTTATACCATCATCTGTTGACTCTATATTGAGTAGAAGCGAATTTCTGACAGCATATACCCCATATCAGGCTGAGATGTCCCAGGGTATGCTTCAGGCACTGTTCGAATATCAGAGTCTCATAAGTGATTTAACTGAAATGGATTATACGAATTCTTCAATGTATGATAGTTCAACTGCTTTAGGGGAAGCAATGAGGATGGCATACAGGGTAAATGGTAACAAAAAAGTCCTGCTTCCAGAGAATATCTTAAAGAGCCATCTAAGCGTTCTTCGAAATTACGGATCAGGCATAGACCCTACTTTTGAATTTTATAAATTAGATCCAGATTCAGGAGAAATCGATATTCATGACTTAAGATCTAAAACAACAGAGGATAGCTGCTGTATTATCGTCTATAACCCCAACTGCTATGGCATAGTTGAAAGTAAGATAAATGAAATAAATACCTTCAAAGGAAATTCTCTGTTAATTTATTATTATGACCCGGTATCACTTGGAGTTATTAAGTCACCTGGGGAATTGGGGGCAGATATTGCAGTATCAGACGGTCAGGGTTTAGGAATATCTCAAAATTTTGGCGGGCCAACATTAGGGCTTTTCTCTTTTAGGAAAGAATATGTGAGGAAATCCCCTGGAAGAATCATTGGTAAAACAATAGACAAGGATGGAAAAGATGCTTTCGTAATGACCCTACAAACAAGAGAACAGCACATTCGAAGAGATAAGGCCACCAGTAATATATGCACTAATCAAGCATTGCTTTCAATAGCGTCTTCAATTTACCTTGCAATAGTAGGTTCATCAGGGCTTAAAAATATTGCGCTGACTAATTTTTCAAGAGCAAAACTACTTCAGAAAAAGTTAGAGAAAATTTCTGGTGTTGATCCCTATGTATTCAAAGGCGTATTCTTCTCTGACGTAGTAGTCGGGGTAGATACAAATAACAATCTGGAAGAGAAACTTCTTGAACATGGCATAATGGGAGGAATAACAACAGAAAGTCTTTTGAATATTCCACCAGTTAAAAATTCTAAAACATACTTTTTCTCTGTTACTGAGAAAAGAAGTGAGGATGAGATAGACTTACTCGCAAAAACTTTGGAGGTTGTTAAATGACATATCATCAGGCAAACTACGATGAAAAACTTCTGAATAAGTATAGATCAGGGAATGATTTCAAATTCCAGCATGTGGATGAAACCATTTTACCGAATAACCTTTTAAGGAAGGAATTGAAGTTACCAGACGTTGCTGAATATGATGTTATACGGCATTACACTAGATTATCACAGATGAATTATTGCGTTGACTTAGGAATTTATCCTCTGGGGTCCTGTACAATGAAATTCAATCCAAAGTTTGCTGATAAAATAGCCTCGTTTAGTGAATTTAACACTTTACACCCAAATCAGAATGAAAAAACGATACAGGGAACACTTCAGATTATGTATGAATTACAGCAAAATTTGAAGGAGATTTCAGGAATGGAAAGGGTATCACTTCAACCTCTAGCAGGTGCACAGGGCGAATATACAGCACTTCTTATTATTAGGAAATATTTAGAGAATTCCGGTATGAAGGATAGGGACGAAATAATCATTCCTGATTCAGCCCACGGTACTAACCCAGCTTCGGCTGCAATGGCTGGTTTTTCCGTGATTGAAATCCCAAGCAGTTCAGATGGGGGGATTGATATTGAAGCCCTTAAAGCAGCTCTTGGTCCGAAGACAGCTGCGTTTATGATAACCAACCCTAACACTCTGGGTGTGTTTGAACCAAAAATTAAAGAGATAGCTTCTATAATTCACTCAGCTGGTGCACTTCTTTATTATGATGGTGCCAATTTTAATGCAATTGTAGGAGTAACAAACCCTGGAAAAATGGGATTTGATCTTGTTCATTTTAACCTCCATAAAACATTTGCTACTCCACATGGAGGTGGAGGGCCTGGTGCCGGACCCATAGCCGTAAACAAAAAGTTAATGGAATTTATACCTACACCATTCGTCGATAGAAATGGAGATAATTATTTCTTTAATTATAATGCAATTCACTCAATAGGAAGAATTTCCTCATTTCATGGTTCTTTTATTAATTTATTAAGGGCCTGGGCTTATATGAGATATCATGGAAAAGACGGAATGTATAAAAACACCCTCAGGGCCGTCATGAACGCAAATTACGTTTCTGCAAAACTTAAAGGAGAATATGAGAGTGTTTCAGGCGATCTAAAAAAACATGAGGTTGTGGTATCATCAGAAAACAAAGGCAAAAAAGCTCTTGACATAGCCAAATACCTCATAAATAATGGTGTACATTCCCCAACGATATATTTTCCCCTAATTGTCCATGAGGCTCTAATGATAGAACCCACGGAAGATGTTAGCGTTGATGATCTGGATAGATTTTGTCAGCTCATGATTGATGCATTACATTCTGATACATCTTACCTGGAGTCACTGCCAGATACACTATCGATAAAGAGAGCTAATGAAGTCAAGGCAGCTAAGGATATGGTTCTAAGGTGGTAACTCCTAACTAAAAACAATAATAGCAACAATTAGAGCAGTTGTAGTTTCATCTAACCTAATTTTATACCAATTTTGTGTACTTGATTTATTTCTTATTGTTGTGAAAAAAAATACTTTTAGGTAACATAACATGACTGAAAAATAGGATAATCGGCACTTAAGAAATAAAATGAACTCTTCATTTCATGCAAATGAAATAACTTTATTTTAATCAGCACATTAAATTGTTTTCATCGAACACCAAATATGCTCAATTTTTTTCTATGAGATATTAATATTAGAATGGCTATTAATCCAATAGCACCTATAAGAAAATAAAACCACAAAAAGTTTACCTTTACTTTTCCACCAGTTCCTACAAAATCTATATTCATTGTCTTTGCTCTACCATTAATACTGAATTGCGTTGAATCTTGAATTACAACATATCCAGCCTCACTCGAATTAACAACATATTTATATGATCCGTTAGTGAGATCAATTGAGAATGATGATCCTGCATCGATTGCTCCTGATGATGTTTGACCTGTTATGTTCACATACCAGAGATCGGTTGATGGAAGGCCTGATTCTGAGAATGTAACTGAATATGTGTAAAGTGAAAATGATACCGATTCAGTTAAAGCTGCTCCATTTACTGTGAATGATGATGCAGGTGCATGGTATATCTTGTTGTTTGTTGCAATGTTGTATTGGTATGATCCGTTAGTGAGATCAATTGAGAATGATGATCCTGCATCGATTGCTCCTGATGATGTTTGACCTGTTATGTTCACATACCAGAGATCACCTGTTGGTAATCCAGATTCTGAGAATGTAACTGAATATGTGTAAAGTGAAAATGATACCGATTCAGTTAAAGCTGCTCCATTTACTGTGAATGATGATGCAGGTGCATGGTATATCTTGTTGTTTGTTGCAATGTTGTATTGGTATGATCCGTTTGCTAATGAGAATGAATAAGTTGATCCTGAATTTATTGCTCCTGATGATGTTTGACCTGTTATGTTCACATACCAGAGATCACCTGTTGGTAATCCAGATTCTGAGAATGTAACTGAATATGTGTAAAGTGAAAATGATACCGATTCAGTTAAAGCTGCTCCATTTACTGTGAATGATGATGCAGGTGCATGGTATATCTTGTTGTTTGTTGCAATGTTGTATTGGTATGATCCGTTAGTGAGATCAATTGAGAATGATGATCCTGCATCGATTGCTCCTGATGATGTTTGACCTGTTATGTTCACATACCAGAGATCACCTGTTGGTAATCCAGATTCTGAGAATGTAACTGAATATGTGTAAAGTGAAAATGATACCGATTCAGTTAAAGCTGCTCCATTTACTGTGAATGATGATGCAGGTGCATGGTATATCTTGTTGTTTGTTGCAATGTTGTATTGGTATGATCCGTTTGCTAATGAGAATGAATAAGTTGATCCTGAATTTATTGCTCCTGATGATGTTTGACCTGTTATGTTCACATACCAGAGATCACCTGTTGGTAATCCAGATTCTGAGAATGTAACTGAATATGTGTAAAGTGAAAATGATACCGATTCAGTTAAAGCTGCTCCATTTACTGTGAATGATGATGCAGGTGCATGGTATATCTTGTTGTTTGTTGCAATGTTGTATTGGTATGATCCGTTAGTGAGATCAATTGAGAATGATGATCCTGCATCGATTGCTCCTGATGATGTTTGACCTGTTATGTTCACATACCAGAGATCACCTGTTGGTAATCCAGATTCTGAGAATGTAACTGAATATGTGTAAAGTGAAAATGATACCGATTCAGTTAAAGCTGCTCCATTTACTGTGAATGATGATGCAGGTGCATGGTATATCTTGTTGTTTGTTGCAATGTTGTATTGGTATGATCCGTTTGCTAATGAGAATGAATAAGTTGATCCTGAATTTATTGCTCCTGATGATGTTTGACCTGTTATGTTCACATACCAGAGATCACCTGTTGGTAATCCAGATTCTGAGAATGTAACTGAATATGTGTAAAGTGAAAATGATACCGATTCAGTTAAAGCTGCTCCATTTACTGTGAATGATGATGCAGGTGCATGGTATATCTTGTTGTTTGTTGCAATGTTGTATTGGTATGATCCGTTTCTGAGGCCAATTGTGAAAGACGAAGAATAGGATGTAAATGATTCATCGTTTGAAAGATTCGTGTACCAAATATCACCTGAAGGGAGACCTGATTCTGTAAAAGTAATAGAATACGACACATAATATAATTCAAACATATACTGATTTAAATAGGGAAGGTAATATGTAGCGCCTGTCTGAACGAGATATCCACTCAGCGAATTTTTGTTTAATACCAATGGACTTTTTGTATAATTAAGTGCCAACTGGAAAGCGTTTGTTCCGCCGGGAGAAGTGGATGTTAACCAAACGTTAAGGTAGTAAAAACCACCTCCATAAAGTGTAGTGTAAGGAAAAGTCAAATTAACCCATCCAAAATTATTCCCGAAGGAATATGTTCCCCCACTGACATTTTGCAAGAGGTTTGGTTTACCAAGCTGTGTTCCGATGGAAAACTCAAATGAACCATCGCCAGTAAAGATAAGAGATATTCTATTTACTGTCATCGAAGATGGACCGGGAGTAACAACTATATATTCAGATGTAGAGGCTGTAGTCCCGTAACTTGCAAGATTACCAGTTATGGTAAGAGCCCCGGCAATCACTTTTTCAGATTGAAAGAATGATATCTCACTACTAGCATTGGAACTCCCAATACTAATTGAACCCGAGGAAGTAATATCAGAGTAACCGTATATTTTTCCTACACTAAATGCATAAGTACCCGTAGCCAGTGGAACTGCTATTGCATCTGTATACGTATAATAGGTCAGGCCGTTAATAGTAATGTTCCAGAAAGTATCCGGTGGGAGATTTTCTTCATAGAAGTTTGCAATATATTCGTTATACATTACTAAAAGAGTATTTCCCTTCAGCAAGGTATATGATCCACTCATAACTTCCGTCGAACCCTGCCACAATTGCACATTATATGGTCCTGGCTTAAGTGTTAAATTGATTCTGTTTCCTGTGAAATGGTATGACGTGGAATTAACTATTAATGTTCCATCATCCACTGAACTTACAAAATCCAGTGCTGAAAGATTATCTGCCTGAAATAGCGTTGTAGTTTTATAATTTGTTTCAGTCTTTCCAGATCCAGAATTATTCAAAGAAGCACATATTTGCCCTGATGTAGTATTTTCCTTAAGCACATCCGTCAGGTTTGAAACAGCTTCTCCGGTATTTCCAGAAAAGTCATAAGCGTTATTTATTGATTGATAGTTGTTTCCATTGGCGTAATCAAGCTTCATTGTCATATTAGAGGCAGTAATTATATTTTTTGTACCGTCACCGGGACCTCCTACTATTAAGTCTGTTTCATAATATAGACCATTGAGAGCAGAAACATTACCATTCACGACGAAACCATAATCTGCCTCTACATTCTTTGCAAAAATAAATTTTGCATTATCATAAGTTACCCATCCTGATGTTCCATTGTTGTATTGAAATATCACCTCTGGGACATTCGACACGAGAGTGGAATTAATTCTCAGCGAGATCGTCCTGGGGAGCGAGATAGCTTTGCAATTCCCTGGCAGTAATGATGACGCAGCAGGTGAATCAATATACACATTACCTGAAGGCGCACATCCCGTGTAAATTGTTCCATTCCCTGTTACTGTGGATGAAGTAAGATTTTGATCTACCGGATTGGACCAGTTCCATATGTTATTATTGATCGATAATAATCTAGTTGTTGTATTGTAATAATATACATCCTGAATCCAGTAATTATAAAGAGTACCATTATTCACAAACACCAAAATAGAGTTCAACTGAAAAGTTAGATTGTTATCTCCAAGGCTTCCTAGGCTACTATTAAACGCAGTGAGTTTCTTAATGTTTATAGAACCAACAAATGATGAAGTATTATATTCATAGGGCTTTCCGTATGCGCCAATTCCAAAATCAGCTATACCGATCGGTGCAGGTTGAACCGTGTAATCATATGGATTTACAGAACTTTTGTCCGGATATTGTGCTGCAGAATCCAAGCGAATGGAAATCGAATTAGTTCCAGCTTTTTTTGAATTGGAATCTTGACTGGGCTTTAAAAAAGAAGCGTAAGAAAATATAGTCATAGCTATTATTACAATTACAACAATTTTTATGAAAGTTGAATATTGTAATGGTTGCCTAGACATACGTTAACATGTATAGCGTTTTTATTAATGTTTTTATATTTGTTTAGTATAGAGCGAAATTTTGCTTTTATCGATAATACATTTTAATAACAAATTCAATTTCTGTCTCATTATGAAAATAATAAATTAAATTTTCCGCTTTTATCCTCAGTTTTCGCGATAGATAAATGATTCAAAATTGGGAAGATTAGACTTCCTGACCAAATTAAAGATATAATAAAATAGTTCATAATTGTCTTTAAATTTTCCTGTACCTCTTCAATGAGACCTCAAAAACATCGCCCTCATGACCGAGAACATTAAGAGCTTCATCAACCTCATTCTGGGAAATACCTTTTTTCAAAAGTTCGTTGACTATCTCTTCATATTTTATTCCCTGTGGATCAACATGAGAAGAAAGAAATTCCAGAATGCCGTCTTTTGCAATGTTAATATTTTGTGAAATCTGCTGATTAAACAACAATGATGTCAGAACCTCTTCAAATTTTGTATAATCATAATTCGGGTAAGCCTTAATGCTCTTTAAAATTCCTTCAGCTTCATCCTCTGTTGACCCGGAGGCAGTTAATACTCCTGTGGAAATATCCGGTTTTTTTAAAGCCTCTTTTATTCTCATTATCCTTCTTCTGCAAAGATAGGCTGTCCTCGCGTTCCAGAAATTCATGCTTTCTGCATCCGTTTCATAAATCAGTTCAGGGTTTATATTGAAAAGTATTTTCCCATCTTCACCAGTATAATGGCTAACTCTACCCATAACCGTGACGGTTTGATTTAACTCTATTTTTTCCAGTTGTCTCTTAACATTTTGATTGAAATCTCTCTCAAAAAATGAAAGATAGAAAGCACCCGTTGGATCCGAAACTGTTAATCTGATGGATTTTTCATCCTCGCGCTGATTCGTTACTTTTCCCGCAAACAAAATTCTCCTTCCTATGGAACCTAGTGGCGTCAAAAACATTGACCTCATCTTTTCGCCCTCCGTGTTTTCTTCTATAACAGTAGTTTCCCGCAATTCCTTGGAGAAAATCCACCTTGCCGGCTCTCTCTTTCCTTCTCTCATAAAAACTCACTCTCCATTATTTTTTTAAGTTCTTTATTGTCTTCCGGGCCAATTGAGGAAATAAGGCTCGCCCTTAAACTCATCCCCATTGTATTCTTTGAAAGACTCCCCTGAACCTTTAAAGCTTTTCCCATTAGTGAGTGTTCAATTCTTTCATATATTTCCTTCCTTAGAGGAGGCCTTTTTTCATTTGAAAGCTCATCAGATTTTATTCCGCAGATATCCTTGAGCGCTTCCATTCCGCTTGTGACGGAAATGTATCCAGTTCCATCGTCAATATTAAAATATGCAAATATATCGAAGTAAAATCCAGCATCCGGATGTGTTTCACACCTTTCATCATCAATTTTCTTCTTACACTCTTTACATCTCTTTATAAGACCACTTTTCTCCCCAATTGAAATTGGAAAACCGGATATGTATAACCCTCCAATTGGATTTTCTATTTCTGATATATACGTAAATTTGGGTCCCTTTTCAATTTGAAGTTCTATCTCCTGAACCTCAGCTTTTTCTCCAACGCTTGCATTAATCCTTCCGTTAAATTCTTCTATCTTTACCCCTTCAAGCCTTATACCATGACCCATGGGTAATTTTCTTCCAAAGGATGACAACCTTATGCTTCCGGTGTCATCCTCCATAACGTATGAATAGACTTTTCTTTTTTCACCGTTTGTTTCAAACTCCCTTTCTTTCTCTTCACTCAGGATACCTTCCAGGGCAACAAACTTACTCCCGGTTCCAAGATTTCGGATTTTCTCATAGTTATAGGTTCGCTTAACTTCCATTTCAACGCCCGGCATCAGGGCAAATTCGGTCTTATCATCAAAATATATTCTTATCTTATCATTATATTTCTTTGTATAAGCGCGCTTTATATTGACTACATCCTTTTCCTTAACAATTGAGGATATATTCCATGCAGTGAATGGTAAAACCCCTGTTTCATCTCCCAAAAGGCCGTAATGGTATACACTATTCCCTTTATCTGAATTTCTCTCCTTTTGTGAAAGTGACAATATTTTTACCGTCATTTCAATATCCTGAACTTCATCTGTAATTTCTCCTATTTTTTTTATAACCAACAGAAAACTACCTCTATGAAGTTAAAGGCACATTGATATAAAATAGCTTTTTTTCGCATACTCTAAAAACGATTGGTTAAATACAATACATAAATTTACCACTAAAAATAAGAGGAGATAAATTGATTGGCATTATAGGAGGCAGCGGAATATATAACCTTCTTTCTGAAAAGAAATCATTAAGAATTAAGACTCCCTACGGGGAACCTTCATCGGATATTCAAACCGGAACAATCTCAGGGAAAGAAGTTGCATTTATACCAAGGCATGGCAACAAGCACCAAATTCCCCCGCATATGGTCAACTACAGGGCAAATATCTATGCTCTTGAGAAGGCTGGTTGCAATGAAATACTGGGAATCAATGCTGTTGGATCACTAAAAGAAAACATCGAACCCGGAGATACAGTCATACCGGATCAATTCATTGATTTCACTAAAAAGAGGCCACTAACATTCTTTGACGGTCCGGATGTTGTACATATATCAACAGCCGACCCCTTTTGCCCTAGAATGAATGAAATCTTATACTCTGTTTCCAAAAAGAATGGGAAAACTCATAATGGAGGAACATATATAGTCATAGAAGGCCCAAGATTTTCAACAAGGGCAGAATCAAGAATGTTCAGGAATTTTGGAGATATAATAGGAATGACTTTGGTTCCAGAAATTACCCTTGCCGATGAAATGAGTATGTGTTACTCAATGCTGGCTACGGTAACTGATTATGACGTCTGGTCTGAACACCCGGTTGAAGCTTCGGAAGTAATCAAGATAATTAAGGAAAATGAGGAAAAAACAATGAAAAATATAGAAACGTTTGTAAAAGAAAACACGCCAAGAAGCTGCCAGTGTAGCAAGAGATTGGAAGGCGCAAGGTTATAAGATGTATAAAATAAAATTTTTAGGGGGCGCTCAGGAGGTTGGGCGACTCGGGATTATAATAGAAGAACATGGAAAAAAGGTTCTCATAGATTATGGAGTTATTCCGGAAAAACCACCTCTATATCCACTCCCTCCAGAAAAGGTAGATTCAATATTTGTAACACACTCCCACCTTGACCACATAGGAGCTCTTCCTATCTTCTATCAGGATTATTCCCCAAATATTTACGCAACCGATATGACTGCTAACAGCATGCGCCCTATGCTGAGAGATTCAATTAAGGTCATGAATCTGGAAGGATATCCAGTAAGATTTACACCTGATGATATTGAGAAGCTTTACGAGAACTTAAGGACTGTAAAATACGGTGAAACAATTGAGTCCGATGGATTTAAAATCTCTCCGAAAAGCGCAGGTCATATTCCCGGGTCAACCATGTGGAAGTTTGAAAATTCATCCAGTATAATGGTGACAGGTGACTTATATACCAGCGATTCACTTCTTCTCAAGGGTGCTGAACCGCAGAAGTGTGATACCCTGATTATTGAAAGCACCTACGCGGGGAAAAACCATGTAGACAGGGAAGCAGTAAGAAAAAATTTGAGAGAATCAATAAAGGAAATTGTTGAAGGCGGAGGAAAGGTTATCCTTCCATCCTTTGCAATGGGCAGAACCCAGGAACTTGTCATGTCAATCAGCGATTTGCCTTACAACATAGCAACAGATGGAATGGGTAATTTAATCTCAAACATTTATATGCACACACCAGGATATTTAAGGTCTGATAAGAATTTCAGGAAAGCCCTGTCGAATGTTAATGAAATTAAGGGAAGAAATATGAGAGAAACCGCACTTGAAAATGATATAATTATATCAACTTCAGGCATGTTAGATGGTGGACCTGCTCTTGGATACATCGAGAAGCTTCTTGATGATAAGAAGAGTGCCATTTTCATGACAGGATATCAGGTTGAGGGAACAAATGGAAGACAGCTAATGGAAACGGGTACCTTGAACATTGCAGGTGCCCAGGTAAGACCTAAAATGAAAATTGAATTTTTTGACATGTCTGCACACGCTGGTCATGATGATCTCGTTAAATTTATCAAGGGATGCGAACCGGACAGGGTTATTTTTTGTCACGGAGAGCAGCGGGAAAAAATGCTTGAGGATCTTGCAAACTATGAGATAATTCTTCCAATGAATGGAGAGGAATTTTCTTTTTAGTTTTCCATATTTCATTTTTCTTTTAAACTACCAGTGAAATTATTTCAATAGCATCGATTATAAACTGAATGGCAAATGCTGCAACTAATAAACCAAAAATTCTTGTTATAGCTTTTAGGGACTTGTCTCCTATGGCCCTTGATATTTTTGTTCCGAATGTAAAAAGAATGACAACTATTACGAATATGGTAATAAGAGATGCGAGGACTTCTATGATTGCGTATAAGCCGGATTGAGATAGAATTATCACAAGGGAAATTGCTCCTGGTCCTGCCAAAAGAGGGGTGGCGAAAGGAACTATTCCCAGATCAGGGTTTTTATAGGTCTTTCCTGTAGACTTTGGTCTGTCGCCTTCTCTTACCATTTCAATTCCCATGATAAGAAGAATAATACCGCCTGCGATTTGGATCGCAGCTATGGATATTCCCATAAGCTCAAGTAGTATGCTTCCCCCAAGCGTGAACAAAATCATAATGATGAGACCGTAAACGAACGCATCTTTTGTCGCTTCTCTTTTCTCCAATTCTGAATAGGATGATGTCATTGAAACAAAGAGAACCATCGAACCAATAGGATCTATTACAACAAACAAAGGTATGAATATTTTTGCAATGTCGAATAGATTTTTTATATCCATTTTCCGATATTATTATCTCAATATAATAGTTTTTTTTAAGGGAAATAGAAAACACCTCACCAATAAATAAGATTTTAAATTAGGATTAGATCAAGCTGAAATGAAGATTCTTATTCTGGGAATTGACGGATATATAGGCTGGCCCCTTGCACTGAGACTTATTGCCAGAGGGCATGAAGTATCAGGGGCAGATTCTTTTTTTACAAGAGAAAGGGTCAGAGAAGTAAATTCAGACTCAATTACACCCATTGTTTCAATGGAGGATAGATTACAAAAATTGTACCAGTTGTGGAAGAAAAAAATAGAATTCCACAAGGGAGATGTCAGCGATCCTGAATTTGTTTATGATCTTATCAAAAAAATAAAACCTGATGCAATAGTCCATCTGGCAGAACAGAGGTCAGCACCTTATTCAATGCTTGGGTTAAAGCAGGCTACGGATACTTTAACAAAAAATATGATAGGAACTCTGAATTTAGTTTATGCAATGAAAGATATAATCCCGGAATCTCATCTGTTAAAATTAGGAACCATGGGAGAATACGGAACGCCAAATATAGACATTCCTGAAGGCTTTTTCGAAATCGAATACAAAGATAGAAAGGATTTCCTTCCATTCCCAAAGTTTGCAGGTTCCTGGTATCACTGGAGCAAGGTACACGATACCAATAATCTGATGTTCGCAAATAAGCTATGGAATTTAAGAATAACAGATGTAATGCAGGGAGTTGTATATGGAACTAGGACAAAAGAAATTGAAGAAACTGATCTATACACAAGATTTGATATAGATGAAGTGTGGGGAACCGCTCTAAACAGATTCTGCACCCAAGCTGTTTTGGATGAGCCAATAACACCATATGGAAAGGGCTTTCAAAGAAGAGGATTCTTATCCCTGGAGGATAGTATAAGTTGCCTGACTATAGGACTGGAAAAACCACCCGAACATGGAGAATACAGAGTTTTTAATCAGTTTGATGAACATTATTCCGTTAATGAACTTGCAGAGATAACATCATCAACTGCAAGAGACATCTTAAATAAAAGGGGGAAAATTGAACATGTAGAGAATCCCAGAATAGAAAAGGAAGAACATTACTATAATCCTGAACATTCAAAACTGAAAGCTCTTGGCTATGAGAGGAAAAGAGCTCTTAAAGAGGAGATTATACTTATGCTCAAAGACATAGAAAAATTCAAGGGAAAAGCGGATAATCTAAGAGGTGTCATCAAACCCAAAACTGTATGGAAAAATAGTCCGGGATTGGACAAATGAAATAGAGCCAATAGGGTGATAATTTCCCGAACCTCTAGAAAATTTATAAATGACCGTTGAATCTGTGTGTAATGTCAATCAGGGAAATTTTGAGAAGACCCTTGTTCATTAGAGTCCTTTCTCTATCAGTAACTTTAGTGATATTGGTATCATTCTTCGGTATTGGAGTGGTGCCATACCACTCTTCAATGAAAGCGATATTTAACCCGAACGCTGTTGCTACAAACTATAATAACCCGGTTAGCGAGAACCAATGGTCGCCAATTACGGCAGCGGGACCTGGTCCTAGAGCTAATGCCAGTATGGCATACGGTTCCACAACCAGTGGTGTGATTCTATTTGGTGGCGAAATTTTTAATGGCCCAAATACAACATTTCTAAATCAAACGTGGCAATATTACTCGGGAAGCTGGACAAATCTTACCAGCTCGAATGCACCCCCCGCAATGATAGGAGGATCAATGCAGTATGACCCGTCTACCGGATACATATTACTATTTGGCGGAATGAACAAAACCTCGTATTTCAGTCAAACGTGGATTTTCACTGGGAAAACCTGGTCAGTTTTGAACTTTTCAATACATCCTTCATCACGGGCTTTCGGGGCCATGAGTTATTCACCTGCGCTGAACGCCATAATCCTTTATGGCGGAATAGGACCAAATGGATATCTTAATTCCACATGGGAATACAAGAATAAGTGGATCAACATAACCAGTGAAAGTAAAAAAATGCCTTCCATGGATGGATCTGAGATGGCGTATGATTCAGCCGGTTATCCCATAATGTTTGGTGGTTATAATTCAAGTTATTCTGATTCCACCTGGGTAATGAGCAGTTCCTTGACATGGAATCAAATAAGAACAATAAACAACCCTGGGTCAAGAGCTTTTGGAGAATTGAAATTCTATCTTTTAGACAATATGACAATTCTGTTTGGTGGAGTCAACTCCAATGGTCCTGTTCAGGGAACCTGGGAGTTTAATTCATCTTCCAATACATGGACAAGCGTTCAATTGAGAGGGGCTGAACCCAATGTCTACTTTGGACAAACAATGGCACGTTATGAAGCAAATTCAACGCTGATATTGTTCGGTGGTTCAAGCGGAAATCAAACTTATTCGACTGCCTATTCATTTGCAAATATTACAGAGTATTATGTTGTATTCGAGGAATCCGGTTTGCCGTCCTCGACAGAGTGGGGAGTTCAACTGGGCAGTACCTTTGTGAATTCCACCTCAAGCAACATCGGTATTCTGGCACCTACTGGAACCCAATGCTTCAACATTACAATGGTTCCATCAGGGTATCAGACTTCTCAAATGACTGGAAATATCACAGTCTATTTTGAGGAGCTCAATGAGACCATAACATTTACCAAGATTCCGGGTTTAGTCTATTACTTCTATGGGGTATTTGCAGGAGCAGGATTGGTTGTTCTTGCTCTAATCGTAACTGAAGTTATGAGAAAAATGAGCAAGAAATGAACTCTGAACCAAATCTTTTAAACAAGACGGATTTGGGTTATTCCTATTTTTCATAGCTAAAGTGACAACAATAATTAAATAAAATTTATTTATTCACGGCAGTGCGCTCAAAAAATATAAGTATGGTTTTATCCATAATAACAGCAGTTTCATTTTTGATTGTTGTTCTGGGAATAGGAAGTAATCATGAAATCCAATTTACTACAATGTATTCAAAGATGTGTTAAATCAAAATTTGCCACCATGGTTATTTAACTATTCTTACTCGAACTTTACATTAAATGATAATGGAGTCTACCAGCGTATAGGAATTATGATATCTGATGTCAATAGAGAGTGTGGTATCACTTCTTATTACGAAAATATGAAAGCTGGTCATGGTACATGCGATTCCAGCCTCTCTTACTGTTATATAAATACCTCCATGAAACTTTTTCCAGGGGCTTCTGCAATAGTTCTGAATTCTATCCACAATGGAAAAAATCCATATAAAAATGATACTAATAACATAATTAACGCGTCCCTAAGAATTAATTGTTCTGCCCATTATATGAATAGAAACATTACCGTGGATAAACTGTTTTTGAATGAGACCTGCAAAAACAGTGGAACTAAATTTAACATACGCAAGACATACGATTGCCTAGATGCATATTCAGGGCTGCCATTGAGGTTGAACAAAACATACATGGGAAATTATAGCAGTGAATATTGTAATTATGCCTTATTTTCTACAAATGTAATGCTCAATGGTTCCATCACGGGTAGCGACAATTCTCACAATTCCCAGAATTATGTACCATATTATGAAATGCTTATAGGGGGTTTTGCTGCCGTAATAGTTATTTCAACAGCAGCGTTAACGTTGAAAAGAAAGCATTAAGCATTTCACCTATGCTTTGCGCTTAGCAAAGATTATGATTGATCTTTGGATTAGGTTTGATGAAGTTAACGGTAGCTCATACGCCAGACCCTGATGACGCCTTCATGTTTTATGCAATGATAAAAGGAAGGATTGATGTCAGTATGGAATATGAACAGGTTATTGCTGACATAGAGACATTGAATATTGAAGCCAGGAAAGGAACTTATGACGTTAGTGCTATTTCCGGAAACGCATATTCCGAAATTCACGACAAATACTTTCTGACTGCATCCGGTGCCAGCTTTGGATTACATTATGGACCGGCAGTAGTAGCGAAGAAGAATATAGATCTTAAAAATGCCATAATCGGTACGCCGGGTTATGGGACCTCTTCT
The DNA here is from genome assembly GCA_000496135.1 of Thermoplasmatales archaeon E-plasma. Taxonomy (GTDB): domain Archaea; phylum Thermoplasmatota; class Thermoplasmata; order Thermoplasmatales; family Thermoplasmataceae. The sequence goes on along the minus strand of KI542675.1, from coordinate 350,519 downwards.
CACCTTCTGTACAGAATGTTTGTCAACAAAGATGCTAAGTTTAAGGCAGTCCGGTTTGATCAGATTCCTGATGCAGTTATTGCAGGAGAAATAGATGCAGGAATAGTAATTCATGATGAACAGCTGACATTTCAGGACAAAGGGTTAGTGAAAGTTGTGGATCTATATGAAAAATGGATAGAGTATTCAGGAGATTTACCACTCCCTCTAGGCTTTAATGCGGTCAAGAAATCCCTTGGAAAGGATGTAGCCGCCAGGTACAGGGCGGATTTTGAGGCATCCATAAAATATGCACAGGAACATGTTGAAGAAGCCGCAAGATATGCCATGAAATACGCAAGATATGAGAATCTGGAGCTGGAAACAAAATTCATCAAAATGTATGTTAATGACCTGTCCATAGATTTTGGAAAACCCGGTAGATTAGCACTTGACCTATACTTTAAAAAAGCTTTTTCAATGGGACTGGTAAAGCCATTCAACATTGAAATAGTCTGAAAATATTAATCGAAGGGAATAAAATGGAGGCAGGAGAGGAAAAAGCTACCCTTCCGAAAAGGGGCTATGATACCTCTCATCTCTGGTATATTTCCTTTTTAGTGGCAAATATTTCTGGAGGTTTGATGACGCCTCTTATGCCACTTTTTGTAACAAATTATCTCCATCAAAATATAATATATTATGGAATTACATCGTCTGCAGCTTCCACTGCATCAGTAGTGGCACTCATTTTTTGGGGTAATCTCTCTGATAGCATGGGTAAACGGAAAATATTCATACTCATAGCGTTTTTTGGGTCTTTTCTATCTCTTGCCTTAATAATGCTTGTTGGAAACCTTGAAGAATACATAATACTCTTAGTTTCATTTCAAATTTTTTCAATGGCTTCGGTGCCGGTTTCAACGCTTCTTGTCATAGAGAATTCAGTTGAAAGCCAGTGGGCAAGGACTGTGTCCATATTCAGTATGATATCATCCATAGGATCAGTAATTGGTCTTGTTTTCGGGTTAGCCATTGTAAGCGCTGGTCTTAATAATACAGATATATTGAAAATAATCTACCTGATTTCAGCCCTGATATACCTCCTATCTTTTGTTCTCTCTATTTTCCTGCTGAAGGAACCATCTAAACGGATAAACAGAAGGAGACTTTCATGGATTTTCTCGGTGAGAACTCTGGAAAAGGCCAGATACTCACCGTCCTATGTTTATCATATTGTCAGGTTGTTTCACAGGAAGGATCGTGAACCGTTCCGCCCCATTTTAAAGTACTATCTTGTTGTGTGCATGTTTTTAATGTTTGCATTTCAACTGTTTTTTATTCCTTTCCCCGTCTTTATGCTGAATTCATATGGTGCCAGTGAGACAACCATATATATAATGTATCTGCTGAACAATGTTCTATCAACAGTAACATTCAATTATGCCGGCGCATATATAAAAAGATCGTCTTTGGGAAAAGCACTTTTTATACCTCTGATAATAAGGATTTTTGCATTCAGCGGGGCGGCAATTTTGCCCCTGTACGCAAACAACACATCATGGACTGTTTATCTTGCCATATTAGTATATGGCGGAATTGGTGCTTTCTGGAGTTTCATAAATATAACACAGATTACTGTCATCTCAAAAATTGCAAAGAAAGTTAACAGAGGAAGTGCAATTGGATATTATAATTCAGTCATAGGTATTGGACAGATCGTGGCTGGTCTTGTATCAGGCCTTGTTCTTTTTTATCTTGGAACCAGTATGGAGTTTATTCTGGCAGCCTTGGGGGCAATGATAGGATTGCTTCTCGTTCTACGTAAGAAAGAGCTTTTGAATATGGATAACTACAGTTCTGTTCCTCAGACTCCATGAAGTCCTGCACACATGGTGATTTTGTATTTCATGCTGGAAAATGTTAGCACGCCTGTCATATATAATCTTCAATTTTTTCTCCATAGACTATATTTTGAATATTCTCAATATTGTTGAGAAGAACTTCCTGAGATTCTCCGGAAACACATATATGCCCCATTTTTCTTCTTCGTCTGGTTTCTGCCTTCCCGTAAGAGAATAACCTTGTTCCCTCAATCGAGAGGATTTTCTCAGTTTCATTATCTGTTAAAGTTTTTCCAATGATGTTTATGATTCCAGTATTAGTAAAAGCAACCGGTTCCAGAACAGGAAAACCCATAACTGTTCTTACGTGTAACTCAAACTGGGAAATAGAATGCCCCATAAGGGTGTGATGACCGGAGTTGTGAACTCTTGGCGCAAATTCATTTATTAACACCTTCCCCTTTGAAACGAAAAGTTCAAGGCCCATTACTCCAATATAATCCAGAGAATCCATTAACTTTCTCGCCAGATCCTTCGCGTCTTCCAGTTTCCTTGGTCCGAGATTCCACAGAAGCATACCCCTGAGATTCTTATTAAATGATGGCTCATAGGAAAAGAAATCCCCATTCTCAGTCCTGCAGCCTATAATGGAAGCTTCGTAGTCATAGTCAACAAACTCCTCAACTACGAATGGCCCATCGGAAAGGATCTCTGGAACATTGTTTTTCGTGTAATAATACTGCCCTTTTCCGTCATAACCACCTGCTGATTCTTTGATAACACCGCGGTCAAAAGCATTGAGTGCCTCCATGAGCTCTTTTCTGTTGCCGCATACTGTAAACTTTCCCACCGGAAGTTTTTTGTCAAGCAGAAATTGTTTCTCCAGCATCCGCTGGCGCTTAAGCGATATGCAATTAATATTGGGCCGCAGTTTATTTTGTTGCGATGCATAATCAAGCGCCCTCTCATCCACATGTTCAAACTCGAATGTTACAATGTCTGAGTTGTCTACAAAGTCCCTGTAATCATTAACAAGATAAACATCATCGGCAATTTTGCATGCCGGTTCATTTCTATTTTCAACCAGAACATTAAAATGGATTGGCAGGTAACGGGATTCGAGTATCATCATGAGACCAAGTTGTCCACCGCCTATTATTCCAAGTTTTTTCATAAGCTATCTTCCATAACTGCCTTTGTCTGTCGTTCCATGAAGATTTTTAGTTTATCTGAAAGAGCTGAATCAGAAACTGCCAGAATCCGAATGGCAAGGAGGGCCGCATTCTTCGAACCGTTGATGGCAACAGTTGCCACCGGAATCCCAAATGGCATTTGAACAATAGAAAGAAGCGAGTCCATTCCTTTAAGCGATTTGGTCGATATGGGAACACCTATCACCGGTAATGTTGTCAAAGAGGCAGTCATCCCTGGAAGGTGGGCAGATCCGCCTGCTCCAGCGATAATTACTTTAATCCCCCTTGATGAAGCAGATTTTGCAAACTCATACATGTATTGAGGAGTTCGATGGGCTGATACAATTTTTATCTCGGATTCCACTGAGAATTCGTCAAATATATCTTTGGCTTCCTTCATTACCTCCAGATCACTTCTGCTTCCCATAATTATACTCACACTTGGCATTTTATAACTCACCCTCCTTAAGAGGTATTGCTGCTTTCTTTATTCTATTCATAATAGATAAATATATGCCACTCCCGGAAAGAGGTTCAATAAGACCTTCTTCGTACGGACCTATATCAAACTTTATAAGAGAATCATACAGATTAGATGCAATTTCATATGGATCCCTGTTACTACCCATGAGAATTAAATTTTTTCCCCCTATTTTTATACCCGTCTCTGACGAACATATAATTGCATATCTTTCGGGGCGCTTTTCCTGAATTTTCATTAAATCTTCCGTGGACCATGGCATATATAGCTTCTTTGACGGGGAATAATGCCTGTACTTTGTTCCTGGAGATCTTGGGGAGCCTGCCAAATCTTCTGAAAAGGTCACTTTGTTGAATATTTCACTGAGATCATCTTCTGTATAAATTCCTGGTCTTAATATAAGGCAGGAATCGCCTCTGGGCATAATAACTGTTGATTCTATACCATATCTGGTCTTCCCTGCATCAAATATAACATCCACTTTTCCATCAAAATTACTTTTCAGATAAACAGAATCAGTTATGCTCGGTCTTGTTGAGAGATTGGCGCTAGGCGCTGCAATTGGCACCCCGCTCTTTCGAATTAGCTCAAGTGCAAGATTACAGTCCGGAATTCTTATGGCCACTGTATCCTGACCAGCTGTTGCTGAAGAACTGACTACGCCCAGTGATGGAAATATTACCGTTAACGGACCTGGCCAGAGTTTTGTTAATTCTTGAAAATGGGTAACTTTCTTAACATCGGCTATTTTTTCCACCTCCTCCGTTGATGAGGCATGGACAATCAATGGGTTATCCTGTGGCCGCCCTTTTATCTTGAAAATTTTTTCACATGCCCTGTTGGAAAGGGCATTTGCTCCTATTCCATAAACTGTCTCTGTTGGAAATATGACAATTCCATCATTAACAATCACTTTTGAAGCTGAATATACGTCGTCTGAGTTAAATTGATTGCAATTCGAATTAAGATATTCTGTCAATCTGAAGGATTATACCATCGTCGTTTATAAGAAATGATCTTCTCATAACAAAGTTAAGATTTTTTGCACGTGTTATTACTTCGAAGTGTCAAAAGCGAGCGATTACAAATAGTTTCAAATATATACGCATAAAATTAAATTGAAAAAACCTGTTTTCAAAATTAGAACAGGATTATATTTTACGATTTTCGTGGTGATAGAGATTGACATGCTGCATGATAAAACCTAACGAAATAGTTAATTATGGAATTAAGATGTGTCAACTATGGAAAGCGTTGAACTATATAATATCGAGCTAAACCTTGATACGGAAAAAAAGACTTTCAGAGGTATAGAAAAAATTATTGGAATTGCAAATGGTTCGATTGCACTTGATTCTGTTGGTTTATCCATCTCGAGCCTTAAGATAAACGGAAAGGATTGCCAATTTAACATAGACAATGAAAAGCAGGAGCTTAGAGTCAATGGAAATTTTTCAGGGAAAATTGAGCTTGACATAGTATTTAATGGTAAGGTTTCAGACTCATTAAATGGACTTTATTATTCAGATACTAAATCGGGACCTTTCTTTTCATCTCAATTTGAAGCCACAGGTGCAAGGTACACGTTTCCATGCATAGACAACCCCGCATATAAGGCTGAATTTTCAATAACAATGGATATTCCAAGGGACTTTGAAGCAATTTCGAATATGCCTGAGGAGAGAATAACAGAAAATGGCCAAAGAAAAACCATAAAATTCATGAAAACCCCTAAAATGTCAACATATCTGGTGTATATTGGTGCAGGACACTACGATGTTGGTAGAGGAGATTATAACGGAAAGCCTGTTTATTTGATCACGTCGAAGGGAAATATGAAAGACTCAAGCATACCAATAGAAATGGCTAAGGGTTCACTAAAATTCTATGAGGAATATTTCGGTATTAATTACCAGCTACCTAAACTTCACCTCATTGCAGTACCTGAATTTGCATTCGGAGCAATGGAAAACTGGGGAGCCATAACATTCAGAGAGGTTCTCCTGAATCTTGATGGATCATCAAGTGCTTCCGCCATAAAAAATGCTGATGAAGTAATTGCCCATGAACTGGCACATCAGTGGTTTGGAAATCTAGTGACAATGAAATGGTGGAATGACCTCTGGCTAAACGAAAGCTTTGCTACCTTCATGAGTTTTAAGTCTGCTGATGCAAGGCATAAGGAATGGAATGTATTTGACGATTTTATCATATCGCAAACAAGCGGTGCATTGCATGGGGATAGTCTTAGAAAAACCCATCCAATAGATGTGGAAGTAAAGAATCCAAATGAAATAGCCCAAATATTCGATGAAATCAGTTATGGTAAGGGTGGCAGCATATTAAGAATGATTGAGGCATATGCAGGGGAAAGTGCATTCAGAGACGGGGTTAGAAACCACCTGAAGAAAAACAGCTTTTCGAATGCCATAGGAAATGATCTTTGGACAGCAATAGAAAAAGCTTCCGGGAAGGATATTTCCAATGTTATGAGTGCATGGATAAAAACACCGGGTTATCCCATAATAACAGCGAAGAAATCCGGCGATAGGATACACCTTTCGCAAAAAAAGTTCAGACTGGATGGTAGCTCTGATGATACAATATGGCCAATCCCTCTTACAGTGATCAGGAGTGGTTCAAAGAAGGAATCCATATTATTCAATAAAAATGAAATGGATATTGACGGAAAGGATTTTCTTAGATTTAATGAGAACCATACAGGGTTTTATCGAGTAAATTATGAAGGCGATCTCCTGCAACATGTTCTTTCCAAAAAGGATTCAATGAATTCTTTTGACAAGTGGGGAATTCTTTCAGATGCTTTCGCCGCTCTTGTCTCAGGAGCCTCCAACTTCAATACCTATAAAAACATACTAACAAGTTTTTCGAAGGATGAAGAATATACGGTGATAAATGAAATCATAGGACAATTGTCTGAATTGCGTTTGGTCATTCAAAATAAGGAAAAGATAATGCCTCTTGGAAAGGAATATTTCTCTTATCATCAGAAGAGACTTGGTGATAAGAAAAACGGTGAACCCGCAAATATTTCAATATTGAGGGGGCGTGTTAATCTGGCCCTTGTACATTTTGATAGTGAGTTTGCCAAGGAACTGGATAAGAAGTTCAAAGATTATGATAAAATTGATCCCAACCTGAGAATGGCTGTGTCCACGGCCCATGCAATCGCAACCAATGACAGTGAAAGTCTTGTTGAATCAATGAAAAGACAGAATAACGACGAGGACAGGGTTAAACTCATATCATCAATGGGATGGCTTAAGGGAGAGAATAACTACAACAGGATCATGGAACTTGTGAAGTCACAGCAGATAAAAAAGCAGGATTCCAGGACCTTTTTTGTCACTGCATCCAGAAACCCTGATACAAGAAAGAATATAGCCAATGATATGGATTCTCTTCTAGCCCTGTTCAGAAAATACTACGGAGGTACCGGATATGAATCGAGATTCATTGAATCTGTTATTCCATATGTGGGACTCACGGACAAAGCAAAAATAGATGACTTTGTTAATAGGAATAAGTCCCCTGACATTAACCAGGGAATTGAAAAAGGGGTTGAGGAACTTACCATTTACCAGAAGTTGAATGAAAGAATAAAATAGGTTTGGAAATTAAATTTTCAAATCCATTATTTTTGAACACTTGGGCAATCATAAGCTACTAAAAATCATATTTAATTTCACAATTCTGATCATTTATTGTCGCGATTTTAAATGAATTTTCATTCAACTACACCTGATGAGGTGATCATAATGTCATTTTATAATATCATTGAGAACTGTATTTTGTAGAGTTGTTATCGGTTTTTGAATATGATACCCCCTATCTTAAATATGTGATCAAATAACCAAGTTTTACCTAATACAAAATAGTATTCCTAAAAAATTTCAAAAATGCGTTCTATGGGCATATAACACCGGAAAACATATAAAATAAAAAAGGAAATATTATTTTGGATTTGGCATTCAATCCTTATTCATGTCCTTTTTTAATCTCTTTTCATATGTCTCAAAGATACGCGACAGACACTTTCCAAAGTTCCAATCGTGATCGCTGATTGTCATATTCGTTCTCTTTGCAGCAAATCTGGTCCTTATTGAATATTTTGTTCTCCCCTGTGAGTGATGCTTCATCACATGGATATTCAAAGTTCCATTGTTCAGGCCAGCTACTTTTGTAACCCTTTGAGTGAATTTATCTGTTAAAAAGTATATAATATCGTATAAATCTGAATCTCCTGTTCCCAATCCGGAAATATTAAGCATTATTCCATCATCAGATTTTTCAGAAGGGATTGTATTGAGAATGTCATCAATAGTTATTATTCCTATGACCCTGAGATCTTTCGTGCATACTGGCAGACTGTGAAGTTTAGATTCTATGAGTGTGTCTCTTGCATCAAGTATATTTTCGGATTCCAGTGCATAGACTGGATTTTCTTTAATAGACCCGCATATTATCCCCTTTTCCATATCTCCAGATGAAAGTTGACCAAATCTGAGCTTTGCAAATTCTCCTCTGTAATCTATATCTGATATTTCATTGAATCTTATTATTCCGGTAATTCTACCCAGATCATCAACAACTGGTAACTCACTTGAATCCTGCGACCGCATTATTTCCAATGCCTTTTCTGCATCTTCAGATTCCTTAACCAGAAATGGATCTTCAATTATTATATCCATGATTTTCATGTTTTCCATACCACCGAATTCCTCGATATTTTTCAGGATATCAGACCTGGAAACTATCCCTACAAGATGATCTTTCTCTACAACTGGTATGGCGTTATTGCCGCTTTGCTTTAATTTTCTCAATGCAGCTTCAATAGAATCAGATGGTGATAAAGTTGATGAAGTCACTGCCATATTTCCAACTCTGGCATTTATGCTGATACTTTTTCTCCTTAAAATTTCACGATATCCCAGCATACCCACATACCTTTTCCCTGAAACAACTGGAACCTGGCTTATTCTGTTATCTTTCAGTTTTGAAATAACATTCATTATTGTCATACCTTCTTCTACACTTACTGGATTCTGCGTCATTATATCATTTACTGATTTCATTTATATCACCTGCAATATCTCATTTTCAAACTTCTTCTCAACTCTTTTACATTATACTTTACATCTTTACCCAATAGAGATTCTTCGATTAAGGATGCAATATTACCCATTTCATTATAGCCCATCCTTGTTATCTCGGCGGTTCCGATTCGCCCTTCCCTATCCGTTATGATTCCATTCTCTTCAAGTTTTTGGCTGATTTTATGGAAATTTCCAAATCTGCCCTCGTTTTCAGTGGAAAGATGTACCTGGTGTGAGTAGGAATACCATGGAGAATATTTTACTTTTATTCCGTGTTCCTCCAGAGCCTTTCCAAGTTGCCTGGAATTTTTGCATACCTGAGACGCATATTCATCCCCATACTGCAGCATTTCTTCAGCAGCTACACCAAGAGCCGCAATCCTGTTTAAATGGTAATTATCCATTGTTTTCCACACTGTGTTGAATGACATTCTACTGCTCAGTTCCTCATCGTTTGTCAGGGCGATTCCTCCCTGAGGACCGAAGAAGGTCTTGTGGGTAGAACCGAGAAGAATGTCAGAATACTTAAGAGCGTCCGGCTGAAACTGTTTTCCTGCTATCAGACCCATTACATGGGAACCGTCATAGATTATTCGTGCATTGCACTCATTCCCAATTTCTCTAATTCTCTTCATATCATATGGCTTTACAAAAAAGGATTGCCCAAGCATAATTACTGAGGGATTTATATTTTTACAAACCCCTTCCAGTTCTTCATATTTAATTTCCTGATTCTGGGCATCATAGGGAATTTCGTAGGAATTAATGGAAAACATTGAAGGTATATAGTTTCCAAAATAACCTGTATATCCCCCACAATTTTCTCCAATTGCCAGCATATTCTCCTTCTTTTTCATAGTTGAAAGAATTGCTACTTCAGCTGCAACGTGCCCACCTATGGTCTTTACTTCAGCATACTTTGAACCATAGAGTTTTTTCATCAAATTTTCTGTTTCACTTAGAATTTCTTCAGAGTACCTGCAGCCTCCATATCCATTGATCCCTGAATCCATGATGTGTGAATATCTGGATGCGAGATCAGAGCTCAAAGCCTCCCTCACGGATTGACTCAATACATTTTCAGAAGCCTGCAGATTTAAGGTGGATTCCCGATAGAAATTATGCTTATTAACCAGATCATTTAAAATATTCATGCTTTTGCACCATTTCTGGATTTAAATATAATAAATAATACATTATTAATTGTTTTGCAGAAATATTAGGGTTACCACTTAACTCGTTTTCATAAATTAATTCGAAGTTGAATTTTCCTTAATCATCATAAATTTTCCTGCTCATAGATGTTAAGTAATAATAACGGATTGTGTTATATGAACATAAAAATGAGGTTGGTTTCAGCTTCATACTCTTTCCGTGAAGACCCGCTAATCGTTGAGCTATTTGGAAGGACAGAAGATGGAAAATCAGTTACTGCCCTCTATTTTGGTTTTCTACCTTATTTTGATGTTATATCGCCACAGCAGAGAGAACTTGATGGAATCAGTAAAAATCCTGAGTTTGTAAAGATGGAAAGGAAATCCCTGTGGGTTAATGGCGAAATGAAAGAGGCTCAACGCATATACATTAAACATCCATGGAAAGTCCCTGAAATAAGAGGTTTATTTGTTTCAACAGTTATGGCTGCAGATATCCCGTTCCATCACCGTTTCATATATGATCTCGATCTGGGAGCCTGTGTGGAAATAACTGGTGAGGAATATAATACAGAAAAACATTATTTAACTGATGTGGTAGTCAGGGCTGATAAAATTGTAACCACAACTGACTTCAATCCAGCTCTGAAGGTTCTAAGCTTTGATATAGAAAATGCATTTCCAGAATCTTCATCTGAACAATACGGAAAAATTCTCGTTATAGGTTATACGATAGCGGAAGGAGATAAAATAACAAAGGGTGCTGTTGATGGTGAGGAAGATGATCTCCTGAGAAATTTTGTGAAACTTGTACAATCTCAGGACCCCGATGTTCTTATTGGATACAACGTAGATGGTTACGATCTACCTGTTATTGAATACAGAATGAAGAGGTATGGAATCAGATTCAATATAGGAAGAGACAGTTCTGAACCAAGAAGGATTCAAAACCAGTACTGGAGGTTAAAGGGAAGGATTGTCAGTGATGTGTGGTGGAATGTAAAAAGAATATTGAAACCAAAGCATGAGACCCTCAACTATGTTTCCAATGAACTTCTGGGAGAAGGAAAGGATGACATTGACAGACTGAAGATAGAGGAGGAATGGAGAAACAGAAGACAGGAAGTTATAGATTATTGCATAAAAGATTCATACCTCACTTTCCAGATAATGGATAAGATGAGGGTTCTGGACAGGAATATGTTCATGGCTACTGTGACTAAACTCCCGTTGGAAGATACTACCAATGGCGGAACCAGTAATTACGTTGATTCCATTCTTATAAGGAAGGCAGACCGCGAAAATATTGGAGTACCAATGACTGCTTCCCAGGCACTAAAGGAAAAACCCATTGAAGGGGGGCATGTTGAGTCCATAGGAGCAGGATTGTACTCAAGAGTAATTGTGCTTGATTTCAAGAGCATGTACCCGTCAATGATTATCAAGTACAATATATGTTTCACCACACTTGATCCCAATGGAACAACTGTTTCACCAACGGGAGTCAGATTCCTCGACATAAAACAAAAAGAAGGACTTGTTCCTAGAATTCTCAGGGAGCTGATGAATGAGAGAGATAAGATCAAGGCACTTCTCAAAAAATCATCCGGATCCGAATATGACTATTACGATGGAGTTCAGAATGCTCTGAAAATATTGATGAATACGTTCTATGGAGTTCTTGCATCTTCCTTTTACCGGTTTACTAATCTGGAAATTGGAGGATCGATCACAGCATATGCGAGGAAAACCATAATGAGCCTTATTGAAACTCTGAAGCATGATGGGTTCAGAGTTATTTATGGAGATACTGATAGTGTATTCATAGAATCCGGAGCAAAGACTGATGAAGAGGCGGTAACCATAGGCAAAGATCTGAGTTCGAAGATTTCATCAGAACTTTCCGTTTCCATAGAATTCGAAAAGGTTATGGATCCATTCTTCTCCCACGGTGCCAAAAAGAGATATGTTGGTATGATCACATACCCTGAATCAGATAGAGGCAAAATGCTGGTAAGAGGATATGAAGTAAGGAGAACAGATTCCTTTGATTTACAGAGTGAGGTTCTGGAAACCGTTTTTAACTACATTATGAAAAGAGATAAGGAAGGGGCCAGAGAATTCAGTGAAAAAATCGTCAAAAGATTACTGGATGGGGATCGAACGTTGGACATAAAAAAACTGGTAATTTCAAGATCTGTGAAGGATTACGACAAGTATAAGGATGCTGATTCACTTGCAAATGTAAGAATTTCAAAAAAACTTCAGGAGCAAGGGGAACGGTTCATCCCGGGAATGAAGGTTTCATGGATTGTAACTGACAGTTCAAAATCTCCACAGGAAGTGGAACCGTTCATAGATGGGCAGGACTTTCCATATGAACCGGATTGGGCATATTATGCGAAAAGAGTTGAAGAAACGGTAAACAGGGTTCTGGAAAGCTTTGACATGGCTTTGACCCTGACGGGCAAGATTCCAAAGACAAAGAAGAAAGATGAAATCCATCCGCAGCAGAATACTCTTGAAAGCTTTTTCAAAAACTAATTAAGACAGAATTACATTATTAGCTTGTGATAGTTGTTCAGAACCATATTCCAGTGGATCCATCAATGGCCAGCGATTTCGAGGGAAGATTTGCAAATACCAATGAAAATCTGAAACACAGAAAAGGTTTCGTAAAGAATGAAATATTACGGCCTATTAAAGGCGATTCATATATAGTTCTTACCTACTGGGAAACCATGGAAGATTTTAAGGCCTGGACAGAAAGTGATGACTTTAGGAAAGCTCATGCCAGAAAGCCCTCGCCCGGTATGATAACCGGAGAGAATTTTTTGACCATTCATGAAGTAGTATAATCCAATGTCTTGAAGAAACCTGTAACTTTAAGCGTTCGATGGAATGGCGGGGAGTGCATTGATAGGAAAATTGTTTTAAAGATCTATTCCACTATTTTCAGGGTATTGTATTATTATAATACCAGTAAGGATAAGAATAGTTCTCGTGAAATACAAGGGACATTGGGATAGGATTCACTGGAAAATAGTATGGGCCAAGGAATAATATTGGGATCACGGTGACATTTACCCAGTAGGTAAAACTTCCATAAGCCATATCATTAGCAAACAGAACTGAGAGATCTGGTCCGTTCCAGACACTAAAGCAATAAGCCCCGCATGGCATTTGTGTGGTGAACCATTGAGAAACGTTGAGATTGGGAAGAATATCATGTCTGTCATAAGGATGAGTGAAATTCCTAAAAACTGTTCCGTTAACAGCTATGTTAAAATTGCTGAATACAAGTGTGACAGCATCGAAGGGAACATGAAGGTTTTCTCCTTTTATCCAAACATCAAAATTTCCCATATTCCCTGCACTATTGGCAAAATCCGTAGAATTGTTTGAGGATGATCCTAGAATCGCACCTACCATGCCTATTTCCACATTATTTCCGTATGGTGTAACATTGACCAATTCCTGCCTGCAAATGTTTGATTCAATTCCATATAATGGTTTAGGAGGCATAATATATGGATGATGTGTCCAATCATATAAACCGTATGCTGTGAAAGCGAATGTGAAAATAATAAAAATGGCAGCCAGCTTTTTCTTTGTTGTTTTGTCCATATGTTTATCCCACCTGTCCCATGTAAATTGGCTCTGATACTGCAACAGAATAAGAAGGGCCAGTATATCCGGTTGGACCACCTGACCAAGAGCTTGTATAATTTACCAGATCATACTGGCAAACTCCAATTGGCGGGGTTAAATCTACCGGTACTATCCTTGTGTTAACTGTATATGTAAAGAAATTAAGATCGGTCATCCACGATAAAAAGCTACTTGGCTGTCCCTTTAAGAAAGAATATACCTTAGCATCCTGAATTAGAGAGACGTTATCGTTGCTAGTACTAATTACTTTAAAAAATGGTAAAACACTCGGACCGGTTTCAATACAGTCAGACGTCGACAGCCAAATTTGCTTACATACTGCTGTCTGGTTGCAATAGAAATTATTAGGCTTTGATTGGTATAGAGGAGAATTAAATTCATTAAAAACGAATGGGTACATTGCTGCCAATGCAACTCCAACAACTGCAGTATAAGGGTCTATTGAAAGTGCTGCAGTTATCCCCAGATATAGGGCTTCTGATACATTTGTCGCCGCACCGTTGGAATCACCTTGCGTGGCTGTACCCCCATAATTGTTGACTATGTATGGACAATGAGAAGAATAAGTAGTTGGATCCTGATTCCCATTAAACACCATAGCCTGATTGTATGAAAAAATCCCATATTTCCTGTGCCCATTTAACCCGTTATTCTGTGGGCTGTAAAATCCAAAATCATAATTAATGCATCTGGTCTGCCCTTTAGTATAATTTATGTTTAAACCTTGAACCGATTCTGTCAAATAACCGATCATTGAACCTGTGGAATTATACACCTCAGAAGAAGATGCGGCCGCAATCCCGCATTCATAAAATAAGTAACGCGCAATGCTATTTGCATTGGGAGGAAGACAAGGAGGTTCATTCATAAAAGTGGTTTTTACGTCAAATTGCCCTACCTGATTTACTTCGGAATTAGAAGTTTTATTGTTTAAGCATACATAGAACCCACCGTAAACTCCGGGTGTTATCTGAAAAGTGTAAGTAAATGTTCCGTTGCCCTTGGGAACGGCCTTGTATGCAATAAGCTGCCTTAGACCTGACACTGAATTGAGAGCCCAAATCTGCATATCACCATAGTAAACTGGAACGTTTACAGTGTATCCCCCAACATTATATGGTATATAGTAGACACCGGGTCCGCTTGAATTATGATAATTGACAGCCACAGTAAAATTATAGATTCCCCCGCAAACTATGCCCCAGGAACTGGCTCCACTTTGTGTGGTTGTATGCTTTTGAATAAGATAAGATAAACTGCTATAATCATGCTGCCCCACGATGCTAGCCCCTATTTCGCAATATGTTATGTTCAAATCTGTCAGTTGCACGGGATAAAGCGCATGAAAATTAACTTCAATGTTCTTTGCAGCCCCGTTGACATCAATAGAACCAGAAGATTGTCCAGTTGAATATCCATATGGCGTAGATATTGAATAAGAATGAGTCCCATTGTATAAATTGAAAGAAATGGAGGAGGAACTGGATGAATGTGTTTCTCCGTTAATTGTGACAGTCCATTCAGTACCTGAAGGCAACCCAGATTCGGTAAAAGTTACAACATAGGTTACGGCTTTTATTGCAGTATAACTTATTGAAACATATGATGTGGAATATGAAGAGACAACTACAGAACCCGATGCGGGAGAAGGTTTATATTCCGCTATTTGTCCTTGTCCGCTAACTGCGCCAACCGAAAAGCTATTGGTTCCTGCTGAACTGGATAAAGTTAACGTTGTTGATGATGATGTGTGAATTTGTCCACCATAAACAACCGACCATCCAGCACCAGAAGGGAGACCATTTTCGGTAAATACTACATGAGAAGTTGCAGGTGGAGGAGGACTTGGAATTCTGACTATTGGCGAAATTGGCCCCGATCTAATAATTGGATCTATTGTATATGTTTCATTTGGAGAAAGGACTCCAACATTAAACGGAAGGGTGAGTATGTCTCTGCCTCCGGAATTTTGAATTGCTCCTATACTAAATATAGATGATTCTGAACCCCAATTTATTGAAACGTGTCCAATGAAAACCTGATTGTCATTTCCAGGTATAATGATATTACCACTGGTTGAATTGAAAGCTTCCGGAGAAAGCCCATTAACAGAAGCGTGAGCATGATGATTTGTAGAAATTGAAAATACACTCATATATAAAGATGAAACACCTATGTTTTTAATTGATATGGAAGCATCTATTGAATTATTTAAAAAAGTAAATATCTCAGCAATCCTAATATTGCTATTCCATTCCACCATAATGGCAGAATTCTGTTGACCGGTTGATATCCTCTTAACGTAATAGTGTGAGAATGTCTGTTTTATAAGGGGAGATGAAGTGTTTATTTGTGCGGTAAATGGATTAACCACCCCATTTTTTGGGGAAACATAATTTTCTTTTAACAGTGTCCATGAAACTGGATATATGTTATATCCAAATCCGATGAAAACGTTTTGACCGATGAATTTTACCATTTCATTGTAATATGAATATGATTCCACAGGTGTGGATGAATATTCACTTTGAACATGTTGAATTATAGGTATGGCCATCATCATAGAAATCAACAAAATCAAGATTAGTTTAAGCGCATTGATCTCGGTCTCTCTCTCTCTCTCTCTCTCTTTCAAACAGAATATTATTCATTTTTACTTCGAACCCCGAGCACTATAATATTTATAAAACTAACCACTTATTCCCATAATCTTTCCTGTCTGAAGTTCTGGATATGCGGTAAACTTTAGTGATAAGTCTTAGACCTAATTTTTAGAGTTCTTACTAAGCTAGGAAATTTAATTCCTTGAGGAGGATACTCAATTATTCAATGTTTTCCAGATATCAAAGGATAATAAAAGGCTCTCTAGAATCCATTAATAAATTACGTTCGACGAGTCAAACCACATGATGAGAGAAAAGATAGAAAGTGCGAGAAAGTTATCGTGGGTTTATTTCCTTTGAATGACAAAATTCTATGAAATTTAATATTAGTCTAACGAGAGTCAAGTATTGACGATATAACTTTTTCATGTACTCGCATCATGCTAATGATATTCTATTTGGGAGAATGTGTGCTCTGATGTTAGTAAATATAGCTTTTCCATATTTTCATAAAAATGTGAAAGGGTCATCATCCATCAAACTAATCCTTACATGTTATACATTCTCATAGGGTGAGAGCGATATTGCCATAATGTGTCAAGGAATTTTTATTAATCCTACCCCTCCACACTTCGGTGCTATGGAACTTAGAAAAGCTCTATTATCAATAACAGCAATTGTAATTGTGGTATTATTTATGGGAATGGCAATGCAACCTGCAACCACTCATAGTAATCAGAGGACAGCAACGGTATCCGTGAAGCAACAGATTGAGTATGACAGATATTTCATACAGAAACCTGTTAATGCATCGGATCAATTTTAAAATGCATTTGTTTCATGGTATCTTAACAGGGAAAATGCAAATCCTTACAATGGCGGCCATATTTCAAATCTCCATATGAATTTAAAATTTAATAAAAGTTTGAAAACATTAACCTCACAGTTCCTTCTATCGGATCCATCAGCAGTGTCACTTTTGCGAGAAATAACAGCTCTGGAAAAGGCAAAATTCGCCACTCAAAACAATCTTGCACATATAGAATTCATATCAATGTTACATAGTGGGAAATTTAAAAGAAAATGCCAATATGTTATGCAAACAAGTAATTCTAACTACCTGTTTTCCAGATCGGAGAGTCCAAGCACTACCCCTCCAACAAATGTTTTGAATATTTCTGGCTAATGGGAAATGGTTTGTATAAGTCATTACAGTATTCCTATGTGGCATCCTGGTCCATGGTGGGCACCAAGGATTGGTTACCTGTATTCATTAAATTTCAGTGAACAGGACGTTATTAATACAATTTATTCAGGGATGCCTGCACAGACCTATTACAGCAGGGTGAGCCAGACAGTAGATATAACTGAAATACTTGAGACTATTCTGACAGGGACTCTATTCGGACTTGCAGGTGGAATTGCGGGAGTTATTGCCGGTGCTCCTGCTAGTTTATTAGTAGCTGCAACTTATTATGCCATGAGTTCAGCGTATAAGTAAATTTATGAGTCACCCTTCGCTGACAATAATTGGGGCGATAAATATATGTGGGTATTCATGGTTAATAATTATTACTACCCTTGGGTAACTGTCGCAGGTACACTTGATTCTTCACTTGGATTATTTGGTTGTCTCTCTGGTGGCAATACCCAAACAATACCTCCCCGGATTGCTTTGGGTTCAGGAACGCCAATCGATATTAATGGTCAGCCTATGTCCATGTATGGATATTTTTCCGCGTTTGCGCCAAACTTTGCAAATAACTGGTCAAGGGATAAACAATCTGGTCTATGAGGGGTATTAAGGTAGCTGGTCATGAGTTCCCTTCATGGTTTACTTTTCTTATTTGATGTTCCTTTGGGAGAACTGATTGAAGGATCAATTTTTTTAATTTTTACAGGAATATATTATTTAAAGCATCCGGAAAACTACTATGAACAAAGGCTTTATGTGTGGAATTTCAAAAAACAGGGAAGGAAGCCTTCCAAAATGTTCCTTCTTTCCATCAGCATTTTTGGGTTCATAATTCTGTTTATAGATTTGGCATTAATTTTTTATTATTGGGATGTGTTTTCTAACAATTCTCTTCTTAATCCTTCATACCTCGCATCCAGCTTATATAGTCCACCAAATTCACAGCAGGCCGTGAATTGTGCGTGGACACTATTTGCTACATTTATTATAGGTTCTTTCATTATAGTTGTCCTTTCATATTTCAAGATATGTTCTGTTGAGACTAAGAATTCATATCTTTAACTAAATTATTTTTTTTAATCCTATCAACAGATATTATATGCTTTGAAAAGCCTCGGAAGTTGAGGAAAAATTAGAATAAATAGGATGTATTCACTGAATTCCAACTACTAAATTTCGCAGAGTTACATTCAATTATTCCATGCTTTAGCAGATAAAGTAAATTAGGTACGCGGTGATCATATCCTATGCAGGATGTGATCGTTGTTGGTGCCGGTCCTGCGGGCTCATATGCTGCCTTCATGCTGGCTAAAAAAGGCTTCACCGTCACTCAATTGGAGGAGCATCGTGAAGTTGGAAAACCAGTGGAATGCACAGGGCTGGTATCAAAGAGAGTGTTATCCTTTGTGAATACAAAATCAATAATTAACAGGGTTCATGGAGCTCATGTATATTTTCCCAATGACGGCATGATCAGTATTTCCAAAGCTGAAGATACCGTGGTTCTGGAGAGAGACGAATTTGATAAGGACGTTTCCGGTATGGCTACAGGTTCTAGTGTTAATCTTCTGGTTAATGCCAGGGCCCTAAAGATTACCAGAAATTCCGAAGGTGTTAAAGTAAACCTGAGACATGACGGAAATGTCAAAGAAATATCAGCAAGAGCAGTCATTGGTGCAGATGGTGCAAATAGCATTGTAAGAAAAGATCTTTTTGGAAAGAGAATAGGTAGAGTAGCTTCTGCGTACCAGGTAGAATCTGCTGATGTCATGGAAGACCAGGATAATGTCAATGTATATTTGGGGAGCAAAATAACAAAGGGATATTTTGGATGGGCAACACCAGCCGGAGATACCTCAAGAATTGGAACTGCATCCATAGGAGGTACCAGCAGAAGCTATTTTCAGGAATTGAACAGGAGATTCAGAAATAACAAAATACTTTCCATAACAGGCGGACCAATTCCAATTAGCACATTAAAGAAGACTTATGGTGATAGAACAATTTTAGTTGGCGATGCTGCGGGAATTGTGAAACCATTGAGCGGCGGCGGAATTTATACTGGAATCCTCTCCGGTTCCAAAGCTGCCAGAACCCTTGAGATTGCACTTGAAAACAATAATTTTTCGGAAAGTTACCTGGCTCAATATGAAAGAATGTGGAAATCTGAAATAGGGAGAGAATTAAAAGTAGATCTGATAATTCAAAAGTTATTCTCGAAAATAACAGATTATTCTTTCAATAAACTCTATGAAGTCATATCAAAGGAGGAAAACATGAAAGTTATCAACCGTGTCGGAGACATAGACTTTCCTTCCAGGGTTGTGGCTTCACTAATACTGAGAAACCCAACAATAATTTCACATATATTGTTCCCAAGAAAGGGAAACACCTTTACTTAATATAATATGGTAAGAGATGAAGGCCTTAGGAACATGCCATGGATTGTGGATGGGAAATAATTCATATAAGCCGTATTGGGGTTTAAAAATAGATAAAAAACAGAAATCATTGCAGGTTATTTCATTTTAATGAGATCAAATTTCCCCTGATAATTATAGATTCTCAATTCCTGTTAGTTATATGAACCGGGGTCTGCGTTGTACTAAAATGTAGATATATTTAAAACAAATCACCATCATTTATATTACAACTTAAAACAGAGAAGATTTTATTTGAATGGAGTGTGATGAAAAAATGGAGTCTAAAAGCCTGTTCTATATCCTCTTGCTTTTACTGGCAACAATCTCGTGGGGTCTTACATTTCCACTCATAAATCTTTCCCTGCAATTAATTTCCCCTGTAATTTTCCTGTTTATAAGATTCCTAATATCATCAATAATATTACTCCCGCTCGTTGGAATAAAGAAACTAAGAACAAGGGGAGGTGAAGTTGAAGGGATCATTGCAGGCTTCCTTTTGTTTATAGGATATTACTTTCAAACTGTGGGATTGAAGTTCACTACCCCTGCAGATTCCGGAATAATTACAGGTCTATATGTCGTCATAGTGCCATTGCTTTCCTATGTTTATCTCAAGAGTAAGGTTTCCAGAATAGACTGGGCAGCGGTTCTAATAGCCATGATAGGGTTAATAATCCTCTCAGACGGAGTATCCGGATCATCATCAGTGGAATACGGAAATATCTTAACTGTAATTTGTGCCATAGGATATGCTCTTCAGATTGCCTATGTTTCCAAACACTCTTCCCGTATTGACTCCATGAAATTCACTTTTTACCAGATGTTCACCGTAGCAGTATTTTCATTGATAACAATACCAACGTTCACCATATATTATGATCTCTTATCCCCTCTTGTAATATTCACGCTGATCTTCACAGCCATTTTTGCAGGGATCATGGGTTATTTCCTGATTAACCGAGCACTCATTTATGTAAAGCCGGAGAAAGCAGGGGTTGTGCTGGTTACCGAGCCCATTTTCGCTGCTATTTTTTCCTATATTTTAGTAGATGACCAGATAGGGATTTATACAATAATAGGAGGTGCCATAATGATATCAGCCATGTTTATCTCGGTGATCGATGCATATTTGAGATCTAAAAATAATCTGACCCACCCAGTTGTTCAATGAATTATAAACTATCTCTCCCTGGTATGATGATTAACGCTAACAACCATTCCACCCCTGTACGTTGCCATCTCAATTCCGGAAAGCATGGCCCTTCCAACAGCGAGCAGATTATCATCCGAATCTACAACAAGAACGTCATTTAACGGGATAATATGAGGATCAAAGTCGATCACAAACTTGCGAAAAACATTGTAACCCCTGGCATTGTATTCAGCACTGTCTTCATTCACAACTACCCTGTTTGCAGGATACTTCACTGTCTGTAGAAGTCTATTTCCACCTTCAATATTCAAACCAAGGAAGCCATCATGGGCTCTCATAGTTGCCAGAAACTTTCCATTTAAGCTAACTGTTCTAATTCGCCCCGTGGCCTTAGATTTTATGATTTCACTTTTATCTGGAAAGACTTGCTTTCCAGTTCCACATCCAAATTGGAAATCACAAAGTGTTCTAATCTTTTCCAGGTCAAAATCTCTTACCCTTTTACTTCTTGAAGCAGGAATTTCAGGAGTATCACATGGTCCGGATTCCATATAATGATCTGTATCGATAACCTGTTCAACAGGGTAAGCTTCTTCCAGTTCAACCGGAACATGAATGCCCATCCAGTTTATGAAATAAGGCAAACTGGATTTTTCATACTGCTCGGTTATGAACATCCCTGAGAGTCTTGAAGGCTGCCACACCCCCTCTGGAACATAATTTTTTTCACAATTGAATCTTGGATTGTCTGAAATGAATTTCTGCAGTCTTACAAAATATGGATTTAATTGCGAACTTTCATCAAAATAATACAATGGTGGTTTTCGATAAAGTTCAAAGAATGGCTCTAGTTTCTCTCTATACTTTAGTATGTTCCTGAAAGCAGCAAATAGAGCAGGGTGAGCTCTTGATTTTTCCTCAACGTACTGCCAGAGTGTCTGTTCATAGATCCGTTCTCTTATCTCCCTTAATTCCATGAAAATAGTAAACAGGTTATGATGAGCCAGAACTCTGGTTCTTTCCTCCAGGGGGGACTCTTTCAATTCCTTTGCTGTATATTTACCATAAATGGGACTCCACATTGGAAACTCCATTATCTCCTTCAAATCCCTTGTTCCTTCCTGGAATAGTAATCTTCCATCCCTTGCGTATTTTACATATGAAGCAGAATCAAATATATCGACTCCCAGCAATACCGCCATGCCCATGAACATTGGATGCCCTCCTCCAAAGAGATGTATGGGTTTGTCAAAAGACGCATTGAGTTTTGAATTTATGATTATTTCGCATAGCTTACCATAACGGTATTGCTCCAGAAGAGGAACTACTCCACCTATTGGAAGGTAACCCGCACCTGTTCCGGACATAAGCTTTGCACTTTTTTCCCTGAGGTCGTTGTATATTGAACCCTGTATTGGCCCTGCAAGAATGGTCTTCCTTTCTCCAGATATTTCATTCATTCGCCTGTATGTTTCATTTACAGCTGCTTCTGCCCTTTCATGTGTATCTTCGGGAACTGAAAATATATCTAGAATAGTAGATATATCGCTTCCTATTTTCTCCTGGAAATCCACAATTTCAGTGTTTCCATATTCTATATCCCCATAAACATAACTCTGAAATGTCCCGGAATCTGTCATTATTGGACCGTTGAATCCCATTAAGTCATGAAGACCTTTTTCAATAGCATGAGTCCTGAGATCATCATTTCTTCTTATGATGTAACTATTTGTTATGATTGCTTCCATTCCCATTTTTTTCATTTCTTCGATGGAAATAGTGCGAATATTTGGATTTATTACAGGCATTATGGTTGGTGTCGAAATGGTTCCGTGTTGCGTGGAAAATTTTCCTACCCTGGCCAGACCCTCTCTGTGAATAAGATCCATTTCAATGACCTTTATAATAGTAATTGCCAGTATATTTTTGCTCTCGGTCCAGGCTGCTGTTCAATTTATTTATACGTGGTCTTTTCGTATTATGGTCTCTTCTAAATGTTATGTTTGCCATCTTAAGGAAAGTATTCATTCCGTCTTCCATTTTCATTGGACCCATTGTATAGCCTTTCCTGCCGGGTTCCCCACCAAACACCATCATGGAATCTGAGATTAGATCAATAAAATACACATCATGGTCAACAACAAGAGCACTTTTTCTGTTTGATTCCATTATTTTTCGTATTACCCTGGCGCAGATCATCCTGTATGTGCTATCCAGATTGGCAGAAGGTTCGTCCATGAGATAAAGGTCAGCATCGGTTGCGAGAGTAATTGCAATGGAAAGTCTTTGAAGTTCACCACCGGACAGGGATGAAACGCTCTGTTCCATCAGTGAGTCAATTTCCAGTGGCTTAAACAGTTCAACCTTAAGAAAAGAATCATCGAACCTTTCCCTTACTGTGGCATATATAAGTTCAGATACACTACCTTCAAATTCCGTGCTGATGTATTGTGGCTTATAGGCTATTCTTACCCTGGGCTCAACAATTGCATCCTTTGCTTCTGTTACACCTGCCAGTACTTTTACAAATGTAGTTTTCCCTAAGGCGTTTGCGCCAAGTACGCCAATGACTGAGCTTGTCTCAATACTTCCTTCCTTTGCTTCCAGAGTGAAATCGCCTAAATTTATGGTGAAATTGTTCCATCTTACAAGTTCCGGAGAAACCTGTGTTCTGACGAAACCTTTTTCATCAAAATCTATGCTGTATGGCCTTATCCTGACGTTTTCCTCCTGAAGATAACCTGACAGAAATTCATTGATTGCCTTGCTGGAAGATTTCTGTTTTACGGTAACTCCATATGCTCCGGATTGACCATATACCAGATGAACTGAGTCAGCAATCCAGTCCAGTATGGCAAGATCATGCTCAACAACGAATACTGTCTTCTTCTTTGCCATTTCCTGAATCTTTATTGCAATGTTCAAACGCTCGGAAATATCTAGATATGAAGTCATTTCATCGATGAGTAGAATGTCTGCATCCTTGAGAAATGCCGTTCCAATAGCAAGTTTCTGCAATTCTCCGCCAGAGGCGGATTTGACATCCTTTGAAAGTGAGTTGGCCAAATTGAGATCCTGAACGACTTCATCCAGCTTTCCGGATATATTTGCCTTTTCAAGGATTTCCCTTATGGTTCCCTTTGCTATTCTTGGAATCTGATCCACGAACTGGCTTTTGAGAACTGTCTTTCTTTTTCCATCATATATATCTCTAAAATATTGACCTAGAATTGATTTTGAATATCTTTCTATAACCTTGTCCTTGTCTGGTTTCGATTCATAATCTCCAAAATTAGGAACAACCAATCCTGATAATATATTCATGGTAGTGGTCTTTCCCATTCCGTTTGAGCCAAGGAGGGCTGTTACAGCATTCTTTTCAGGCATCGGCATGGAATAGAGGCGGAATGAATTTAGACCGTACTGGTGGATTATATCCCTGTTTAATTCATCTGGAATACCTATAATCTTTATTGCGCCAAATGGGCATCTTTTAGGGCATATTCCACATCCTATACACAGGGATTCGGTAATAATTGGCTGTGTGTCCGGACCCGGAAAATCTATTGTCTTTATTCCACTCCTCACAGGTGGGCAATAATATTGACACTCCCGATGGCATTTCTTAGGATGGCATTTCTCATGGTCCAAAATTGCAATATGCATCTGTATTCCTAATTAGGCTTCCAGTACTCGTCCGGGATCTCCTGATATATGGAAAATTCAGTATCTGCGATGAGTTCCCTTTCATCTATCTTCATATTTGAAAGCTCAATTATTTTTTTTACATTAAGAATCCAGTAATGAATTCTCCACTCTCTGCCATCGAAAAGAGTGGTTTCTTCTCTCTCTGTTTGCAGAACACCAATATCTTCCATGGTGTAGAACGCATCCCTATCCTCAGGCTCAAGCATATTGTCTATGACTCTATCATTGTATCCAAAGAAATTTATGAGATGCTCTGCCGCTTCCATAGATTCCTCTGCAACCATTCTTCTGTGCTGAAGGCTGAGACCTTTGCTTATAGCCGTAGAAAGCTCATGAATATCTGTGTAACTCCTTATGGGTGTTACCTGAATTTTTAACTTAGAATTATCTGTTGCCATGATTACTCCTTTTGAAACTTGATAGGACATAGGTATCGTAAGAAAGCTAATAATGTTATTGGAAACTAAAATTTTTTCGTTGTTAACCATCTGTGAAAACTTTAATTTTCAAAGAGTATTCAATATGGTGGAGCAATTTCTTTTTCCGGTTTCCAAAGTAAAGGATAGCAAGGATCCATACGCCAGATTCAAGATATTTAATGAAGAAAGAGCTGAAACTAACGAGAAATCTGCATCAAAAATAAGGATCGGCAAAGGTTATTTATATGGGCATGAAAAGAAGCTGTATAGAGAAGACCTTGAGAGAGAACTGATTCAGTCAAAATTTCACAATTTCTCCAGAGATTTTTCGTTTAAAATATTCAAAAAACTGACGGATCGGTTTAATTTTCCAAAACTTATGGGTATTGTAAATATAACCCCTGATTCATTCTATCCTGAATCAAGATTTACAAAATTAGATGAGCTGAACAGACTCTACCTGTGCAAACCGGATATAATAGATGCAGGTGGTGAGAGTACAAGACCTGGTGCAGAACCGGTAAACCCAAAAGATGAGCAGAGCAGATTGAAGTTTTTCTTTGACAATCTTCCAGAGAATGATATTGAAATCTCACTTGATACCCGTAACCCTTCAACTGCCACAATGTTCTCTCAGAAGATTGACTACATTAATGATATATCCGGATTTTCTTCCAGCAAGATGATGGATATTGCCAGGACTGGTAAAAAGAAGTGTATTGTCATGCATATGCGTGGAACACCTGAAACAATGAACAGTCTTGTTGATTATGATGATCTAATTGCAGAAATTAATATGTTCTTTTTCGAAAGAGTTGGATCAATGCTGGACTACGGAATAAAACCAGATAGAATAATAATAGACCCCGGCGTCGGATTTTCAAAAACGTCAGAAGGAAATATGAGCTTAACTGCTAATGCAATTTCATTTAGTATTGGCCCAGAGGTACTCTTTGGAACTTCCAGAAAAAGTTTCATTGGTAAATTAACAGGTTCAAACGTTCAGGAAAGACTGCCTGAAACCATAGCCACTTCACTGCATTTAGCTATGAACTCTGTAGATATATTGAGAGTACACGATGTTAATGAAAATAGAAATGCACTAATTATGCTTCAGCAGCTACTTCTTTAACATTGCAGGTTCTGCAGATTCCCTTTATAATTAAAGATATATCTGTTACCACATAATCTGGAGGCACAAGATTTGCCATAGCCTCTTCTGATATGGGTATATCGGTGATTTCGTTACACATAGTGCAATAGAAATTCGCGTGCGTTTCCATATTGCTTTCGAAAACCATTCTTCCGTTAATTTCAAATGCTTTTATTAGCCCTGAATCTGACAGAGCTCTTGTTATATTATAAATGGTAGAGATTGGAATTGTAGGCTCTGTTTTCATCAACTCCTGATGAATATCCTCTGCAGTAAAGTGACTGCCAGGATTGGCCACAACATATCTCATCACCTGCATTCTCTGCGGTGTTATTTTTAATCCTGAATCCCTTAGTTTCTCACTTAAATCTGTCATCAATTTAACATTAATTATCAAATAGTATAAAACAGTTTATAATTATATGTTAGCATATACCCTCCGTTAAGGATGATAGAAAGAGTCAGAGGCTTTAGAGATTCCTATCCGGAGGACATGCTCCCAAGGCAAAAAATGTTCGATGTGATGAGAGAAACCGCAAGGAAGTTCTATTTTTCACAGATTGAAATTCCTTCACTGGAATATCTGGATCTTTATCGTGTAAAGTCTGGTGAAGAGCTTTTAACACAGACATTCTCCTTTACAGATAAAGGCGGCAGAGAATTAACAATGATACCGGAAGCTACACCTTCTGTTGTGAGAATGCTTACATCCCGAAAAGATCTTAAAAAACCGGTAAAATGGTTCTGCTTACCTAAATTGTGGAGATATGAGGAACCCCAGTCAGGTAGATCAAGGGAACATACACAATTTAACGCTGATATTTTTGGAGACGGTTCAGTGTATGCCGATGCTGAAATTATAGGTCTGGCTTGCAGTACACTTGATAAACTGGGTCTTTCCGGCAAATACAAAGTTAGAATAAACGACAGAATGTTAATGGAGAAACTTCTCAGGGATATTGGAATTTCAGATATTTCCAGGGGATATTCACTCATAGATCATTACAGAAAATTGAGCGCAGAGGAATTTAAAAGTCTGTTGCTGGAATTATGCGAAGATAGAGAGAAAGCAGACTTTCTTCTTCAATTATTGGGAAAAGAAATCAAATTAGATCAGCTTGGTTCAAAATTCCCTGAGAAATTCAAAAAAGAGAACGGGGAAATTATTTCAAGGCTTCTAAATACAGGTAAACTGGTCACTACAATTACTGATGCCGAACTCGTCTACGACGCTTCTGTTGTAAGAGGGCTTGGATATTATACAGGAATTGTTTTTGAAGGATTCGATACAGCCGGAGAATTCAGATCCATTTTTGGAGGTGGCAGATATAACAATCTGGGCCAACTCATTGCCGGTACACAGGTTGAAGCTGTGGGTTTTGGTATGGGTGATGCAGTTCTTGAACTTCTGCTGAAGAAAAATAACCTGTGGGTTTTGACTGAGAAAGAAAGCAGTTTTGGGGTTTGTACCGTGGGGGACGAAGCCATACTTACTGCCTATGAATTAGCTACAAAAATCAGGCGATTGGGATATGCAGTTAATGTTGATACTTCACAGGCATCGCTATCAAACCAGCTTAAGAAAGCCGCATCAAACAGCTTGACCCATACCATAATAATTGGACCTAAAGAATTAAGGGATAACGTATTAACAATCAGGGATATGAATTCTGGAAAGCAGTTTACAGGAAAGATGGAAGATTTAGATAATCTCATTAAATCCATGGCTTCATAACAAAAGCTAAAAAACATCTGTCGTACTTTATTTTGTTAATTAAAGAACCGGCTTCACTATGGATTGAAGTTTATATTCCAATTTTTTCATATTAAATTCATCAGAGCACAGGAATGCCTTCACTGTAATCATAAGGCTTTTGTAGTGCAAAGAAATCAACCGTCGTCAGGATTAAATTTTGTTCAGTCGTGATTGACAAAATTTGCTCATCTGTCATATCCCGATCAACCTGAAACATATGGTTAGGGGGCTGTAGCTTAGCATGGTGGAGCACCCGGCTGATAACCGGGAGGTCACCGGTCCGAATCCGGTCAGCCCCATTTTACTAATATAATATAGTTAAGAAAGAATTATGATTTTCATTCAATGTGTATTAATACATGAAACATAAACAGGAAAAAATTCACATAGATTAAAATATAAATATGGATTTACTCGAAATGATACCTCTTGGTTTTCTCTTAATTCTCGCCATTCTAATTGCGTTCTTTCATATGCTCGCACCAGATCATTGGATTCCACTGACATCGCTTTCAGCAAAAAGAGGGTATTCTCGCACTAAGAAATATGGTATGGCTACATTGATTGGCGGAGGTCATGCAACTATATCCGGAGCTATTGGTCTACTCTTTCTATTCCTTGGATTCACATTTCTCAGGGCGGATGTCGATGAACTCATATATATTTCAATTGCACTGCTCATTGTAGTTGGTTTATACTTCATAATAAACGGGTACGGGGAATCAAAAGAATCTAATAGACATGTTGAGAATTCAATCATTGCGGTCAGTGTTTTCCCGGATTTTGCCATTATACCCATAATGGTTTCAGCCTCAGAATACACTCTCCCGTACGGATTGCTGATTTTTATTGGATTTCTTATATCCAGCATACTGTCCATAAACGCAATCATGTTCCTCAATTCAAAGACTGTTGGGAAAAGAATGTCTGAAATGAAACCTGAGAACCTTGATTACGTGATTGGTTTTCTTCTCCTGGCTACTGCCTTAATTCTGCTCGTATTTCCCTCGTTTTGAAATTTTGATTTTTTACACGGTCTTAAAGTGCTTTTTTATTCCTTTTTGTGCTGCATCATATGAGATTAATGCGCACCTCTCTCTCGCTGGCCCGAGTTTCAAACCCAGATTCGCCAGTACCTCTTCCTTGCTTGTATGTTCTATTTCATCCCTGGTCTTTCCCATTAGATTTTCCGAAAGGATTGATGCAGCAGCAGTACTGATTGAGCATCCTCTGGTTATATATTTTATATCCACTAAAATTTCTCCTTTAAATTTCATATCAAGGACTATGGTATCTCCGCATGTTGGATTTGTCTCTATTATTTCCACATCATGTTCTGGAATTCTACCGAAATTTCTAGGTGTTCTGAAATGTTCGTCCAGAATCTCACTATTGATATATTCGTCTGCAGTCAAAATCCAAACCTCTTAATGCTGGCACTTATGGCATCAAACAGTTTTTCAACATCTTCACGTGTGTTATACACATAATATGATGCCCTGGTAGTAGCCGATACTCCAAGATCTTCTGTCATTGGCATGGCACAGTGGTGCCCCGATCTCAATTCAACTCCATAGGTTTTATCCGCCAGTGAAGACAGATCATGCGGATGTATTGCATGTACCTTCACAGATATGTTCTCTGAAATGATATTTTCCTTATCAAATTTTGGTATTTCTCCAATGTTAAAAGCATATATCCCGGCTCTTTTTTCTATGTTTCTGGTTCCATATGATATTAGATCCCTGATGTTACTCTCCTCCTCTTTCTTCAGTGTATAGGAAATCAGATCCTTCTCATGATTTCGTACATTGGACATTCCTAAATTCCTGAGGAAATCTATTGCTGCAGAAAAACCGATGGCACCTTCTATATTTGGAGTTCCAGCCTCGAATTTTATTGGTATATCCTCACAGGTGAAATTTTCCTTTGTGACTGTCCTGATCATTTCTCCTCCTCCCATGAATGGCGGGAGGTCCTCCAGTGATTCCTCCTTACCGTAAAGGCATCCTATACCCGAAGGTCCCAGCATTTTGTGTCCGGAAAATGCAAGGAAATCACAATCCATTTCCTTGACGTTTACTGGCATGTGCGGTACGCTCTGAGCACCATCAACAATCATAACTGCACCTGCATCATGAGCTATTTTAGATATTGGCTTAATATCATTGATATTTCCTAATATATTTGAACATTCAGTCAGGGAAACAATCTTTGTATTACCTGATATTAAGGGGGAAAGATCTTCAGGAGTAATTGGTTGGTCGTGCCTGGAATTTATGAATTTTAATCTTACTTTTTTTCTTTCTTTCAGCATCTGCCATGGTACAATATTAGAGTGATGTTCACTATTGCTCAGAATAATCTCGTCGCCTTCTTTCAATCTGCTGCCAAGAGAGTAGGCAAGAAGATTCAGCGCTTCAGTTGTATTCCTTAAAAAAACTATTTCCCTGTCTTTTGCACCGATGAATTTACCGATATTCTCCCTGGAATGGTTGAACATCTCGGTTGCTTCTTCGCCTAACCTGTATACCCCCCGGTGAACATTGCTGCAATGATTCTCATAAAAATCCATTACCGCATTAATTACCTCATACGGCTTCTGTGTTGTTGAAGCATTATCCAGATATACAACCTTTTCTGCGTCTAATTTTTTGAAGATAGGAAAATGTTCCCTTACCTCATCAAATTTCATCTATTATCAGCTCGTGGGCAAATTTATCCACCATTTCCGTGAATTTTGCATTATTCGCCCTTTCGATCATAGAGCCTACAAAACCAGCAGAAATCATAGATTTTGCATCCTTCTCTGATATTCCTCTGCTCCTAATATAAGTTAGCTCTTCTTTGTCTATGGAGCTTATTGCCGATCCATGTTTTGATCTGGTATCATTGTTTTTTATCATTAATGCAGGCTTTGAATTAGCATAACCAAGCTTTGAAAGAAGAACAATTCTTGAATCATAAAATCCGGTCGATTTGGTACTTTCCAGTTCTATATCAATATTACCGCGGTGAATTGTTGAACTTTCTCCGGTGACAACGCCTCTGACATGAATATCAGCGTTGGTGTTTTTTCCAACCTGAAAACTGCTGTCCCTTATATCTATCTTCTGTTTCCCTGAACTGAAACTTACCCCAAAAACCTTGTAATCTGACTGGTCGCCCATCTGATTTGATTCGTTTTGAAAAAGGACCTTTCCTGATCCATGATTTATGTGATATATTGTTCCAAGGCTGTTCTTTTCCCCGAATGTTCTGATATATGTGATATCGAACACACCATCTGCCTTATCCTGCAAATAGTGGTAATCCAGAGTCGCACCCTCTTCAAGATAAAAGTAAATGTTTCTACCCTGAACGCCGTTACCTGAGCCCTCACTTGTCCTGATATCAGAGAGAATCAGCTTTGTGTTCCTTCCAACCCATACAAAATCCTTCTGTGAACCTGATTCTGCTGCATTTATTGTAGATTCTATGCTTATGGAAAGAGACATATCCTGTTGAGTTTTTATAAATAGACCATCCTGCCATGATGAATTGATAAGGTGTTCCTCCCTTTCGTTCCCGAAAAATGATTCTACCTTGTTTCTTATTTGCGGAGATCTTGATAGAACATTTGATAAATGATCCATTTCGAAGTGAGCAGAATTTCCATTTCTCCTGGTAAACTGATTCCCTGAAACAGTTATATCTGCCGCTGAATTTGATTTGTCAGTTTTTCCTGTGGAGTAGTTACCTGTGGCCATTTTGACAAGTTCTATGTCAGTAACTTCCACGTAGTCTTTTACTGTGGGGCTTTCCTTGTAATCTCTGACTGGAGATTTCAGGAATCGCAGCATTGATTCCTTTCGATAATCGAAGGATGGATCACTGATTTTTGATTTGAGAATGTCTGAATAGGCTTCCATAGAAGATCATCCTACTGCGCCCATTTTGGACATTTCCATCTTGATAAGTCTGTTCATCTCAATGGCAAATTCCATGGGAATTTCCCTCATTACATCATCCAGAAAACCAAGCACTATCATGGAACTTGCTTCGTCTTCAGAAAGACCTCTTGATCTCAGGTATGTTAATTCTTCCGTTCCGATTTTACCCACACTTGCTTCGTGGCCAAATGTTGCTGTTGGCTCATATATTTCATCGTGCGGGAATGTATATGATGCAGATTCGTCATTTATGAGAAGAGCATCGCACTGAACGTGGCTCTTTGACTCAATCGCTCCCTTATTTATCCTGAGAAGACCTCTGTAAATTGCCTTTCCATCCTCTATACTGATACTCTTGGCAACAATTTTACTTGTTGTGTATGGAGCAAAGTGAAGTGCCTTCGCTCCTGTGTCTTTAACTGTACCCGGACCGGCAAGCGAAATGTTAAGGTTGGAAGCTGATGCATGCGGACCTCTCAGATATGATGACGGATAAAGCATTGTAACCTTAGAACCCAATGATCCTCCAACCCATTCCATCTGGCCATTCTCCTCTACCCATGCCCTCTTTGTTGGCATGTTGTAAACACTCTTTGACCAGTTCTGAACACTTGTATATCTAGCCTTTGCATTCCTGTTGACATATATTTCAACTATTGCACTGTGAAGTGAGTTCTTGTCCCATCTTGGTGCTGTGCATCCTTCTATGTAATGAACGCTGGAACCTTCATCAGCCACTACTATTGTATGCTCAAACTGACCTGTACCCTCGTTATTCATCCTGAAATAAGTCTGAAGCGGCATGTCAATATGCACACCTTTTGGCACATATAGAAATGATCCTCCGCTCCACACTGCTCCGTTCAACGCTGCAAATTTGTTGTCGGTTATTGGTACAGCCTTGCAGAAATATTGCTTTACAAGATCAGGGTGTTCTCTGATAGCACTGTCCAGATCCATGAAAACTACTCCTTTGTCTTCCCATACTTTTCTCAGGGAGTGGTATACTCCTTCACTTTCATATTGGGCGACCGATCCAGCCAGGTATTTCTGTTCCATTTCTGGAATTCCAAGCTTTTCGAAGGTATCTTTTATCATTTCCGGTACATCCTCCCAACTGTTAGTGTTACTGTCTCCCGGTTTGTTGTAATATGAGATATTTTCCCAGTCTATTCCAGAAAGATCCGGACCCCATGTTGGAACCGGTTTAGCCTCAAAAATCTCCAGAGCTTTCAGTCTGATTCTTCTCATCCAGTCCGGCTCGTTCTTTATATCAGAAATTTCCTCTACGACCTTTCTGCTTAGACCCTTACCGGTCGTATATTGTGGTTTAAATGAATCCTTGAATTCCCAGTCACTCTTCTTTGAAGTGATATTCTTTACACTTTCCAGCAGTTTTTCTATTTCTTCATCCTTACTCATGTTTTGTATTTCCATTTTAATTACCTCTTATCCAGTCATATCCTTCATTTTCAATCCTTAGAGCCAGCTCCCTGTCTCCTTCCCTGGCAATTTTACCATTCATTAATACATGAACAAACTGAGGATCTATCCTCTTCAGAATTCTCTGATAGTGCGTCACTATTAGAAAAGCTGTCTGGTCATTGAAGAATTGCAGAATTTCATCAGATATAAGACCCAGCGCGTCTACATCCAGACCTGAGTCAATTTCATCCAGGATAATGATCTTCGGTCTCAATATGACCATTTGAAGAATTTCCAGCCTCTTTCTTTCTCCACCCGAAAAGCCATCATTTACTGATCTTGACATGAATGATTCATCAAGTCCAACTTTCTTAAGGTGAGAGGAGACCAGTTTATAGAAATCGTTAACTGAAAGTTTTTCCTCCGGATGAAGGTTTTTATAAGCAGTCCTGAGAAAAGCAGATAGCTTTACTCCCGGAATTGCAACAGGACTTTGAAAAGCAAGATACAAACCTGCCCTTGCCCGTTCCTCAGGATATTTTCCAACAAGTTCAACGCCATCAAGCTTTATTGAACCACCGGTAATCTCATAATTGGGGTGTCCAATGAGAACATTTCCGAGAGTGCTTTTGCCTGCACCGTTTGGCCCCATCAGAGCATGAATTTCTCCGCCTCTTATGGTAAGATTGACATCTTTGAGGATCTCTTTTCCCTCAACTTTTGCACTAAGATTCTTGATTATAAGTTCTGTCATTATCCACATGATTGATTTTTTCTATTTAAACACTTTCTTATGTTTAAACTTGGTAAAGTACTTATATACAGAACATATTATGAGATATAATGGAAAACCATCTTGCAGTTGAAGGTCTCCTTGGAGAGATGAAAAACAATATTCTGAATTTATTGGGAGAATCAGAGCGAAGCATGGCCGAACTTTCAGAACTTCTGTCGATAAACAAAACTGCTGTTAAAGAACACATGGATTCCCTTGAGAAAATGGGATATGTAAAGGGATTTTTTAAGAAAGCGAAGAGCGGAAGACCTTCGAAGAATTATGAAATTACAGATAAGGGGCTAGATTTATTTCCCAAAAAATATGCAGAACTATCCACAATACTTCTCGATGAAATTCAGAAGACCCTTGGTCAGGATCAGCTGAACATTATCCTGGGAAAAGTGGCTGACAGGATGATCCACCAGGCAGGATTTTCTGATCATGATAATAACCTGACTACAAGAGACGAAAAGGTTGAAAAACTGAAGAATTTTGTCCAGGCATTGAACAGGATGGGATATTATGCCAGAATGGAAATAGATGGGGATACCGTGAGAATTATCAGGCATAACTGCATCTTTTATGAACTTGCAAGGACAAACAGCAAGATTGTTTGTGGCGTTCTTGGAACAAACGTTATTGGTGAATCTGGAGAAAAAGATTTTAAAATAACAGAGAGATTTTCCGACGGCGGAAATAAATGTGTTGTTGAAGTCGGAATTTAAATAGAGATAAATTCTAATCTGAACTTTGACTTATTGATAGTAAAGTTATTGCAGGCTATGTTGTGACTTTATATCTGCTTTTTATTAGTATATCCAAGAGAAGTTAGTGTAATTTTTTTTAAATGCTTCTGCAGATGTACGATATTTAGTATTGACATGTTATATTGATTTCGTATCCTTATATGTGCATTCTCACACAAAATTGTGTACCACTTCCTAATACAAACTCGATCATTAAAAGCAATTAATTCAATGAATTAAATTTGGAACAGAATAATTTATAGAAACTTTTATTTCACTTTCCCAATAGGCTGAAGGATATGAAAGAAGAGATAAGTTCAGGTATCATAATATTCAGAAACAGAGGTAAAATAGAATTTCTTTTTCTTCAAAGAAGAGAGGGCTTCCTCGACATGCCCAAGGGGCATGTTGAAAAGGGTGAAAGCGAACTCAATGCTGCAAAGAGAGAAGCGCTTGAGGAAACAGGTCTTTCTGTTAATCCTGTTGATGGTTTCAGGGAACTTCAGCAGTATTGGTATACATACGAAGGTGAAAAAATATGGAAAAAGGTATCCCTCTATCTTGGAATAGTTTCAGAAAATGCTGAAGTACGCATATCAAATGAACATACCGGTTTTGTCTGGCTTTCACTTGATGACGCTTTAAAAACACTGTCTTTCCAGAATCAGAAAGAGATAATCAGACAGGCATATGACTTCATTATAAAAAACCACTTAGACAAATAGTTGCATTAGAGAAAATCTAATATGTAATTGAAATAAACTGTCATGGTTCTGATATCTCCTTCCATAATCTCCAGTAAACTTGCAGAACTTGGAGAACAGATTAAACAGTCAGAGGCTGCTCATGCGGACATGTTTCATCTTGATGTCATGGACGGTCATTTTGTCCCTAATCTCACCATGGGCCCGGACATGGTCAAAGCGATTAGAAGTGTTGCTACGGTTCCTCTTGAGGTTCACCTTATGCTTGAGAGACCGGATAAATACTGGAAAAAATTTTCAAATGCCGGCGCTGACATATTCCTGATTCATTATGAATCAATGTGTAATATCAGGGAAACCTTTAAAGAGATTGAAAATTCAGGGAAAAAATTTGGCATTGTTATAAATCCTGATACTCCGTTCTCAAAGATAGAGCAGTATCTTGATGGTGCCCATATTGTTCTTGTAATGTCTGTATATCCAGGATTTTCTGGACAATCGTTCATTGAAATGAGCCTAAACAATGTTAAGGAAGCAAGAAAATTTATTGATAAGAATGGTCTGAATACAATGATTGAAATAGACGGCGGTATAAACGATGTAACTGGAAAAAAGGCTTTGGATGCCGGAGCAAATATCCTTGTGTCCGCTTCATATATCTATGGCGGAAATATTGCCGAGAGAATTGAAAAGCTTAGATCACTCTGATCGCAAGTGATTGCATGTAAAGTTTTCATATTTCAATTAAGACTCTTCCATCCCTCACAGTTTCATAATAAGCTATTGCCTCCCTTATTTCTTCGAGCTTGAATTTTCTGGCCACAGGAACTCTAAACTGGTTGGTATCCATTATTTTAAGAAGTTCCATCAGATCATTCCTTGTTCCTCCTGTGCTCCCAACTATTTGAATTTCCCTGGTATATAGTGTGGCGATATCGAGACTGGTTTCCTTTCCTGTAAGAACACCAAAAGAGACAAGAGACCCTCCCTGTTTAACATGGCTTATGGAACTTTCCCAGAATCTTGAGCCAAGTGAATTGACTACGATGTCGAAGGACATTGCCTCTGGTATCTCATCCATAAGAAATGTCTTGAAGACACCATAATCCCTGACCCATGTTTTTCTGGATACCCCGTAAACTCTTAATCCCATGATCCTTGCTATCTGAGCGGCAAAGATTCCTGTGTTTCCAGATGCTCCATAAATAAGTATGCTCTTTCCGGCTGAGGCATTGGCCTTTCTCAATGCATGATATGCTGTGAGTGCACCAATGGGTATTGACACGGCAATGTCATCGGGAATTGAATCCGGTATTTTTACAACATTCTTCTCACTAATCAATATCTTTTCCGTAAAACCGCCGTTTGTCATAACGCCCCATAGACCACCATTATAACAGAGGTTCTCCCTCCCGGAGAGACAAAGGTCGCAATTTCCATCAAATATCCTGTTATATACAATTACCCTGTCCCCTTTCTTTACCAGTTTTCCGTCGTTAAGAACTTCCCCAAGAATCTCTGAACCCGGTATATGAGGAAAGGGCTTTACCGAATACACCACCTTTCCATTTATAAGGTTATATTCCAATGGATTAAACCCTGCCAGCTTCACCTTAACAGAAATATCTCCATCGTTCATTTCAGGCTCTTCAATTTCATCCAGCTTCAGATTTTCAACCCCTCCCGGACTGTGAATTCGCGCAGCTAACATGAATGTATAGTGCTTGTGAGGGATTTAATATTAACCGTTAACGGTACTCATGATTATTTCATTCATTCAACGAAAAAATTCGCAATTTCATTCCTGACATCAATAAATTCCCTTAATCCCCTGAGATAATCCTTAAAAATTTCTGCCCTCTCATCAAGAATTAATGCAACGCCCCGGTCATCAACATTTCGTATAAGTCTTCCTATGGTTTGTCTCATTTTAACCAGCGTTGGAAAAGTTACAGCATAATCCCAGCCTCTTCCATACAAATGATCATAATATGCCATTATAGTTCTCTGCTTAACATCGGGTTTTGGATATGGAATACCAGCCAGAATAACTATTTCCAGAAGTTTACCAGGTAAATTTATTCCCTCTGAGAGTCTGCCTCCAATAACAGTAAATAATGGCCTGTTTCCTTTCTTGAACTTTGATATAAGATGCATCAGATCTATCTGATCCATGTCGCCTGAGTCAACTAGAATTCCCTTATTTCCAATTATTTCAATGACCTGATTCATTAAGTTTCTTGACGGAAAAAACACAATGGTCTTTCTTTTAATTGACTGTATTATTGACTGAATTTCCTCCCCTATCTTCTGGAACATTTCAGAATTCAGGTCTGAAAATCTTGTACCAATTCCTCTCTTATATCCAATGAGAAGATTCTCCTCAGGAAAAACATTCT
Organism: Thermoplasmatales archaeon E-plasma; assembly: GCA_000496135.1. Classification (GTDB taxonomy): domain Archaea; phylum Thermoplasmatota; class Thermoplasmata; order Thermoplasmatales; family Thermoplasmataceae. The sequence goes on along the minus strand of KI542675.1, from coordinate 312,685 downwards.
CAACAGCCTTTGCAGGTAGGTCTTCAAAACCTGTCATCCTGCAATAAATATCAAATGGCCGAAGCGTACCGGACAAATGAATCGTTGCTGATTCCTGAAGCGGCTTCAAAACTATTGATGGATCAAGGCAATACGCCTCGAAAACACCTCCGTTATCTTTCCTTATTATGGCAATATAGTTTGATTCTTCTGCATTGAAGCAAAATTTCAATTCAGAAGCGAGGGTTTTAACATGCGATCTGGGAACCTTTCCGAGCTTTTCCTTTGCCTCCTCTATGCTATCTCCAAGTGTGTCCAGTCCCCCTATGATATAATCCAGATTCTCTCCGGTTAATTTACCGCTTATTTGAATGTAATCTATGAAATCCTGAAACATTATTCGGCTTTCCTCCTGCTCAGAAAGCCTCTCTTTTTCCATATCTATGATTGCGTTTCTAATATATTCACAAATATCTGTTGCCCTGATTCTCGGAAGAAATTCCGGATCACCGTAATCGGCACACTCCTTTTCCACGAGTTCAATCTGTCTCATAGTTATTTTGAATGAGAAAATCCCTCTTGAAAGCTCAGGAAGATTGTGCGCCTCATCCAAAATTATAACGATACTTTCCCTTGAAGCTCTCCAGTTATACAATACAGATGGTGCTATCCCGGGATTTAGAAAATAAGAATAGGGCATTATGCAAATTTCTGCATCCCTCATTGCATATTTTATGCTCTCGTATGGGCAGATTTCAAGAGGTACAAGTTCTTCATAAACTTCTTCCGGGCTTATAAGTTCTGTAATAATCCGGTTTTTGATCTCATCGGATTTCACCCTGGAATTGTAGAACCTGCAAGCATCCTGGTGCCCTTCCACAACTTTTTTCTTTCTGGAGGAACACATTTTCGACAGTGATTCCGATGTAAAATCGTCCTCGTTCTCAATCTCTCTATAAAGGGGACACAGATTTCCCCTTCCCTGTATTGCAGTTGCCTTTATGTCTAAGAATTTTTGAATAACCCTTATTTCCTCAATAACCTGACTTTGCTGTGAATTTGTTCTGGTAAGATAAAGAATTTTTTTCTTGCTCTCCCTTGCAAAAGATATTGCAGAGACAAGCCCCATGATTGTTTTTCCTGAACCTGTAGGAGATTCAAGAATAGCACCATTTTTTTCCTTAAGACTGCTGATTACAAAGTCAATTGCATCTCTCTGATAATCCCTTAAATTAAGAGCATCAAAAGATTCATGAACCAACCCGCTTACCCCTTATATATTCTATTGGAGAAGCTTTTCAAGTTCCTTTCTCTTTTCCTCAATTAACTCCGGTTGTGAAATATATCTTGTAGCTTCTTCAAAGGCTTCAAGTGCCTCCTTCTTCTTTCCCATTTTAGCGAGTGTTTCTGCCTTTATTATGTGATAATTGAAATTTTCAGGGACGAGTGAAATTGCAGTTTCTATGTCCTTTAGAGCCCTGTCTGTCTGGCCCATTTCCATAAGAAGCTCATATCTTCTGTAGACAAAAATCTGATCCATGCTGTTTAGCCTTACTGCTTCCGTATAATCATTAAGGGCCTCGTCCTTTCTTTTCAGCTTCCAAAGCACATTTCCCCTGTTATAGTAATAATCAGGTATGTCACCCTCAATCTTTATTGCCTGAGTGAAAAGATCATAAGCTCCCTGAAGATCTCCAGAATCTTCCAGTGCAGCCCCTGCTGCATTATAATAATCTGCATGCTCAGGGTATAATTCTATTGATCTCTTAAAATCCTTTATGGCAGGCTCATACATTCTCATTGAATAGTAGGATAACCCTCTGTTAAAATAATAATCCGGATCTTTGGGGAGTATCTTTATGGCTCTGGTAAACTCCTTAATTGCATCAGGATATTTATTCAGGTTAAAGAATGAAACTCCCCTTTCGTTATAATCATCAGCTATCTCTGCCTGATCCCTTCCTAATTCATCTTGCGGCACAAAACAAGAATATCCTAAAATACATTAACTTATTGTAATATACTTCAAGACTTGAATTTACCCTTAATTCCACGTTTCTCTGGACTCTTTGAACTTTCATTGGTTCTAAGAAGCTTTTCCGGCGCATATTTAGTATCCTCACCATAAATTCTAGCCAGTATGAACACTGCTAGGGAGATAACACCAAAGATAAGGCCGGGATAGATTAATTCTGTAGGGTTTGCAGGCTTCGACGCTAGAACAGCCACTGTATTTGATAGGACAGCACATAGAGATGATATTGCTGAAGAATTGTTTGTATATGCAACGACATATGTTGATATCTGGAAAAAAATGAACTGTGCTGATAACATAGAAATTTGATAAAATTATTTCCCGGAAATGCTAAATGGTTGTTATTTATTGAATTTTCCTTTAATATGTCTATGTAATAGGTAACTTCGGAAACATTATATTATATCAGAAAATGCGGATTTTAAGTCATTTATTATATATTTTTGCCAATTCCAAGAGTTGTTATTTAGTTAATCGTTTTGGAAAATATCAGTATATTTTTCATTTGTGTTGAATAAATATCTAAGCCTTCGAATATTTTTGTGATCATAAGATTTTCCATAATTAATGTGTTGTTTATGATATGCATCATAATCTTCTTTGCCTTGTTTCATTCAAAGCATTGGTAAAAGTTTTCCATTTTGTTCTTACTATGTCTTCCATGTTAATCTTGTTATCCAAAGCGTGTAGCAGATATTCAATTGTATATGGATCTGATGGATAACCGGATCCAATTCCCGGATGTTTGACTCTGATTTTATCCATTTCCCTTTCTCTAATAACTTTGGATACCACTGAAGCAGCAGAAACAATCTTATAGTCTCGGTCAGCTTTATGCCTGCATATTACGTTTTTCCCACTTTTTTGAGAAAGCTTGGCTGAACAACGCTCAGTGTTGACATCAAAAGAATCTACAATCACTGGATATTTTGAATGTTCCAAAAGTTTCAGCACATATTTTTCCTCAATTTCATTTAGTGTCATTGAATCCATGAGGTGGTTGATTTCTTTGCTGCTTATGATCTCAAATTTTACAAGTTCAGCTGCTTTCATTATTTTATCAAATGATATCTCCCTGGAACTCTGACTCATTTCCTTGGAATCCTTTGCTCCGGTAGCAACTATTTTATCCACATCCCCGCATACCAGTGAAATTACCATTGGCCCAAAAACAGGTCCTCTGCCTGCTTCATCTATACCGCATAAATACTTCATATGTTCAGGATGCTGATCCATCTATACATAAAGCGATAAATACACTTTAATGATTCTATGCCATATGGCTCAGAACGGCACTATGATCAATCCCGATGAATTCATGTCAGATGCAAGAAAAAACATAAACCTTGAACTTGTAAACTTTTTTAAAAGAAGAAACTCTGAAATCAGCGATTCAAGTATAAAGAAACTCATAGGACAGATCGGTGATTATACGGTTCAAGGAGGCAAAAGAATTAGACCAATACTGGTTGTCTGTGGGCACAACCTTTTCAAGGAGCCAAACCCTGAGGTTTACAAAGCCTCAATTTCAATAGAATTAACCCAGTCCTTTTTTCTAATCCATGATGACATTATGGATCAAAGTGACCTTAGAAGGGGAAAACCATCGTTGCATAAGGTGCTGGAAAAAGATTTTGAGGGCATGAGAGAAGCTCGAAGAATGGGAGAGAATATAGCAATTGTAGCAGGAGATATTGCAATGACATATGCCTATGAGGCACTTGCAGAAACTAATTTTAATGATAAAATTAAGAGTAAGGCTATGAGGGAACTTATTTCAATAACCAAAATAACAGGTTATGGTGAAGGAATAGATATGCTAACTACTGCAGGGGTAAAGCTCAGAATGAGTGATCTCATAAGGCTGCATCTGTGGAAGACCGCAAAATACACTCTGGAAGGTCCTTTGCTACTGGGTGCCACTCTTGCAGGCTATGAGGGTTCAACGGCAGCTATCAGTGCTTATGGATGCCTTACCGGTCTGGCATTCCAGCTTCATGATGATATTATAGGTCTTTTCGGGAAGGAAGAGGAGATAGGAAAACCCGTAAAAAGTGATGTTAATGAGGGTAAACAAACGCTTCTTATGATTAAGGCAATGGAATATTCAGGAAAGGAAGAATCTCAATTCATTGAGGAAATTCTTAAAAGAGGAAATGTTTCTGATGCTGAATTTGAAAAAATTAAGAAAATAGTGGAGAAATCAGGTTCATATGACTATTCCAGAAGGCTTATTGAAAAGTTTATCTCGTCTGGAAAGAAATATTTGGACACGATTGATGGAGACCGGAAAACTAAAGAATTCCTTTTATGGCTTTCAGATTACCTGGTAACAAGAAAAAATTAAATTTTTGGGCGGTATTTTGAATACATATCCCTTAAAGTTGAACTGTCTATGTGCGTGTAAATCTGGGTTGTGGCTATGCTGGCATGGCCCAGAATCTGCTGGATAAATCGTATATCACCACCATTTTTCAATACTGTTGTGGCAAATGTATGCCTTAGAGTGTGAGGTGTAACTTTCCGTTCAATTCCACACTTCTTTGCATTGTTACGAACAATTCTTTCCACGGTAGTCGGGTGAATCTTTCCGCTTCTTGTTCCAAAAAAATATTCTGAGAATTTTCCTGAACTGATATTCCTTGAATAAAGCTGGGATAAAACATCCGAGCATTCCTGTGGAATAAGAACAATTCTGTCTTTATCTCCCTTACCTGAACGAACCCTGATGAGTCCTTCAGTCAGGTCAATATCCTCAGCCTTAAGGCTGCAGAGTTCCCCTACTCTCATACCTGTGTAAAGTAACAGAAGGATCATTGCTCTATCTCTCAGATCTTCTCTGGAAGCCTCTACCAGACGTTCCATTTCACTTTGACTTAAATATACGGGCATTTTTGCTGATCTTCTGGGTGCGATTAGATTTTCTGGAGGTTTTATATTTCTTGATTTGAAGAGATGCTTAACTGCTTTTATTGCTAAATACTGCGAAGATTTGGAATATTTTCTTTCCACCGCCAGATAGAGTTTAAAATTTTCTATATCTGCCGGAGTGCATTGATCAAGATCCTTGTTTACGAAATTGAGGAATATTCTGGAAAGAAATGAGTATTCTTTCACTGTATATGGACTCCTTCGTTCTCCAATCATATTTTTTTTAAACCGGTCAATCTGATCTTCAATATTTGTCATCATTTGTGAATTATCATGATTCTATCGTCAAATCGCTATAATACTTTTGCGCATTGCCCTATGTGCGAATATGATTGTAGATGAAGTAAAAATTCGTAAAACAATTTCCAGAAATCAGTCTTTGTTGTATGATCTGAATTGAATTTTTCTATTTCTATCAACATCTAGCTCAAAACAGGAATGGTCTTTCATCAATAAAAGGCTTCAACATAAGAATGTTAAACCTGTTTTTCAAAATGAAAATATTTTGCATTGGCTTTTTTGGAAATCAAAAATTCCAATGATTTACCTTTGAATGAAGTTAATATTAATAATGAAACTAATATGACTAAATTGGCATGGTATTTAGGCAATTCCTTCATGATATTTTGAATAAAATTTTGTCCACAACGGCGGGGAAATGGACTCTTATAGGTATCATAATTGGGATTATTGCGGGATTCGGCGCACTTGCATTATATTCGGCAATTGACCTCATTACGATCTATTTATTCCAAAACCTGACTGGATTTACTCTGCCGAGATCTGGAATAGTTTCAGGAACCTCACTCTATTCATTTCCTACAAATTATAAATTTTATCTCATACCGGTTTCAATTGTAATAGGAGGACTAATTTCCGGTTTTATAATTTTTAAGTTTGCTCCTGAAGCTGAAGGTCATGGAACGGATGCCGCCATTGACGCATTTCACAACAAACAGGGGAAAATCAGGAAAAGAATTCCTCTGGTAAAGACAATAGCATCTGCAATCACGATAGGATCAGGAGGCAGTGCCGGGAGAGAGGGTCCAACTGCTCAAATTGCAGCAGGTTTCGGATCAATGATATCAGACGTATTCGGATTGAGCGACAGGGACAGAAGAATAGCAGTGGCAGCAGGAATTGGAGCCGGTATAGGAAGTATATTCCTTGCACCCTTGGGAGGGGCTATTCTCAGCACTGAAATTCTATACAGAAGAGATTTTGAAGTGGAAGCTCTAATCCCGGCAATAATTGCATCGGTTGTTGGATATTCCATATTCGGTTACTTTGTTGGATACAAAACCATTTTTGATATTCCCGTAACCACTACAATAGGATTCTTTCATCCAACGGCGTTGCTTGCATATCTCATAATAGGTATAATTACAGGTTTGGGGGGAATTTTCTATGTTAAAACATTTTATGGAATTCAGGGATTCTTTAACAGGAGGAAGAAGATTCCTAAAATGGTTAAACCTGCCATTGGGGCCCTGATAATGGGTCTTATAGCCATAGAATTTCCGGAGGTCATCGGTCTTGGTTATGGATGGGTTCAACAGCTTCTGGATGAAAATTTTAATCTCTTTTATACCGGGTTCTGGGTATATGTTTCACTATTTTTCCTGTTGCTCTTCATACTGAAGGTGGTTGCAACTTCATTAACCGTTGGATCTGGCGGTTCCGGGGGTGTCTTCGCCCCCGGAATTGTTTCAGGTGCATTCCTGGGAGTTGCCATATTTATTCCATTTCATGCACTTTTACCTGTGTTTTCATTCCTGAATTTTGCAGAATTTATCATTGTCGCAATGATTGCCTTCTTCGGCGGGATTTCCAAGGCACCTATTGCTATTATTATTATGGGCACAGAAATGACGGGTTCCTATGCCCTGTTCATTCCGCTGATGCTTGCGACAACCGTGAGCTATTTTATATCCGGAAACAAGTATTCAATATATAGATCACAGGTTAATACCAGAAAAGATTCACCTGCACACAGTTATGAATATGAGAATCCCATTATGGACAAGATATCTGTATTTGACGCCATGAAGAGAGATTTCATTAATGTTCCAAGCAGTTCTACTATAAAGGAAGCAGTTAGCAAGGTAAGGGAGAGTAAAACGAAATCCATAATGATCGTTGATAATGGTAAACTGGTTGGCTATCTCTCAATCGAGAATATTGATCTCAATGGCGATCTCAGTGGACCTGTATCGTCAGTAATGTCAACGGAAGTACCCATAATTTCCAAGGATGAGAATATCCATGAAGCTCTTGATAAGCTAACGAGGGAACCGGGAGGGAAACTGGCCGTAGTGGATCCAAGGGACCATACCATGATTTTCGGAACTGTAGGTTTTACTGAAATTGCAGATGCATATAACCGGGAAATAAGAAGGAGAAAGGCGATGCAGAAGGAATGAATGAAAAGATAACTTTCCAGTAAATACCTATAACCTTTGCAAAAATTATTATGCATAAAAAAATTATTCATTCTATGGCCATGACAACTTTCGAGATTGGAGGAATACGACAGTTCGATCCTCTGGATATCGACGATGTCATGGAAATATGCAGTTCTTCTCTATCCGAATCCTATTCTAAAAGTGTGGTTTATGAAATTTTCCTTTCCTGGCACGAAGGATTTTATGTTTTCGCAAATGGAAAGGAAATTATTGGATTTCTCGCTGGTAGCAGAAAGACACAGCATGATGCCAGAGTTCTTCTTCTGGCCACAAGGGAAAAGTACAGGAATCTGGGTATTGGTCAGGAATTAATGAAGAAGTTTGAAGAGAAGTGCAGATATCTCGGAATCCTCAGCGTGAGACTGGAAGTTAGAACGGACAATGAACTTGGAATAAAATTTTATAAAAGACTTGGTTATTCAATAACCTCCAATCTTCCAGCATATTATAGCGACGGTTCTGATGCCTATGTTATGTGGAAACCGTTATTTTGAATTTGAAATAATTTCAAATTCTGTAGTCTTGTGACATAAAATTTCCAGCTTTCCAGGTTTGTCAAATACTGTATCCTTTGCATAAATTACATCCTTCTGTGAATGTATCTGACCCTCCCCTTCAGCAAAACGCATCACACTTCCTTCCTTTAATTCAAGAGACATTTTAGAGTTTTCCTTTAGATGGTATGACACAATGGAAATATTGTCGCCGGAAAATGCATTCTTTATATATCCCCATGGATAATCTACTCTTCCTGAATACTGATTCCTTACGGTTTCCAGATCTTTCTCGCTGTCGATACCCATCCAGAAAGTATCTTCTCTGTATGCTCCGATCAGTTTTTTCCTTGCAAGTTCCGGAAATACCGTGGTTTCTATATCCTTATTAAGATATTCTGCAAAAAATATATCCCTTGCTGTGGATTTAATGTAATAGACACCTGCATTTATAAAATATCTCAAGAATGGCTTTTCCTTGAAGCTTGTTACCTGATCGCCCAGAGTCTCAACAATACCAAAGGGGCTCTTCATCCTGTATATGAACATAACCATTTGAAATGGAGAATTTTCTGAAAATTTAATAAATTCATTGAAGTTAAGATCTGTTATTGTATCTCCATTTCTGAGTAAAATATCCTGATCAGGGCAATTTTTCATAAGGTTTCTTACGGAATATAGTGTGCCCATAGGTTTATCTTCCTTAAGATAGTGAAAGTTCATTCCCAAGTGAGTTTTTCCATACCTTTCTTCTATTTTTTCCCCAAGGTGCCCAGAAAGTATGTATATTTCCTTTACTCCCGCATTCTGAAAATCATAAAGCTGCCTGTCCATAATTGTGTACTTTTCCTTTATCTCAATAAGTGATTTGGGAATCTCATCTGTCAAAGGTTTTAATCTCTTCCCGTAGCCACCCGATAATATTGCTCCAATCATTGCGAGTGAATCATAGGAACATATAAAAATTATGTTTAAATTAAAATTTTTTTATATTCCTGAAAATCAGATTACCCTTAATTTTTTACCGGTTGTAATGAATGCGTCCACTGCCTTCGCTATGTCTTCTTCAGAATGAACTGCGGAGGGCATCAATCTGATTCTGGCAGTTCCCATTGCTACGGTTGGATATACGATTGGGGAAGCGAAGATGTTTTCCTGTTCATACAGCATCTTACTGAATTCCACTGTTTTCCTTTCATCTCCAATAACAACCGGTGTGATTGGAGTCTTTGTTGTAGTTAACCTGAATCCATTATCTTTGAGACCTTTCTTAAGAATCTCAGAATTTTTCCATAATTTCTTCATTAATGAGTTGTCTCTGCCCATAATTTCAATAGATTTTAAGACAGCCGCTGCATCTCCTGGATTTAAAGCACTGCTGAATAGAAATGGCCTGGCCCTCTGCCTGAGAAGATCTATGAGATCTGAATTGCCGGCTACAAAACCGCCCATTGATCCCAGTGCCTTTGAAAATGTTCCCATTTCTACCTCTACCTTTCCAGCAAGAGAGAAGTGGTCCACTATGCCCCTCCCGTTTTTACCAAGCACTCCTTCACCATGTGCGTCATCCACATAGCACATTGTATCGTACCTTTCCTTTACTTCTGCTATTTCATCAAGAGGTGCAATATCTCCGTCCATGCTGAATACTCCATCAGTTATTACAAGCGATCTCTTCCCTTCGGCCCTGTGTTCTTTGAGCTGCTTTTCCAGATCTTCCGTATTCATATGCTTATACACATACCTCTTAGCTGAACTAAGCCTGGTTCCGTCGATAATACTTGCATGATTCAGTTCCTCGCTGAATATAACATCCTCTTTTCCCACAAGCACAGGAATGGTGCCCAGATTAGCCAGAAGACCTCCCTGATATACAAGCGAATCTTCCATGTGCTTAAATTCAGCAAGCTTTTCCTCAAGTTTTCTGTGAATTTCATCCGTGCCTGCTATTGATCTTACTGCACCTGCTCCCACACCAAAACTTTTCATTGCGTCTATGGCTGCCTTCTTTACTTCCGGATGATTTGCAAGGCCGAGATAATTATTGGAACACATGTTGAGCATCTTCCTGCCCTCTATCTTAACCCATGCCCCCTGCGGGCTTTCAAGTACTCTTATTGGCACGTACCTTCCTGAAGATTTCAAAGATGCGATTTCATCATCTACCCAACTTAAATTTACCATAATGTCATATGTCTGCAGGCTTTATAATTTTACTTTGCGAAATGACTATCGCTGACTATTTTAATAGTATATTGATTACCTGATGTGTCTAAAATACTTATGACCGGTTCCGCAGGTCAGGTTGGCGGAGAACTGTTATTGGAACTTGAAAAGAAATTCTCATCAAATGATATAGTTGTTTCTGACATTAACGGACTGGATAAGATTTCAGATGACTATGAAAAAATTATTCTTGATGTGAGAAACTATGATTTGCTTAAGCAAATAATTAAGGAAAAAGACATAAAATATATATTTCATCTTGCCTCGATTCTTTCAGCCAAAGGTGAAGAAAACCCAAAACTTGCCTTTGATGTTAACATGAATGGAACCCATAATGTTTTAGCTGCATCTGCAGAGCTTGGAGTGGATAAAGTGTTTATACCATCCACAATCGGCGTCTTTGGACCGGAGGCTCAAAAGGATAATACCCCGATATTAAATTCGTCAAGACCCAGAACAATGTATGGTATCTCAAAATTTACAGCAGAATATCTTATGCAATATTATTTTGAGCGCAGTCACCTTGATGTAAGGGGAATAAGGTATCCTGGTCTTCTGAGCTATAAAACACCGCCCACAGCAGGAACAACTGATTACGCAGTTGATATGATAATTCATGCTGCAAGGGGTATGGATTATACCTGCTATCTGAAAGAAGATGCAGTTCTTCCGATGATGTACATGCCGGATGCCATGGAAAATACCATGAGGCTTTTTGATGCTCCCCTAAAAAATTTGAGATATCGCGGAGAATACAACATTTCAGCATTTTCATTTTCTCCGGGCGAGCTGGCTGAAGCGATCAGGGAATTCGTTCCTGCTTTCAAAGTTAAATATAAACCAGACAGCAGACAGAAGATTGCAGAATCATGGCCAAGAAGCCTTGACTGCTCAGATGGGGTGAAAGATTGGGGTTTCAAGGCAAGATTTACCATACGTGAAATGATCAGAGATATGATATCTAATCTTCAAAAATGAGATTTAATGGCGGGAGTTCATGTCAGCGGTTTTTCCTGAATGTTAAACCTTCTTATTGTAGACCTTGTTTGAACCTGCCTAAGATATCATTATTCAGAAAAGCGCTGCCATCAGTCAACGATGATATGGGAACCTCTTTTATCTGTTTTTGAGAATCCCTTTCTCTAATTGTGACAACGCTTCTTGAAAGCGTATCATAATCCACCGTTATGCAATATGGAGTTCCAATTTCATCCTGTCTTGAATATCTTCGTCCAATGGAACCACTGTCGTCGAAAAGAATTCTGGGTTCAAACTGCCTCATTGTGTTGAAAAGTTCCTGTGCCTTTTCTGTGAGTCCATCCTTCTTCTGAAGAGGCAATATTGCCAGTACATATGGTGATATCTCCTCCTTCAGAGAGAGAACCTTATACCCGCTATCTCTCTTATTGTATGATGAGGAGAGAATTGCCATAATCATCCTGTCTATCCCGTAGGCCGGTTCAAGTACCTTCGGTATGATATCTCCCTGTTCTCCTGTGCTCATGTTCTGACCTGAAGAATTCTGGTGGTTCTTCACATCAAACTGTCCCCGGTCTGATATACCAACTATTTCGACCCAGTCTCCGTCAAGTTTGAACTCGAGATCCCAGCAGTCTGAAGAATAATGCGCAAGTTCGTCTTTGCGATGTTGCCTGAATCTGAGCCTGTTTCTCTCTATTCCCAATTTCAATGCAATTCTTAATGTTATTTCCATGAAATAGGCATGTTCCGGTGTTCCAATGATTCCGTCTGAAAACGCCTTTTCAATGTCCACTTTATTTTCTCTGCCGTCGTTGCTAAGGAGTACTATTTCCTCCCCTTTGTATGGATAAAATGATGTTTTATCTGCGGGGTCCATGAACACCTCAACCTCTGCCATGTTGAATTCCCTCTGCCTTATGATTGCCTGCCTTGGAGAAATTTCATTCCTGAACCCTTTTCCTCTCTGAATTACAATCATGGGCAATTTTCCCCTGTTATAGGTGACCAGAAGTTTGAAATTCACGAAGATGCCCTGTGCTGTTTCCGGCCTCAGGTATAGTTTTTCACCACTGTTTGAGGATATCTGAAACATGAGGTTGAAATTGTAGGCTTTTTTGAGGAAAGTCCCGCATTTTGGGCAACGGATCCTGTTATCCGTGAGAAGTGAAGCAGCCTGTTCCTCGTTTATTGGCACTAGGTTTATCCCCTGACTGGACAGTAATGATTCCACTTTATAGCTTGATTTGCATTGTTCACATGTTGTGGCAAGGTCTGCAAACCTCTGCAGGTGTCCCGAAGCCCTGAAAACAGCTTCCGGGGTTATGGACGGTGAGTCGTACGGAATTGCTCCTATTTTCAGATATTCCTCCATCCAGATCTTGTATACATTCTCCTTCAAAATTGTCCCAAGAGGTGCATAATCATACAATCCTGCTGACCCTCCATAAATTTGAAATGAAGGCCAGAAAAATCCCCTTCTTTTACAGATTTCAATAATTTCATCAAAGTTTGACATCGAATACCCCCATCAAATCAAGGTCATAAAGCATTCCTGATAATCTTCCAGGACCATCGAGAACAGGTAAGTGATTAAAATTACCCGCACTCATCTTACCTGCGATTGATCCAATCTTCTCGTTGGAATATGCAACAACCGGGTCCCTTATTAATATACTCTCTACGGTTTCCTGTGGCAGTTTTATCTGGTTTCTCTCTATGAAGTATGAGCCCATATTCCTGATCCCTCCCCATGTCCAGGGATCTTCATCAAGATCGCTTCCCGGATTGGTTCTGTTAATATTTGAAATGATATCAATTTTATCGAATAAGTCTCTGTCTGTGATTAGCCCTTTGAATGTTCCCTCCATATCAATTATGGGGTTTGCAAATGTACCGCTGTACCTCATGGTATAATACGCAACTGAAAGCGGTGTTTTTTCCCACATCGGGAACGTAATTCCCAGGCTTAAATGTTTAATACCAACATTTGGAAACCGTTCCGATATAATTCCAAGAAAGTTCTGAGGTGTTAGTATTCCACATACTTTGTTTGAATCGTCAGTAACAGTAATATGTCTTCTTCTCTGCCGTATCATCTCTCTGGCTGCGAACTCAATTGAATCTTCGGGGTTGACAGTTTTTGCCTTCCTCATTACCATTGCAGCCTGAATTTCGTTTGGATTGTTGAATATGTCCCTGCGTGTTATAACACCGGCGAAAATCCCATTTGAATCCGCAACAGGCATACCGGTTATATTGTTCCTTACAAGAGCATCGACCGCCTCAGACAATGTTCCTGGAACTTTGAAAATGATTGGGTTTTCGGTCATTATATCTTTTACTGACAGTTCCATATTAAGGGTTATGCATTTCCGCTTATCATAATATTGCTATTCAATGGGTATTTTGTTCTTAAACGAACTAAAAACATTTAAACTAAATAGATTATACACTTTGGAAATTGGTACATATGACAAGCTCTAATGATTATGATGTAATTGTCGCAGGAGCAGGGATGTCGGGTAGTTTGGCCGCGGCCATGGCGGCCAGAGGAGGGGCATCAGTTTTGCTCGTGGATAGAAACAAAGAAGAATCCGTGGGAAAGAAAACTGTATGGGGATGGACGTGCGGTGATGCCGTAGCCGGAAGTCATATTGACTTTCTCCAGAAGAATACCGGCGTGACATTTTCACACCCGGAACTTGATCAGCAGGTTGCTGGAGTGCTGGCTCTATCGCCCGATCTTTCTTCAAAATATCCTTTTGATGGTGTTGGGTATTCTCTCGATAGACCGGAATTTGAGAGAAAACTGCTTCAGATAGCAAAGAAGAGTGGAGTTGAATACATTCCTGAATTTGAAGTGGATGGCCCACTTGCAGAAAACAATGTAATCACCGGAATTTCCGGCAGATCAAAAGGTGGCGAGAAAAAGATATTTAAATCAAAGATAGTTATAGACTGTCTTGGAGTTTCAACAGTAATAAGAAGAAAGCTTCCAGAAAATCCTTATGTGGATAGAACCATTGATATAGATGATATTGAAAGCACAGGGAGATATATTTTTGAATTTGAATCTCTTGATCACGAGGATGAAAGATATTATGACAGAAAATATGCCCTAATACATCTTAATAATGAAATTGCGCCAGGAGGCTATGGATGGGTTTTTCCCAGATCCGGAAACAGAGTCAACATTGGATTGGGAGTGCAGAAAAGGAGCCTTGACATTAGAAATAAGGCACTTGGAAAGTCAGATAACCTTCAATCTCTCATTGACAATTATGTCAAAATGCTACCTGTTTTTAAAGATCTGAAACTATATGATAAAGACGGTAATGGAAAGGGATCGTGGTCTGTGCCTGTAAGAAGACAGATGGAGAGTCTGGTATTTAATGGATATATGGGTGCCGGTGACAGTATGGTTATGCCGAATCCAATCAGTGCAGGCGGAATCGGACCGGCTCTTATCTCAGGCATAATCTGTGGAAAACATTCTGCAAGGGCAGTACAGGAAGGAGATGTATCCATGAAAAATTTATGGAGCTATAATCTTGAATACAATGAGCTCTACGGAAAGAAAATGGCTGGAATGGAGGCATTCAGAATATATTTACAGTCATTGAACAATTCCATACTTAACTATGGAATGAAATCATTCCTGACAAATGAAGAGGCATCTGACCTGACTGTTGGTTTGATCCCGGAATTATCCATGGCCCAGAAGTTCAAAATGATCCTGAAAGGTGCAAGGAACATCACAGCATTCTCCAATTTGATATATACAGTAAAGAAAATGAAGGAACTGAACGACATTTATGAGAAATACCCTAAAACCCCGGAAGAATTCCCTAAGTTCAAGTCAACTGTGGTTCATGAAATAGAAGAGGTAAAAGAAAGATTCAAACCAAATCCAATCGGATAAATTTTAATTTTAACCAATGCTTCATTTTTTATCGTTCATTAAATCTTTACCAGTTTTTCTCTCGTATTCCCCTTTAATATATCTGTCTCTCAGTATCTGATATCCTTTCCCGTTGCTTTCCGCCATTAACGCAATATCTTCCCCTATTCTCTTTACAGTTGCAGGTATACCGGCAATGATGGAATTAATGGGGCAGGTAAAATTTTCCTTTACCACAGCTCCTGCTCCAACAATGCACCCCGAGGCAATGTGTGATCCATTGAGGATTACAGAGCCCATTCCAATAATTACATTATCATCCACCATTGCCCCATGAACAACCGCATTATGTCCAATGGAAACATTTCTCCCCACAATTACTGAATTTTCCCTTTCTGTATGTATTGTAACATTATCCTGGATATTACTGTTCTCTCCGATCCTGATACTGTTCAAATCTCCCCTTAGAACTGCATTGTCAAATACTGATACTCCATCTTCAAGCTCAACATCTCCAAGTAAGACTGCAGTCGGAGCTAACACAACATTGTTTCCGATTTTGATCATAGTCCATGATAGTTTTACAATTAAAATAATCATAGTTTTTTAGCGATTTTTTTCTCTCATAATTTTATCACTCTTTATTTCATATAAAAGGTATTTTATGCAGTATGAATTCCCACTACATGGATAATGAAGAATTTTTTCAGAGAATCCTTCAGCTTGACGGTTTTCTTGCTCACCTGGATCTTTCTCTAAAATCAGCTGAAGCGGGGAAAGCTTCTATTCTTGTTGAATTCAATGAGAAGATCATGAGACCTGGAGGTATAATGCATGGGGGGGCTATTTCCAGCCTTTTTGACCTCTGTGGTGGTATTGCTATTTTTACCGCGGCGGATATAATTAACAGTGTAACCATTGAACTGAATATTCTGTTTATGAGACAGGTAAACAATGGACCCATTGAAATATCATCAAGGGTTGAAAGAATGGGAACAAGAACTGCTTTTGCCACTATGGAACTATTTGATGGGAAGGGGGAATTGTGCTCAAAGGGAAGCGGCATATGGTCAGTGTTCAGGTGAAAGCATGAGCGAAAGTGAGATCTCCAGTGGAGAGAAACCATTGCTTGGAGAAACTGTTGTCTTTGCAATGGGAGCAAGCATTTCAATATATCGCGTTCCGGACATTATTAGGGACCTTAGAGATGCTGGAGCTTCTGTTTTACCGGTGATGAGCCAGAATTCCCAAACGCTTATCACTAAAACCACAATTCAATGGGCAGCAGAAAATGATGTTCTCGACAGCCTCTCTGGAAATATGGAACACATTAAAATTTTTGAGAATGAACCTGGAAGGAAAGTCCTTCTTATATGCCCTGCTACATATGATCAGATAGGGAAATTTGCATCGGGTGTTGCGGACGGAATCATTGATACAATGTTTGCTTACGCCCTGGGTCACGGCATCAGAATAGTAATCGTGCCTGCAATGCATCTTGATATGTACACAAACAGTATCATAAGTCAAAACATAGAAAAACTCAGGCATGCAGGAGTTACCATAGTTTATCCAATTATTGAAGATGGAAAGGCAAAAATACAGGGGTCCGAAGAAATAATAGATACGATAATAAGATCAGGGGCAAAAAAGAGTGGAAAAAACATACTTATCATAAGTGGAAGGAGTGAATTGCCCATAGATCCTGTAAGATCAATCACAAATAGAAGTTCAGGAATTACAGGAATTTGGATTTCCCGATGGGCGTTCAGATCTGGTTTTAACAAAATAACTGTCATAGGTAATGCGTCGGAACACTTTCCGAATTATATAAATCTGTTATCATGCTTTCTTAACAGAGATTTCTATAATAAAACCATTGATGAATTAAAGAATAACCACTATGACTGTGTTATAGTTTCAGCCGCTTTATCGGACTATGAGTATGATGCTTCAACGAAGAAGATTGACAGTTCCAGGAGTCTTTCCCTTGCGCTTAAACCCGCAAAAAAATTAAAAGCCATCGTGAAAGAGCAGTTCAGGATTCCAGTAGTCAGTTTCAAACTCACCCATAGAGATAAGGATATAACTGCAGAAAATGACGAAATTGCTGTTGTCAATTACATTGAAGATAATGTAATTGGGTCTCAATCTGGAACATATAGATATATTGTAAAAGGACGGGATCAGGGGGAAGATTTGATGACAAAAAGTTCCATGGCCGAAAAATTGATAAGAATAATTCAAGAGGAAATTGAACGATGAAAAACATTTCGATATTGGGAATACAGCTTCCGGTTGTGCAGCAAAAAGACTCTTTGAATCTTCTCGAGAATACTTTGAAGGAGTTCGAGGGACTCCATGATGTCGTTATGGCATTTCCAGAGCGGTGGATTTCTGACGTCATAAATAAAGATGATGAAAACTTTTCATTTATTCTGGAAAGGTTGCTCCAGATATCCAGAGACAATAACTTATGCATGGTTCCAGGCTCTTTCCTTATTGAGAGTGAAGGTAAAGTTACAAACAGTTCGCCGTTTATCCTCAATGGAAAAATTATGGGGTGGCAGGAAAAAATATCACCCTTTCTCAATGAAAAATTAAAAGTGAGCGGTGGAAAGGAGATTAATGTCTTCCAGTATAATGATATTAAGATTGGAATAGCCATCTGCTATGACATTGATTTCCCTTACTATTCAAGAATACTGGCACTCAGGGGATGCGACCTCATAATAAATCCAGCTCTCATAGCAGAAAATTTTCATGATATGTGGCATCTCTATGTTAAAACAAGATCATTAGAAAACAGAGTTGGAGTTGTATCCGTGAATTCATCATCTGACTTTTTCATGGGAGAATCAATTTCTTCCTTCCCATTTCCTTATAAGTTTGGTGCTAAACTAAGTATAACAACAGCAACTCAAACCTCAAATCTCTTTGTAAAATTTCAATGGGAATCAACCAGAGAAATGAGAAAAAAAAGGCTGGAAGATGACCCTGGTTCTTATGATCTTTTTATGAAAAAATAAGATTGCCCTTTGAATTACCAATCATAATTTCGTGATCTTTTCTCAGATATCACGGGAACAGGTTCAGTTAATTGTCTTCATCCATGATATGCAGGCACTTAGATTTCCTTCTTTAAAAGATCTTCAAATTCTTCACCTCACATATGGTTTGCATCTATTAAGGCACTCTTGGAAGCAACATTCAGTTTGAGATTGCGTTCATTAGCTTTAAAAAATAATAACGAGTCAATCGATTATGTTTCCCCGGATTGGAGAGATGATTTCCTTCGCTTATCTATTAGAGACACATGCGAATGTAACAATTTCCAGAACGAGACTTTCAAAGCACAGGAAATTCATAGCGTTTTATTATCACTGAGATATCGATTCCAAAAAATCGCTAATACTCTTACAGACCTCTTCATAGTGACTGTAGTGAATATTGTGTCCTCCACCAGGAATAATTTCCAATTTTGAATTTTTGATTTCCTTTGATAATTTAACACCATAATCTACGGGTATTCTTGGGTCATCAGAACCCCATAGAATAAGGGTTGGTATATTAATTTTCTTTAAGAGATTATCTCCGATTTTAACCTCTTCTTTATTGTTATTCAGTATAATATTTCTCATTGTAGCTCTGTCATTGTTTCTGTTCACAGCAACAACCTGATCCAAAAATTTTTCAATTTCTGTTTCTCCTGCTGTTGCAAGAGTGGGATTGGTTCCAGCGCTCCCAATTAATATCAAGCCTGAAATATCTTCATGTGCGGTTGCATAGTTTAGTGACACCCAACCGCCATATGAATGTCCACCTATTACAGGATTCTTCAAATTGAGATTTCTGATAAAATCTTCCATTGACTCCCTCTGCATTTGAACGGTAATATCCCTTGAACTGGATTTTGAATGCCCATGACCCAGAAGATCCGGGAATATGAGCCTGTATTTTTTCGGAATGCATCCTGAAAGTTTGAAAAAGACGTTACCCATTCCTCCCAGACCATGAAGAAGCACTACGGGAATCTGCCCCTCTCTATCTAAAAATGATATTTCTCCATGCCTTGTTTCTACGATGTCCCTTTTCATATTAAAGCCTTATGCAACAATAAATCAAAATGTTTGCCTGAAAAATATGTAAATACGTTTCTCGTAATACATTCATATTATACTGCTCCGATTTAAGAGAAGAAATAGTAAAAATTTAATTACTGATCGCTATGAATTTCATGTGACTGCTCAAAAAAAGTACGTTTATGATTTTTCAGAAGGAAGCAAGGAAATGGTTAATCTTCTTGGAGGAAAAGGCGCCGGTCTGGCTGAAATGAGAAAGATCGGTCTTCAGGTACCTCCTGGTTTCACAATTACCACTGAAGCATGCATTTCATTTCAGAAAAATCAGAAGTTTCCAGAGGGCATGGTTAAGCAATATGAAGAAGCTCTTGCAAGGTTGGAAAAAGAAACAGGAAAGACGTTTGGAGATACCAAAAATCCTCTCCTGGTATCCGTTAGATCCGGTGCTCCAATAAGCATGCCGGGAATGATGGATACAATCCTGAATGTGGGTTTAAACAGTGAAACCATTGCTGGATTGAGCACAAAAACAGGAAACCGCAGATTTGCCTACGATTCCTTTAGAAGGTTAAAACAGATGTTCGGCACGGTAGTTTTGGGAATTCCTCATGAAGAATTTGAGGATGCCATAGAAGCTCTGAAAATAAAGAAAGGAAAGAAGTTCGATGTAGAGCTTGATGAAGTTGATATGGAAATTCTCATACATGATTTTGATGATGTTTATAGAAAGAACAGTAAGAAATTCCCTGAGGATGTAAGAGAACAACTTAATATGTCAATAAAAGCAGTTTTTTTATCATGGAATTCAGAAAGGGCAAAAGCATACAGGGAAATCAACGGAATAGACAACAGCTTAGGTACTGCAGTAAATATTGTGTCAATGGTTTTTGGAAATATGGGGACTGACTCAGCCACAGGAGTTGCTTTTACAAGGGATCCAAACACTGGAGAACCGGGAATGTTTGGAGAATATCTTGAGAATGCACAGGGCGAAGATGTCGTTGCAGGAATTAGAACTCCCAAGAAAATTTCAGATCTTGAAAAATTCATGCCCAGGGCGTATAATGATCTCATAACTTCAGCAAAAAAACTTGAACTCCACTATAAGGATATGCAGGATATTGAATTTACCATAGAGAAGGGTAAATTTTATCTACTCCAGACAAGAAATGCAAAGAGAAGTTCAAGATGTGCCGTGAGAGTGGCTACAGATCTCGTTAAGGAAGGAGTAATTGATAAAAGGGAGGCGCTACTTAGAATTACTCCAAACACTCTAGATACGCTTTTCCATTACCAGGTTAAGAAAACCGGTAAGGAAAAAGTATTGGGAACAGGTCTGGCGGCATCCCCGGGAGCAGCTGTGGGCTCCATTGTATTTTCATCTGACAGAGCCGTTGAACTGGCCAAACAGAAAAAAAAGATTATACTGGTTCGTCCTGAAACAACTGCTGATGATGTCAGAGGCATGTCAGCTTCTGAAGGATTCCTTACCCAGAAGGGTGGTATGACCTCTCACGCCGCAGTGGTAGCAAGAGCCATGGGTAAACCTGCAGTAGTTGGGGCAGAAAATATTACAGTTAATGTGAGAGATGGAACTTTAACCTGTCAGGGTATAGTGCTCAGAGAGGGGGATATCATAACCGTTGATGGAACCAATGGCGAGTTCATCATAGGCGTTACGGATCTGGAAAAGCCATCAGTGGGGAACGATACTGATCTTCTCCTGAAATGGGCCGATGAATTCAGGAAGCTTGGCATCAGAGCAAATGCAAATACTCCAGAGGAAGCTAGACTTGCAAGAAATAATGGAGGAGAGGGCATAGGGCTTGCAAGGACAGAAAGGATGTTTCTCGGTGACGGGAGAATAGACATAATGAGAGCTATGATCATGTCCAAGACGAGGGAGGACAGGCAATTTTATCTCTCAAAGCTTCTTCCCATGCAGATATCAGATTTTACCGAGTTTTTTAAAACTATGGAAGGTTTCCCGGTTATAATAAGGCTTCTCGACCCCCCACTGCATGAGTTTCTTCCCGATAAGGAAGAGATAATGAATGAAGTTTTTTCCCTGAAAATGAGACTTTCTTCAATGAGAGATCCAAAGGAAATTGACGATGCCGTTGCAGTGTTAAGTGAGAAGAACAAGATATATCAGGTAATAAAGTCCCTTGAAGAATTCAACCCAATGCTTGGTTTCAGAGGATGCAGGCTTGGAATCAGCTATCCTGAGATCTACGAAATGCAGGTTAATGCAATAATAAAGGCAGCCATTAATGTATCAGATGAAGGAAAGAAGATATTACCTGAAATAATGATACCGCTCGTTGGAGAGAGCAGGGAACTTGAGATACTCAGAGAAAGACTGGAAAAGGTTGTCCAATCAATTGAGGGTCATGAAAAGATTACATACAAATTCGGTACAATGATCGAAATACCAAGAGCATGTGTCACTGCAGACAAAATTTCAAAGTTTGCAGATTTCTTCTCCTTCGGCACAAACGATCTGACTCAAATGACTTTTGGATATTCGAGAGACGATGCAGAGGGAAAGTTTATGTCCAAATACCTTGATAATAATATCCTCCCCGGAGATCCTTTCAGGACTGTGGACTTTGAGGGCGTTGGAGAGCTAATGAAAATGGCTGTTGAAAAAGGCAGGAGAGGGCAGCCTAAACTTGAAATTGGTATCTGCGGAGAACAGGGTGGAGATCCGGAGACTGTTGAGTTTTGCCATAAAATAGGCCTTGACTATGTTTCCGCTTCGCCGTTCAGAATTCCTGTTGCAAGGCTTTCTGCTGCTAGGGCAGCAATTATGAATGCTTGATAAATACCGTCTCAAAAACCAAATTTCCACAAATTATTTTGATCAAAATTGACATCATAATAAAATATGAAATAGAAATTAATGAAAATGCAGGAATCTGAAACATCTCACAGGAATATCATACTGATGGTCCTGATCATTGGAACAATGATGTCTGCGGTTGATTCGACCATTGTTCTTCTGGCTTTACCTAAAATCAATGGAGCTCTTTTGACAAATTTCTCCTCTTCCATATGGGTCATCCTGATTTATTTAATGGTAGTAGCCATTTTTACTACACAATTGGGATCAGTTGGTGATTCTCTGGGAAGAGGAAGGATATTTTCTGCAGGAATTGCATTGTTCACAGTTGCTTCGGTTATATGCGGACTTTCACCTAACATTTCCGTACTTATTTCAATGAGGGGTGTTCAGGCTTTTGGTGCTTCAATGATGCAGGCAAACTCAGGAGCCATAGTTGCTGACACGTTTAACCCAAAAATCAGGGGAAAGGCCTTTGGATACACCACCCTCGGCTGGAATATAGGAGGAACTCTTGGAATTGTTCTTGGAGGAGTGATTACTTACTATCTATCATGGAACTATATCTTTCTCATAAATGCCCCCATTGGTCTCGTTGCATTTATTTTTAGCGTGAAATACATCAGAGATTCAAAAAAAGTGAAGCATGTTTTCGATTTTCCTGGAATTGCTGCTCTTGCCATATCGCTATTCTCGCTGTCATATTCTGGAGTAGATGTAGCATCAGGGGCTGGAAAGTCCACTATTTTAACCTATCTTGCAATCGGGATAATTTCATTTGTAGCATTCCTTGTAATAGAAACAAAGAGTAAAAATCCCATAATTGACCTGGGAGCATTTAAATCTAAATACCTTAGCCTATCTCTGATGGCCACATTTCTCCAGGCTACCGGATACCTTTCGGTGGTCTTTCTGCTGATATTATATCTACAGGGTGTGAGGGGACTTTCTCCGCTCTATGCTGCCCTGATTTTGGTGCCTGGTTACGTAATTGCAAGTTTCCTTTCTCCTAAAATGGGAAAGGTTACTGATAGATTTGGATCAAGAACCATGGCCACTTTAGGCATATTTCTAATGATTATGGCAGTTATCATATATACGCAGCTTAACAGCACTTCCTCATATTATCAGGTTATAACCGGATCGCTCATAGCCGGGGTTGGAGGTTCAATGTTCTGGCCCTCTAACAATAAGGCCGTGATGGCTGCTGCGCAGGCAAAAGCATTTGGATCAACTTCGGGTTTACAGAGAACTCTGGCAAACATAGGAACGCTTCTAAGCTTTGTCATAACAATCTCTGTGGCTTCATTAACTGTTCCAAGGTATGTTTCATATGAGATATTTCTTGGGGATGGTGCCCTGAATTCTGCCCAGTTTATAGCATTCATGGGAGGCTTAAGGTACGCTTTCATAGCTTCTGCGGTTATACTTCTCGCTGCTGGATTTTGTTCATTTATGAGGTCAGGAAATGATATTCATATAACTGGTGCTCACCCGGAAAAGAAGTCGTAGTCATAAATTACCATCACTTCAGATTTTTCTTCCATACTTCTTACCTTATTTATCATCTCTTTTGCATTTACCATATTCTCTGAAAAACATATGAATACCCCATAATTCGAATCAGTGATTGAGAATATGGTACTTTCAAGAAGTGCTTTTCTGATATTTTCTTTGTTCCCGGAAAAGATACTAAAAAGAACAACGTCCGTCTTTGAAAGGTCAACCTTAACGGTAACGTTAAGAAGATTATTCTTCTTCATAATATTGTAGCGCCACTTTACTCTCATCAATGGGGCATCAATGCCCTTTGCTATGTCTGAAAGGTTTGCCCTTGGGTCTTTTCTAAGCTGGTTAATTATTTCGCGATCAATAGCCCTGGAATTTTGATTGTAGGAAATAGACTTTGGAAAATATCTCATCACTGGATTGCCAAGTTCTTCTGCAGCCTTTGATATCTGATTATTTATTTCAGCCTCATTCTCACCTTCAAACCCATAAAGGGTAATCTTTTCAAGACATTTGATTTTAGCTCTGGATCTTCCACTGTTTTCTCTTTCAGAGACAAATGCTGCGAATCCCTCTACCTTTCCCGTCAAAAAAGGTGACTCCATAACAATGAAATTTTTAATAATTCCATCATCCAGCATTTTTCCCATTCTGTAATTAAGGGTCTGCGCAGAAATTCCTATTCTACTGGCAATTTGTCTCTGTGGAGTCCTTGCGTCTTTTAGAAGGGCAAACAGAATTCTCTTATCAACCAGATCCATTCGCTTCTTAACCCATTGCTATACATAAAGTTTCCAGTTTTCAAAAGTTATGAATCTCAAAAACATTTCATAAAATTTTTTTTTACAAATAATTTATTAATTAAAATTTATCGAACCTTGTGAAATTATCCAAAGTTCCTGTTAAGTATCCTAAGATCATTGCGTTGATATGGATTGCTGTTTTCCTTCTGTCAATACCTGCTTTCCTGAACTATGGTCATTACGTGGATTATAGAAATTCAAACGTTTCCGGCTCCGGTACAGAATCTGGTGAAGCTGCCTGCATAATGGAAAATGTCAGTTCCCTGAATGAATCGTTAACCGTAGTTGTTACTGGAAATCCTTTTGATAATTTCACAATGGCAACAAATGTTCTTGCGTTTCAATCAAAACTTTCACATTCAAATCTTCTGAATTACAGTTCTTCTGTCTCCCCGTTTTCTCAATATGCCGGCTACATAAACAGAGTTTATTCATCTTTTACACCTCTGATAAAGAATAATTATAATGAAATAAATTCCACTTCCCAAAAATTATTTTTGTTTCCTGCTTTATTTTATAAATTATGGGGACAAACAGGGTTTTCCTCATCAACTATCTGGACATCTGAGTTGAAAGCTGGTTTCAATGGATCCATTTTTGAACAGAATTTCAGCTATTACCTCAATAATTCATATAACTACAATATTTCGCCTCTTTCAAACATACTAAAGGCAGTTAATCACTCTGCCTCCTCCAACAGCTATTTTATTCAGAATCCATATACAGATTATATCCTCAAAAATGAGAATATTACAAACTTCCAGGAATCTATTGTCCTGACTGAAACTGAATCATTTTATCTCGCTGGGAAAGGATATTCCTTGACATGGGAAATGATATATTCTGAAGTTAATTTTTACAATCCCGGTGTCGGTTATGTTGAACACTTTGATCTGCTTAATTCACCATATGAATTAATTTCAGGACTGGTAAGCCCCAATCATAAGATATTTCTCATAACAATAGGATTTAATGTTAAATCAGGTTTTGAATATAAAAATGGCTCTTCTCCGTCAGAAGTTGATTATAAGTCCATAGTTTCAATCTCTAATGAATATTTCGGCTCGACGGCTTCCATAACAGGAAACGGAGCCATATCTTACCAGACTTCTCAACTAACTTCATCCTCAGGGGCCGCATTTGGTCTCATTTTCATATTCCTCATAATTGCTGTATTTATCACTCTTGTATCATACAGAGCTGCTATTCTTTCTATTTTCTTCGTGGGTATAGCAACATTACTGGGATACACCTCCATATTCATAACAGGTTTCTTAATAGGGCATGTAGACTACGTTGTAACATATACCTTAACCGCAGTTATATTAGGCATTTCTACGGACTATCTGGTTTTTATGATTGCCAGATACAGGCAGGAACTGAGGGAGGGAAAGGATGAAACTACTGCTATGGAATTGGCCATAGAAAGGGCAGGAAAATCCATTGTCATTAGTGGAATAACCGTTGCTGCCACCCTTGGAATGTTTTCCTTATTGCCTCAATTTAAATCGTGGGGTTTCGTATTGATGATGTCCATAATATTTACAGTTCTCCTTATGACAACACTCCTTTCATCCATAATGTATGTCTTCAGGAAGAATCTCATAATGAAGAAGGGAATGGTGCCATATGAGAAGAGTTATAGAGAAAACTCTCTATTTTATAAAACAAGTAATTTTTCAATTAAACATAAGTTCCTTGTTGCTCTTGTAATAATACTTCTTGGTGTTCCGGCCGGATATTTCTTCCTTAATGTTCCAACAACATACAACTTTGAGACAGGGCTTCCTTCGTCTATATCATCTGTAAAGGCCATCAATTCAATAAATTCTAATTTTGGGGCAAGTCAAATCTATCCGGTAATTGTTATAGTTCCAACCTCTTCCTTCTATGTTGATGGAAACCTGAATAAATTGGGAAATACTGATCTTATGCATCTGACTGGAACTTTCTTATCTACGAACGGAATTAGTGAGGTAATAGGTCCTTATTCAAACGGCACCGCCATGGTTATCTCTTCCACTAATTCGCAATATATAATTGATAATGGAAAATATGTTTATTATACTATTTTTACCAGCTATGACCCTTATTCCACTAATGCAATAAATTTAGTTCAAAGTCTAAGAGATAATCGCACTCTTATTGTTGGTGGTTTAACTTCAACTATTATTGATGAAAAGAATCAAAATTCAGTTGTATATGGAGAACTCGAAATATTGATAGTTTCAGCGATTTTTGTCATCCTATTCATCTCATTCAGAAAGTTAAGATACCCAATAATATCACTATCTGGAGTGTTTTTCAGTGTTTCCTGGAGCACTTTCATCTTATGGGTTATTTCTAATTTCATATTACATGAAGCTTTGATATATCTCATACCCATAATTCTCTTTATAATTCTTTTCTCAATTGGGAATGACTATACAGTCTTTTTAATTTCTAGGATAAGGGAGGAATCAAGGAATAGAAGTCACGATGACGGTGTAAAAATAGGAATGGTCGGCTCGGGGAAAGTTGTTACTTCACTTGGTCTTATACTTTCCATTTCGTTGGGCTCACTGGCTTTCATTCCAATTTCATTCCTTGAGGAACTGGGGCTTTCCTTTGTTATTTCACTGCTTATTGATACATTCATCATCAGAACATTCTATTTCCCCTCAATGCTGAGTATTTTTGAAAGATTTTTCAAAGTTGAAAAGATTTAGGGGATTTGTTTTAGGAAGTGTGTGAATGGGAATTTCAGAGATAAAATTTAATTTCCTCTTCAACATACTGGCAAAATCTGATTAAATGAAAAACGAAGTTCTTATGGCTCTGCGTTCATTTATCATAGCCGCGGGGGCTTCAGCAGCTGCAACTTTTGTAGGTGTGTATGGTGTTTTCATAGGTGCAACTGCTGTGGATATGGGGTGGTTGCAATCTACATCCAATGCCATAAGCAATTCAGGTCAACTTATCTGGGGAAGGCTTAGCGACAGGGTAGGAAAGAGAGCACCATTCATCATAATAGCCAGCATTGCCAGTGCAATTTTGTGGTTATACATGGCGTTTATCACATCTCCTGTTGTTCTTATTCTCACTTATGCCCTTTTATCACTGTTTGGGGCTATGATAGCTATTAACTGGTATTCTCTAATCGCGGACAATATTTCCTCTCAAGGCAGAGGCCATTTTCTATCCAGAATAAATAATATAGCCTCAATTGGCACGATCATTGCAGTTCTGGTTATGATAATATTTTTTAGCGGCGATGTCTCTTCAGATATTCTCATTCCCTTCGCAGCAGCATCTGCATCATATGTTGCGTCCGCAATTATCGCATACAAATTCAATGAGGTAAAATCAGCACCTAAAATTTCGTCTAAAATTAGAAATACATTCCGCGAAATGAAGAAAAATTCTATATTCTACAGATATTTTACAGCCACAAATGTTCAATCTCTGTTCTGGTCAATGGCATGGCCAATGTTTCCCATCACAGTTGTTTCAATTATGAATTTTTCACTTGCAACTATCGGCCTCCTGACTGTGGTTTCTCTTCTCTCCAGCATTGCAGGGCAATTTGTTTTAGGAAGGCTTGTTGATAGGATTGACCGGGTGCCACTCATATTTCTCAACAGGGTTATGCTTTGTCTTATACCAATTATGTATGCCTTTTTTATAAATTTTAGGGAGTTTCTTCTTCTCGAGGTATACAGTGGTTTTGTTGGAGCTATTCAAAGCACTGTTATGGTATCTTATATGATGGATATTGTACCGGTAAACCAGAAGGCGGAATATATGTCACTGATCAATGGGATAAATGGCGGGATATACTTTGTTGGTGCTCTTATCGGTGGATACATGCTAAGTTTTTTCATTACCTTATATCCACTTCGTGAAGCACTCATTTTTTCATATGTCATAGTGTTCGCGGGAAGATTTCTTTCATCGCTCCTTTTCCTGAGAATCAAAGAACCAAACAAGAGAACCAACAGTGGTCTTGGAATATACTCGATTATATTCCGGCAAAAGGACCCTGGAATCCCTTCAGGTGGAATAATAAAACCTAAATGAATGAAACATCTTATTGTTAAAATGAAATGATTTGCAACATTTAATTACCCCTCTCCATCCATTTCAAAAAATCAGCATTAGATATGAGCTCTTCAGGTAATTTACCTTTCTTCAGAACATTTCTCAGGTAATAAACCTCAGCCATATTCAAAAGACTTTGCCTATCCCCTTGATTATCAGTTGAATAAGATATACAAAACATCAGTGTTGAGGCAACCATATGACCCATCATATTCAAAATGTCCTTGGAATAAAGCTCCACATTACTTTGTGAAAGTAGTAGATTCACCTCTTTCTTCATGTCTTCAACAGATTCTCTCACTCTTTCCCTTGTTTTCTCATCATCAATATTTTCCAATAGATCATTCAGAACCTGATACAATGAAATATGTATCTTCTTTTTCAATATTGCCTCAAGCATATCTAGAGCCTGTATATTGCTGGTTCCTTCCCAAATAGAGGTAACAATGGCGTCTCTGTGAAATTTGGCGATAGGGAATTCCTCAAAGAATCCTATACCGCCAAATATTTCCATTGCGTACCTCGTTATCGCTGTAGAAGTTTCTGCTGCTATGTTCTTTGATAGATGCGATAGCAATCTTGCCAGATTATACTTATCTGTGTATGGTGGTTTCTCATCACATGAATCTGAAAATTTCTTTGCTGCAAATATAGATAGAAATAGAGATCCCTCCAGTTCAGATTCAAGCTCAATAAAATCACGTCTAAGGAGAGGATGTTCTATAATTTTTTTACCGAATGAAGTTCTCTCGTTTGCATACAGATATGCTTCCCACAGCGCCTTTCTGGCAATCCCGCATGCCGCAAGCGCATCATCTATTCTTGAAATTGTAAGAACCTCCATGGCATAATATATTCCCTTATTCAGATCCCCTAGAGGGAAGGCTATTGTATCTTTGAATTCCACTTCGCCTGTGGGAACCGCAATGGTCCCAAGCTTTTCCTTTAACCTTCTAATATCATAATTAGGTTTATTCTCTAAATTAAGGGCTGGCACAAAAAAAAGACCGATGTTTCTTACACCATATCCCTCCTTAACTTTGGCAGTTACAATTGCTCCATCTGCTAATCCTGCGTCACTTGCAAAATATTTATCAGAACCTTGTAGGGTCCATATAGCTCCACTTTTCTTTGCGATTGTTGTGTTACTTCCCAGATCGCTTCCTCCCTGTATCTCACTATAGTATGTTGCACCAAGCCATCCTTCATTACCTGCAATATAAAATGGAAAATATTGATTCTTTAAAGAAGAATCCCCATATTTGGAAATAGCGTAAGCAGTTTGTGCTGTTAAGGTTAAAGTGCAAAATAAGCCAGAATCTGATATTATGTATCCGGAAATAAAATGATAAAGCCAGGGAAACTCTCCAGAAGAACTCTTGCTCACGACTCCGAAACCGAGAAGTTTTTTTAAAGTATTTACATGGTCAGGAGATATCCTTACATAATCGATTCTTTTACCTAAAATGCTCCATGTCTGGAGCTTGGGCTTGGATCCATGATCTATGAAATCTGCTGATTCGATCATTTCCTCTGAAACATATTTTCCCAAATTTATTAAGTCTCTATCAGGAATAAATTTAAAAAATTGAAGAGCACTGTTCAAAGGCATATCATCTTTGGCATAGTTTAGACCTTTGCTTAAAAATAACTCTGAAAATTGGTTTCTCATGTTAAAATATCAAGTATTCCTATAAGACTTTTGTTATTGTGTGTTAGAATTTTGTCTGATTATTTTCTATTTCTTAATTGTAAAATTCATTATTACATCTGACTATAAGTAGAAGTAATTTTCCTAACTTGAAGATTTGATAATTTCAGCATCATTAAATTAAGAATAAATTACTACTATTGCCGTATAAAAATATTAAAAGTGACCATTATGATACCATGTTATAACAGCACGGAAATTATATCCTGTAATTATTTGGATTCACTTGCTTCATGGATTATGAACTATAGCAGATCATCTCAAAACAAACTGCTTGGGTTTTCTAGATGGGCTTGGCCGGATTTGAACCGGCGACCTCCGCTGTGTGAGAGCGACATCATAACCGCTAGACTACAAGCCCTTTGATGGGGTAATTTCTTTCAGGTTATAATTTTTACAGTACAATATGAACGCTGCTTGCACATCATATTCAATAAAGGTTATAGCGTATTTTTACTCTAATTTTAACTTTCGTATTTTTATCATAGAATGAATTTGCATTTATTATGCATATTATTCTCTATGCGAAATATCTTAGCAGATCAAAAGTTTAATACCACCGTCTTCGATCGTTTAATATGAATAAAATTGGAGCTATAATAGCGATTGTAGTGGTATTGATAGTTGTAGTAAGTGGAAGTCTCGTTTTATCTGGCATTATCAAATTGCCAAACTCGAATTCAAATACAACAACAAGTACTACAACACCAGGAACTAATAGTGGAACTTCAAAAACTCTTAATTCAAATGTGCAGGAAAAAGCGCCCAATGTTGTAAGTTCGTCAGTTGTAAATAGTTCACTGGGTGGTCAATGGTCTCAAAGAGCTGGTGCATCAGGTTCTGCATCAAATTTGTCATCAGCAGCATCGATAACCTCGTTCGGCATGATGGGACCATCTTCTAGTCCATATAAGGCTGATTTGAGTTTTGCTGCTAGAGGAATAGTCGATCCTCAGTTTAATATAGTTACTCCAATGACAACGAGTACACAGAATTTTAACCCGTCAAATGTAACAATTAAACAATTTGAAGCAAACTTGTATGAACCCTCAGGGAATGGATTTGCAGCTCTTGGCTTTATACAATTTAATAATGCAAGTTCTGCATCATATGTATATGAATACATGAATTCGTCTGCTCATAACTCTTATAACTATTCAAGTGGAACAAGTCAAAAAATATTCCTGACAAATGGAGTTAACTATCTTTATCAATGGACACAGGGTGCCTTTGGAACAAACAATACTTTGTGGAATCTTTCAATTACAATCGGCTTGGACGGGGCCTATATGATAGGAATCTTCTACTTCACGCCAGATAATTTGAGTCTGAGCCATTTTACCAGCCTGCTTAATGCAGAGATATTAAAGCTATCCAATCCTTCATCTAATATTATAAACAATGTATTTCTCACGGACTCACAGGTGAAAACACAGACAAATATGCAATTTGTTCAGGAAGTGAGCCTAATTGTAGGTATAAGTAACGGGATGCAGATGTTTAATGAATATGCAAAGGCTTATAATTTGGAACAAGGTATATCAACTCCCAGTGAGCACCTACTCATCAACGATACAATTGGAAATCTCACTTTAATTGGATTATCAGAATATACCGCAGGGGAATATAATTATTCTTCTCCGAATGGACAATTTACCGGGTCCATTCCAATTATGACTATGGTTGGTATAGCAAACTTCAGTAACACAAATATTCCTAACACTATTTTCGTAGGAATTGACGGTTTAGCTTCAGCAAATAGTGCGATCGCAGCAAACTCTTCGACAGGAAACATAAACTATGGTAATCTTGGTTCTGGACAATATTTATACATTCACGGATACGCAAGTACTTCATATTCATATAGCAATGGACAGGAGCAGATAATGAATTATGGTAATATGTCAGCAATTTTCAGTTACGATGGTTCGTTTATTACGGTGATATTGTACGTTGGACACTATGCGCTTGGTAAAACTGCAGTTCTTAATCTTCTCAGTGATGAATACTCAAACCTTTAATTTTTAAAATATCCAAATATTTTCTTTTTAACACCGAATAATCATTTATTTTTTTAATTTTATACCCCAGCGAATTCAACTCTCTGATTAGCGAAATTATTTCCTCGTTTTCACCCAATTCAACAATAATTTCATTTCCTATGGCTTCATATTCTTTTGATAGTGACAGGTTCGATTGCACCTCACCCGAAAGTGTTATTATTTTTTTATTTCCTGAATCCATTGTAACAGTTTCTTCTATCTTTCCATCTATGAGTATAATTACCTCATCGCAAAATTTTTCAAGCAGACCCAGATCGTGAGATGCCATTATGAGAATCTTATTGTTTCCTTCTGAGATTTGATTTATTATATTGTCCAGAACTAATTCACCCAGAATGTCAAGATTGTCTAAAGGCTCATCAAGCAAAACTATATCCGGATCACCAATAATTGCAGCACCGAGAGATAATCTCTTTAGTTCTCCAGTTGAATATGTGTTTATAAGTGCCTTCCCTTTCTTTACCAGTCCTATTTGATCAAGAATAGAAGCTACCTCTTCATGAATTCCAGCATCTGATCCCTTCCTGATGCTGGAGATAAAGCTGAGAAGATGACCACCTGACACAAACTGATAAAATCTCGGATTCTCAATAAGTGACCCGATACCCCTCACTGCATTTTGCCTGTCTTCTCTTATGTTTATTCCATTTATTTCAATTTCACCCTTGAAGTATTCAACTGAACCAGACAATAATTTCAATATCGTTGATTTTCCAGCACCATTGGGTCCCAATAGCCCAATTATTCTAGGTGAATCTAAATTGAGCTTCTTTATTTCCAGGGTCTTATCTGGACCCATATCTTTACTCAGATTTTTAACAACAATACTGCTCATTTAACTATCCCTCTTCTTAGGAACATCAGATACGCAATGAGCAAAAAACAGCCCGTATAGGCCCCTAATATTTCTACTGAGTACAATAATTGCCATATGGGTACTGGTGAAATAGAACCGCCATAGAAAAGGACGTATGGATCAAGATTCATGAAAACCCTGTAAACTATTCTATCAGCGTTTACTTTAATCAGCAGAGGGTTTAGTCCTGATGCTTGAAAAATAAGTGAAACTATGTCCATGACCACAATATATAAAATTAAATACGAAATGGATGCATTTGACTGTTTTGAAAAGAAAGTACTCACTGCAATTCCCATGGAGACATCTGAGAACGTGAGCAGAAGCGCAAGAAGATAATAGGTTATAAAATTGAAAGAAGGTAGAGCTTGAAATTCAATTATAAAAGAGACAAACTGTATGGCAATATAGATTGATACAATTGTTGCTGTTGCAATAAAAGCCGATATCAATTTTCCAAGCAGGATTACATCTCTTGATACTGGCAGTGAGAGAAGCTGGTATATGGTTTTCTGCTCTAATTCGTAAGAAATAGAACCTGCAGCGAAGAATGCGGCTCCTAGAATTGGTATATAGATGAATATGTTCCCCCATATAAAATTAAATGTTGCTTCTTTCAACTGTTCCGGCAAATACAATGAAATTCCGCCCTCCTGAACAAAACTTTGTATTATTGATCCAAAAGTAAAAAACGTAAGAATAAACATAAGAACAGATATGATGATAGTTAGAAAAGCCATAAAGGAAAATGCACGGGAGTTCCAGAAATTTAAAGTGAAAAAACCAGATATTTTTTTAAGTTCGAAAAGCATTTCTTTACCCTATCACTGCGGACAATATTATTTTTGTAATAAACTCAATCGCATTATTGTTTCCCATTGAGATCCTCAGTTCGATCTTCTCCCCGGTTGGCGGATACACCATTATATAAGGAGGTAAAATACCTAGGAGCAAAATATAAATTTTATTTACATTGACTGAATTATTGAACATAATGGAAGCGAAAATAGCATTTGGGGTAATGTTGGCGCTTATAAATCTTACTGGATTTCCATGATGAGACATATATAAAAACGAGAATTGAGAATCCGTGTCTATGAAGTTCTCAATGCTCGTGTTGCCCGCTTGATTTTTCGAATAAGCTATGAGTGCATCTTCGATAGCTGTCAGACTTCCCAGAATATCTATACTTGGAAGTGGATTGGAAAAATAAAACGTATTACTTGGAAAAAGTTTCTGGTAGAGCCCTATGGAACTGTTCGATTGATTCAAATTTTTTGCACTTATGGTAATTTTATAAATTGGGTATCCCAGTATTGAATCAATATAATTCAGGGAGATGTTGTCCCTAATATCTTTAGGAAAAACAGCTGAAATCCCCCCAAATTGATTGACCGGTAAATTAATGACAGCTCCGCCGGTATTGCCAGTTACAAATGTGTATACTTTTAAGTTTCCCGCTTCACTATAGAAAAGAAATGTTGAATTTTCAGGTATAAAATAAAATGGGTTCTGTAGTTCATCAACCTTATTACCAGAATATGAGATAGAACTTATAATGCCAGCCATAAATAGTGAAAATACTACTAAAGCTGAAAAAATTTTATATTTATATCTCATTATTTCCAATATTATTGGATTTAATAAATTTGTTTAAACGTCCATGCAAGACTTTTTTAAAAACATATTGCAAATATTATTTCTTATTCTAAACGTATTCGTTTGATTCTATTAATAGAAAGATATATTTGTTGTTATTCCAATTAAGTGTATGGAAACTTTTGAGGTTATAGAACATTCCAGGAATTCCAACTTAGAGAAGGGACAGAAGGAAATCATAGCAATTGAATATATAAAACCTACTTATATAAAAGGCATAATTTCCGTAGATATAAAAAAAGGAGATACAGTTAGTGTTGAAAGGAATAAAATATATAAAAACAAATTGGAAATAGGATACGTTACGATCAAAAAAAGTTCGTCTGATGTGGTTTTGGATACCAGCCACGACATAAAGTATACTGGTGGTTATTCAATTGACGGCAAGACAATCTATCTGGATGAACATTTTCCAAAAACTCTAAAGGTTGAGGGGAAGGATATTGATACAACTGCCACAATCGGCCTGCACCATGAACTCCCTGAAAAATGGCTTTCAGACAATGATTTCGAATACCCTTATGCACATGAAGTTGCCACGGGAATTGAAAAGAAGTTTGTTGAGTATCTTGGAGTAACGTGGAAAGGATATTGCGGGGAAGTAGACAAAAATCTGAGGAAGGTATACAGCCAGAAATTAAGAGAATCACCTGCATCCCTGGACTTAGCCCCATATCTGTATTGCAGGGACAGGGAAGCTTTAAAGGAGATCAGGGAGAGTGAACCTGAAAAATGATTTACCTAAATATTTTGTGACCCGGATCAATGCCGTTTATTCCCAGTTTCCGTATTTCGCAAGAATAAAGATACTCTCCCAACATCATAATTTAGATTTTCAACTATTTTATCACCAGCGGGCCTTTTCTTCAACATAAATCCACTTTTTGTTACCAGAAATAAATAAGAATTGTTCTTCATATCTATGCCCAGGCATATTCCATTGTTTTCAATTAGGTATTTTATAAAGAATTTTTCAGAATAGAATTTCATTTAAATCAATAAATGCCTTTCGAATAGATTTATTTTAGCATATGTTATTTGTTTTAGATATATGAAAAATAATGAGGAACACTTGACCCTGAAAATTGGTAATAAGACTGTACCTCTTGCATTTGTTGAGATTAATTCATCATTTTATGTAATTTCTTCAGGCAATTCAAATAGATGGCCAGGGGAAGTTCTAAGACAGGGATCTGCAAGAATCTCACTTCAGGGAGAAGATATACTGGTAACACCAAAGCTCGTAACAGATTCAGATCAACAGAAAAAAATCAAGGATACCATGATTGCAAAATATGGAGACCTGAAATTTAATAAATGGTTTGCGGAAATATCACGAATTATTAAACTTTCTCAAACGAATGAAGTAAATGAAAAAAATATGGATCATTATGAGGAATGGTTGAAGGACGAGTTTGATTCCATTGCTCAGCACTATGACCATCATATATATGATAATCTGATAAACAACTACCTCAGAGAACGATCCATTTCCCTGATGAAAACATTTTTCCCCCCTTCGCAAAGGCTCATGGAGATAGGTTCGGGCACCGGAACTGAAACTTTGGAAATGCTAAAAAGTGGTCATGAAATTACAGCCATAGACATATCAGAGAATATGAATACCATATTGAGAAAGAAAGCGATTGATGCAGAAGTAAGTGATCTTCTTACAACCATAACTATGAAGGCATCAGATCTTGTAAATCACGAGGAGGATTTTATGAATAAACCATTTGATGGATTATACTCTAATTACGGAGCACTAAATTGCGAGTCTAACATTGATGCCATAATGGAAAGCGTTCACAAAATTGTTAAACCCCATGGAAAGGTGGTTCTTGGGATTTTCAATAAGTTTTGTATTCTGGAAATGACGGCACACATGATTGGAATGAAACCGCGGAGAGTGTTTGAAAGATTTTCAAACAAGATTCCCGAGGGGGCTTCCAGATTCTGTATTGATGTATACCCTTATTCCCCTGCATATCTGAAAAGGCTGTTTTCAAAACGATTTAACATAGAGATGATATATGGATGTCCCGTTATATTACCACCATCCAATTATTCCTTCATGATTAAAGGAAGAATCAATGAAGAAAGAATAAAGAAAGCGGACATGTTTTTTTCAAAACTATGGCCATTCAATTATATGGGGGATCATACCTTATATTTTATGAGAAATAAGAACTGACAGTTAAGAGAATTCATGATTTTGATGTTTCAATATTTTTCCATAAAATCTGATCATGGCTTGTCATGACGTCTATGTAAGCAGATAATTTAGCAATTATCTCAATAAGAATAAGAATTGGAAATATCAAAGCCCATCTCTTGTTTCGCTTTAGAGTCTTCTTGAAAATTGCCAGAGTCCCTCCGGTGTTATTTAACACCATAAATGAAACTGAGCTTGGTTTTTCCAGCTTTTTCCCTATTTGTATGTGTCCATAATTTATTCTTCTTCTCTGCTGAATCAAATCAGTTAACGTTGATGGAACAAAGTTTTTAACATCCAGATCTCCAAAGTATACACCTTTAGCACCATTCTTCTGAGCAATCAGGCATTGATATGCATCATCGTTTACAACTTCAGGGAGCCTCTCCAGAAATTTTCTCTTTATGTAGAGGAACTCCCCGCCATGGATAGGGATTCCATTTTCAGAAAAATATCTCAACTGGATATCCCGTATGCACCAAAGAAGACATCCAACCTTTCTGATTAATCCGTTTTGCCTTACCTGCGTAACATTTGTAATTGCCAATCCGTGATCCTCAATCCTTTCCAATATGGCTTGAAATATGGATGAATCAAATGTAATATCTGCAGAAACTAAGAAAACGTTTTCATTCTCTATTAGCTTAAGTGCACGATTGTATGCATTGCTTTTGCCCAGTCTGATCTGAGAATATGAAACTATATCGGTTTTGCTGTTATGAGATAGTATGAAATCAGGAATACTTCTGTCACCGTCAACCGCCCAGATTATCTGATCTAATGCCGATTTGTGCAATATAGGGTAAATTCTCTGAACTGAAGAAAGATCGTTGTTTGAAAAAACGATTGCAGTGCTATTCATAGCTATCGTCACCCTTGAAATCCATCTCATACTTTCTGTACTTTTCTGAATCGAGGTAAAAATATTTTCTAGAAATCCTTGGACTAAACTTTGCTGATTCGCCCTTTCTGATTATATCCATATGAGAATTGATTTGTGTTTTGATATATAAAAAAGGTGCCAGAAATAAGAAGACTGCAAAATCTATGATCCCGAGAATACTTGCGTTCTGGTTATTATCATTATTGGAATGGAATTTCATCCTGTTTAAAAGTTCCTGGTAATAATCTGAACCGTGAAGAGGTATAACCTTTTTAGCATCCATTTTTTTCAGTGGACTCATATTCCCCGAATAAAAATCTGCTGCGTAGTCTGCATCCATGAATAAGGAGAGACAAATCTCCTTGTCCTTTATTATTCGTCTTGCAATAAGTGCCCGCAATATAACGGTCCACAACATACATTTTTCAGAAATTATGAAAACATCAACATCATCATCCTCTTTTGGTTCATATGATACAGATCCTGAAATCCCAATAAACTTGACCCATTTCTTTTTGAGAAACCCGGAAAAGTTCATAGCCTGTTCGATCTTCCTTATCTTCGACTGTGACATTATGGATCTGCCATTATAATTTATGGATTCTATTTGCAACTGTTATGCCTCCCATTATCATACCTATGAAAAAAATATTTAAAAAAACAATTTGTTGAAACATAGTTACTAATATATTTTGCACTTATTAAATCTTTATACTTGCTGTTGTCATAGAAATAAAAACCAGAATTATGCCATTAAATGTCAATGTTTATATATTATAATCATGTACATATGATATGGATAAATCGATGCTGTCAGGAAAAGAGGGCAAGATCAGAATCTTAGGTTTTTTGCTCCTGGTTGATTTCATTGTCACAATGGTAATTTTGTTTACCGACAAAAATCTGCAAAACGATTTCGGGATTTACCATGGAAGTGGATATTTCCTACACTGGTATGGTTTGCTTGTTACAGGGATCCTTGACATTGTTGGGGCAATTATACTATTTGTTAAACCGCAAAAACTGTTCCTCATATTTGGTACCATCTGGTCATTGTTTATGATAGGCTTTACGTTTGGCGATATATTTCTTTACAGTGAGGTCGGATTAAGCAATGCTAACCAATTTGCCACGTACCTGTTTGGACTTTCAAAATACCCCGGTGCAGAATCCTATTATCCGGGTCTTTATGACTTGCTTGTGGCCATATATATAATTGCGTTTGGTTACGCTTTGATACTTCTCTTTAAGATGAAAAAAGAATAAACAAAACATTTCATATATTTCCTTTTTATCAGGGTTAGTGATCGAGATTGAAAACGTTTCAAAGAAATTCAAAGGGTCCAGAACTTCTGCTATCCAGGATCTGAACCTTTCTGTCTCAAATGGTGAAGTTCTAGGTCTCGTTGGCCTTAACGGAGCAGGAAAAACTACAACTTTGAGGCTTTGTTCAGGTGTATTAATACCCACCTCAGGAAAAATAATTGTTGATGGTATTGATCTATCTGAAGATAAGAGGGAGGCATCACGAAACATAGGATGGGTTCCTGAACAAACAAATTTTAATTTGTATGAAAATCCGATTTCATTAATGAGGTATTACTCAACACTTTATGGCATTGATAAGGACTCTGCAGACAGGGTCATCATCAATCTTCTATCCATGGTTGGCCTTGAATCAAAGTTCAACAAAATATCTTTTCTAAAAATGTCTCAGGGAATGAAAAAACGATTCATGATTGCAGTGGCACTGCTATCCAATCCTGAAAATATTCTCCTTGATGAAACAATAAACGGTCTCGATCCCAATGGGATCAAGTTTGTCATAGATCTCATAAAAAGATTAAGAGATGAGGGGAAAACCATAGTATTATCATCCCATATTCTTAAGGAGG
Organism: Thermoplasmatales archaeon E-plasma; assembly: GCA_000496135.1. Classification (GTDB taxonomy): domain Archaea; phylum Thermoplasmatota; class Thermoplasmata; order Thermoplasmatales; family Thermoplasmataceae. Next base: position 273,072 of record KI542675.1, on the reverse strand, counting down.
TCGAGGCTGTATCAGACCGTGTTGCCATTATACATAAGGGAAAACTTGTAAAGTTAATTACAAAAGAACAGATTTCATTGACCGATGCAGTTACGGTTATGCTGAGAATTGAAAATCCTGACAAAGGTCTTGAATCAGTGTTGGGAGAACTAGGGGATTTTACAATAGACGGAAAGAATGTAATTTTAAAGAATGTGAGAGTACCTGCAAATGAAGTTTACAGAATAAACGGGATTTTGGTATCCCACAACTATTACATATCTTTCTTCCAGGCAACTTCAGGAAATCTGGAAGATGTATTCTTTAAGGCAACGGGTGATTCAAAATGAACCGCTTTTTATCAGAGTTAATTTACTTTTTCAAGAAAAAGAATGTATTTGGCGTGACATTGGTATTATTAATATTCTCACTCTTGTTTGTCTCTACATACCCTGTTCCTCCTAAGGCTTCTACTGCTTTATCATATGATATGACAACCTATTTTAACGCTGAAACCCATACTTTTAACGCATCAATATATGCATTTAATGGCCAGGGATATTCAGATGGGGGATTGCAAATAAATTATAATTTCTATCTTGAAAGCAATTCAACCGTTTTACCTAAATTTTCCGGTAGTGGAACGACAAATTCAAATGGATATCTGATCCTTAGTTACAACATTCAGGGAGACAAAAATATATCTTATCTATCACTTGAAAATTATAATCTAACTTATTCAAATGGATATTTCTCAACTAACTCCGAAGTACATTCCTACAATGGCGGAGGAAAAGTTATAAATCCCTACTTTGTTACCTGTGTCTTTGGCCAAACAAATCTTGAAGATCGCTCACTGGTTCTGGCCTATCTCTCACCCAACCTTTCAGGCGCACCTCATGTAAGCTTAACCGTTGAAAACTATACTAGGTTTTTCGGCCAGGGCAATGCGCAATATGGAGCTAAGACTCTTATAGGGAATTATTCCGGATTTACTCATGTGGATATACATTTCTCCAAATATCTTTTAAATGGGCAATTCTTCTATTTTTCTTTAAATATTGAGGTGTTTAAGCAAAATTCCACAGATGGTGTTCCTCTCTACTCCTATGTAATTAATTACAATTCTATCCCAACATATTCAACGGCAGGCGTCGGTACTGCAACTGATCTTGCTCTCTTTTTCATGGTATTTCTTTTTATATGGTTTACGGAAGATTATTTCATGAAGCCTGTGAAGGACGGTACCATGGAATCTGTTATTTCTAAACCGGTGGGAAGAAGAGAAATCTACCTCTTGAGGTTTTTTGCAGTTGTTGTTGGTTCCCTAATAGTTCTACTCATAGATTTCTTAGTGTCTGATTTGGTGTTTTTAGCGTTTACCCGGACATTCGTCTCCGCAGGAGCTTTTGCGGGAACATTTACAACACTCTTCTATTTTGTTCTAGCCTCAACTTCCATAACATTTATGCTCTCAACCTTTGGGGGAAGAAAACTAAGTAATAAGGTCATATTTCTCTTTATTTTTCTGATTACCTGGATCTACGGAGCACTTGTTATAATTGACTCTGCCTTTGTGGGTTTCTTAAAGGTTTTATCCACGGCATATAAATCGACAGTCACAACATTAACTATAATACAATACGGGAATCCATTCACGTTACCCTACCTCTTCAATGATATTATAACCAAGAGCATACTCATACCCAGTGATGCATATGGATCCTTGTATGATTATGGTATCAACCCGATTTTTATTACAATAGTTGCTGTTGCATGGATTGTATTCCCCTTCGTTTTAGGTTATCGCAGAATGAAAAATTTGGATTTTTAATATCTACCTTTTATAAAATTTTTATTTAATATCCCGTTTATTTTTCATCTAGAATGAGCTCATATTGTTAAATGAAGAAAGAGTAAATAATGATAAAGCCATAGAATAAATTATGAAGATAGAGGTTTCAGAAGGTGAAAAGAAGAACGATTCTCAAAGAAGGATACTTTTGGTACCTTTTTTTGAACAGGCACCCATTAAGGATGTAAAAGTAGAGCTTGGAAAAGCCTTGGAAGAAATAGGTTTCACTGGAAAATCCAATGATATAAGAATTGTATCTATGCCAAGCATAAAGGAAAATTTCTGTGCTGTCGGTCTGGGAAAAAGAGAAAAATATTCAATAGAAACCTATAGACGAGCATTATCTTCTGCCTTAAGAGAAATAGAAAGAACAGGTATTCAATCTGTTATTGCCAGCCTTCCCGGTGTTGACGGATCAGATTTAGAGACGTTTGAAACAGCGTATATTGCTGAAACAACTCTTTATAAATTTTCTAAATATAAATCTCAAAATCATGATACCCCCGAGATTAAGGAGATTTTAATATCGGGAAAAAGTGATTTGAATTCAGCATTGCAAAGAGGGCAGATTCTAGGCAAATCAACGAATTATGCCAGGGATTTTGCAAACATGCCGCCATCAGAGGGGACCCCTTCTTACTTTGAGAAATTGGCCCGTGAACTGAAGAATGTCAATATTTCTGTAATTGAAAAGGACAAATTCAAGGAATTGGGCATGGGGGGTTTAGAAGGAGTTTCAAGGGCGGCAAAAGAACCTGCCAAACTGGTGATAATGGAATACAAAAACTCTTCTGACAAACCCTTTGCTATTATTGGAAAGGGAATTATCTTTGACAGTGGTGGAATATCCATAAAACCATCTGCAGGAATGCAGGAAATGAAATTTGATAAGTGTGGGGCCTCTGCAGTTCTTGGAGTGATGAAAGCTCTAAGTGAAATGAATGCAAAGGTTAACGTTATTGGCCTTGCACCGCTAACGGAGAACCTGCCTGGTGGAAATGCTTACAAGCCTGGAGACATTTTGCGCCACTACAATGGAAAAACTTCTGAAGTAATAACAACAGACGCTGAAGGACGTCTTGTAATGGCAGACGCTCTATCCTATGCTGTTGACAAATATTCCCCAAAGGCTATTCTTGATATATCTACACTTACCGGAGCATGCGTAACTGCCCTGGGAAACAACATTGCAGGATTAATGGGTAATAACGGGGAACTTATCAGTAAAATGCTTGACGTTTCATCTAAAACCTGGGAAAAGGTCTGGAACCTCCCTATTGATGACGATTTCAGAGAACAGATTAAAAGTACAGTAGCAGATATCAAAAATACAGGCGGTTCTCAGGGTGGAGCAGAAACAGCTGGAGCCTTCCTTGAGAATTTTATCGGTACGACTCCATGGCTTCATCTGGACATAGCGGGTACTGCATGGACTCAGGAAAAAACAGCAAAAAAGGAATATGTAGGAAAAGGAGCAACCGGCTTTGGTGTTAGACTCCTTACAGAATTCTCAATTGCTTTGTTTAACTGATTCTAAGGGAATGAGCATTTTATGCTCTTTCCACTTTTTATCGCCTTCTGTATGGCTGAACCTGCACCACTGTCTATTTTGATTCTTACAATCCCCTTATTGGAGCTTATGGCCTGAAGAATAATAATATCATCCACATAGATGTTCACAGAGCTGTTCTTTTTTCCAGTATCGAGATAAATAATTCTGTTCTTGATAACAGGAATAATGTCAATTTTATCATCATGTTCCTGTTCTTTTGCCTCTACATCTATCCTTACACCTAACTTTCGTTCCAATTCTGATATGGAAGCGCCCTTTCTCCCAATGAGTCTTGCCATCATTGGTTCGGGAACATTAACCAGAGCTCTTCCCCTTCCCTTCATCTTTACCGATATATTTTCGGTGCCAAGGAATTTTGATATTTCATCCCTGACCCTGTTTTTTGTCTCTTCTGACATACCGGAATCCTGTTCCTGTGTTACCGGAACAACAACAACCTGATCTCCGAATGTATATATCTCATACTTTGGCTCATTGGAAGGATGTTCTGTTATAACTATAACTGGCCTGGAAAGATCGTCCTGAGTCATACCTGATGGAACTTTTACAACATAGTTAACTTTCAAAATGCTGGAGATATCCCCTTTACTAACGTAAAGAACGGTGTCTATAACCTGAGGGATCAGCCCAAGTTCAATTCTCCCGATGAACCTGTGAATGGCATCAATGGCTCTGGTTGCATGAACCACCCCAATCATTCCGACACCCGCCAGTCTCAGATCGCTGAATACCTTAAAATCTGAGGTGACCCTCATTTCATCAAAAATCGTATAATCATTCCTTACTAAAAGCAACAAATCCCCGGTTTTCTCCATTGAACCATCCAGAGCCGTATATTGTGTTATTTCCCTGTTAACCTGCAGATCCCTTGGTCTTTCCATGGTTTTTACAATGAGATTTTTTTCATTAAGTAGATTGGCAAGCGCCTGAACAAAAGTGCTCTTTCCGGCACCTGGACTCCCTGCAACAAGAACGCCTGATGAACCTGAAAGTACCTGATCCAGAATCTCCCGATCAAGGGAATAATCCTCGATTGTGGTCGTCTTTATTGGTCTGACAGCCGTTATTTCAAGACTGCTTGCAAAGGGCTGCCTCGCAATCACGATTCTGAATTGACGAAGCTGAACTACAGTCGCTCCAAGATTGTCCATCTCTATGAATGATTCATGATCTCCTCTGGCACGCTTAATAATATTGTTAGCAATTGCTTCTGCCTCTGTCTCCGTTATCTCTTTTCCAACGACTTCAACCTTTATCTGGCCGGGATATCCTTTCTTCAGTTTTGTCTTTGAACCTGCTTTTATGTGCGCAGAAATGGTCATATCATCAAAGAATTCCTCGATATTACGATTCGTTGAATCCTTTGATTCCAGAAATTCTACCCTTATTCCTTTTATTATTGCTATCTCTCTTTGAACATTGTCTCCTGTTACCAGTATTGCATCGTATTCCGCTGCCACATTACGAATCAGATCGTCTATTTCTCCGACTCGTGCCTTCTCTATCTGCCATTCTCCGGGTCTCTTTCCTGTTATTTCCAGCGATATTTTTCCATCGTCCGCCATTATCCTTATTCTTTTAAGCTCCTCCAGAGCTGCAAAACCTATGCTCATTCCCTCGTTCGCCTGATGCTCAACTTCCGACAGCATTGCTTCAGTAAAAATAACTCTGGAGTCAATTTTATTCCTTATAAATTCAAAAAATCTTCCGTCTACAATCACCGAAGTGTCCGGTATATAATCCACACTATTGTAAGGTATACAGCTTATTTATCTCTTAGTATGAAATGTCTGGAAAATGGTTCGAACTTTTGATGGGAAGTTACTTGTACAGAGGCTTAAATATAGCCTTGACTCAATTGAGGAACCTTATACACTTGGATTATCCGGGGGCCTTGACAGTTCATTTCTGTTATATCTTTCTGGAGAACATTGTGAACCCTGCGTAGTTGGAATCGATGGTGCGAAAGATATAACGAACGCAGAAATTGTTGCCAGGCATTATAAAAGGCAGTTAAAAGTTGAGATTTTCTCTGAATCAGATGTTATTGAGGCAGCTTCACTTGTACTCCGTGCAGATCCAGGAGCATCAATTTTAGAAATATCATATGATGCTGTACTGGCAGGATTAATGCAAAGATCCGAAAGACGCTTTATTGTTACTGGCCAGGGATCTGATGAAATATTCTATGGTTATTCAAAGTTTATTGATGGAAGAGAAAGTTCAAATGTGGAAAGTCTCAGGATCCTCCTGGAGAGAACTGCCCCAAGAGAGATGAATCTGGCCTCAATTATGCAAAAGGAGCTTGTTACTCCATACCTTGATAGAGATATTATTGATTCATTTGCAGGTCTTCCCAGAGAGATGCATATTTCAGAAGGGATTGGAAAGTCAATTTTGAGGAAAAGTGCACTCGACGCTGGATTTGAAACAAAATTTGTCAATTCGAAGAAACTCGCGGCACAATACGGATCCGGTTTTAAGAGAGTCATTTCTTCTGCAATAAAATCTGGTATTATTGGAAATATGGAAAGAATAAATGGTGGTTTATGAGAAAATTAACACCGGTTCAGTCCGTTGCACTTATGCTCATTCTGCGTTTTGTTTATGCAATGAACTGGTATAACGTATCCCCGTTCCTTACTTCGATCAGTGGATCCTATGCAGAAGGATCCTCCGGATCGGGATTAATACTTTCAGCATTCCTTCTTGGAGCCGGAATATTTCAAATCCCTTCAGGATTTTTGGCCTCAAGAATAGGAACGAGGAATGTGGCACTGTGGGGGATGATAATTATGTCTGTTTCTGTTTTTCTGTCACCGCTGTCTCCAGATTTCATAATCTTCCTTGTATCAAGATTCTTCGTTGGAATAGCATCAGCATTTTTCTTTTCCTCGGGTATAGTTTTACTCGGGCAAATAGATAAGAAAAATATAGACGGCAAAATTACAATGTTCAATGTATCTTTTGCAGCAGGAGGAGGATTTGGTATCATTCTATTCGGAGAGCTGGGAAGATTTATTCCATGGCAGACTTCGCTTTACATTGCAGGGATAATAACGGCAATTCCCTCTGTATTAGCACTAGCAATGATTCCCGATCCCGGGGTTATAAGAAAAACAATGAAAGGCATAGCTTCAAAGGCTTTCTCCCCCCTGATGCTACTGCTTTCCATAGGGATCGGCGGATACTGGGCCTTAAACTTCACAGCCGTTGAATATCTTAACCCTTATACCTTTTTTAAAACTGGTTCTGTGAATTACGCCGGTATTGTAGGAAGTATTGCGCTTTTCTCAGGTATCCTCGGTATTTTTATACTTCCCTTTGCAAGAAAATATAGGCCTATTATGGTAACTGGAGGTCTTGTCATATTTCTATCTGTACTTGTTATATTAATACCATTTACTGATAATGCAGGCTTAGGAGCAATAGCCCTTGCAGAGGGAATTTTCAGCATAACAATCTTTTCTGCTGAATATTATTATGTAGTTCTTCTGGAAACCGATGAAACAGTTGTTCCATTAAGCATTGCAACAATGAACTCCTTCCAGATAGGATTGGGTTCCTTGATTGCCTTTGTGTTTTCCATAATATACTCTTCGAACAAAGACCTTGCCTGGTGCTCACTGGGGTTGATTTCACTTATACTTCTGCCGCTATCTATTCCAGTTCTCCTGAAGGTAGAAAAGATTTCATCCATTACCTGACATAGAATCATCCTGATATTTTACTACTCTCGACCAGAACATGAGCGTAACTGCAGTTATCAGTAAACTTATGAGGAGTACTACGACCCAGAGAATGCCCAGATTACCCGGGAAATACTGAATAAAGAATGTGCCCATGACAGGCGCACTTGGCCCAATAACACCAGCGATTACCTGAAATGCTCCAAAGTATTGTCCTCTCTTGTTGTATGGCGCTAATCTGCTGATGATGGTGCTAATTATTGGTGCTGTTATGTTCTCCGCCATTGTAAGAACAAATACATCTACCAGAAGAAACAGGAAACTCCTGAAGAATATCAGAGCGAAAAAACCGAAAGCGTATATATTGAGACCAATGAGCAATCTTATGTGATCTCTTACCCTCGCGAAGATTTTATTAGTATACATTTGGAAAATGGCAACATACAATCCATTTGTTCCATATAAAATACCAACCTCTACATCAGTAATATTATCATATGCTTTCCAGAACAGTGTAAGTGTTGTGCCCCACTGTCCCATCACCAGGAACATTATTGAAATTGCAAAAACAGCAAAGATAAATGCCATATCCCTTTTTGGAAAACTAAAACCACCTGTTTTAGGTTGTTTGTTTTCAGCCTTAAGGGTTTCCGGAACATATAGAAAATAGAGAATCATTTCTATTAAAGTAAGTACTGCAGGAATGAGGAAAATATAACCATAGGATATTCCTGCAATAAATCCTCCAATGGCCGGTCCCATGGCAAACCCAATATTCAGGAGTATTCTGACAAGGCCAAAGGCATTTGTTCTTTCCGCAGAAGTTGTTGAATCTGTTATTATTACATTGTCCGCTGAGCCCTGAATATTCATGAATGGCTCTGTCAATATGAGAAGTATGTAAAACAGAAATACGTTTAAACTGAAAAATATACTGACCGATATTAACAGGAAGAGAATGGCGATTGCAGGCGTAGATACAAGGAGCATCTTTCTTCTCCCTATTCGATCCATCAGGTTTCCTCCATATATACCAAATGGAACAGATGTGACAGCCATTATGAAGAGGACAATACCGATGTTAAAGTAAGGAACATTTCTGATTTCATTAAGGTACAAAGGTAAAAATATCCACGCCTGAGATCTTCCAAAAACTCTTATAAACTGATTGAATGATATTGTAGCTACAATTCTGTTTTTAAGAAGGCTCCTTATTGAACCTTCTAGAAGTTCTGGCAAGCGATGACACCGTAAAATACCTTATATGCTTCAAATATTTAATATGGTTGACCTGAAAATTACGAAAAATTCACCTTTTTGAATCAACGTGAATTACTTCACTCAAAACAGATCTTCCAATGTCATTATACCTGCAGATATTACCTGGATCAACTCTTTCCTTATCTTTTCCCGTTCTTCCTTATTTTTTATGGCAAACCAGAATTCGTCAAATTCTTCCATTATTATTGAATGCGCCTCGTGCAAACTTGTTATTTTCCTGTACTTTTGCCTCGCCAGGTGGATCTCGGCATAAATTTCATCAAGCATTTCTTTATTAACCATGTATTGTTATAATTATTAGACATATTAACTAAGTTATAAAATGCCTAACCTCCAAATGTGACATCAAGGGTGATAGAGCGTGAAAATGCTGGTCAGATGTAAGAGATGCGGTGATTTCTTCCAGATTGAGAAAGGGGAAAACGACATTATGAGAGTGGATTTACTTCCAGAATCTGAAACCTTATGCCCCAAATGTAAAGCTGAATTATCCAGTTACAAAAAACCAGGGAAAATGTAAAGCACAAATCCTATGATACTTAAAGACCTTCTATTATGAGATTTTTTAGATATTAATTTACAGGATACAAAAAAAGTACGCCGAGAGGGAGATTCGAACTCCCGATCCACAAAGGGAACCAGATCTCAAGTCTGGCGCCGTACCGCTGGGCCACCTCGGCATTCCTGTTGTTTATCTTCTCAGTCTGTTATTTGATCTTATTGATGGCCTGCTCTTTGCCGATCCTTTCCTACCAGTTCTTAATCCTCTTGTCTTATAACCAGCTGAAGTAAGACCCCTGTATACTCTTCCCTTATTTTGGGGTTCAGCTATCCATGAAATATTCCTGTCGTTGAATATTTCTGGAACGTTCTTATCCACAAGTATGGCTTCATAATATTTGTAATATCCATCTTCTCCAACATAGTATGAATTTAGGACTTCCATATTTGGGTATTTATCTGCAATTCTCTCTTCCGCAATCCACTGTAAACTCTTCTTTCTTGTAAGTTTGTTGTAGGCTAATCTTCTTGCCCTTCTTCCACCCATGATCTTCGGACGGTTGCTTCCCCCCCTTCTTACTCTGGCTCTCACTATGGCATATCCTCTTTTTGATTTGTAGCCAAGATTTCTTGCTCTGTCAAGCCTTGTTGGATATTCAAGTCTCTCCATTGCCGGCCCGTTTCTCCATGCAATCATTCTCTGCTTGTGCATGTTGTAAATCTCTGACTCTTTTAGTGATTTCCACGCTTCCTTAACTACATCGTATGAACCTGAAACTCTATCCATCTCTTTCTACCCTGTTAGAATACCAGCGCATATTATTAAGTGTAATAAATACCTTTACAATAGTGTGTTACGAAAATCTGACATACTCCCACAGCTAAGGCATGTGCGGTTCTCACTTTTACTTCATTTTCGCCTTCATCCTTCAAGGTTCCGACGGTTTTGTGAGAATACATTGCCATATTGCGGCATCTTTCCAGTCCTGAAATTTGCGCCTCTGTGAGTATCAGTGATCCGCTTGCATATATCCCGTATGTATGCAATCTGGATACGTCTTAATCCTGTTCCTTTGCTCAGATTGCGGAATGGAGACCCTCACAACCTCATGTCAATGTCATTCTGGATCAATCATTGCATGCTGATTTTTATGCATGACTTGAGCCGTGAACTTTCTGCTTAAATGACCTTAAAATGGATACAATGAGGGTAAATGAAAATGAACAGAATTTAAGTGATAGCTTTAAACCAAACACTTGATCCACAACGAACAGGAAATTGAACCGGATGACTGTGCTCTGGCCCCTGGGCATTTCGACATTTCAACCTAAAAAAGTAATCATTTATTTCGAATGATTCCATGGAGATGCAATTGAAAAGCTCGTTAATCAGGAAGAGGTATGTTCTCGTCTATTATGGAGATAATATTGAAGAATTGATTAAAATGGAGAATGCACTGAGCCGCCTTTTTAATATAAAAAGAAAGTTCAAATCGGAAGGCTTTTACATCTTTTTGACCGATCAATTTAAGAAGCAGAAAATTTGCTCCTATATTGAAACTAACTTTAGTGGAATTAATGTTGAAACGGTAAGTGGAACAATTAAAAAGTGTAAGGGCGTAATAAAAGATAGAACAGAGAAGGTCAACCCGTTATAATCTCCATCTCTTTTTCATCAAGTCCTATAAGTTCCATAAGCTCAATTTTGTTTTCTTTTGAGGTTGAAGCGATTGCCGAATAAAACCAAAGAAGATCAGTGGCACCCTTTGAGGATGTATGTGTGATTTTTCCAATTTTCTTCAGTGCGTTCTTCCTTGCTGATCTAGAGCCTTTCGAGCGAGACATGCTCATAATCATTGAAGGAAACTCGTATTTAACAAATTTTTTGTTAACGGTGGATATTCCATTAAAGACGCCCGCGGATATATCTTCAGCATAGACCTTATAGCGGAAATGCTGTTTTTTAATAACTCTCCCCAGATAGATATCTGCAGTAGATAATATCTCATATGCATTAACAAGATCTAATGGATCTTCAGCTTCCATGGGAAGATTGTTATCTATCCATAATACCAGGTCAGATGTGTCAAAATCTTTGTCGCGAAGTAACTCAAATATTTTCTCATAATTTCTTCCCCTGAATATCTCTTTCATTATTTCAAAGATCGATGTTGCAGAATCTCTTTGACCCTCGGCCAGATTCTCCATCATTGAACTGTTGCTGTTTATTGCTATGGACTGAACATCGTTTATGATTCCACGGATATCGGGGAAATTTCTCTCGATTATAACACTCACATCATTCTGAGAAATTCTAAAGCCATTCTCTTCAACAATTTTTATGATGTTCGTCCGAAGTTTCCGTACATTCTCGTTATAGTCAATATCTCTCCTCCTGTTGTAAAGTTTGAACTCAATTGAAAGAGAATTGTTTATTATATCGCTACCGCCGCTTTTTCGTCTAAAACCGTAATAATCATTCATTGTGATTATTACGGGATTACGAGTGTTCCTGATTACATTGAGAAGTTCATTCATTCCACCGGTGTCTGAACTTCCATTTTTAGACCTTGAATCGTTTATGTTGTCTGCTTCATCCATAAGGATAACTTTGGAGCACCCTTTCTTCTCAATTGAGAAAAGGTCCATGTAAATTGAGGCAAGACCTGCGATGTTCTTAATGCTCTGGCGATCTCTCAGATCCGAAGCATTCATTTCTATTACCGGAACCTCAAGTTCATTTGCAATTGCAAAGGCAGTGGTTGTTTTTCCAAGTCCCGGATCACCCCAAAGAATCAATGCATTCTTGGTGACTTCTCCCCTTTGCCATGATTCAACCCAGCCCTTTATTTTAATTCTTATGTCGTTGGCCATCAGGGTATCATCCAAACTCTTCGGCCTGTAAAAATCATTCCAGAACAATCCTTTCATCCCATCACCTTCATCTTTTCTCCATGAAACTTCTTCTATATACCTTTAGAGAATAATGTGTAATGGAATATGATTCTTTACATTATCATTGTAGAAGGGGTTCTTAATTTTACTGTTATCAATGAATGCAAAAGATTGAAGTTGATCCATAATGACCGCAAGATGTGTAAATCTTTTAAACCCTGTTAACTTCACATTGCTGTGACAGGGAAAAACACCCTAGCTTTCAGTCCATTGAGGGTAAGTTTTGCGGGCGGAGGAACAGATATTTCACCTTTTGTTGAAGATTATGGCGGCTCTGTGGTTAATTCTACTATTGAGAGAGGGGTTTTCGTAACTTACCGGGAGGATTCATATCCAGTTGAAATCTCATCTAGAGACTTTCTCAAAACATTTGTTTTAGGTAATCATGAAGAAAATAATGTGCAAAACAAGATCATTGAACTCATGGGTGAATTCGGGATAAGGACAGGGAGAATATTTATATCAGACGAGGTGCCTCCTGGTTCAGGATTGGGTTCTTCATCGGCCCTTATAACCGCACTGCTTATGATAATTCATGAATTGAGGGGTGAAGAAATCTCAAGGATGGAGCTTGCGGAGGAGGCTTATAGGAGGGAGAGAGATTTTTTTGGCATAACTCTTGGAAAACAGGACCCATATGCTATTTCATTTGGTGGATTCAAGTTCATGGAATTCAAAGGAAATAAAGTAAGGGCAGAATATTTTAAAGCAAATGCTATAAGTGAATACATTGACGAAAGAATGCTCCTCGTGTATTCTGGAAGGACAAGGGAAAGCAGTGCCATATTAGGGGATCAGGTTTCTAAATCAAAAACAGGGGACCATGAAACAATAAAAAGACTGCTGGAGATGAAGAATATTGCAGAACAAATGCAAAAAGCACTTATGCAAAGTGATTTTCAACTCTTTTACAACCTTATAAACCAGGGTTGGAATGTGAAGAAAAACCTTGGAAAAAATGTATCGTCTGAAAAAATTGAGGCAATAATTACGAGATCAATTTCCATGGGTGCGAAGGCTGCAAGACTCCTCGGTGGAGGAAACCAGGGATTTGTTCTTATTATGGCTGAGCCGGAGAAACTCACATCTATCCAGATGGAAATGACCAAGATATCAACATTCGTAACAAGAATATCCACGTCCCCCCTCGGTACAAGGATAATTAAATGATTTAGAATATGCGCTATCTCTTATTCAGGTCTGTCAAAAAATGATTTTTTACCGGAAAAGAACATATCCAGTATTCTAAATGTAAGTCCCCAGATTACTATTTTTCCCTTAATAAAAGCATCTCCTCTGACTTCATCTCTTCCCCGTGTGAAAGAGGTTATATTTTCAAAACTTCCCCACTCAATTTCATCTCCAATTTTGAGTTCTTTCTTCTCCTTCAGTGAAAAAACAAATGGGTATACCTTAACACCGATGCCCTTCATTGGTTCAAAATAATTCATAGATTGAATATATTCCAAAAGCGATGAATTTATTCCTGTCTCCTCTTCAAACTCCCTCTTTGCCGTTTCCTTGAGTGTTTCTACATTTTTAGAGAACCCTCCTGGAAGGCAATAGTCTCCTGACCATGGATCGTTATCCCTTTTCTTTCTTTTAAGAAGAATGAATTCACTTTTATGGAAAACCAATGCAACTGATGCTTTCTTTTCGGATGCTTTTTCAATCATGTGATTATCATCTATTCCACTATTTTGGACATTAAATCTATAAGGTTTAATGGGAGAAGCTGGAGAACTTTATAAATCCAACATTAACGATTTAGCAAATTACAATTTGGATATAATTGATTTAACCGGCATTCCCACTTCTATACCCAATGCCTTTGCTTTCAATGAAACTGCCTCTACATTGGATGCCAGAATTGATTCGGCATCTTTTACTCCCTTTACTCTGATCGCAGTATCGCCCAACTTGTCAGCTGTTTCCATATTCAGGTAACCACACATAACATAGCCTGTTTTCCCCTTAATAAGAACAAGCGGAGCCTTTTCCATATCCATCTTTAGATAAGTAAAAGACTTGCCTTCAATTGTCATTTCCTTTGTTTCCACCATATTCAACAATCCTAAAAGGGTATATATAATCTATTTATTCGAAAATAACTCATATTTTCGTATAATTTTGACTTTTCATTTGAAGGTTTTCAAGTGATCAATTTAAATCTCATAATTTCAATCAATACATCAGCCTATTGATTCTATGTATCTATTATCACATTGTCAATATAAAAGCTTATATAGAAGTTTATTTTTACTTAGCTGATAGTTATGATAGGAGGACAACCAATATTCATATTAAAAGAAGGAGCTAAAAGAGAAACCGGAAAAGATGCCATGAAAGGCAATATTGAAGCAGCCAAGAGCATAGCAGCAGCAGTAAGATCAAGCCTTGGACCAAGAGGAATGGACAAGATGCTTGTAGATTCCCTCGGCGATATTGTAATAACAAATGATGGGGTGACAATTCTGAAAGAAATGGATGTAGAGCACCCTGCTGCCAAAATGATGGTAGAGGTTTCCAAGACTCAGGATTCCTTTGTTGGCGATGGAACTACAACAGCTGTTATTATCTCTGGCGCACTTCTTCAGGAAGCTGAGGGATTAATAAATCAGGAAGTCCACCCAACTGTTATAGCAGAAGGTTACAGAATGGGAGCTGAAAAGGCTAAGGAAATCCTGGATCAGATGTCCAAACCAGTTTCAATAAATGACAAAGCTCTTCTTGTTAAAATGGCTCAAACTTCACTGAGCAGTAAATCTGCCTCAGGAAGCAGAGACAAACTTGGTGAGATATCGCATGAAGCAATTAAGGCGGTTGCAGAGAAAACAGAAACTGGATATTCAGTTGACCTGGATAATGTTCAGATAGTGAAGAAACAGGGTGGAGACATTGAGGACAGCGAGCTAATATCAGGAATTATTGTAGATAAGGAAAAAGTTCATCCCGGAATGCCTGACACAGTTAAAAAAGCAAAAATTGCTTTGTTGAATGCAGCACTTGAAATCAAAAAACCAGAATTTGACACAAACATTAGAATAGACGACCCGTCAATGATTCAGAAGTTTCTATCACAGGAGGAATCCCTGCTGAAGGAAATGGTAAAGAAGGTAAAGGATTCAGGGGCTAATGTTCTCATAACCCAGAAGGGAATCGATGATCTGGCACAGCATTATCTTGCAAAAGAAGGGATTTATGCAGTCAGAAGAGTGAAGAAAAGCGATATGGAAAAATTGGCAAAGGCCACTGGAGCTGCAATTGCATCATCAATGGACGAACTAAGCTCTTCGGATCTTGGCGCGGCAGAAACAGTAGAGCAGGTAAAAATTGGAGATGACTACCTTACCTTCGTAACAGGATGCAAGAATCCTAAAGCAGTAAGTATACTTGTCAGGGGTGGAACAGAGCACGTAGCAGATGAAATTGAGAGGTCAATAGTTGATTCAATTCATGTTGTAGCAGCTGCTGTTGAAGATGGGAAGTATGTTTCTGGTGGAGGTTCTGCAGCAAGTGAAATAGCATTCCACATAAGAGAATATGCCACAAAGATTGGAGGAAGACAACAGTTAGCAATTGAAAGATTTGCAAATGCTGTTGAAGAGATCCCAAGAGCTCTCTCAGAGAATGCGGGTCTGGGAGCTATTGATGTTATAATCAACCTTAGAAATGCTCACGCCAAGGGAAAGAAAAACGCAGGAATAAACGTATATAGCGGGGAAATTGAAGATATGGACAAAATCGGTGTTATTGAGCCTATTAGGGTTGGCAAACAGGCTATAGATGCCGCAACCGAAGCCGCAGTTATGATATTAAGAATTGATGATGTCATTGCCACGAAGGGATCAAAAGGCGGTGCTGGAGCTCCAGGCGGACCTGGCGGCGAAGGAGGAATGGGCGGAGAGGATTAATCTTCCCCTTAATTTTTATTAAACGAATATTAGAATTCCCGAAATTTAGCCAGATCAAAAGTATTAATATTTAATTTCCACTGCACAAAAACAGTGTTTGCGAGAAAATCCCCCATACTTGTATTTCAGACTTTGTTTTCTGCAATTCTGGGATATGTATCACTATTCTTTATCAATCGATATATAGGTCCAATATACTGGGGTTATCTCTCTTACGCTATCGCTTTTGCCGGGCTTTATACCATAATTATTGATCTTGGTTTTTCCACTGCGCATGTTAAGATTTTAGCATCTGGGGAGGATAGGTCAAGAGCCATTGGTACATTCATCGCCATACGAGGTACGCTGAATGCAATCTATGTTTTTGCCGTAATTGGCACATTGCTTCTATGGGTATATGTCCTTCACAGAGGCTTCTATAATCCTATTGAATTTTGGGTTATACTTGCTATTTTGCCATATTATGCCATAGCAAACATGATACCTGTCTTCTCCACGTATTATTCTGTAACGTATCAATCAAATAAGATGGCGATTCCGCCACTCATTGAGGCAATATTAAGAAATTCCATATTCATATTTATTGGAATAGTTTATTTCCTCGGAAAAGAAGGCAATATTGGAAATAATATTTCCGTTATACTTGCCCTGATATATGGAGTTACATATAGTATTTTTATAATTATTTCTTACATGATCGGGAGGCCATGGAAGATAGGAAGACCAAGTTCTGTTCTTTTTAAAAAGTACATTTCCATAGCATTACCGTTAGCTCTGGGAACAAGCATAGCCATAATAAATGCAAATGTTGACAAGGTTATAATTCAATTCTTCTGGGGCACAATAGCAACAGGTGCTTTTTATGCCAATCAGAAATTAACGTCGGCAATGCTTGCCATTTCTGCTTCAGTATATGTTTTCTTTATACCGTTGCTAAGTTCATCAGGTCACAAAACAGCAGAAGATTTCAATGATGAGGTGCATGAATATGAAAGAATAATTTCGCTGGTAACTCTGCCAATTGCCATAAGCATGATCTGGATGTCACCCTTCATTCTGAATTTATTTAACAGAATATATCTTCCATATGCACTTTCGCTCTCCATCCTTGCTGTAGGAACTTATTTTTCTGTTCTTTCATCACCATTCACTTCCGCAGTAATTTCCAAAAGCAAGCAAAAATATATAGCGATTATAGGTTTAGGCGCAGTAATAGTAAATCTGGTTGCCAACATAGTTCTGATTCCAAGGGAAATATTAGGTATCAGACTTGGAGGGTTAGGGGATTCTGGAGCAGCCATAGGCTTTCTTCTCGGTGCTCTATTCGCATACATTGTTTTCAAAGAATATTACAGAAAAATAAATGGTGTCCGTACTTCTTCAAAATTCTATCTCCAGATAATTCCAGCTGCTTTGCAGTCATTATTTCTCATAGGAGCATATTTGTACATTAAACCATATGATATTCTGGAATTACTACCGATTGTCTTGCTTAGTTACATTCTGTATCTCGGCGTTTCAATAGTAATCAGAGAGATAAGTGTGAAAGAAATAAGAGAAGTTTTAGTTGGTTTAAAATTACTAAAAGAAAAAAAAGAGAATGAGTAAAGTTAATTCATGAATTCTTTGCCTATGGTTTCTCTTGCAATTATGAGTTTCATGATCTCTCTGGAACCTTCTGCAAGTTGAAAAGATCTTATTCCTCTAAGAGCCCATTCCTCAGGACAGTCCTTTGAATATCCATATGCGCCCTGCCACTGTAGTGCATCGTTTATGGCGTCGAATGCCCATGTAGTTGAAAGTAGCTTGGCTTTAGCTATTTCCTTGCTTACCCTGAATCTGTCATACTTTCCAAACCTCTGCTCCTGATCATAAAACCAGAGTGCCCTATAACCAAGGTCAAGAGCCGTTTCCATTCTGGCAGTGTGTTCTGCTACTGAAAATTGGAGACCCTGATTCCTTACAATTTCTTTTCCAAATGCAACACGGTTCTTCATGTATTCTATGCCCCTTCCAATGGACTCCAGAGCCGCTCCTCCACTGATTACTGAAATTATTGCCCTTGCAAATTCGAACCCTTCATGAATTATGTTGAATCCTTTGTCCAAAGTACCTATGAGGTTCTCTTCGGGAATGTCGTAGTCCTTAATTTTGAATGCCCCCCATGAAGATCCTTCACGGCCCATTTCCTCTAGAAAAGTCACATCCATATGCTCTTTACTGTACGGAACAAAAAACAGGGAAACGCCTCGGGCTCCCTTGTCCGGGGATGTTTTTGCCACTGTGACAAAACCTCCACCACAATCCATAATATTCTTCATAAGACTGATATAGCTCTTTTCTCCATTCAGTGTGTAGTTCTTTTCTTTTTTTATTGCAGTTGTCTTCATTGATGCTACATCGGATCCAAAATTTGGTTCAGTTGACGCGATACCTACAAAATTTTCTCCTCTGGCAACTTTTGGCAGATATTTTTCCTTCAGACTTTCTGTACCATATTTTGATACCAGATATGCCCATGCGTTATTCACAAGAAACATTACCGGTATAGATACAGTTGGATCGGCTCTTCCTATTTCCTCCGCAATTATTCCGACGCTAACTGCATCCCTGTTGCTCCCCCCATATTTTTCAGGAATGGTTAATCCAAAAAACCCCTGTTGTGCCATTTTTTTTATAAGTTCAGGATCGATTTTCTTCTGTTTAATCATATCCCTTATCCTGGGAGAAATCTCCTTTTTACAGAATGCTCTTGCAGACTCTCTTATGATCTCCTGCTCTTCACTAAATGTAAAATCAAGCATGTAACCACATACCAGGGTTGTATAGAAATTTAAGCGTTTGATATCACAGTTTAATATGGGAAATGATTGAAATTTAAGATAGATTCAGTTTATGGTTATTGCTTTTTCCTCAATTTCATTGAAATTTATGAATCTGTTGGTTGGATCCTTGCAAAGAAGTGTAACGCGACTGTCCCTCCTTTCTGATGTAAAGTCGTAACCCAATCTAGAAGCAAGCTCTCTGGAGAATTCGACTATCAAGTCGTGGGAAGGCATATTATCCTTAGTTAGCCTGGTTATTGATTGTCCTACGTGGACATACCCTTTGGATTCTATGAAATCCGGATCGGCAGTTCTGTCCATTCTTTCATATTCGTCAATGTATGGCATATTCACATCTTTTACCAGAGTATGCCTGATCACCTTTCTTGTATCAAGGGATGGCAAAAGCTCAAGCGTCCTGCTGAAGTTCTCCCATGCATTACCGATTGCGGGATTCAGCACATCATTGAATATTTCCTTAGTTGGCCCCGCTGTTGTAACATACAGCTGGGTGGGAAGTGGATTGAGCTTTTCGAGAACCATCGGGAGTGTTCCGTTCGTAACAAGGAAAGTTGATATCCCTCTCCTTCCAGCAAGCTCTATAAATTCACCAAGTCTTGTATATAGAGTGGGCTCACCCGTCAGCGAAATAGCAATATGTTTTGGCATGGATGCTTCTTTCCACATTTCTTCTGTGACCTTGGGATTCCCCTTAAGACCGGAGATGAGTTTCATATGTGCCTTTATGCTCTCTTCCAAAATGAATTCCGGATCATCCTCGTATGAAATTTTCATGCTGTCAAATCCCTGGAATCTCCAGCAAAAAGAACAATTTTCAGTGCATGAATTAAGTGCAGGAGTCATCTGTACGCACTGATGGGAATTAATTCCATAGAAAGTACCTTTATAGCAGGATGCTCCACCGGTCATCTGGCTTTTTGTCCAGTGGCATACCTTGACCGCAGAGTGTTCGCCTACAAGGGCATAATGTTGTTTCTTATAAATTTCAGCGTATTTATTTGCCACATTACTTTAGAAAAACCATTTATATAACATTTCTGTAATTACAATAGTTTCCAATGGATAATTATTCTAAAAGTCTTCTAAATTCAAATTTAAAAGGTTAATGCGCCGATTTTAATTTTAAGCTGACTGTGCAACTAAGTGTGAAACTTTCAATAATTATAAAGACATGAGATTGAGATAAATGAAGATCTTTGGTATTAGTGCTCCTTTCACCGGTTCTGGAAAAACCACTGTGACGCTGGCACTTCTTTCAAAATTGAAAAATTCAACGTCAGTGAAGATTGGTCCGGATTATATAGATAAAAATCTTCATTCGTCTGTAACGGGCGTAAATTCATACAATATAGACCGTTGGCTTCAGGGACCAAAATACAGAGATATTTTTCTCTCTTCCATATCAAACTTTGATTATGCAGTTATTGAGGGTGTTATGGGTCTCTACGATTCGGGGTCCCCCATGAAACTCAATTCCATTTACTACTTCCGGAGAATGAAGATACCCTATATTCTCGTAGTTGATGTGTATAAAGTAGCAGAATCAGGTTACTATATTGCTAAATCCTTCATTACAGGGCTTTGTATTGGTGTCATCATAAATAACTATGCAGGTGAAAGGCACCTGGAAATGGTTTCAAAGCCTTTTCGTGATCATGGCATAAAAATTTTGGGTGCAATCCCCCACCGGAAAGAATTTGAGCTCCCTGAGAGGCACCTTGGGCTGTCGACAAACGTACCGGAAGAAAAAATTAGGGAAATAGCAGCAAAAGTTTCAGAATTTTTAAACCTTGATTTTCTGGATGATTTGCCGGAAATCAAATCAGAATCCAGAGATCTGCATATTCATGATGAGACATCCGGAAAATTCAATATATATGTAGCTAAAGATTCTGCCTTCAGCTTTTATTATGAGGATTCCATTGATGCCCTTGGAAAAATTGGCAGAGTTCATTATTTTTCTCCGCTGAAAAATGAGGTTCCTGAGAATGCTGATTTTATTTACCTGGGAGGTGGTTATCCTGAGCTATTCACTGATGAATTGTCCCGGAATTTTAAAACTATGGGCTACATAAGAGATTTCTCTGAATCCGGTAAGATTACTGTTGGTGAATGTGGAGGATTAATGTATATGGAATCCGGAATAGAGACGACCAGTGGAACAAAGAAACTGCTGGGTATCTTTGACGGTATTGTAAAAGAAAATGAAAAGCTCACAATAAGCTATACCCAGATGAAGGTTATTAAGGACACACCCATTTTTAAGAAGAACGAAACGGTAAGGGGACACGAATTTCACTATAGTTCCATTGTCGATGATGGCGAAAAGAGTCTGGTAATGGAGGTGGGAAAGGGTATCGATGGAATGGATGGTCTTTTAACAAAGAATTCTTTTGGTTCTTATTCGCATTTTTCACTCTCAAGATATTCCAGGAGACTTTTAAATTCACTAAGCAATTCAAAATGAATAAATGCTCCTGAAATTAAGATGTTTCTTATCCAGTGTGATTTGGTAGATAATATCCTTAACGCTTGTATTTAGAGAAGCAAATTATTCGTAAATGTTAAATCTTATAGAATAATAGAATTTTATGAAATTTGGCGTAGTTAGCCTTGGCAATCATGCTATAAACAGGGTAGTGCCTGCAATTGTATCTTCAGGAAACCAGATTACTGCAGTTTACAGTACGAACCAGAACAAGGCAAGCGAATTTGCAAAGAAATATGGATGCAACCAGCATGGTGTTCTTGAGGAACTTCTTAAGGAAGACCTTGATGCGGTATATATCAGTTCACCAAACTTCCTCCATTATGATTATGCAATGGCCTCGTTCAGACATGGAAAACATGTTCTTCTTGAGAAACCCATGACACTGAAGATAGAACACGCAGAGAAACTGGTAAAATATTCTCAGGAGGTAAATCTTAAACTTGGAGTTGGTTTTCACATGAGATTTCATCCTGTTGCTAAAATGATTAGAGAAAGGATAAATAATCACTCCATAGGGGAAATAAGTTATATGGAGGCTTCATGGGGATCATTTTCCCAGGGAACCAGACCAAACCCTGAGTCCAGCTGGTGGAGTGATGATGAGAAAGCTGGCGGTGGAGCCATAATGGGCATGGGCGTTCACGTATTGGACTTTTTCAATTACATAATGGAAAGTGAACCTGATGCAGTTAAAGGTATGGGCTCACCTCCAGGGAAAATTGTGGATGATACCAGAGTGGCTGTTCTAAGATTTGGAAATATATTGGGAACCATAAATGCATCAAGGAAATATTCTATTCCGGATAATTCCATAAGAATTTTTGGAACCGGCGGAACACTGGAAGGAACCAATATATTTGGAACGAAAGTTACGGGAGAATTAAAAGTAAATGGCAAAACTGAAATAACATTCAATGAAACCAGGAGTATGTATGAATTGGAAGTTACTGCATTTGTTGATCTTGTGGGCAATAAACAGACAGAAATTGCTCAGGGAAAAGATGGAGCAGCCGTTGTAAGAGAAACCATTGAATTGATCAAATAACCATTTGATGGTAACCTTTAAGATTCAAATTTCCCTGTAGTTTCAATGACTAATGAAAGTTTATGGCATGTGATAGGGCCCGGCGAGAAGGCGCCTGAAGAAGTGAATGTGATAATTGAAACTCCCAGGGGCAGCAGAAACAAGTATGAAATCAGCAAAGAACATAATGGTATCGTACTTGACCGTGTGTTGCATTCATCAGTTGTTTATCCTGCAGATTATGGGTTAATTCCACATACACTCTATGACGATGGTGATCCCATAGATGTCATAGTTGTTATGAGTTTTCCAACCTATCCAGGAATAATGCTAAAGGCACGACCGATTGGGGTTATGCATATGATCGATGCTGGTGATAAAGATAACAAGATAATCGCAGTACCATCAAAGGATCCAGCATTTTCCCATGTAAAGTCTATGGATGATCTGAACCCGCATCTTCTTAAGGAGTTCAAAAACTTTTTCGAAACATATAAACTGCTTGAGGGTAAAAAAACATCTGTTGATGGTTTTGGTTCCAAAGAAGAAGCCTATGAAGAAATAAAGCAATCCATAAAAGTCTACAAAGAAAAATACCCCAGATAATCATAATTGTATATGGAATAAATTATCCAATTTTTCCTGTTATTATTTTTTGTGCCTGACAAATGAATAAATAGATCGATTAACTAAGAGCATACGCGAAAACCTCACTTAATCAGGCTTATGAAGAATTACAATCAGTCCTTCTGGGTGGCTGGATCAGCATCCATGATTAGATCGTTTGGTATTGGCTCAACATGGCCATTCCTTGCAATATTTTTTGAGGTAAACCTCCATGTACCTATTCTTTACGTAGGAGCAATTTTCACAGCCATAGCTGCTGTATCCATGTTATTCAGTCTTGTTGGGGGAACTCTTGGTGATCTACTTGGCAGAAGGAAAACCATAATGTTAGGGAGCGCTTTGGGATTTTTAACATACTTTACAGTATATTTATTTGTGATTGGAAATGTAATGGCCCTGTATATAGCCATTATTTTCATATTGTCATCCATATCTGGATCACTTACTTTTCCAGCAACGTCTGCCATCGTAGCAGATGTGACTACTATTGACAACAGGAGAGAAGGGTATTCAATTTATCGTATTTTAACCAATCTTGGATGGGCTGTCGGCCCTGTACTTGGTTCATTCCTGTACAGTTCAGGAGTTGGAAATATATTCCTTTTTTCTTCCATAACACTACTTTTGCAGTTGCTGATTGTTCTGCTGTTTCTAAAAGAAACACATAAGACGGAGAAACGAGATGTAAGGGAAAAGAAGCAGTATGTTTCCTTTGACAGATTTCTAATTATTTTTTCAATAGGAACATTTTTCATGACAGTTGTTTCTTCGCAATTCAGCGTAACATTCCCTTCATATGCTGTTCTCAGAGGCAACATTCTTCCCTATGAAATTGGATATATCTACGCGGTAAATGGGATAGTAGTTGTGCTTGGACAATTTCCCACAACCAGGATAACCAGAAAGATTAGCGATCTTGTATCCATGGAACTTGGAATGATCTTCTATTCAGCCGGTTATCTCCTTTCTGCTTTTTCTTCAAGCCTGTCTGCTTTCATAATAGACATGATTATAATAACAATAGGAGAAAACCTATCTTCCCCCGGCATCAGCTCCATAGTATCGAAAATAGCACCCAGGGAAAAGGTAGCAAGATATAACGGATTTAACTCAATGGTTAACAATGTAGGTAGAGCAATAGGACCTTCCGTTGGAACATTTTTCATGTTTATATTCAACTATAACGGTCTTAGACTCTGGGCGTCATTAGATATGTTTGGAGTTTTCTCCATAATACTGTTCTCACTCTTCGGGCGATCAGTTAAGGGAACAAAAAATAACCTCGTCAATGAACATATATAGAAAGAATAACCCCTGCCAGAAATATGAATCCTATGAACGAGTTTGAGTTAAGAAATGAGACCCTTATTGATTTTGGGTCGTCCGGCTTTAAAATAACATGCTGATAAATGATGAGTATGATAATTACCGTAGCAGCTGCCAGATAAATATAGGACTTTATGAAAAATGCTATGGACAGAAATAGAGCTCCGGTGACAGCATGAACTGATTCAGAATAGTGAATTCCTTTCTTTATCCCGCTTTTGCTCATAACCGTTTTTAATCCATTCTGCCTGTCATATTTAATATCTGGTATTGTGTATATCATATCAAATCCAGCAATCCATAGACCTGTTGCCAGTATAAGAATATAAATTTCAGGAATCGCAGGGAAGGATGGATTTACAGCCAGGTAACCTGCCATAACACCCACTCCTATGACCAATCCCATGAAGAAATGACGAAGCATTGTGATTTTCTTGAGAAGTGGATCTATTATGAACAGAGCAAGAACTATGGGGGATAATTCAAAAACAAGCCTGTTAAGGAAAAAAGCACATGTTTCAAAAAGAAATGCTGATATAACTGTGAACCCGATGGCCTTATTAACCGTGAATGAACCTTTTACGAGAGCCCAGTCTTTCTTCCTTGGATTTATTATATCGTACTTTCTTCCCAGAATCCTGTTTATTGACATACCGGTTGCTCTCGCAAAACTGCCTGCAAGTATAACCAGAATGAGAACAAGTGTTCCTGGATAACCGTTGGCTGCTATAAAGCTGCCTGAAACTATGAATGGAACGTCGAATACTGTATGTTCCAACTTTATATAGTCAGCAATTTCCTTAAATTTCATTTAATATACCTGCCCAGTATAGCTTCGACCTTTTTAACCACATCCTGATCCATTTCCATTACGTCAGGCCATCTCCTGTTGAACCCTTCCTCTTTCCACTTCCTGGTTGCGTCTATACCTATCTTTGAGCCAAAGTTAAACATCTCTGAAGCGTGATCAAGGGCGTCTGTCTGTGTTCTTGGAACAATCGTAATGTCCCTTGCCGGATCTACTCTGGTTGTCATTGCCCAGATGACCTGTTTTCTATCGTGTATATTTATATCATCATCAACCACAAGAACAAACTTTGAGAACATAAGTTGTCCTGTTCCCCATATTGAAAACATAACCTTTCGTGCATGACCCGGATATCTCTTCTTAATTGAAACTACAACCATGTTGTGGAAAACTGCTTCCTCCATGGTGTTAAGATCCAAAATTTCAGGTATTTGTAGTTGAATGAGAGGTAAAAACATCCTTTCTATGGCTTTTCCCATTGCAACATCCTCATGCCAGAGCTTACCAACTATGGTTGTTGGATAAACCGGATTTTTCTTCTCTATTATCTTCTTTATATGAAACACGGGAAACTCTTCCTCGAGAGAATAATAGCCTGTGTGATCACCAAATGGACCTTCAATTCTGGTCTCCGACGGATCAACATAGCCTTCAAGAACTATTTCTGAATTCATCGGGTATTCAAGATCTACCGAACTTCCCTTTACAAGATCAATCCTTTTTCCAGATATAAGTCCTGAAAAGGAGAATTCGTCGAACGGATCCGGTAAAGGAGCAACCGCAGAAAAAATAGTCAATGGATCGGAACCGATTGTAACTGCAACATCCATAACTTCCTTTTTTTCCCTTGAATCCTGCATGTTTTGTGATCCGCCTTTGTGAATCTGCCAGTGCATTCCCAAAGTTTCATTATCATATTTTTGAAGACGATACATTCCCGCATTTCTTTGACCCGTAACTGGATTCTTTGTAATAACAATCGGAAGCGTAATGAAAGGCCCTCCGTCCTTTGGCCATGTTGTGCATATGGGATATCTGTCCAGATCAACTTTATCAAGTACCTTTGTTGACGAGGGAAGAGATGTGTGTATCTTTGGCCTCAG
Organism: Thermoplasmatales archaeon E-plasma; assembly: GCA_000496135.1. Taxonomy (GTDB): domain Archaea; phylum Thermoplasmatota; class Thermoplasmata; order Thermoplasmatales; family Thermoplasmataceae. The sequence continues at coordinate 247,100 of KI542675.1, read as the reverse complement.
ACCCGAAAGTTCTCTGAGCATTTCCAAACCTCTGGATATCATAGATTCTGATTCTCCAGGGGGTCTGATCAAATTGCGAAGCTTCATTCCTATGTCATAAGGCTTTTGCCCAAGGATCCATTCCATTTTCCTCCGGTCGGAAAACAAATTCCCAATTACCGGTATTTGAGAATTTTTAACATTTTGAAAAAGGATAGACTTATTTCTACCTGAATATTCCTCTCTGTCCATAATATATGTAAGTTCCAGGTAGGGATCAACTACTTCTTCAACTGATATTAAATCGTTATTCTTCTTAAGAAATGATATGTAATCCTGAAGATCATCAAACGTCATTGTTAGTATATTGCATATTAGAATATCATAATTTGTTCAAACTCTTTTCATAAAGACACTTTTAAATGACTTTGAGAAACCATTTTTAATTTTATGGAATAATGGTTCAAACTTAAATGCATATAACCAGCCCTCATCTTCTCCTTAGATCTAACTTTCTAATTTTAATTGAGATTGAGTTTTTTCGCTAAATCAACAACTCAGTTTCCAGTAAATCGTAAAGACTATTAATTAACAATGAATCATTAGCAATGGAAGCTACATCCGACAGAATAGATAAAATAACTGAAATGCTCAAAATTCTGGGTTTATCTTCCTATGAAGCCCAGGGTTTTGCTGCACTGGTTTATCATAACGTTGCTAATGCAGATACCATTGCGGATACAGCGAAAATACCAAGAACGTCTGCTTATAAAGTAATGGAATCACTGGTTCAAAAAGGCTTTGCCAGGGAAACTGAGGGGAGGCCAAAAATGTTTAAACTGGAGGATCTTGATATAATAGAAAAGAGATTTCAGGGTGAAATGAGGGAACTCTTTTCAAAGCTTCATGAGCTGCAGGACATTATGCCTTCAAAGGGTGATCCTCAGTTGATCTATACCATTTACGGCAAGAATGTAGTTCTTGAAAAACTTGCAGAATTGATCAATCTGGCTGAGCAGGAAATAATAATTTGTACTCCAAGAGTAAAAGACATAAGAACAGAATTAAAGAAGAATCTGGACAATGCCATGAAAAGAGGAGTAAATGTCATATTTGTTACTCCGCCTAACAAGAGGGTCCCACAGAATGCAAAAGTATTCCGAAAAGAAGGTCTTATTGCTACGGATATTGTTGTTGATAGATCAAAGGCACTTATTGCCGGAGCGGAGCTTGACGCTTGCGGATTCTCGGATAATCCTGGTCTTTCAATGCATGTATACCAGTTCATACAGATGATAATTGAGAGGAAGGATGAGATTTCATAATATATTAAAATTAAGAAAACAAATATCATTGTAGTGATGGTTGAAAACTACAATACATATTTTATGTAAAAAGTAATTTTGTTTAATTTGATATGACAAAAAAAATTACGGATATGATCAATTTGGGGGGGCATGTTTCAACAAACGGCGGAATTGAACTTTCTCCGGAAAGAGCTGCAAAATTCTCATTCAGTTCTTTCCAGATATTCTCGAAGAATCAAATGCAGTGGAATGCCAAACCTCTTGAAAAGAAGGCGATTGACCTCTTTAAGGAATCAAGAAAGGCAAAGAAAATATCAAGTGTCATGATTCACGCTTCTTATTTGCTCAATAGTGCCACCAGTGATTCAGGATTAAAGGAAAAGGTGAGGGCAGGCCTATCCCTTGAGATAGATAGGGCAGATTTATTAGGGGCAGATCTTTTAACATACCACCCGGGATCAAGGAAAGAAGCTTCATTAGAAAAAGGAATTCAGAATGTTGTTGAAATCCTCAATTCTGTAATCAGGGAAGACCAGAATGTTAAGGTTTTAATTGAAAATTCAGCAGGACAGGGAAACAGTGTTGGAAAAACCTTCCAGGAACTTGCATCAATCATAGATGGTGTTCTGTTGAAAGATAAGATAGGCGTTTGCCTTGACACATGTCATGTATGGGCTGCAGGTTACGATATCGTTTCTCCTGAAGGATATAAAGAAACCATGGATGATTTAAAATCCAATCTTGGTGCAAAATATCTCCTTGGCTTTCATATGAATGACTCAAAAAAAGGGAAGGGTTCAGGGGTAGACAGACATGAACAGATTGGAAAAGGAACTATTGGTCTGGATGGATTCAGGAATTTTATCTTCGATGAAGAAATAAGGGGGAAGCCAATGATCCTTGAAACCCCAAAGGGTGAGGATGGATACATGGATGATATAAATGAACTCAATTCAATCTTAAGGTAATGATATAAATTGATAGTTAAACCGTTTAAGCCTTTCCTATATAATAAAAGTCTGGAAAATGTTGTATCGCCACCATTTGATACCATTCCGGAAGACCAGGAAAAAGCTCTGCTTAAGATACCTTACAATGTGTCCCACTTAAGCAGACTTACATGGAGCGATGAAAGCTCATACAATTTACTGAAGAGATGGATTTCCGATGGCGTTCTTGTAAGAACTGATGAACCGGTTATGATAGTTGTATCACAGTATTTTAAGCACAATTCAGAAACATTTCAGAGGCTTGGGGTTATCTGCCTTACAGATATTATATCTGAGGAAAATACAATAAAACCTCATGAAGATACCATTGAAGCTTATGTAATACAGAGACGTCAGCTGATGGAAACGCTTAAGAGTCAGCTTGAGCCTGTTTTCCTGATTTCATTTGAAAATCAGTTAGAAAAGACCCTTAACAGGCTCATATCTGGAAAATTGCCTGATAAAATCATCGAAGAATCTACTGGTGTTAAAAATTATATTTATATCATAAAAGAAGAACAGAGCCTCCTTAAAATTCAAGATATATTGAGAGGCAAAAATTCAGTTATCGCGGATGGACATCACAGAATAAGAGCTTCCAAGGATCTGTTTGGGTCTGCAAATAACCAGACAGAAAGAGACTTTTGGAGATATTCCTTAACATATATTACATCCGTCTATGAGAGGGCGATAAAAATAGGCGGAATCCATAGGATAGTAAAGGATAATAAACACACTACGGCTTCAATATTGCAAAACATTTCAGATGTTTTCAGGGTAGAAACAATGAATAATTACCACTCTGATGGAGAGATCGTGTTATACGATGGAAGATTCAACACGCTGATACCAATTAAGGAAAATATCAGAAAAGAATTCCTTGAAGGGAACCTTAAGGGGTTATCATCTCCATTCCTGGTAGATTACTTCGTTTTTAGAAGAACCCTTAACTTGAGTCAGGAGGCAAAGGACAGCCTCATCGAATATACCAACGATGTTGCTACTGCAATAAATTCAGTTGACAGAAAAAATGCATCATATGCAATTCTTATGCCCGGCTGGGATAAAGAAGAGTTCATGAATGAAGTCCTTGCCGGAGAGATCATGCCGCCGAAGTCAACATATTTTTACCCTAAGATTCCCTTCAGGTATTGCCATAGAATCTCTTTTGTGAGTCCTGCCACTGTAGCTTAGCTGGTTGAGCAGCTGATTCGTAATCAGCAGGTCGGGGGTTCAAATCCCCCCGGTGGCTTATATTACAAAAGATTGATCTCTTAACATAGTGCAAAGCGTTTATTTCCATAATCAACTGATTTTCACTTTCCTGTAAGTATAAATTGAATCAATGTGGTTTCTTCTCTGTTTTGAGGCGTTTTCCTTATGTATGTTATTGTGATTATTTGTCTACTTAATTATACATAATATTCAGTGTAATATTCATGACAACTTTTCAAGTTACGAATCTGAATTTTTCACAATAAAGTTCACAATCATCTGATTTGTACTGGCGTTAATTTAATTGATTGAAAATTGCTCTCCTAATTGGAGTAGTCTTATGACTTAGTAGAATTTTCGTACCGAGATAAATGTTGTTAAACCATCAGAAATGAAATATTTGTACACCTAAATTATTTCCATAATCAGTGATTTTAACCATTTATGACCAGTGATTGTACATTGGAGCATAGTTTACTTCAATGACTTAAAAAAAACAATCTAAAAGAAACATTTATATGTATCCATATCGTATATTAAAAGTGAAAAAAGGGACATTGATTTTAGGAATTATACTTCTTATAATAGGGGTCGCGCTATTGGGTTTTGGTGCAGTTGCTTACGGTCATTATTCATATAACAGTACACAAATAGCTAATGGTAATGCATTAAACAATGCTACTAATAATGCATTAGTAAGCACTCAATTTGGAGATGCTGTTGCTGGTTTCATAGGTGGTGTAATATTTTTTGTAATTGGATTAGTGCTAATGATAATAGGATTTAAGGGCCAGAGCAAAAAGGAGAAAAAATCTGGACAATAATAGAACAAATCTAATTTACACTGCTGAGAATGTGTTTATTACATTCTCATAATTTTTTTATTTGCTCACTAATATGATAATTTAATATCTGTAGAACAACACTATCTAGGAAGTAATTATTTTCCATTAGCCTTTTGACCCTGTTTCAAAAATGTACAAATTGTAATTCACAATCAGCAGGTCGGGAGTTCAAATCCCCCCGGTGGCTTCCTGTTGTGAAAAATGAGTTATAATACTAGACCATAAGGAATCTTTTGTATAAGCTATTTGCTTCCCGAAATTTTTTAATTATTTAATTCTCGAAGCACCTGTCGAGGTCAACTCTCTTTTATCAATTAAACACTGTGATATAATTTATACCTCTCGCTACATTGCCACCAATACTTCCTTTATTGTGTGGACATTATTGAAATATTTTCAGCCTGAAGACTTGCATCCTTGAGTTTTTTTGTAGTTCGATCTATTAAGTAAAAATAATAAGTATAAATTTAAATTACAATTAAATACTACAAAATTATAAGTATTAATGAACGAAAAAGTCACAGTATCAGCGAAGATCAGCCGCGAACTTTTAAAAGAAGCCAAAGAAAGAAAGGTTGATATATCCGCCACAATAAGAAAGAGTCTGGAGGAAACCATAAATCAGAAAAAGCTTGATGAACTTATGCTCCTGATGCAGGAGATACAGCCATGGCTAAAAAAAGTGGGTAAGGATGGTTGGGTAAGCAGCATAAGGGAAAACCGTGATTCAAGATGAAAATTTTTGACGCTTCGGCAATATTAAATTTATTGGAAGAAGGCACTTTACCTGATTTTTCAGAATCCGCAACTATTAATCTGGCACTTTACGAGATAGGTAATGCTGTATGGAAACAAGTCCACTTAACAAAAAGATTGAATCAGTCTCAGGGAGAAAAAATAATTCTTTCAGCATCCTTATTAATAGATAAAATGAAGTATATCAATATAGATGTTGTGAATACGTTGAAAATTGCAGTTAAGGAAGGTCTGACGTTCTATGATGCATCTTACATACAAATTGCGTATTCGACCAGGTCCGAGCTTATCACAGATGATAAGAAACTTCGTGATAAAGCAGAAAAATATGTCGAAACCGCAGGAACATATGTTTAGGGCTATTATCGAAAGGTTTTGGATTCAAGTACAGCAATTGACTCTAATTGTAGCTTTCAATATGTCCCGTCTAAATAGAATATTAGATCGTTATTTCAGTAGGTACCCTGTTTACTGAATATTTATTTTGTACTCCACTTATTATGCTTAACCTACGAGTTCCGGCACTAATTCTTCCACAATCAATATTCTGTTAAGGGCCATTGTTAAAAGAGAAAAGAATGAACTTTGTCGTATTTCCTGCTCCTGAAAAATTGGTCATTTCGTCAAGTTCTATGCCTCTACATTTTCTTAAACTCACATGTTCGAAGACACTAATATTTGGATTAATTTATTTATGCGATTGGACTCCTTCAAATAACCTACCAGATCAATTGTTCCACAGAACTTAAAATTGCTTCCTTTAAAAGGAATTCAAGTTTCCCTTTAATCATTTGTTACTCTCTTTCCTGAATTCTGATATGGCAGCCTTAATTTCATCAACTGAAGCGGAACTTTCCAGTGTTGTAATATCCCCCGGCAACTGTCCCAGAAACACCGCCTTGACGACCCTCCTCATTATCTTCCCGCTTCTTGTTTTTGGCAGATTGTTTACAAGGCGTATTTCATCCGGCACGTATATCGGCCCAAGCTCTTCCCGTATTCTTTTCCTTAGTGTTCCAATGATCTCAGGCGTTCCCTTAAAATCATCCTTGATTACAACAAAGGCAACTATGCTTTCACCCTTAATGTCGTCAGGTCTTCCAAAAACTGCAGCCTCAGCGACCTCTCTTGATGAAATCAGGGCATCCTCTATTTCTATTGTACCCAGTCTGTGCCCTGAAACCTTAAGAACTTCATCAGCCCTTCCAAGGAGCCAGTAATACCCGTCCCTGTCCTTCATGGCATAATCTCCGCAATAATACATTCCCCCGAACCTTTCAAAATATGTTTTCTTAAACCTGTCCGGATCATTATTCAGAGTGAGAAACATACCCGGCCAGGGCTTCCTGTATGCTATAAACCCCTTCTCCCCGGATTTAACTTCATTTCCACTCTCGTCAAGGATAACCGGATCGATGCCTGGCATAGGAAAAGTTGCAGAACCTGGTTTCAGCGGAGGCAGTCCTAACCCAAATGAAGGAGAAATTACAAATCCGCCCGTCTCGGTCTGCCAGTATGTGTCAATTATGGGGCAATTTGATTTGCCTATTATTTCATAATACCACTTCCATGCTGCAGGATTGATTGGCTCTCCCACAGTACCAAGGACCTTAAGCGTGGAAATATCGTGCATTTTTGGGTATTTTTCTCCGAATCGCATCAATGTCCTTATGGCTGTTGGAGATGTGTAGAGAATATTGACCCTGTATCTTTCAATAATTTCCCACATTCTATCAGGTGCAGGGTATGTAATAGAGCCTTCATACATTATTGATGTTAAACCAAGTATCAAAGGTGCAAATACGATATAGCTGTGCCCGGTCACCCATCCAATATCTGCTGCGCACCACCATCTGTCATCCTCACCGGGATTAAATGCCCACTTCATTGTGTTTGTAACCCAAACAGCATAACCGCCGTTTCCATGCACAACTCCCTTTGGTTTCCCTGTTGTTCCTGAAGTATACAGAATATATAGCGGATCATTGGCATCCATTTCTACGGGTTTTACATAGGTCATACCGTCTCCCACAATATCCTGATACCATATGTCCCTGCCTTCTTCCATGGAGACATTTTGATGTGTTCTCTTGACAACTATGACATTTGATACAGTAGATGTCTGTTCCAGTGCTTCATCCATTATCCTCTTAAGCTCTACGATCTTCCCGTTCCTGTACGCACCATCTGCTGTAATAATCAATTTTGCCCCGGCATCTTCTATTCTTTCTGCTATGGCAGATGCGCCAAACCCGGCAAAAACAAAGGAAAATGTGGCTCCAATCCTTGCAGATGCGAGCATGGCAACCGGCGCTTCAAGAATCATGGGGAGATAAATAAGTATCCTGTCACCTTTTTTTATTCCAAGATTCAGAAGAGCAGATGCAAGATTATTTACTCTGCGATATAAACCGTCAAATGTTATAATCTTCTCTTCACCGTTTTCTCCAATCCACATATACGCAGCCTTGTTTCTCCTGTGAGATGTTATGTGCCTGTCAACCGCATTGTATGAAATATTTAGTTTTCCATTTACAAACCACTTGTAAAATGGGGTATTACTATCATCCAGAACTTTATCCCATGTTTTATACCAATCAAGCACAGTTGCTGCTCGTGACCAAAATTCCTCAGGATGCTCTAACGACTCAGTGTGGGTTTTCTCAAATGCCCCAATGCCCGGATGATACCGTTCTTCAACTGGGAGTACATCCCTGATTTCTGATGTGTCTGCCATGTCTATGTTTATGAAATGGCTCTTATATATTTACCGCATAGTTATTACTGGAATCCATCAAGACGTGCCAACTGCTTTTTGCTTTTTCTGTTATTTATCCATCCTGGCTTAAGAGAGAAAACATGCTTTGAATGCTCATATAATTAAATAAATATTTCATCAATAAGTGGTATTATCTCCTTAACTATTTAAGAATGTTAACAACCAAAGTCATATCTACATCATGGAATTTTTAATTTGTTTTTTATGGAATGATAATGGACAGATTCTACGAACCTTCAATTTCCTTTGTGTATCCATTCTCGTATTTAAATTGTAAAAGCCTGGAGATATCTGCTGACCAGAGGTGTGCTCTGCATACTGTAATTTCAACTTCATTCACATAGAGAGTGGATGTCGTAAGAGCAGTCTTTATGAATGAGTGCTTTTTGATATCTCCTACCGGGATTGTAAATCCTTTACCCTTCTTAGGAACAAAATCCAATGATTTATCTGTCAATTTCAGGGTTCCTTTCATACCATCATAAATGGCCAGATCCATTCTAATGTAACTGTTCTGCAAGTTTTTCTTCCTCCACAATATTTACTGATTTTCCTGCCCGGGCCGCTACATCAGGCTTTAGTTTAACTGTCCTTACAGCATAAAATATTGCAAAAATAAGATATCCAAAAGAGGCCATGACTGCTTCCGAAATTGGAAATACCGGTGGATACAAAGATTCGAAGAGTACCCAGACAAAGATTATGGTCGCAATTATTGGAAGAACATAATGCTCTGTTATATGAATAAAGATGAAGATTCCATAATGCTTCTCTTTAAGTCTTAAAAACAGAGTCATAACGCTTGTATTCAGGAGAATGTGTGTAATTATTAAACCAAAAAGCGCAAGAGTAGTGAGGAAGTCGAAAGTGCTGGATAGAGTTGAATAAACAAGTGGATCGGAAGTACTGGAATCAAATATCTTCAAGAAAGAATGACCCAGCATAGCATTAATCAATATTGTTCCCCCGATTGCAAGCAGAGATGCCATTGCACCAATGAATATAAGTGCCTTATGAGGGGTTACGTATTTTTCATGAATCTCTGCAAAATAGTGAGGTAAAACTCCATCCCTGCCCATGGCAAAATATACTCTTCCAGCATTGGACTGCATAGCAACAGAATCCGAAAATGCGGAGTTGAAAGCCACAAGAGATAACATTACCCCTCCTGCAACTCCTGTATACATCGTTGCAACAATTATTCCCGGAATATTTGCCTGTGCGAAACCGCTCATAAGCGAAACCCCCCATCCAACTGTGAGCGCGTAAGCAACCTCTGTCAATACCATTCCCACTATGATGAGACCAAAAACAAGGCTTTTCGTTATGGCCCTGCTATTAACTGCCTCTTCGCCCAATGGTGCCGAACCTCCATAACCAATGAAGCTTGTTAGACCAAATATCATTCCAAGACCTAGACCGCTCAATGGTCCTCCCACACTGTTGAATACGGGATTTGTTGTGAATGGGTCAAAAACAGACAGGGTATTATCCTTCGCCTCAAAAATAATTATTGCGGACATAACTGCAAGAAATATTACTTCAAAAAATGCAGCTATTCTGATATATTTCATCTGTGGACGAATACCAAAGATTGCCAGAAGGATTGGTGCAAGGATGAAAACCAGAATCAAAGGAATCCATATCCATCCGGGCAGAGATATGTGCAGAAAATAGGAAAGAACACCTGGCAGGACAACGCCACCGACATATACGGGAATAGCGGCAGTACTTGCTATCTGGTACATTACATAGAGAAGTCCGGATGTTATGGCAGGAGTTGGCCCAAATGCCGTACCTATATATCCATAATAACCGCCTGCACTTGCGTGCCTCTTTGAAAGGTGGTATAATGTGTTTACCTCCAGAAACATCGTAACTGTAGCAATGAGAAAAGCCAGAGGTGTCAGGAAGAATGCGAAAGCAGCAGCAGATGTCATAAATGCAACTGTATCGCATGCAGGGGCCATTGCCGAAATCTCCTCTGCAATTGCACCCCAAACGCCAACCTGATCCCTCTTTAGCCGGAAGTTTGTTTTATCGTTATTCACTGAATGAATCCCCTCTTAGTGTCATGAATACTTAATTAGTATAATACTAATGTATTTAATTTTATCTTACTGAAAGCTTAGACCAGCTGCAAATAGAAAAAGACAGAAGGGAATACGAATTTTAATTGTGTCATTACACTTGAAGAATCAATTAGGACAGGAAACAAGAAGTAAAAATCGAATTTCCAATGCCATGACTATTACATTGAACCTGCAGTAGATCTTATTTTCAAAGGGAAATCGAAATAACCGTTAACTCTGGCTATGTTAGATTTCATTCTGCCTACAAGACATAGCTTTATAATATTGCCAGTACATCCGCATTGCCAAGCGCGTTTGATCATGTAATTTACAAAACATAGCTTTATTTTTCTTTCAACTGAAAATGGAAATATAGAGTCTTCACATGCTAGAAAATGGGAATTTCTGAGGGCGAAGATTTGAATAAAAATGAGCAGCGAAGAATAAGCAACAGAACTAGAGCGTGTATGATTGAATATGGAAATCTAACTATTTGCATAGACCCTTCAATCTCCATTTTAAAAGTGCTAGGTAAAAAATACACCATTCTTATTCTTGCACTGCTGGGAAATAATATCCAGAAAAAGAACTTCAATGAAATTTTGAAAGATATCCCGTTTTCAAGTGCAACGGCAATATCTTCCAGGCTTAAGGAGCTTATCTCACTTGGTCTAGTTTCAAGAGATGAGAATCAAACAATAACATATTCTCTAACAGATTATGGGAAGCTTATTAGAAAAGACCTGAAACCCCTGCTTGAACATATTGGTGAATTTGTATGACACAAAATCATTTCAAAACTTATTCGCGTAATAGATGATTGTTTCATCCTGAATACGTAAAATAATTTAAATATGAACCAAACTATTATAGATTGATGGCACAGAATGCGTTAAACTCAATTATGGCTGAATTGAATGGAAAAGAAGAAGTTCTAATGAAAAAAAAGATAGTTGCTCTGGGAAAACACTATAATGTTATGGATAAGGATAAAAACACCATATGTTCGGTACACCTGAGCTGGGGTCAGAATCTCGGCGGTGAAGCCATCAGCCAGTACGGAAAATGGCTGGGGAGATCCATGAAATATACTTACAGGATTAACGATAATCAGGATAACCTTGCACTGGAAGTAAAAAAATATGCCGGTTCATGGAAGACATCCTTTGAGGTTGTTGAGCCTGAAGCTGGAACTGTAATTGGAAAAATATTGCTAAAAAGAAGTTTTCTCGTAGGAGGTATAAAAGCCATATGGACAAAGAGCGACAGTGATGATCCTGTCATGACAGTTAAGGGAAATGTAATGCGGAGAAAATACCTCATTATTGGCTCCGATGGAACCGAAATTGCAAAGATCAGACACAAAATAGTTGCCGTAAGGGATGTCTGGCCCATTAAAATTCATGATAAGAAAATGGGGCTTCAGGCAATTATTTTTGCTGCAGTTCTGGATTTTGAAAAGGAGATGTGATCCTTTTCAGATTCCTCTTCTTGCCATATGATTGACCGTTAAAAATACAACTGCAAAGATAGGAATAAGGTAGATGTCCATTGTCGTCGTAACACTTTCAAGGTACCAGAAGATGGAAAATGTAAGTAGCAGGGATGATACCAGTATCTTCATTATTGCCTGCTTAACCTTTCTAACCTGCGATCTCAATACATATGCTGCAATTATAACGATGAATACACCGGCAAATAACCCTTCCAGTGTGGAGTTATACGATTGGGGGAAAAGTGCGACCAGAACTATTGCCGCTTCAAATGATTCCACTGCACCCACAGAGAATGCTGTTACCAGCAGGCTGCTTTTGCCAGTTTCCCCATGAGAATTTTTAGGCGGCCCATACTTCTGAAATTTTACAGATCGCCTTGCACTGAAGAAAAGTCTTATTCCAAAATAGAGAAGCAGCGTTGCAGAAATCAGCCTGACGTAAAATAAGGGAAAATAAGTAAGAAGGTCTCCTGCTATAGCTGTAATAGTCAGCACTATTGCAGAGCTTACAGCAATTGCCAGAAATATTGATATTTCCTTCTGCTCTGCATAGAGCGCAATTCCAACTGCAGACGCTTCTGACATTTCCAGCAGTGTTATACCCAGTGCGGCAAGAAGAATAGGAATATTCATTGTATGATTCAGGTATTGCCTCAATATATTAAATACATTCAGAGAGAATTAATCATTACCGTAATGAAAATTGTACATTGATAAAAATACCGCATAGTAACGTATTTTTCAAGCTTTACTTAAAAATGAACTTGAAATCGTCAAATTATTATTACCGATGAGCATAAGATTTAATGAATCTTGAGGAGAAGGTCGCAGGAGAGATAACTATTTCTGAAAATCCCGGAGAAACCATGAGAAAGTGGAGAGAGGAATTTCAGGTTGCCAAGGTTGACCTATCAAGAGCAATGGAGATTTCCCCGTCCATGATAAGCGATTATGAGTCTGGAAGAAGAAAGTCTCCCGGGATTGCTACCATTAAGAAATTTGTCTATGCCCTGACTGAAATAGATAAGGCAAGGGGCGGTATAATACTGAGAAGGTATAACAGCGGAGTTCCTTACGAAGCTCTCATAGACATAAGCGATTATGATCACGATGTTCACCTTTCCAGAATGATTAAAGCAATAGATGGAGTAGTACATTCAAAAAAAGGGATAGACAGGTATGTCCATGGATATACCGTCGTTGACGGCATAAAGGCGATCCTTTCATTTTCATATTCAGAATACAGCCTTCTCTATGGATGGTCGAGCCAGAGGGCAATATTTTTTACAGATGTTAAGCTGGGCAGGAGCCCCATGATCGCAATCCGCGTTCATCCTCTCAAGCCTGCTGCAGTTGTATATATCCAGGCTGATCGCGTTGATGAACTGGCAGTGAAAATAGCAGAGATTGAAAATATTCCTCTGATAACAACAGAGATGCCTGTCAAGGATGTTTGCAGGGCGATCTCAGGTCTGAGATGAGGGCAAAAGCTCTTCGGGGAGCATCTTTTTTATAACCCAATCCGGAGAGAATTCCATAAGATCCTCAGGATTCTGGCCGGTGCCTATAAATAATATTGGCTTTTTTAATTCTGAAGATATTGTAAGGATAGAACCACCTCTTGCATCGGTATCAAGTTTGGTTACAATAAGGCCGTCGAATCCAATCTCCCTGGAAAATGTTTTTGACTGTTCCATTACATCGTTCGCAGCCATGGAGTCTATTACGAGAACTGTCAGGTCCGGTTTGGTTACTCTCTTGATTTTTTTCATCTCCTCTCTGAGATTAATATTGTTCTGCATACGTCCCGCGGTATCTATGAGAACATAATCTATTCCTCTGGAACGGGCATGCTCAATTGCATCATATGCAACTGCCGATGGATCGCTTCCCGGCTGGTGTTTAATCACCTTTACACCCACTCTCTCCCCCTGATAGCTGAGCTGATCGATAGCCCCTGCTCTGAATGTATCTGATGCAGCCAGAACAACGCGCCTGTTTCTTTCAATAAGGAATCTTGCCATCTTTGCAATGGTTGTTGTTTTACCTGTTCCGTTGATTCCGAGGAACAGAATCTTGAATGGAGCATCTCCCTGAAGCATGCCCCAGGTATCAGCGGTTACCCCCTTGAGAAACTCCAGAACGGTATCATAAAGGCTTTTTTTAAGCATTTCCCTGGAATACTTTTTTTTGGGGTCCTGAATCCTTTTTGATAGAACTGTGGATATTTTGTCTGATGCTTCCACTGATACATCCGATTCCAGAAGTGCTTCATATACATTCTGAATAAAATTTGACCCTCTTATTTCGGTCTCGCTTTCACCGCCAAATATGTTTGAAAACTTGTTCTTCAGTCCTTTAAACACGGAATCATTCCTTCTTTCCAGCGTTTTCTCTCATCATGGATATTAACTGCTCATATTGCGATGCTGCAACTTTCCGCTGTGCATTCATGTTTTCCAGTGTTGCATTAATGTCACTTATGAGTTTTTTTAATCTTTCCTTTGTCTGATCTGGAGATTCTTCAATGAAAATTCCGGAACCTATGGGTATAATAAGAGGTTTGCTGCTCTCTATTCTTGCCTTTACAAATACGCCACCGCCAATGGATATTCTCACATCACCGGAGCTTTCAATGGCAGATTCCTCAAGAACTGAGAGTGCTCTCAGATAATCTTCAGCGCCCTTGGAAAGGACAGATATCTGTCTGTCAGTTGATTCTATAATATTTTGCAGATACTGGATTTCCTGGCTCAGGGTTATTTCCTGTTCATTTTCTGTCAATCTTATCATCCTCAATAAAGTGCTTATAACTTAGTTTTAAAGCCTCAAGAACTGGCATCTTCTCACCGGATAAATAGCTTATGAGTGCCCCGCCTCCTGTTGATACATGATCAACTTTATCCATTACGTTCAGAGATTCCAGAACGGATATTGTATGTCCGCCTCCTGCTATTTTGATTGCTCTGGCTTCAGATACTGCCATAAATATATCAAGTGTTCCGCCTGCGTATTCTGCGATCTCATACATTCCCATTGGGCCGTTAATGAAGATTCCCTTTGCCTTTGCAATGGCATCGCGGAAAATATTTGCTGTTTCGGGCCCTATATCTGCCATAATCTCATCATCAGGAACACTTTCCTCTGTTTTTAAAATCCGTCTGGATGGATTGAGAATGGAATCAACAGGCAAAATTATCCTGTCGGGGTATTTTTCAAGGAGCTCTTTGCAAATTGCTATGAGCTTTTCATGATTCCTGTTGTTCTTTATGATGAAGTCTTTGTTCTTTTTTCCTATGTTCGCGCCCTTTGCCATTAAAAATGCATTTCCAACAACACCACCGGCTATTATGGTCTTCACAATATCCTTTTCGAGGAATGATCTTGAAACTGCAATGGAATCGTCAATTTTTGCACCTCCCAGAATGGCAATCTTTGGTTTCTCATGACCTTTTAGAAATCTGTCCAGCGCTTCTATTTCAGTCTGTATGAGTCTACCCGCAATATTTGGCATCAGTCTGGTAAAACCTATGAGACTTGTTTGCGGTCTGTGGATAGCAGGAAAGGCATCATTGACAAAGTAATCTGTTACCTGAGAGAGATTTTTTACGAAATTGGTTGATTCAAGGATATCATAATCAGTGGAGTCAATGGAAACATCTTCAGAATAAAACCTTGTATTTTCCAGCATTAATATATCTCCGTCTTTCATTTTTGAGATTTCATTAACAGCACTGCTGTTGAAAAGTGAATCAACAAATGTTATTTTCCTTCCTGTGAGCCTCTGGAGTCTTCTGGAATGTTCCCTCAGTGATATAAAATCGCTTTTTCCAGGTCTGCTTTGATGAGCCAGAATCACCACTCTGGATGATTTCAGATCATTGATTGTGCTCACATGAGATTTCAGTCTGGATTCGCTGAGAATTTCCCCTGTTATTGGGTGAATTGGAGAATTCAGATCAAGTCTTAACAATACGGTTTTACCTTTCAAATCAAAACTGTCGAGCGTAAAAAACTTCCCCGATTCTTCAGCCATATTTTTGGGTATGCTTTGCAACTTATATGCTTTTTGCGATATGATTAACGTTTTTGAACAGAACAGGGAATATATAAAATAATTAATACCATAGGGTAAGGTCAGATGAAAGGTCTCATAACGGCTGCTGGAAAAGGCACAAGGTCCGGTCTGGATGGAAAATTCAGGAAGGAGATGCTGCCTATGTATGATATAAGAGAGGGAAAGACAGTTCTAAGACCAATTATTGACCTTATCATAAACAGAATGATTGAAAACCGCATAGAAAAAATTGGCATTGTTCTAAATCCTGATGATTCAATTACAAAAACCTATCTTGCAAGGGAATTTCCTCAGGTAGAGCTGATGTTTCAGGAAGAACCTCTGGGTTACGGCCATGCAGTGAGCATTGCCAGAGATTTCATAGGAAAGGATAGTTTCATATTAAATGCTGGAGATGGAGTGATTCTGAACAGGAAAATGTACTCGGAAATGATTACTGATGCCTCTGCAGGGAATGTCAATGTACTTGCAGGCTTTAAGACTGACCACCCGAAATCGTATGGAAATGTTGAATTTTCTTCCATGGGAAAAGTAATTGGAGTCACTGAAAAGCCTGAGCACCCTAAGAGCGATGTGGCATTATGCGCAACATATGTCCTAGAATCTGAAATATTCAAATGTTTTGAAAAACTGTCAGTTTCAAATGAGCTTACCCCGGCAATTAATGAACTCATTGCAATCAATAGAGAATTCAGGTTTCATCTTATCCCTGCGGAAGAATGGATCAGTGTTGGTGTTGCTGAGAAATATTCGGGAACACTCCAGAGATCCCTTGATTTTTGTAAATACGGTCTAAAAAAACAGTGAGAAATCAAATAAAGGGGGTTGTTTTGACCCTAATAGATGCATTCAGTGCGTATAAACACATCAATTAAGTTTAATGTTCAAAAATAAAAATAAATAAAGATAAATTTATGGAGACCTCCTTTTCCATATGAATGCTCCAATAAGTGCTAATGCCACAACTGCACCGACGATTGAATATTCTTCTATGGCTGTTATCGATGATGAAGGCGATGACGGTTTGCTGAATTTAACAGATATTGCCACATTATTCCCGTTAACTGTAAAGCTTCCTGAAGTTCTGTTTGCAGAATAGCCTGATGTTCCCGATATAGTATAGCTCACAGATCCGTTTGTTAAAGAAAATGAATATGTGGATGTTGTTATTGCTCCTGACTTCATCCCGTTTGAGAGATTCACATACCATGCGGTGCCGGAAGGCAAACCTGATTCTGTGAATGTTACTGTATATGTGTAAAGTGAAAATGTTACCGAAACTGATGATGGAGATCCTGCAGATTCTGTGAACGATGATGCGGGTGCATGGTATATCTTGTTGTTTGTTGCAATATTATATTGGTATGATCCGTTTGGTAGAGAGATGGTGAATGTTGAACCTGATGCTATTGGTCCTGATGGCTTTTGACCAGTAATATTAACATACCATATCGTGGAAGATGGTAAACCAGATTCACTGAATATGACAGAGAACGATTCTATGAATTTCACATGTATTAATTTATGTGTTCCGTTTACAATGAAGTTGGATGAATTTGCATAGTAGTTCTTGTCTGGTGCCCATATGGAATAGTAATATGTACCGTTTGTGAGGTTTTTGAAGTAAGATGATCCTGCAGATATTGGTCCTGATGAGTTTTGCCCGGTGATATTCACATACCATGCGGTGCCGGAAGGCAACCCTGATTCAGAGAATGTTACATTGTATGTCAGGGTAGTGAAAGGCTCTCTAACTGCATATGATGAACCACTTATTGTGAAATGCGTATCATAGGGTGAGGGTTTATAGATCTTGTTGGATGATGCAACGGTATAGTTGTATGATCCATTGATCAGATTCGCTGATAAGGTTGAACCTGTTCCGCTCATCTGAGAAACAATTCCTGTTTTGTTTGTTACGTTGACATACCATACTACATTTGATAAACCTGTTTGAGAAACTGAAAAGTTATATTGTTCCTTGAATGGAATTGTGAAAGTCTGACCTGTTGTACTGAAGGAGAAATTCAGGTAATATGTCTGCGCATAGGGTGAAGTTGCTATGGCTTCATATGAGCCAAGGGGGAGACCCATGCTGTAAGTACCAGAGGTGATTTTGCCTGATGTGTTATATCCCTTAATATTCAGATACCAGACAGGAGCCGAACCGAGTCCGGTTTCTTCAAATATGATTGTGGGGATGAATGTTAACCTCACAGTGGTATTTTCATATGACACCATGATCTGACCACTGGATCTTACTGAAAGTGAATATCCGGCTGGTATATTAATGGAATAATTCTGTAAACCTGCATAGGAATATGCGGTAATATTTGAACTGCCTGAACCGTATTTCAAACCGCTTAGTGTTACTGACCATGGTGTGTTTGCAGGCAATCCGTTCTCCATAAAAGTAACCGAACCATAATATGAAGATGCGGGAATCAATATTTTTGAAAATGGATTGGCTCCTGACGGTATACTGGTAACCTGGCTAAGATTGTTCATGTTATAAGCTTCCGTTGATGAACCAAAATTCGTAAGGTACACTTCAGATTCATTTCCATTGAAGGCAAAATTTTGACCTATAGATATTGATTGTGCGGAGATCATTGTGTGTAAAGTGAAATTATTCATCCATATCTCACTAAAATTGTAGGTGCCTCCATAATTCGATGTAACATAGAGTTTCGATCCGTTTGAGCTAAATTCAGCAACATCAAAACCGAATTCATTTGAATGCAGATTCTTCACTATCTTTAGCGTCTTTGTATTAAATATTGTAAGATTATTGCAATTTGGAATTACCAGATAAGTTCCATTTGGTGAAACAGCATCATCAAATGAACAATTTAGAATGGGGTTATATACAGTTTTTATAACAGTGTTATTCTCTGTATTAATCACAGTAAAATTCCTAGGCGTTCCAATGCAATTGTAGGTTTCTCCAGTCGTAACAAAGCCTTCTGTTCCGTTTGGCAGGAATGCCATATGGGTGGAGTCATAGCTTACATTAAGTACCTTAACAACGCTGAATGTGTTAAGTGAAACTACTGAAAGATTGTAACTGCACGCACCCACATAGGCATAAAGGCCATCCGGGTTTATTGAAACAAAGCATGGGCTCTTTTCGGCTGGCAGTGAGATATTGGCGATTTGCTTGAATGTATGCATATTTATTACATTCAGAGAGGGTGTTGGATAATTGTCCAGCGTAACCAAGAAGGTCCCATTAGGGGTTATGGCGTTGGAAAATGGTTGATAACCGGTTGGTAGAGATGCAAGGTATGTGTTGTTCAAAGTACTGAAAACCGGAGACCCTGTACATGTGGTATTTTCAGTTAATATTGCATAATTTCTGCTCTGGCTATAATTCAATGAGTAAAAGGCCCTGAAGCTGTATGAAGAGGTTAAATTAACGTTGAGATAACCGCTGGAGTTATGGAAAGCATAAAAGTTTGGTGCGGTTAAACCGTATGATTGCTTTCCATAATATGCTGTCACGTTAATATATGATTTGTTGGAGGAGAAAGTGAATCCGCCTAAATTAATATCCCATTTGCTGTTTGATGGCAATCCATTCTCAAATACCATGAAACTTCCAAGGAATGAAGTGGGAAAATATGACATCTGGCCTGGAGTCAATGGATTTGTCAGGTTTCCTTCATTCTTCAGACAGGGTGATCCGGGTGTCCCCTCTATTCCTACCTCAACTATTCTGTCTGGATTTGCCACACTGACAAATATTCTGTTTGATGAAGAAAGATATATCATACCGTTTGCAGTGGAGGAATTTGTCTTTGTTAAGTTTAATGACCAGTCATATCCAAATGTAGTTGCCGAATATAATTCTGCAGTTGCTCCCCCATGCGAGAATGGTGGTACTGCTGGGTTTTTTCCAACAAAGAAAAACAGTGTTCCCTGCAAATTGAAGGTGATGCTCTTTGTCTCCACCTGTGTAGGCACTTCCCTGATATTTTTAAATGCACCGTTGGATATGTTTATGGCAGTTACGGTTACATTTCCATTGTTGCCTATGAGGAGCATTGATCCATTGGGGGAAATTGCTCCTGTATCGGGATTGTTTAAGAGGTTGTCAGTAACATTCCTTATAACTGAGTTGTTTACAGTATTGATTTCTGTAATGCTCTCGGATGTTGCACCATTTGGGCCCTCCATACTGAATGAAAAACCTGTTGTTCCGTTGGGAGAAATGACCATTTTACCGGGATCATATGAAACGTTGAGAACCTTCACTACGCTGTAATTCAGAAGAGAAACGACCGAAATATTATATGTGTTCGAACCTGAAACATAGGCATAATGCCCGTTTGGAGATACCGTTATATTAGACTCATCCTTTGTTGCAGGTGTCAATATTATCTTATCAGTCTGCGCGGTTGTCGTATTGATAATGTTCAACCCCATATCATTGGAGGTACCTACCAGAATAGAGGAACCATTGGGAGTAACTGCGACGCTTGATGTGATGGATGTCTTATCGTTTAAATACAGATATTGCACCGGTGATAGTCCCAGAGTGTTCAGGATAGAAATTGTACTGTTTCCATTAGCAATAAATGCGTCGGTATTGATATTGATGGATATTATTCCACCTGATACATCAGTTCTGACTGGCACATTCATAACGTTTGACGGATTGCTTTGAATTTGAGAATTATTGGAAATATTACCTACCAATTGAAAATTAGGTGCAAGCATCATTATTATGGTTAAAATACTGACTATTATTAAAAAGCGTTTACCGTTCACTAATGATTAAGCATCATGATAATTTAAATATTTCTTTTGTCAACTTTCAATCAGGAGAGAATGGTATGTGGGATTATGGGGGATTGATTAATAAGGTGGAATAGTCAACTTTCAATCAGGAGAGAATGGTATCTATTGAAACAAAAATTTATGGAAAATCTGCTCTTCGCTGATTTCCTTTAACTGCGAATAGAATGAAATTTACTATGCTCCGACCGGGATTTGGACCCGGGTCGTCGGCTCGAAAGGCCGATATGCTTGACCGGACTACACCATCGGAGCGGTAACAGGTAAGGACTAGTTCTTATATTTAATTTTTGTAATGAATTGAAGTTTTTGAATTTTTTAAGGAATCTTTACCAGAACATGTTCTGATCTGATTATATGGAGAATGGTTAAAGAATGTAAAATAAACAGTAGTTAATAGTTAATGAATCCTAACTAATATATAGTTTGTCTTGATTACCAGATATGAATCATTCCAATGAAGGATCACAGGACGGAAGTAAAATATCTGAATTTACAAAGTCCCTCAGAACGTTACTTCAGGAGATCATGTTTCTTCAGATGGGCTCATTGAGAACCAGAGGAATTACAATACCAAAATTCTTCCTCATGAAGTTCCTCTATTATCATGGGAGAAGAAAGACCTCGGAAATTTCCGAACTGTTGGGTATCAGCCTTCCTGCAGTCTCCGAGATTCTGAATTCAATGGAAAATGAAAATCTCATTATCAGAACGCATGATGAAAATGACAGGAGAATTGTGGCAATAGAATTGAGCCATGAGGGAAAAGCTCTTGTTAACAGCCTTGAGAAGCATAATCAGGGTCTCATAGAGGAGGCTCTGAATTCAATGCCTGTTGAGAATTTTGAAATTGCTGTTGATTTTCTTGGAAAACTTACAGGCATTCTTCATAATTCTGTTGAATCAAAGATAAAAAAGTCTGGTGAATGAAATGGAAAATGATATGATTGATGATAAAAATTTCAAGTCAAAAGAAGAGTTCGATTCTAAATATGCCCTTAGGGTTATGCTCATTCTTGCAGGGCTTGTCCTTATTGTTATGTATATTGAGGGGATGCTTACCCCGTCGCTGCCTGCCATTGAGAAAGAGTTCAACATTTCTGTAGCACAGGCAAGTCTGCTTCTTTCCACGTATCTCATTGGCGGCGTTGCTCTTACACCTGTCATAGGAAAGCTTGGAGATCTGTACGGAAAGAAGAAAATGCTCACGATTGTTCTTGTGATCTATTCCATATCTGTATCCGTAACAGGTTTTTCGCCCACATATGATTTCATGATTGCTGCAAGAACAGTCCAGGGAATTGGACTGGCAATTATGCCTCTGGGCATGAGCCTTGTCAGGGAAGAATTTCCAAGAGAAATAGTGCCTAGAGCACAGGCCCTTATCAGTGCCATGTTTGGAGTTGGTTTTGCAATATCATTGCCTCTTGGCTCGCTTATCTCAAATGACTTTGGATGGAGAATGACCTACCATTCTGCGATTCCTTTTATTATATTTCTGGCAGTTATAACATTCGTCATGGTTAAGGAATCAAGATTCAGAAGACCGGAAGTGAAGATTGACTATATTGGAGCTACCCTTCTTGCCCTGTCTCTGGCATCCATAGTATTCGCACTATCTGAAGGATCATCATGGGGATGGTATTCAACCTCCACCATTGGCCTTGTTATGACAGGAATAATTTTGCTGTTTCCTTTGCTCATATACGAAAGACGGTATTCGCTCAATGGAGGGGAAGCAATAATCCATTTCAAGCTTCTCTCAATGAGAAATGTCATGGTGGCAAACATAATACTTTCAATTTCAGGAATGGGCATGTTTCTTGCAATGCAGGCGCTTACATACAAATTTGAAGACCCTTCACCTGCAGGCTTTAACCTTTCCATTCTTGGAACAGGCCTTTCACTTGTCCCGTTTGCCCTTGGTATATTCTTCCTGGCAATTGTCACCGGAAAGATGGTTTCGAAAACCGGGGTAAAACCCCTTGCAATTCTTGGTGCTTCCATTGCAGCAGTGGCTTTTTTCCTAATGGCATACAGCACGAGTTACGATGAGATACTCTTCCTTGAATTCTTTACCGGCGGTGGTCTGTCTCTTATGAACGCCTCATTAATTAACCTCATTATCCTCACGGTGAATCCCAGGGATATGGGTCTGGCAACTGCCATGAACGGAACATTCAGGAATGTTGGAAGCAGTATAGGAGCACCCATAGCCGGATCAATAATGTCGACCATAACAGCCGTTTACCTGGTAGGCTCATATAATAACCAACCAGTATATGCACCACTTCCGTCTCCTTCCGCTTATTTCATAATCTTCATAATATCTGCAGCAGCCTTTGGCCTTGCAGC
Organism: Thermoplasmatales archaeon E-plasma; assembly: GCA_000496135.1. Classification (GTDB taxonomy): domain Archaea; phylum Thermoplasmatota; class Thermoplasmata; order Thermoplasmatales; family Thermoplasmataceae. Next base: position 224,430 of record KI542675.1, on the reverse strand, counting down.
CATTCTTACTCTTACCGCTGAGGAGGTTCTTGGCACAGGAAAGAAGGCGAGAAAGCTGAAAGTTGCCACATTGCCGTCCTCAAATCCTGAGAAGACAGTTTAGAGAGAAAACCAAAAAGAAAATGTGTAATTAAATAATAGTGCTTGTGTTTAAAATGGAATTCAGGGCAAAACTGGTGACGTGGGAAGAGATAGAAGACTGGTGCAAGAGCCTGTCAGATAAGATCATATCAGGGCAGATACCGGATGCAGTTATTGGAATGTCCAGGGGAGGGCTGGTACCTGCCAGGATTATTTCGGACAAACTCCTGAGGAAGGAGTTATATGCAGTAAAAACAGAACACTGGGGGCTTACTGCCTCAAAGGATGGTAATGCAAAACTGAAGCAGGGGCTTTCTTCTGATATAAGGGGAATGAATGTTTTGATTGTTGACGATATTACCGATACAGGCCAGAGCATGAAGGTAGCCCTTGATTATGTCAGGTCACAATCTCCAAAGAGCGTAAAAACTGCTGCCATGCTTCACATTTCACATTCAGAATTTATTCCGGATTATTTCGCAAGGGAAATAAGTGATTCGCAATGGACATGGTTTATATTCCCATGGAACGTTTTTGAGGATGTTATGAATCTAACCGGCAAAATTCTAAGGGAACCTATGACAATTGATCAGATAAAGAAAGAACTCCGGCACTCATTCGAACTTGAAATAGAAGAGCCGAGGCTTAAAACAATTCTTGAATATATGGAAAGATTGAATAAAATAAAATCACATGACGGGAAATATTCTCCATCGGACGCTTCATGATTTAACAAAACTTGTTCCGGATTTACCGGAGAGAACGTTCAGAGCGTCAGATAAGCTTCCAATTACAGCCTCCTTCCCACCCTTTTCAATGAATCTGATGGCTGCCCTCACCTTGGGCTCCATGCTCCCCTTTCCGAAGAAACCCTTTGACAGATATTCCTTTCCCTCTTCCATTGTAATCCGGGATAATGCCTTCTGATCAGGTTTTCCGTAGTTCAGGAATACACTATTTACATCGGTTAGGATTGCAAGCTTATCCGCTTCTATGGAGCTTGCCAGGACAGATGATGCCAGATCCTTGTCAATTACAGCTTCAACCCCAAGGAGCGTTTTATTTTTCCTGATAACTGGAATTCCCCCGCCTCCTGTGCATATTGGAAGAAATCCTGATCTCAATTGTGTGAGTATGACATTTCTTTCTACTATCTCCATGGGAAACGGGGATGGTACGACCCTTCTCCAGCCCTTCTCTGTTTTTGCCATTTTCCAGCCTCTGTTATTCATAAATTCAGTGGCTTTTTCATCTGAAAATACAGCACCCACAGGTTTTGTTGGTTCAATGAATGCCTTATCATCAGGATCAACTATTGATCTTGTAAGGGTAACCACGCCTTCTTTTGAAATGCCCTTTTCTGCCCGTACCATTTCATAGGCCTCCAGCATTATCTGCCCTATTAGACCCTGAGACATTGCTCCGCAGGTGTCCAGGGGCATTGGCGGCGGCAAACCGTCTGAAATCTGATTCCTCAGCAGGATGTCTCCAACCTGAGGACCATTTCCGTGTGTAATGACAACGTCCTCCATGGATATTATTTTCCAAATGGCATCGAATGCCCTATATGCCCGTTTTACCTGAGTTGCATAATCCCGGCTGTCTGTTGTTTCCAAAAGGGCGTTTCCACCAAATGCTATTACAATCTTAACCAATAATTCACCTGGAAGTAGCACTAATAGCATTTTTTTATATATATCTTCTTATATTCCATGAAAAAGCTGTATAAGGATTATTTTATCATAGAATTTTTCTGAGAAGATTTGCGTAGGTGTTATAGGCGGCAATCCCCCTTTCTGTTATCTGTGCCATCAGTCTTGGACCTGTAAGGCTGAAGGCATAATATGTCCTGATGAGCCCTTTCTCCTGAAGTTTTTCCAGATGATTGCTCATGCTGCCCTTTCCAGATGATGTTATTTTTGACAGCTCACTGAAACTCAAATGTTTGTTATGAACAAGGGAAATCAAAATAATTAACCTGATAGACGATTTCAGCAGCGGCTCCTGAAGTTGCTCAGAAAGTTCAGCAATGATACTGTTTAAATCGTCAGTATTCTTTTGAGCAGCTGCGTTAGCTCCGGATGATTCCCCTGCATATTGAGCATTCTCAGGCATTTGATTCCTCCAGAAACTGCCTGCTTGAGCGTATTGCGTAGAACGCCGAGAAATACCAGCCGGCTATTACCGGTATCCATGAAAGGTAGAAATCCAGCTGTGACTTTAAAACAAAGATGCTGATTAGAGACATTACCAGTGTTAAAATGTAGCTTCCCAGTGATATGAAGCCTTCAACTGGTATTTTCTCAAATGTCAATGCCATATTTTTCCAGTGAGAAAGCATAATAAATACCAGGAAACTGAAAAATATGAGAAATTCAAATATATTGTCGATTCCATAAATTGATATGACTATTATGACTACAATGAACAGAGTTATTGACAAAGCTTTTAAAATTTCACTACCCGGAGAATCATTACGCTTCCCACGGAGTATGGATTTGAACCCTATGATCTGTGCAGCGTTCCGGAAAACTCTTCCGGTTATCCAGATAGCAACAGCTAATATGGCCATATATACAATGAGGAAAATATATGGAACATAAGGGATAATCGCTGGATAATATATTATATTTGGAAGAAAAATGAACAGAAAAATAGCGGTTGCCCATACTGCATAATATAATCCATATGCCTTTCTGAAAATGTAAAAATCAAACTTGAGGGCTTTTGCAGCAACTCCTGTTAAATCTGCAATATCGGTTTCAGAAAGGGGATGACTCATACCTGTCTTCCCTCCTCAATGGATCTTGGCTTTATTTTTTTGATGAGCAAAAATGAACTGAGCGCGAGGATTAATATCCAGATCACCAGAATCATAGCCTGTATTTCCGGATTGATATAGCCTCCAGTGCCTATTGGCTCCAGCGTATTTAATGGGACACGATGGCCGTAATAACTCCATACAAGGATATCTGAGATGTCTGTAAAAGGGCTACCATAAATAATATATGCGGGTAAAACCGTATTGAACTGGGTAAATCCAAAGAGATATGTGAGTATCATTGGAATAAATGAGGCAAATGTCACATTTCTTAAACCGAGATAATTGTTGAAAACGATAATTATTATGGAGGCGAGGAGAAACATGAATGCCCCTGCAGCAAATCCGGTTATTACAGAAACGTAAGGGAATTTTGGAATCAGCATATAACCGGTGTTATAGCTGAAGAGGGCGTATGTCACAGTGAGCATAATCCCTGAAAAAACTCCTCCAATAATCGCTGCGCTAAGCATAAAGCTTGATATATATCCGGATGGCTTAAGGGTTGTAAACCTGAATGCATATGCCAGAGAACTGTTTCCATAATATATGGATTGTGAGATTGATGTGGCCAGGGTGCTTGCTGAAATTAAGCCTATTAAGCCAAACCATATGGCTGCATTCAATTTGTAGTAAACCTCCTGTTTTGGGAAACCTGATGTGAAAACAAATGCCCCCATGAATAGCCAGAAGAGCATGAACAATACTTCCCATCCCCATAGATTTCTGTTTTTCAGCATGGATTTAATGAAGTATTTTCCTATCATTATGTCACCTCGTTGAGAAGGGAATTGAAATTCCTTGCAGCAGATATTGATATTTCACCATCATTTCGTGTTATGGAGAAAGTTCCAAACCCGGTTTCCATTACAGATATATGATTCGGAGCAACACCCCTGTTGATATACAGATTTTTTACCTCGCTGGCTTCAAATTTTCCGAAGAGTCTTCCTTCAATGATAAAATAGAGGCCCCACCCTTTCAATCGTGTCAGGATATCAAATTCATGGGTGTTCATAACAATTTCCGCATTGTGATTTATGATGAGATCGGTTAATTTCATTCTTCTTCTGAGATCGATGCTTTCAAATGGCTCATCCAGAAGGATAAGTTTTGAAATGCCTGAAAGTGATAACAGATTGCAGATCATCTTCTGCTGGCCTGTGCTCAGTTCATAAAGCATTTTGTCAAGCGTATCAGAAAGATCCATATCTTCAATGAGATCCAGAATTTCCTTTGAATCGCGACCTTTCAGTTCTGAGTATAGCCTTACAGTATCTGCAGTATTCATCCTCATGAGGCGGTAGACCTCTGGAAGATTGGTTGAGATTCTCAGCTCATTCCTTATGGCTGATAGATCTTTTCCAAAAATACTGATTTTACCGGAATTAATATCTGTTAACCCTGCAACTGCCTTTAACAGTGTTGTCTTCCCGGAACCGTTTGGACCAACTATTGCAACTTTTTCACTGTCCACTGAAATGGAAACGTCATTCAGGACCTGCTTCCTGCTCTTTCCATAACAGACATTAATGTTATGCACTTCAAGCATCATAATACATGATTCAGGGTGATATATATACACAGCAGAGTTCAAAAATTGAACTGGTTTAACCCTGAAAATATTCCAAAAAAAATATTAAAAATCATGTAATCGTTTCTTATGAAGAAAATTCATATCTGGCTTGTCAGATGCGTTAAATGCGGTTACGAATTTGAACATATCTTCCACGCATCAGATTTGCTGAGGCCCCATATCTTCAATGACCTTAGATTCAGGTGCATAAAATGCGGTGAAACTGCATTTGATCCGGTAAAGTCCCTGGGATCATTTGACAGGGATGAATTCATAAGGGAACACCCGGATATCGATATTAATTCAATTCATGATTTTAATGAAGACAATTCTGCAGAAGCTTGAATATTGTGGCTAAAATGGCGAAATTGGCTTTTTAGCATTAATTATTAAGGTATGCCTATAAATACACCAGAATAATTTATATTTGGTGAAAAAAAATGGCATTTATTGATGATCTTGCCTTTGAGTTGTTTACGCTTGTGTTTGCCGGAGTAATTTTGCTGTACATGACACTTGGAGTGTATTATGATTACAGCAAAAAGGGAGAGAGAAATCTTGAGGAGCACATGCTTAGCGGTGTCGGCCCCCTGGCCATAGTGGGAATTGTAATGATCCTGATGGGTCTTTACAGTGAGATGACATGGCCGCTGAGTCTTGGAAGTGCAGTTCCTGCAGCAGTGGAGGCAAAATTCCAGAGTTATAATATACTCTTTTACGACCCTTACATGTTCGCTGGTATAGTGATTATTTCCTATGTTATTTCTGTAAAAATGAAATATAAATTGCAATATGTGGGTATTCTGGCACTGTTTGCCGGTATTTTTGCAATAGATTACGGATATCAGGGATACCTCCTAAATATGACTTCTGAACCGCTTGGAATGCTTTTGATGTATATTGCATTTGGAGCAGTTGGAATATTGTCCTTCCCTGTAACGCTAATAGTTGATACGGTTCCGGGAAGCAAGGAAAAGATATGGAAAGGCTGGATGATATTGCTTGTACTGTTCTGGATTGCACTGCTGGGTGCCATAATTGCAACCGCATACATAGGATTGAGCGCAATTCCACAGCATCTGCTCACAGCACCGTAAATCTTTTAATTCCACCATTTATCTTATTTTTTTCTTTTTATTGGTTTTGTAGCAATTTCTCACTTCGTAAAATAAATTAACCAATGAGCATATCTCACTGAATATCCAGTTGCATAGGTGGTATAAATTATCGTTATCAATAATCTTAGAAAAGTATATTCTGATCATAACGTAGCGCTGAAAGATATAAGTGCAGAAATGTCCGCAAGAATTACCACAATCATCGGGAGAAACGGGGCAGGAAAGACAACTCTTCTTAGAATTCTTTCAACGCAGCTCATGCCAACTTCAGGAAAGGCCACAATCTTCGGTCTGGACGTTGTTCATCAGGCAAAGGAAATTAGAAAGAGAATTGTGAGTATTCCGCAGGAGGCCTCAACAATCGGTATCCTGACACCCATGGAACAGGTATCTATGTATCTTGTGGGAAGGGGCTTTTCAACGGCCGATGCCAGAAAGGCTACGCTGGATGCTCTGGAGGCTGTTGGTCTCCACGAAGCAAGGAACAATCCAGCTGATACCCTCTCAGGAGGTATGAAGAGAAAGTGCTTTGTGGCAATGGCCCTTGCTGCAAATGCTGATGTAATTTTCCTGGACGAACCCACAACCGGCCTCGATCCCATATCAAGGCTTGAGGTATGGTCTGCAATTAAGCAGCTTCAGGGAAATATTATTCTCACAACCCACTATATGGAAGAGGCAGAAAAACTGTCAGAGGAGGTTTTTCTGTTTGAATCAGGATCGATTATAGACAGGGGAACGATCAAATCTCTCCTGAAGGGCTTTGAAAACAAGGTAAGGATAGAAAGCTACAGGAAAATGGATAATTCCTTCCGGGTTGGGACAATATATATACGATATGTGCCGCAGGACGAAGCCACCCGATTCATAAAGGAAGGGGATAGCGTAAGAAAAATTTCGCTTGACGATCTTTTCATTATGAGAGGTGTTGACTTTGAATCTTAAATTCATCTTCACCTTTACGTGGTACTACGGAGTCAAGTTCATGAAACGGGGACCTTCATATATCATAGCATCTCTGACAACACCGCTTTCCCTTCTATTTGTTGTATATATTCTCACATCAGGTGCCCTTGTAAAATATGCAATCGTTGGAGGAATGATAACGCTGGTTGCATCCATCGGGATTCAGAGTGCAGGTGACGCCACATTTTTAAGGCTCCAGCTTCGTCTTCAGGATCTCTATGTTGCCAGCAGGGTTTCCCCGACTGATTATATGCTTGCACTTACAATGAGTTTTCTTGCATTTTCAATACCAGGCATAATTGTCTATGTTTCACTGGGTGTGCTTTACAACCTTTACAACCTCGTTGACTCTCTTATTATGCTGTCCTTGATCGTTTTACTCATATTTTCAACGGCCGCCATTTCATTCATAATTTCCAGTCTCATAAAACATGTGAGGAATGTCTGGGGCATCGTTTCTGTTCTATCCATAATAATGACTGTTATACCGCCCACGTTTTATCCCTACACATACATAATGTCAAGAAATAGCGGAAATATAATCATATATCTTATGTCATTCTCTCCGGCAACACCGGCAGCAATTCTTGCACAGTTCGCATTTGGGCTTCAACCTGTTGTTTACAGTACACTATATTTAATGATGAGTATCCTTCTGATTGAAACTGTCATTTACTTTTCAATAGCCAGATATCTCACAAGATGGAGAGAAATCTAAAAATTTGATTGGGCCAGATGGCCCTGCTTCATTATTAAAAAGATTAGAACAATTTCTGTGCTTCAAAAACGGTGTGTTTTGTGGGCGGATTTACCTGTTTAAGCAGTCCGATCATATCGTTCTTGCTTGGGGCTTCCCAGTTGCATATTGCCTTGTTTTCGCTTCCAAGCACCTGAATGCTTTGAAGTTTGAATCCAGCCGGGAGCTTTGAGTTCTTGGCCATTTCCACGATGCTTCCTACCACTTTGAATGCTTCTTCCTTGTTCTTTTCCTTCCACTCATGTTCCACTATTAAGTTTGCCATGTTTTTCACTTAACTTACAATGGCATAGATTAATATAGTCATTATACCGTTATACAACGGTAGCTATGGAAGAAATAACCCTGGGATTAAGACATAATTTACCATTCAGCAACGTTTCGTCGCTATTTCCAGATTCAAGGATCTTCAGATGGTGCAACTCCTACGTGGACTATCTCGAAATTTATGACAGGAATTTGGATTTTGAAAGGTTTCTCAATGAGATGACTGAATTTTCTGAATCCCTGAAAAGTACCGTTGTGTTTTCTTCAAAGCACAAAGACTACGGATCAATAATGATCAGGTGCAGATGCAGTGTTTCCAATTCCACAGTAAAGATTGCAGAATCCTTTGGATGCATGGTCCGTTCACCTGTAATTTATGAAAACGCTGTGGAAAAGATTACTTTTATTTCAATGGAACCAGAGGTTCCTTCCAGGCTTTTTGAGAAATATATGACAATTGCCTCCATTGAACTCATGGAGAAAAAAAAGCTCGTCTCCGATGATCTGAGGGATGTCTGGGCTATTTCACTCAGCGACCTTTTTTCCGGAATGTCAAAGACGCAGCTTGAAATTCTCAATGAGGCGGTCTCAAGGGGATATTATGAAATTCCAAAGAGAACTCATATTGAAAATCTGTCATCAACAAGAGGAATCAGCCAGTCAACGCTTCAGGAGCATCTCAATAAGGCGCAGTCGCGCATAATGAAATCAATGGAGCCTTACCTTATGCTGTATTCAAAATACATGGAGGCAAGGAACACTGAGAAAAGTAAATAAGATTATGATCATTTAAACAGAATGACCATGAGAAATTCCTGCCGGAAGTTCCCCTGATCGGATTGATCAGAAATGGTTTCAGCATGAGGTTAGGATTATCTACATTATACCCATAGAAATGGGTTCAGGAAAGATTCCAATTGCATACAGGCAGGTATGGATACAGGTGGTGCAATGATACGAACCGCTATACAACTTTCTTGCCTGGAAGGGCGTCATAACTCAGTAATGGCTTTTCAAAATATAGTTTAAACTGTATGGAGAAGGCTATAATGAAACGAAATGAGAACCTATGATAATTTGTTCTACAGAATATATCAAAGGTAATCTGCAACAATTATTGGAAGCAGAACTGTTGCATCCCCGTAAACATTCACAAACTCTGCATCTGGTTTTACCTTTTTCCAGGAAATAGCTTCCTCGAGCTTTGCGCCGGAGAGTGACCCGTCATATTCCTGTGCGGTAGTTATGTATATGGCATAATCCAATCCTCCCCGGAACTGATTCCACCATATTGTATGGTGCTTTGATATTCCTCCCCCAATCATGATTGCCCCGGCCCTGTCAGACGTGAATACGATGTCAGAAATCAGGTGCTGATCCATAAGGATATCAAGATTAAAATCTCTGTGCGTTTCATAGAATGACCAGAACTGGGAACCAACAGAACCGTCCGGGATGCCGGGGATAAAAATTGGTACGTTTTTCTCTGCAGCAGCGGAGAGTATTGAATCAGGATGATCCATATTCCTGCCTATCCTTGCAAGAATTTCAGATGGTGACCATGTCTTCTTTTCCTTATAAAGGGTATCCAGCTGTTTCATCATGAATTCCTCTATGAGTGAACCATAACTTTCATCAGGAACAAATACACTTCCCAGCCTGTTGATCCCCATATCCTTCAGCTTTATGTCATCGTACTCAAATGAACCGCAGAAGTAGTCAGAAAAGGATCTTGCTATATCATGATCAATGGTTCCTGTTGTTGTAATTATGACATCCACAAGTCCCTTTTTGATCATGTCAATTATGACTCCCCTGGTACCAGTTGATATTATATCTGCTGGAAAGGAGAGAAAAGTGGTATTTTCTTCTTTCACAATTTTTTCCATTATGGAATGAGCCACTGCAATCTTTGAAGATGTGAACCCCCCGGATGCATTACACTGAGATACGAAATCTGAAATAGTTGTTTTTCCATTGATTTTGAAGTCTTTAACCCTGTTTACAAGTAATTCTTTCCTCTTATCTGCCATAAGGGATTATTGCTTTGTGACTTAGTAAGGTTTCCATGATTCATAATGAATTTTAATAATTATTATGCAACATCTATTTTCCAACTGTTAAATTTACATTGGGATATTAGCTTTCTCCCCTGTGTGCGGGGTGTTTGTCATAATGTGTCACGGTATTTTTATTAATCCCCCCATTCAACTCTATGGAACTTACAAAAGCTCTATTATCAATAACGGCAATTGTAATTGTGGTATTATTTATGGGAATGGCAATGCAACCTGCAACCACTCATAGTAATCAGAGGACAGCAACGGTATCTGTGAAGCAACAGATTGAGTATGACAGATATTTCATACAGAAACCTGTTAATGCATCGGATCAATTTTCAAACATTAATAATAATATTTATTCAAATAATATTGTAAATTCAAAGCAACTGAACACGAAAATATCAGAATATGAGGGCACGCTATCTTTCCTTTTTACAAGATGGCTCCTAAACAACAAATTGTTAAGTAATCATGGTTTTACAAAATTGAATGCTGGAGAAAAGGAAATACTGTTTCATAATTTTTTGAACTCTAATTCTTTATATAAAGAGGAATTTATGTTATTAATGAACTATGAATCTCATTTGAAAGGTTTGCAGAACAATTTATTAGGACCTAAAACTGGGAATTCCGCGCCTTTGAATACCTATCAGGAAATATTTAAAGACAAAATATCGATTGATAACTCAACTTATATGGTAACAGAGCTGAGTTCAACGAAAGAGGTTGATAATAAAACGTCATACATTATCTATTATACTCCTCTTGGAAAGAACGATCTTATTGACCCAGATATAATGGTTCAAATAAATCTTATAACAATTTCATTTGGTTGGTTCGGCTCATTAACTATAGGTGATGTATATAACCTTTATGTAACATATCATGGGTTAAATGCTCTAAAAGAATATCAGAATTTAGGAAATGAAATAAACGGAGTGTTTACGGGGCTCACGGCCGCCCAAGCAATATTAACCGGTGTAACTGCAGCTGCAATAGCAGTAGCTAGTGCCGGAATTGATCTTGCTGTTATGCTGGCATATGCTGCAGCAATATATGCTGTTAATCTTTACTGCTCAAGTACGATGCTTAGCAATCTCAATAACGCTTTCGATTCCATATACATTCATAATGGGCAAGGATGTTTAGAACTTGGATATGGTGAGGTAAAAACGCTCGACGGGGCATCGGAGTCTTTTTCACTATCTGCCTGGGATAAAACCTCTAATTCATGGCTTTCAGTTGTCCCAACTTTACCCCAAATATTTAGCGGTTTTGGTGGAACGGTTCAATCATTAAGTAATAAATATGGGCAAAACAACTGGGTTTACGCTTCACAGAGCCCTGACACATAAAACAGGTATTCTTATGAAGTTAAACGGTCAAATAAATTATAAATATCTTTTAATTATCCCATTATTTGCAGTAATTGTGTTTACCATTGTATTTATTTTTGCAGGTGATTTTAGTTATCAGATTAGTTACTTCTTGTTAGAATTTTCAGCTTCAATAGCAGTTATGAGCTCAATTATGGCAACCAGCCAAACCTACATTCAATTAAAACAAAAAGAGAGCGGTAAAACTATGGCAAATCATAATTTTCAAATTAGGACAAGAACATCATTAAAATATATCCTGATATTTATAACAGTAAATTTAATTTTAATAGGAATGTTCCTCTTTAATCATTTTCCAGCATACATTGCTCTGTTACTTTCCATACTTTCATTAATGATCATGGTTGTCTTTCATAAACAGGACAAAAATTACTTAAATACATTAGATGAAAGTAGCTTCAAGGAATAATATTAAGAAATATTCTGTTAATTTTGAGTAATTATGAATGAAGTTTACAGTTTAGATGGCATGAATAAATACACTTCCCAGCCTGTTGATCCCCATATCCTTCAGCTTTATGTCATCGTACTCAAATGAACCGCAGAAATAGTCAGAAAAGGATAGTTTACTGAATCCTCTGTAAATAATGAAGACCATCGCTATTCATAGATTGAAATGGGAAAATGTGCAGGTTTAATACGAAGTAATAAGGGCACGGAACGAAATGTCCATGGAGCATTTCTAAAACACTTCGTTAAGAGAAGGTAATGCTGCCTTAACGTTTATTCATTGAACAGGCATATATGTTAGTGCATGGTAGTATTCCTGACCATTCCCTGAATGAAAAATACAGAATAATTCAATCAAATACCCTATTGCATTGATGAAGCATACAGCTGGCTGGAATATCTTTCCTCCACTCATTAAGGATCTGTATTATGACGACACCGGCAGGAGAGGAATAACGAATATACCGGTTAGTATGAAAACTCCGTTTGCCTGCATTGAAACCAGATCTAATAAGACTCAGGTGTACATTCCAATGAACTTAACAATCGAGGAGATTACCTCATCAAATTCAGGAACTGATCTAACTAATCCCTGTATTTCTTTTTCCCACTGGTATTTCAGATTCTTTACCCTTGTTAAAAATACCTTGCTGTCAAAGCTCATGGAATAGAATTCCAACTTTTTGTTCACGAGTTTTATATCAAACCCTGTCTGTTTTAAAATCAGGAAGTATATGTCATAAAGATCTCTTGCCTTCTTTCGTGTAATCAGTGCCCTGAACTTTTCGGACATTATCTCCAGAGGATCCATGAATAATACTGTATATGGTTGAAGATCAATATACAACGGGGTTATGATACGGTTTGAGGGCTTAAGTAACACCTGCTCCCTCAGGCTTATTTCTACCTTCACTGTCTGTAGAGATGAAGGGTTGCGGTAAAGAGGTCCCTCTATCTTGAGTCTGTAAGTCAGCGAATTTTCATTTTCTGTCATTGAATAAGAAGTTGTGTAAAATCTCCCAACCTCAAGAATCGCATGCTCTATAGTCTCTGGCTGGAAATCTTTGGATGCTGTGAAATCAAGATCTTCCGAGAATCTGTTAAGTCCCATGCACTTCTGCAGGGAAGTACCACCTTTAAAAACAAGTTGGGAGTTGATTCTGGAATAGATTCTGGACAGGATGATATGCTGCAGGTAATCCTTTTCTTTCTGATATAGATTGAACTCTATGGGTGTGTCCTGCAGTTCTTCCCTATTCAGCATAATTCACCCTCCATTTCGAGCTTCTTGATTCCCCGCCTCCGCCAAAATTCACATACCTTTGTGATCGGTACTCTAAAAGAGAATCTGAATCGTATCCAGAAGTTTCCAGCAAATAACCTAACCTGCTGATCGTTGCTTTGGAGTTCATTCGAATTCCATGCTGTATGAGTCTTTCCTTATTTATTTCTGAATAGTAGTTTAGCAGGATGTCCAGAGTTTCATCCGTGTACAGATTGAAATAAAGGGAGTCAACAATTGCCTTCTCAATGGATGCTACAATTGTACCACTTGCGGCTGAATAGCCAAAAACCCTATCCTGCCTTAGTTTGAAAAACTTTATTTGGTAACCATTTATTTTCATATTCTTATGTTGTACCGGCGACATTACCTGATATTCTATGGGAATTTGAGTGGTAACACCATGGAATGCATATGCTGAAAGGAGGCTTAGATAAGAGGGTGAAATTATCTTTGTAGCCACTTCACTTAAGTCGGTATCCTGAATAAAGTAAATGCCTCTGGCGGCTCTATTTATCTTTGGCATTTGCGACATTCTTATTGATACGTACTTTTCCGGTTTTCCAAATATCCTGGCTGCCTCATGGATGTTGAATACCTTTATTCCATGATTGATCAAATAATCCATGAAATCTTCTCTTTTCACATATGACCATACATTCATATACTATTAAACCTACTTTTGTATAGATAATTACATATAAACGTTTAAGGAGAATACAAAACAGATCACCTGACATCATCCATTCTCTACGGCATAAGGATTTCCGCTTCCATAACTGAGTTAACCATGCTTGTGATGTTCAAATATTTACAGACGTAATTTGTCAACTACCAACGGCTGAAGCACGTTGGCTTGCAACCGGGTGGATCGAATGGTCAAAAATATCACCCGCTACAATAGGCTGTTTGACAGCAGCCCTGTTTCTGATGTTGATGGAAGCGATGAGATCCGCTTCTCCCTCAAGGCCACAGGAAATGCATCTAAACCGGGATCGTTCAGGCCTGTTCTTTCTAGTTATGGCATGGCAATTGCGGAGGAGGTGCCTTTGGCTTCATGCACGATCTCACTGGATATTACATGGTTGGTATTCCTGACGAATCTGCTCTCCTTCCCGGAGAGCTTCTTCATATGACGTTTTGCGGAATTAGTCCCGACAGACTGAAGTCTGGAACGGAGATCAGCGTAGTGCTCCCTGACATCCTTGATATGATCACCGGAATAGTATTTCCCTGTGGAATCCACTGCGATATTGGCGATGCCCATGTCAATGCCTGTGATGTTTTCCGGTTCGATGGAATGCTTTTCAGGAAACTCAACGGCAACCATGAGATAGAACAATTTGTTTTTCCTGACAAGATCACACTGCCCCCTGATCCTTTTAAAAGGTATTTCACCATATTTTCCAATGGTTACAGGCACTCTTATCCTTCCATTGGTAGTGCTGATGCTGACCTGATCCATGCCCTTGAAGCTCAGTATCCTCTGATCATAGACTATGGAACCGAAATCCCTGAATTCATGAAAAACTGTTTTATCAGACTTATAGGTTTCAACAACCTTCCCTATGACTCTGATGGCAAGCTGTGCGGCAAGATTGAACTTCTCCCTGATGTCCCTGTATACGACTTTCTGGAGGAAAACTTTGTTGTAAAGTTTCTTTTCAAATGCTGCTTCTGAAACAAAATTACAGGCATCGTTGAATTTGATGAAGGTATCGATCAACGCTTCCCGCTGTTTATCATCTGGAAGCAACTTTATCTGGAGAGTTTTAAGCACAATATTGATACAGTAACTCAATATATAAGATTGTCGCAATTCCTCCCACCCCTAAAGAGGTGGGCTTCCTTGCGACTGATTGGTGAAACCTGCTTCGCAAACTATACTGTACCTGGTTCATATTGGAATTTTATATACCATTGTGACCTGGTTTCATTATCGTTTACCATTTACCGTGTCTAATGTGTTATTATTTTTAAATGATAGCAGATATCAAATATTCTGTGACTTGAATAAAGTTTTTAAGTAGTGATACTGTTATCTTTTGGATAGATCATGTTAAATGTTTCTGATGTTATTGATCGATCCTCGGAAAAATGGCCCAATAAAAATTTTATATATTTCAACGACAGAACCTTTAGCTTTGAGGCATTCAGGAAAAGGGTACTCCAATGGGTATCATATCTCAGAAAGAGCGGTATAAAGGCTGGTGACATCGTTGCCGTTTTCTCCAAAAACCGGCCGGAGATGCTTGAACTTTGGATGGCCGTAAATCGTATAGGCGCGGTATATTCTCCATATAATTTCAACCTGAAACAGGATGAGATTAAGACGCTTGTCCAGAATTCCAGACCTGTTGTTCTTTTCACTGACACTGCCTTAAACTTTGATCCCGGAACCAGAACGGTGGAATTTGACAATGTGGACCTTACCGGTACCGACAATTTTACCTATGAAACTGAACCAAACGATGTTTCAACTCTCCTTTACACCTCGGGAACTGAATCCGCCCCAAAAGGCGTTATGAACACCCATATGAACTGGTATTCCTCATTATTGAGTTCTGTCCATGATCTGGACTGGCGTCATGACGATGTGTTTTTGTTGAGCATTCCTGTTTACCATGTGGCTGGCCTGTACACATTCCTGGGCTTTATGAACGTTGGGGCATCCATAGTCGTTGAGGCTAATCCAAATCCAGTTGAGATAATTTCCCTGATAAACAAGTACAGTGTTACATACCTTATTTTCCCACCCACTGTATTCATAGGTCTTTCCCAGTTTGTGAAAGAGCCTTTCTCTTCTGTGAAAAAGTGCATCAGCTTTGGTGCCTTTATAAGTGAAACACAGTTCAACGCTGTCTCCAGGATTTTCCCCGGAGTGCAGTGGAGAAATTATTACGGCATGACTGAGACCACTCCAATGGGAGCAACGATTCAGCCAGATGATTTTGAAGGCAGAAAGGAATCCATAGGGCGGCCTCATATCAACATCTCCCTTAAACTGGTCAAGGATGATGGATCCGAGGCCAGAAGAGGAGAAGTTGGAGAGATACTGATGAAAGGACCTACGGTTGCGAGAGGTTACTTCAATGACGAAGCGAGAACCAGAACTTCATTCGATGGGGGATGGATCAGAACCGGAGACCTCGCAGTGATGGACAGCGATGGTTTCCCTTACTTTGTAGATAGAAAGAAGGACATAATCCGCACAGGTGGAGAGAATGTACCTTCCATAGAGGTGGAGAGAGAACTTCTTACACAAAGGTCCATTGGGGAAGCTGCAGTGGTTGGTATAAAACATCCTTACTGGATGGAGGCAGTCACCGCATTTGTAACCGCCAGAAAAGATCAGAAGGTGGTTCCTGATGAGATCATTGAATATCTCAAACCAAGAATGGCAAATTACAAAATACCCAAGAAGATCATAGTTCTTCCATCTCTTCCGCATAACTCAAGCGGAAAAATACTCAAGAAGGAATTGAGGGAGCAGTACAAGGACCTGTACATAAATGATCAGGTGAAGAAGTGACTGCAGAAGAGAAAACTACAGAAGGCAGGACAATAACTGAGACCGATCTTGTGATGTTCTCATATTTCACGGGAGACTGGACATATCTGCATACAGACAGGGAAATGGCGGAAAAAAGCATTTTTGGTGAACGTGTGGCCCACGGCTATCTCACACTGTCTGTTTCTCTTGGTCTTATGATCCGTTCGGGCGCCATCAACACGAATGTATTTATGGCACTGAAATCCATAGAAAGGGTCAGTTTTCTTGAACCCGTGAAGATAGGTGATACCCTAACAGTATCATACTCAGCGGAAAGGAGAGAATCAAAGTCCGGATCGGTGGTAGTAACGCTTTCTGCGAAGACGTTCAACCAGAGAAAGGAGTGTGTGATGGAATTCGTCACAGTGCACCTTGAGAAAAATAGATAAAACGGAGATATACGTTATGAAATCGTACAGGCAATTGAAAAGTGAAAAGAGGAGAGTTGCGGTTATAGGAACTGGGCAGACCAAATTTGAGGCAAGAACCCCGAATAAGACCTATTATGAACTTGCTCTGGAAGCCGCTATGATGGCAATGAGTGATGGAGGAATTACCCTGGGAAACATAGATTCAGTAGTTTATGGAATTTATAACGACCTTTTCGAGAGGCAGATAATGCCGGATACGTACGTTCATGATTACATTGGAATGTACGGAAAACCCGGGATCAGAATCACAACTGGCGGTGCTACAGGTGGCTATGCGTTCCGGTCAGGGTATTCGGAGATTGCTTCCGGTCTTGCGGATGTTACTCTGGTGATAGGTGCAGAGAAGGCCCAGGACTGTTATGACTGGGCTCAAGGGAAAACAACGCCTGAAGTCATAAAGTCCATCGCATACAGCGCGGATATGACCTGGGAATTTCCTCTCGGGACTTCAGCTGCCTCTTCATACGCCATTCTTGCATCTGCGCACATGAAAAAGTATGGCACCACAGAGGAACAGGCAGCCTTGGTAAGTGTGAAGAACCATGGAAATGCTATCAACAATCCATTTGCTCAGAGTCCGATGAAGATAACCGTTGATGAGGTTATGCAGTCCAGGATGATTTCCCACCCGTTCAAGATGCTTGACTGTTCACTTTACACGGAAGGTGCATATGCACTTGTTCTGATGAGTGAGGAGAAAGCCAGAGAAACTGATGTTAAAGATCCGGTATGGGTCATGGGAATAGGTTCGTCCAATGACAAGTCCTTCACCGGATCAAGAACTGTGAATGACAGAATGGGAAAATATGGTGACATAGCTGACCTGAGGAATCACTACGAATCCGCGGCTATGGCTTACAGAATGGCAGGCATCGAGAATCCGAGGAAATCGGTAGATGTCGCCGAACTTCATGACGCATTCAGTTTTACAGAAATTCAGGCTTACGAGGCTATGGGCTTCTGTGAAAGGGGCAAAGGAGGAAAATTCATAGAGGATGGTGTTCCAATGATGGGCGGTGATCTCCCGGTATCCCCTTCTGGCGGCCTTCTGGGCGCCGGACATGCAGTGGGAGCAACCGGGGTGATGCAGATAGGTGAAGTTGTAAATCAGCTCAGAAACAGGGCGGAAAAGAGACAGGTGGAGATAAACAGAGGCACTGGACTGGCGCATTCAATCGGCGGACCTGGATCGTCATACTGCTCTGTGTCAGTGCTGGGGGTTGATTGAGTTGAAAACGTCTACTGAAAAGGCAAGGGAAACTGCAAGAAAGGAACTTAAGTCAGAACCTTTGGAAAGCGTCATAGACAGGATTATTTTTGAAAAACTCAACCAGAATCCTTCTATTCTTGAACACGAGAAATATTTCGAGGTTCCCGATAAGATGGTCATGTTCTATAAATACAGCTACGGAGAGCAGTCAAGGTTCTTCTCCGAACTCATGAATTCCGCGGAACTGTACGGTTCCAGATGCAGTAAGTGTGGAATATTGCATTTTCCTCCAAGATCGAGATGTTCTGAATGTTATGGAGAAACTGAATGGAAAAAAGTGAGCAACGAGGGAATTGTGTTATCAAGCACAACATCCTGGTATGCAACCTCTGAGTTCTTTGATAAGGTTCCTTACGCAGTTGGATATGTCAAGCCACTGGATGCAGATACCGGTATACTTCAGAGAATAGATCTCAAAGGGAGAGAAAAGATTGAACCCGGAACAAAGGTCATAGCAAAATTCAAGGAAAAGAGGACAGGAGTGGTTTCTGATTTCTGGTATGAAATAATGGAGTGATACCCTTGACAGCGATACAGCTGCTTAGGATGATGGAAGAGAACCTTCTCAAGAGTGACAGGGAGACTTTTATCTTTTACGGTAGAACCTATTCGTCAGAGGATGTTGTGGAGATGTACCGATCCGTTGCGGGATACCTCACTGAACTTGGCGTCGGCAACGGAGATGTCGTTGCTATCGATCTTCTTAATCGACCAGAACTGATCGTAATTATCATGGGATCGTGGATGGCCGGTGCCACTGTTACTCCAATAAATGTTAATCTGAAGGAACAGGAGATCTCCTACCAGATTGCTGATTCAGGAGCAAAAATAGTCTTCGGAGAGTTATCCTACAGGGAAAAGATTGAAAATGCCGTTGAAAGGACTGGGCTAAGAGTTGAAAGGGTAATTTTGGACTTTGATAATGGAAATGAATCAGGAGACCTCTATAGAAGGATATTCCACGGTAAGGCAGATTTTACTGCTTTCCCGGATAATCCTGATGATCTTTTTATTGTATATACCTCAGGTACCACGGGAAAACCAAAGGGGGCGGTTCTCACGGCGCAGAACGTTTATAGAGAAGCCATTCAGCTTCAGCAGGCCGTAGGTCTAGAGGACAACGACAGGATGATAATTATCCTACCTCTCTTCCATGTGAACAATCTTATGTTCAGCATCGCCTCCATCCTTAAGGGAGGACCCCTTGTTATTCTCAGGAAATTTGATTCTGAGGAGTTTTTTGAGTCTGTGAAGAGATATAAGCCAACCATGTTTTCTGGTGTGCCCACAATTTACAAGATGCTCTCCGACTCGATAAGTGAAGAACACAAAGCAAGTCTTTCTCCGCTCAAGATTGGGATTTGCGGTGCTGCCCCCATGCCGGTCAAATGGTTTGAAGACTTTGAGAAGGCCTATGGGATAAAGATAATAGAGGGGTACGGAATGACTGAAGGCACAGTAGCCTCAACAATAAATCCAAGGTTCGGGGCAAGAAAAATAGGGTCTATCGGTATACCACTCCCTGGACAGGATGTTAGAATTTTTTCAGAGATCGATGAGGATCTGCCGCCCGGGCAGGTTGGGGAAATTGTGATCAGAGGACCAAACGTCATGAAAGGGTATTTCAACAGGAAAAATGAAACTGAGGAAATTCTCAGAAATGGATGGCTCCATACTGGTGATCTCGGGTACATGGACAGAGATGGCTATTTCTACATTGTTGACAGGAAGAAGGATATGATTATAAGGGGAGGAGAAAACGTGTACCCAAAGGAGGTTGAGAATGTAATCAGTGCAATGCCGGGCATCTCAGAGGTGGCAGTAGTAGGAAAAGAAGACGAGAAATATGGCGAAGAAGTTGTTGCCTTTATTGTGAGGAGAGATGTGCATCTGAATGAGACGCAGGTGATTGAGTTCTGTAAAAAAAATCTTGCACGGTACAAATGCCCGAAAGAGATCTTTTTTATTGATGCACTTCCAAAGAATTCTGTTGGAAAGATCCAGAAAAATGAACTGAGGCATGCCTTAAAGTAGTTCTCTGTTTCCGGAAACAGCGTGATGGCATGATATTGCCAGAACCTGTCATCCTGTTGTTTGTTACTAGATTACGGTTTCCATACGGTATATTATAATATTATCTCTTTTATTGGCTATATCCGACCAAATACTAAATTCTCTGGGTGATCTGGTTTCAGTAAGCGGCTATTATCCTGTAAACATAAAATGTAAAACTCCAACCATGCCTTTGAAAACCATGGTTTATATGTTCTTAATCTATTATCGAAATCGATATATGAGTTATGGCGAATATTTTGACAGCACACTTTTCATCCTTTCTCTCAAACCTATGAATGGATATGAACTTTCCAGAAGGATAAAATGGGATGGAACTTCTGTTTCAGGCGGAACTATAAGGCCGCTTCGAAAGCATAGAAGCAGAAGACCTGGTACGTCATGAAAAGGTGGGCAAATCAAAGGTTTATTTCCTTACAGACAAAGGAAAAAGTTACGTGAAGAATCTACGTGAGTTTAGAGAAAACATCAGGGAATAAGATGCTGGCTACTTCAATGAACAGAGATATCATTTTCCCGGAGATCCTTACTGATCTGGAGGATTCCAGAATATTGAATGAAGCAATTGACCAGGTAGCAGGAGTGATAGTAGAAATAGTAAAATCAGCGTTCATACTTACCAAAAAGGACAGAAGGGAAAGGCTGGAGCATTTCAAGGCCGATATTCTTGACCTTATAGAGGAAATGAAAGGTGAAAGAAATGATAACAGGAATAGAGAGTGAATAAATGACGAGCACGTTTATTGATTTTATAGATCTCATAATTTTATGGATTCACATATTTACAGCAATATTCTTTATTGGTGGATCATTCTTCATATGGCTTGTGGTTTACCCTGAATCATTCAAGATAACAGATGATGAAAAACTGCGAACAAGGATTGTTGGCAGAATAGGGAAGAGATTTGCAGTTTTTACCAATGCTTCAATCATAATTTTAATATTGACAGGGCTATACAATGCGACATGGTATCTTGGTCCTGATTTTATTAATGCACTCCTTTACACTTCTGGTGGTCAGATACTATTTGTAAAGGGAATTATAGTCGTAGCCATGGTTCTGCTGATGTACGCCAACAATATGTATCATGGAAAGCGAATAATGAAGATGGCGCTGGAGGGCAATATGGAAGGATTGAAGAGACTGAGAAAAACTTCCCATCTTCTCTCATACATTACGCTTCTTCTAATGGTTATAATCACAATTCTTGCGGTTGCATTACAGTTCTTCCATTAGATCCTTTAAATAAATAACTCTTCCTCTGTCTATGATTATATATTCATTTTCAGGAGCCTTGTTGCCATCAATAATGACAGAATCACCGCTAACCGTTACATTAATCCATTTACCCTTGAAAAATACCCTTTCGTTCACATCACCAAATATGCATAATCTTTCTCCGGCAATAATACAGGTATCCTTACCCTGAAAGAGAGGTATGTCCCCTGAATATTTGGTCGTTGAATTCCCTTCATAGACTTTTCCGTGCTCGAATGAATACCATTTTCCCGGAGGGAACGTTATAAACCTTTCTTCAGTGTTGCTATTCACAATGGGAGCAAGAAGGAGCTCTTTTCCAGCCATATATTCATCATTTATTGTGAACAGAGACTCTATATCCGGAAAGTTAAATGCCAGAGGTCTTATTATTGGAGTTCCTTTCTCCACTGCCTTTACACTTTTCCAGTGAAGATATGGAACAAGAGCATGGCGTAAGGAAAGAATTTGCCTGAATTTTTGCTTTATGTCATCCGGATAGATATACAGTTCCTGATCATTCCCGGTATTGGATTTATGATTCCTGTATATTGGGAAGAGCAGAGCCATCTGGTAAAATCTCAGCAGGAGCTCCGGAGATGAATATCCAAGAAACCCGCCAAGATCGCAGCCGACGTATGGAACACCTGATATGCTCAACCCGGTAAGTACTGGTATCTGAAGTGCCATGCTTTCAGATGATGAAGTGCCATCACCTGACCAGATTGCTGCGTATTTTTGAATTCCTGAATAACCGGCTCTGCTCAGTATGAATTTGTTTTTTCCAAGAGCAGAGGATGTTGCCTCTGCTTCAGCAAGGGCATAGGCATTATGAAGCTCTCTGTGCTTCATTTTGATTCCACCGGCAGAATGAATCAGATCTTCAGGGAACGTTCCTGATTTCTCATCCTGAACAGCAGGCTCATTCATATCAAGCCATATGCCGTCAAAACCGTTTTCCATAAACTTCTCCACCTCTTTCTTCCAGAAGGATTTCCCCTCTTCGCTGAAGAAGTCCGGAAATACACATTTGCCAGGCCATACTCCACCTGTATAGATCTCATTCTTCATGGTTTCGACATAGCTTCCCATTCCCTGATGAAATTGCTGATATCCCTGTTCAGCCTTTATCCCCGGGTCCAGTATTGGAATTACCTTTACACCCATTTCATGAACACTTTTTAAAAATTCCTTAATATCCGGAAACTTCATTTTATCTATGGTAAATAGTTTATAGTTTTCCATATAGTCAATGTCAAGGTAAATTGAGCCAACAGAATTAACACCGAATTCATCTCTGTATCTTTTCAGCATTGAAATTATTATGTTATCCGGATAGTATGAATAACGCGATATCTGATGCTCAAGTGCCCAATTTGGTATAAGAAATGGCTTTCCTGTCAAACCAGAATATTTTTCCACGATCTCTTCAGGGGATTTCCCCCCTATGATATAGAATGCAAGCGATTGTGATAAACTTTGAATTAATATTTTATTGTAATGGGAAATGCCGCAGTCAACTGTTATTCTGCCAGGATAATTTATGAAATAGCCATAACTGCCTCCACTGGTTATTTTAATGAAAAACGGTATTGAACAGTAAAGTGGGTCGGAATATATTGAATATCCATAGGAATCGCTGTTCCACAGAACACTCTTTGTTCTCTTTCTGTCAACCGGTAAAGCCTTTTCTCCCAATCCTAATATGTGATCCGATGGATCCAGAGGGATTGAGATTTCTGTATTTTCATTACTTATATCAATTTCAATTCCAGAATCTTTCAATGATTTCACATCAATTTCGTGATCACCGGTAAAATTTGTCCGAAGATATTCAAAAGGCTCTCCAATGGATACCTTCATAATTCCGGTCTCATTTGAGTTTACTTTGACAACCATAATGGAAGAATATTGAAAGGAAGTATAATAGGGACATGTTGCTGGGAATCCTGTTCCCTCTCTGACCATGTTTTATAAAAGCAAACATATTGTGGAAATTTACCTGTGATTGAAATTATCATTGCAGTTCATATCATTCCTGAAATTTAAGAGGAGTAAAGAAGAGTTTATGTGAAGATTGGTTTTTCAGATTGGATAATCTAATATTTTGAAAGGACTTTTTTCTTTAGCTCTGTAAATTCATCCTCACTTATTTTTCCACTTTTAAACATATCGTTTATTTTTCTTAAACTATTTACGTCAAATTCCACCGGGTCGAAATTTTCAAGAAGTTCACTTTTCCTTTCAAGAAATTCGTCCTTTGAAATTAATTCCTCTTTATACATCCGGATGAGCCCCTCCATCTTATCTGTGGAATCAGTTCTAAAGACATCGCTGTCCATAGAATCTATCTTCTTATGAAGATAAAGAAGAATCACACCGGGTATTATTCCTGCAAGAAATAGGGCTGTTACATATATAGCTCGGGAATTTAGGGCCTTAAGGCCGGTTATATCGTGTTTCCTTATTGAACGTTTCATCCTTCCAACGATTAAAGCTATGTCCAATGACGACCCGAAAAATGCAAACCCAATTATCCCCATGTAAGCTATTGAAGGTTTTTCTAAATATGAATGTATGTCATAATAAGTCAGAACCAGGAGTACGGAAAGCAAGGTTGCAAAAAATCCGGAGAGAATTGCTGAAATCCACAGGAAAATTTCTGCTATCCCTAAATTAGAATAGATAGTTTCAGTTTCGTCATTCATTTTTATTCAAGGGATATAAAGATAACTTTTAATAAGTTTTTTCACGCCATTTGTGCTCATAACATCATTATTTATGATATTCTTTCTATTTTGGGCATATTTTAAAATTAAAAGATATAATTAAAATTTTGAAAGAAGTTTGCTCTTCATCTTTTCAAATTCTTCCTCTGTTAGAAGCCCCTGATCTCTCATTTCCTTGAGTTTTCTCATATCATCCACCTTGCTTTCCATAGGATTTGCAGTTTTAAGTAATGAAGCCTTTTTGGACTCAAATTCTTCTTTTCCGATTATTCCTTCGTCCAGCATTTGCTTGAGCGCTCCAATTCTCTCCATGGGATCAACCTGGCTCATTTCAGTATTCAACTGGTTTATTTCACTGTATGCAATCAACAGCATAATTCCAGGTATGATTCCTGTCAGTAATAGTGCTATTATGGCTACTCCCAGAGAATTCATAGATTTTAATTTTTCAACATCGCCCCGGTCAGCAGCATCTTGCATTTCCCTTACTCGTAATAATATGATCAAAGCCGGAATAAAAAACACAAGGGCTAAAAGACCAAATGGAGAAACAAATATTGGTGGTCCACTAAAACCTGAATTCGAGGATACAAATAATATAAGGAAAATGAAAAATACAAAGAATATTATTGATCCAATAAGTGTTAGGATAAGAAATATCATGGCTACTAACAGTTCGGTTTTGATGGATGACAGATTTTTATTAGAATTCAAGTAAATCAAATTGAGAAAGGAAAATGTGATTTAAATGTTTGTATCAAAGAAATTGCCCGTTGTCCAAAAAATACACAAACATTACACATCCATGGGATTCTCATTTAGATAATATAATATCTGTGATTATAATATAATTTTAGATATTTATGGGACTTGGGAAGAGAGACCTTACCAGAAAAAACAAGAGTATAGAACTGAAAATAGAGGAATTAAAACAGAAAATTCATAAAAACCCTATGAATAAGCAACTACAGGAAGAATTGAAGGAAATGGAAAAGAAGTTGCAGAAAGTTAAGTGAATTATTTCCTGACAATTTTTCTGTTTCTGATAATAAATATGGATCTCTTTAACATTCTGGGGGTAACTTCAATCCTCCTGCCACCAGATAGATTATTGTGTCTCTGTATTTCTGGGCCTTGAAACCGTATGAACGCTTGAATGCTGTTCTGATCTTGTTGTTCAGCCCTTCCACAACAGCTGAATTTATTCCAGATCTTATGGCTTCAAGAATGCCATTGAGATGTCTCTTCATGGTCTTTCCAAGCTTGATTATATCAGGCATCCTTGACCTGGATGCCCATGATATCCATTTCATCAGATATGATTCAGCAATGGAAGCATTCACCTGCCATAATCTCTGGAGTGCAATCCTGAAATGATAGGCATGTGATGTCTGTAGATCCAAAGATTTCACAGACATCAGTCGATCCCTTTCCTTCTCTGAGAGATCAGGATAATTCTTCAGCCAGTCGTATCTTGTGTGTTTCAGGATCTCATTCTCCCTTGCTTCTTTTCGCCTGATCTTATCAAGTGTGTCATTCATCATCTTTATGACATGAAAATGATCAAAGACTATCTCAGATGCAGGAAAATACTCTTTTGCCCCGGATATGTATGATGGATACATATCCATGGTGATGTGCTCTATTCCCGAAGGATCAAGGAAGGGATGCTTCATTATGAATTTTCCAAACACATCTGATTCCTTTCCCTCTTCGATGTGTATGACCCTGCTGTTTTTTATATCATAAAAAAGAGTGACATACACATGATGTTTCTCCACTGAGAATTCATCAATTCCAAGCACCTTCAGATCTGAAAGATCCACATCCTTCCTGGTCTCATCCACATAATGCTTCAGGATCCTCCACACAGAATCCTCATTGATTCCCGCTATTCTGGAAACAGCGGATACCGGCATCTCTCTGCCCATCTCCATAATCATCGCCTCAAAGT
The DNA here is from genome assembly GCA_000496135.1 of Thermoplasmatales archaeon E-plasma. Lineage (GTDB taxonomy): Archaea > Thermoplasmatota > Thermoplasmata > Thermoplasmatales > Thermoplasmataceae. Next base: position 198,384 of record KI542675.1, on the reverse strand, counting down.
GCAGTGAGAATCCTGATCCTTTTCTGGCCCATGGAAGATCAACGGTCTTCTTTCCATGATCATTGCATTTTATCCTGGGTTCTCGTGCATGGACATATGCGGGATACTGGAATATGTTAAGGTGCCTCCATGTACGTTCCTCTGTGTCATGAACACCATAAGGAATACCACAGACAGGGCATGGGAATCTTGATCCCCTTGGGAAGTCTATGAAAATATCAACTCTCTTTTCCTTGTGATCGAACTTGATCTCCTTTATGATCCACGGTTCCTCTAAGCCTAGAAGCTTCCTGAACAGTTCCTCTGAATTCACAGAATGTAATTCATTGGGAGTTTATAATTTACCCCCAATGAGTTCAAGAGATCCATAAATATTAATTCTATTTTGAAATTTTGTAAATTTTTCCGTACTTTATGTGAACTTATTATTTGCTCAAACCTAGAATTATCTTAATTTCAAAGTGAACGATTAGAAATTGTAAAAATAGAGGGTAATTTGGAAATTATCTTGCTGACGCCGCTATTCTTTCAATCTCCTCTTTCTTGTTAACAGAGAATGAAGTTGCATCGTTCTTTGATGCCTGTATAAGTTCATCTGCGAGGCATGCCTCAATGGATTTTTTCTTCTTGTATGATGCATTCGTTGCGCCAAGGGCAATGTTTCTCAATGCCACATCTACTCTTCTTGAAGGAGAAACGTCCACTGCCTTTGGAACAGCTATTCCTCCGTATTTGAGCCTGGTTACCTCTTCTCTGGGTGCAGCATTTTCAATGGCGTTAACAAAAACCTGAACCGGGTTGAGCTTGGTTTTCTTCTCGACTATTTCAAAGGCCTCTCTCAATACTCTGTATGCGCTATATTTCTTCCCTGTCCAGTTTTCTGTTCTCATGAGCTTGTTCAGAAATCTTTCAATTGTGTTCACATTACGCTTTCCGGCAGAATAGTTTGAGAATCTTCCACCGGTATGCAGATTCAGATATGAATTCAGGTTAATGTAGTTTGAAAGTCCCTGATCATGAATTTCAATGCCCGTGATTTCATAATGTCCAAATAATTTGATATCCAATTTACCTCACCGTCTTCTCTTTTCTTCCTCTTACAAGCTCGTTCAATGCAATTCCGTTGACCTGAACTACTTTATACCTTACTCCCGGAATATCCCCCTTACTTCTTCCCTGTCTTCCCCTTATTCCTTCAACGAGAACTTCATCATGTTCATCAATGTAATTAATGGCACCGTCTCCGGGTGCAAAGGCGGTTATCTGCCTTCCATTTTTAATGAGCTGAAGCTTGACACACTTTCTGATAGCTGAATTAGGCTGCTTTGCCTCAATACCAATCTTTTCTATGACGATTCCTCTTGCCTGAGGAGCGCCCTCCAGTGGATCACTCTTTTTCTTAAGCTGTAATATTCTCTTCTTATATTTGCTGTCTGACCAGCGGAATTTTTCCCTGTCGTTCTTCAGTTTAGTTCCTGCATTTTCTCCATTTGCCAATAAATCACCTTTAACATGATCTTAAATTACTATCAGAGATAGGTAAACCGGTAAATGAGAGGAGAATATAAATCCTTTTGGGATGTAATATCACCTATCCTGACCTGGTAATTTTTTAGATTCATCCCTTATTTATGTAATCACGCCAGATTAGCTGCAGAACCTCCTTCATTGTTTTCTTTTTGAATTACTGATCGAATTCTCAGGTAAGCAATGGCATATGTTACCATAGGTATTACGGTCAACATTGAGTATAAAGTCAAATCACCGGAGAATGAAGTTAAATTGGATTGATGGAATGAATTGTTAGAGAATGTACTATTTAGAATTGCTGTTGTATAACTGTAAAGGAATGCTCCGATAATAGCCTCAACTATGAAGTATGATACCAGCCCAATAAGCAGTAATAATTTTCCCTTCTCATCCTGCAGACCATATGTAATTGTGAAATAGGCAATTGACCCAATCATTCCTGCAATGATAGTTCCAAGTATTATAGTTTGCATCCGACCTCTAATCAGGCTCTCTTGCTGGGAGAGAGATAGCGTTGAAAAGGAAGTTGTAGTAACTATGCTTAGAACTCCTGCGACTGCAATGATTACTCCAATTACAAAAGCTACCAGATATATTGCAATAGACAATATAACATAGGTTGAATGTTTTGTTTCAAAGCTATGCCTGTTCATGAAAATCAAAATAACACCAATCAAATTAAGGAAAATTGCAAAATACTGAACATAAGGAATCCATGATATACCTGTTCCAATTCCAAGTAAAAGAAGCCCGGTAATTGTATTTGAGATATCTCCATCAAATTTAACGTTATTATTCGCTTTGGAATACGTGCCTGCCGGATTGTTTTGGGGTGCCTCTGTTAAAGACTTGCCGCATGTTTCGCATACTTATGCGGTTATTGGATTAGATGCGAGACAATAGGGACACCGTATGGTTTGGTCACTGTTTTTTTCATCCATAAATTTCTAACGTCAATAATCAGGACATATATAGTTTTATCATTGAAATATAAAACATTAATTATCTGAACCCAATAATTTAGAAGACTTTTCTTCAATTCTCATCAATTGCTTTCATGCATTCATTTCTTCCCTAACCTTCTCCGAATACTTGATTATTCGGGACTTTAGCCTTGCATCCTTGAAATAATATAATCAATAAGGGAACACGTATCAATGATAAGAGAGTACTCACTATTTACAAACATCCTGGATGTGGATTTATATTTAGAAGAAAAAACCAATGTAACACTGCCTCTGTAGATTAAACAACACGAACATAATTTGGCTCTTCACACTTTAATGTGGGTTGTTCTATTGAATGTTGTCCTGAAATATGGTAATTCTTTTAATTTCCAGGCACTTTTAATCAAGTTTCGATTCGTTCAAACAGGCAATCTTTTAATGAAAGCACAAATAATACGGGATCGATACGATCTAAAAGTTCTTAACCACGCGAAAGTCCGATGCCCCAATATAATTAAACATCCAAAAGGTTAATCTGTATTACAGTGAATTTGGTTTTTCATTACTTTAAAATTCTCGTTGGATGGCTTTCTTGCTAAAATGATTCTGAAGCAAAAATTCTGAAGGTTATATTGCCTTGCCCTATGCGCTCTAATGATTACTTATACCTCCATTTTAAATTTCAAAAGATAAAAGTATTCTTGTCCCTGTCTTTGCATATTCATTTCCTTTACTTGAACTCGATCATAATCTGCCAGTCCGATTTATCCTGCACTATTGAGGCTTTAATTCCATCCTTCTGGAGCCTTTCAAGGTTCTCTGTTGCCTCGGATTCTTTCTGAAAGTGAAGATATACTGCATCAAAGCCTATCTGGGGCATAAGAGACTGCCTGCCAAATATCCATGCTATTTTTTCCATTACACTGTTGAATTGCTCTTCTGTCACATTCATTGTCCCTGATCTGATTTTGTCAATGCCTTTCTTGTAGATCTCATTATAAATCAATGAATTTGTCCTTTTTGCTATCTGGGTATCAGAAGGGCTCCGGATTCCTCTGTAAAGAAAGTACCCACCCACGATTATGAGTATTACTGCAACGAAATAACTTCTGAGAAATATAAACAGAACGCCCAATAAAATAATGACTGTACCCAGAGCAGTTTCCTTTTGATCCATTCAATGATAAGGGAATACAACTTAAAAAGTATTATTAAAATAGAAGGGCTATTTCGTCTTTGATACGATTCTTATAACATCCCGATCCTTCAATTCATAACTTCTTCCAAGTACCATTCTTGTTCTGCCGTCAACTGCTCTTATGAAACCATTTCCTATGTCAGTATGGATCATATAGGCAAGATCTTCAGCAGTTGATGAATGTTTCATGAGAAAAGCATCTGGGAGAACCTTTCCCGTCTTATCTGACCATTTTGATTCGTCATATACAGGATAAACCACAATATATTGCAGATAATCATATATTATCCTGCTGAACATGCTGGAAATTCTCAATATTTTCCCGCTTGAGAAGAGTGATGATATCTGTACCAGTGCATTCTTCTGAGCTGCGGTGGCATTCTCCTTTGGTTTTATTGATTCCGGGGAATCTATCAATCCATGATTCAGTGCCTTCCATATGGAAAGTTCGTAATCAGCGCTAATTACTGAATAGCCCATTTCAAGCAGCCTTTCCATCGTCTTAGCATCGTGAATGAGATCGCCTTTGTTTACGACCCTTATAACCGGTTTGATGTGCGTGAAAACAGATCTGGAAAAACCCATGAAATCTTCGTCAGACCATGCCGAAAGTGCGTGCGGAAAAGACTCCCTGGAAATGACGATTCTTATCTGCTCTCTGTTTATGCCGAAAAATGACATTTTTGTGATTAGCTTCTCGTCAAGAGGTGAGTCCGAGGCATCCTCTTTTTTTGCAAATCTCTGCCAGTCTCTGGATATCCTTGATGCAAACCACGTGAATATTTCATTTTCTGTTTCCAGAGCAGATTCTTCTATGCCTTCCGGTGTGAGTGGCTGGCCATCTTCCCCCATGGGGTTTATCAGATTCACAATTGCATTGAGATCACTCACGCTGTCAAGAAACTGATTACCCATACCTTTCCCCTGGCTTGCACCCTGTACTAGACCGGGAACGTCTGCAATCTCTATGGGTATTTCCCTGATTCCGTTAATGCATCTTCCATAATTAGGGTTGCATGGAACGTTGATCTCCACATGAGGACATTTTCCTGTTATATATGCCACCCCCACTTCTGTGCTTGTTGTGGTAAAAGGATAATTTCCTATTGCAACCGCGGTTCCGGTAAGAGCAGAAAATAGCGTGGATTTGCCGGAATTAGGCTTTCCAAGAATTCCTATTTTCAGTGGCATATCAATGTATCTTTACAGAAACTCTTCTCATGTCATATCCCTTCGGGCAATCGATTTTTTCATTGATCCTGTTCACGGTTACCTTCATGGAATCTTTCTTATGAATAAGATTGCAGGTCTCGATCTCCGGACATGATATATGATCACATTTCATTCCTGAAACGTTGATAGTAGACCCTTCCTGAAGCCTGTTGCCATACCTGATATTCAGGGATTCATCAACTTCCTCAACCTCTATTGTGGAAACCTTCCCCTGATTATAAACAAAGCAGGGGTTAATCTTCTCCCTTACCTTTGAAATTCTGTAGGTTTTCCCGGCCTCAAGGTTAAAGCATACATTTTTTATCCTGCATTCTCCGCATGTTTGCAGGGGAGTAACGAAAGTGAAGACGTTACCCTCCCGTGCCTGATCAACTCCAATGAGCGAAATTTTTGACATAAACAATTACCACCTTAAAGTATTCCAGTTATATAGAGAGCGTTTTGAGATGCCTCTCTGCTTAAATCTACCTCTCCTAAAATAGTATATCTTTCTTTTCTTATTCTGTGAGCTGTTCTCACAGCTTCAATCATTAAATCTTCAGGTATTCCATAATCCCTTGCCTTAACAGACAGGCCAAATTTTGAATATGTTGAAACAAGTGATTTCCAGTCACCGCCATGGAGAAACATGGATACTACGGAACCTATTGCACACTGCTCTCCATGAATGGCTTTTCCAGGGGCCAGATTTTCAAGGTTATGTGCAATGAGATGTTCACTGCCGCTGGCAGGCCTTGAAGACGATGCTATTGCCATGGATGTTCCTGATGCAAGTATTTGCTTTACCACCAGCCAGACAGATTCCTCTACTCCTGGAAGAATAAGGTGAGCCTTCTCAATAAGTTCCTTCGCGGCATATTCAGCTATTGCAGCTGCACTGCTGCTGAACTCCTCCCCCTTGATCCTGTTCGCAAGCTTCCAGTCAAGTATTGCCGTTTCGTTCGATATTACATCTGCTGCTCCAGCGGCAAGATATTTGAATGGAACCTTTACCATTATGGAGGTATCTGCTATTATGGAAACAGGCATTGCCGCCTGTTCTGAAACTGACCATCCATTCTTTTTAATTGAAGCTCTTGGAGACGCGATGCCGTCATGGCTTGGTGTTGTAGCGACACTTACAAATGGTATATTCATAATATATGCAATTTTCTTGGCGATATCGATCTTGCTTCCTCCACCGACTCCTACCATAAGACCTGCATTAAATTCCTTTGACTGGGATATGCATGATTCAAGGTTTTCATATGAAGCGGCGCCTGTAACAATAATATGATTATCTATTGCTGCATCTGTGAGATGATTTGAAACCTCATTTCCTGCCAGTTTTATTGTGTTTTCTCCGGTTATAATAACAACTGTTCCTTCACGTATATTTCTTTTGGCTATATTCTTGATCTGTGAAAGAACGCCGTGACCTACATAAATGTCCCTTGGGAACTGCATGGTCCGGAACTTTTCAAACTCCATATCTCACTATCATTAGATTGCAGCATATAAATTTTGACACCCCGGTTTTAAAATATGTGTATTCCGGTTGACATTATGCCATTGGCAGAGCTTGCATACTCATCTCTTGAAACAGCTATGATACCAACATGAATATCTCCAAACTCCTTAACTGCCTTTTCAAGAATATTTTTCAGGGAATCTGATCCTATTTGATTGTATATGTTATAGCAGAGCATCCTTTTCGTAATCTCCTCTCCTATGCCGGTTGTTACAATTCCTCCCTTTGGCCCACAATAAAATCCACAGCCAATAATGGGGGTATCGCCAACACGCCCTCTGAGCATTGGCACCGATCCTCCTGTAGAAACAGCAACGGCGAACTTTCCATTGATCCTTGCAATTGCACCCACGGTATCTCCTGTACTTTCACCAAACCCCATAATATTCCTGATAAATTTTTCTTTTTCACTGAGATTTTCAGTTCCTTCCCTGAGCCTGGCCATCATCTTAATGTGTCTCTCCATGGTTCTCTCCGTGGATACATCATAGAATCCGTGTCCCATCTTCCTTGCAAATTCAATTGCACCGTCTCCGGACATCATAACATGCGGCGATTTCTCCATTACATCTCTTGCAACAAGAACCGGATTTCTCACCTGTTCTATTGCTATGACAGATCCGAATGCAGATTCAGTCATCACAGCAGCATCCATCTGAATACTCCCGTCAATTCTCGGATAAGACCCGGTTCCTGCGTTGAAATCAGGATCGTCTTCCATCTGCATAACGCCATGTATGGCAGATTCAAGTGAATCTGTGGTCATGGAATTCATTGCGTACCCACGGACTCTTTCTGAATAATCGGTACGCCCTCCAACACCACCATGAAGATAAATGATATTTTCCATACACGCAATATGAACATGAGAATAATAGTTTGTTCGTAGCACCTATATGTGCCGGTGATGCTTTAGAAAACATAAATAACCTTTATTTTATCAACCCTAAAGGGCTCGTAGTCTAGCGGTATGATGCCTCCCTGACACGGAGGAGGCCACCGGTTCAAATCCGGTCGGGCCCATTTACCACCAGTTGTTGGAAGTCCACGAAAATGGGACTACGGTATTGTTATATCATTATCAGGAATAACTCTTTGAATTTCATGTTTAAGCGGACTAATTATAAATCAGTATCTCCCGGACTGTATGGGGCAATGCTTGGCTTTTCAAAATATCTGGCTAATAGTAACCTAGAAAAAAGCCTTCTAGACTTGGTAGAAATAAGGTCATCCCAAATAAATGGATGCGCATGGTGCATAGATATGCATACCAAGGATGCGATGGAATCCGGTGAATCTCCTCAGAGAATATTTCTTCTAAATGCATGGCAAGAATCTCCACAGTTTACGAATCGGGAAAAAATGGCACTTAAGTGGACGGAGGCGGTTACTCTAATTTCTGAAAATCACATAACCGATGAACTGTTTGAGGAAGTAAGTAAAGAATTTAACGAGGTTGAACTTGTCGAACTAACAGGAGCGGTAATAAGCATAAACTCATGGAACAGAGCCAACATTGCATTTCAGATGATACCTGGAGATTATGTATCAAAAAGGAAAAAGAATGACAGTAACGAAGATTAGTCGATCTACTAATCTCGCTCCAATTGTTTTGAATTGTGTATTTTGAAATTCATAAGATTTTACGGCAATTCACAATAACCCAATGAATTCCTCTACAGTAAGGTCGCATTGCCTAATTATTGCTCTCAGTGTGCCTTTTGGCAATTCATCGTGGTTTGGAATTGCCACCCTCTTTCCATCTGATTCTCTTTCAGTATCATATGACTTCCAACCTGTCTCCTGAGTCTAAATCCAACTTTAGAAAGAGCTTTCACGGTATCTTTTCCAGAAACAGACGGATGCTTAGGCATTGAGTTCAATGTTTCCAATGATGTCTATGTCATGGGGAATGGTCTCTCCATCTGCATTCATGTCGTCTATAAACCCCCGGATAGCTTCCCTTATGTTTGACATGGCCTCTTCTACAGTGCACCCATCAGATATGCACCCAGGCAAAGCTGGAACTGTAACCACATATATTCCATCCTCATCCTTCTCCATGACCACTGTAAATCTCATTAATTTTATAATAGAATAATCAGTATAAACCTTTGCGCGTCAGTTGAAACTCAGGCTGAGGCGAAAGTCTCTCAATATGTTGAATAAATGTGGTAGAGCCGCTAAATATAATAGTATTAATATAATTATATTTCTCAAAGCCTAAAACTTTACTCGCGCATTGTATTTTCAGGAGAAAATTTATAGACTGAAATCCAAAACAATGCTTATTAAACTTATTATCATATATATGCTATGGATCAAGAGGTCCAGATGGACATTAAAGATGTGAGACTCACAGTAGAAAAGCACCTAAAAGATCTAGGTATAGAAGGACCTGTTAGGATTGCGTCCGCAAAATTCTATCAGGGTTATTGGAATATTGTTGTTGTCTATTCAAGAGACATAGAAATAGGAGATAAAAAGCAAAAGACAGGTATAATTGCCGCATTGATAATCAATGATACAACCAGAAAAGTTGAGGCATTTTTAGAGAACCCAACCTGAGGACTCTTTTTCAAATGGGATTGATCATCGAACAGGTTGAAATAAAGGGGACAATCAAGAGTGTCAAAGTCTCTGCTTTGATAGATTCGGGAGCTGAAGGGAATTATATCAGTACTGAATTACCCAATGGAATCAGACCGGAACAACTTGGATTTATATCTTACAGTGAAATTCCTGTTTCAATTCCAGGGTCATCATTCCGAGATATGCATGGTTCTCTGACATTTAAAAATCTAACACTGAACGGAGTTGTGGTTTCTGACCCGGAATTCATAATTCTTGAAAATATAGATTTTCCAGCCATAATTGGAGTCGAAATACTTCAAATGATTGGGTTGAAACTGGACTTCAGAACTGATACTATGCAGTTTTGAATACCCGGTTATTCCTATAAAACAAGAAGAAAGCGAGGTTCAGATTCGCTTTTTCAATTCTTTATAAAAGTAAGGTTTGTCGTGAATAGAAATATATTTAGGATTCCTAACTATTAAGTTACCTAATATGTCAAGAAACGGATCAGATAAAATATTAAACAACAGAGTTGAGAATATTGGGGAAGTCTGGACAGATTTTGGAACACTTATATCAAAATTCACGAAAATTTCTAGGATAAATTCGAAAAAAGCAGGTCTTACATTGCAGCAGGCATGGGCGTTGCAGGTAATATCAGTGCGAAAAGGAATTTCTCCCAAGGAGATATCATCCTATTCAGGAACGAGCCTTCCAAGCATCACTGATCTGCTTGACGGATTGAGCAAATTAAATTATATATATCGATTAAGAAGCAGCGAAGATAGAAGGAGAGTAGAAATTTCTATATTAGAGAAAGGAACAGAGAGACTGCTTAAGTTTCAGAAGCTGCAACAGTCAACAACGGAGAAACTTGAAAAGGCACTCAATAAAGAAGATATAAGTGCGTTCTCAAGAATTATGGGAACTATGGTAAAGGTTCTGGGTAGTATGGAGAAAACAGATGGTGAATAAGTGTCTTTTGGTGGGACTAGAGGTAACGAAATTAATAAGAGAATAAAACCAACAATTCACCCATATCTGATAATGGTTGGAATTGTAATCGGCGTGCTCATGGGCGCTCTCGACAATCTTATTGTAACAACTGCAATGCCGGCCATAGTTGGCGCGTTACACCAGCCAAATGGTCTTGCATTCCTTATCGATGCTTATATCACTTCATCCGCGGTCGGGATGGTTATATTTGGGAAGCTTTCTGACCACTTCAGTAAGAAAATAATTCTTTTAGTAACATTATTCATCTTCATCATTGGTTCAATCTTGGCAGGATTAAGCCAGAATCTACCTGAATTGATTGCGTTCAGAGCAGTTCAGGGACTTGGGAGTGGTGGGTTTCTTCCAGTGGGGCTTGCTGTGATAGCAGTAATTCTACCCCCTGCTGCGCGTGCTAAATTGACGGGTGCAGTAACCAGCTTCATTGGAATTGCCATTGTGGTTGGTCCCGAAATTGGAGCGTTCATCGTTGATACGACAAGCTGGAGATGGGTTTTTTACGTGAATATTCCGTTCGGCATGGTCTCTTTCATTCTTGTATGGATGTTACTGAGTCCACTAAAACCTATTTTGCGTGGAAAGTTTGATTATCTGGGCTCCATTCTACTTGCTTCATGGATCTCACTTCTGACACTCCCTTTAATAGAAATGGCATATTCAGGATGGTCTCTGAGTGACCCCCTAGCTATTACCTTTCTTGCATCAGGACTGGTGTTATTGGCCTTTTTCTTGCTAGTAGAAATGCGGATTGCAAAAGAGCCAGTTATACCTCTCAGAATGTTCAGGCATAAAACAATAATTTCAGACAGTTTTCTTAGTTTCTTTCGTGGAGGAGTTCTTTTTTCCCTTAGTACATTCATCGCCATATTTGTAACAGAGGTTCTCTTCGGAACGGCAAATACACTCAGAAATGTTCTCTATGGTTTCGTCGTTCCAATGGTATTGGGATCTATACTCGGAGGAATTTTATTACCAAAGCTATCTTACAGGTTTTTTTGCATTGTAGGGACAATTTGCATGACACTTGGGTTTCTCCCCCTTCTGAAAATATCACCGAGTACACAACCTTATATATTCGTGGGACCGCTTCCTGTCTTAGGCTTGGTGGAGGGTCTAATCCCAATAGGCTTTGGCGTTGGCTTTACATTGGCTGCAACAACTCTTTCTGCGCAATACTCAGCAGAACCGAGAGATATTGGCGCGTCAAGTTCTATTGTACAATTTATGGGCAATTTGGGAGGAAGTATTATCCTCTCTTTCCTAACAGCGTTCATCTATCTCAGGTATAATGAATTAGACTTGATGAGCCATATGACTTCTACGAATCTGGGTAAATATGGTATTAATGCCATAGCAATGTCTTCTGCCATACAGGAATCTTTCCTCGTTCTGTTCATTCTGTCTTCATTCACTATAATTTCGGCATTTTCATCTATGGTCGCCTTCCACATGTGTCTCGTGAATTTAAAGACAGCCCCCCGTAACCATAGACATAATGTGTGTTCTGCTGCAACTAATGCAATCAGGTTTACACGTTCCATTTTGGACTTGATTACACCTATAATGAAGTCCTGTCGAGCCCATTCTATATAAGACATTTTCGTACTGAAAGAGAACAGAATAATCAAAAGGATTAATGAAAATATGGCAATCAATTATGCCTGTTTATTAGGATGAAGATTCTCCCGGGCGATTCTATGAATATGTGACAAAGTCGATTCAGGCGACCATGTTATACGCTACAATAAAGATACCATGAGACCATCGGAAGGGCACGAATATCAAGCTATGATTATCAGATCCAATTTAGTTATATATGGTACCATAACTATATATCTGAGATAAAAAATAAATACGTATTATGACATGTTATAGCATGGCAAGGTATAAATTTAATAACAGCGGATTGACGCTCGATAAACTGTTTGATCAAACACTGGTCAGGCGTCCGGAAGGCATCGTAAAAGATCTATCGTTATCGGCAAGCTTCGAGGACTTTTATAATGATATTGTTTTGTATTCCTCTGCCATTAACCGGTTTATTGGGAAAGACAATGTCGTTTCAGTGATGTGCTGGAACAACATAGATTTCGCGAAGATGATGTATTCGATTCCATTGTCCGGCAACGTGATTCACCCTGTGGATGTCCGGCAGTCTCCTGATCAGATACTGGAAACTATGAGGCAGGCAGGAACAAAATATATCTTTGCATCTCATGATTTTTTACCATTCGTAGAAATGAGTGTTTCTAAGCAAGTCGTAAAAGATGGAAATGTAATGATGATAGATCGAAATCCAATCGACGAGAAATACAGTTCTTTCTATGAGAAAATCAATAAAACTGTGAATTCTTCCATTCCATCAATAGATGAAAATACGATAGCCTCAGTTCTTTTCACATCGGGAACGACTGGTAAACCTAAAGGCGTCAGATATCGCCATAGAGATATCGTGTTGACTATATGGGCTATGCTGACGAACCTTTCTGCATTTTCTGGACCGGCTAGATTGAACTCTGACGACCGTATTATGTCCCTCATACCATTCTTCCATCTCTGGTCATGGGGAACTCTTTTCATGTCAACTATGATAGGATCAGATTACATTATGAGCGGTAAATTCGATGTTTCAAAAACCTTAGAAATCATGCAAAAAGACAAGATCACATGGATGAGCATGGTACCAACGATGTTCAATTCTCTCTCCGTGGAAAAATCAGATAATCCATTTAAAAATGTCAAGATTCTGATTGGCGGATCTGCAATTCCATCAAGCATAATCCATTACGCGACGAACCACAATATTGAGTTAACCGGCATATATGGATTTACAGACGGACTTGGAGCTGCAATAGGAACTGCGGAAAATTGTGATGTACCCCATAAGGAACAATGCCTGCATAGGGCGGTGGATAAAATTACACCCCTTGTAATGACGGAGTTTGAAACGGAAGGAGAAAATTCAGAGATAAAATTCAGATCTTCCTGGCTCCCTTCTGGATATTTCAACCTTAAAGACGAAAATGGGACTGCCTATAGGGAGGGGTGGTTCTATCCGGGTGACGTAGGCACTGTATCCCGTGAGGGGATAAAGATAACTGATAGAATAAAGGATCTGATCAAGAGCGGGGGTGAATTCATACCAAGCGCAGAAATTGAGTATTATATTACAAATCTACCCGAAATACTTGATGTGGTAGTTATAGGTTACCCGGATGAAAAGTGGGGTGAACGCCCAATCGCATTGTACCGCACAAAACAGGGTTCAAATATAGAAGAATCAAGAATCAGGGAATACCTTACCTCGATTGTAAATGAGGGGGCTATAAAAAAATGGTGGATTCCTGATCGCTACATCCGGATTGATAACATGCCAATGACGGGGACAGGGAAGATTGATAAAAAGGCTCTCAAGAATATGATCTCAAACCAGATCCATAGCAATACTAAATATTTATAAGGTATAATAGGGTGAAACATTATGAAATTCGATTTTTCGAATGTATTTTTAAGCAAAGGAGTTAATTACTTCAGCGATGATAAGATATTAAAGAACACGCTGAGATATCTGGGGTACCATGAAAATAAGAATCTCGAGGAAATTGGCAGATACGTTTCAAATGAAATGATAGAAGATTCTATGTTCATTGACCATTACGGAAATCCGGTCATGCAGATGTGGAGTGTCCTCGACAAAAGAATCGATGGTGTATGGATATCGAGGACACATGGAAATATGATCGACAGGCTTCTGGATCTTGGTGTTGTTTCCAGTATTGTAGAAAGGAATGATCTTATGTTTCATTTCATATCAGGCTATCTCATCTCAGATTCTGGATTATTCTGCACCCTGACGCTTACGGGACAGACAGCCTATGGAATAAAGAAGTACGGTCAAAATCGCCTGGATCATTTTTTGCGACATTATATTAACAAGGATCACTGGCTGGGAGCAACATATTATACTGAGATTCAGGGTGGCAGTGACCTTGGTTCTAATGAGACGGTATCCGTTAAATCCGGTGACAAATTTATCCTGAACGGAGAAAATAAATATTTCGCAAGCAATGCAGGGCTAGCGGACGGTGCAATTGTCACTGCAAGGATCGAGGGTTCTATGCCCGGAGCCAAGGGTATATCCGTCTTTTTTGTCCCGACGTTGAAATCGGATGGGAGCCGCAATTATGAAATAAGGAGAATAAAGGAAAAGTTGGGCACCATAATGGTTCCCACGGGCGAAGTCGTATTGAAAAATTCAGAAGGCTATATCCTAGGCGATGAAAAGATTGGCATATACGTGGCAATGGAGATTCTTGAGATTTCCAGGATAGATGATGCTCTTGCCGCAGTCGGAATAGCTAGAAAGGCACTGTGGGAAGCTTACTTATATGCAAACAGGAGAACTGCTTTTGGTAAGCCATTAATAGAACATCCTCTGATGCTGAGGGATCTGATAGAGATGGAAGCCGAGGTTGAAGCGTCTGAGGTACTTTCTCTTATTGCAGCTGACATGTTTTCAAAAGCTTCAGATCTCAGACCGCCATACGATGATGAATATCATCTCGCCAGAGCCTTCACGCACATGGCAAAGAACATAGCTTCCTGGTCAAGCGATTACGTCACCAGGTACTCAATGGAGGTTTTCGGAGGCAAAGGCTTTCTGGAAGAGTTTCCGGTGGGAAAGTTTCACAGGGATTCAATCGTAACTTCTTTATGGGAAGGAACCAGCAACATTCAGGCACTTGATTTTCTTGAACTTGTGAGAAAAAAGAATATCGATGAAAAGCTGTTCTCTTTAATATCATCCATTATAATGAAGCTGAAGCCGGAAAACGCAGATATATTAAGAAAAGCCTTTGATACTGCCTATGAACGCATAAATGGCATGAAAAAGTCTGGAAATAATGAATACTTTGCTAAAGATATGCTCAACATGCTTGGATATCTATCGGCCACTGCATTCATGCTTTCCATATCAGAGAAAACCGGGAGCCGGGAAATGGAACTGGCCTCCAGAATTTACTGTTATAGGCACTTTGAGTCAGCTTTTCCATCAGATTTAGAGTTCTCGTCCTTCGGTGAAATGCTTGGATGGATGAATTCATGGAAGGAAAATAGAAGTGTCGTTGAGCAGAAATAACAGCAATAAAGATAGTTGTTTCAAAACTCAATTTTCAATTACCATTATAATTTTAAAATAAAAGTAAGTATAAAAATTGGAAAGTATCATTAATACAAGTGGGTGACTCTAATATTATCATGTCAATAAAGCTGACCTGGAAAATAACAAACTAACGTTTTTAGTGTGTGTTAAAATTGAAGACGACGATAATATAAACGCGCCCGGACTCCAGGAAGTACATCTGCCAAAAGGAAATTATGTCAGAGAAAGAATTACAGACTGGGAGAAAAACCTGAGTCAAATACCGTTTATTATCGATAAAATATCTGCTGATAATTTAGTTGATCCTGAAAGGTACATTATCGAATTTTATAGGAGTGAGAAAGAGCTTTTTCTGTTGATACCAATCAAATGACTTGCCTCTACTCCATAAAAGAAATGCATGGTTCCCTGACATTCAGAAATCTAAAATTGAATGGGGTTATCGTTTCTGAACCGGAATTCATAATTCTTGATAACAGAGAATTTCGAGCCATTATTGGAGTGGAAAAACTTCAAGTGATTGGATTGAACCTGGACTTCAGAACTGATACTATGCGTTTCTGAATTTCCAACACATTGTTATTGAATGCCTGGAGTTTATGAGAAAAGGCTCTTCGCACTTTTGTGTGAGTTCTTATTTGAAAGTATAACTGGAATTATATAGATTTTGCTGAATTTATGGTTTTGGGACAAAATTATTCATGGGTCTCCCCTAATGTTTTTTCGTCGTCCGGTGTCAGCTTTATCTCCCTAACATGCAGGGTCAGAGAATACTGCCCTAGAAACTCAAGTACTTTTGGAGCATCTTCGTTCCTGAGTATCAGGACTCCTCTAAGCAGTTTTCTGTGAGGTATGTTCTCCAGCAAACCATGTCTGTGATACGTGTATTTTCCTTTCCATGAAGTTGAATCCTGCCCGTAGAATTTCTGCATGAACTTGTTTATTGTTCCATGATCGGACTTCTCAGGAAAATGAAAGAGTATCATTGTCCCATTCATTATGTGGAATAGTCCACATAACTATTTAAACCTGTTTGTCATATACACATGTGGCCAGGAAGAATGTCGAGGACCTGAGGAATCTTGTTAAATCGGTAAGGGATCAATCCTTCTCCTACGAGAAGAGGGAACCGGCCGAAAGGAACTGGCACCAGTATGACCAGGCACAGGTAAACGAGATCGCCGACGTTCTGGAAACAATAAGGGATGTTGTTAACATTGCCTCATCCCGTATCCAGGTGGAGAAGAGGGGAGCGGGAAGGCCTCCCGTTCCAACTTCGGATATAGTTAAGGTCATGCTGATGCAGACATACTTCGGCATGCCCAACAGGATTGCAGAGGGATTCCTGAGATTATTCGGGGAAAAACTTGGAGTGTCATCTGAATTCTCATACAAGACCATAGAGAGAGGTTATGATCCCGGACGATCAAAAAAACTACTGGATGAGGTTCTGAAGATCATGAATGAATCGGGCAATTCCATGGAGAAGATATTCTCCACCGATGGAACCGGTGATCCAGACACCATGAAGGTCAACTACGAATCAAAGAGGAGCCAGCAGAGGATCGAGAAGGAGAAGAATAAGAATAAGGATAAGATGGAATCGGATGCTTTCCCGCACACAAAGGGAAAGCATGACTTCCAGTATTCCTCCTTTTCAGTGGGTGTTCACACCAAGATGATAGCTGGTTTATACACAACTGATGATCACTCCATAGGAGAGCTGTCCATGTTTCCGGATATAATGGCACACACTGTGGATCTGTGCCCGCAGATTGAGGTAATGCTTGGAGATGCACTGTATTCCAACAGGAAGATCTGCTCAATAGTGGAAGAATACGGAATCACACCATATTTCCTCCCGAAGACAAATGCAACATTCCGTTCCAAAGGAGTGGCTTCATGGAAAACCATGTTATACAGTTTCGTTGATGACACTCAATCATGGCTGGAGCAGTACCACATGCGATCCATATCAGAATCCGTGAATTCCATGATAAAGAGGAAGATGCCTGTAAAGATAAGGAAGAAACTGCCTCAGAGAAAACAGACGGAGGAGACTCTGAAGATCAACATGCACAACCTGAGACAGTACAGCTATCTGAAGCGTACCAATCCAGAGATGATAAAAGATTACAGGGGACTCTGCTCAAAATAATATTGTCCCAAAGCCATGGGGGTCCTTTTGCTTAATAACGTGTGTTCCGCAGTTTAATTCTTTTGAGAATGCATGTTTAAATGGTGATTTACTGTCTTTGCTGTTGAATTTATTTCTTTTTTGTCCGTGCACCATAAATGATTTTTTCCGAATATGGAATGTTCATCTTATTGAGGAGATTTAGAACCTGTTCTGATTCAGATCTAATTATGATGATTCCTGATTGAAGACGAAGCGGTGTAACTTTCAATTGTGAGAGAATTCGGGTTGCCTCTGAGATTGTAATTTCAGTTTCCTTCTCAATAAGTCTTGAAACCGGAAGAGTCAGTATAAGGAAAGACCTGAACTGCCTGGATGCAGTTCCCGTAAGTGCGGGAAATAGAAATCTATTCATTTAATCGGAGAGCGAAGATGCTTCCCATATTCTGAAAAAACTTGACCTTCCCTGTCCAGGAATCCGTGAATGTGCACATACATAACTCTTCATAATTTATAAAAAACATTGTAAAACACAGATTCTGCATGAAAGAGTGCTAATGTTTGTCATGCGGAAGTCAGGTTCAAAAAGATAGTAAAATAGCTGTTATTTGTACAAATTTAGAATAATTCAGGCGCGGAACTCAAGTTATAAAGATTCCCTGTGG
Organism: Thermoplasmatales archaeon E-plasma; assembly: GCA_000496135.1. Taxonomy (GTDB): domain Archaea; phylum Thermoplasmatota; class Thermoplasmata; order Thermoplasmatales; family Thermoplasmataceae. The sequence continues at coordinate 180,409 of KI542675.1, read as the reverse complement.
CGTTTTAGGAATTATCCATTGTTAAATAACATAACAATTTTATTCCTTCAATAAAATTATAAAATCTTTGAAGCTTTTGCAATTTTTCATAAGCAACTCAACATTCAGTTTGGTGGAATACTCTGGAAGACGGAATTTTTTGTATCCCCTTTTTGCCATTATAGCGCTTGAAGACTTCTGCTTACCCAATTTCATACCCTCAGAAATGCAGAGCCAGTCTTCAATCTCGTACCTCAGATCTATAATTCCTATCTTCCCATCGTTCTGTTTTTCGCAAATTTCATGAATACTTCGAGCGTTATTGTTATTACAATCACCATCGCAATCTACAAACAGAATTATTTTATCGGAATCCGTTGCGGCTCTAAGCATTTTATCAAGTTTATAGACGTTGTATTGATTGACTTTAAATGCCCACGAACGATCTACGAATTCCTTCGACTTGAGATCCTTAATCAAACCATCCATGAATGGTTTCCCATAGGTATCCTCTATGAGAATTGTAACTTTCAAGCAAGTTCTCCATAAAGCCATGAGTCGCTGGGAGTAATTCCCAACTCCAGAAGTTTCTTCTTCATCTGAACTGGTTTTGAAATGCTTTTGATTATGCTCTCTCCGTCTATTTTTTCAATTATTCTTAACTCGTTCAGTTCCGATCTGTCTACAACCATTGAAGAATGAGTGGTGACGATTGTGGTTACCCCAGACTCCCTTAGAGAATCCATCACATACTGAATAATTGAGTCATGAAGAGAATTTTCTATTTCGTCAATCAGAAGAATGCTGGGGTGCATTTCTATTGCAGTCATTATTAGCAGGAGTTTGAAAAGTCCATCTGGAATAGAAGGTGGAAGAAGAGTCAGAGTCCCTGAACCCGGGTTTATCTCCTTAATTTGCAGGAGTATGTTGCCATCTTCAGTCACTCTGAATCCCAGTTGCCAGTTTGGAAAGAGATCTTCCATTGCTCTCTTGATTTTTTCCGGAAATAACCCTCCGTTTTCATTAAATTTGTTGAAAAGCCATGAAATTGCGACTTCTCCAGATAATAGCCCTTCATATGGCCTGTTAAGTGGAACAGGTTCTTTCATTCCATAAATAGAACTGTGCCTAACCAGAATTACGCGCAGTCGATCCATCTTGTTTCTTGAATTATTGACCATTGAGAGAGGGGATATATTATAACTAAAGAATGAAGATATATATTCAATTAGAGGTATGAAGACCCTCCTGCCTGATTTAGTATTATCAGAAATTACAGGCACAATTGGAGACACCAGTATGAAGGGCTTTTTTGCCGGAATATTCTGATTCCCGTGAGAAGGTTCAAGCATAAACATACCATATTGAGTTTTACCGTGGCGTGTTTTGGTTGACAAATAAAGATTGAAAGATAAGAACGAAAAAGCTGATTTGGACTCGTCGATGCCATCTATACTTATATTCATTGCCTCGATGGTCAGGGACTCATCTAAAGAATCCGACTTTTCGCCCATAAAAGCTTGCCTTAACATTTGCAGTTCTTTCAGAAATTCCTTTTGTAGATTTATCTTATGAATGGCCTGGGTTGTATAATTAATCATTAATCTGGATCCTAATCTTTTTAATTCCAGGAAACCTTCAATAATTATATTTTCCTCTATAAATCTAAGGAAACTGCCAGCGCCAGATATTTTCGATTCATAGGTTACCTCGTATGAATCGATTGAAAGCTGGAATTTAAAAGTTATCGGCCTCTTAGAATCAGAATTGTGGACCGCGTTATTATATCCCCAAAATGAAATAAATGGATAGTCAGATGGAGAGTTATAATTGATGCAACCAAATGCCAGTTGTATGCCTTCAAGCAAATTGGTCTTCCCGGATCCATTTGGTCCTACGACTACATTTAACCTGTCCAGGTCAAGTTTAATGTGATCAAAGCTCTTAAAATTTCCAATTTCGATAGATTTAAGAATTGCGGACATTTACAATTAACAATGCAACTTTTGTATATTAGTTTAACCGGAGATTGCAATTTTTTAGTTGATACAGGGAACATTGGTCAGTTTCCCTGACAGGAGACAGAACTGTCTTACGATTTCGAGCCTTCTAAATTTCTTCCATGCGTCTTTTGTTCCAGTTCATTGGAGTAATTTATTATAGGGTATATGTAGTCTTTCACTGTGATAAAGATCCACGAACCTTCCTGAAGCGGATTTGACTCCCTTAAAGATATCAAAATAGAATGTTATTATTACCTGCCTGTACATTATTGAATTTAACGATTCTGATTTGGAGTTGCTGGTTCATCGCATTACAGTCCTGAAAGTTCATACATTAACCCAGGATAGGAATGTGGCGTTTTCATGTCAAAACGGAAGTTCCGTTAAAAGCATATATGACAAGGGCCTGATCCACAACAAGAGGTTTCAGATCATCGATTTCCTTCCGGTATTCATTTCCCTTTGAGGCTTATCCAGGTGCATTGCTCCCTCCCTTGAGAACTCTCTCCTTCCACCGGTAGAACTGTGCAATGAATACTCCATGCCTTCTGCACAGTTCAGCAATGTTTGTAACCGTGAATGATTCAATGACAATCTGTGACTTTTGCTCAACAGTGAATTTTCCTGACATTATAAATCACCATATCTCTGGAGTGTACACTATGTTCAAAAAACCCCTCTGGACTCCCTCTTATATCTGTTTAGTTCTATATATTGTCTCTTATAAGTGTCCAAGTAATAAAGGGAGCACATCTAAGGTCTTTCCCAATATGGCATAGATGCCATTAAACAGGCATTCCGTTGAGATTAAAGTGCGAGAAAAAGTGCCCCTATTACACAAAAATGGCGAAGTTAAGGGTTAGTTTCAATAAACCGGTGTTAAAACATTTTCTGATCACATATTAAATAGAATAATTGATTATGTGTGCTCTGGAACTGGATTAACGCTTTACCCGTATTAAAATTATACATATTTTAATTGAATTAAACGCGAGTAAATTATTAAATCTTTAAGCTTGAACATTAGGCATTTTACTTAAATGGATCTCTTTAAGTTCCAATGGATTTATAAAGTAAACTTCAGACCAGACTGAAGGAGAATCCTCTCCCGCAAATGTTAAAAATTGCCCATGAATGGTGGCAATGGAGTTATGGATGAAACATCAAATATTCAAGTATTATTAGAGGAAAGCCATTCTCAAAACACATTGCTTTGCACGCGCCCTCTTTATTTCAGGAAGATGATAACGCTGTTCCCATTAGCCATTTCCAGAGAGGAATGCAAGTGATCTCCCTTCCTTCTTTTTCTATGACACTTTCATAGTCCCACGTTATTATTGACAGATTATTGCAGTGGAGTTCCTCAGATGCTTTTATGAGGTTGTCAATTTCTCTCCTGTTAATCAGGTTCAGATCGCTCACGTAACTGGTCTGTATTAATTCCACAACATTTTTGCCCGCCTTTATGAGAAAATCCACTTCGTGATTATTGTGATCCTTCCAGTAGTAGACTTCAATCATATCATTGCTGTAGTTTTTTCTCCTTAACAGTTCTACTGCTACAAGATTTTCCATCAATCTTCCTATGTTCCTGGAATTGCCTACTGTCATTGCATTTATCATACCGGTATCAATGCAGTAAATTTTCTTCGGCGCTATCACCTGCTGTTTCAGCTTAAATGAGAATCTCTCCATAAGAAAGAACAGATAAGAATTTTCCAGGTAGGTTAGATAATTTTTCACGGTTTCAATTTTTTTAATTCCTGCTATGTTTCTTAAACTGCTAAACGATATCTCATTGGAATAGATCGAAATCAGGTATTTAGACAAAGATTCTATGGATTCTATGTTTTTTATCCTGTATCGTCTGGTAACATCTTTAGTTATTATATCTCTAAAGATTGATTTTAATCGATCATGCGTGAACTTATAACCTTCTGGAAACCCACCATATTGAATATATTCCTCAAGATACTTCAGTGCTTTGGCCACACGCTCTGTTCTAAATTCTTTACCGTAGAAATAATCATCAGGAACTTTCCTGTATGCGAGAAACTCCTTGAAACTGAAAGGGAAAAGTGTAATAGAATTGTAACGGCCTGTCAAATGTGTGGCCAGTTCACCGCTCAGTAGATTTGAATTGGATCCGGTTACTATGACCTTTTTCGTTCTTCCAAGCTTGCTTACGAATAATTCCCACCCTTTCACATTCTGGATCTCATCCAATAAGAAATATTGCAAATCCTCCCCGTAAAGATCATAAAAGGCTTTCAACAGTCTATCAAAATCATCGACCTTTATCCCGTACAGCAATTCATCATCAAAATTTATATACGCATATTTACGGTCTTTCAGTAATATCCATGAAAGAGTGGATTTTCCACATCTTCTAATACCAAGAATTGCAATTATATTTGGATGCTTCAAGCTTTTTTCTACAAGATCGGTTCCAACCTCCCTGTTTATCAAATCTGGATCTTTGAGCATCGAATCCCTTTCGCCCTCCTGATTCTGAATCACCTTCTTGAATTCTGCAATGTCCACTGTTGTATATATAGCGTTTCTATAAAAGTATATCTATCTAATGTGAGACTTTCGATGATTGTTTGCCGTTATTTAGATATCTTATATAGAAATGCAGGCGATTAATTCAAGGCAGAAATTCAAAGGGGAATCTATGCTGTTTGCCTGTGAGGTGGATCCTAAACCTATACGTTCCCATTCCGTTTTACCCCCGGTAAATCCACGTATCCTTTCAAAACGTCAAGCGTAACCTGACCGGATGTCACAAAGAGTATGAAGTCGAACTGAACTTTCCTTTCCACAGATCCTTCTTTATTTCAGGGAAGTTGCCATACAAAGAATAGAAAACTGCTCTATATCTGTATGATGTAACCTATTCATACCTTGAGGGTATGAATAATGAATAAGCAGATTTCGGATATAATCGTAATAAAAAGAGAGGAAAGGTAAAGATTGTCATCAGTCTCCTCACAGATAACAATGGATGACCAATATCCATAGAGGTGTTCCAGGGAAATACAAACGATGTGAAAACATTCACATCACAGATAAGGAAGCTTGCAGATGAATTTGAATGTGAATCGGTAACCATGGTGGGTGATCGCGGCATGATCAAGGCTGAACAGATTGCTGATCTGGATAATGAGAAGTTCTATTACATAACAGCAACAACAAAACCACAGATGGAAACACTCCTGAAAAATGGAGTGATCCAGACAGAATTATTCACTGAGAAATTGTGTGAGATCGTACATGAAAACACAAGGTATATATTACGCAGGAATCCCGTAAGAGCAAAGGAGATTCAGGACAGCAGGAACAGAAAGATCGAAAAGATCAGGAGTATAACCGATGACAGGAATAGATACCTGTCAGAACATCCAAAGGCAGAAATCACAACAGCCACTGCTGTTGTCAGTGAAAGAATCGAAAAACTGAATGTGTCCGGATTCATTACAATAGAAGTCACCGATCGTGTACTGACAGTAACGATAAATGAAAAAGCACTGAAGGAGGAATCACACCTTGACGGCTGTTATGTCATCAGATCAAACCTTCCGGTTGATCAGGTAAACATGGATACAATCCACCAGAGGTATAAAGATCTTGCAAACGTGGAATGGGCATTCAGAACAATGAAATCAGATACAATAGAATTACGTCCGGTACATGTGAGAAAGAAACCACGAACAAGAGCACATGTGTTCATTGCCATGCTTTCATACATCATTGAAAAACATCTCAGGGAGAAGCGGAATGATCTCAATGTTACCGCTGAAGAGGGAATCAGTGCACTCTCATCAATAAACAGCATGGAGATCCAGGTCGGTGCAGTTAAATATAATCAGATACCACAAGCTAGGGATATAGGATCAAAACTCCTCAATGCACTTTCTATAAAACTCCCGGAGGCAATCCCACACACCAATATTCAAGTAACCACGAGAAAGAAACTGGAACTTAAACGACAGAAGTAGGAAAACAGGCTATTTCTGCGCGATTGCTTTCCCATATTCTCATGGAAGTTCCGTTGTAATATGAATATGATTCCACCGGTGTGGATGCATATTCATTCTGAATATGCTGAATGATGGGAATAGCCATCATTGCTGTAATTGCAATGATTGCAAGGAATTTGATTGCTCTATATCTTTCCTCTCTCTCTTCCGATTTCATTTGCTGTTGAATACATTATTGAATCAATCCTGAAAAATACGAATACTAATAAATGTTCACTTTGAATCTCCGTTCTATATACTCAAATTCCCCTCTAACTGAAAAATTAATCTCTTCATGATTCTGGTATCTTCCTTACCTCTGAAGAGCCAAGCTTTTTAATTGTTAAAAAACAATCTTGCAGGCTCCCGTATTAAATGTCAGATCAGTTGCCAAGCCTTAAGAATGTCAAGAGCATTACAAATGCATGGCAAAAGATGTAATTTGCGGGATGAAAGTAAAAGAGTCGTCTGAGTTCCACAGCGATTTTCAGGGGAAGAAATTTTATTTCTGCAGTGCACAGTGCAAGGCAGAGTTCGATAAGAATCCTTTAAAGCACAGCAGATAAGTGGATTGAATGCCAACAGATCCCGTCTGCGGCATGTATGTACCGGACGATTCCTCAATTTACTCAGTTCAGGACGGCCAGAAATACCTTTTCTGCTCAAAAGAATGCCAGTATAAATATGAATCACCGGAAAAGGCTGCCCTCACCCTGAGAAGAAGGCTTATTGTAAGCTGGCCGCTTGCCGTTTCAATTATCCTGATCACCTATCTGGTACCATCATCATTCACAGACCGGAATTATATTCTTCTTCTCCTCACATTGCCTGTACAGTTCTATTCCGGAAATGGATTCTATGATGGTGCATACCATTCAATTCTTGGAAGGACGGCAAATATGGATCTGCTTGTTTCCATGGGTACCCTCACCGCATTCTTCTTTTCAGCATATATCACTTTACTGCCCGGTACAATCCCTTCATCAGATGTGTATTATGATGCATCTGCCTTCATAATAACACTTATCCTTACGGGTAATTTCATTGAAAACAAAACCAAAATAAGAGCTAATAAGGCAGCAGGGAAGCTTATTGGAATCATTCCCGGCAATACCACAATAATAAATGAAAACGGAGAAACCTCCGAGGTTCCCACAGGGCAGGTAAAACCCGGGAATCTCATACTTGTAAAGCCTGGGGAGATCATACCAGTGGACGGGGAAATATTTCAGGGGAGAAGTGACATAGATGAATCAATGCTCACAGGAGAACAGGAGCCTGTTACCAGAGAAGCACCTGATCCGGTATCTTCCGGGACTAAAAATCTGAATGGCCTTCTTAAAATAAAGGTTACAAGAACCGGAAGAGACAGTACAGTTAACCAGATATATGAACTGATTCAGCGGGCTGCATCGGGAAGGGCAAAGGTTCAGAGGGTTGCAGATGCCTTTTCATCCGTATTTGTTCCCATAGTTATTGTGACCGCAATTTCCGCGTCCCTGTTCTGGTACTTCTATCTGTCGTCGATTGGATACGGCTTCCCTCTGGTTATTGCTGTTCTTGCCTTTGTTTCTGTTGTGGTCATCGCGTGCCCATGTGCCATTGGCCTAGCCGGTCCCATTACACTGCTGCTATCCTCTGATATTTCATATGAGAATGGTATAATAATAAAAAATTCCAGTGCCCTTGATCGCCTGTCCAGGGCAAACAGGGCAATATTCGATAAGACCGGAACACTCACCGAACCCGAACCCGCAATATCTCAATTCACTGCATCACCTGCATATTCTCAGGAACAGGTTCTTTCAATTGCCGCTTCTCTTGAAAGTTCATCAAACCACCCTGTTGCAAAGGCAATTGTAAAGATGGCAAAGGAAAAGGGAGTGGAGATGCTTGAAGTGTCAGATGTGGAAGAGATGCCCGGAAAGGGTATAAGAGGCAGGGTTCAGGGAAAGAATATTGAGATAATCAGAAAGAAAAAAGAAAACGGGTCAACTGTTGCAGTTATGATTGATAATGACGAGGCTGGAATCTTTGAACTTTCATACCGCATAAGAGAGAATGCAGCGAATGCTGTGAAGCAGCTTAAGGCAATGGGCATTGGCGTATCCATGATAACAGGCGATTCCTACGGGGAGGCTCGAAGAGTTGGTTCTGAGATTGGGATTGAAGATATCCATGCAGAAGGTGATGCCTTCCCGGAAGGCTGAAATAATTAAGGAATACCAGATGAAAGGGGATTATGTCATATTCACCGGAGACGGAATTAACGATTCAATTGCCCTGGAAACTGCTGATGTGGGCATAGCAATGGCATCAGGCACAGATATTGCCAGAGAGAGTGGCGACATTATACTTCTGAACAACGATCTGATGCATGTCGTTTATGCAAAGATCATAGGGAACAGAACCATAGGAAAGGTTAAACAGAATATTGGCTGGGCATTTGGTTATAATACAGCCCTTATTCCAATTGCTGCGGGTGTTCTTGTGCCATTTGCAGGCCTTTCAATATATTCCTTCCTTCCCATCCTTTCGGCCCTTGCCATGGGAATGAGTTCCTCATCTGTCGTGATGAATTCACTTCTTCTCAGAGGGAAGATAAACGGATCCCTGGGAAAACTGAATGCAAAAGGGTAATTATGAGGCAGCAATGCGATCTGCAGGTCGGAAAGAAGTGAGTGAAATTCCATGAATGAAAAGATAAGACGGACAGCATTCTTACTGGTTTCTCTTTTTCTCTCTGTCATAATAAGTGCAGTGGTTATTTCCATTTTTACTGCGGTGGTTTATCTTGGAGGGATCATAAGCAATATCCAGATGATTCTCTTCCTTCTCATTTTAGGTGTAAATGTGGCCATATCCATAAGCTCAATTTTCGGCTTAAAGAGAATATTACCTGAACTTATAAGCAATATTCAGGGTAAAAAAGCTCTGGTCATAAACTATGGTGAAAGGAAAGCTCCGGAAGAGGTTCAAATGGGTGAAAAAATACACGATGATCTCTTTTCGGAAACAGAACTTGACATTATATCTCTTCTGAAATCAAATGAAAACAGAATGCTTCAAAGTGCAATTGTTTCACAGATCAACAGTTCAAAGGCATCCGTTTCAAGGACGCTCACAGCACTTGAAAACAAGGGAATTATAGTGAAGCTGAGAAAGGGTGTGACCAATGAAATCATTCTCGATGAAACACGTTTCAAATAGACCTTAAGAACTGTTCCAGCATTATTATTAATCATGAAAAAAATAGAAAATTTATTGTGGATTGTGCTTGCACTGATTGTCGTTATGGCTGTAATTGCTGCGTCTGCCGCAATATTCCTGAGAAACGGCTCCGGCAACTATTATGGACCATATGGAATGATGGGCGGAGGATATGCCGGAATGATTATTTTTATGCCGGTAATTGGAGTTCTATCAGCGGCTTTCGTCCTTATATTCATATACTTCTTCTTTGAGATGCTCAGGGGAAGCAACAGTGACGAACATGCTTCCAATTACGGTCAGGCAGAGAAGATAATAAGGGAGAGATATGCCAGAGGAGAGATTTCTGAGGACGATTACAACAGAATGATCAGCAACCTGAGGAAATAATTCGGATATCTTTCAATATGTGGATTGAATTCATCTATCCACCTGTTTATTTTTCCCCTTTATTTTATATGCCAAAGGATGTACGAATAACTGCAATATAAAACAGAGTTAGCAATAATATTTTATTGTGTGTTGCATAGAGAGAGATATTGATTGAAAGCGGATTCTGTGTTGTTAGAAGTGGAAGTGGAGGAAACTGCACCATCATATGGGACAGATATGACATTATAACCATAGACTTCGGCATTTCTGCCATAAAGTTTCAGAGGAAAATGAGTGAGCTTGGCCTTTCTGAAAGGAATATTTCTGTATTTGTAACACATGAACATTCAGACCACAGTTCCGGTTTAAGCGCAGCTGCAAGGAAATTGAAAGCTGATATCTATCTCAGGGAAAAGACGGCCCTTGCACTTAACGTTGAAAAATACTACCGCATGAATGGTGAAACTGCCATTGGAAATTTTTTGATCAGATCATACAAAATTCCACATGACGCAGTTGATCCTGTTGGTTACGTTATTGAATATAAGGGGAAGAAGATATCCGTTTTTTCCGATATGGGGCATTTTCCAGATGATCTGATTGAACCTATGTCAAATTCCGATATTCTTGCTCTGGAATCAAATCATGATGTTGAGATGCTCCGGAATGGAAAATACCATGAGAAACTGAAGAAGAGAATACTTGGGCCATACGGGCACCTTTCAAATGAGCAGACTGGAGAGGCTCTGACAAAGATTGCATCCGGAAAATCAAAGATCCTTCTTCTCCATATCAGCAGGGAAAACAATACCCCTGAGCTTGCACTGAATCATGTGAAGACATACATGGATAACCGAAATCTGAAATACAGCTCAATGGAATGTACTCTTCAGGATACGGGATCTTCATGCTACGAGCTGTAAATCCGGAGTGTTGATAAAATGCCGTTGAATGAATATGAAATGATTGCCGTTATTGGAGTTGCTCTCGTAAGCCTGATCCTTGGATCAGTTTCAGATGTAAAGAAAAGGACGGTGAAATCATATCTATTTATACCGCTTGTTGCCACAGGTTCTGTGATAGATTATTTGGTTTCAATACCTTTCATATTTATAGTAATCTTCATACTTGCCTTTATTGCCACATTCCTCCGAACGGACATTCCCCTTTATCTTATTCTGGGGGTTGTCCTTCTCGTGATCTCGATTATATTGATTTTCATCTTGGGATTCTTTTATGGATTCACGCTTGCACTTCTTTCTTTGATGTTTCTGTCAGGTTATACGGAAAAGCTCTTTGGGATTGGAGATATAAAGGGAATAATTGCAATTCTGGGAAGCATTGCCCCAATATCCATTTCAGCAGCCACTGATTACTCATACCTGAACTCCATATTCCCTCTTTCCTTCCTTCTCGTAATGAATCTCGGTTTTATGTCAGCGTTGTCATTTCCAGTTGTGGGAGTGATAAACAAAAAGACCTTTGGAAAAATGTATTTCATATATTCACCATTCAGGGAAGATTTGAGCCAGATCAAATATGCTACAAAAATTTTTGGAAATAAAAAATATTCCATGTATCGGGTTCCGTTTATGTTGCCAATACTTGCAGGCGTTGCCTTAACTTTTCTCTCGTATTTTTCAGGAGTGATTTTTTGAAGGTGGAAAGATGAAAGTGTTTTACAATCCCAAATTCATTGTAACAACAAGGGCCAGAGGACCTCTCAGAGGAAAAGAACAGGATCAGATGGAAATCTCATATGAACAATCCATAATAGAAGAACATGGAAATATCCAGTCAATTGTTCCCAACAGTGTGGCGGAATCGTACATCCGGGAAAATAATGCAGAAATAGTAGACTGTTCCGGCCTTGGAATATTACCGGGATTCGTAGATCCGCACACACATATCCTTTATTACGGTGAAAGAACAGAGGAGTTTTATCAGAGGATAAGAGGAGAATCTTATCTGGATATTCTGAAGAAGGGAAATGGAATTCTGAAAACAGTCAGGGATACCAGAGGCAAAACTTCTGAGCAGATACTTGAAGCTTCCATGAGCCGGATAAAGCAGGAGATCAGAAGCGGGGTTACATGCATTGAAATTAAATCAGGTTATGGATTGGATCTTGATACAGAGAAGGCAATACTCAATGCTGCTCATAAACTAAAGTCGATGAATATTGTGGATGTGGTTACTACATTTCTTGGTATGCATTCCATTCCCCCGGGATTTTATGGTGATCAATACACTGATTTTGTCATAGAAAAGGTTCTTCCTGAAATCTCTGGGATGGCTGATTTCGGGGACTGTTTCTGTGACGAGGGTGCTTTTTCCACAGAACAGACCAATAGGTTTTTTGATGAATGCGATAAACTTGGGATCAAAATAAGAGTCCATTCAGACGAAATTTCAAATATTGGATGCCTGAAGCTTTCCGATAAACACAAGATAATTTCTTCAGATCATCTTCTGAAAACAGATATAAATGGAATTGAAACCATGAAAAGAAATAGCGTGATTGCTACATTGCTTCCCATAACTGCATTCTCACTGAACGAGAAGTTTGCCAATGCGAGAAATTTCATTGACCGGGATGTTCCAGTTGCCCTTGGAACCGATTGTTCTCCTCTATCTCCTATTCCCAACATGCTTTTTGCGATTCATCTGGCGGTGAAAAACTGTGGAATGACATGCAACGAGGCAATTAATGCTGCAACCATAAATTCCGCTTCATCTCTTGGCCTCCTTGATAGAATGGGAACTATCGAACCTGGAAAAAAAGCTAATTTTTCGATGTTTGATATCCATGATCCATCTGAACTGCCGTATAGATGGGGCGACGGGATTCTTCGTTCAGTCTTTAGGAATGGAATAGAGTTCTGTTGAATAGTTCTAAAAATCAAATACAGATAGTTTAAGGATAAGTCGGAAGTTTGTTCTTTTGATTATAATGACACACGAAATTTTGGACACTCCCTTCTTCAAGGTGTTAATTAGTGATTTTTATATTTAGATATTATTATATTCCAAAAGAGCTCTATGAGTCTGTAAATTCTTGGTCTTTTAATATTAAAATATTACAAATAAAATAGATTGCAGTTGACGCTGGATACACACTCATCTACTTTCCTCCCAATGCAGTCAGAGGTGACTTCAATGGATCCATGACTTTTCAGTCATGGAAACTTACCCGGGATGACAGCCAACCATCTCCTATGATATGGCTTCAATGGAGCCATGACTTTTCAGTCATGGAAACCAAGGGAGAAAGAGATCACCCTTGCACGAACATTAAAGCTTCAATGGAGCCATGACTTTTCAGTCATGGAAACTCTGCTTGAAAGGATATTCCTTGATCTGTCTCTGTAGCTTCAATGGAGCCATGACTTTTCAGTCATGGAAACAGGCAGATACCCTAGGATACATGCTATTACAGGAAGTGCTTCAATGGAGCCATGACTTTTCAGTCATGGAAACAATATATCATTCCGGCTAGCGCATTCCCGAATCAGGTGCTTCAATGGAGCCATGACTTTTCAGTCATGGAAACAGGCAGATACCCTAGGATACATGCTATTACAGGAAGTGCTTCAATGGAGCCATGACTTTTCAGTCATGGAAACAGATAGGTTCTTTCCTTGCACCAGTCCAGGCCTTCTTGCTTCAATGGAGCCATGACTTTTCAGTCATGGAAACTCTGGAGCTCCCGGTAGAATTGAACCTTCATCTTTCCGCTTCAATGGAGCCATGACTTTTCAGTCATGGAAACTTTACGAGAACACCAACAGGCTCGAACTGCTTGGGATGGCTTCAATGGAGCCATGACTTTTCAGTCATGGAAACGTTTCTAAAATACACCATGGCTCAAATGAACCATTAGCTTCAATGGAGCCATGACTTTTCAGTCATGGAAACTTCTCTGAGGTGAAGAAATGCCAAACATAACTGATCCGCTTCAATGGAGCCATGACTTTTCAGTCATGGAAACACTATTGGAGATTTCTGCATTTTCTAATCAGTCCTTCCTGCTTCAATGGAGCCATGACTTTTCAGTCATGGAAACGAAAGTAGCAATATCAGGCCATGTCTTTAATACAGAGCTTCAATGGAGCCATGACTTTTCAGTCATGGAAACAGGAACAGCAACTGATAAAACAGGTTTAGATCATCCGCTTCAATGGAGCCATGACTTTTCAGTCATGGAAACTGCTTTAAATACGTTAAACAAATTTAAAATTATGTAGTCTCCCGACAGCAATTTTCAAACAACTGCCAAAATTGCTACAGACCTTTTTTTCAATGTGAGACTAAGAAAAAAATATAACATTATAGACAAAAAAAGAAACCAGTGGAAGCAAAATGACGAGCACCCCTTGGAAATGTATCCAAAAATCCAGATTAAGGGAACATCATATTTGAAAAGTTAGTAAATTTCAGGAAAAAGACGGATCGAGCGAGACCAAAGAAATGCGAGGCACCTAGCCTCTCGATCGGATGGAATTTTTTATTGATTCCGCTGAGTTCACCTATTGCCCCACCACCCCCAGGGATGTTTTCAGCTGAACCATGCAAAGTTTTTGTTATGTTATCATTATTGAGGAGTTTAAATTATGATGCACTCCCTGTTTGTAATTTCAATTACCTTGCCTATGAACTCTATTCTCTCAAACGCTGCAATTTCAATGGAGCCTATGTCAATTACCATTATTCGATCCTCGTTGTGGTTTATAGCCTCATGTAAAGATGTTACTAAAATAGCTTTCTCCTTTGGTGAAAGTTCACACATAAATACAGAATATTGTATAGATTCACCAAAACCTCGCAATAAGGAAAAAATCTTTCTTAGTCTTCCAGGATCGGCTATATCATACGTCACAATAAACCTCCTTCTCACCCATTCACCTCGTATAAAAAACCGGATATTCCTGAATTTCCCCAGATAATACCCTTCCAAGCAATCTGGCTTGCACCTCAAGATTTCTTCTATAACTGACCGAATATCCAAAATATGGATGGGTTATAAGAGTGTCCATTCGTCTTTCGTAAGCTTTCAAGATAACCTTCTTAGTACTCTCTTTCATTGAGACGGCATCTCCTCGCCTTATAAAATCACTTAATGTGACTTCCTTATTATTTATTAATCCTAACACTGTAGAATCAACGATAAGGGGCCTGAATTCCTCCATAAGATCCAAAGACAGGGCAGGATTTCCATATTTTGGCTGATGTAAAAATCCCCTAAATGGATCAAATCCAACTGCTGTAAGAATTACGGTTATGTCTTTGGAAAGGATAGAATATAAATAAGAAAGAATTGCATTAACAGGATCCTTTGGTGGGCGCCTGTTTCGTGACTGAAAATCAAATTTCTCTGATGATACATCTTGAATGAACATATCTGCAAAATGCATGAAATAAATTCTCGCGGCAGTTCCTTCTATACCTAGCAACATCGGAAGATCAGATGCCCTCAGTGCAGAATCAGCATATTTTTTAAGCTCTTCCAGTGCCTTCTCGGAATCCACCTTCAAATTTCTTTTAAGAAGAGTTCTACAATTTCTTATTTTCCCATTTACAAATTTTGATGCAATAGTTAATGCCTTTTTTTGATCACGGGCAATTTCATATTGATGGATGCGCAATTCTACATTCTTATGAGTGATTCCCTGAGTCATGCCATTAAACCATCCGCCAAAACTAAAATAACAAACTGGAATTCCTCTTCTACAAAGTTCTTGAATAGTTTGAGTCGTTACCTGCACGTTTCCAAATATTGATAATTGAGATGTTTCCATAAGCTTTATCCTTGAAACCACCTTTCCAGATTGTTTGATTTCAAGTTCCTCACCTTTCTTCCCTACAATTGCCCCTTGGTCTAAAACATATACTGGCAATGAATCATCCCTAGCCGGATAAAGTCTTCTTACATCCGTATCATCAATTTCTCCTTTTATATTTATCATGCTATTTGTTTCATCCGGCAAGCAAATGCTTACAAGAGAGCATTTGGGACATTTTGGACTGTCCACAAGAGGCTTTGGAATTATTTTTAATGTAGAAATCGACCTTGCCTTTTCAGCATATGACATTGTTGTTCTGATCAGTTCTTCTGTAATTTCGACTAAAATTCTTTGTTTCGTTTCAAAGTAATAAACCACTCCTCTATTGCAATCAAAACCATTTTCCCTCAAAATTATCGCCTGGGCACATACTTGAATTAAGTCTGAAGGCCACACCCTATCGGGATTGTCAGGAGGCTTACCCCTTTTATATTCAACCGGCTGAACCTCTTTTCCTGATCCCTCGATCAGGTCCATTCTTGCAATAAATTTGCATACTTCTCCAGATAGCATTACAGAACTAGCGTGAATTGGTATACTGCTATTGGCTTCTTCATGAACGGATTTATTCGGTAAGTCTCCTTTTTCTTTATCAACATTATGGTGCCTATATCTTCCCTCAATAGTTTCTGCCGAATCCTGAAAATCGCCTTGAACATACTCAAGATAAAAGAGCCTTTCGCAATATACCAACTCATTTAGCATGCGAACAGGAAGCAGATCATTATCATTATTTTCAGAATTATTCTGCAACATTTCTCCTTATACCGCTTATAGGCAAGAAAATACCCAACCCATAATGTGAACCGTAACCTATTGAAATCGGTGATAAAACAGGTTCTGAAAATTCTAGTTCAAATCCATAACCTGCCCTCGAAGGGTCATTCTTCCTGTTTCGCACAAATTCAATCCAATGGAAGCTATGACCATCCCTGTTCAACTTATCTATTCGGTTTATTGAAACTGGCTCAGGAAACCCGTGATTTTTACACTCCTTCTTCACTTCTTCCCTCAGCCATTCATTAAAATCACCCCTTCCTTTCCTGTAGTGTCTCGTCAAAATGAATGGTGTTTCGCTTCTAAATTTTTTAGATCTTAAGTCCCCAGCCACTTCTTCCATGGTTCCCCATTGTAACGGAATCAATTGTATATCAGGTTTTCCATCTGATTGCCAGATGCTTTTCATAGCATAAATAGATTTAATTTCATCAGTGTTAAAAGGCTCTTTCCCTGTGATCATCAAATGATCTATCCTACCATCATTATTCCTGTCCAATGGAAGTATCTTAACGTGCCTGTGCCCAATTAGGAGATTCCCCTGTTTATCTCTCCCACTAAATTTCTCAGACACCCTGGATGGATCTCCCATAATTTTCTTATTGATTCCCATCAGTTTTCTATGAACTCTTTCTGATATTACTACTGTTTCCAACATCAAAGGTAGAACCTTGGATTCCAATGCAAACATGACAGTGGTTATATGATTATCAGTTTCTTTATTTTCTTGAGAATGTTTAAATTTTACGTATTCACTTGAAATAACATAATTTTCCATTTTCAGTGCAGGTGGCAAATCATTCTTCCTTCGAAACATATCTACTGTTCTGTCCATTAGTGCTTCCAGCCACCCCATTTTTGTACTATGTTCAACTTTTCTTTCTTCATATTCCCTTTTTGACAGAATATTTGCCACCTCGACTTTTTGTGCATTTTCTGTTTTATCTATGTTTGCTATAGGAAGGCAATTCCATTTTATTCTATCATCTGATTCCTTTAATTTCATAGTTACCCAGGATTCACTTCTACCTAGATAATTAATTCCGGACAATAGGTTTTTTAGGTCTTCTCTAAGAGCAGGAGATAGAGACAAGTTTTCCCATCCGACTAAAACTGAATCGCCGGGATTTAAAACTATGAAAGGATCATAGACGAGGTTTTTAGAAACCTGTTTTTTAGAGTTAGCACTTAAATAACTTTCCATGAATGATGTTTTTACAGGAGGCAAGCAAAATTTGGGGGACTCCGAAGCAAGTTCACAGAATAATTCTTCGGCCCTGGCTTCAGAAATATTCGAATATTTTCTCTTCCATGAATCTATGAGTGCCCTAATTACTCGATAAGGAGATGGAGGCCATTCCGGTATTCCTTCGTTCACATTCCTTCCCCATGGGGTGGCATGAAATCTACCAGTTATAAAGTCTATACTTATGACTAACATAGTGTTCTTCGCCTTGGGCCTATTCCGTTGGATTATCGCTATTTGAGTTATCCGTCTCCGGAGATTTAGTAGACTCCTTCTTACTGCCTTTTTTGGTCTTCGTTTCAATTACTGTAACAGCAGGGTTAGAAAATAGATTTTTGTCCTTGCATGCCTTGATCAAACCTTTTAAGTTACTAATGATTTCATCTTCCATTGGAAACTTCATACCTTTAGGTTCAGTAATAGTCAATTCGCCTTTTTTTCTGAAGTCACAGGCTGTCCTGAGTCTTAACCCTTCTTTGAGAAACTTACTTATCTTATAGAAAGAGAGCGTTATGAGCAACTCTTTTGCCTCTGATTCAAGACCATATCCTTCTATCAAAGCAAGATCTATATTGAAATAAGCTTTTATTTTATCTGCAGTATATTCTACTCTATAAAATGGAACGTTTCCGTAAACATCACCCTTCTCTCCTTCGGCCTTTATTGTTCCGCTAGGGTCTATTGGACTGTTCTTTACCCCTCCAGATGATACTTCCCTGATGCCTTGAGCCTCTATAAATCCAGTCACAATCCTCTGTACCTTAAGCCTTCCACCCTCCAGATTGGCCATAAAAACGCCATGCAACAATGAGTTGATATCATAGAAAAAAAGTGCCTCTGCTGCCTTCTTGAGGTTCAGCGGTTTCTCTTTTGAATAGTCTGCCTTCTTCTTAAATTTTGTCGCAAATTCTTTGTCACTGATTATGAAAGGAGAATTTATTCTATGAGGTTCGATTAAGGAACTTGTTTCTGAACTTATATCTCCAGAAAGCTTTACTAAAATATATGGTAAACCCTCCAGCTCTTCTGAAATATTTGGCCCGCCATTCTCAAGACACACAGCTTCCAACCGATTTGCCATGGACTGGGCTGATTCAACCAAAAGCATTCTTTTCCCGTCAGGCCTTTCGTATACAGCTGCACCTAAATCTGGAAATCCGGTAGGCTGAAACCTATCTCCTTGAACTGGTTCTAACTCAATTTCCATCAATATCCTTGTTGCTTTCTCTAAACTTTCATCTTTTCTTTCCATTTTCAATCCCCCTGTTCTTTCATTTTAAGAACCATTTTAAATAACGCATTTTCATTTCTTACAGGAAATAATAAAGCTGCAGCCATTCTATCCCCGCCCGATATATCTGGGAATCTGCTTCCAACTGGATTGAGACCGTGGGCATAGAGTTTTCTCCTTGCAATTCGACATGCTTCATCAATTCTCCCTGCATTTAGGAGTGTAATAATAGATATTTCAGGTTTTATCCATAATTTTTTTCCCTCGTTGTTTCTTATACATTCGCGAAGAAATAAAAGCTTCAATAATGCCCATGAACTTGGTACTATTTCAAAGGATTCAGTCCCTCTGTTTCTTCTGTTAAATTCATCAATGATATCCTTTGCTTCATTGGATTTCCATCTAATCCACATCATCCCGAATAATAGATTTTCTATAAGAGCGTCATCCACTTTGTTGGTGATAAATTTAACAATATCACTTAGGGATAACCAGATACTTGACGAAAGCGGATTTTTTTCTGATGAATAGCGATCTGTATCAATGATCCTTCGTCTTAGAACATTTCCTAATTTATCTGGCAAAGAATTTCCAATATATGAGTATTGCCCTAGTCCTTCATCCCATGTATTTTCCTTTTCAGGATTGACCGGCTCTATGTTTGAACGTATAGACCCTACCTTGCCGGTTGCCTCTATTGATGCCAAGGTGGATGCAATTCTGAATTCAACGCTTCCATCATTAGAATACAGAAGCCATTTCATGCTAAGTCCGGAAAAGGGTCTTCTGATCTTTGGTTCCCTTTTATTATCTCTTTTTGATATAATTTTCTCGAAAGCCCCAATGCTGGACATAAGTTTTCTCATCTCAAAAGACCCTCCGTGGGATAGCGCTCTATACATTTGTTGATCAATCCTCAACCTGAGAGATGATAACTCACCTGGAGGATTTGATTTAAAACCTTTCAGAAATGAATCTATTTCCGCTAATATCGGATTAAGCTCTCTTATGAGATCCACTTCCCTTCTATACTCCACTTTAAATTTTCCTGCTGGAACTACAGCGAAACTTTTACCTCGTCTCTCAAGTATAGCATATCTTGCAAATTCAGATATACCCCTGTCTACGCTTAGAGATGCTACAGCTTCTGCAAATTCTAAACCAGTTCTTGCACTTTTCCTGCTGATTTTTGAACGCCCCTCGCAAAAAAAGGCTTTTAATTCTCTTATTTCAACAGGGTTGTACCAGAGTGGAGCCCAGATTTCATAAAAATCTCTCTTTTCCGGCAATGCAGATGAATAACCTACTGGACTGGAATATACTGTAAAAGGACTTCTTGGAATACCGGAGCTTATACCTTGTCGTTTACCAATGCTACTGGACCATAGGATGGCTCCCTCCATTAAAAGCACAAAATCCCACGGATTGATTGGAAAGTCCTTCTCTTCTATTCCAAAGCCCTGATTGGCCCCACCAGCCCTGCCAGGGTTAAATTTTCCAATTTTCGATGAAATCAAATTTGAAACGGGTTCTGCGAAAAGAGAATTTTTTAACAGATTCTCAGATTGTGCTTTGGTAAGACCTTGCGCTCCAACCATTAATACTTTTATCAAGTTTGCCATGAATGTGTTTGAATACTCCAAATTCCCTTCGTTTCCTCCAGTTCCCAATATAGGAGGGTAATATAATTCATCTTCAGGATCAAACAAAACTGCGGAGTCTAACCATTCAACAACCTTTGAGTCTAGATAGTTTCTACACTTTCTGACTATTAATGTTTTGCTGCTTTTACGAAAATGTTCATAAAAAGCGGTATTGATGCTTTTTATATTACTTATAAAATCTGATGACATCTTTTGCACTTGAGGATTGGTATCAGTATACTTATTCGCTTCCTCTATAAGTTGTTCGAGAGGATAGTTATCCACGTATTGATTGATCCATTTGTTTTTATCATTTGATAAATCATTCCTAGTGCTAGATAATTTATTGATCAACTTCGAGTTTCTTTCATTCTTTTTTTGATTCCCTTGATTCACCAAGGATTCAACTTCATCCATAACTTTTGAAAAGGGCAAATCTTGTTTCATTAAATTCTTCCAAGATTGTATTTTTTCAATCGTTTCCCTATAAGGTTTAAACCTGCCTGACTTATCCTTAATTATCTCATTGATTGCTTCCTTATTATCTCCTTGGAAAAATCCACTTCCTCCATTCCATGGTGATACTATGGGAGTTGGTGAATACTTGTTGATAAGAAATTCCACCAACTCTTCCCTGGTCAATTTTGTTTCTATTACAAACGTGTCTGATTTCCAAAAACCTTTGATGGTCTTATCCTCTTGTTCTCCAACTATTCTCAATACAGCTAGCGCCTTCAGATATGAACTGAAAGGTTCATGTTTACATCCATCGAGGGCATAATCCATCTTAAATTCCTCCACTAGCTCTTCTATCTGCCGCCCTAACGATGGCTTCCATATATCCGAGTCTGAAAATGCCTATGTTTGGATCATATATTAAATCCAATATTCTATTTAACCAGCTTTTGGCGTTTTTAATTAAACCGAGTTCCATTATAGATAAATTTATTGTTGCTTCTGCACTGCAAATCCTTTCTCCTAAGACTATTGATGGTATTCTGTCACCATCCCAAACGCCACATGCATATCTTATATCATTTTTTTCTGGAACATATTCATCAGGCATTGATCTTATTGCCGTTCTGACTTTTCCATGGTGTGCCATCGCTAGAAAAGCTACTACATCTTCTTGTTTATTCATTATCGCGAGTAACCCAGAGACTAATTCGTGCCTGAAGTGTTTTCTTAATACTTCGTTCCCCATTTGATGTTTTGGCAGTCTTCCCTTCCTCCAAGAGTCTGCAGGTGCTTTTGCCCATAAACATTGACCTTTGATAGGAGCATTATCTTTATTGATTAATGCCTGAAAAGCTTCATGTGCCTTTCCTGCATCATGCCATCTCGCACCAGACTCGACCCAATTGGAGAATTTAGACGGCATATTGATTGCATAATTGATCACCCGAGCGCAATCCACGACCCTCTTTGTATGCTCTTCTATTGTTTGCCATTCTTCCTGCGACGAATCATTACTGCTATATCCTTCACCCTTCTCTTTTATATTGTACAATGCACAATCGACCTTTTCCTTTAAATCAGGGTTCCAACCCTCTGTTTTTGAGTAATGCCCAGATAATGCTTTCAGCATAATCATTCTCCCTGGAAAAATGTTATTTGGGTCCTGTAATTTTACCCACATTCCTTCAAAAAAATCCCATGCAAAAAGAACCTCATTTTTCTTCTTTACCAAGGCTTTTACGTCTTGTATAGGTGCAGAGCATAATTCATTACTTTTTGGAAAAGGCTCATTAATATATTGATCATCATTTTTAAAGTCCCTCCAAAATACCTGAACGTTAGTGCTGTTATCGTTTCGGATAAATCTCGATATATCAATATCTTCACCAGTTAAATCTGTGTCTGTATTGAAAAGTTCAAGAATATCTTTAGGCCTTATAATTGTAATATCTTCATCAATTTCATTTATTTTAGAGAAATCTTCTGATGTAATATCTTTTGTGTCCTTCTTGACAAGGAAGTTTTGACTCTCCTCTAGTAATTCTTTTTTATAAGGTAATATAAATTTATCATTCTTTGTAGATAGAATATCAATCCAAAAAATTTTGGCACCGCTATCCAATCCCTTTCTATTGCATCTTCCAAAACGTTGGACCATGGATGACAGAGGGGCAAGTTCTGTGAACAGTGTCTTTGAAGATATATCAATTCCTGCCTCAATTACTTGCGTCGAAACAACTATAGTACCACCACTGCCCGGTTTTTCAAGGAGCGATTTTAGAATTATACTTCGATCATTCTTCCTGAATTGAGAATGTATTAGTAATGGAGTAGCGGTGGAATGGCGATTTTCCAGCTCCATTTTTAATTCAGTGAAAAACGTTCTTGATCTATCTACTGTATTAAATATGACCAGTGTTCTGGTCCCCGAGACATGTTCATTTAATACCTTACCAACTAATTCCTTAAAATCATATTCATTGATTGTGATTTTATTTAACTTTTTAGGGCTTTTTACAACTTTGATAATTTCTTCATTTGAATAATCATCATCCGATAACTTTAATTCTTGTGGATAAACCATTTCATCCTTGAAATCCACACTATCGAGCCAATTTACGTTCACAGTGGCGCTCATCCATATCGTCTGTGTTTTCTTGATGACCCCGTAATACCTTCTGAATGCCTCTAGCTGAACACTAGTTTTAATTCCAGAACCCATTAATTGAACCTCATCAAAAACCCATAAAGAATCGTTGTTTAGCAGACCAAAATGAACAGGCCATTTATATCTGTTCATCCCGTAACCCCTGTTAAGAGCTCTTGAAAGAAGCATATCTTGAGTTCCAATTATGATTGAATCCCTCTCAGGGTATATGTCCCAATTGTAATCCTCTTCACCTCCCATAAGGGTTGTAACCGAGATCTTATTCCCGTCTACCCATGAGGGTTTGTAGGATTCTACCACTTCCTTTTCATTTGTTGATATTGTCTTTATTTCTCCCCCAAGTAAATTCGCGTTTTTAAGCCACAATAGTATATTATCTCTGACCTGTTCAACCAATACTCTAGTAGGCAGGCAGTATATCAGCCTTCTCGGTGTACCTTCACGAATTGTTTGGTCGTCATGAAATTTTCTTCTCCATATCCATGTTGTTACTATGGCGGCAGTCTTTCCTAAACCAGTAGGAATATTTAGCAAAGACGGATATTCCTCTATTTCGGCCAAGCGTTTTTGATATGGATATGGTTCGAAGCCAGTTGTTTCATTAAAAAAATCAGAAAAATCCATTAATAAGTTCCCCACAATATAATCTTAGCATTTTGTTTAACAGTATTCAATATATAAATTTTTTGTTGCATTTGGTTTTGGGACAAAATTATTCATGGGGTCTCCCCTAATGTTTTTTCGTCGTCCGGTGTCAGCTTTATCTCCCTAACATGCAGGGTCAGAGAATACTGCCCTAGAAACTCAAGTACTTTTGGAGCATCTTCGTTCCTGAGTATCAGGACTCCTCTAAGCAGTTTTCTGTGAGGTATGTTCTCCAGCAAACCATGTCTGTGATACGTGTATTTTCCTTTCCATGAAGTTGAATCCTGCCCGTAGAATTTCTGCATGAACTTGTTTATTGTTCCATGATCGGACTTCTCAGGAAAATGAAAGAGTATCATTGTCCCATTCATTATGTGGAATAGTCCACATAACTATTTAAACCTGTTTGTCATATACACATGTGGCCAGGAAGAATGTCGAGGACCTGAGGAATCTTGTTAAATCGGTAAGGGATCAATCCTTCTCCTACGAGAAGAGGGAACCGGCCGAAAGGAACTGGCACCAGTATGACCAGGCACAGGTAAACGAGATCGCCGACGTTCTGGAAACAATAAGGGATGTTGTTAACATTGCCTCATCCCGTATCCAGGTGGAGAAGAGGGGAGCGGGAAGGCCTCCCGTTCCAACTTCGGATATAGTTAAGGTCATGCTGATGCAGACATACTTCGGCATGCCCAACAGGATTGCAGAGGGATTCCTGAGATTATTCGGGGAAAAACTTGGAGTGTCATCTGAATTCTCATACAAGACCATAGAGAGAGGTTATGATCCCGGACGATCAAAAAAACTACTGGATGAGGTTCTGAAGATCATGAATGAATCGGGCAATTCCATGGAGAAGATATTCTCCACCGATGGAACCGGTGATCCAGACACCATGAAGGTCAACTACGAATCAAAGAGGAGCCAGCAGAGGATCGAGAAGGAGAAGAATAAGAATAAGGATAAGATGGAATCGGATGCTTTCCCGCACACAAAGGGAAAGCATGACTTCCAGTATTCCTCCTTTTCAGTGGGTGTTCACACCAAGATGATAGCTGGTTTATACACAACTGATGATCACTCCATAGGAGAGCTGTCCATGTTTCCGGATATAATGGCACACACTGTGGATCTGTGCCCGCAGATTGAGGTAATGCTTGGAGATGCACTGTATTCCAACAGGAAGATCTGCTCAATAGTGGAAGAATACGGAATCACACCATATTTCCTCCCGAAGACAAATGCAACATTCCGTTCCAAAGGAGTGGCTTCATGGAAAACCATGTTATACAGTTTCGTTGATGACACTCAATCATGGCTGGAGCAGTACCACATGCGATCCATATCAGAATCCGTGAATTCCATGATAAAGAGGAAGATGCCTGTAAAGATAAGGAAGAAACTGCCTCAGAGAAAACAGACGGAGGAGACTCTGAAGATCAACATGCACAACCTGAGACAGTACAGCTATCTGAAGCGTACCAATCCAGAGATGATAAAAGATTACAGGGGACTCTGCTCAAAATAATATTGTCCCAAAGCCCCCTCTACAATTCCTGCTATCAATCTCTCTAGGAGTTAGACTTTTACAATCACCATTTATATAATATAATGATTGATTATAACCTATCAATCTCTCTAGGAGTTAGACTTTTACGGCCCGAAGTGGCATTGGAAATACCATAAGAAATCCCTATCAATCTCTCTAGGAGTTAGACTTTTACAGCACTTCCTGAGGCCGAAAACGTATTCTGCGCCACCTATCAATCTCTCTAGGAGTTAGACTTTTACACATCTCTCTAGGAGTTAGACTTTTACTATAAAAATTATATACATTAACTAAAGTTGAAGAATCCTATCAATCTCTCTAGGAGTTAGACTTTTACGATGGGTCGGTGGTGAGTTTACTCATTACCAGTTGACTATCAATCTCTCTAGGAGTTAGACTTTTACTACCGGAAGGCGTTTTATCCGTTACTCTGGGCGATCCTATCAATCTCTCTAGGAGTTAGACTTTTACTCTCTGGCTATCCTCTGGAGTGCCTTGTACACATCACTATCAATCTCTCTAGGAGTTAGACTTTTACATCAATAAGAAAGGGGAAAGATCGCCAATGAGCAGGCTATCAATCTCTCTAGGAGTTAGACTTTTACCATTCTTTGGTTTTTCCCTTGGTACTTCCGGATGGACTATCAATCTCTCTAGGAGTTAGACTTTTACTGCAGTTAATGGGACTAGAAGAATCCATTCTAACAACTATCAATCTCTCTAGGAGTTAGACTTTTACTAGAAGCTCTCCGTCGATTTCTTTTATGGTTAATCCCTATCAATCTCTCTAGGAGTTAGACTTTTACCTCAATCCTGTGAATACAACACCAAGAAATCATATCCTATCAATCTCTCTAGGAGTTAGACTTTTACTCAGATATCGTTCTCAAAACCCGTCACATCCTTTTCCTATCAATCTCTCTAGGAGTTAGACTTTTACCATGGATCATTATGGCAAAGAAAGAAACCAGAGTAACTATCAATCTCTCTAGGAGTTAGACTTTTACAAAATGGGATGAAGTTTTTGAGGAGGTATGGGAATGCTATCAATCTCTCTAGGAGTTAGACTTTTACGAGGTCCAGTGAGCGGCAGGGGAGGAAGGATGTCACACTATCAATCTCTCTAGGAGTTAGACTTTTACACAAAAGATGCCGGTGAATTGGTAAGAACATTAGACCTATCAATCTCTCTAGGAGTTAGACTTTTACTCTCAATCAGGCCACATTGGTGGTTGAGGGGAACACTATCAATCTCTCTAGGAGTTAGACTTTTACCAATACGGCCTCTTCGACGATTACAGAAACAGTCAACTATCAATCTCTCTAGGAGTTAGACTTTTACTCATTAAAAGAGCTTAACTCTTTTTCCTCCTATTCCTATCAATCTCTCTAGGAGTTAGACTTTTACTATTCACACCGGGGAAGTGGCAGTTTTCTGTTAGGACTATCAATCTCTCTAGGAGTTAGACTTTTACACAGATGCTTACGCAGAACGCAATAGCTCAGCATACCTATCAATCTCTCTAGGAGTTAGACTTTTACCCTGGAGGAAGAATTCTTTTACCCGGGATGATAACCCTATCAATCTCTCTAGGAGTTAGACTTTTACTGCCGCGAAGATGACTACTGATATAATCATCAAGATCTATCAATCTCTCTAGGAGTTAGACTTTTACGATGGTATAGTCCGGCACTTCGAGTCCCGGATGTCGCTATCAATCTCTCTAGGAGTTAGACTTTTACTACTTTGAACCGCCTGTGTGCATCCTGACTGCGAATCTATCAATCTCTCTAGGAGTTAGACTTTTACTACAGCCACTGGAGCCGAAACCAGTTTTACAACTGCTATCAATCTCTCTAGGAGTTAGACTTTTACTCCTCCAGGATGGATGGATCGTCAAAAATCTAAGGACTATCAATCTCTCTAGGAGTTAGACTTTTACGTTGCTTGGTAGACTTGTTATTTTTATTCCCAGATTCTATCAATCTCTCTAGGAGTTAGACTTTTACAATGATTAAAAAATTGATTTCTATATTTTTTGTAACTATCAATCTCTCTAGGAGTTAGACTTTTACATTTGGTGAACACCCATAAATAATATCTGTTGAACCCTATCAATCTCTCTAGGAGTTAGACTTTTACACTATACCCTCAATTAGTGGTCTACAATATTTTGACTATCAATCTCTCTAGGAGTTAGACTTTTACAACAGATGGGGTTCTTGTTTCTGTGAGGATTGTGTTCTATCTATCTCTCTAGGAGTTAGACTTTTACATCCCCTGACGGAGTGGACATGATATATGAGTATGACTATCAATCTCTCTAGGAGTTTAGACTTTTACATGGTGGGCAATATCCTATCGATCTATCTGGCATCCCTTATCAATCTCTCTAGGAGTTAGACTTTTACAATACGTTGCTATACACTTGGATTCAATCCTATAACCTATCAATCTCTCTAGGAGTTAGACTTTTACCCATCCAGGGGGCGCATTAAGTGAATTGTCTTTCAACTATCAATCTCTCTAGGAGTTAGACTTTTACTCAACGTGTC
The DNA here is from genome assembly GCA_000496135.1 of Thermoplasmatales archaeon E-plasma. Classification (GTDB taxonomy): domain Archaea; phylum Thermoplasmatota; class Thermoplasmata; order Thermoplasmatales; family Thermoplasmataceae. The sequence goes on along the minus strand of KI542675.1, from coordinate 152,704 downwards.
TCAGGCAGGATGGACAACCGAACCGGCTATCAATCTCTCTAGGAGTTAGACTTTTACTTTCTGGCCCTGGACGATCTGTGACGGTGCATTAATCTATCAATCTCTCTAGGAGTTAGACTTTTACTGGATAACTGGTGATATTCCTGAAGAATCCATGAAACTATCAATCTCTCTAGGAGTTAGACTTTTACAGTCCACGATAATGAGAAGAATGGCTAGAGAGGCGTCTATCAATCTCTCTAGGAGTTAGACTTTTACAACACTCTACCTACGTGGGTCATCACATCCAATAATCTATCAATCTCTCTAGGAGTTAGACTTTTACACATCCACCAGTTCGCTTACCTTGTTCCCCTTCAGTCTATCAATCTCTCTAGGAGTTAGACTTTTACAGGCACACTGACGATCCTTGTATCAGGATATTTCACTATCAATCTCTCTAGGAGTTAGACTTTTACCAATGTAAGGATTTTCACGGTCCTGAACCAGACCCTCTATCAATCTCTCTAGGAGTTAGACTTTTACTGTCTGCAAGAGATATGGAGAGTCAATAAAGAAAATCTATCAATCTCTCTAGGAGTTAGACTTTTACCAGACGTAACTTCATTTAACGTTGTAACTGAGAATGCTATCAATCTCTCTAGGAGTTAGACTTTTACCCTGATGCTGTCAATGATAAAGAAATGAATGACGGTCTATCAATCTCTCTAGGAGTTAGACTTTTACCATCACACAGACAGAATCAGGATACGTGTCATTCTACTATCAATCTCTCTAGGAGTTAGACTTTTACTCCGCATGCATGGCCTCAAAATCTTCGGTGAGCGGCTATCAATCTCTCTAGGAGTTAGACTTTTACCAGGCTCTCTATGTTGGCAGAGATTACCAATTCACCCTATCAATCTCTCTAGGAGTTAGACTTTTACTATTATATGTAGTACCATTGTACGCATAAACGAAATCTATCAATCTCTCTAGGAGTTAGACTTTTACAGAGGCGTTGCAGCATGGAGAAACGGTAGTATGGAGCTATCAATCTCTCTAGGAGTTAGACTTTTACGATGCTCCCGTGTCTATCTGAGAATAGGATATTGACTATCAATCTCTCTAGGAGTTAGACTTTTACGACATGGGATTCATGGCTCGTGAACAGTTTTCATGACTATCAATCTCTCTAGGAGTTAGACTTTTACTTTAACTCGTCCATGGCACCCAACGAGTATCTGAACCTATCAATCTCTCTAGGAGTTAGACTTTTACAAAGATAACAAAGAAATTATTATAATCTTTCATTCACTATCAATCTCTCTAGGAGTTAGACTTTTACGCATGTGTCAGGTCTCCAGGTCTCCATTCTATCTCCTATCAATCTCTCTAGGAGTTAGACTTTTACCGTGATCGCGGACATCGCTATGATAAAGAGCAAATACTATCAATCTCTCTAGGAGTTAGACTTTTACCGGGGGGTAGGAGTAGGTCAGGAAGGCTATGAAGAACTATCAATCTCTCTAGGAGTTAGACTTTTACTATACTACAAATGGATACTACATCATGGAAAAATACCTATCAATCTCTCTAGGAGTTAGACTTTTACTTTTGAGTGGTGACCTGATATTGGGATCTTGAGGCTATCAATCTCTCTAGGAGTTAGACTTTTACTTTCTTTCCTTGGGCTTGAAGTTATTTCTTAAAGACTATCAATCTCTCTAGGAGTTAGACTTTTACTTTGAGACACAATATTGTTTAAACATTAATTCTTTTACTATCAATCTCTCTAGGAGTTAGACTTTTACATTTAGTGAAAGAGAATTAGAGCTATTATTCAAATACTATCAATCTCTCTAGGAGTTAGACTTTTACTATCTTTCTGGAGCTTGAAGTTATTTCTTTCCTTGCTATCAATCTCTCTAGGAGTTAGACTTTTACACCTATTTTATGTCGATGTATCTCATCGATAAGCACTATCAATCTCTCTAGGAGTTAGACTTTTACTAAATCATAGATTTCCTCTATACTCATTTAAGACTCCTATCAATCTCTCTAGGAGTTAGACTTTTACCTCATACCCCCCTTTCCCTTCCCTCTCTGGAGGGGTCTATCAATCTCTCTAGGAGTTAGACTTTTACCCCCGATCTGACATATACGAGTTCGAACGTCACCACTATCAATCTCTCTAGGAGTTAGACTTTTACTCGTTCCCTATCCCACTCCTGTGATAAAAAGAATGTCTATCAATCTCTCTAGGAGTTAGACTTTTACGATGTGCTGGAATGTGATCCGATACGCCCAGATTCCCTATCAATCTCTCTAGGAGTTAGACTTTTACAAGATTTGCTTTCCTCATATAAATATATTTCTTATTCCTAAGGTACGAGTTAACGATAATATTAAATAACATAAAAAAAGCTTTTAAATACTTACAATGCAATATTGCACCTTCGAAATCGACCTATAGAAATATATCATCGCTGGACTTCTGTTTCCCAAAAACATGTTCCTTCCAAATTTGTGAATCTGGGATTTCCCATACAATCATCTTTTCGTCTTTGTCTAGCTTAACCCTTATTTCATTTACCAACCTCCTGAAATTCGATTCCGTAATATTTCCAGCAAATACACTAAATTGCAAATGCGATAGATATTTTTGAGAAATTTTTTTGAATAATTGAGTTCTTCCAGATTTTACATCATATGATACTATCACAAACATTTATCTCATCACAAAAGGCGAATAATTTTCAATCCCATTATAATGCTTAATGAGTTTGAACAATTCAAATTTTATCTGTTCTCTGTGAGAAACATTTCTGGACAGCTTTTGACTCCATAGAGTATTGGACATATATTTTTCCCATTCCTTAATTACAATCTGCTTTCCTTCTTTATTGAGTAAAACAACACTGTCGTCATCAAAGTACTTTTCGTTTGCTTGAATAATAGACCTATTACATAAAGAAACAAATATTCGTGAAACAAAAGCCGGTTTAAAAATTTCTGATATATCAAGTGCTAGGGAGAATCTACTTCTTGTTGGTGAGTGATAGAAAGAAATACTAGGGTTCAAACTAACATGGCGACATTGCGTTACAATTTCAGCATACAATAGAGAATTCAAAAACGAAATTAATGAATTTCCATAATTTAACGTCGGATGTTTAATTCGCTGTTCTAATCTAAAAGGCTCAAACACAATATTATCAATTTCTAAATAATATTTCTTCCACAAACGCCCTTCTTCCATCATCAAATCCTGAATGGTATTCCTTTGTACCTCATTGTTAAACAACTCTTCGCATGTATTTTTGTAGTGGACTATAGTTTCTTTCATGTTTGTCCTTATCCCATTAACTAGAATATTACACAATTCTATTCTCTTGCTGAAATCTAAAAATAGGGCTGATTGCCTTATGGACAAATCGCCGCTGAAATGCAACTCTTTAGGCCAGTAAGTGCCTTCATAGTTTCCATAATATCCAAAAAAGTGAATTGGGATGGTGTTTTTAGATGAAAGTGAAAAAACCCCTGATGTTAATGTCACTCCACCATAAAGCTCTATAGATTCGGTCTCATATGGGGGGAAAACGGGGTTAATTCTCCCTTAGAGTCAAATCTAAAAGCATCCTCATCAACACTAAGTTTTCCCTCGCTTAGAACATAAATATTTTTTGACATTTAACCCCAACACATATGATTATAGCTGCACCCTCTGCAAATAGCCTTTATTTCTGGTTTAGGGCAATCATTATTTATTACTTCAGAAATTTCTTTTAAGGATCCTCTTATCAGTTCTTCATTAAGCTTTATTTCAATTTTTTTCCTTGCCTCAGGTAGATGCAAAAACCCCACACATTCTTTCCCTGTTATCTCATTCAATATGTAAATGTAATACATCGTTTGCATTATTTGTGGTTTACTAACTTTTTTTCCCTTTTTGACTTCATGAATTTCTAAAAATCCAGAATCAGTTTTTATGAAATCTATGGAGCATATCCCTGGTATTTGAAGTCTGTGCTTTTCCCTTCTAAAGGTAGATTCATCGATAAATTTACCAAGCTTAATATGTTCATTTGAATCAAAATCTCCATCAATATTCCTAGATTCCATCCATAATCTTGTTTTACATGAGAAATAGTCAAAGAAACTTTCTCCAGAAATTCTAAATTTCTCATCAAATAATGAAATCAGCATCACTAACCTCAGTTTCTATAGTAGGAAGTGTTAAGTAACTTAAATTTTCAATCACTGTTTGAATATCAGACAGATATTTACGTAGCGTTTCGTTTTCACAATTCTGGAAATTCCATTCATACCATTCATTAAAATCTCTCTTTATATTGTTTGTAAATTTACTTTTATCTATAAGTTCCAGATAAGGAATAGAGAGCCCTTTTCGGTTATTCAAAGATGGATAAATTAAACAAAAAATATTATTCGGCTCATCACTGAATTTCTTAATTGAGTAGACATCATTTTCCCGATTATACTCATATTCGGTAAATCTCTTTATCCAAATAAGGTTTTGACTTGACCGTACTACTTCAATGCCTCCCCTTGTAAATTCAATGTCTTTCTCAAGAATATTACCTCGGAAAAGCCTAAATGAATTAAAAACATTTACAACCCACCTTTTCAAGTTTTCAATTTCAAACTGATCCCCACGCTGTGTTTTGTTTAAGATATCAATTGCATTCTCTTTGAATTCTTCAACCCTAACCATAGCTTCAAAAAATTTGAACTTTTTACCAATTTTTTCTACGTCTGATTTAGCAGGGTCATCAAAACTAAGGCCCTTGTAAACGAAGTAGAGCATTGCTCCAATGTTGGCATTCAATGAAGGAACATCTAGAAATTTTTTATTAAGTAATTTCTCAACTTCTTCAGTGAGTTGTTCATATGTTATGGGTTCAGTATAATTTTTAATTGAATCTATAAGCATACCGTTTTGTTGTCCTAAGTGAATATAAATTTTACCAGCTTGCCCTCTCCTTGACACCCTTCCAATCCGCTGCAAAATTGATTCTACATTATAACCAACTTCTACGTGTGCAATGTCTGGGTTTTTATTGGAACCTAGTTCCATAGTGGTTGCCGTGGAAATGATGACGTTGCTGTCATTTTTATCAATTTGTTTATCTTTAATCTTTGTATCTATTCTCGAGTATGAAATAAATGAGATATTTTCCCTTCTTAACTTTTCGCCAAATTGTTCCATTTCAACTACCTTATTGAAAAGATACATTCTCCTTTTCCCATCATTATTTCGATAATCTGTCTCTTCGAAAATTTCTCTATCGGTAAATATTATTTCTGTTTCTCCTCTAAATTGAGTTACTTTAGCCTTACTTTTATCGATGTCCTTCCCGTAAAAAATTTCCGGTTTTATTGAGTCATAAATTTTTACAGATTTATCTATATTCTTCTTAATTATATTTTTAAATGTGGCCAAAGGAGTTCCCGATGAGAATATTATTTTTAAATGTTTAAAATCCTTAAACAAACCTGATCCTTTTCCCAATATTGTATATGCAACCAATTTACCTAAGGAAGCCTCATTATATGAGTGATATTCATCAAATATAAGGTAATCAACGCTCGCAAAAAATTGCTTCCAATCTTTTAATTTAGAATCATTAAATTGTTGATTGAATCTGTTTTCAATAATTATATTTTTATAATAATATGAAATCAAAAGTGTTAAGATATCAGGGTTTGTTAATATTAATTTACTATGATAAGGGGCGTTAATTATGTTCTCATAGTTTCCGTGCGCTAACCCCTTTTGGTCTTTTTTTTCTTTTCCAGGGCCGGTAATTTTAGTGACTTTAATTTTATCATTAAAATACTTTTTCAAAATTAAAGAAATTTCACTTTCTTCCTCTTCCAATATTTGATTAGTTGGTTCTGTTATTACGACAGTTTTCGTCAATATACCTCCTTGATCCTTTTCAAATGTACCAATTACTGGCAGAATAAATGAAAACGTTTTTCCTGAACCTGTTGGAGCATCGAGGAATATTATATCAGCACCATTGAACTGATCCGTTAATATTTTTTGTTGATAGGAATATAATGAATATTCTTTTTGAAAGGTAGAATCCCTCTCATCACTGAATAATGTTCCTACATTCTGAGCGCGTTCTATATACATTCTATCCAGTTTAAGGCTTTTTTCCATGATACACTACTCCAGCACTTCCGAAATTTCTTTTAGCATAGGCATGCTGATATTTTTCATAATTCTATAATAAAAACTTTCAAAATATATACTTGAAGGTGGCTCATCAAGCAATTTGTTCACATGGAATAATACTCCAAGTGTGTAGATATTTATCCAGGCAGTGTCAGTTTGGTAATTAATTGGACTCTTTGTGAAAAGACAAAGAGTGGATTTCATGTTTCCAATTCTTGATGTAAAATGAATTGGGAGATCATCACTACTTTTGTTTATAATGAAACACGTAAACTTGTTTCCGGCCCCAATACCCCGCCTTTTTATCCACTGCTTATACGAAGTCTTCCCACTCATTTGAAGGGAAGAAACCTGAGGATAGCCCTCTGATACAAACGATGTTGCGAAATCATATACTCTTGTGAATGGTTCATTAGTATTATCAACTGGTTTGGCAACTGTACATAATATGGGAAAGTCTCTTAATTCCTTATAATTAGGCTTATTTGTTGAGTATCCGAAGAAGGTATTTACTAAACATAATGAATTGACAATTGAATAATCTAGAGATATATCACCAATGAAATTACTAGTTATGGATGAACCTGCTGCTCCAGAATCTGGAAATGAATTGTAAAAAAGAGGGTCGAGAAGTTGTATTTCATATTTTTCAATTTTCCCTTTCATCGGTTTCATTCTCCGCTTGATCTTCATCATCTATACTCTCTTGAATAACTGACTGGCTATTTTCTCTCCTAGGTTTTGTTTTAGGAAAAATTTTGGAAAAAAATTCATCAATTTCCTGGTTTAACTCTGCATATATTTGTCTTATCTGATCAACGGATTTATTGAAAATTAAGGAATTTATATCAAGTGTAGAGACTTTTATTCCTCCTATACCTTTGAATTCATTTATCATTCTGTTTGTTGCTTCGCTGTTCAACAAGAAAAAGGTATCTTCCTCGTGAGTTTTATTTTTCAAAATCTCTTTGACAATAAATGTTATCAATTTATCTCTATCGATTCTAGATCGATCTTCATTTTTGAAGTCTCTTGAAATTGTGTATGATGTGACCGGTGGTTCGTTTTTACATGAGAGTATTCCTATAATATGATTTTTTATATTACTCCCTGTGATTGCCGTTTGAGCTCCATACGATGATGCTTTTAGCGAGACAACTGTATGAAAGAAAAGCTCGGGTGTTGGGTTTTGGAGAACCAAAAAAGATGGAAAGAATACTCCAGGTTTAACATATTCGGTTAAAAATAATCCTGTTTTATTTTTTCCTTCACTATCTATAGTTGTACCATTATCTCCCAGTTGATTATGTTGAAGAACCTCTGTGATTTGATATTTATCTCTAATACTATATGAATGTGAATATATTAATCTTGAAGGGATCATTGATTTCCCAGCATCATTACCCTTTACGATCGTGTCTCCCATCAAAATGCTCGTCGGATTTTTGAGTTCGTTTCTGTTATTAACCTCGTTATATATATAACTCTCAGGCATCACTTTTAATAATCTCAGGAATCTTATTCCCGCCATCTTTTCACGAGACTTAAATTTACGAGCTGGGACTTCAACAACATTTCGACCTTGGATATTGGTTGTTATGGTTTCCTCTGGAACATCACTTCTAACAATGAATGGTCCTATTGTTTCTCGTATAAGGACAAATACCAATTTCTTAGCCTCATTTTTCATCAGCAATGGATTGATATCTCCCTTTTCCTTTGATATAAATGCGTTTTCACCAAATTCCTCTACTAGTTTTTCCTTTATTTCACTCATTTTTCACACCTTTGCTTTCTTCAAATTTCTCGTTTATGTCCGTTTTGTATTGATTATTTATCCTTTCCATAATCATCATATAAAATGATAATCCAAACTGGTTGATGAAAATCTTCCTCAATTCTGTGTCTATTTGACACTCTTTTGTAATTGTTTTATAAAAATTATGGAAAGCACTGGCATAACTAATAGCTGCATCAGCAATATTTTCCTTTTTCTGTCCAGCAAAATTTTGAAACGTCTTTTCCCTTCTTAAGACAGTGTCAATACCTCCTGCGATAGCACCTATTATGTCATCATCAGTAATGTTTTTTAGTGACCCCTGTAGTTTCTCCTCTATCCTGAAGGATTCCCTAATTATCCAGGTTCTATCATTATTGGACTCCACTATGTCTTTCTTTACAAATTTTAATACATCAAACAATTCACACGCTTTTCCTACTACTTCATCCATCATTTTCATTTCACCCATTTCCTTTTTAACCAACACATCTTTTTCAATTTTCTCGAGAAGCCCCTTTATCTCCTCATCATGTAAAAACTTCTTTTTTTTCTGGTCTTTTTCTGATTTTCCATTAAAAGATTTATCATATAGAATATTAAATAAATAGAGAGGATTTCTTGACACTTTCATTATCATTTCTTTTAAAAAGCTATTCTTGTCATTTCCTCCAAGATGAGATAATGAATCGATTAATTCTATCGACTCCATCGCTTCCTTAATTTCATCCAAGTGAAGTTTATGCAGTTTAATATTTTGAACCCAAGATGGTGCGTTCTCCCAATAAAATGTTACTCCAGATATCATATCTGTTGAAAAAAGAGGAGAAATTGCAATTTTTATTCCAAACTTGTTTATCAATTTAAGTGAGGTTTTTAAAATGTCGAAAGTTTTTAAGAGAGATCTGCTCTTATCTACCTTTGAACTACCACCTAATGATGTTTTCTCTATAAATGTTATAATATGGGAGTTCCCAATAAGTGAGTGTGTTGCCTGGCCAATTTTGATTTTCATTGTCCCATTCTCATCGTAGATGAATTCACCATCCAATATCCGTGAATAATCAAAATCTGGCAACGCCTTAAACGGATTGATTTGGAATACCCATGATCCAGAGACCTGCCCATATTTGTTTTTTCTAAGATAATTTTCTTCTATACAGAGGTCGCAGATTTTCCCTTTAAATTTCTGCGAATCGTTAAGTGAGGAGAGCTTTATACCAGAACCACTGGTTGCTTTTATTCCAAATACTCTGGAATCCTCAAAGCTTTCTTTTCCTCTCATCCCGCATTGGACACACTTATCCTCCCGGTTAAAGGAAATTTCTGTGTTTTCGGTCTTATCAATAAGGAAAACGTTCTGAAAAGCTTCAATATAAGGGTCCCGTGCATTAATGCCAGAAAAACTTTTCGCGGAAGCTGATATATTTTCACTAATATCATTGATAATTTGCTCTTTCTCTTCCTCAGATTTTCCCTCCAAGGTTGAAAACGCATTCCACATAGTCTCAAGTGATTTCCTTGTTATAGAGGTTAAATTACCTTCGTCCAATCCTATTGTGGCTACTGAAAAGCCAGAAGACTCTCTCTCCCCCTTTCTTTTTTCTACCTCATTTTTTATAAGTAATAAAATCCATAATTCTATGAAATAATTCCGTTCATCTTCAGATAATTGAATCTTTAATTTTGTGCCTCTATTTAGGTCTAGATCAGCATCCATTTTTTTCAATACGCGCCTAAGTTTTTCGGCGTTTCTAGCTATGTATTGCTGTCCTTCCAGATGTATGAAAGAATTCGGATTCGTTTTAGTCCAATATGTAACACATTCTCTTATTGTATCAGGTGAGGAGAATCCCTCTTGGAGAAATGAGACGTTTATACTATTATTTCTAAATTTTAATGATTTTATTTTATCACTTGCTAATCGTTTTCTTTCTACATCAGAATTTTTTTTCTGTAATCTATTCAGCGTAAGAGAGATGATTTCCTCCTGCACAGAGCGCTCCCTTAATTTATAATCGTAATCAAAAATTATAAACCAGTTATGAGAGGATAAAAAAATTTCAATAGACTTGGAGGATTTTATTGCTTTTTTTATTTCATCTCTCGTCTTAATATATAGGATTGATTGCGGGATATAATTAAGATTTATCTTGTGAATTTTTGGAATTCTTTCATTCCCTATTACACTTATTATTTCCTTATTTAAATTGCATACAAATTCATCACTATCAAAATTTTTTCTGGACAATATGGATGAGTATTTATCCCCTATGTGCAGTATTTGTGAAAGCTGCATAAGAATTGGTTTATTTATTTTTGTTTCAATGTTTGTAGCAAAGGATCGTGTTCCATCTTCCACTGCTAGAATTAAGAATATGAGATCACTGATCCATTCATCTGAATTTTTATAGATTGGTTCTTGGGACATGTTATATGAAACTATTTTTATAAGAGTTTGTTTGTTATTTATTAATCCAGAATAGTATGACTTTCCATCTGGAGGTACATTAATTAGTTTATTCATATCATGAACAACCATTGCGCAGAGGAATAATCGTAAATAACCAAGTTCTGAATATGCTTTTATTTGCTCATCATTATATTTGAGCTCTAAAAACTTTGCAGCGATGAATGTCGCATTAAGAACATGTTCAAAATATGAAGTGTCGTTATACTGAACAAAATTTTTACCTCCCTTGGCTAGGCTTATGGGATAATTATTTAATATATAGGATAAAGCCCCAAATTTTTTATTATTTGCTTTATCCTCTCCAGTGTATAATAACTCATAAAAGAGATTGTCTATAATGTTGTTTCTAAATAGCCTTGAATTCTCTTCATTAGGATATCTTAATTCTATCAAACCATATTCACCATACCAAAACCCAGTTGATTTTTCATGCCTATGCCGCTTTCAATGATGTCTTGAATTATTTCATTGTCTGCCCATATGTCAAACTTTAAAATTGAACATGGGATAGGAACTCCGTGTAAATGTTTCAATTTATTCCTAAAATTCAATAGTTTAAGACTCTTTACTGATAGGTCAGAATTATCATGAATTTTTCTGGACCTCCGTTCTATACTCTGCTTAAGGATTAATTCATATTGTTGCTCATCAGGTCTTATAAATTTTCTGTTTGAATCTCTTAAAATTATTGGTGATATTGAATAAAAAGTTGTGATCTGACTATTCACTTTAATATCCTTGGTTTCCATTGATAAAATTTTTAATTTGAAATAATCTGATTCAAATTTATCCCCTATAAGTAATATTCTACTCAATTCGTTAATTATATCCGACCTATTAGATCGAATAATAAATATATACGCAGAATGGGAGAATCCTTTCTCGTTTATGGAACCTCTTCCAACTGGAATAAGGGGCCCCAAATTAAATAAAGGGCCATCATTAAAATCATGTAACGTTCTAGAAAATTCCTTGTTCCTGCCTTCCACCATTGATAGCATAGAAGAATATAAATAATATTCATAATCGAAACCTATTGATCCACTGGATTCATTTATAAGGTTGATAGATAATTCATTCATAATGTAATATCTATACGAGGTATTTAAATGTATGCTGTATATTTTATCATTCATTTTTAGTGCATAAATGCAACTTTTAATATTATAGCTTTTAATATCCATATATGAAACAAGTTATACCATATTCAATCAGCTTTGTAGGATTTGAAAAGGAACTTATATCATATCCACTGATATCCCAAAATGTAGAAAAAATAGAAAAAATGTTTTTACTGTTTTCTTCAAATAGCAAATCAGTAAAAACTTATGAAGATGTAAAGATAGATATTGAAAACAAGTATAACATAATTGTTGAGGGAATAATGTGCCATGATATCCTCGATTTTTATGTAAATTTTTTTCAGGTAGGAAAGATTAAGGATGAACATGGATTGCCAGTGTGGGTAAATTTATCGAGTGGCCCATCACCAGCAATAAATTCACTGTTTTATTCCTTTATTTCTGATAACGTAACTTATGTTTTTGTAATTAGAGAAGAAAAAACCTGCTATTCCTTCTCTACGACATTGCTGGAAAAATTTAGGAAGAATATGCCTTCTCTATTAGAATTACTTAATAAATTAACGTCAGAGAAACATTTGACAATACCGGATATAATGAACTTGAGAAAAACCTCACAGAGCACAGTTTCAAGAGATTTGAGTATACTTTCAAATTTGGGGTTTATATCGTTTCAAGGAGCTGGGAGAGGTAACCAGAAGAAAGAATTCTTTTTATCCGAGAGAGGAATTAAAATTTCTAGACTTCTGTTTGATTTCGATGAAAAGAAGGTGTTATAAAGGTTCTAAAGCAGCCAAAAGAACTTATAAAAGTTTGAATATACTAACAAATTTTGAAAGCAATTGTATTTGCTATACATCTCATAATTGTTCCTCTCAAAATTTTCATCATAAACGCAAATGATTCAATATCCCAATACGGATATCCCATGAACAATGATATACGTAGATCCAGCTGATACAATTGAAAAACTAAGAAAGATGAAGGCAAAGAGGATTCTTCTGCAGTTACCTGATGGTCTCAAGCCTAGAGTTTTTGAATATTTTAATGCGCTTTCAAAGGAATTCAATGTCATAGTCAGTTCGGAGGGATTCTATGGGGCATGCGATACTGGAACTATGGATGTTTACGGCAAGGTTGACTGCATTGTTCAGCTTGGTCACTCAAGGATACCAAATATAGATTATCCCATACCGGTCATATTTGAGGAATATCTTGAAGATGCCCAGGAAAACTTCCAGAATGTTGATTTCTCCATTATTTCCAATTCCGGATACAAAAAAATAGGGGTTCTATATTCAATTCAATACAAGGATACTGCTGAAAATGTAAAGGAGCATATGCGAAGCATTGGATTTGAGGTTTATACCGGCAAAAAGGACAGCAGAATATCCTATGATGGCCAGGTTCTGGGTTGCAACTACAGTTCCCTTCATTCCATATCGTCAGAAGTTGACTGTTTCCTTGTAATCAGTACCGGGATATTCCATTCTCTTGGAGCCCAGCTCTCTACTGATAAGGAGGTGTTTATTCTCGACCTCAATGATCGTACCCTGACTTCAATGATGGAGAGAACAGAAAGAATCAAAAGAAAGAGATATCTCAGCATATTTTCAGTAAAAGAAGTAAAAAAGTTTGCTGTTGTTGTAGATTCCAAGGTAGGGCAATACAGAATCAAAGTTGCAGAGAGAATTATGGATGTCCTGAAAAGAAACGGGAAGGAAGTTGTTCTTGTATATACCAATGAATCAAATCCCACAGACTTTTCAAACATGCGTTGCGATGCTGTGGTATTCACAGGATGTCCAAGAGTTCCCATAGATGATCAGGAACGGTATGAAATGCCTGTTCTTACAGTAACAGAATTCTTCATGGTTTTTAACGGAAATGGCAACGGAAGATACGTTATGGATGAGATAGTTGGAGTTGATCCTGTCAGATAATCTTCCCTATGAGATAGGTGCTTCCAAGATCAACGATCTCACACTTTATCCTTCTATACAGGTCAATATCGCCGGGAACAACAACAGGCCGATAGGCATCATCTCTTCCAACAGAGCTTCCCTCTTTCCCTTTCTCCGTGATCATGATTTCCTTTTCCCTGCCAATATGGTTTTCCATATTTGATTGGATTATCTCCCTGTGCTTGTCAGAATATTCCTGAGTCCACGCCTTGATCTTTTCAGATGATGGGACCTTTGATGAAAAATCCCTGGTGAAAGGCCTTGGAGAAAACCTTGTAATATTAACAATATCAGGTCTTGACTTTTCCAGCAGATTCATGGTTTCATTGAATGTTTCTTCATCATCACCATGATATCCCGCAATTATGTCTGTCGAAATTACGCTATCCCTGAACCTTTCCCTGAAGGCCTTGACTATCCTCTCGAACTCCTCCCTTTCATATTCCCTGTTCATAAGCGAAAGGATCCTGTCTGATCCACTCTGCACAGGGATATGCATAAACTTGAAAACTTTCTTATCTTCATAAGAATGGAGAAGTTCCCCCAGAATGTCATGGGTATTCCTTGGCTCCATCATTCCAATCCTTAGCTTGAAATTATCATTTATTTGAGATATCTGCCCGACCAGTTGGGCAAGGTTTGTGTTTATGTCCTTTCCGTATGCCGCAGTGTCAAGTGATGTAATTCTTACTTCACGTATTCCCCTTTCAAGTTGCATCCTGATCTGATTCACAATCTTCTCCGGCTTTCTGGATACGAGCTTTCCTCTTGCAATGTGAGATATGCAAAAGTTGCAGCTTCCTGTGCATCCCTGATTTATTGGTATACCCTCAAAAATTGATGGTTCCTTTATTTCAATGTCGTCCAGGCTTCCGGAATAAAATTTTCTGAATTCTGTTGGATCAACAGTATCTATCATTTCATCCTTCAGAGAGCCTGCTGAAACTGGGGGAAGACAGCCCATAACCTTAACCTTTGATTTTTCTGAAAGTTCCCCGATGCGTCTGAGCATCTTCTCTTCTGTATGCTTTATGACAACGCACGTTCCTATTACACTGATATCTGCTTCATCAGGAGAATCAACTAAAACGCCACCCTCATTAAGCATTTTGTTGACATACAGTCCTGTTTCACTCTTTGACAGAGTGCACCCATATGATTCAACAAATATCTTTTGTACCATTTACCTTGTATTTTATCCTGGTATTAATCTTCTGACAAAATTAATTGGATATACAATTAACCCTTCCAAAAATCAGTTTAGAAATAAGTGAAATATATATTAGTGGCACCTTTTTTCCATGAGAGGAAAATACCTCGTCACGTTTATCACCACAAATTTAATTCTTTTATAGTAAAAGTGCCGTGGAGCAATCCTGAATTCAGGGCAAAACTTTTATTTGCCTTTACTCATTATAAAGGATGCAGCTTTATTTATCATCCATAGGACTGGGCAGAGAAACTCATAAGCTGAAGGAAATGCTTCCGGAAAACAGGCTCACTGCGTATATTCCCAATGCGATTGACTATTCCAGTGATATTTCAAGAAGAAATAAAAGCAATGGTCAGGACATGGATGACCTGAGATCAGTTGGACTTGACCCTGAAATCCTAGATCTGAGAGACTACTTTGGGAAGAAAGATAATCTGGAGAGTGCTCTGGAAAATTTTGGAGTAATATGGGTAAGAGGTGGAAATGTCTTTGTTCTCAGACAGGCTATGCGGCTGAGCGGTTTCGATGCTATTATTAAAAAACTGAAAAAAAGAGCCATCCTTTACGGCGGCTACAGCGCAGGTGTATGTGTGCTGTCACCCACCCTTCATGGTCTTGATCTTATGGACGACGTTTCTCAAAAGCCTTATGGCGATGATATTGAAACAGTCTGGGAAGGGCTCGGTTTAATCGATTTCTCTGTTATTCCCCATTACCCATCGAATCCTCTAGAAACAGATTCTGCGAAGCCTATCATTCAATACTTTGTGGATAATGGAATAACATTCAGAACCATGAGAGATGGTGATGTTATAATTATTGAATAAATTTTTAATTTATAAGTGAAGTAAAGCAAAAATAGACTATTCATGATTTTCATAACTTTAAAGCTGTTTTTCTTACCGGAAAGTGAAGAAACAGCAGTTTTGACTGGCCCTTAAACTTTATCAGCAATTGGTTTGTCCTGCGCATTGATTTCCCCAAAGCACAGAATTGGCCGAATATATCTTTAAATTATAGCTTCCCTGGTTTTCCATACCGAACACATCAATGATATGCCAATTTTCCGTGTTATTTCCAGTAATTGGGGTATAAAATGGAATTCTTTCCCCTACAAAATTTTCTGAAACTTGGTTAATAGATAGCAAAGCTATGGAACATCCAGTGCTGTTTGTTATACAAACGTTAACTATTGAATCGTTTGCATACATAAGGAAAACAAGGCACTTTGTGCCATTTGGAACGTTAAATGAGATAAGGCTTAGACCTGTAAAAGTGTGAAAATTATAAATTTCAGTGGCACCTGCCAAACTTCGTGTTGGATAGGTTATGTTTGATAAAGGTGGAGATGTATTATTCACCGAGGCGTATTTATGATCATACAATTCGAAATAGGTAATCCCGGCAAATACAATAACAATGACTTCCAAAATTGCAAATATCCTAAATGTATTTTTTTTCATACGGTAAACCTGAGCTTTATTGTATCCCTTATTCTTCCTCATTTATGTATTTTTTTTTTGGTAATTAGTTATCAAATTGAAATTTATCAATTATCATTGAGCTTTCTGTTTCCAGTGAATGGAACTGCCCCAATTCTTCATGTGAAACCCTGAATGTGTTATATCAAAACTATATATAGCAAACACATTTAGTGGAATTTTAAACCTTCCTATTGAAGTGATCTGCATTATAGATTAAATTCCCGGGATCTTTTTTATTTTTCCAGTTGACCGCTCAAATATATAATGATTTTAAAATTATCACTATCATAACTACTCATCCATACCCAGGAATGCCTTTTAACCACTCTTTTTCAAGAATATTTAAATGGGGTGTTCAGGTAAAATAAATAATCATATGAACAGTGCAATAGCAATTGACAGGATCAGGGTTATCATTATATACATAACATACTGCCTGACGTTTCCATTCATTATTTTCAGGGCAATTACCCTTGAAATCCTTTCATATTTCCTGAACAGAGAGAGAAATGTGAGATATACCATGTCGAATCTGTGGGAAGAGTAATCTTTATGCATAAACCCTTCAATTCTGGGAAAGAGCCTGACAAATGTTATTCTTGCCGGGTTTGAATAATTGAATGAGTTGTATGTCCTTCCTCTTTCCACTCCTCCAGCCCATGGGTCTACCTCCCTTACATGCTTTGGCCTGAACAGATATATGCATGAAAATATAACTGCAAGAGAGATTATTGTGAATGTAGGAGTCAGGACGCCAAAGGTATTACCATTATATGGGGAAAAGATGGTATAGCCATTGGGAAATATTTCACCACCTGTTAAAAAATTAACCTTTGATCCATAACCGGAAATCCCGCTGAACAGCATAAAAAGAAGCGGGGTCATCAGCGGAAGGGCAATGAGGAGATATCCTATGCCATAGTTCTTCCTTGATTCTGGCGACAGCTTCATTTTTGGAGATGCTGTTCCCGTGAAACCCACAAACTTTGTGAAAACAACCACTGAAATACCTGCACCAAGTGCTGAGAGAGCCCCTGCTAATACCGCAATAATTGCATAATATTGAATCATGGTCAGTGAAGATATAAATAAACTCTCCAGAAGCATCCATTCACCTATTCCACCACCCAGTGGTGCAAGTCCCATCATAGATACTGATGCAATGACCAGCCCGCTCCTGGACATGCTCCTCCACTCCCTGCTGTTGAAGGAATCTGAATTAAATGCAGTTGAACTCAATATTGTGGATTTTCCTATTCCATGCATCAGTGCGTATATGGCCACACCAATGGTCGCGAAGTTTCCCAGATTCAAATGCCCTGTGGCAAATGAGAGAGATGATACCCCGATTAAGACAAGCATAGCGCCAACATTCTCCACTGTGCTGTAGGCAGCAAGTACCCTTGGATTTTCTGCAGCACTGGCATATATTGCACCTGCAAAGACAGATATGGCCCCTGTCATGATCATGGTAAGAGGTATTGCCTGGAACTGCAGCGCTGAAAGGCTTGCCTCTTCTACCGCGTAGATCGAAACTGTGGGAATTAAAACGCCTATGAGAATTGACATGGATGAATCTATGCCGCTCATTCCAAGGGAATACCACTCTGAAGCCTGAAGAGGAATTATACCGGCCTTGACAACAAATCCTGAGATCCACAGGGAAATGGCAAGAGGATTGTCAAACAGCGCAGCCAGCGAGAATGATCCTGCAGATGCAAATGAAACAGCTGCCCCTAAAATGAGGAGTATTGTGCTGAGCTCTCCCACTGAAAGGAAAACATAGGAAGAGAGGAGTTCTCTCCTGTTATACAGTCCAAGAATGAACATTGCCGAGATTGTGAATGCTTCCCAGAATACAATCAGGGTAATCGTGTTTCCTGAAAACAGCGTTCCAAGTATACCGAAGAAGAGGAGCCCTGCGAAGAACGCCCTTGTTCTTGTCCAGTTTGCAATGACTGTGTTGATGCCTGATATGAACCAGACCGTTGAGATAATGAGAAGAAACGCGCCTGACAGATGATTTATGGAGAGGGAGAAATGATCAATTATGAAGGAATCGATTGCCAGATATCCCGTAAGATACAATATACTGACAACAGTAAGGATAATTGATCCCGTGATTGTACATATTCTGTGAATACTTCTGCTGTATGTTGACAGGATCACAAGAAAAGCAATTATTCCTGGAAGAATTATGATATTCATTTAACACCTCTTGCCTTCTGAACGGCGTCCATGATTGTGAAGGGATCGGGAGGGCACCCCGGAACTGTGACATCTATTCTGAGGGTATCCGAAACTGCTTTTCCGAGAAGAGAACCTGATATGGCACATGCACCCACAGCGAAGACAACCCTTGGCTCTGCCATTGCTTCATACGCCCTCATGAGAGGTTCTCTCATATTATCCGTGAGGACACCTGAGACAAGTAATGCGTCCGCATGTCTTGGCGTGTTTGTGAAGGAAATTCCCAGTCTGGCCATGTCATATTGCGGGTTGGCCAGTGCTCCGATTTCAAGGTTGCATGCTCCGCATGAACCCACGTCAATCTGATATATCCTTATGGATTTCTTCAGTGCTGGAACGGAAACAGAGGAAACTGATCCATGGATATCCATGGATGGCTCATAGTTAGGGTAGCACAACCCGCATGATATGCATCTGTTTGCATCAGCCTTTCCCTGTGAAATTGCACCAACGGGGCAGTATGGATCCTGATCTCCTTTCCTGTATACGGGGGGAGTTGACCATGGAGAGGCATTCTCATTCCTCCCTCCGGGGAATTTTGATGTTATGATTCCTTTCCTGAATGACCGGAGAATCCATGCTTTCATTGAAAATCACCCATTTCGCAAACCCATATGCCAAGGCTCTCATATCCAAATAGAAAATCAGCAAATGTATTGCCGCTTACCGACCCTGCAAAGGCTTCCATGTTCAATATGGAAGGGCTCATAAAACCGGTTGATTCCAGCTTTCCATCCCTGACCTTAATGATCATGGATGCATCCCCTGAGGGTGTCTCCATAAATCCACCGGCCATGAATGAATCGCTTCCCTCATTTACCTCAGGATCGGGTTTCAGATCCCCTGAATGTAATAAAGCCTGCTCAATAATGGAGGCAGATTCATGAATCTCTCCCGATCTCACCATGAATCGGGCAAGGGCATCGCCTCCATCTGATGTTATGGTTTTGAATTCAAGCCCTTCATAATATCTGTGTAAATTCCGGCCATCTTTTTTAATGCCGGAAGCCCTCATTGCCGGACCGGAACTGTTTTCGCCCTTGATTATTGCAGATCTGTCCAGCCGATCTATAAAAACTCTGGAGTCCATTAAAGTATGGAATATCTCCCTGTACTCGTCACTTATCTGCCTTATTTTCTTCTGAAATCCATTGATGTTAACGGGTCTGCTGATGCCTCCCAGGCGATTTACCCCGAAGAAATATCTGTGGCCAAAAGCACTGGCAATGGCTCTCAGGAGCTCTTCCCTGAGGAGGAGAATATTCATGTGGGCTATGTTCTGGGATGCCCCTCCCGTAAGGCGTGATGCCACAAACAGATGGGAAGAGATTCTTTCAGCTTCCATCATGGCAACTCTGAGATATTTGATCTGGTCGGGGATATCCATGGCAATGCCCTTCTCCCATATGTGGCAGAACATGGAGGAATATGCCGCTGAATGAACGCCGTTCATTCTTTCAATCCTCAACAGGGCATCACCCATCGACAATCCTGACAGTTTTATTGATCTGTTCTTGAAACCGGCATCAAAACTAACCTTCTGGATCCTTTCACCCTGTGTTAGAATGTCAAAATATACGCTTTCAACCATTCCGCCTGAAGATGGTCCATATGGGAATATGGATAAGCTGCTGTCAGTGCTGACAATCTTTTCCTGTAATGCCTCTTTGATGTTCTCTCCTTTATACAATACAGGAACTTCCTTAAATCTGTCAAGAGTGTAGAGAAAATTCCCTGATTCCATGAAGGCCATGTGTGACTGCTTCATAGAACACCCACCATGAAGAGAAATGCAAATATGGATGAAACTATAACCGCAGCACCTGTTATTGATATCTGCTGCGCAGAGATTTTTCCTGTGAGAGCAGGCTGCGCAATGGAGAATACCATCTTCAATACCTTGTAGTTAATGGAAAGGAAGATGATCACCAGAAGTATTGCCAGTAACAGCATGACACTTCCAAGCCCGTGGGAATAAAGTGCGGACAGAATGAAAAATTCCCCCAGGAATGTGCCGAAAGGCGGTGCACCTGAAACAGCCAGTGTGGACAGTATGAGCGTGTAAGCTGTGAATCTCTGCTCGCCCCATACATTCTGTATTCCTGCCATATTTCTTGTACGGAATGATTCAATGAGGTTTCCGCTTGAATAAAATGCCCCTGCCTTGGCAAAGGCGTGCGTCATAATAATGAGAATGGATCCGAACAGGGCCACACCTCCAAGTACAAAGCCAAGAAGGATCAGGGCCATGTTTTCCATTGTGGAATAGGCAAACATTCTCTTGATATCTCTTTGAGAAGCCATAACCAGAGCCACAAATAGAATTGTTATTATGGAGAAGAATACCCCGGCCTGAAATATGAGTGTTATGTCAATTGTTTTGATTATGATGTAAATTGCATATACAGCAATGGGAAGAAGAACCGCTGAAAACATTGCACTTATTTCCGAGGGTGCCCTGCCGTGAGCATCCGGGAGCCATGAATGCATGGGAAAGATTCCACCCTTTGTTCCGAAACCAATGATTCCAAACAGTGCTGCAAGGACAAGTATCTGAGACGGCTGGGATGAAGCGCTGAGAAGAGATGTTATTTCAAGCGTTCCAAAAACTCTGTAGATCAATATAATTGAGATCAGGGCGATTGAAAGCCCTGCAGATACTATGATGATATATCTCCATGCTGCCTCCATATCAGCAGCTTCACCCTCTATGATAATGAGAATTGCACTGGATGCGGTCGTACCCTCAATTCCGATCCACATCAGGCCGAGATTGTTTATAACCAGAGAGAAGAGCATGGTGAATGCAAAGATGCCCATCATTGACATGTGAATCCTTAGATGTCTGGATTCTCCAAGTTTCCTGTGATACCCGGAGCCGTAAATCGCGGAGAATACGTAAATGGATGAAACGCAGATGAGGATATACCTGTTGATATCATTGATATAGAAATATGAATATGTTCCCGAATTGAGCAGGAATACTCCGGCAGTAAATAACAGTGTTATGAGAGACATTGCAATGGAAATCTCCCTGAAATGCCTGAAGAAGTATGATGTTCCAGAAATGACCGGTATGCTTAGCATTATGACAATTGAATATGTTCCGGAAATGATCATCCAGTCATCTCCTCAAATACCTGTGTTTCAGGTTTATCCGATATTATTACCGTTGAAACAATGAGAAGTGCAAGAACATCCAGAAGAACACTGATCTCAATGACCAGAGGCATGGAAATTATGCCGAGGCCAAGCATCACAATGGCGTTTTCCTCCTCAATATATCCAAGAAACTGTGAGAATTTGCTCTTCCTCGAGCCGATGAGAAAGAGCCCCTGGAACAGGAGTGCAAAACCGCCGTCTCCTATGGTTTCATACCCAAGCGGGGTGAAAAGTATACGATATGTAATAAATGAAAATATTAGAACGAGAATACTGACAACGCTGAGAAACGATGCGTCCCCGAATCTCTCCCTTGAGACGAACTGATCCGGGGAAAGCTTTGAGTTGAGCAGCCTGCTGGTTAAAAATGCCCTTAAAATTATGATAAGTATTCCCAGTGTAATAAGTTCAATGTCAGAATTCCATATGCCAAGCACTATTATGTATATGGAGAGGAGGATGGATTGTATGGTAACGATCCTTACCTTATGTGACATAAAGGTCCCAAGCTGTGCCCAGATTGCACTGAGAATTATGGCAGCTATTATGAGATCAAGAGCCTCCTGATTTATCATGAGAAACCACCTGCCACAAAGAGTGTTACGGAAAGAACTGAGAGGATGAATGACAGGGACAGGAAATCAGCAATTTTGAATATCCTGATTCTTGCTATGCTCTGCTCCAGAACCACGAGCAATACAATGAGAACAAGCCATTTCAGGAGCATTATGGGAATGTCCATAATGGATCCAGGAAGACCGGCCTGAAGCCCCCATGGAAAAATAAAAACGTTGAGGAGAAGAGAACCAAGGAGATACTGCTTTATCATGGATGAATATCTGATGAAGAAGAGATTTTTTCCGCCATATTCATATATTCTTCCCTCCTCGATCATGCTCAGTTCAGAGAGACCGTTGCTTTCAACAGGGAGCTTTCCGGTTTCAAATATGAAGAACAGAAGGAATGCTATTGATGCAAGGATGTGTGTGAGTGAAAGAAAGAGATAGCTGTTTGCAGTCAGATCTGCATTTGTTATGTACGGGTTATTGGTGCCGGTTTCGATTGCAACTGCAAAAAATACCACAATCAGGGTTGGTTCTGCCAGTGCTGAGAATATTGCGGATCTGCCGGCGCTCATTGCAGTAAAGTTGCTGTTGTTGTCCAGCGCGCCCAGGATTGTCAGAACCGATGCAAGCGTGAAAAGCATTGCACCGCCAAGGAAATCTGCAAGCGGTGCAAAAACAGTATAGCCGGGTTGTACAGGGATGAGAAAAGCAAGCAGAACCATGATGGTCAGAACCATCATTGGAGTATTCCTGTGGATGAATCCGGAATCCCTGCTTACGATTGATTCTTTCCTGAAATACTTTGCAAGTTCATAGTATGGCTGGAAAATCGACGGCCCTTTTCTGAATTCTGTTTTGGCCTTTATGTTTTCATAAATGCCTGCTATAAGAGGGGAGATGAATAAAATACCCAGTACCTGAACCGCTGATTCAAAAATGACCTGCAACATACTTACCAGATAATTTCATAATAATGGAATTGACTGCCTATGTTAATCAAATACTAAAAGTTATAATTTCTTTAAATAGCGATTTAAGGAAAATTAAATGGAGGTTTTCCCGAAATGTCCGTGGAAAACCTTTTTTCTGACCCCATAATCAATACAAATGAATCCTTTCAATACTGGATTACAGGAACTGTACAGAGATGTTGAAACACCTGGTGATCTTCTCACAGTGAGGTATGAGATTGCAGAGAAATAGGTGGCACAATGAATCAGTCTGAAAGGAATAACACACTCCCAATATGCTGCATAGAAGAAATCTCCTCATTTCCGGAATGTGATTCAGTAGTATATAACACTGTTCATTCCTCATGTGAATGGTACATTTCTTCCAGATAATGGTCATAACATCGCAAAGAGGTAATGATAGGGCATATTTCACTGCAATCTGCAATAATCTTAAGGAAAAGATTTCCCGGGCGAAGAGCGAAAACTATGGAAATTTAAGAAAGATAGCGATAAAAACATGGTGAAACACACCATATTTCATAGTTATTCAGGCCTATTGGCAGGTTTCATCAAAAACCTGAAAGATCCGGGGAAAACTCTAATCTTGCTCACGATATTTGATGATATAAAATAACATGAAAGCAAAGCCAATACCTTCAAAGACAGCAAATATATCGGCCACCATTATGGTGCTCAAATGAAAAGTATTTTGAATGGCTTGCGCGGAATAGAGTTCAAACCAACCCAGTCCTAATACTAAAGAAAGAAAAATCATATATCTGTGCTTATACTGTTTTTTGTCCATACTCCACCCTAAGGAATGTTGCCAGACCAGAGTGTATAAATTCCAATAACATTGCTCCCGTAAGGATCAAACGGTGCGTTTATGGCATATTCAGTTTCAGACCACATTGAACCTGAAAAGAATATATGGTTATATTTATTCCGTTTTGCCCTCCCGCATAGTGTTGCGCACTAACATATAACCTGCCCGTATTGAACATATGCAAAGTGCCTGAAAGCAAGGAGAATGTGTTAAATCTATCTGTAACCATCATGCTTGATTCACAAACAGGTTGCATGAATAGGATCACATTCAATGGTTCCATGTACATGAATGTATGTGAGAAGAATCAGAAATGATATTTATTCAAGATACAGCTTCCAGAGGAGTGAATCAACACCTTGTTGTTCAGATACAGTCTCCTGTAAGTTTTAATATGATATTAACAGAGGGGATGGAGGGAATAATTTTTCCATGATTAATTCATTTCTTCCCTGCAATCTTTACTCCGCTCATTATGTCGACGAATTCCTTTTCTGTAAGTTTGCCTGTTTTCAGCACAAGCTCCTTTATGGATTTGTGTGTTTCAAGAGCTTCTCTCACTATCTTTGCAACTGCATCATATCCAAGGTATGGATTGAGCAGGACTGCAGATCCAAAGCTCTTTGAGAGATTTTCCATGCAGGCTTCTTCATTTGCTCCCATGCCGTCAATGAGAAGTGTGCGAAACATGTGCATTCCACTGGTCATTATATCCATGGATCTGGAAAGTTCATAATCGATTCCGGGCATCATTACATTGAGTTCAAGCTGCCCTGCCTGCACGGAGATATTCACGGACTGCTGTGCACCTATGACAGAATGGCATATCATGTTCATGGCCTCGGCTATTGAAGGGTTTATCTTTCCCGGCATGATGGAAGAACCCTGTTGAACCGCAGGAATTGTTATTTCATGAATACCTGCACCGGGACCGGAATACATCAGCCTTATATCATTTGAGATCTTTGTAAGGTCAAGCGCCAGATTGGCCACCGCATTCATCATTCTTGAGAAATCAGACTGGAATTCCATTATCCCCGGAAGATTTTCACTCTTCCTGAAATTGTAACCGGTGAATCTGGATATCTCTGCAACAACTTCTCCTGCAAATCCCTGTGGGGTGTTTACTCCGGTTCCGGTTGCAGTTCCTCCCGCGTTCAGTTCCAGGATGAAATCTGCAGCCTGTTCCATTTCCTTGAGCGCCTTTCCCATTGTATATGCCCATGCTGAGAATTCCATTCCAAGAGTCATGGGTGCTGCATCCTGAAGGTGGGTTCTTCCAGGTTTCTTCACTCCTGAAAATTCCTTAGCCTTCTTTTCCGTTGACTGTTTCAGATCCTTCAATTCCTTCACAAGCTTCTCGTACTTGAATATAGTGTTGATTCTCATCATTGTGGGATAGAAATCGTTTGTTGACTGGCTCATATTGACATGATCGTTTGGATGAATGAATGAGAAATCACCTTTTTTTCTTCCGGATTTTTCAAGGGCAAGGTTGCATATTACCTCATTGCAGTTCATGTTGAATGATGTGCCCGCACCTGCCTGAAAGACATCTATGACAAACTGATTCTTAAATTTCCCGGATAGTATTTCATCACATGCCTCTACGATGAATTTCTTCTTTTCTTCAGGCAGAGCCCCCAGTTTATTATTGGCAACTGCTGCAGATCTTTTTGCAGTAACCATTGCTCTCACATGGTCAAAATCTGCGGTGATACCGGATATCTGGAAATTATTTCTGGCTCTGTATGTATTTACCCCAAAATACTCATTATCTTCAAGACTTACTTCACCCAATACATCCCGTTCCTTTCTGGACATATCCTCAAATTGCATTTCCATATTTTACATCTTGCCCTGACTGTTATGCCCATTGAATGCAGACTTCCCTGAAAACCGCATGAAATGGAAGTTTACTGATAAAATCATAAATACATTATTGAGATAACTGATAGATAATGATGAATAAAAGTGAAATTATTGTAAGGATCGCAGGAGCGGCCGGTGATGGTGTTCAATCGGCAGGCCTGATAATGGCAAAGGTATTTTCAAGAAATGGCCTTCACACTTCAACATATAACTATTATCAGAGTATTATAAGAGGAGGACAGAGCTGGTACCAGATTAGGGCATCCTCAGAGAAGGTAAAGAATCAGGGAGACGGCCTTGATGTACTTGTTACCCTGAATAAGGATGGTCTGGAAAGGCATACAAACCCTGAAATCAATGAGGGTGGAGCGTCCAGCCTCAATGGCATTGCAATATATGACAAATCGCTGACAGGTTTTAAGGAATTCAAGGACAGAGTTAAATACTGCCCAGTTCCGCTTTCCGAAATAGGCCAGAAGTACAGCAAAAATCCATTGCTTAAGAATACCGTGGCACTTGGTGCGGTATGCGGTTATATCTCTGCAGATTTTGAAGTACTTGCTGACATAATAAGAGACCAGTTTGGGGGAAAGGGGGAAATCGCAGAGCAGAATGTAAAAGCGGCAAAGGAAGGTTATGAATATTTTGTTAATACATATGGCAAAGCAGACAAAAAGTTACAATACAGTAAGAAAAGGAAATATCTCCTTGCCGGTGGAGATGCCGCAGGCCTTGGTGCAGTAAGAGGCGGCCTTAAGGCATTCTTTGGATACCCCATGACACCGGCTTCATCTTTTCTCCATTTTCTTGCACAGCACAGCAAATCGCTTGATGTGTTTGTCAAGGTCACGGAGGATGAAATTTCAGCCATAAACATGGCCATAGGAGCCAATTATGCAGGAGTGAGAGCTATGACAGGAACGTCAGGCGGAGGATTTGCCCTGATGACCGAAGCGGTTGGAATGTCTGGTATGATGGAGGTTCCTCTTGTCGTATATGAAGCACAGAGAGCAGGGCCCTCAACGGGATTGCCCACCAAGACTGAACAGGGTGATCTTCTTCAGGTTCTTGGTGCGTCTCAGGGAGATTTTCCAAAGGTTATCCTGGCACCCAGAAATGTTGAAGAGGCATACTATATGATGAGTGAGGCCCTGAACATAGCAGAAATTTATCAGTTACCTGTTCTATATCTCACGGATCTGTACCTTGCTGAACATTATGAGACAGTGGATAATCTGGATACCAGTTTCCAAATAAACACCGGGAAAATTGCAAAGGATGGGATGGAAAATTACAGAAGATATGAATTTACCAGCGACGGAATCTCATTCAGAGCCTTACCCGGGCAGCCTGGCCTTATGCACAATGAAGATTCAGACGAACATGATGAAAAGGGTGATGTGGTCAGCGATGCCGTTACCGATCCATATCTAAGGAAACTGGCAATGGAAAAGAGAATGAAGAAGATTGATGAATACATTAAGAGCATACCGCCCACACCAACATATATGATTAAGGATGCTGAAAGTGTGGTGATCCAGTGGGGGTCAACCCAGGGTGCAGTGGAGGAAGCTGTGGATATTCTCAGAGGAAAGGGTATGAAGGTCGGCATTATTGAAATAACACATCTTTATCCTATGAACAGTGATATTTTGCAGCTTGTAAAGGGAAAGAAGCATGTTATTTTCGTGGAGAATAATTACACAGGCCAGTTGAGAAGGCTTATTATGTCGGAATTCGGCATAACAGGAGATTTAATAGTGAAATATGATGGAGAATCATTCTATCCTGGAAAATTGAGTGAAGAAATAGAAGCAATAATAAGGAGATGAAAATATGACAACAATAAGTGATTTTAAGGGAACGGTTAAACCGGACTGGTGCCCGGGCTGCGGTAATTTTGCCCAGCTCACGGCCATATCCGGAGCACTTGCAGAATTGGGAATAGAGCCGAAGGATACCACCGTGGTCTCAGGTATTGGATGTTCAAGCAACCTGCCTGAATATATCAGGGCATATGGATTCCACGGGATTCATGGGAGACTCCTTCCAGTTGCAACAGCAATAAAGTGGGTAAATCCAAAGTTGACAGTTATAGGATATGGTGGTGACGGAGACGGTTTTAATGAGGGCACACAGCACTTTTTCCACGCTGCAAGGAGAAATACGGATATTACATACATTGTCTCTGACAATCAGATATTTGGCCTGACAACAGGTCAGGCTTCACCAACTTCAGAAATGGGAATGAAGACCAAAACAACACCCGACGGCAATCTTGAGACGCCGCTGGATCCAATGACATTCGCACTGACTGCAGGTGCAACTTTTGTTGCCAGGGCATTTTCAGGAGATGTTAAACAGCTTCAGACGCTGATTAAGAAGGGTATCCAGCACAAAGGTTTCTCCTTTGTGGATGTTTTCAGCCCATGTGTTACATTCAACAAAACAAACACATACGATTTCTTCAGAAAGAGGGTTTACAAGCTGGATGAAACAAACCATGATCCTAAGGATTTCTATAAGGCATATGAAAAGGCAAGGGAATGGGGCGATAAAATACCAACAGGTGTGTTATATGAGGTCGAAGCATCCAGATACGAGGAGAGAGATGAAGTTTTGAAAACTCCTCTGATTGACCATCCTGTTGCTAAGATAACACCGGAAATTCTGAATGAATTTGTTTGAGATATCCAGTTAAATTTATTAATATCCAACAATCCAATATTTTTTTCAATTTCATTTGATGCCTCCATTCTAATTTCAAGATGTGGGATAAGGTAATATATTCTAATTTCATTAGTAAGATGCTAATTAATTATGATCAACAAGATGGAACTTACCAAAAAGGAGAGAGATACCGTAATAGCTGTTGGTGATAGTGGAAACAATGCCTTTCCTCTGAGGTTGGTTGATTTATCATTGCTTTTAAAAGTAAAGCCCCCAACGGCCCTTAATCTTGTAAGGAGACTGTCCCGGAAGGGCTGCCTGAAAGATGAAAAAGGAATGATAATTTTCACAGATAAGGGTAAAAAAGCGTATTTAGAACTCGTGGAAAATCACAGGGTAATGGAAACACTAATGGCCAGCTCTGGAATGGATCCGGATAAGGCGTGTATACTTTCAGAAAATATTGACTATCTCATAGATCATAACTCAGTGGACAGGGTTTTTGACAAATTGGGTAAACCAGAAAGCTGCCCACATGGCAAGAAGATTGAACAGATACATTGATATCTTCCTGTTTCCCTAATCAAATTACAACAATTATACCCTTGATGATCTCCAATGATAATTAACCAGATTTGAATTTTATTGGTTAATGCCCCTATATACCTCTATTTCGAATATGTGTTCTCTCGTATCTAATAAATCTGATATAAATCCGGCAATGAAAAGCACACTGAAGTCCATCATTAAATTTTCGAAATAAGTAACGCTTACTTACATTTCTTAGAAATGTTTCTATGCTCATTCAATTGAATAAATGGGAAATTATCAATATTGTAAAAAAGGAAACAAAAAACCTTGAAGTTGATTATTTGATTAAATTAAAAATGTAAAATTAAATAAAAAATTTTTGGGATTGTTTAAAGATTTTACGAGGCATAGGTAAAGTCGTTGTACATGAAGAACGCTCCTACCCACATGGTGTTCAACTGATATTCCTTGGCTTGCTGCTCGTTTATTTTAGTGGAGAGAACCGTCCAAGAATACGACTGCAAAACATACACATAGAATGTCATGTTGATTAACATTTCATTCATCTTGTGGAAGTATGTCAACGCAGTTGTGGTTGATGGAGATACTGCTCCCTTGTAGTACCAGTTGATCATATCTGTAAGGTTATTTGCCTGGCTCTTAGCAGTTGCAGTGTTGTGCATTGAGTTAGACGTGTTGTTTTCAAACCACCATGGGTTCATATCGTTTGGTCCAGGGTAGGTTGATGAGTTTACTGGTAATGCCATGGGTCCAAGATAATCAGTCGGGAACGGATAGTCAGGAGCCCATCCAAGCAAATACACTGGCATAGGATTCTGTCCCTGTAACTGGTTTGCCAATAGAGTTGGGAAAGCTGTTACTTCAACTGGGAATGTTGCACCTGGGATGACAGACTGTAAGTATGTTCCCCAGCTTGTTGCACCTGCCAGATCAACTGGGTCTGCTGAGTATATGTATATAGGTATGACAAGTTTCTTGCCATTATACATTACATTACCGCCAGACATTGATAGACCAAGAACTGATCCATCCTTACTCATTGTAATGTTCCAGTTTTCTCTTGCCATTTTAAGGTTGAAGTATGGAACTCCCTGTGTAAGGTTGTTCAATTGAGATATGGACTGATACCCAAGCATTCCCTGTGCAAGCATACCTGCATATGCCTGACCGAACGTTGTGTTAAACAGTGCATTACCAACATCTTCATTCAGGTACTGTGTTTCATTATATGCGTATGCAAATGCCCTTCTTGCATGAAGACTTACGAACAGATTGCTTGGCATATTAACAGTTGCAACTGTCTGTGCAGTCAAAGTCAGGTTCACGTTTGCATTAAAGTTATACCAGAAGAGATTAAGTGTTGGGCTTCCAATTGCAAATACTGTTCCAGATTTTTCCAAACCCTGAACTTCATTCCAGCTTGATGTTGGAATTCCAGCAGCTTGAGCCTGTCCGCTTGAAAGAAGCAGATATGTCGTTGATGAACTGGCTATGTATTCGATGTTTACGAATTTGATTGTTGGCGCTAATACCCATTTGTTTGGTGATACGAAATGAGGATTTGCTTCAAGCACTACTTTACTGTTCTGTGATTCACTGAATATTTCATATGGACCGTTGGCATCTACTGCAAATTGAACATTTGTGTTCCAGTTTGCAGGATTTCCATACTTTATATAGGAAGCGAATCCTGCCGCATCCCATGTAATACCTGCTCCCTGCTGCTGTAGCCATGTTGCACTTGTTATGTATGTTCCTGAGGCAAAGAATATTTCGTATACTAAAGCTTCAGGCATCGGGTGCTGGAAGTGTATTGTTATTGAATTCGTTGCGTTGTTAACTGTCATATTCTGTGTTATGTTCCAGAAACTCATACTTGTGTAATAGTCACCTGGAAGTATATACTGAGCTATAATCCATCCCGGGTTAGCAGAGTTTGCTGTGAATAATAGGTCTCTTGTCAATGAATACATTACGTCCCATGCAGTAACTGCAGTTCCATTCTGGAATTCTGAGTTATTGTTAATGTAGAACGTATAGTTCTCTCCAGGAGCTATGTTTACAGCATAGGCTGGTGCAGAATAACCTGCAATGGCTGAATTGACCTGTTGCGTGTAATTATGATAGTTGTTGTTTACACCGCCATTTGTGAGGTTTGGTAAACGAACTGCAAGGTTGGGTGCATAGGCTGAGGAGTCACTTCCCTGATATGTTGTAAGTGTTCTGTACACATTGGACAATATTTCATCGCTTACAGTATCATATGCAAGTGCTGGATCAAGTGTTCTGAACCCGCCTGTTTCTAGCTCTGCATTTACGAATGTTCCAGAAACTGTGTTAACGGTAACTGCCTGCTGATAACTTATTGTGTTGTATGCAAATACTGCAAAGTCATAGAATGATATTGTTGTATTCGAATTGGAAACAAGACCAGTTGAACTTACCATTCCTGTTAATGTCTGGATTTCAACCTGATAGTATCCTGTGCTCAGGTTTGTAAGATTCAGTATTGAGGCCGCTGTTGTTGTGGAATAAGAGCAGGTAGCCGAACTGAATGTATATGGGACATTATACATTGCAATTTCCTTGTTGGAAAGCGATGATGCTTCCAAAACTGAAACTGTTTGCCCGTAAACAGAGAATGCTGTGTTTGCTGGTGGCGTATAATAACCAATTCCAAGTGAAACATTTGTCATGCTTGCGTTTGTTGAGAATATGTTCTCAGATGTACCAACAACGCCTGTGGAGTATGCGTCAATTGGTGTTGCAAATCCCACTGATGCGTTTTCAGAAACTGTCGGATTCGGTGGAACTATTGCTACCAGTCCATTAGGTGTTGGATTTGCAGATGTAAATTCTCCGGTATAATACATTATGTAACTACCAGGGTAGTTATATGTGTGCTGCAAACTCAAATTGCTTGGATCTGAAGTAATATTCTTCGATGTTCCATCTCCATAATACACATTCAGATACTTAAAGCTCGGAATGTTGGCTACTTTAAAGCTGTATGATTGCCCTGTTGTCGTTGTGCTTACAGTGGGGGTTGTCGTTGTAGTCGTTGTTGTGGTGGTAGGTTTAATGGCATAAGCGACTGCCAAACCCGCTATTATTACAACCAGAACGATGATGATAGCTATCCACTTTGTATTACTGGAGCCCGAGGACCCAGTAGGTGGCATGATATCATCATGACCTGATTCCATTTTATTTTCTTCGTCTGTCATTTTTTTCCTCCTTTATAGAGTCTCTGGCAATAACAAAATTATCCTATATATACTTTACCTGCCATTATATGTGGAAAGTTATTTTTCATATTCCATTTTATTATTACTTTACACACTTTTATATCCCCAATAGTAACCATTTAAAGAATAGATTCGTTCCAGGCATTTTATCCGGATTTTCCACTGATACGGGCACTTCACTCATTATCTCTCTCCTTTCATCATGTACCATATATAACCTTGAGTTCCTGATAATTACCTCCTTCACAGATATTTTTACCATGAGATCGGTGGCCTGTATGAGGACAAAGATGCCGTAATACAAGTATTGAGATAAAAACGATATGAAGTACTATCCCCTAACAGATTCATCACTTCACAAGTTTGTTTTGTCGTTCTCCATTTTGTTATTAGTGGAGTCAAATGACTGCCCTATCTCTTCCATCTGCTTGTAAATCATGTATATTGAATCGGGTTCATCTCTTAAGTTTGAAAGGATAGATATCTTTCCTAATCGTTTTGATGCGTCCCTGAACCAGAACTGCTCTCTCTTCACCTTTGATATGAGTTTTATGCAGACACTTGATTCCTCTGCCATCAGTGACTGATCCAGGTACATGTATATGGAGTAATTTTCGTTCTTCCTGAAACCGCACAAAATTCCACGGTCACTATACATGAAGCTGGAAGTCAGATGCATGCCGTAATCTATGATTTCTGAATTCCTACTCAGTCGCATGATAAAATCCGTGCCTGAACCCATGATCTCGGTAAGATCGTATGATGCATCCCCACGAACAGCACAAAACCTCCATGGAAATCAATCTCTTGAAGAACCTTACTATGTGACTTTACATCCCTCATGGATTTGTAAAGAGTTTTGAGAAACACCGGATTGTATCTCCCAACATCGAACAATAAAGCCATGTAGAACTGCGGAATATATATGTGATCTGGATTTTGCTTGGCCTTGGCCATATCAATGTTCTCAAATCAGAAAAATATAGATGACAGATCAAACGAGAACTTTTTGAATCAGACATAAGTTCCTGAAAAAAAGTACCGGGATACCGTGTCTGATCCAATCTGGTCAACTACCAACGGCTGAAGCACGCTGGCCTTGCAACTGGGTGGATCGAATGATCAAAAATAGCACCCGGCTACAATAGGCTGTTTGACAGCAGCCCTGTTTCTGATGTTGAGAGATGCAATGAGATCCGCTTCTCCATTAAGGCCACAGGAAATGCATCTAAACCGGGATCGTTCTGATCTGTTCTTCCTAGTTATGGCATGGCAATTTGGGCATTCCCTGCTGGTGTTGTGTGGATCGATCACGATGACTGGAATTCCTGCTTCCCTTGCCCTGTATTCTATGAACGACCTGAGCTGGTGAAAAGACCACGAGTTGTGGATGTACATTTTTCCTTTCATAACGGTTGTCCCCATCCTTATGCCTTCGAGATTCTCCATGGCAGTGGTGGAAGAGTTGCCTTTGGCTTCATGCACGATCTCACTGGATATTACGTGGCTGGTATTCCTGACGAATCTGCTCTCCTTCCCGGAGAGCTTCTTCATATGACGTTTTGATGATTTCGTTCCGACAGATTGGAGTCAGGAACGAAGGTAAGCATTATGCTCTCTTATCTCCCTGATCTTATTACTGGAATAGTATCTGCCAGTGGAATCCACTGCAATATTGGTGATGCCCATGTCAATGTCTGTGTTATTCTCAGGTTCAATGACCGGTTCTTCATGAACCTCAACTGAAACCATGAGGCAGAACAGTTTGTTTTTCCTGATGAGATCACATTGCCCTCTTATCCTTTCCAAGGGTATTTGACCATATTTTTCAATGGTCATGGGTATCCGGATTCTTCCACTTGTGGTGTTGATACTCACCTTATCCATACCTTTGAAGTTCAGTATTCTCTGATCATATACAATAGAACTGTAATCTCTGAACTCATGGAAATGATTTCTATCAGTTCCATACATTTCAGCAACCTTCCCTATGACTCTGATGGTTAGCTGTGCTGCAAGATCGAATGTTTTCCTTATATCCTTATACACAACTTTCTGGAGAAAAACTCTGTTGTAAAGTTTCTTTTCAAATGCTATCATGGAGACAAAGTTACATGCACCATTGAATCTTACAAAGGTATCAATCAATGCTTCCTTCTGATCATTTGGGAAGCAGCTTTATCTGGAAGGTTTCAAGCACCACACTGATCCGGTAATTCAATATATAATGGTGTTGCAATTCCTCCCACCCCTAAAGATTGGGCTTCCTTGCGACTGATCGTGAACACCCCTGAGTGTATTTATGTGAAGTATATCCAATCTCCCCCTTTCAGACCCCATGGGAACCGGATCAATGAAACTGATCCGTGAGAGTGTATAAATTGATTCTCGTGTTTCAGGAAAATGTTTCCTGAGGCTTTCAATCAGATGACTGGAAAGGGAATAGAAAAGCTGCGAATTTCTGTAGTCATAAATGGAACGTTTACTGTGATGTGCTTCAACTTTACCGTTCTCTCTTATTCTGCCATTGTGTTTGGAAACCTTTTTTGAATTTCCTGTTGATCTGCCATCTCTTTTTGTTGCGCGATAGAGGTAATAATTTCCATTGAGAAGTTTTGGATTAAGTGGCATTCTTATTTCCTGATCGCTTTTTAATATCTTCTATGTAGAATATGGATAGATAAAATTTTACATTCAATAACACTAAGAAAAAGATGTTTTCATGAATTAAAATGGATCCATTCCCATAAAATTTCGTTGTTATGGTTCTAAATATTTCCTTGAACTCAAACCCGGAAAAGCGCATTTACACTTTCAGATTACTATTTATTTCTTTAATTATCGAAACTTTATCTTTTCTAAATTACCAATGTGATAAGGTTCGTAGGGTCCAAGAATATGTGGATAAGAAAAAAATTGTGAAGTGCGCCTGAAAGACTTACCTGAACTTCGGATTCAGCAGCGGCTTATAGAAAACTCTTCTATAAAATCTGCGTTCTAGTGAAATTGCTATTATTTCCATCAATATAATTATAAGAAATAGATATATAACATACATATAATAATATTGTAGATAGTTTCCACCAACTTTTGACAGATTAAATATTGAGTCGTCTATATTGAACACCTGCAGACCCAGTATCAGGGCATCTATGAAAAGACACAGCACTAAATAGGATATTCTAAAAAAGTCAGAAAAAATATAGAGGAATAATTCCTTCCTTGTAAGATCCTTTGACGATATGTCTTTGACTGCCTTGGACTTTTTTTCTTCCTTAGTTAGCAGTTGGATAGACTTTGGATCTTTCACTCATATCTTCCCCGCTTCCTGTTTTTCCTTCCTTCTCCCAATAGTTGTAGTCATATATCAGGCAGGAAACAAAATGGCCCTTTCTAACCTCCTTGAGTTGTGGAACTGATTGTTCAAGCATTTTAATTACAATCGTATTTGGATCATCCCCAGGTACTATTTCAGTTATAGCGCTGAATCTTACCCCCTTTGGCCTTGCTGCTTCCTTTTCCACCAGTGCTTTTAACCCTCTGATAACCTCTTCCATATCGTATTTTGACCCTTCCTCAATGACGAGTTCCAAGGTATTTTCCCTCTCATCACTGAGGATTTCAGCAAAGTTTGGTAGTGATTGAACTTCCTGGTTCCTATATGGATCAAGCATAAGCCTCAAGGATTCTCCCATATCTCTGGGAGACCAGCCGCAATTTCTCATAGCGACCTGACACCTTGAATGGAAATAACATCCCTTCGGTGGATTAGCCGGACTTGGAATTTCTCCCTCAAGAACAATTCTCTCCCTCTTGATGTTAGGCTCAGGTATTGGAATGGCAGACATCAGTGCTTTGGTATATGGATGCAGCATATCTGTAAACAACGCCTCAGTTTCAGCGAGCTCTGCCATTTTGCCCAAATACATGACGCCCACTCTGTCCGACATCATTCTGATAACGCTCAGATGGTGACTAATAAAGATATATGTCATGTTTCTTGATTTTTGAAGTTCCTTAAGTATATTCAAGATTTGTGCCTGAACTGAAACATCGAGTGCTGATGTGGGTTCGTCAAGAACAAGTAATTTAGGTTCAATGCTTATTGCCCTTGCAATAACCAGTCGCTGTCTTTGGCCTCCGCTAAATTCGTGCGGGAACCTGTACAGATGATCTTCACTCAGACCTATTTCCATGATCAGACTAAGCGCCTTATCTTGAATTTGCTCTGGAGTCATATCCGTTAACAGCTTCATAGGCTCTGCAATTGAATCTTTAATCAATTTTCTCGGGTCCAGTGAACTGAAAGGGTCCTGGAAAACGGGTTGCATAATTTTTCTGTATTCCTTCAACTTTCTGGTGCTAATCTCGGTGAGGGAATATTTCTTTCTAAATTGATGAAGATCTGATTTAAGATGTGATAGTTCCTGTTTATCGATCTCTCCAGTCTCCTCAGATATCTGGCTAATTTTTCTTTCGAGAGCTTGTATTTCCCTTAGATCTTCCTCAGGTATGTCAAGATAAACATCACCGTCTGTGGGTTCAATTAGATTTAGGATAGCCCTTCCCAAGGTTGTCTTTCCACAACCTGTCTCTCCGACGATTCCAAGGGTCTCACCCTCCTTAACCTCGAAATTAATGTCATCTACTGCCTTTACGAAATTTTTTGATTTTCTAACCAGTCCGGCTAATTCGAAATACTTCTTTAAATGAGAAACGTATAGTATTGTTCTGGGCTCATCATAGTTCATCATGCGACATCATCCTCCGATTCATTGGAATACAGGAAACAAGCTACCTTATGATTCTCCGAGACTTCAGTGAGCTTAGGTTTTTTCAGAGAACAAATATCCATAGCAAATTTACATCTTGGATGGAATCTGCATCCTGGTGGAGGCGTTATCAAATTTGGAACGTTCCCTGGAATAGTCTCGAACTTCAGTTCTTTTTCCCGCTTCTTGTCTGCTCTGGGAAGCGAATTCATAAGACCAACTGTGTATGGATGCTTTGGATCATTGAATATCTCCTCAGTTGTGGTCTCTTCTACTATATTACCTGCATACATAACCCCGACTTTGTTACACATTTCTGCTATTACTGCAAGATCATGTGTGATGAAGAGAACAGACATTCCCATAACTTTGTTCAATTCTCCTATTAGTTCAAGTATCTGAGCCTGAGTTGTTACATCCAAAGCTGTTGTTGGTTCGTCCGCAATTAGCATTTTAGGATTGGATGCCAGAGCCATGGCAATCATTGCCCTCTGCTGCATTCCCCCGCTTAACTCGTGAGGGTACTCATCTATAACCACTTCGGGTCCGGCGAGGTTAACAAGCGTAAGCAGTTCAAGTACCCGTCTTCTTGCTTCTTTATGAAATATTGCAAGAACCCTTTTGCTGAAGAACCTCATCTCAAGCCTTAATTTAAAGTACTTTTTCTTTGACATGGCTTTATAGGCTCTTATCTTTGCTTTTGCCTCCTGAGCTTTCTTTATTTCTCCAGTCCTTTCAAATTGAATCTGATTAAGTGTCAATTCAAAGATTTTTCTTTCAATTGTATAATAATCCCTTATTTCCTTAATTCTATCAATATTAATTTCCCTTTGATTTTCCTCTATCATATGAGCTATTTGTTCAGCAACATATTTCTGATCGGTGACATGATCCAAAAGAGAAGTTATTGAAGCTTCCAAGTCAGGTATCCCAAAATTTCGGGTCCACTGATTAATAATCTTCTTTCTCATAGAATAATCGTTTATCTCTGCAAGTTGTTCAAGAAGCTCATCAACATCGGTTGTTTTCATTGTTTCTCTTTTGATTATAGAATCAGCCATACCGATGATATTGTGGAGCAAGATAACTTCGGAAATCTGTTTTCCAATAGATATGGTAGGGTTCAGAGCGAGAAATGGTTCCTGAAAAATCATTGAGATTTTATTTCCCCTGATTTTAGAGAGTATAAAATTATGCCTCTTTATTGCACTCTTATTTCTTTTTATCTTTACATCTGTTTCTGAACGGACCTTTATCTTTGCAAGAGATTTCAGGTCTGATAAAATATTAAAATTATCAATGAATATTTCTCCATCAAGAATTCTGCCTGGCGGATCCGGTATAAGATCCATAATCGAAGTAGATGTAACGCTTTTACCACATCCACTTTCTCCCACCAGACCGTATACTTCCCCCGGATATATCTTAAAGGAGACGTTTTCTAAAGCCTTTACTATTCCCTTAGATGTGAAAAATCTTGTTACCAGATTTTTGACCTCTATATACGGTACTTTGCCCTGTTCTGTTTTAATTTCTTCCTGTGTAATCATTTTATTATCTCCTCAGTTTTGGGTCTAAAACATCTCTCAGTCCGTCTCCGAACAGATTTATTGAAATCGTAAATATAAGCAAGAATACTGCCGGTATAACTGCTGAGAACCATCCCGGACCAAGCATGTATGTCTCTGAACTGCTAATCATTGAGCCAAGTTCCGGGGTGAATTCATTTAAATTCAAAAATGTAAGTGGAAGGAATGCCAAAGTTGCGAACAGTAGTATTACATTTCCTATGTCAAGTGATATTTGAACGAATACAGGTGATAGAACGTTTGGAATCACATGAACAACTACATTTCTTACCCTCGATGATCCAGATGCCGTTGAAGCTTCTATGAATTTTTGAGATTTGACTGAAAGCGTTATGCTTCTCGTCAACCTTGCGTAAGTGGGCCACCATATTACAATAAGTGACACCGATATAATTGTTAACGGCGGAATCGTTATATTATCTGCTGCAAAAACCCTTGCTAATACTGTAACCATTATGATAGCAAATATAAGATAAGGAATACTGAAGAAGATATCAGTAATCCTCATAACCAGTTCGTCCACAATTTTTCCAAAATACCCTGAAAATGTACCAACTAATATACCAATTACAGCGCCAGAACCTACTACTATTGCGGAATCCCAAATATCATTATATAAAGCGGCAAGCATAGCTGGAAGCAACGGGATATTTGCATATGTTGTCCCCAGAAAATAATACCAACCTTTTGAAAAGGTAGGATCAGTTGGTGGCGCAAGGACAATGTTAGGTCCAGTAAATCGAGTTAGAGTAGTTACCACTCCTGGTCCTACACCCAAATATTGTGGATAAATTACATCAAGAATTGCAAAGAAAATATAGAACGATGATATAATTAACCCTGTCAAAGCAAGCTTGTTCTTTACTAAAAGCTTGGCTGTGTCCTTAATATCTTCTAATCTAGGATTTCTCTTTTTCTCTTCCTTATTCGCACCCGGGATCATATTTACAGTTTCCAACTTTATATCACCTCAATATCTAATTCTAGGGTCCATCAATGCGTATAGAACGTCCACAATCAAATTCGCCATAACAAGCACTATTCCAAAAAACAGTGTGGTTCCAAGTATACCAAAGAACTGAATATAGCCCCCTGAAACTGTTGACAGACCAAACCTTCCTAACCCGTTTAAATCGTACACTTCCTCTATAACAACAGCCCCTCCAAGTAATCCTGAAAATACAAGGCCGAATACAGTTATGGAAGGCAGAAGGGCGTTTTTCCTAACGTGCTTTCTCAAAACCTGTTTTTCAGGAACACCTTTAGCCCTTGCTGTTTTAACGTATTCCTGATTTGAAGCATCAACCATTCCAGCTCTGATAAATCTTAAAAGGCCTGCAAGGAAACCATATGAAAGAGCCAGAACTGGAAGAACCAGGTGACCGAATGCCACTGCTGCCAGTGAAAAGTCTCCATGAAGCAGCGAATCAAATACGAGCATATGTGTTGGTGTGGACACCTCTGTACCAGATATACTTTTTATCCAGCTCAGGTGCGTATAGCTTGGATACCCCTGACCTGAAATAAAAGAAGGGAAGTAAGGATTTATAGCTATCTGAAGAACCAGTGCAAGAAAGAATGTAGGCATGGCATAACCACTGAGGGAAAATACCCTTCCAACCTGATCTGAAACGGAGTTTGGTTTTGAACCTATATATGTTCCCAGAGGTATGGCTATTACAATGGAAAATATTACTGCAAATATTGCTATTTCCAGAGTCACAGGAAAATACTCCATTATTCCGGCTAAAACCGGACCGCTGTAGTATGATCCATATCCCTCTGAATTAGGATACATGAATCCCCAGTTGCCATGTATCAGGTTATTAACATAAATCAGGAATTGCTCCGGGGGAGAAAGATTTAGCCCTAAGGTTGTAATTGCCTGTTGTTTCTCCAGATTTTGTGCTGGTATTGGAAGTTTATGGTTAACGAACTGCTCTATGAGGAATGACTTAGGTAAAGCATCCAAAAGTATGAAAGTAAGAAGTAACAAACCCAACAGTGTTGGTATTAAAACAAGTAACCTTCTTATGATATAATATTTTAGTTCCATGTATTAACACGAAAAAAAAATCAGTATTTAAGTTCTTTGGTGTAATTTTATTAAATCAGGAACTTAATGAAAAACTTCGATTCATCATTGATATGCGAGAAGTATTTTACTCATTCGAGCGATGAAAGTGAAAATAGATATGCGTATATTTATGCAAATCTTGAAAAACCATTTTAAACATGAATTGACATGCCACTTCCCCTGAGTAATACGATAAAGATTAACTATTTGCATAAATATATTGATTTTATCACCATCCCATTAATGTTAAGTGGAGTTACTACTCAAGATTTCTACTGAATTCAAACTGCGAAACAATAAGCAAAATGGATATCAAGAATCGCCTTCTTACCATTTCAAGAAAAAATCAAACAACTAAAAGTTGCAGAATACGGGATTAATGTACACATGTATGAGTGAGATCAGTGATGAGTCATTTCCATCACAAATAATAGTTTCCTGGCGCACTGCATTTATCATGTGTATAATACTTGAAAGCATATACTTGACGAAATAAATGAAAACAAAAACTCAAATTTTATATTAATTAACTGATTTATATGAAAACAATTGAATTAACATATAGCTCCTTAATATGCTTTTATTATATCAAAATGAAATAAAGACAATACGGTGTATTATGAACAAATAAAAAATTTGCCTTCTTGAATAGCTTGAAAATATATAATTTTTTATCAGGCCATGGTGTTTTTGTCGTCGCCCTTCATTGTCATTATGACTAAAAACAGATCAATCATAATCCAGACGAGACCGATAATCAGCCACAGGAAGTTTGGATATATAAATATAGAAATAATTAGAATTAGGACAGGGAGTATATATTTTACAAGCCCTGTCAAAAATTCCTTCAGTACCATCTATATCTTCATCCGAAGAGCGAACTGAGCCCTGCCATTGCATCTTCTTCTGAGACCTCTGGCTTTTCATCCTTCTTCTCTTCCTTCTTTTCAGCTGCCTTTTCTTCGTGATGACCATGAGCTGGTGCAGCAGCAATCTGCTGTGTGGAGGCGTTCTTTATGACATCCTCGATGTTAATTTCCTTAAGGCTTGATACCAGTGCTTTAAGCCTGGCATCATCAGCTTTTACCCCTGCTTCTTCCATCACTTTCCTAAGGTTCGCTTCGTCTATCTCTTTTCCTGCTGAATGAATCAACAGTGCTCCATATACATATTCCATTTCTTTTTCCTCCTTTACCCAAATAGTGCGCCAAATCCTTCCGTGGCGTCTTCTGCTTCTTTTTCTTCGTTCTTCTCCTCTTTTAATTCTTCCTTATGTGCATTTTCTTTGGTTTCTGTTTTTTGCACAGCTGCTCTTGAATTAATAATAAGGTTTCCCATTTCCTTTTCATCAAGGAACTTTGCTTCCATCCCAAGGCTTTCTGCCTGAAGTCTGCCCTTTATTATAAGCTCAGGAACGATTTCTTTAGTAATAAACATTACCGATCCTGCAAGTACCTTTGCTCTGGAAAATGCCATTGCAATTTCTCCCATGACAAATTCCGGTGTGATTGAGAGAACATCTGCCTTGAATATCAGCCCATCATAATATGCAGATACGACATCCAATCCAACTGTAATAGGGTGAATTTCAAGCTTCTCCAGAATTTTGGCCTTTTCCTTTGAAATCTTCTCTCCCTTTTTAACAAAAACAGATTCTTTCTTTATTACTATTTTCCCCTTTTCTATGGCAGTCTGCAAACCGACCTTCTGAAACTCGCTGATCATTGGACCAGGTGGAAACTGAGTTTCCTTGGCTTCTATAATTATATCTTCAGTGGCGGTTTCTCCTCCTCTGGCTGCGGCCTTCTGTTTTGAACCCTCCAGAGATGCATAAAGCTTCTGTGGTGTCATTTCAGTGGTTATTAATGCTAT
The DNA here is from genome assembly GCA_000496135.1 of Thermoplasmatales archaeon E-plasma. Classification (GTDB taxonomy): domain Archaea; phylum Thermoplasmatota; class Thermoplasmata; order Thermoplasmatales; family Thermoplasmataceae. The sequence continues at coordinate 110,112 of KI542675.1, read as the reverse complement.
TTGCCCAGAAATAAACTCTTTCAGATCGCCTATGTGATCCTTTTTGACGTTTTCAAGTGATTTCTCAACGAGGGTACCTCTCATCACCCTCAATTTCGCTTTTCCCTTCAGTGATCTTCTTATCTGCTGAAGCTGTTTATTTCTGATGCCTTTAATGCTTACTATTGCTGAAACTGGGCTTTGATCCATTTCAGAAGTGACCTGATTAACAAGTTCTACTTTCCATTTTGCCGGTTCGGTCAATTCAAATCACCCAAATCTAATTTTACTGCTTTACCCATTGTGGTCTTAATATAAATTGAATCAATATTTGAGCTTCCTTTTTCAAGTTTCCCTATAATTCTCTTAAAAACTTCCCTGATGTTCGCTCCAACATCTTCTTCAGGCATTGCCCTTGTCCCAACTGGCACATGAAAAGTTTTTTTGTCTCTTGTTCTAACCCTTACCGTTCTCTTTAGAACTCCAATCATGGAACTTGGATCCTGACCCGGTGGAACCGGTCTTGGTATCTTTCCTCTGGGACCCAATACCTGACCCAGGGATTTTCCTATTGTGGCCATTAAATTTGATTCTGCTATGAAATATTCAACCTGATTTACAATCTTTTTAAAATCCTTCTTGTTATCAGCAAACTTTGAGAGGTCCTCGGGCCCATAAGAGATATCAATTGTACCTTTCACTTTCTGTCTCATTTCTTCGCTTGCAAATATTGCGACCTTATACTCACGGCCCCTCCCTTTTGGCAACACGACCTCATCGTTAATCCTGTTCTTAGGATTTGACAGATCCAAGTCCTTCAGGTTTATGGCCAGTTCCAAACTTTCAAGGAATTTTCTTTCCTTTCCGTTTGCTTTAGCTTCCTTTATTTTCTCTTCCAGTTTTCCTGTCATTTAATCCCTCCTGCAAAATTGCAGTATTAGCGGGCTCTAACCCATACTCCATTTTTAATTTAACAAAAGTGGACAATTGGGTTCAAGTGTCAACTGCATTGGCATTCGATTAAAAACCTTTTTGTTTATTCAGGATACCTTGATCTCTCCCTTGAGAATTTCTTCCTGAACTTCCTTTGCCGTTTTTCCCTCTACGTTTATTCCCAGACTGAAACAGGTTCCCAGAACTTCAAGTACAGCTCCCTTCAGGTCGTTGGACATCATTGAGTCCATCTTTGATTTTGCCACTTTTGTTATGGCTTCAAGTGTTGCGTTGGCAACGACTGTTTCCTTTCTTTTTCCAGATCCCTTCTCTATTCCAAGTTCTTTTTTAAGCAGAGCTGAAGTGGGTGGAATTCCAACTTTTATCTCATATGTTTTTTTCGCAGGGTCTGTTACGGTAACTGTTATTGGAACCTGCATGCCCTGAAAATCCTTTGTTTTCTCGTTTATTTCCTTAATAATCTGCCCCAGATTGAGACCTAGTGGACCTAGTGCCGGACCAAGTGGTGGACCGCTGGTGGCCTTGCCCCCTTCTACCATGGTTTTAACTTCCTGTGCCATAATCTTTACCTGTTCCGTGATGCTGGATTTATTTTAATACTTTCCTGAAAATATACCATGGACAAAAATATGAAGGTTAGCATAGTCGAGGGAAGAAGAACCAGCGAATATTCCAAATCCCCCAAAGTTTTGGTAGACGTTTACAGATCAACAACAACCATTCCTCTAATTCTCAATTCCGGCGCAAAATATGTAATTCCCGCACTAACCTCCGCAGAGGCAAGATCAGTTGCATCTGAAATTAAGAATTCGGTTACCGTTGGAGAGAAATATGGAATAAAGGTTCCAGGATTTGACTTGAATAATTCACCGTTCGATGTGTCGAGATACGATTTTTCTGGAAAAATAGCCATAATCACTTCAACAAACGGTACCAAGGTATTGAGGAAAATTCAGGATACTGGAGATATATTCATTGCTTCCTTTGTAAACATGAGTGCAACTTTGGAACTACTTCAGGATTTTGAGGATGTTCAGATTGTTTTATCAGGAAGGCCCGACGGATCAGCAGATGAAGATATTGCCTTTGGAGAAGCTTTGAGGATGAGTCTGCTTGGAGAACCGTATGATATGGAGAAGATAATTAACAGGGTTAGACGGGGAAGAGGAACGAAAAGGTTGATAATGATAGGAGGAAGAAGGGACATTTCTCTGAGCCTTTCTCCGGATATTGTAGATTTTCCCTGTAAATATGAAAATGGAAAGATAATTAAAATATCATAATCCAATGATCTTTTTCCCGTTTTTTTCCCTTAGATCTTCAAGCAGCTTTCTGGCTATATCCAATTTGATCTGTTTTCTTTCGTTCCACGGCTTCCCATGGGGAATTGCAAAATCAAAATCTACAAGAACAGTTCTCGAGGCACCTAGATAATTAGAAATATAAGCAGCTCTATCTCCATCTGTAAAACCGCCAAAGTTTCCCTCGTATCCGGGAACCTGCGTTGTCGGAATAAAATGCCTCTTAAATTTTTTTATAATTTCTTTGATTTTCTGCAAATTATCCCCATGGGCATGAACAAACACAATTGACCCTGAATCGGATAATTCAAGAATTCTTTCAGTGTCCCCGTCAAGATCGGTTACTATAATTTCCGGCACATATGGTCTTTTGATTTTCCAGATTGCCGAATCTGCGACAACTATGATTCCCTTGCCATAAATTGAATTCAGGTCCTCAACTGGAGGGCCGTTCCCTATTACAAAAAATTCTTTTCCTGAGTGTGATCTCAGAATATCCAGGAGAGAATCTCCATAATTAGGAATTTTCAGAATATAATCTGCTGATTCTTTGTCCTTTTTCTGGTCTAATTTCAATAAATTACAAATTTTCTCATATGTAAGCGTCATTGATCACGCATAGAATGTCCAACACCCATTGTCTTCGAGAAGTGCCTGTGAACGAGCGCACTTATTATTGCAACTGCTATGCCCATAATCATGAAAACAACGCCGTCGAAAGCAGTCGATATGGTCACGTAGCTTAGAACATATCTAATATAATTGAGCAGCCCATAAACAATAAACTCTGCAGCAAGTGTAAATGTTAATCCATACCAGATCCGCTGAATGTCTCTCTGTTCCCCAAGATACATATCCACTGCCCTCAATACTTCTCTGGTGAATACGGCACCGTATATCCACCAGCTGAAATACGCAAGAAATTCCAGAAATTTGTCGAATGCAATTCCGCTGGAGCGGGTTATGGAAACATATGATGATGCAATACCCACTAAAACAATTCCAATGGAAACCAGGTATGAAATGAAAAGTATCCTTGCCTCTTCTGAATATTTCTTAATGTCATCAAACATTTCTGATAATACCGTTCTGAGATCGAAACCCCTTTCAACAAAGTAAGCTCCTATGACCACAGCAACTATGGCTCCTGCATAATAGGATGGATTAAGGCCGGCAATTGCCCCAATAGCAGTTAAATAAATCGCTGCCCCAAGCTCAACAATACCGTAAGTAAGAAGTAATAGACCTATTGGGATTATGAATTTACTTACCAGTTTCTTATCCTTCAGCGCTTTTACTATGTAATAATACAGAGATTCTATGTTCTGATTATGCCTCACTATAATATGCTTAACATACCTCACTGGTATTCTTGAAAGTATGAGAGGCATTATATAATCGTCTTCTGCCCCGTCTGAAATAAGAATTGCGCTCTGGTATGGCTTTTCCTTCAGCACCTGATCCAACTGATTGCTGATAATTTCATCAGATTTTGGTCCCACATCTTCATCCCCGGTAATGGTGCAAATTTCTATATCTTCACCCTTTGCCTGCAGCTCATCGTAGTGCTTAAGGGCACCAAAAAGAGCGTTTGCATCAGAATCCTCAGGATCTACAGAAATAAGTTTTACCGCAGCATTATAACACTCAGTGTAACCAAGGATGGGCCCCTTTATTCCCACCTTCTCACCGAAGTCGTTATCCCGGTCTACATTGATAATGATGCTTCCCATATTCTGCCAATTAATATGAGTAACGGGATAATTAAATTTTGGTAACTACTTAATCATTTTGTGACAAAATAACCGGCACTCTTTTGCCTGGCGATTCTCTTTACCATACCCTTATTTGTCAGTTCCTGCAGTGCTGCGCTAACTATGGCTTTACCAACTCCCGCTGCTTTCATAATATCATCTGCAGTTTTTAATTTATCATCTGATACGGCGCCAACCTTCTTAAGGGCATCATAAACCTTTTTAGCATTTGGAGATAGTTCCTCCATTTTTTCACCTTTTTGGTTATTAGATATTGCTACTATTATAATAACACTATTGCATCCAAGTCAATTACTTTGATTCAACTTAATAATTTATTTAACAAAGTTCGTCAATCGCCGAATAGAGATTCAGCAATTTTTAAATATCATAAGTATCTTGGGAGAAACTATGAAAAAATCAGGAATTGTCAGTTATGGCTCTTACATACCCCGGTTCAGGATTAAACCTGATGAAATCGCCAGGGTATGGGGAGAAGATCCGGAGAACATTAAAAATGGAATATACATTCTGAGCAAATCGGTACCATCTCCCGATGAGGATGTTGCAACTATTTCAGTGGAAGCTTCAAGAAATGCAATAAAGAGGGGAAAGATAAATCCAAAGGATATAGGGGCGATATATATAGGATCAGAAAGTCACCCTTATGCTGTAAAACCAACTGCAACAATTGTAAGCTCCGCCATTGGCGCAAATTTTCCCATGTTTGCCGCAGATTATGAATTTGCATGTAAAGCAGGTACCGCAGGTATCCAGAATGTAAAGGCAATGGTTGATTCCGGGATGATAAAATATGGGTTAGCAATAGGGTCCGATACGTCTCAGGGAGCCCCTGGAGATGTACTTGAATATTCAGCTTCAGCCGGTGGAACGGCAATGATTCTTGGAAATGAAAAGGTGATTGCTGAAATAAATAATACCCTTTCGGTTACGTCTGATACTCCCGATTTCTGGAGGAGGGAGGGTGAACCGTATCCTACACATGGGGAGCGTTTCACAGGAGAGCCTGCATATTTTAAACATACCATATCTGCTTCAAAAATGATCATGGAGAATGTTGGAATGAAACCGCAGGACTATGACTATGCAGTATTCCATCAGCCCAACGGCAAATTTCCCACAAGGGCAGCAAAGTTGCTTGGCTTCACAGAGAAGCAGTATAAGGAGGGCCTGCTGACACCATTTATCGGAAATACATATTCAGGATCAATGATGACAGGGCTGTCAGCAATACTGGATATTGCAGAGCCAGGAAACAGGATCCTTGCTGTTTCTTTTGGATCTGGAGCAGGATCAGATGCTTTTGATATAACTGTTACAGATGAGATCAAGAACATGGAAAGAGGATCTGCACCGACCATCAGGAAGATGCTTGCAGATGTAACATGGCTTGACTATGCGGTTTATGCAAAGTTCAAGAAGAAAATAATATTTGGTGATGCAATTGAGTAATGATGTATTTATAATTGGAACAGGAGAATCAAAATATGGAGAATTGTGGGAAAGATCTTTAAGAGAGATATCTGTGGAAGCTGGACTCAAAGCCATAGAAAGCTCTGGTGTGAGAACAAAGGATCTTGATGCAATATACATGGGAAACAGTCTTTCAGGAATGATCAGCGGTCAGGAAAATATAGGTGCATTAATGTCAGATTATGCAGGAATAGCTGATGAGGATGTGCCTACTTTAAGAATTGAGGCCTCAACGGCTTCAGGGGCAGCCGCAGTATACGAGGCCTATCTTTCCATTAAATCAGGAGAATATGATCTGGTCATGGTAGGTGGTGTTGAAAAGATGACTGAACTTTATGGGAACGAGATGATCGATATCAGTTCATCAATACTGGACAGGGAATGGGAAGCATTTTTTGGAGGTACCCCTGCCGCCATGGCAGCGCTTTCTGCGCGAAAATATATGAAGGATTACGGTGTGGGAAAGGATGTTCTGGCAGCAATTTCAGTGAATGACCACAAAAATGCATCCATGAATCCAATTGCACACTTCTCCAACATAATCACCATGGATCAGGCTATGAACTCCACACCTGTAGCAGAACCCCTAAATCTAATGGACTGTGCGCCACAAAGTGACGGAGCATCCAGTATAATACTTGCATCTGAAAAATTTATGAAGCAGGAGAAGAAAGAGGGAGTAAAGATAGCTGGAAGCGGAATTTCGCAGGAGTATTTTGCACTGCACAGCAGGGATTCACTATATTCAATGAAATCAACAGTAAATGCTTCCAGAAAGGCTCTTCAAAAGGCAAATGTTACTCTTGATGATATATCATTTGCAGAAATTCATGACTCCTTCAGTATATATGGAGTGATGGCACTGGAGGACATTGGTTTTGCGGGGAGGGGAAAAGCAAAGGACCTGGTGTTTTCAGAAATTGGTCTTAAGGGAAAAATACCAATAAATCCTTCAGGCGGTCTAAAGGCAAAGGGATTCCCATACGGAGCCAGCGGCGTTGGCCAGTTCGTAGAAGGATACCTGCAGCTTATGGGAAAGGCCGGCAAAAGACAGGTCGAAAATGCAGAATATGGTCTTCTGCACAGTGTTGCAGGCACAGGTTCAACCTCAATAGTGCACATATTAGGTGGTGAGTAAAATGGGAGAACTATCGAGAATGTGGAGAGAAACGGATCATAGATATAGAATGGTAGGGGAAAAATGTGGAAATTGCGGAAAGCTTTATTTCCCGCCACGGGACATATGCCCTGTTTGCCACAGAGATTCCATTGACAAAATGCAGGATATTGAAATGAGCGGAAAGGGAGAAGTTATATCTTTCACCATTGTGCATGACGTGCCTCCCGCATTTACCAGACAGAGACCCTATATCCTTGCAATGATCAAACTTGATGATGGCCCAACCATGACCGGACAGATTGTTGATACCCAGCCATCTGATATAGAAATAGGAACCAGAGTAAGGTCTGTTTTCAGAAAAATTTCAGAAGACGGGCATAGCGGCGTTATCCACTACGGATACAAATTTGTAAGGGATGTGTAAATCCCTTCACCCTTTATTTTAGAAGATTCAGTTCGTTGATTTTTTCCAATACCTCGGTTGCATGGTTTTTTGGACTCACCTTTTCATAAACATAAGCTATTTTTCCATCTCTGTCAATAACATATGTAATTCTCTTTGCAGTGCCAAACATGCCGTTAGCCTTGTAAGCACCTGTTATTTTCTTGCTGTCATCCACCACAAGAGGGAAATTAAGATTGAATTTCTCCTGGAATTTTTTATGCGATTTCTGATTATCCACACTTACTCCCAGTACCGTTATACCCTTATCCTTAAGGCTGTCAAAGTTGTCCCTGAAATTACAGGCTTCTGCCGTGCATCCAGGTGTATTGTCCTTTGGGTAAAAGTACAACACTACAGGTTTTCCCCTGAAATCGGATAGCTTTATCTTCTTTCCTTCCTGATCCACTGATTCAAAATCCGGTGCCTGTTCTCCAACTTTCAAATATTCGTCCATAGAATTGTAATGTATGTTTACAAATAAATATTTGCAATTGGAAATACAAATTTATCCAGATACTCAATTCCTTTTTAGTGCTATTATTCCATACTTCTCAAGATAAATAGAATATTGTCCGCTGGATTCGGCGTGTTGAATAAATCTGGCCATTGAGGTTCCCACCAGGGCGTTCTGATAGTAAAAATTACTGAATTTATCTGCTATAATATATGTGAAATTCCTTGAATATAGATTAGAAAGATTGCCAACTGAAGTATACGAATATAACAGATATGCATTGGGAAAAGCATCGAATTCAGGATAAAGATTGTTTTGTGTAAGGAGGCATGTATTGGTTGAAATATTTCCACGCAGTTCAAAAATAGTTTCAGAGGTCATGTTTTCATGAAAATTGTAAATTGAAGGCAAAACCTGTGCCGATAGCCCACCCGAAAAGATGCTACCAGAAGAGGATACTATGGTTGATCCTACCGGTGAAAAGTATCCTATTCCGGCAACAACCAGAATTGCTGATATCATTACGCCCGTTGCGACCTTTCTTCCAGGAACCCGGAATAAGAATTTTTTATTTTTCTGTCTTTTATTCATATTTGCAAGGCCCACGAATGCTGCAGCAAATATGACTGGTGAAAGCATGGCAGTATACTGGAATCCCGGATCAAAATATGCTGTATTCATAGAGAAGAAAGCGAAAAGGAAATATGGTATTGAAGGCAGAAGAAGAAGAGGAGAAAATATTGCATAAAAACCTCCCAGTATTATTACGAATAGAAGAAAGACAAGTTTTGTTGATGAATATGTTTCAAGGCTTTGCAATGAATAAGTAATGCGATATCTGATCTTGAGGTAATTGAGAAATGCATGAAGGCTCGTAATATTTCCATACTGTGTTCCCCCATAGAAGTCCCTGACATTTGTAGCAATAAGGAAATATTCCGCTGCAACAAAAATCAGCGCAATATAAATTGATAACAGTAAAACTGTCTTTTTCAGGTTTTGCCTCATCCTTGTAAACAGACCCCTCTTTGCGTACCGGGATATTCGTGTTGCAGTCATATAAAATAAGAAAAATATTATGAATGATGCATGAAGAGATATCATTAAAGCAAGTGAAATTCCCTCTCCCACAGGTTTTTTTGCGACGAAAAAATAGAGAGCCCATGCATAGAAAAACGGCATCAGCGCCATCAGATGAAAATCGAATGCAATGGGACCTATGGAATATGGTGAAAGTTCATAACAGAGAATTAGGAGGAAAACAGTTGAGAATTTGCTATCATTTCCAGCAATTTTCATATAAGTCAGATACAGTGGAATAGCTGTGAAAGTTATTAACAGACTCTGCAACACTAAAATCGTGGCATTGTGCGGAAATATCCAGAAGAAAAAAGCCAGAACATAAATGAATGGGGAAAAGTGTGTCCCAAAAAAACTTGTGTTAAGAAGAGTGGAATAAAAAAAGTTTCCATAAAGATAGCCGTGTAATGATGCTCCATAAATTCCCAGATCAAAACCTGTAGCATTGAGTGTCAAATATTTATAAATGGAGTAATATGAATAAATTAGAAAAAAGAATACGGAAACAAGAATGACCAGAATCAATTGTTTTCCAGATTCCATGTTTTTCATTTTTGGAAATTTCAACCATATATATAAAACAATGATCAGAGATTCTCCTGTCCACCTCGAAGAAGTATCTCCGCTGCAGGTCCCTTCCGTGTCTCCATGATTTTATCAGCGTCAAGAGAAGCTTTTCCTACGGCGATGTATCTGCCATCCAACCCCCTTATGAAAACTGTGTCTCCAGACTTAATTCCCATATCCATTTCCACAATTCCCTGTGCAAAAAGTTTTGCACCTCCCAGAATTCTGGGAACAGCGCCATTGTCAATTGTAATGTTTTTGAATCCTGGTTTGATTGCGTCAAGAAGTTCAACCGTTGGATAAAATTCAGGCGCTTCAAGAGCTATTGGTATTTTACTTATGTAGTATAATTTTTTCCCCTTTTTTTCCTCAACTTCAATCTGGTTTTCGGTTATGAATGGTGCTTCAAGGCCTATATCCTTTAATCTACCATAAAGTTCCCTCATTTCCTTCTTTGAAACCACATGTCTGGACATATCATTTCACCATAGCTGACATACTGTTAAAATTTTCATCCAGATTCTCTTCCGGGCACTTTATAAGAAGTTTAATGCTCTCTTCCATTTTTTTACCCTTATCCCGGATATCCTCACTGAATTTCCACTTAACCTGGTCTCCCCCTTCATTTATAAGGTATAAAGCGAAAAGTATTGCTTCCTGTATGTCACTCTTCTTCTGTGTCCTTTCGCCGAGATTTATGGCCTCGCTGACCCCCCGTATTCTGGCATCTGCAATAACCTCTTTCAAAAACTCAGAATCTGGGGACCATGGCTTCATATGTAGATTTTCCTTAATTTCATCATGTCTGATTTTCTCCCTCATTGCCTGTATCTGTTCAAGCGGATTTCCCTTCAATGAAGCAACGTCAGACTTATCGATTCCATTAAACAACCCTGACAGGATCTCAAATGAATATTTTGGCCACAGTATTTCAAGAAGTTTTCTTGAACTGGGCTCATCCATATAGATTCCTCCAAAACTTCGGATAACTCCGCTGATTACTTCCCCTAGATCTGCATCAATTTCATTTTTTTTAATAAACTCATTCACATCGCTAAATTCTGTTTCCCCTATTATTAAAGCACCTGAATCAGTGGCGCTTTTGATCCTCTGTGAGATAATCTTTTCAATGAAGTCTCTGTCTGATAAAGAACCTGCCAGATAACCATTAAATAAGTCCCTTTCCCCCCGGTTCTTCCATTTTTCAAGATAACCTGAAGCAAAGTTGAAATCTCTTGAAATATCAGCAGATATGAAATGTTTTGCAAGTAAGGCAACGGTGTTCTTTCTGGACCCTGAGTTAATTCTTATTATAACGCCTGAGAAGTGCATTACATCTATGTATTTTCCCTCTCCTGAAATCTGAAGAACTGAATCTTTTTCACTATATTCCACCCCATTTTCATTTAGCACATCCTTAAAAAATTCTATACCTGGACCCTGACCTTTGCACGATGCTGTATAATAATTCCTGCTTGTATATATCTTGATGTTTCCCCGTTTCATAAGCTTTGAAAATGCAAGCGATCTCCAGAGTTCATTATCATAATTCTGTATTCCGCCAAGAACAATTGGATCTGTATCTCCTCTCTTCACATAGTTTAGACTCCCCAGCGGAGTTTTTATGACCCCGGTTAAGGGCAGTTTTTCTGTTTCAAGGATTTTTTCTGTTTCAGAGAGACCCCTCAAAAACTCGTCGTTTGATCTTGCAAACTTATCAAAACTGCCCGATTTATGTGCTTTTATGATCTTCTTTTTGTATTTCTCAAAAGGGCAGGAAAATCCCTCTGTATTACATTCAGGGACTATCATTTCCGGATTTTCAAAAAGCTTTTTGATTTTAGCTACAAACTTTGCCTGACTTTCTTTTGATTCTGCCTTCAGTCTCATTTCTTTCCCGATTCTAGAACTCGTATGGCTTCTGCTCTTACGGTTACCGGAATTGGAACCATTGATTCTATAAGCTGGACTGTTACCTCCTCTTTACCGGAATCAATTGACATAATTTTGGCCTTTTCACCCTTGAATGGCCCATCGATTAATTCAACAAATGAGCCAAGCTCAAGACCAGTAACTGCTGGCTTTGGAATAAGATAGTGAGCTATTTCCTCAATGTCTATGCTACCTTCAGCCAGACCTTTGAAGCCTCTTATACCCCTTGAAATATATGAAATTCTGTCAGGATGCATTGTTTCTACAAACAGATAACCCTTGACCTCGTATGGAGACATAATTGCCATAATCTCTCTTGTTGCATCAGGGTTTGTTGCTAACCTTTCCTCCATGTCTCTTGCATCCCTGTTATCCATATCTCTTGCAACCTGCAGCTCATTTCCTACATTTGTTTTGACTACGATAATTGTAGGTTTTAACTTAAACTGAAAATTCCATCGGCCTGAATTAATCCCATCCTCTGATGCAATGGATAATTGTATTGATATTGAATCTCCAAAGTATCCTCCCTTGGGAGTGCCGATTTCCAAATTAACTCTCCTTGACTGATTTGAATCAAGTTCAATTTCCTTGCTTACTGTCTTTGTTTCATTAGGAAGTATTGGCTCAGCTAAATCTTTTCCTTCTATAATGCCAATTTCCCACTCAATAAGAGGATCTTTCTCCTTAATTTCTGGAGTGACTTTTATATTGAATTTTCTTTTTCCCTTTTGAATATTCTTAATTGTAACAGGTATGACTTCACGTATACCGCATCCTGTTTCCTTGTTGATCTCTTCGATATCAATCCATTTAAATTCATTGGCAGAACTTTCCATTTGAAATCACATTTCCCTAATTAGGCCATATGGACATGAGAAGATAAATGAAGAAACCCATAAAACCAAGGAACAGAATACCTGCTCCTGTAATCAAAAGTACCTTAATGTACTCGCTTTCAGTTGGCTTCTTGGCAAGTTTGATTATTCTTGCGTATTTTCCTCTTCCTATGTTGGAAAATCTTCGCTCAACCTTGTTTTGTACCTCTTCAAGTCTTTCTTCTATACCCATTAAATCTAACCTTCTAGAACATAATTAAATATAAGATAAAAAAAGTTTGGTAAGTGAAATGAATGTGCCTGTGGCCCGCCTTTCTATTGTGGAGGTGATCCATCCGCAGGTTCCCCTACGGATACCTTGTTACGACTTAACCCTCCTCACTGACACCAGATTCGAATCTGCCCATATGAGCAAAGCCTCATCCAACACCAGCTCGGATGGTTTGACGGGCGGTGTGTGCAAGGAGCAGGGACATATTCACCGCGGGATGTTGACCCGCGATTACTACGGAATCCAGATTCATGAGGGCGAGTTACAGCCCTCAATCCTAACTACGAACAGGTTTCGAGATTAGCTTCCCCTTTCGAGGTCGCAGCCCATTGTCCTGTCCTTTGTAGCGCGCGTGTTGCCCAGGAGATTCGGGGCGTACTGACCTGCCGTCGACCCCTCCTTCCTCCAGCTCTGCGCTGGCGGTCCCCTTAAAGTGCCCACATTCTCTCGAACATGATGGCAATTAAAGATGGGGGTCTCGCTCGTTATCACACTTAAGTGAACGCCCTACGGTACGAGCTGACGACGGCCATGCACCACCTCTCCTTCTATCGAGTAAGCTCGTCAAGTTGACTCTCATTCAAAGGTCGCTCCTGGTGAGCTTTCCGGCGTTGAATCCAATTAAACCGCACGCTCCTCCCGTTGTGGTGCTCCCCCGCCAATTCCTTTAAGTTTCAGCCTTGCGACCATACTCCCCAAGCGGCCCACTTAACACCTTCGCTACGACACTGCACCCCCTACACGGAGATGCAACATCAAGTGGGCAGTGTTTACAGCTAGGACTACCCGGGTATCTAATCCGGTTTGCTCCCCTAGCCCTCGTTCCTCACCGTCGGATCCGTTCTAGTTGAACGCCTTCGCCACCGGTCGTCCTTCCAGGATTACAGGATTTTACCCCTACCCCAGAAGTACATTCAACCTCACCCGGTCCCTAGATCCGCAGTCTCTCCAGAAGGTCCTTCGTTGAGCGAAGGAATTTTCCTGGAGATTTACGGATCCGGCTACAAACGCTTTAGGCTCAATAAAAGTGACCACCACTCGAGCTGCGGGTGTTACCGCGGCGGCTGGCACCCGTCTTACCCAGCTCTTATTCCTCAAGCTTTTTAGGCTTGAGAAAAGCCTTAACTGTGTTAAGGCACTCAGGCTTCCCGTGTCGCGCTTTCGCGCATTGCACAGTTTTCGCGCCTGCTGCGCCCCGTAGGGCCTGGACTAATGTCTCAGAGTCCATCTCCGGGCTCCCTCTTTCAAGGCCCGTACCCGTCTTAGGCTATGTGGTCCATTACACCACATACGACCTGATAGGCCGCAGACTCATCCTCAGGCGAAATTCTTTCATCACCAAAGCATTCCAGCATATAGTGATTATGAAGTATTAGCCTCAGTTTCCCGAGGGTATTCTTCACCTGGGGGCAGATTATCCGCGTGTTACTGAGCAGTATGCCGGTATCTTGCGATCCCTAGACTCGCATGGCTTAGCCGAAACCTGATAGCAGTGGCCGCCGGCAGGATCAACCGGAATTATTCGGTTAACTGTCGGTATATTTAAAATTTGGAAAATTGGCGAGCCACAAGTTTGCACCATTTCACTTGTCAGTAGTGAGTTTTCCTCACAACTCCATCTTTACCAGTGCACGAAAATAGTGGATCATCATTGAGCCATCGCTCTTTCACCCTATCCGCCTAGTACTGGATTTTTTACATTTGGCTTGTGCGTAATATCCACAATATTTACTCCCTATTTAATCATTTCTAAGTGCTTTTTGAATATCTTCAAGACAATATTTTACAATATTAATCTTATTTATCGTGAAATATACTATTTCCCTGATGGCCTATGAGATATATCTTAAATATTACGGTCTCCTTGTTCTCCCGGAAGAATCACAAAGATATTATACGTTCTTTTATTACCTTCTTACTACAATGATTTCTATGACACTCACCAAGTTTGAAAAAGCAAGAATTATAGGGGCAAGGTCTTTGCAAATATCTATGGGGGCTCCAGTTATTATTGATGTGCCCAAGGAAATTATTGATCCCGTGGATATTGCCATAATGGAATATGAAAACAACGTGATCCCAATCACAATAAGATTATAATTTTTAGTGAGAGATTGTTGAGAGTATTTAATTCACTTTGGATAGTGAGAGTTAATTAAGCAAATTATTCCAGTTACCTGAAACAGAATATTTATCTTACAAGAAAGAGCAATAGCTCTTTCATAGGGATGTGATTGTTAAGACGGATTTTTTATAAGAATTGTTTGATAGAGGCGGTATACCTTTTTATAAAAAACTCAGGCAAATTACCCATATGCCATATGGATGCGGGACAGTAGAAAATATGGGCTATATCAGGTTTGTGAATTACCTAACTGTTGATTTATCCTGTGCTCCTCCGTCAATAAGCAGAGACTTTCCATTTACACTTAATGTAAGGCGATCTCTTCCTATTATTCCGGTAATCTCTGATTTTCCATCCTTTATATCTACCCTTAAATCATATGCTTTAAGATCATCAATTTCTATTTTCTGCTCACCATTATATTCATGATCACCAATTTTAACGGGAGTACCCTCAGGTTCATCAGTTGTTATTATGTGCGCTCCTTTTGAATCCTGCGCTGCCAGAAGCATCCCCTGTGATTCCTCACCTCTTATTTTGGCCCATTTCAGATTTTCCACCACGATAATCTTCCTTCCAACCAGTGTTGAAGGATCATAATATTTTCTTAATCCGGCCACGAGTTTTATACCCTTATAGCCCAGTGATACCTTTAGAAGAAGAAGGCCGTCTGCGTTTGGGTGTAAACCAGCTTCCGTTATCTTTCCAACCGTGAGATTGAGGTTATTCTTTGGCTCTTCCGGCAATTCCAGTTTCCTGAAAGGTATTTCAGAACTTCTGATGTCATAATCCACTTTTTCTGTCAGTTTTAAAATTGCATTTTTATCCATTGCCTCACGATGATATGATGACCATATCCTCGAGGTTCCGGATGGAACAAATGGAGATAACATAACAGTGCAATAATCAAGCAATTTTAGTGAGATGTAAAGCTTTTTTTTGCACTTTTCCTGATCACTGACAACCAGCTTCCAAGGCTGGCTTGTGTTGAAATATGTGTTGGAAAAACTTACAAGTTCCAGCCACTTGCTCAATGCCTTCCGGAATTCCAGATGTTCCATCAACCCTGAATATTCTGAAAAAACGCTGGCTGCGGTGTTAAGGGCTTCCGAATCGTTTGTATCGTGTTCCCCTTTGTTTTCTGGAAGTATATTCTTTTTAATGCAAAAAGCAAGAACCCTGTTTGCATAATTTCCATATTTATCCGCAAGTTCTCCATTGACCTTTCCCACCATCTCCTGAAGCGTAAAGTCAGAATCGGAGGTTTCAGGGAGTATTGAGGAAAGATAGTATCTCAGAGAATCCTTGTCCACCATTTGCAGAATTTCATTGGCATTATACCCTATTCCCTTGCTCTTGGAAAATTTCTTTCCCGTGAATCTCAGATATTCATTCCCTATGATCTCTGTTGGAAGCTCTATTCCATTTCCATATGCCTGTAGAATTGATGGAAGCATTATGGTGTGAAAAAATATGTTGTCTTTTCCCATAAAGTAATATGATTTCCCCGAGTGATAATAATCAAACCAGAGTTTCTCTCTGCCACTCTGAATTGAGAATTCCTGAGCATTTGATATATACCCAAGAAGAGCTTCAAACCAGACATAAAACCTTTTGTTTTCATAACCTTTCTCTGGAACAGCGACTCCCCATTCGATATCTCTTGTTATTGCCCGTGGTTTTAGTCCGCTATCTATGAAACCCAGTGAGAATGCCTTTACATTTGACCTCCATGAACTCTGTGACTCAATCCAGTCTTTGAGAAAATTCTGAAATTTATCAAGCAAAAGGAACATATGTTTTGTCTCCTTGAATTCCGGAGTATCTCCAGATATGGCGCACTTTGGTTCTATGAGATCCTGAGGATCGTTATTCCTTCCGCACTCTTCGCATTGATCGCCCCTTGCAGTGGGATTTCCACATCTCGGGCAGATTCCTATTACATATCTGTCGGGAAGGAATTTTTTGCAGGTAGGACAATATGGGGAAATCATGGCCATTTCTTCTATGTATCCTTTCTTTTTGATAACTGAATAAACCTCCTGAACAAATTTTGTGTGCATTTCGCTGGTTGTTCTTCCAAAATAATCGAATTGTATGTCAAGCGCTGCAAATACCTTTTTTTGTTCTTCATGATAAAAATCAACTATTTCCTTCGGGGTCTTGTTTTCCTTCTCTGCTCTTATGGTTGTGGGCGTTCCCGTATTCATCGCTTCCGCTTATGAAAATAGTGTCTTTGCCGTAAAGCCTGCAAAATCTGTTGAAAATATCTCCGCCAAGGTAACAGCCGGCAATGTTTCCAATATGAAGTGTACTGTTTGCATAAGGCAATGCGCAGTTGATGACAATTTTGTTTTCCATATTGCCAGTTAATTTGCTATTCTTATATATTTTTATTTTCATTATTCCTTAACGGTATTTTCTCACATTCAGACAAATTTGAGTCTTTCCAGAAGAGCCCCTTTATCCATGGCAGAGAGGAAAAAACCCAGTCTTGGTCCCCGTTCTTTACCAATGAGTATGGAATAGAATATCCTGAATCCATCGGCAGGTTCTATTCCGTGTTCCTTGATTATGCTGTGTATTGCGTTGTGAATGCTTGTTGCATCCCATTGAGTATCCGGTAACTGCGCCCAAGTGATGAAATCTGAAATTACCGCCCGTTCCTCATCGGAAATTTTTACCGGCTGATTTTTTGGAAGAATTGAGAATTTAAACGATTCTGGAGCATAAGTGACAATCCAATGCCTGGCCAGCTGCATTGTTTTTGAGACTTCTTCCAGAGAAGTTTCTACTCCTGTCGATTTGATAATACTCAATATCTTTTTAGGGTCATCATAAATCTGAACAAGAGTTGCAATATGGCGGTAATCTATTACCTCTTTCTTATCCAATCCAAATGGGCTGGAAAGTTCCACAATTCTTGAATCCTCCGGCTTCTGATCCTTTACTATGCGCTGATATTCATCCATAAGTGATAAAAAGCCCATGCCGGGGTCGAATTCAATATGTCTGGTGGAAGGAACTCTTGACATTAGAAACCTGACTATTTCCGGTGGACAGAATGATAAAATTTCAGAAGCAGGTATGACATTTCCCGTAGATGAGTGCATAGCACCTTTTCCCTTCAGAAGAATTCTTTCGAACATTAATGGCAATGGAGCTGGATATCCGTATATATTTTCGGCAATGGCCTTCCCGGTGTCATAGGAACCTCCCACCGTACCGTGGTCCTTTCCAAAAGGTTCTATTGTCACCCCAAGTACTTTCCATTTTGCAGGCCATTCTATTCTCCATGGGAGTTTCCCTTCTTCCTTAAATATATTTGATTCGCCAGTATGACCGCATTTGCAAGTATATGACACCAGATCGCCCTTAAGCTCATACCCACTGGTGCTGTTAATCCTGCCACAACTGGAGCAAATAGGGTTGTAAGGAAACCATTCCTTTTCAAGTTCCCGTCCAGAAATAGTCTCAATTAAGTTTCTGATTTTATCAATGTTCTGGATGGCTATTCTTATAACTTCCCCCATCTGCCCATCCCTGTACAGATCTCCCGCTTTAATGATACGTGGAAAAATACCAAGTTCTGAAGCAGATTTTATGAATGGATTAAGAAAATAGTCAGAATAAAGCCCCTTTCCGTCAGGGGCGGGTATATGCCTCAGTGGTTTGCCTACCTGTGCTTCATATTCATCTGAAAGAAATGGATATTTCTTTCTGAGCGGGTCCATATCGTCTGCAAGATATATGAGCTCAGATTTCAGTCCTTTGTCCCTGCATCCTCTGAAGAGAAGATCCCCAGTTATAATTTCCCTTAAATTTCCAAGATGAATTGGTCCTGAAGGAGAGATACCGGTAGAAACAATCTGAGGGCCTTCCTGATTTTTGACTGTCGAATCTACCCAGTGCATTTAATTTCACATAGTTCCAATGAGGGATGCCCTGAACAGTGATCTGATTCTGACCCCTTCTATTTCGTCTGTGGTAAGTTTTGATGTGAGAACAACAACAAGTGCAACCTTGCCTCCTTCATTTCTCACGTCTTTTATTGTTCTCCTTATAGTTTCACCTGTGCTTGTAACATCATCTATGATCACGATACTCTTGCCTTTTACTCCGGCAAAATTACTGCTGAAATAGCCATCTTTTCTTGACGGGTGTGGTCGATAAACAATTAATTCCTTGTCAAGAGAATAAGATACCATTGTTGCAAAGGGAATGCCGTTAACATTGATTCCCAAAATTGAATCTACTGAAAAATCTGAAAGAGTGGCTTCTTCAGATATTATATCAACGATGATATCAGAAATAGAAGCTATCCTGCTGCCAAAAACCCCAATACTTCTCCATCCAATCTTCACATCCTGCACTTTATTCTCCTTTAGAAATTCCTTTCCGAGAAGCCAGGTAACCGTATTGACGGATAAATGCAATTCTGTGGATATTTCCTTATCTGACATTCCTTTGTTTTTTAGCTCCAGCGCGTTTTTGTATAATTCTTCAATACTGTTCATATTATCACCTTAAACTTTAAAAATAATCCTTCTCTCTTTATTACCATTGCACATAAATACAGATTGAAGATTTTAATCTTTGTAGGGTCTTCCTTAAGACTGAGAGGAAAAGATGAATTATTACCCTGCGACCACAATTATCATTCCAAAATTTTGAATCCGCGATCTAAAAATCCATCTATGCTTTTACGCAGTATTTCTGAATTTTTCTGGATATCCTCTCTGGACATTTCTATCCTTCCCCAGTTTATATTGTTGCTCTCCCATCTTGGAATCACATGCAGGTGGTAATGATTCACCCTTTGATTGGCACATTCTCCATTATTTTGCCCAATATTAATTCCTTCCGCACCTAGAGATTGACGCATAGCCATGGAAACTATTCTAGCAAGTCCATGTATTTTCAGGTAAACTTTCAGTTCAATATCAAAAATATTTTCAAAATGCTCGTTTGGCATTATGAGGGCATGTCCATTTTCAACTGGATATAGATCCATGAAGCCTGTGATCTCTCCATCCTCATAGAAATTATAGGATTCTTTCTTCTTGCTCACGATCTCACAAAAAACGCATCCTTCTTTTTCCAATGAATTGGAATCATAACTGCACAATTAGATTTTTCGATTCTTACTCTTGAAAATGCAAATTTAAGGGTTTGAAGATATTTCATTTTGATTGTATTTTTACCAGTTTGGAAGCACTTGAAACATGATAAATACTGAATGGCAATAATGTTAGTAATGTCAAAAGGGAACATCAAGATTAATCCACCACCACCTCCAGTAGTAACTGCACCACAGCCTTCAAGTAAATACCAGGGAGTGAAACACACTGTCCTTGTAATGAGCGGAAAAGGGGGAGTTGGAAAAAGTACATTCTCAGTAAATCTTTCAGTAACACTTGCAAAAAAATTCAAAGTTGGACTCATAGATGCAGATATCAATGGCCCTGATGACCCACTTCTTCTTGGTATCTCCAGGGAAAAACTTGTGGCAAACGAGAAGGGAATAATTCCAGCTTCGACAAAGTATGGCGTTAAGGTAATTTCTATGGCTTTTATGTTACCGGATGATGGCACCGCAGTTATATGGAGAGGAGCCTTAAGGCATAAAGCCATTCAGCAGTTTCTGGAGGATGTGTTCTGGGACAATGCAGATTACGTAATTCTGGATCTGCCACCTGGAACCGGTGATGAGGCTTTAACCGTCTCCCAGCTTGTGCCACAGGCTGATGGTATCATAATAGTTATAACTCCCCAGGATGTAGCGTTACTCGATGCCAGAAAAGCCCTGGACTTTGCTTCAAAGCTAAAATTAAATGTCATTGGTATGGTTGAAAACATGAGCGGATTTGTTTGCCCTCATTGCGGAAAGACAACTAACATATTCAAAAGTGGCGGTGCTGAGGAACTTTGCAAGAGACTCGGAATTCCGTTCCTTGGAAGAATACCCATACATCCGGAGATTGTTGAAAATGGAGACATGGGAATACCTGCTGTAGAAATATCAGATGAAATCAGAAAAGAATTCGAGAATATTACTTCAAAGGTTGAAGAAATTCTAGAAAAATAAAATATCAGGTTAATTTTATTTTTTTTACTATTGAAATTATTTCTGATCAAACTGGTTTTTAATTTTTTTATGGAGAGCCCTCATTGCGTTTTTTTATGAATATCATTTAAAATATACAACCTTCACGCCAAAGTTTGAATTACACTGTTTAGATTTGCACCAAGGCCCTGCCCTGTACCTACTATTTGCCCCTGTGAATTAACAAGATAATATGTATCAAGGTAACTGTAAGGGTTATATTGCTCGGTCACCCACTGAGGAGCTGTTCCAATATACCACCCCGGCTCATTTACTCCTCCATACTGGGCTGCAAAGTTCGACAGGCTTTCACCAGGCTGATTCAGATCATTGTAGTTTTCAATTTGCAATAGGATTATTCCATCTGACCTGAATGTGTTGTAATACTGGGATTGTAGAATCTGGCTTGTTTCAGAACAGGATGAGCACCATGTCGTCATAAACCAAACAACCATCGGTTGTCCCTCCAGGGAAACGGATGAGATCTTTTGCCCGTTTATCAATGTGACAGTAAAATCACTCAGGGGTTTTTTCAAAGCGCTTGTTACCGAATTATTTCCGTTTACAGAAGTTTGCTCATAATGGATGGCAGCTACAATCAACGCAATCACAGCTATGCCTGTGAGGATTATTTTTTCCATTTTTTTCCTTTGCTTTATCTGTCTTTTCCTCAGCTGCTCCAACTTTTTTTTATTTGATTTTGACATTTTCAAGCCTCCTGATTAAGAGATGGAACATTCTTTCCAGTAATGGGATCCAATTTACAGCACCCTATATTCGAGGCCACTGTGAGGATAGAATATGTTAACAACAACACTGAAACTAAATAGAATATTGGATAGTCAACGGCAAAAAAATACTGGACCCGCGGTGAATACCTGAAGATAAATGGTGAGGAGGCACCAGCAATTCCAATGATTAAAGGTATAATTGGAGTGCAACAGAATACATTAACAATACCTGTTAACACCGAAGCAGCTCCTGCCCCTTTGTTTATTCTCACACCAAGTGCATATGATCTCATGGAAAGTAAGATGAGGATTGATAATAGGAACCCCATTATAATTGAAAAAATTACCTGAATTGGCGTTATAAACCTCACTGCAGAAAGAAAGAATGTTCCTAATGGTAGCATTGGCAACAGAATGAAATATAAAGCGGTTATAGCGGTAAAAAAAACAAATAGCACACCTATTTTCTTATTGTAAATAACTCATAAATGGTTCTTAGAGACAATTTTAAATTAATTCCTCTTCTATTATACCCCATGATTTTTCAAAATATTAGAAGGTATTTAACTAAACAAGTAAAATTTATTTTCTTTAGTTAAGTCCTTGGAATCATAATATAGAAACAATCCTGGTTCTTAAAAAATAAAAATAATACACTTGTTGGAATGAATACCGGTAAATAACTTTAGCATGGATTGTGCATTCGGTCGATTAGTGGCTGTGGACTTAATATCTCGCCAAAAGACTTGATACTTACATCCCAGCTCTATCAAACTCCTCTTTTAGGAGAGACCTGATAACGATGTCTATTTTCAGGGGCGGCTTCAAGCTTAGATGCTTTCAGCTTTTATCCGCGTATGGCGTGGCTACCCGACAAATGCCCTGCCGGACAATCGGTAAACCAGAAGCCACGAGCCCCCGTTCCTCTCGTACTAAAGGCCCCTTCCCTTCAGACATCGAACAGCCCCACGGAGAAGCAACCCTACTGTCTCGCGACGTAGTGAACCCATCTCAGGATCCCTTTTAATGGGCGAACAGCCCCACCCTTGGCACCTTGTTCAGCACCAGGATAGGAACAGACGACATCGAAGTAGCAAACCCTCGGGTCGATGTGAACTCTTGCCGAGGACAACTCAGTTATCCCTGGGGTAACTTTTCTCTTATCACCCGCCCTCATCAAGAGGGGACAGGGTGGTTCGTTAGACCTTGCTTTCGCATCTGCGTTGCTTATTGCCTGCAACACAGTCAAGCTGGCTTTTGCTCTTACACTCTACGGAGGATTTCTGACCCTCCTGAGCCAACCATTGGGGGCCCCTGTTTGATTCTCAGGGGCGTGGCGCCCCACCCAAACTGCCTACCAATAGGTGTCCTTTCATCAAGTTAGTAACGCAGTTAACGAAGGGAAGTGTTTCATTGTTGCCTCCACCAGAACCGAGATTCTGGCATCGACGGCTCCTTCCTACACTACGCATCGAAAACCGTATTACAGCTACAGGCTGCAGTAAAGCTCCACGGGGACTTCGCTTTCACGTGGGACAGACTGGATTGTGCACCAGTGCATCAATTTCACGAGGCTGAACGCGGGGACAGTGGGACTCTCGTTGAACCTTCATGCAAGCCGCCAATTAAGCGGCTAGGTATTACGCTACCTTAAGAGGGTCATAGTTACCCCCGCCGTTTATCGGCCCTACTTTCCCTTGAAAGGGACTTTCAGGTACCGACACTGGGCAGGTTTCGACCGCTATACACATCCTTTCGAACTTGCAGCGGCCCTGTGTTTTTGGTAAACAGTCGGGGTCCCCTTGCCACTGCGACCTGTTCCCTCTCGGAACAGGCACTCCTTATACCTAAGATACGGAGCTATTTGGCCGAGTTCCCTCGCGTCCATTATTCTCAAACGCCTTGGACTTCTCATCCAGGGGCACCTGTGTCGGTTCTTGGTACGGACTCCAACTTGGCCCAAAGAAGTCTTTCACAGGATCCAGGAATTTCGAAAATCCCCTAATGGGGACTGAAAAGATTTCATAAACTTCTCGTTATTACAACTCTCCATCCATTTATTCTTTCCAATACGTAGACTACCGTACTCCCAATATCCAGAACCATCCTTCTTTGGCAAAACATCGGAGGTAACGGAATATTAACCGTTTTCCCTTTCGGTCACTTCCCTTTAGGGGTGACCTTAGGACCGACTAACCCTCGGCTGACGAACATTGCCAAGGAACCCTTAGCCCTTTCGGCGGAATTGATTCTCACAATTCTTTTCTGCTACTTTTACCAGGATCCGCGATACCATACGGTCCATCCCTCCTCTCGAAGAAACTTCCGCCCATATGGCACGCCCCCCTACCAGATCACCTTTCGGTGCTCGAAGGTCTCGGTATCTAACTTTAGCCCCTTCCATCTTCGGAGCATATAGCCTCGGTGAGTGAGCTGTTACGCACTCTTTAAAGGATGGCTGCTTCTAAGCCTACCTCCACACTGTTTTAGGCTGTAAACCCCTTTAATTTGCACTTAGTTAGATTTAGGGACCTTAACCCTCGTCTAGGATGTTCCCTTCACGAATTCAGAGCTTATCCCTGAACTCTAGCACCCAGCTTCTACGATTTTGACAAGTTCGGAGTTCGATAAGTCGGCGCGACCTTTCGATCGCTAACCAACTATTCGGTCGCTCTACCTCGCCAAACATCTCTGCTGAGGTCTACCTGCGGGTAGTATCGGGGGGAACCCGCTATTACCGGCCTAGATTAGCCTTTAACCCCTACACCCAAGTCATCCGAACGATTTGCACATCAGAACCGGTTCAGTCCTCCACCATGCTTTCGCATAGCTTCAACTTACTCAGGCGTAGATCGACCGGATTCGGGTCTTCCTCAAGTGACTAACGCATTTATTACGCAATCCCTCCATTGCTGTGCGGATACTTCGCTTTCGCTACGGCTACCTCAAAATGAGTTAACCTCGCCACTCGACAAAACTCCCTGGCCCGTTCTTCAACACGGACAATAGAACACCGCTCTACCATAGTTAATGGTTTCACCGCTTTAGTGCCCTATAAGTTTATCACTGTCTGGTTTCAGGTACTTTTTACCACCCTTCCGGGTTGCTTTTCAGTTTTCCCTCACGGTACTTGTACGCTATCGGATTTGGGACATATTTAAGGTTGGATGTTGATGCCACCCACATTCCCACGCGAATAACGACGCATGGTACTCAGGAACTCCTTTCTTGTAGACTTTATCCTTACTCTTACATGGCTTTCACATTCTTTGGCTCCGCTTTCCAGCAGATTCAGATTCAGATACGAGACATTAAAAAGGGTCCATACTCCACATCCACAGAACCTCGTCGGTTCTGTATTCGGTTTGCCTTTTACCGCTTTCGATCGCCTTTACTAACGGCATATCAATTGATTTCTTTTCCTCCAGGTACTAAGATGTTTCAATTCCCTGGGTTCCCCCTCCTTACGGAGTGTCCATAAAGGACCGGAAGTCCGATTAGGATATCTTCGGATCTGTGACTCCATGCGTCTCCCCGAAGCTTTTCGCAGCTTGGCACGTCCTTCATCGGTGCCCAAACCAAACCATCCCCCAGACAGTTTAGCAGTTTGCACAATCCATTGTGCTGTCTATTTTTTTACCGGCTTCATCGGTTATTAAACCTCATTCCCTTCCCCTATAAGCTTCCTTAAAGGGTGCATAATCAAGTGCGTAGCCGTGGTATTATAATGACTCATATAAGCATTTTGGTAAAATTTTGAAATCACAGGTACC
The DNA here is from genome assembly GCA_000496135.1 of Thermoplasmatales archaeon E-plasma. Classification (GTDB taxonomy): domain Archaea; phylum Thermoplasmatota; class Thermoplasmata; order Thermoplasmatales; family Thermoplasmataceae. Next base: position 85,187 of record KI542675.1, on the reverse strand, counting down.
ATGTTGAATACCGGTAAAGCAGTGCTAATGCCCTTAATTTAACGTTTTGTGAGTTTCTTTCTCAGTGGACATATCTTTTAATTGACTTCTTCGAATATAGGGTGTAATGAAATTGCATGGGAGAATTCTGGGAATAGTTTCTTCAGGGTTTCAGAGAAGTTCTGACACTGAAACATCACTTGTTTTTGTGTTAATGAGGTGCCCGGACATAGTGGAATCAGTGAATTTTGCATCAGTGGAAGTGGACGGTGATGATTCCACAAACACCATAATAGAGACTTTGAAATCAAGGCCGTTTCCGAATATAGAGCTTATCCTGACCAAAGGAATATCTCTGGGAGGCCTGAATCTATACGATCCTGATATTATCTGTAGCACAACAAAAATCCCCACTGCATCTTTCTCAAGGGTTCCTCACTGTAGAGAATGCATGGAAAAAGCTATCAGAAGCCTTGAATTGAAAAAAAATAAGGACGAGAGCGTAAAACTTAAAATCCTTAACAGCCTTGAAACAACGGAAGTAACAATAAAAAATGAAAAATATTATGTAAATGCTACAGGCATTTCTAATAATGAACTGTTGCTGATTCTCTCGGAATGTTTTAAAACCGGACTTCTCCCAGAGCCTTTGAGGATTGCACAGATTATTGCATCAGGATTGTACAGTTCTAAGGAATTATTCTCTGTACATCATAAAGTCTAGTTCTTCCTTTGCACTGTCCTTAAGCTTTGTAAGTTTAGGTTCTATGTCATCCAGCTTCTCCTCATCAACTGGTATATACTTCATTTTACCGAGAGACATGTGGTAAGAACCAGGGCAAAGTACACCTTCCTTGACTATTATGGCATCCGGATTCAGGGAAATTATGCCCATCATTGATCTTTCTTTGCCTTGGAAAGGAGAACCAAAGCCTGGATTTTGATAATGTTTTTTCTCTCCAGTTTCAGTATCTATCTGCACAATTGTGTTTCCATATTCCAGTGGAGTTATCATTCTCTCCTCATCTACTACCGCTATTATTTTCATAAGTTAACATTTCTATTTATTTAATAGACTTTATGTGTAAAAGAGTGTGAATAACTTTTGGTTCGAATCAATAATAACCTGCCAATTCTACTCCGAATTTGGGTACAGTGATTCCCGAACCGTTTTCAATATGACCAATTTCTTTAAATGGCAGGCGGTTCTTGATTGTGCTGACAAAATCTCTCTTATCATCCTGATCTATAACTATGGCAAATCCAATTCCCATATTGAAGATCTCATACATGCTGTTATAATCAAGAGAACCTAATTCCATAATTTTATTAAATACGTTTTGAGGTTCAATCGGGTCATCGATAACATATCTCATATCCTTCATTCTAACAAGATTTTTTAAACCCCCACCCGTTATATTGGCCATTCCTTTGATATTTACTATACTCATAAGATCAAGAATTTCTCTTACGTATATTCTGGTTGGCTCCAGCAGAATTTCATGTGCCTTCTTTGTTTCTCCCGGGAAAGGATCCATAAGATTTATTTCATTATCTTTGATAACTTTTCTTACCGTGGTAAAGCCATTTGAGTGGAGACCACTGCTCTGTAGACCAAAAATAATGTCTCCGTCTTTAATGGACTCACCTGTGACTATCTGATTCTTGTGCACTATACCTATAACCGTTCCAGATACATCTGTGCCCTTCACAAGATCTGGAAGCATTGCAGTTTCTCCTCCAACTATGGAAATGTTAGAAATTTGTGCTCCAACATTCAAACCAATTCCCAGTTGCCTTGCCACTTCCTGATTTGGTTTCTTAAGCGAGATGTAATCAACCATAGCTATTGGCTCAGCACCAACTGTTATTGTATCATTAACATTCATTGCTATGCAGTCCATTCCGATGCTTTCCCATTTGGATACTTCCTCTGCAATGAGAACTTTTGTTCCAACTCCATCGGTATTCATTGCTATGGCTATGTTTCCCAGATCTATGAGAGATGTAAAACCTCCCATTGGGCCTATAGTTCTAAAATCTTCCCTCTTAAATTTGAACTGTCTTATCAGCGTATTTACGAATTCCCCTATTCCCTTGCGATCAACCATTCCTTCTTGAGGGTTTTCCATGAAGGAATATAGCATTATAAAATAAAAATATATCAATTTGAATTTTTTTCAATATTTTTCATTTATTCATAAGATTTTTGAGAGGTTAGCCTTTTTTTTCCTTGGTATTATACTTGATTAAATGCCTTATTTACCTGATTTCTGTGCAAATAATTATATATCAAGGTGGCAATGTCGTAAGAGGTGTTAACGTGGTAAAGATTGAATCCCTTGATTATAAACCAAAGCCGATAGATGAGAACTTCGCCGAAGATGTTGATAACTACCCGGTAACGGGAAAGCATCATGATCACGAAGTCAGAGCAGAAGGAAAACAGAGAATGGACGCAGACGGGAAACCATATCCAATAAAAAACGGTATCCATGGTACTAAGGTTGCCGTAGATTGGGAGTCATGCGTAGCAGATGGTGCATGCATGGATGTTTGTCCAGTAAGTCTGGTATGAATGGGAGTTAAATCCAGGTCAAATGGGAACAGGCAACGACAAGGACATATCTGGAGATAAAGCGCTTTACGATAAGTACAGAACTGACAAGTGTGATCCGGTTAGAGAGAACGAATGTATTTTCTGTATGGCCTGCGAAAGTGTTTGCCCCACAAGAGCAATAAAAATTACACCATAATTTTTTTAGAGCCCCGTGGTGTAGTGGCCAAGCATATCGGACTTTGAATCCGACGACGGCAGTTCGAATCTGCCCGGGGCTGTAAGGTTCGATATGATTAGAATAATTGGCAGAAAGTCAGAGCAGAAGTTTATCGATACAGCCCTAAAGCTAAATGACCTTATGGCTTCATTTTTAATATCCAGAGAAAGATTTGTTGCCATATTAAATGGAAATCCTGCAACCTCAGATGACATAGTTAATCCAGATGATGATCTTGTGCTTCTGGAGGTATTCTCCGGAGGCTAACCCTAATTTGGATTCCTTTTTGATAAAAAATTAGTTGATACTTTCAGATCCGGCAATTTTCCTTCATATCTCTGAATTTTAAACTCCTCTTTCATATTGTTTATGTGCTTGCCCAGATCTGCATTCTCAAGTATTTTATGAAGAGCATCATCGTAAACGTTCATGCTGTTTTTCAACTCTACGTAAATTCTTCCATCCATTACATACGGGCCCCTGAGAACATCCTTTCCATTATGTTTTTCCAAAAACGGAATAATGTTATCACTTTCTACCGGCGGTCCACTGTGCAACTTTACTGATGGTAGAATATCTGTTTCCAGTTCCAGCAAAACCTCAATCTCATCTTCCACTGAATATTCTGAACTGATTATGTTGAAACCGTATTCCTTTGAGGCACGAACTATTGCTGAGATCATCTTCTGAACCTGTGGAAAGATAATATCGTCTACAATTTCTGGGCGCCTTATCCTTATTATGTAAAATACTGTCCCTCTGTCAACATTCGGGGAAGGCTTTTTGTCAGGTTCCATACCGAAATAGGATTCAGACGGTTCCCTCAGAAATATTTTACCGCAGAGTTTCAGGATTGATAGAGCAGTCAACGAAACTGCCGCCCCGGCATTTCTCTGCGGGTCCGTTGGATCGATTATTATCACTGGTGAAGTGAACTTTTTCGTTGCCTCATAATCCCCAACAATCAATTTCCCCTTAAGCGTTGAAAAATGAGTTATCGCAGACAGGAAGGAACCGTAATTCACGATCAAAAGTTCTGTAACATAGCCTGAAAAGCCATTTGTCTTCAGCTCAGAACCATAAATCCCCTGCTTTCTCATGAACAACTTCAGAAGTTTTACCTCATCCCTCTGCTGGACTGTGAGGTGGGTCTTAAGATATTCGCTGTGCAAAGGGGTTCGATCCACCGCTGTGAGGCGTTCATTTGCGTTATCAATCATGAAGCATGGAACTACATCCACCTTTCTCCCGAATTCATTGGATGATACATAGGGATGCTCTGCATATTTTTCCACTCCTTTTTTTAAAATGGAATGACCTATCTCCAGACCCAGTTTCTCCATTTCCCTGATTCCATAGCCTCTTTTGAATCGGATGAATATATCTACATCTGCACCCCTTAGTGATGTACCTCTGGATGACGATCCAACAAGAAGTGGATCCGCGTTGATGTTGTTAATCCTGCAATAATCGCTTATTTTAATGATAAGATCATCTGATAGTTTCCTGACAGACTCTATTTCAGCAGTGTCTGGTGAATACTCTGCAATAACTTTTTTTAAATCGATCATTGGCTCAGATCAATGATAGCCTGGGCAGGCTCTCCGGAAGCTTTTTTAAGGGCTTCCACAGCTCTCTCTCTGGTAACGTTTGCCTGGCTCATTACCAGGTCTATATCTTCCTTTGGAAAGGAGGGTTCTGTAGCTGCTTTTTTAACGGTTTGTGCCTTTGAAACCTCCCTGATATTCCCTACAATCTGGAGGCTTTTCTGTCCCTGTGCTTCGATCATAACCACTTCCGGGTTGTCAATAATATAATTTTTTGCCTCACCCTCCATGACAATTCTTTTTACATCGGTCATTTCAGTGGATTTTATACCCATCTGAGACATCATTCTTCTCATTTCTCTTGAATTCATTTTGCCGGGCATCATCATACTTGAACTACAACTAATAATATAGTCTTTTTCTGTTAATTAGTTAGTTCTGTGGCAATAAGACACTTTTCTTATTTTTTCACGGGGGACAGATAGCCTGTGAGTAATTTTAAATCTATGGAATGGCCTATGATCTCTGAAATTCGATCTATTTCCTCAGTCAGTCTTTCTCCATATGGCTTATCAATGTGAATATTCAGAAGATATTCAATAAAGGCAGTACTTTCAAGGCAACCATGAACATTTGTTCCGAGAACATTTCCTGATTCGCTTATGCTTCCTTCCGGACCTTCATCTGTATAAAAAAGTGCTCTTTCAGAGTTTTTAATTACGTTTCCAAAGTGTATTTCATAGCCCTGGGATTTTGGATCATCATTTGATTCATAAATAGTAAAATTTGTCCGCTTTAAAGTTTTCACGGGAAAATAAGAGAATTCAACGTTTAAAAGGCCAAGCCCGGATACTTTCCCATGTTCCTCGTTTCTTAAATCGCTTTCAATCTTCCTGGAGAGCATCTGGTAACCTCCGCATATGCCAAGGATTTTTACTCCAGAAACTGCTCTTTCCCTTAAAATATCATCGATTCCGCTATCTTTCAGATACTTTAAGTCCGAGAATACATCCTTGGAGCCTGGGAGGATAATAATCTTTGCCAATTTTAGAAGGTTTTTATTATTTTTGTTGACATAGTTATATCCAATGCCAAATGCTTTTAATGGGTCCACTTCGCTCAGATTTTCCATCATGGGATATTTGATTATGCAAACATCTGTCCCAAAGATTCCACTGTTGGAATAATCATTTCCATCTTCTCCAGGAAGCCTTATCTCATCAATTCTGGGTATGACACCAAGCGTTGGAACCCCTGTGAGTTCAGCAAGCTTCTCTATTCCTGTATTCAGTACGTCTGGATTTCCACGCATTCTGTTTATAACAAACCATTTCAGCACACCCCTGTTTTCCATAAGAAGATAAGTGCCATATAAGGATGCAAATGCACCTCCCTGTTCTATATCTGTTATGAGAATGGTAACAGGAGAATATTCCCTGAGAATGAATGTGTTTGCGTAATCCTCACCACTTCTGTTTATTTCAGCTGGTGAACCTGCTCCTTCGATTACAACTACCTGATTGTTCTCACTTAAATGTTTTATTGCTGATCTTATGTTATTCCTGGCGTTTATTTCCAGGTAATGCGATAGATCCTTATGTGGCATCGAACCTAATGATTTACCGTTCTCAATGAGCTGGGCTCTTCCATTTCCCTCGTATTTGATTAAATATGGATTTATCTCATAGTTTGGCTCCACTCCACAAGCAATAGCCTGAAGCCACTGTGCCCTCGATATCTCTGAACCGTCCGGTGTAACGACTGAGTTAAGTGAAATATTTATTGCTTTGAAGGGAGTGACCGTATAACCGGATTTTCTAAGGAGATTGCATAGAGCCATAGTCAGAGTGGATTTCCCTGAACCTGAAGCAGTACCTGTAACCATCAAAAGTTTTGCTTTCACTTTTGTTCTCATTTTCCATTGTATAATAATCTTTTCTCTGTTATTCTTTACAGTTCTGCAAAGGTTAATATGCAGATAAAAATCCTCTTTGAAAGCTCTGCAAAGTTATTAATAAAGATAAAATATAGGGCTTTAGGCCGTGATAGCTCAGTTGGGAGAGCGCCAGACTGAAGATCTGGAGGTCGCTGGTTCAATCCCGGCTCACGGCATACCCCCAAAAGTTCAATGCCCTACTGAATCTGCGGTTAATATTCTTTGATTTTTATGGAAGTCAGTCCCCCTGACCATATCCTCGACGCATTTCATGCGAACATCATCGGTGGTCAGCCAGGGGTGGAAATGCAAACCGGTTTGTAAAGGTAAGATTTCCGTGGCCTGTGCCTTTGTAAGCAACTTTTGACTTGTAAACTGTTTGATCTTATCCGGGAGTTCAGAGGGTAATGGTTATGTTATCTATGTAATAATATATATGTAGACAAATACTAATAAACCAAAATTGTGAACACTACATTATGAATACGAAGTCATTACAAATTCGATCTGATACCGAATTTTTGCAGTTGCTCAGTCGGAAAGATGCGGCCCTGCATTTGAGTAAATCTGCGTTCGTGCGCCTGGCCGTAGCTACATTTGAAGTTAAGAAAGGGGGTTGCGGCGATGTCGTGGGCTAAAGTCTTTGACCTTTGGAGAGAGCTAAAGGGTAGGGACATGCACCATGAGGAGCTCGAAAATACGTAGGAGATAGAAAAATGAAAAGAGAGGTCCCCACCTCTAAGAATTCAATTTTGGGCACGTTCTTAAAACTTGCGGACGTTTCATTTGATCAGTGTTTCAGCTGTATTCACTTCTTGGGAACTCGTTGTGAACTAAATCTTCCTCTGGCCCTTTGCCGTGACTCTGATGTATGTGGGTGGTGGGACGAATGATCACCCTAACGATTCGAGAGAGCCAATTCATGCTCTCCAACGGAACCACAGAAATCCCACTGTCCAGCGACGATTTCACGCTCATTCAGGAAGGCGTAATCCCTGCCCGTATCCGATCAGCGCTGGAGAACAGCAACGTAGCCGAAGACGAACTTATTAGAGTTGCCCGTAGCTCCCCGCTACCTGAATAAAATATCACGATCTCCGCCACGGATGGCCTTAAGGGATACATACGGAATGGACAAGAAGGGTTGGTTCAGTGGATTCATAACTATGTTGATAGCGAAGGGAAAATTGGAGGCAAAAGAGTCGATGGGGCGAGGTTCAGCGGTTCAATTGGGCCTATTTATCTTATCGACGGAGAGACGATAGGCAGTGGACTTACGTTGAATGGTGTTAGGTATAACCCTCTGCCTCTCTCTGATTTTTATCAACTTTTAAGGCACGAATTGTCGCTCACGAACCCTTTGTTGCAGAAATTAAAAGAGATAGTGAACGCCTGGGCTGATCAGGCCGTTGCCGACGGAAAGGCAGTGAATTACCGGTTGAGTCCGATTTATGTTGACAATGACGGAATCATTCACGTTGACTATCCTCATGTTGGTGACGTTGGCGATATTGTCATAAAGCTGAGATGGTTCCACGAGAGGGCTACTCACCCGCTTGCATATAGAACGGTGCTTGGGTGGGCGCTGATGGCACCATTGCACGATGAACTAAAAAGAAACGCTGATGTGAACCGCAGAGTGCAGACACCACAGATTATGATGGCGGGGAAGACTCAAGGAGGCAAGACACCACTGGGAGATTTCTTCATTGGCAAAGGGTATGCTATGGCGAAAGATGCATATTATTACCCATACCAGAAAGTCCGAACGACATTCACCTTAATAAAGCACCTTGGAGAGACGAGCATTCCTGCGTTGTTTGACGATTTACCCAGTGATTGGCTCCAACAACATAGGGATGATTTAAAAGCATACGTTCAAATTGGACATTTTGGCGACCGGGGCAAATCAGACCAGAAAGTTCAAGAATACCGGGGCAGGCGCTCATTCATTGGAACAGTCAACAGTTCGATCAGAGTTGATGATGATCTGGCCGCTTCAATGAGAATAATCATTCTGAGATTCACCGAGCAGAATAGGCGGCGAAAAAACCTCCCAGAGTGGAACACACTCATTGATGGTCTACCTGAAGGATTCATGATAGAGCTGTTCCGAGTAATGTTCGAGGGCCAGAATATCAGAGACATTGCGAGGGCTGCGGAGCAGTTCCAGACGCCTGCTGACTGGATCAATTATGTCACCCGCAAACTCAACATGTTATCCCAGTGGTTCGGTATTCCAGAGTGGCCCCAGTTTGAGGAAGATGCTGACACTGATGAGGATAGCAACGCTCTGGAAGTGGCGCACGCGTTCTTGGGGGAATGGGAGCGGATACAGAGGAATTCGGAGGAATATTACAATTCACAGACAGACCAAAACATAAAGTCGGTGAAATACCGCAGCCCCATTGATGGTGAATTTCTGGTTGAGTGGATAGGGAGCAGAGATTATACCTGGTTCACCGGCCCGGCTTTCAAAACGCTGATTGCAAGGCAGAGCCTCCGGCTTCCTTACAGGAATGCAACTGATTTTCTGAATAATGTCAAAAGTTCCGACGATGGCGTGAGGGTGGAAAATGAAGGCAGGGCAAAAACCAAGAAAATCTCCAGCGAAGCTTCGTGGTGCTACCGCATTTCTGCCCCAAAGGAGAGTGAGGAAACATGGGAGTGAAGTCAAAAACCCTTAAGAAATTAGAACAGATTATAAGATCGTATGAGAGCGTTGAGAAAATTTAGGAAGAACAGCTCGAATAACAGTAATTTTGAGGAAAAAGGTCGGGTATTCATGAGATACACTGTGGAATTCAGGGAAGCATTCAGGAAGGAATTCTACAGGAACAATATGGCCAAGAAAGAAGGACTACAATACATGTTCAGAGAGGCCAAACGAAAGGGAGTATCCCGTTGGAATTTTAGTTCCTTTCACTTTGCCGCTTAAATATTTAGTCCTCCCTTAAAACTTTAATAAGATCCCTACTGATCAATCATTCTTCAGCCTTTTGGATTTTCGTCACTTATGGGTTATTTGAATTGCCATGCAATGTACTTGAAGATTAATGTTATTTTTCAATATTCCACCTACAGGTGGAATTTATCCTGCCCTGGATAGAATGAGGAATATGAATTAGTCGGGATAAGTACCTCATCAAGAGGGATTCCCTGGAATTTTTCCGGTACTTTAGAACCGATGGGCATCAGTGCCACCTGAGTTCTGGGGTAGTTTTGGGGATAGGCCATCTTAATATCGGTATGAAAATAATACAGGTACGGCCGAATGAATTGTATATATTTATTCCTGAAATATCTTCCTTTGCCTGGAAAACTAACAGATTCCGGTGCATTTTCCAGCGCCATTCCCAATTCAAGAGCATTCAGTGGCATTCCCTCAGCTTCAGCATATGCATTGTTCTGTGGATCGAACATAATCCATTTTTTTTGCATTTCTGTAAATGCTTCGACAACTACATGACCTGCGCCTATCTTTCTGCTCTCCACATCTTCAGTACGGAGATAGAGAACTCTTCCCTTTATCCCAACAGTGCACAGAATAGCATGAAGAATGATGCTGTACTCAACACACCTGAATCTCTTACCTTCCTTTGCTTCAGAAAGAATTGATACAGGATCTTCCCTGAAAGGGGTGTTGTATCCATTGTGCTGCCATTGTGAATGCGCCCATGCACAGAGATATTTTGATTTTTCGAAGTCGTTACTCATATCAATAAATTTCAGATCATTTCCCGACCTATCTGACAGCTGTTTGAGATATTCGGAATTGTATGCACAGAAATTGAACTCTGGAACTGATGGATCTGGACTTTCCGAAAAGTTAAGGGACAAACACACTCATGTCCTACGAATGTAAGTTCACTATAATAACCTTGATTGCAACACATATTCTTTACATGAACTTTAACCAGAAACTATCACAAAACTGGAACCCAGGAAACCTATAGTTCAGAATTACACTTTCAAATGAAACCAGGATAAGTAGAATGGAACAGGAGCCCATTATATTGAATTTTTTGAGGATAAATGAGAGATTATTGTGAGGAGGATTGAGTGATGTTGAAAACTCTCCTGAACTCAGTGTATGGCGCTTTCCGTAGTCGCATATAATGGAATGTTCCATGATATTTCATGTTTTCGGTTTGGCGTCATGAATCATAAAAAATAAACTATTTTTTGACAATGTCTCAAAAGCAGAAAATTAATATGTTGTTAGAAATTGTCTTCATTATGTTCCCGAGAAAAATGATGAGCAATGGATTGCAAGCCATGCTCTTAATTCTCTTTGTTTTCCTTTTTATACAGTTCCTTCTTGGAATGTATATAAATCTTTTCATATCCATACCAGTTATGTCTCTCCCCATAGTAATGGCACATATGTTCCTTGGAATACTTATAGGACTCATATCTCTGGGCATCTTGTTTCTTTCCATTCGTACTGGTAGTTTGAGGATTTTACTCAGTTCCATAGGCCTATTTCTATCCGTTCTGCTTGCCGGCATAGACGGGTTATTCTTCCTTTTCGACGGTGAAAACAACATAAACTCGTATCTAATGTCAACTGGCTTCATTCTTTCCATGTTGTTTGCTGTCCTGTTACTCATCTATGTTTATCAACCAGCTCCACAGACAGCCGGAAAAGGAAATGCTTACTAGCTCTCAGAATGTTCCCGTGTGTTCATTCAATGTCTTCGTCATCGAAGTGCAATGAAAGAGATTATGATTTTCGTTAACCATGTTAACATCCACCTTTGGAAGTTTTTATGGTTTTCCATTGTTTTATTTCGAAACAATGAGCCGTTTTTTTCACATGGGATATAGCGTATATTGGCACGCACAGGAAAACGGAATAGTACATCAAAAGTAAGCTTTTACGGCATTTTCATATTAAATACTGTAACAGCATTTGTTTGCGAAGTACCATTAGAGTCACTCTAAGAAAATAAGAAGATTATAAGGGAGGTTATTTCCTCTTCCTCATCATTATCGCGACAACTGCACCGATAACGGCAACCGCTGCAACTGCACTTATGATTATGTAGAGATCAGTGTTCGGCGTTGTTGGAGTTGTTGATTTCTTTGGAGGAGGTGTTGTCGATACCTTGGAGAAGGTGACTGATTGCGAAGTGTTCCTTCCACTCACGCTTATGGAACCTGATCTCTGTGAGACATTGTAACCGGATATGCTGCCGATTGTGTAGCTGTACGTTCCGTTTGGCAGTTCGAAAGAGTACGATGAATTGGTTATTGGACCGGAATCGTAAACCATTCTGTTGCTCTCTGTTATGTTCACATACCAATCGGTTCCAGAGGTGAGACCTGATTCGGTAAAGGTAACTAGGGTCCGAATAAAGATTTATGGTTCATCCTACAATATTAGGGATAGAATAATAATGGGTGTTCCATTTCATTGCCATGGATGACAGGAAACTTGTTGAAGATCTGTACTCAATCACCAGACCATGGTTTGTTTCAAGGATCACACTCTCTCCAGACAACCTCAGACTTGACGCCTATCCTGAACATGAGGAGAACTGCAGATGGCAGTGTCCTGTCTGCAGTAAGGAATACTGTATCTCTGACCATGTGAAAGAGGGGATATTGCGGGATCTTGACAGTGGTATATACCAGGTCTATATCCATGCCAGAATACCCGGGTGAACTGCATTGGACTTGGAAAACTACAGGTCACAGTTCCATGGTCAGCGAAACATTCCAGGTTCTCAACGCGTTTCGAATCCCTGGCACTGGGAATCATGAGGAACATGGATATCATGAATTCATCCATGATCCTGGGAATAACGTGGAATATGGCTCACGGCATACTCTTTTCAATGAAGCTTGCTTGAAAATAATAAGTTTATGAATGCCCCAATTTTGATGGTATAAAATCTTAATGATACCACAAATGTGCAGTTATATCAACTGCAGAACCAACTGCGACGATGAGTATGAGTAAAGGTACTATGAAAAGAAGCGGATTGCTTGATGCCCTGAAAAGGACTATGAGAAATATTGCCAGAAAAATGTTTAAGATTTGCCCATATAGGGTGTGAGTTCTTCCTTCGAAAAACATTTTTACGAATTCTTCCCATGTAATCTTTTCATCTTTTATCTGTGGTTCAGGCTTCTTTATCCCCAGAAGTTGAAGTAAAGATCTCTTTTCTTTTGGTTGCTCTACTGCCGGGCTAATCACCTGCCTTGATTTGGATGTTGTCTGGATTTCAGGTCTGCCGCTAACTTTCCTTGCTTTCCTGTCTTTTGGCGGCTTAACATCCTCGGATTTTGAATCCTTTGCATAAGCTATAGGCTGCTGCAGATTTTGAGATGGCTTTTCTTCCTTTTTCTTTCTACCCAGTACCAATGATTTTCTTTAGACAAACCGCTGATATTAATTTATTTATTGTGGAAACAGCTTTTTTCATATTTAAAAGCGATATTTTGAATTTCCCGATGATACGGAAAAGTATGTGAAAACAGCCCTTTACCATAATGGTAGATTTCCAGTGATATCATCTATTACAGATGATTCTGCAGGACCTATGCCAAGGCATGTGACAGTTCCAGGGGGAATTTGAGTCAGGCCTGCATCAGATATTAGTGATGTTGCTAGACCCTTGTCTTCAGCCATCTGTTTCAGTCTATACAATTCTTCAAGACCAGAAACTCTTACTACAACTTTCTTTGCACCAAATGATTCCCAGTTCCTGAAGGCCTTTTTGTTCTTCTTTTCTGAATAGAGCGCGAGGTTCACTGCAGCATGAGCTACCTGTGCTGCCATTTTACCTTTTCCAATATCCAGATCCTTTCTGATGGCTACAACCATCTTGTATTCGTCTACCAAGGCACATCCTTCCTGTGTAATTTAAAAGCCAGTATATTTATTGATCTATGGAGAGGAGGCGTTAATACAAGAATAACAATGATTGGAATTAAATAAGGGTAGGCCGCGAAGAAGAACCCCCGGGAGAATATGAATATGAACAGAGTGGCAGAAAGTACAAATGGCCATTGATCCAGCAGATTTCCCTTGGAACCGCTTTTCATGCCGATCCTTCTCTTTATAAAAGAACCTATGAGATCCCCCGTAAGAGAACCGAAGCTCATTGCGGTAATGGGTACCAAAGCTTCTATGATGTTACTGCCATAGTTTACTGAAAGCCCTTTTGTCATGGATATTATCTCAAAAATGATCAAACCAAATAATATACCTATGAAAGACCCACCAAAAAAACCGCTTATTGTTTTTCCATCGCCAAAGATTCTCCTGCCATCAATGAAGTTCTTTCCAAAATCCATCTTTCCTTTTCCACCTGTTATCACTGCACCCGGGTTGGATATAAATGCAGGGATAAAGAGGATAATCCCCTGTATTATCTCATAAAGGACGTTCACCATATAACTCTACTGCCTTCAGTATATCTGCCTTTGATATTATTCCTTTCAGTTCACCACCATCCATTACAAGAACCGCATTGGAGAATCTCAATATGGGGTATATTACGCTCACCGGGGTATTCATAGGCATCTGTGGAAGTGATGGCCCCATAACCTTTCTTACGCTTAGATTTTTCAGTGATTCAATGGGTGTTCCCTTTAGAAGTATTTCATTAACGTCTGCCTCAGTGATTGTTCCCATTATTTTGTTTTCTCCGTTAACAACAGGCAGCTGTGAATATCCCTTTTCCCGCATTGTGTTAAGAGCTGAAATTATTGGATCATTTAAATGGCATGTTATTACCGATTTAGACATAATCTTGCTTGCAATGAGATCAAACGATTCCGCTTTTTTGCTGAATACAGAGAGATAGTCATATATTTTCCTGATCTTGTCATAAGTCGGGTTGATAGAGCCTTTCTCCATTCTAGCTATGTATGACTGGCTAACACCACAAGTTCTGGCAAGCTCTTTCTGGCTTATGCCAAGGTTCTTTCTCATTTTCCCTATTTCTTCAATGGTTGGGAGCATTGATTGTCAATCTGTGCTATCTGTGCTGCCTATAAATATTATTGCAAATAATATGTTTTGTTATGACTATTCTGAACAGTAATAGATGCGATTCAATCAATATTTATAGCAAAGTGATATTGCAATCTATTGCAAACTACTTTGGAAACTGTAAACGAATGGCTGCATAAAAATCAGAAGATCGCAATGCCGGTTTTGGCCATATTATCGGCTATTTTGCTTGAATTTCTTGGGATATATTTCAAAAACCTCTTCATTCCATATATAATCCCCTTCGCCGTTTTTCTTTCAATGCATTATACCGGATATTACGGTGTAAAAAAGAGACTTTTATATGGTCTTGCCCTGTTTTTTGTAATATGGATTCTTGCCGTTAGTATTTCATTTCCATATTCTTATACCAATCCAGGACCGCAAACGCTCAGCACAAGCAATGGTGGCACCATAACAACAACTATTACTCCATTCAATGGCGTTCATAATGAGTTTAACCTATCATCGGTAATAACGTCTGTTCCCGACAATCAGTCATATATGCCTTCAATAGCTGTGATAAGCGATACAATTTCAGGTGCATCCCTTTATAAATATTATAATCTCAGTGATATAAACGTTCCCGCTTCTGGCGTAGTATACCTTAATTTTACTCTGTCATCATTACCTACGGGAATCTATTACATTCAGACAAATCTCATAGGTGCAAAATCAAATTATAACGTAACATCAAATGTAGTCAAGGGACCCTTGGACATAACGGGAGAACTGTTCTATTTCTATCTGTTGGTAGACTATCTCCCTCTTTACGTATTGTTTTTTGAAATAATACTGGCTGGGGGAATTATGTTTGCCAGAAGTTTGAGCCATAGCAATGCCTACAGAAAGAGAAGTCTTAATCAGTAAATTCAATTACATCTTTCACTATTTCCATGCATGGCAGAATATAACAGGAGGGTTCAGTTAACTGGTGGAGCAACCTTCATTATATCATTACCACATGAATGGACAAACAGAAACAACATTAAAAAAGGAAATGCCATACAGATCGAGGATCTTGGAAACAGGCTTGTCCTTAGAAAGGATTCTTCCTCAAGGGATGAAATAACAAGAATCCTTGATATTGGGTCTAACACGCCTAAGGAAGCGATCCATAGAGCATTGACCTCATATTATATTGCAGGCTTTGACAACCTTATTGTGAGAAGCTCGTCCTATATGGATGAAAAGGCTAGATCTGAAATAAAGAGCTTCTCAAAGCTTGTAATGGGGGTTGAGATTTTTGAGGAGACTGCAAAGAGCATGATGCTTCAAAATGTTCTTGATTCCAGCTCTTTTCCAATGACCAAGGCTTTCAGGAGAATGGCTCTCAACGTGGAAACAATGATAACCGATACGCTGAGAGTTCTGGAAGAAAATGATATTGAATTGAGAAAAAGCGTTATTTCAAGAGATGATGAAGTCGATCGCTATCATTTTTACATGATGAAGGAAGTGATGAAAAAATCTGCTGAGGATCACTCTGTAATATTCCTTCTCCTCTTATCCAGAATTATGGAAAGAATTGCAGATCATACGGTTAATATTTGCCTCTTTCTTGAGGCCAATGATGAAGAAAGGCACGATAACATTGACAGCGATATCATTCAATATCTGAAGTCAAGCAATGATCTGTTTATGAAATGTGTTGAACAATATAACAGAAAAGAACTTGCAACTTTGAATTCTCTCATTGAGACAAGAAAGGTCATAATCGAAGGCAGAAATGAAATAAGGGCAAGAGTTTCAGGAAATTCAAATCTCTTATCCTCATCTATTGCTGAGGAAATCTCCAGAATAGGATTGTATTCCATAGACATAGCAGAAATACTTATGGATATGGTGTTGTCTGGAGTCGATGAAGCAAAGATCTGATCTATTCGTTGACGTTTACCGGTTCAATTTCCGGGTTTGATTCATCTCCCGAAAGAAAAGCAGCGCTTATCTTCATATCATGAGAGAAAAAGCAGAGTCTCTTCTCCCTGATTGCCTGCTTTATGAGCTTTTTCTTTTGAATTATGGTTTCCATTGGATATGTATCTATCGCCGTGAGGTATCCTGCCTTAAGGTAGAACGTATTGGGGACCAGATCACCGAAATATGTCAGTTTACTGTCACCATCTTCATAGAGGAATGCACAATGGCCGCTTGTATGCCCGGAGGTTTCCATAATCTTCATGCCTCCGGATAATTTTGTCGTTCCTTCCACTGTTCTGCTCTTTCTCCTGCTAAAATCCTTCTGCCATTGAATATAGCTTCCCTTTGTGAATTCGTTTGGTTTTTTGAAATTGTTCAGTTCCTTTCTGTTCACAACAGGAATTGCCTTATTAAGAAAATATGAACGATCCTGATCCATTTCGAATGTGTGTCCCATATGATCAAAATGCATGTGGCTGTGAAGGATGTGCGTTATTTTCCTGTCTATCCCGGTTTCAGAGAGGTTTTCTGCAAGATCAGACTTTTTTTCCACCTGAAACCATTTACTCTTAATAGGATCAGGATTTTTTCCCAACCCAGTGTCAATAATAAAGCCATATTCCATGCCAACAATAACAGGAATGTTTGTCTGAAGCGAAACCCTTCCCTCTGCATTAACTGTTGTACGCTTTGACCATACGTTCTTTGGGATTATACCAAAAGCCGCTCCCGTATCCAGTGTGAATGTGCCATCATTGAAAATATAAATTTCGGAATTTCCAAATTTCACAAAAATAGATGGTAATATGGATTAAAATTTTGTTGCCTAGAAGGTTTTTATTTTTTCTTCCAGGAACATGTTTGTCAGGTCTGAAATTTTTGCAAGCTTGTCATCGGCTATTCTTGTGATATTCTTCTTATGCTTTGATTCATCAACGTTTGGAGCATAAATCACCTGAATGCTTGCCACGTGGGGGTAATCTATTGGTCTTCCAATCTGGGAAACAATCCTTACAAAGACTTCCTGTACATCTCCACCGCATTCCTTCACGATCTCGTTTCCAATAATATTTGAGAGACAGTTATACAGTTTTCCAACGTGGGTAACTGGATTCTTTCCAGCAGCGGCTTCCATACTCATTGGCTTGTATGGGGTTATAACTCCGTTAACTCTGTTTCCTCTTCCAACAGAACCATCGTCTCCGTTTTCCATTGATAATCCTGTTACTGTCAGGTAGTGACCGGTTTTGTTTCCATCCTCCTTATCGGCGGTGTTCACAAAGACCTTAACCTGTTTGTCAGTTCTCTTCACTGCGTTATCAGTTACAAGATTAATCAATTCTTCCTTGATTGAAAAATATTCATCACTGTCCTTTACAAATTTATCCACGTAAGCAGCAGCAATAGTCAGGTTGATTACATCTTTCTGCCTGTAACCCATTACCTTTACATCGTATCCGATTGCAGGGAGCTTCTCCTTCAGTTTTCCGTTGATGTAATTCTCTGTCTCTTTCACAAGTGTTTCAGTATCTGTGAAAGGTGCAAAACCTACTCCAAAGGACGTATCATTTGCCCTGTGCTTGGATGTGTCATAAACCTCCCTTAAATCCACTGATCCATGACCGATTCTGGAGTCAATCATGACATCCCCGTCAAGATCAAGGTGCTTGAAATTGTTCCTGAGATATTCCTTTGCCGCCTTTATTGAGATCGACTTGAATGGTATCCTCACACCATCTATGGATGTGGTTGCCCTTCCGCTTAAAAGAATGTATGTTGGTTCAAGAACGGAACCTCCTTTAAATGCAGGTGCAGACTGTCCTCCTACGATTTCAACCTGATCTGTATTATGGTGCAATATCCTTCCATAATTCTTAATATAATATTTACTCAGTTCGCGACTGACAGCTTCTGCAATTCCATCGGATACGCTATCCGGATGGCCGATTCCCTTTCTTTCCACGAGTTCTACTTCTCTGTTAAATGTTGCCGTCTGCTTTAATGCTTCCACAGAAATGTTTCTTTCCATTGTTATCTCCACGGCTAATTTTCGTTCTTTATAAAATGTTTTGTTGCACAGCGATTTAAATTACCCTGAAATAAAACTTATTACTGCCAGTAATTTTCATAAGGTTTTAACCTATGAATTAATGCTAACCAGATGAACATTCTCGTAAGCGTCTATGACAAGAAAGGTCTGGCGGAATTTTTAAAAAATATCCACTGGAATAACCACAGGATATATGCTTCAGGCGGAACATTCAGGTTCCTCTCCGAAAATGGTATCAAAAGTGTGAATACTTCAGAACTTACCGGATTCGAAAACCTTCTTGATGGAAGGGTAAAAACACTTCATCCGGCTATTTTCTCAGGTCTCCTCTCAAGGGATAATGAGGCCGATAATAGTTCGGTTGAAAAAATGGGTTATCCTGTTTTTCATATGGTAATATGCAATCTCTACCCCTTTGAAGAACATCTTATTCATGGAGATTTAAACAGTATGGTTGAGAATATAGACATTGGGGGGGTAAGCCTCATAAGAGCTGCTGCTAAGAATAGTGCCCGGGTGGCAGTAATTGTTGAACCGGATGATTATCATCTTGTTGAGGAAGATATGGACCGATCCGGTTCCATATCAGAAGACCTAAGAAGACGCCTGGCAGTGAAAGCCTTTGGATTAACAGCAGCATATGATTCCATGATAGCCAGGGGCTTATCTGAAAAATATAAAGTTGACTCTGATAACTTTATCCTTGCCCTGAATAATGGAAAGCGCCTGAGGTATGGGGAAAACCCTGATCAGGAAGGATATATTTATCCACTTCCGGGAACGGGTAAATGGAACGTGGAACATGGAAAAGAAATGTCTTATAATAATTACCTGGACGCTTCCTCTGCCCTTGAGACATGTGATGATTTCAGTGAGCCTACTGCAGTGGTTGTGAAACACAACAGCCCATGTGGTGTTGCCAGTTCATCAGAGATACATGATTCGTTGAAGAATGCAATTAATGCAGACAGGGAATCTGCCTATGGATCCGTCATCTGCGTGAACAGGGAGTTCAACTCAAAATGTGCTGAAAATATGAAAGACCTGTTTGTTGAGGTTGTCATGGCCCCTTCTTTTTCCAGCGAAGCTCTGGAGATAATATCCAAAAAGAAGAACCTGAGAATAGTTACCTATGAAAAGGGACAGTCAAAGATGAGAATAAGGAGCATTTATAATTCAGTTCTAGTTCAAACCCTTCAAAATTCAAATCCGGATGAGCTTAAAGTTGTTACAGGTAATGTGGATAGTAATCAAATGGATGATCTGCTTTTCGCCTGGAAAGTCGTGGCACATTGCAGAAGCAATGCCATGGTGCTCGTTAAGGATAAAAGAACCGTTGGAATTGGAGCGGGTCAGACTTCAAGAGTCGAGGCCCTGAGAATTGCTGTTTCAAAAGCGGCAGATAACAGCAAGGGATCTTCACTTGCTTCAGATGCCTATCTTCCATTTGTGGATAATGTTGAGATCGCAGCCAAATACGGCATAGCCACAATAATACAGCCCGGTGGATCCATCAGAGATAAGGATGTAATTGAAGCGTGCATGAATGCGGGAATCGGTATGGTTTTCACTGGAAAAAGAGTCTTTCTCCATTGAATATAAAATATATGTTAAAAGGCCATAGCTTTCATTTCAAAGCAAGCAGAACGTAAAGAAATGCTATTGCAAATCCTGCTATTACCCCACCGTTTATGAGAGGCAGGCCCGGTGCAGGCCTCTTTACATAGAGAAACAACGCTATCATACCTATAATTCCTCCAATCAGTGGCAGGATTGCAAAATATATCCAGTTTGCACCGCCATAGAGGTAGGATGATACCACGAGCACATTGGGAAGTGCAATGTCGCCGAATCCAAGTATGAGCACATCGCTTTTCTCTTCCTTCTCTTCTTCGCCTTTATGGAGATTTAATCCACTGAACTTAAAATTTGCCTTTTTCGGTATGATGAAGAAGAGCGGTATGGATGAATTCGCAGAAGCCTCTGCAATAGTGAGCATATGTTTTGTCTTGTATACGGCAATATAGTCATAAACTGCAAAGAGAATTAAGAGCGTAAGAGCAGCGTAAATGCCCACATCGATGCCCCAGAATGCTGCCAGACCTGCAGATGAAATGAGACCCGCAATATCTGATATTAGCCAGTGGTTTTTGAAAAGAAGAGCATAAAGAAATAGGAGTGGAACAGCAAAACTGATTGCATAGTATTCATAAATGTCAACAGGAAGGAAAGCGGCAAGAATTGAAGTAACCAGGAATATGATCAGCACCATGGAACCCACAAAGAGATACTTTAGAATTCCAATCTTTCTTCGCTTTGAAAAATATACAATTATTGCAGACATTACAATTACTGCTACTATATAATACAGAACCAGACCAAATCCATTGGAAGGATTGCCTGATGATGAGGAAGGCGTTATTCCATTCAGGAGAAATGCAATGAACATTCCAGCCAGGGCTGATGTAGCGAATAATATGAGTGCTGTTATTTCAGGCAGTTGCAGGCTTCTCTTTTCTTTCAACTTTCTCTTTCCTCTTGTTGTATTCACATTTCATATCAGGACAGAACTTCCATCTTCTTGCACCAATATATCCCATTATGAGAGGCGAATTACAGATGGGGCAATATTCCCCAGTAAATTTTACTGTTCCCTTCTGGGGCAAAGCATATGTGTTGGTGCATTTGGGATAATTGGAACATCCCAGAAATCTCTTTCCATATCTGGACTGCCTTATGATCATATCCCCCCCGTCCCTGGGGCACTTTCCCATTATAATCTTATCTTTGTTATAGGAACAATCCTTATCTATGCACCTCAATTCCGGGGACTGCCCTCTTCTAATGATATTTATTAATGGCAATCCGCATACGTCACATTTCTTATCCGTCTCCTTGATTAATCCCATGATCTTTGAAGTATAATCAATCCTGCAACCCTCTGTTACACACTTGATCTTGATGTATTCACGATTTTTTATGACCTTTATATCAGTGTTGTGTTCCGGGCATTTGCCTATAACTATACCTTCATTGAGAGAATTCTTTATTTTGTCCTTTAACTGTGATTCTGCCTTTTCCAGGCTCTTTAGAACTGTTCTGAGCATATCCCTTGATTCATTTACAACGGCCTCCCGTGTAATTTCTCCCTGTGTTATCAGATCCATTTTTGATTCAAGTTCTGCTGTCATATCAGGCTCTGATATCTTTGAATCAACGGTCAGAACTGCCTTTATCAGACCCTTGCCCAGTGGTGTCGGTCTTACAGGATTTCCCTCGATGAAACCCCGATCCTGAAGTTTCTCTATGATGCTGTGTCTTGTACTCTTGGTTCCGAGTCTCAGTGTTTCCATCTCTTTTATGAGAGATGCCATGTCATATCTTGGTGGAGGCTTTGTCTCATCCCGATCCTTATTCCATGATGTCGCCTTTACATCCTCTCCCATTACCAGATCCGGATGCTCGATCTCCCTCACTTTCCTGTATGTGTAAATCTCCAGCCATGCTGGATCAATTATTCTCAACCCTGATGTTTTAAATGGGTATCCTGAAACATCAATTATGGCAGTCTTTACTTCCCTTATACCATCACGGTATATTGTTGATAGAAATCTCCTGACTATGAGTTCATAAACCTTGTTTTCGTCCCCTTTAAGTGCACCCTTCTTTGGAACAGAAACAGGGTATATGGGCGGATGGTCTGTTGTTTCAGTTCTTCCTCTGGTGGGTTTTATCTTCTCCTGTGAAAGAACCATTTGTGCCTCTTTCTTGAAATCTGACTCCAGAAGCTTTTCCGCTATGGATTTCAATGGTATTGATCTCTGATAAACTGTATTATCAGTTCTGGGATAGCTTATATAACCTTTGACGTAAAGATTTTCAGCTATTTTCATCGCTTTTCCAGGTTGAACACCAATTCTTGATGCCTCTCTCAGGAAGTCTGTTGTGCTGAACGGTGGTGGTCGTGGTATTCTCTCCTCTTTCTTTTCGAATGAAGTAACCTTACCATTCTTTCCTGTTATGTCACTTAATATCTTTTCAGCCCTTGCTTCCTCAAATATTGGGCCCTCTTCCAGTGTTCCCCTGAAAGCTGTTTCTTTAAGGAAATCAACAGAAATGACCCAGAAAGGCCTTGGAACGAACGATTCAATTTCAAGCTCCCTCTTAACCACTATTGCAAGGGTTGGTGTTTGAACCCTTCCTATGGATAAGAAGTCCTTTCCCATTCTTCCAGTTATTATTGAAAAATATCTTGTAAGTACCGCTCCCCACAGAAGATCAATTTCTTCTCTAGCTTCTGCTGAATCCGAAAGGTTATAATCAACAGTTATGAGATTATCAAAGGCTTCCCTGATTTCGGTACCTGTGAGGGCACTGAATTTTGCCCTTTGAATATCTCCCTTAAATGGAGTCTTATTTTTGATTATTTCCAGGGCTTCAACTCCTATGAGTTCACCTTCCCGGTCATAATCAGTTGCAACTATTACTTTCTGAGAATTAATTGCGGTTTGAATGAGGCTGTCAGATGCTCTTTTATTCTTAACTTTCTTTTCAATTCCTGATGAAATAAGTTGCTTTACGATTTCGGGTTTCCAGTCCTTAAGTTCTTTTGGAAAATCGATCTCGATTATGTGACCACTGAGTGGTACCACATAATATTCCTCTTCTCCTTTCTGAAACTCTATGAAACTTAAACCCTTTGATGATTTCTGTTTTGAATTCCCTTCAGACAGAAAATAAGCTATCCTTCTCGCTGCATCTGCCTTTTCTGAAATTATTAAAGTCCTTTGCAAATGTTTCAGATTTGTAAACTAAGGTCATTAATTATTGTTTGCCTTTTCAGGGAATGCCAAACAATGATGAATAAAATGTGTTTTCCATGTTGCTTCCATCAGGGATATTGAGAGTCTTTTGAATTGAATTAATTTGATTATGACTTTGCTCACAGGGAGATATTAAAAGACCATTGAGATTTAAACACGCGTCTAATTCATATTGGTATCGAACTACTTTCCTGAGCGAAAATAAATGTGTCAGAATTTATTGGAAATTCACGGCTTTAAACCGTTTTGTCGAGTTGTTTTTCAATTGTTATTATCATTTTCCGATCCCTCTATTCCGTAAATTAAAAAGTTCAATATTTACAGAATCTCAGAATGAACATTGACGCATAAAAGATTAAATTAGTTTTTCACTTTATTGTAACATTGTGAATAGTGATGTTTTTGAAATAGCTGTGAAGGGCATGATATTTAGATACAGGATATGCCCTGGCGTTTATCCCCCTTCTGAAGATACTTACCTGCTTCTTGAATCATTAACTCCAGGAAAAAAAGTTCTTGAAATTGGGTGCGGCTCTGGATTATTATCTGTTTATTGCGCCGCTCTCGGTTCTGAAGTGACTGCAGTTGATATTAATCCTTTGGCTCTGAATTGCACCGAAATGAATTCAAGGCTCAATCATGTACAAGTTGAAACACTTCCCTCAGATCTGTTTGAAAAGATTGACGAGTCTTATGATTCAATTATTTTCAATCCCCCTTATCTTCCATCTGAGGATGATGTTGAAGGATCAGAACAATGGAATGGTGGAAAGGATGGATTCAAGGTGACTAAAACTTTCCTGAATTCTCTTGAATCACACTTGAATACAGGTGGATCAGCATGGATAGTTCTTTCATCCCTGACCGACATTCAATCCCTCATAGATTCTTATCAAAGGTTCATTTTTCAGAAAGTAAGATCAGTATCATTCTTCATGGAAACCCTGAATTGTTACCGTATTTCCTTAAAAGAGAAGCAGCCTTTAAGTTAAGATAGTTATCAGGATCTAATATCGTAAAGGGAAATTTTCAAGCTATAGTATGAATTGATTCACTGATCTGGGGTGCTATGGAAAATTTTTCCTCCTGTATTGCAGTTTTTATCAATGATGAGAATAGATTAGAAGTTCCAGCTGAAGATGCTTATATGATATTTCAACAAACTTCTCATAAAATTTATTAATCTCCCCCCCCCCATTCCGGACAATGGAACTGAGAAAAGCTCTATTATCAATAACAGCCATAGTGATTGTGATATTGTTCTTAGGAATGTCAATAAACCCAATACAGGCATCTTCCGTTGAACAGGTTCAAAAACAATCGAAGAAGATTGCGGAGGATACCGTACCCAACTCGCCTGCATTAAAAGCATATTCTCTGTTAAAGGAAAGTAACATAAGATTCATACATTCTAAAACCTTTATTTCTGGATCAGAGAATTATAAAGTACTTCATCTTGAAATTGTGTATAGCTATTCATCAGCAATGACTATTTCTGAAGTGGGCGGAAATAAAACATCATTTTTCCATGATGGTAAGGTTAGCGTTAGTTTCATAGGGCATAAGATGTATATTATATCAAGTGTTCAAATTAATCACAAAATAAATTTGCAGAACACAAATGACAAAAATGGTCATAATAATCCCCTAATTGCAACTGATTCTATGCCGGGAGAATATTATTTCCATCTTTATACCCGGTCACTGTCTGGATATAATGCAATACTCGCAGTCACAAGAGTAGATGTTCCACAGCTCGCCGTTTATTCAGTAGCAACCATTGGAATTATGCTGGGAACAGTAGCAGCATATGAGGAGAGTGCAATACTTTCTATTCAACCAGAGGCTATCGGAATACTTCCTTATACCTTGACGTTACTCATGGCAAACATGGCGATTTTATATGCCTATGCCGTTGTTGAACACGGTCCAACAATATACATTAACTATGGATTCAGCTATGTAACACAGCGGTATAACTTCTATAATATTGGAGTATATGGTGAAGAAGGTATTTACATGAGCAATTATGCTACAAGTAATGGATTATATGAACCCATGATGACGTCATATGGTCCCGGTTCAGCTTCAATGATTTTTCACTATGGTGCATGGAACCCTAATGCACAGCCGCCATGGTAATTTTCTGGTAATAATATGAATTTTATTTTAGCTTTTGTTGATGAATATACGCTCCTTGTATTGGCTACACTTTCTGTATTCCTGTATTGGTTAGTTTTACTAAGGATATTCCAAAAGAAGCCAGTACAATGGAGAACTCTGCACATTGTAATGATTTTTCTCTTTGTCATGCTGTTTTTAATGTTGAGTATAATTGGAGTCTTTCTTGCCCTTTTATCTAGCTACCCATATGTAAGGTTAATTTTACATCGGTTTAAATTAAAAAGTGAACCCCGAATAGGGGCTTTAAAATGATCCAGTTGTTCTTTTCATGATTATTTGAATATATTAATCCTTTGGAGACGATAGCTTACAAGAATATTTCTCAATAACAACTGTCGAAATAGATAGATATTATTATGACTAAATGATAAGGAGTCATGGCATCTTCGGATATTTTAAAAGAGATGATAGGCCAGTTCTCTGGGAACGAACTGGTCAAGAAGGAAATAGCCGGCTTTGATAAAACCTTCCAGTTTTCCACAACGGAAGGCAAGGATTATTTTGTGACTGTTACCAGTGGCGATGTTAAATTTGCTGAGGGAAAAGCACCTTCGGCCAGTGTAACTATAACAGGAAAGGATGAAGTGCTCTCTGATCTATATTTGGGAAAGGCTGATCCGGTAATGTCCTACATGTCAGGGAAGATAAAGGTTTCAGGAGACATAATGAGCGCCACCAAGATTATGGGGCTTTTGAAAAAATTAAAGAAGTGATTTTATGGATTTTAAGAAAATTACCGTAATCGGCGGAGGTATAATGGGAAGCGGAATAGCTCAGGTCATAGCTACTTCCGGTATCAGT
Organism: Thermoplasmatales archaeon E-plasma; assembly: GCA_000496135.1. Lineage (GTDB taxonomy): Archaea > Thermoplasmatota > Thermoplasmata > Thermoplasmatales > Thermoplasmataceae. Next base: position 59,162 of record KI542675.1, on the reverse strand, counting down.
GTGACAGTGGAAGATGCTTTTAAAGAAGCGTTGGACAAATCCAAAAGGACAATAACTGAAAGTCTTGGAAAATTTGTGAAATCAGGAAAAATTTCTGAATCTGATTCCGCAACAATTCTATCAAGAATAAATTTCAGCAGTGATCTCAAAGAAGCTGTTTCAGGTTCCGATATCATTATAGAAGCGGTCCCGGAGATTCCAGATTTAAAAATTAAAATTTTCAAGGATATAGAAAAGTTTGCAGGCCCGGAAGCCATTCTTGCTACGAACACCTCAAACATTAGAATTTCAGAGATTTCCGCGTCAATGAATGATCCAGGCAGGCTTGTAGGAATGCATTTCTTTAATCCTCCTGTCATAATGAAACTTGTTGAAGTGATTAAAGGAGAGAAGACACACGACAAAAATTTTGAAGCTATTTTTGAACTGGTAAAAAAGATTGGTAAGGTTCCTATCAAGGTGCTAAAGGATACTGCCGGTTTTGTGGTAAACAGAATCAGTGCACCGGAATCTCTGTTCTTCTGTATGCTCCTTCAGGAGGGGATCGATTCCCCATCGGCCATAGATAATTTTGCTAAATCACAGGCACTTCCCATGGGACCATATGAACTGATGGATTATGTGGGTATAGATACAGTGGTTCATTCTCTGGAATATTATTCAAAAACGCTTTCTCCGGATTATGGAAAATGTACATATTATAATTCCATGATGAAGGATAATAAACTGGGATTGAAAACAGGTGAAGGATTCTACAGGTGGGAAAACAGAAAGGCGGTTATACCACAGACTCCTGCATCTGATAAGGTTGAACTCATGGACATCCTATGTCTGGAAGTCAATGAGGCAGTCAAGCTCATAGAAGATGGAGTTACAAGTCCTGAAGACATTGAAACTGGTGTAAAACTGGGCATGAACAGGCCATTTGGCCCAATATCAGTTGCTTCCGGGCTGACAAATTCAGAAATTAAGGAAAAACTTGAGAATATTTCAAAGAAATTCAAGATTTCAGTCTTTGAACCTGCCAGAAGCATCAAGGAAGGAAAGTTGAAAGATACTCTCTCCGGAAAGGTTGAAAGAAAGGAATCGAAGGCGAAGGAGGAAAAGCATTCAGAAGCAAGTGTAAAGACCGAAGGGCTTGTCTCAATAATAAGAGAGAACAGGGTAGCAAGACTGGAAATTAGGAATGGAAAAAATAATCTTCTAAATTCAGGCGTTCTCAATGAACTGGAGAATGCAATAGACCTGCTTTGGAATGACAAGGAGATATATGTCATAGTTATTGCCGGTTCTGGAGAAATTTTCTCAGCAGGAGCAGAACTGACACAGTTTATTCCTGGAGGAATTGATTTTGTTGAATATTCAAGAAAAGGTGAACGTCTATTCAGAAGATTGTCCGAAATTCCAAAAATAACTATAGCAGAAATGAAGGGATATGTTTTAGGAGGGGGATTTGAACTCTCCTTAAATTGCGATATCCGTGTATCTACGCCAGAGACAATGATTGGATTTCCGGAAGTTACAATCGGTTTACTGCCAGGATGGAGCGGAACCCAGAGGCTTCCAAAACTCATTGGAATGTCAAGGGCCACCCACCTGATTCTAACTGGAGAGAGATTTGACGGAACTTCTGCATACAATCTCGGAATAGTTTCAAAACTCTTCCCCAAGGCTGAAATAAAGGATAAAACAATGGAATTTGCAAAGGACCTGTCTGAGAAGGTATCTCCAATTGCCGCAGCGCTTTCCAAGAGACTCATTAACAAAGGATCAGAAATGTCAATGGATAATGGTCTTGAGATGGAGGCAATATCAATGGGTTTGCTATATACAACAGATGATTTCAAGGAAGGAATATCAGCCTTTGTACAAAAAAGAAAACCGGATTACAAATTCAAGTAATCCCAACTTTTTAATTACATTTCTCCTAGAACATTAAGACCAGATAAAATTGTGTGGAAATAAGTTTGTACCTTCAACTGTGTTGCACGGGCGCGATTTTTAAATTTGTTATTGAAAATAGAATTGGTTGTGAAAATTTTAGTTAAACTCCCTCTTTTCAAATACAAATAAGCCTAAGAGTGTAGATATTATGAAATATCCTGCCATAATTATAAGTCCCTCGGAGATTGTGGCGTTGTATGTGGTTGTTGTGAGAGTCCTTCCATGCCCCAAGTGAGTCACAGTTGTTACAACGTGCGGTGGAAAAGGAACCGTAAATATATTTGAAATAATCCCGGAAGCATATGTAATGATAAACCATGGCTCAATTCCTACCAGGCTAGAAACTATAAACTGGATCAGAGTAAAAGCAAACAGGAAAAGGATGACCGTAACTATAATTGAATAAGCACTTGACTTGAAAAGAGAACTGAAGAAAAATGCAAACCCGAGAACGGCTGCCAGATATAAGATTGAAAATGCAAGTGCGTCCCAGAGTTGATATGGTACGCTGGCTCCAAAGTAATATACACCGTTAGCTATGGTAATTGCAAGGAATATGATTATAATTAGAAACGATGCTATGAATGATGCTATCCACTTTCCTGTATATATGGATGACCGCCTAATTGGTCTGCTAGCAATGAAGAACCCGGTTTTGTTCTGAAATTCCCCTGAAATTGAATCGCCTCCAAAGAATATAGCCGATAGAATTATGATGAAAGTTATAGAATTTCCGACCCATCCACTATAAAAGCTCAGAGATGAGGATAAAAATGATTGTGGTCTGTAATATCCAATGATTCCTGTTAACAATAAATCTATTATTAGCCCTATTATTAGAAGAATCAGAAATCTCCTTGAACGAAAATAGTTTAACAGTTCATATTTTGTAATGATAAATAGCTGATCAAGGCTCCCCGGTATTTTTTTCTCCTGATTAATATCCACATTCATAGTTTCCATGTCAATCACAATGTCTCCTTAATCAAATTCAAATAGGTGTCCTCCAGCCGGGTAGATGAACTCTTAAACCCAACAAGACCAATCTGCATTCCTGCTAGAGTTGCAAGTATGTATTCCTGACTTTTTAAGCCCCCGGTATATTTGATCTTAACGGTACGTGAATCTATTTTTTCAACTGAAACAATGTTATCAATGCGTGAAATTTGACTGTTGATTGATTCATCAATGGGCCTTGAAAACTGAGCTTCGGCAGAATCATCAACTGTTGAAAACTTATCGGTAATTTCTTCCAGCGGCCCATAAGCCAGCAATTTACCATGATCTATCATAGCAACCTCATCACAAACATCTGCAACTTCATTCAGAAGGTGAGAACTCATGAAAATCAATCTGTCCTTTTTCTTCAAGGACTTTACAATTTCACGAACTTCTGCCATTCCTCTTGGATCAAGACCGCTGGTTGGTTCATCGAGCAAAATTATTGATGGATTCCCAATGAGAGTTGAAGCAATATTTACCCTCTGTTTCATACCCTTCGAAAATTTTCCAACATTCTTATCCAGCCAATCCGACATCTTAACCTCAGCCACTACCTCTTCTATCTGTGATGTCCTTTCACTTCTTGGTACACCTCTTAATTCTGCAACTAAACTGAGCGCCTCTCGAACTGTCATAGAAGGGTAGATCTCTGGAGTTTCAATGAGGGCAGAGCAGTCTGAAAGCGCTTTTTTCTTGTTTGATTGAACATTAACTCCATTGATCATAGCCTGACCGGAAGATGGTCTGATTAAATCTGTGAATATCTTCAATGTTGTTGTTTTTCCAGCCCCGTTTGGTCCCAAAAATCCTACGCATTTTGATCCGGATAAATTCAGATTGAGCTTTGAAAGAGCGGTAAATGAACCATATTTCTTTGTTAAATTTATTGCCTCTATGACATTTTCATCCAATTTTTCAACCTCTTATAGTGCCATATAATTAATCAATATAAATCGTTTTTCGATATTTCGATCCTGCAGGGCATATATCATAGGATGAAAGTTTAATTAATAATGAAATATCATCCCATGAGCGCCACTGTAGCTCAGGTGGTAGAGCAGCTGACTTGTAATCAGCAGGTCGGGGGTTCAAATCCCTCCAGTGGCTTCACGCAAAGGGAAAAAGCCCAGAAAGCCATTTATATCATATGCCCAATCCAATCGTTATGGCAAATGAATTACAGAGTATGATTGAAGGCTGTGGGCGGAAATAGCCCGTTATATATTCCCTATGTTATGTATACTTTTTATTTTATATTCTTATGCAAAACTTCCCAATTCCAATTACTTTTTTCAGGTTATCAACTTTTTATTTAGCATGCGTGAAACATGCGTTTTTGTTATTTTCTGTTTCAATCTCAGTCTTCTGATTCAGAGTTTTTCCCAGATATCCCAGATACTTCTGCACAACCTTTCCGTTGACCCTCTTCACATCTACAGGTTCACGATGCTCTCCGTGTTCCCTTCTAACCTTTCTTAGAATTAGTGTCTTATTCCGTAGATATGCACAACAGGCTCTTTACCTTGCGGTTATCAAGTAAAACAAAGAGAAAATGATGATCGAATTGCTGGTTTTATAACGCTAAATGACCTCTATACTTATATCGGTAAACTATAAATATAGCCGCACAATAGTTATTTACAGGTAAAGCCAGTGAGACAGTGTACCTTGAGATGCACGGTCAAAAGTTCTCATTGGTTCTGTATCTTTTAGCACCATTTTGTTTTGTCTTCTTCCCTTGATGGGAAAATGTTATAGCTATTTTCAAAATTAAACAGATTGGTATATTCACAGTTATACCAGTTGTATTTCTGAAAAACACTCCACGCAAGGAAATCAGCAAATTGAATTCCAGAGAATGATTCTGATGAACTGTGATATATGGATAATCTGCCAATAGAGGAATTTTCCCTTATGTGATTCTCGAAGTACCTATTAAAATCGTCAAGAAGAAATTGCTTCCCTTTGGACTTATCTATTCGAACTTCCAGATCGTGATTATCAATCACGATGCCATATGCAAGAATCCCCCTCATGTAATTGTAAAGTTTATCTTTGTGATCTTTGAGGTCCTCATTGCGTAATCTTTCTTTCACAAGAATAATATGGAATGCCTGCGCATCTTCAATTTCGTTCAATTTTCCTATTACACTTTTTCTCAGTGCAGGGGATGAGCGATTTGCTTTTAATTCGGTTGCTCCTTCTAAATCCGATTTGTGTTTGTGTCTTCTAAGATTTTTTATGATTCTGTCAAGTCTTTTCTGATCGTTCACTAAAAGTGCTGAAATAACCAAGACCTCTGAACTTCCTCTAGAGAATCCCAAATCTCCACTTTCATCAATATATAGGTATTTCAGCACGTCAAATCCAAGATAATTCTATTACTATAATAATAATTTATGTTTGGAAATTTCATTTCAAAAATAAATGTGATGTTTCAAAAATTCCGCGTAAAAAGATTTCCTGGAACATCAAATTAAGTTATTTCTCAAAGTAGTCTTTCTTGAAGTGATATTTGAAAAGCCATTCATAGTGTCCATGGAGGGATCCCCAGTAAATTTTTTCCATAACCTTCTTTTCCATGTAGTTCATGGTTGACGGTTCTATTTTTTCCACTGGTCTGTCATATGTTCCTACGACGAATGTTGCCTTGTGGAAACCTGTCTCCATGGAACATTGTGTCCTTCCTGTGAATTTAATTTTTTGTTCGGTACCGGTAATCTCTGCTGCAATGTTGTTGGCCACTACTACTCCCTCAAGGTGGGCTTCGACTCCAGCCTTTGATATTGGAATGTTTGTTGTATCTCCAATGGCAAATCCATTATCATAGGTTGTGATATGAAGATCCTTTTTGTCTACCTTGACCCATCCATCTTCATCTGACATATCTGAACCCTTTAGAAATCCAGCTGGTTTATGCGGTGGAGTAAGGAACAGGTAATCATATTTCAAAGTCTCACCCTCCAGTGATGTGATTTCCTTTTTTTCATCATCTACTGTGTCTGTGTTGAAGGCGGTAATGCTTTCTATGTCCCTTCTTTCATACATGGGTTCTATAACTTCATTTATTGATTCAGCTGAATATATCCTTGTGAATGGTGTAATGTAAACTATTTCAACGTCATCTCTGATTCCTTTCTTCCTGAAGTATTCATCGAGCATGAACGCAGATTCGTTTGGCGAAGGAGGGCATTTATAAGGCAATCCTCCTATTCCAACCACAATTTTACCAGACTTTATGGATGAAATTCTGTTATAGATCAGGCTTGCGTTGTAGGCATCAGTATGAAAATCCATATTTGCCTGTTTCAGGCCATCAATCTGATCATAGTCAGGTGAAGAACCTGTAGATATTATGATATAGTCATAATTGATCTTCTCGCTGCTGCCCTCTGTTTTTACATACCTGTCAGCCAGATCTACCTTCTCCACGTTATCATAGATCATTTTGACGCCTGATGAAACAAGCTTTTTCACCGGTCTCCTGATCTTTGATGGATCGGTTCCCCTGAAGGCAACTTCCAGATATCCTGGCTGAAATTCCTGCTCTCTTTTCTTATCAAACAGGGTTATAGTTACCTCTCCATTCTTAATCTCTTTTGACAGATCCTTTGCAAGTTTGCTGGATGTTATGAGACCTCCAGCGCCGCTTCCTATTATTGCTATATTTTTCATTTTTATCACCTATGGGTTTGGCTGGGCAATTTTTCTGTTCATATCTCTGAGGTAATGGAATATGGTAATGGCAAGCCCAAGCACCATTACAATAATTCCTGCAATTACCATCACTTCTCCCTCCTGTGTAATCAGCGGTGAAGCCACTTTTATCAAATATTTTGAGTTGGCGCTTATACTTTCCAGTCCTATTGCCACCAGTATTAGCCCAAATATAACTGAAAAAGCTGATTGCTCAATCAGTGCACTGTACGCCTTGCTTTTCTTCTCCTGTGCCTTTGGCTTTTTCCCCCTGGATGCAAAGGCTGAACTGAGAAAGATATATACAAAGTAGCCTGCGATACTTCCCAGAATTATTCCGATGGTGAAGACCAGTCCAAAAAGTGAGAGCCCCGCCAGTCCACTCCAGAAACCCCCTACACTGCATCCCTGAGCAATTCTTGCCCCGATTGCAATTATCATTCCTCCTGCAAATCCTATGGACATATCCCCAATTTTGCTTGCGGATCCCGAAGGAAGACGAATCTTGAACGTGCCCCTTGCCATTGAGAATATGGTAGAACCTGCAATTATCATCAGGATAAAAAATGAGAACGCACTGATGACTGGAATTGTCTGGTACCAGTTCTTTGAAACTCCGCTACTACCAAGATATAACCCAAAAGGAGAGAGCAAATATTGTGAAAAGAGGGCAACGGGCGTTGTAACCCCAAGATAGTTAAATGAATGCCCTGCTGCGAAAATGAATGATGCGATCATTGCAAGGGAAAATACTGTGCCAATGAAATATGGTGAATTCAATATGGCCTTTGATCCACTTGCTACAGATTTTCCTGTACTTGCCAGCCTCCTCTTCCTTAATGTGAGCGAAACCCATAATATGGCAAGGAAGAAAAGTATTCCAATAATTGCAGCTCCAGCCGTAGCTGGGATTCCCAGCAGAATGTCAGGAACATAATTTAAGGAACTTCCGTTGGCAATGTTTCCAGTTCCGTTATACTTCCACCAGTAGGAGAGATTCATCCAGTTGAAAAGTGGGAATGCAAAGATTATTGAGCCAAGAGCCAGCCCAAGTAATTCCACCCAGTTTACAACATAACCTGAACCTGATTTCCAGAGCATTCCTACCATGCAGCCCTGTCCCAGCATCATGCCGAAACCAAAGATGAATGATCCTAGGAGTGTAAACCATCCGGCTCCTGGAAGAAATGCATAAGCGTCAACAACTGGAACCGCACCAATTGCCACCAGTATACCTGTACCAAGTGCAGATACTGCGATGCTGATTAATATGATCTCGTATATGCTGCTGTATCTTAGTCCCATAACCTGGTGAGTTGCGATTACCATGCAATAGGTTTTTTTCTCAGCATATCCTCCAAACAGAAAACCAAGTATGGCATAAAATATAACTGCCAAAATTGGTGCATATATAAGGAGAGGGATTGCTGCCATACATATCGCCTTCCTATGCCTTCTTACCTGTTACTCTGATTGTAATCTCGAAAGCGCTTTCAACGTCTTTCGAACCTACAAACTCGTTTTTCGTTCTCTCGCACCATGCCTTTGAATCCGGCACTGCTCCCGGATCGTTTGCCACCAGAACAATCAGATCGCCGTTCTGAGCCTTCTTATAGGCTCTAATGAGATCTGTGATCGGTCCTGGACACGCTGTTCCTCTGCTATCCACATTTAATGTTGTCATTTTTCTCACCTCATATGGTAATTATCTGATTCTCGGCTGACTGAATCATAAAATTTGTTGCCCCCACAATATCCTCAACCATTGGATCAAGACCCTTTTTCTGAATGTTCAGAGCACTGGACATCAACGAGCAAACATATACCTTGACGTCGCCGTCTTTGACGGAATTTTGGAGAAGCTCATGCCAGCCCTCGAACTTTATTTTTTGCAGTCCATCTCTAAGCTGCTTCATATAGCCCTCAAAACCTCTGGGCAATATCGGCTCTTTCCTATACCCATCTTTCAGAAATAGTGGAAGTGCCGTTCCTGTAACAAATATTCTCAATGGCATTCCCAGATTAACCGCTGTCTGAGTCAATACACCCAGCATGACCATTTTCTCCTCCGTTCCTGTGGAAATAACGATTGATATCCCTTTATCTGTCATCTTAATCATCTCTTTTATTGTAATAATATATCTCAAGGATAACGATAAATTCCACACCTGACTTATAAGGCTTAAAAATATGATGTATATGTTCCTGTTATAAGAATAAAATACAGTGAAATGCGGCATACTTTTATATCTACTACTTGACATAATAACAAAATAATATAAAAACAGATTGCCTTATTTTGTTAACTATTGTGGTTCTGATAATCAATTGTTTTTAAAGACTAAAGAAAAAAATTGGTGTTTTTTTTGTAGGACATCCTTTGCTTAAGGTAAAGAAAAATTTACTTATCATCTTATTAGTCCAGAATCCATTTGATGTCATGAACCAGAATGAAGTAAAACTGAGAATATACGGAATGACATGCGATGATTGCGTAGCCAGTGTTACCAGAAGCCTCAAAGAACAACGGGGTGTTCTTGAAGTCAATGTTTCTTTAAAGGATGGGGCTGGCATGATCAAGGTAAATCCTGAAGAAGTAAGCCCAGAGGAACTTCTCAGAAACAGAGTTTTTGTTAAGCCATCACACTATAAAGCCACACTCATTGAGGATTAAGGAGATTGAATTCCATGGATAGTGAAATACAGAAATTTGATCTGATCATTCTCGGAAAGGGAGCTGCAGCATTTTCAGCAGCTATAAAGGCCTCTGAGATCAGTAATGGAGAGATGAAAATTGCAATGATTGGCTCAGGTCCACTTGGAGGGACATGCGTAAATGTTGGTTGTGTTCCATCCAAATACCTTCTGGAGGCATCCCACGCAGTTTACAGGCCTGAACATCCCAGAATGGCCGGAGTATTTGAAACACCTGTAAAACACGATTTTTCTAAAATAATGAAAGGTCTAAGGGATTATGTCAATCATGCGAGAGATGTGAAATATGCAAGTGTCATAGAGAATTACCAGAATGTCAAAATATTTAAGGGACTTGGAAAATTTGTTGACAGAAAAACGATAATGATAACTGACGCAGATGGAAATGAATTGTCAAGAATTTCTGGTTCAAACATATTGATTGCAACTGGTTCTACACCTACTTCACCTAATATTGAAGGGCTCTCCGAAACAGGATTCCTTACCAGTGATACTCTATGGGAAATTGACAAACTCCCCGAATCGGTTGCAATAATCGGTGGAGGAGCAATTGGCCTTGAGATGGGACAGGCTTTGCAGCATTTAGGCTCAAAGATTGTTATTATAGAAGCCCTTGATACATTGCTTCCACAGTCAGAGCCTGAGATAGGAGCATCCTTGAAGGCTGTGCTTGAAGGAGAAGGGATGAAGTTTTACCTCAGGGCAAGGGTCAATGCAGTGAAGAAAACTGCAAATGGCAAATCACTGGAGGTCATAACTCACAACGGAAAAGAAAGTATAGATGTGAAGGAGATCATTGTTGCCACCGGTAGAAAGCCAAATACTGATAAATTGAATCTGGAATCCGCTGGAGTTAAAAAGGATTCAAGAGGCCTTATTATTACCTCGACGAAAATGAAAACGTCTGCGCCTGGCATATACGCTGCAGGTGATTGCGTTTCGAAGAAATTGTTCCTGGAAACCCTTGCTGCAAGGGAAGGGGTTATTGCTGTAAGCAATATGTTTGGGGAAGAATCAGAGATTGATTATGAATCATCAACATGGGCTGTATTCACAAGCCCTCAGATAGCAGGGGTAGGAATGACTGAAAATGAATTTTCAAGGAAGAATGGCGCATGTTCGTGCAGAGTATTCTCGCTGTCAAACCTCACAAAGGCAAGCATAATGGGAGAAACTGAAGGTGTCATAAAGATCACTGTCGATCCTGGAGATAACAGAATTGTGGGTATGCATATAATGGCACCAAACGCCACAGATATAATTACTGAGGGCGCCTACGCTGTGAAGAATGGATATACAATAGATGACATTATATCAACGAGCCATATATTCCCATCAATATCTGAGGGGGTAAAGCTTGCCGCTCAATCCTTCATAAGAGATCTGTCTAAAATGGCTTGTTGTGTGGAGTGAGAATTATGGAAGATAACCAAATAATTTCAAAATATCAATTCACTGAGACTATTGAAGCTCTAAGAAAATCCATAGAAAATAATGGCCTCAAGGTAGTTTCATTCATTGATGCGAGGGAAAACCTGAAAAAGATCGGCGTCAATATCGGGGGAAATTCGATTCTGGAGGTTTTTCATCCAAAGCTTGCTATGGAAGTCTTTCAAAGTGATCTGAAAGCAGGGATAGTTATACCGTTAAGAATTTATGTTTATGAGGATGATGAAAGAACAAAGGTGATTGCACAAAGTGCTTCAGAGCTGTTTAAACCCTTTGCTGGCCTTGATGAACTTGCCAAACGAATTGACAACATGATTCACGCTATTGTGAGTTCAATAGGATATTGAACATGTTTAATCGGGTTATTTCCCATTGAAAAGGTACATAGAACTAAGTCCTGTTAGGGGCAATCCATAATGCCCATAAGCTGAATCTCCTCAAGCATGAACTAAACTTGAGTCAAAAAACATCTATTACGGGAATCCGCTTTAAACATCGAAATTTTCAGATGTTGTTAATGCAGAACTTTTTTCTGGCAGTCCATAAACAAAAATACGATCCGCCTGAACTAATCCAGGCTCAGAGACAACGGCGAATTAGACCATTATTTATCTTTATACTTTATTATTGGCAATGCAATTATCAGCATTCGCCTATTCAAAATTAGAAGATTTTAGAATGTTTATTCCTCTATTCAAGGTCCATGAAATTGTGCAAAATGCGGCTGTATCCTGAAAGCTCCCATAACTGTTCCCTTAAGCGCTCCTTATCTGGCTTTTCCTTCAGCAAATCACGCATGATTGAATCCCATTTTTCAATGTCGTTTTTGAAATTTTTGACGACCCTGGAGGCATCTGAATGAGAGAGAATAGGAGCACTGGTGTTTCCGGTAAGTGCGCACATCTGCACAAACCTTGCAAGCGCAAGATCCAGGAAATAGAATTTCTCCATATCTATAACAAGGTAAATGCCCTCCGTTTCCCGATACATGAAGATATCCGATCCCTTTGGCAGTTCCATGTATTTTTCCCATTTTACGCCTGTCAGGTAATCCTCTGGAAATTTTTTAAAGCCAATCCTTTGCTTGAGATCATCCCACTCTATCATTTCTTCCCCTCAATTATCCATAATATGGAAGTAGTTTTTCAAGAATATCCTTATCCGGCACCAATTCCTTAAGCAGCTGTTTAACTTTTTCATTTTCGTATTTGAAACGGCGAAATTCCAGGATGTCCTTAGCCATATCCATAATCAGGTATGATGGATTGGGATTTCCATCCCTTGGCATACCGCAGCTTCCCGGATTAATAATCCTTGAATTGTAGAGCGATGGAAAATGTGTATGCCCCAGCATAATCTTTGAGAATTTCATCAGGTCCGGATCTTCCCCTATGCGTTCCATTTCTTTCCCATAGGTATATCCAAAGAGATTATCATAGGGGGAACCGTGCATCATCAGTAACCGAAACCCGTCTAACTCAATTTCTGTCCTTATTTTAAATGTGTTCAGAATATCTTTTGAAGCTCTGTCCAGAAGTCTGCCTGTGATATTTTCCATGGTATAAAGGGCAATATCTACTGTCTTTGGACTGCACTTCGGTTCAACTCCATTAAGAACCGCATTATCATGGTTTCCCATGGTTCTATATTTCACATTATCTTTGATCCACTGAAGTGTTTCAATGGGCTGGGGACCATAATTGACAGCGTCTCCCAGAAAAATTACCTCATCATACTGTACAATTCTATCCAGCGCCTTTAATGCCTCAAAGTTGGAATGGATGTCAGATATAACAAGCAGTCTCATAGATCTGAATGTTCTCCAGTGATTTACTTCTTTCCGGGAGGATTTTTCTGTGCATCATAACGCCTGGAAAATCTAAGATAAAAAGAGGCCAGAAAATATCCTGAAAGTGCTGATATTAATATGTACCCGATGTCGCTTATGTCCCCCGGAAATGGGTAAATTAAGACAAATAATAACCCGAAAATTATTCCGAGAATTATTCCCCGTTTACTATCACTTAATTTCCCAAAGAGTTGTCCTGTTCTCTCAAAAATTATGGAGATAATTATTCCCCCCATCAGACCTAGAATAATAAGTGCAATAACAAGCACAAAGGCAAATGTTTGAAATGATGGCGCCGGTGAGGTTCCGCTGGAGTTCAAAAAGGTTGTTACCTGACTCCGGTTAAGAGACAGGATCAGGTAGGAAAAGAACCCGGTGAATACTCCCCAAAAACCTCCTGATAATATACCTGCTCTGAACAGGCTTCTTGATATAGCCATCAACGCATAAGACCGGGATGGCTTTTATAATTTGCTAAACCCCAGAATGTCGCAATGTTTACAATCCTGAGACACATCTTGCATTATGTTTACCGGGAGAGGAGACAAAGGTGAAACTGATACTGGTATTGGAGAGCGCGTGAACAAAGGGTCGCCAATAATAGATCTGGAAGGAGACCTGGATGAATTGAATTCCTTCGTTGGATTTGCAAGGTCCATTTCAAGATGGGGCGATATAAAAAGTGATCTCGAGGCAGTTCAGAGGGACCTTTTCACAGTTGGCGAACATGTTACATTAAAAGGAAGGAAGAGGATCATTACTGAAGACAGGGTCAAATGGCTGGAGGAAAGAATTGCCCAGTATAGTAAAGAGTTTGGGAAAGTAACTCTGTTTGTTCTTCAGGGAGGTTCACAGGAGGCTGCATCACTGCACATTGCCAGAACAGTTTGCAGGAGAGCAGAGAGAGATTTGACAAGAATAGCTTCCGGAAGAGAGATTGATAAGGCAGTACAGGGATATATGAACCGGCTCTCAAGCCTTTTCTTCTACCATGCTCTTGTATCCAATAAAAGACTCGGTTTTGAAGAAGAGATATGGCCCTTAAAGTATCCTTGAGCCGATGGATTTTGGCAGGGATTTCTCTTCTGCCGCATATTTGAATATTGTATTTACCATCTTTTCCCTTCTGATCGTTGTTGGTTCTCCATGACCGGGATATACCTTATAATCCTCACCGATCTTCCATAGTTTCCATAGGCTTTCAACCATATCTGTCTCGGAACCACCTACATCTATTCTCCCTATACCACCGGCAAAGAGTGTGTCTCCTGTCATCAGATTCCTGTCGAAAGAGAAAATGGTACTTCCCGGGGTATGTCCCGGATATTCGTTCCCATCGATATCTATTTCACCAATTCTAATAGTAATATGCCCCATGAAGGTTTGATCAGGTGAAGGTGCCTTGAAGACAGCGCCTTGAATAAACTCTCCTATGAGTTTTTCCGACTCCCTCATGATTGGTACTTCCTTTGAACTTATTATGAATTTAGCATTGAACTGCTTTTTTAGCTCATCCACTGCAAGAACATGATCAAAATGGCCGTGTGTGGCCAGTATATATTTGGGGACAAGTCTGGATTCCTTAATGTAATTGATTATAAGTTTACTGTTTCCTCCCGGGTCCAGAATAGCACATTCCCCTGCACTTCCAATTACATAACAGTTAGTCATAAGCTGACCAACAGTTATCTTTTTTAATGATACCATACCAGGCATTGGTGAAACATCATCTATTGGCACATAAAGGTTGGTATTATTATTCAGGGTACTGATGAATAGCCGGTTATCTGAAACAGAATATTCCTGCCTTTTCTAATCTCAACCCTTTAACTGCCGTTTGAATTTTTGACCCTTTATTCTAATGACTAAAACTTAAATAAACTGGTATGATGATATACGATGCCACTGATTAATGATGAATACCGAAAACTTTTGACCAGTGAATTCCAGAAAATACTGGTGCACGATGTTAAACTGATCGTTTTTATTAAGGATGGTGAAGATTGTAAATATTGTGCTGAAACTGTAACTCTATGCAATGAACTCACAGAACTCAATAAAAAAATTACGTGTGATGTTGTTAAGGAAAATGATCCTCTTGTTTCAAAATATAATATAGAGAAATACCCTGCGATTATAGTAACTGGTAACGGGATTGAGGATAGCAGGGTAAGGTATTATGGGATTCCTTCCGGTTACGAATTTGGAACCCTGATTGAAGATATAGAAGAGGTATCAAGGGCAAAGAAAGAGATAGATGAAAAAGCCCTTGCCAAGATCTCCACCATCAATAAACCAGTCAGGATAAAAGTGTTCGTGACTCCAACATGCCCATACTGTCCAAGAGCAGTTAAAATAGCTCACAAATTTGCCATAGCCAATCCAAACATTATTGGAGAAATGATTGAAACCCACGAATTCCAGGAAGATGCAGCAAAATTCGGGGTATCAAGCGTGCCCCACATAGTCATAAATGATGATGTGCAGTTTGTTGGTGCTTTGCCTGAGGAGGAGTTCGCAAATAATGTTCTGGAAGCCTTCAATAAGATGAATCAGTGAAATTCATCTTTTGATTTTTCCAAGTTTGAACAGCCTTTATCTTCTCATTCATCCTTTTTTATAATAACGTAGACCTTTTTTCCAATGAATTCCTTTGGACAGGTAACCTTGGCACCTGATCCAAATTTTGTTACCGTTTTTTCCATATAAGCCTGAATATTTTTCACGGTGATTTCATTTTCTTCCTTAAGTTCCACCTTTTTCATATTATGTGAATTGGATGTATATCTATTACTTTTCGTTTTTAAGTATAACTGAATATTTGATTTACAAGTCTTTCCTCAAAAATAATAGTTTGAAATTTATATTAATGGCGAGGAGAATTGATCCGTGCCACTGAAAACCCTATAAGAAAAGAACAAATATATAAAAAATCTTCTCGGTTAAATGGAAGCGGAAGAAATACGAAATATGGTTGCTCTGGCAAGGAGGAGAAGATGGTTATTGATATTTGGTATTATTTTATGGATAACCTCAGGCGTTGTTTTTATGTATTCTTTGTTAAAAACAACAAATATTCCAATCTATCAGGGAGATGGAAAGTACATAAATAACAGAGTTCCCATATTGGATTCAAACCCATTGCTATATTACGGGGCTTTTTTTCTTATATTGGGAATTGGTACTGCTTTTTTGGTGATATCCCAGCGTTGCATGAGAAGCGCCGTACTCTTATATCTAAAAAAATCTATAACAGATATTTCCTATAATGAATATATGACTGCAAAAGGGAATATCCTTAAATGGATGAAAGAGGGGGTTCCGGAAAATGTGTAATTTACGGGAAGAATGAATATAGAAATTGCTTATAAGTGCATCAAATGGATTCGTTTTCCCCAATATTCTTTTTTCACTTAGGATATAAAATTGCACTGGAATGAACCGTCACGATTAATAGATAAGGTAAAATCAATGTTTGAGCTTTGAGATAAAATTGCCCACGATAGAAGACCGCATAAAGGAAATAGAACAGGAAATAAAAAAGACAAAATATAACAAGGCCACAGAGAGTCATATAGGTCTCCTGAAAGCAAAGATGGCAAGACTCCAGCTGGAAGCAGAGAGTCATAAGAAATCAGGAGGCGGATCGGGTTTTTCTGTTCCAAAGACAGGAGATGCCACTGTAGCTCTTGTTGGATATCCTAACGTGGGGAAGAGCAGTCTTGTAAATGCCATGACGCACAGTGGCAGTGAAGTTGGAAATTTCGCTTTTACCACATTGAGGGTAATTCCCGGAATTCTCAAATATAAGGGCTGTCAGATTCAGATTCTGGATCTTCCTGGAATTATTGAGAATGCTTCAGCGGGTTCAGGAAGGGGCAGAGAGGTTCTTGCAATAGTCAGGAATGCAGATCTCGTCCTCCTGGTTACAGATAATGAAGCAAAAGGAATGGACAAGATAATAGAGGAACTGAGAAAAGTCGGCATAGTTTTGAATAGAAAGAGAAAGAATATATCCATGAAAAGAGCCAATACAGGGGGCATAAGAATCAGGAAACCAAAATCTTTGAGCCTCCCTGTGGAACAGATTAGAGCTATTGCCAAGGAGTTTAAAATTACAAATGCAGAGTTGTATATCCGCGAATCTGTTGATTCAGATGATCTTATTGATTTCTTCCGGGGAAATGTGGTATATCTTCCAAGCATGATTGCTGTGAACAAGATTGACCTGCCGCATGACGAGGCAAAGATAAGAGAACTGAGTTCTTTTGGAAAGATAGCAGAGGTTTCAGCGTCAACAGGAAAGGGAGTGGAAGAGTTGAAAGAAATGATTTATCAGTCACTGAGCCTGGTCAGGGTCTTTCTGAGAGATAAATCCGGGAAGATTGATTATGAGCGCCCTCTGGTACTAACAGAAGGAACAACTGTAAGGGACGTCTGCAGGAATATCAGCAGAGAAATGCTGGTGTCTTTCAAATATGCAATTTTAAGGAGCGATAGAAGTAAGGTTAATGATATGCGGGTTGGCCTTGAGTATTCAGTGGCAGATGGGGATATAATAACCATAGTCAGCAGAAATTAAAATTCTTCCATATCGTTGCCTGTAATTTCACACAGATGAAACGTGAAACTTATAACCAAGGTCACCGAGCTTTTTGAGAAGTACTTCCAGATGATCTGAATCCCTGAGGTTAATACTGAATGTTATGCTTTGATATCCCGGGGGTGTATCATAACTGAGATTATCCACCTCAGCGTGGAAAATGTTGCCTCCTGTTGATGATATGGTTGAAGTTATTGCCTGAAGTGTGCCTGGACGATCAGGAATTTTGCATTCTATCCTGACAAGCCCTTTGTCCATTTCCATTGCTTTGTATATGATCTTTGATAGAAGAAGGAGATCAATATTTCCACCCGATGCAACTCCCACGGTCTTTTTTCCCCCGAGATTTACCTTCTTTTCCATTATGGCGGCCAGCGGCGATGCTGCAGAAGGTTCCACAAGTATCTTGTGCCTTTCCAGAAGCTTAAAAAGAGCATAAGCCATTGATTCATCAGATACCGTTACCAGTTGATCAACATACTTCCTGATCATTTCGATATTCAGTTTCCCCGGATTCTGAACTGCAATACCATCTGCAATGGTGAACCCTTTGCTGCTTACCGTATATTCCCCCCTCTTAACGGTCTGGACCACTGAATCACAGTTCTCGGATTGTACCCCGATAATTTTGATCTTATCGTTCATTGACTTTACGGCCTTGGCAATGCCGGAAATCAGGCCCCCTCCACCTACCGGAACGATTATGTTTTCCACGTCGGGATGCTTCTCAAGTATCTCGAGCCCAATGGTTCCCTGCCCTGCAATTATCCATCTGTCATTAAAGCCGTCAATAAATGTTCTTTTTTCAATCTGTGAGAGACGCCTGGCCTCCTGAAAGGCTTCCGCATATGAGTTTCCATATAAAATTACATCCGCCCCGTAAGCCTTAACTGCATTTATTTTTGCACTTATTGTATATGATGGCATAACGATTTTAGAAGATACTTTAGCCAGGCGGCCTGCATAGGCCACTCCCTGTGCGTGATTTCCAGCACTACATGCTATAACCCCGTCTCTTTGCTCCTGTGGAGTTAATTTTGAGATTTTGAATAGTGCCCCTCTTGTTTTAAATGATCCTGTCTTTTGAAAGTTTTCCAGCTTAAAATAGATGGGAGCGCCATACATATTGGAGAAAGTGGAAGAACATTCAACAGGAGTTGAAAAAATCTTTCCCTTCAGATATTCCTGAGCCTCAAGAATGTCTTCAATGGAAGGTTCCATTTGATTTTCGTCTGACATATAACTATATCCTCTTCGGGAATATTAATCAGTTTCCTCTTTTTAAGCTGCATAAGAAGAAACCTAAAGGATAGTTTCTACGAAATATTGAGAGACCGTATTGAATATTCTATGAGTTGAACCAAATTTGAAATAAGAATTAGATTGCTAATTCCTTTTCAGTAATTTTTCGTATGTCTGAAATGATATCCCTTACGTTTTCATTGAAAAGGCGCAGCTTTAATTTTTCAGAATCTACGAATTTTTCATCCTTTATGGATTTCAGGTTAATTTTAACATTGAGTAAAACCGACTCAATGGCCGCACTGCTGAGATATCCTGCTGCAGCGGCATCTGTTATGGCGTTTTTATTTCCGATCTGACACAGACGTCGGGATAATTCCATGGTTTTATAACAAAGCTGTGCTGTTTTCCACGGGACGGAGATTGCTGCTTTCATTGTTCTGTTAATTTCGTTCTCCCTGTGCCTCCTGTTATCATCTGTGTCTCTGGGAAGTTTTCTTGCATCCATCATAGCGTTGAATGCCTTCTCGTCATCCTCCATTAATGTTTCAAACTGGTTTGCATAATCCTGTGCCTTCCTGCTGAGCCTCTCTATTTCCTCCTGTACTGCTTCATAATTCTTTTTTCCTCTTGTCAATGACGCAACCATTGAGCAGAGAGAACTGGAAATTACCCCGACAAAGGCGCTAGCCGACCCTCCACCTGGGGCCGGTTTTGGTGATGCCAGGTCCTCCATAAACGTGTTATAGTTTTTCATTGCTCCCACACCTTCTTTTCAAATATCTGGTTACTCTTGAATCCGTTGAGCCTTAGATAATACTTTGCACTTTCAATGAGGGCATCCATTGGAGTCAGGCCGACTATTTCTGATTCTGCTATCTCAAATCCAAATCTCTGAGCTTCCATCCTGACAAGTTCATATGCTCTGTAAATGGGTGTTTTTTTGTAATTTGTCAGATTCATGGATATCTGAACCATTTTCCTGTCTTCAAGGTAAAATGCCAGTGCTTTGACAAAGGTCAGACCTCCATCCTTTGCTCTCAATGCCTTAGCAATCTTCTTTCCGGATTCAATATCCTGTGTCCTTAGATTTACGTTGTATGCAATGAGAAAATCCCTTGCACCAATAATTGATGCTCCTGCAGTGCCTACTTCCTGCGGTCCAAAATCAGGCTTCCACTGCTCTTTATGAATTTCGTTCCTGATCTGCTCATATTGAAAATTTTTATTTCTAATATTTTCGAGGCTCTTCCTCCATTCTATTTTTGCAGCTTCACCATATAAATAAACTGGGATTCCCAGCTCTTTTGATACTCTGGATCCAAGTTCGTTTGCCAGATCGACACACTTCTTAATATCCACGCCTGAAACTGGTATGAAAGGAATTACGTCTGAAGCCCCAAATCTTGGATGCTCTCCTTTGTGATTATCCAGATTTATTAAGGTTGAAGCCTCTCTGATTCCCCTGAAAGCCCCTTCCACAACTACGTCTTCGCTTCCTATAAAGGATATTACGCATCTGTTATGATTTGCATCTCTTTCCTGATCAAGAAGCTTAATTCCTTTTACTGACAAAATTGCTTCTGTGATCTTTGAAATCACTTCATCATTCTGTCCTTCACTGAAATTTGGTACACATTCAACGATACCCATGAACTTGTATATTATTCAAAGATAAAGCCCTAATCATTGACTGGTTATGATTAATTATGAGTTTTTACACCATTCTTAAATAAGTCCTAACTCACAAAAGCGTTATATTAACAGGTCTGGTAACATAAAATAAACAGGTTTGATGTAAACTTTAAAATACACCCAATTACTAAACATGTTTACCGAGATTATTGGTGAGAATATTGATTACAAGTATGATAAAAAGGGATGGAAAAGAGGTTACATTCGAACCGGACAAAATTACAAGGGCAATTTACAAAGCGATGTTATCAGTCAAAATAGGAAGCATGAAAGATGCTGAGCTTCTGACTCAAAAGGTTGTTGCTTCATTATCAAATGATTTTACCAAGCCTACTGTTGAACAGATTCAGGACAGAGTTGAAAATATATTAATGGGGACGGAGATAGACGGGAGAAAATTCAACGATGTTGCTAAGTCCTACATACTTTACAGGGAGAGAAGGAGAACCATAAGGCTTGAGAAGGAAAGGATTGGTGTAAAGGATGATCTCAAGCTTTCTCTGAACGCCATAAAGGTGCTCGAATCCAGATACCTGATCAAGGATCAGGAGGGAAAGATCATAGAAACCCCGGGCCAGATGTTCAGAAGAGTTGCAGAACATGTTGGCATCATAGACGCAGTATATGATTACATATCATATGAAAAAACAGGGAAATTACCGGAAGGTGCCACAAAGATTTCTTCCATTTCAGAGACACAGTTGTCCGTGTTGAAAGCTTCGTTCTCCAAACTCGCTGTGGAGAAGGAAATAAAAGGATCTTTTGAAGATTTCCTTGATTTCCTGTACACCAGGGGAACAATAGCCCCTAAAACAATTGATGAATTTGAGGAAATGATGACCAGTCTGGAATATGTTCCTAATTCCCCGACCCTTATGAATGCAGGCGCTCCCCTTGGTCAGCTTTCTGCCTGCTTCGTATTGCCTGTGGGTGACAGCATTCCGGAAATATTTGAGGCAGTGAAATATACCGCAGAAATACACAAATCAGGCGGCGGTACAGGCTTTTCATTCTCAAGATTAAGATGCAAGGACGACATAGTTGGATCAACAAAGGGGGTTGCCTCCGGGCCGGTTTCATTCATGAAAATTTTCGATACAACCACAGAGGTCATAAAGCAGGGTGGAAAGAGAAGAGGAGCAAATATGGGAATATTAAGATACGATCATCCTGACATAATGGATTTTGTAATGAGCAAGGATTCAGACAATTCCCAGTTAAGAAACTTTAACATATCTGTGGGTTTAGACGATGTTTTCTTCGAAAAACTTGATAAAGATGACTATATAGAACTGAAGAACCCACACGGCGGGAAGACCGTTAGGAGAATGAAAGCTTCAGCACTCTGGGATGCCATAGTTGGTCAGGCATGGAAAACAGCAGACCCCGGTTTAATTTTCCTCGATGAGATAAACAAGAAGAACACAGTTAAACACCTCGGCGATATCGAAGCTACAAACCCCTGCGGCGAACAACCGCTTATGCCCTATGAATCTTGTAACCTTGGTTCAATAAATCTTTCCAGGTTTGTGGAAAACGGAAAAATAAACTTTGACAAGCTCCGGAAAGTTATCAGGCTATCTGTGAGATTTCTGGACAATGTTGTGGATGCAAATAATTTCCCGGTGGATAAAATTGAGATTATGACAAGAAAAACCAGGAAGATCGGATTGGGATATATGGGATTCGCCGATATGCTAATAAAATTGAAAATAGCATATAACAGCGGTGAAGCACTTGATACCGGTGAAAGAGTGATGGAATTCCTTCAAAATGAATCCCATGATGAATCGGAAAGACTGGCCAACGAAAGGGGCGTATTTCCGGGATGGACAGGCTCATATTGGGAAAGCATTGGGAGGAAGATGAGAAACTCCACGACAACCACAATAGCCCCAACTGGCACAATATCTATAATTGCGAACTGCTCATCATCCATTGAGCCCATATTTGCCATAGCGTTCATGCGGCATGTTTTGAACGGTCAGGAACTTATTGAAATGAACCCTCTCTTCGAAGAAACGCTTCACGATTATGACCTTTATTCCAAGGAGTTAATGGAGCAGGTTGCCAGGACTGGAAATCTTAAGGGAACTGATCTTCCTGATGAAATTAAGAAGATATTTGTGACAGCACAGGAAATAGACCCGGAATGGCATGTTCTTATGCAGGCAACTTTCCAGAGATTCTGCGATTCAGGTGTTTCAAAAACCATCAATCTTCCTTCAACGGCAACTCAGGAAGATATTGCAAAGGCATACCGCATGGCCAAAGATCTTCATTGCAAAGGAATCACAGTTTACAGAGATCACAGCAAAAGTGAACAGGTTCTATACGCAGGTTCTGAGGAACCGGTAAAAGAAGAGAAGATACCTGCTCCACTGGAATCATTGCCTTCTGAGGATACTCTTCCTGAAGAGTTCATAAAACTGGAGGCAACCTTTGACCCGGCATGTCCTGACGGAAAGTGCGATCTCTGATATGGGAGACGATGAAATTAGAGAGGAGGGTCTGTCCAGAATCCTTCTCTCCGAATCTCAAATTTTTTTTAAAAAGGATCCATTGCGTCACATTCTGAGCTATTCACTTGCCAGAGATAACAGGTTTTTGGAATCCGGAGTTTTTCTGAAACCAAAATATGTTCATAAGTTTCTTGATATGCTGGAAAAGGAAGTTTTGGATAAGTTTCCAATTGCGAAAGTGGATTTTAGCCAGTTTGAAAACTCATATTATAACGACTTTTTTGTTGAAATTAGAAAAATAGCTATAAATTTGCTCAGTAAAATAAATTAACTCTTTAAATATATCTATTTAAGGAATTGGCACTAGAGGAATTGGTAGATAAGGAGATAATTGTCGAATTAAATAGTCTTGGAATGAAGAGAATAGGAACCCTTGACAGTTTCAGTGATAACGGAATCGTTCTAAAAAAAGGAGATGAAAAATATTTCATTCCATGGCGATCAATATTGGAGTTGAGGTTAACAAAAGAAGGAGATGAGGAATTTACCCCGCAACTGCAGATCGATGATGCAGAGAAGGAAAGTTTCTTTGGCAGTATCTTTTTCATCATATCCGTAACCATTATGTCTGCACTGGTAACCTTTATAATTTATGCAAGTTTTATAAATTCATCAAATCTAGGTATACCAAAAACCATAGCTTCAGCTATTGGCGGACCGTTCATAATTGTTGGATTTTTCGGAACTTTTGTTTCTTTTCTCATGGGAAAGACAAAGATTGCCCTTCTTATGGTCATAATTATTTTTATTGGTGCCCTTTTATACATAGTATATTTTGGAATGTTATAACTTTACATGGCTTTTTTTCCATGTTGGAAGGGAGTGCTTCAAAAGCCCATAGACCCGTGACGCAAGAATCTTAAATCGCGCAAATCCTCATAGATCCAATAATCTAAAAATGCATGTTACATAATTGGAAATTTACCATCGATTGAGAAAATTAATTATGTAATGGGCAATCACGACCGTAGAAGCAGGGGTTGTCGAGATTGGTCAAAGGCGCCAGATTGAGGGTCTGGTTCCGTAGGGATACGCGGGTTCAAATCCCGTCCCCTGCATATTCTTTCAAATTTTTACAGTCATAGAAAATCAAGAGCACTTTTCATATCCTCTATGAGATCTTCCGCATCTTCTATTCCACATGAAAATCTTACAAGACCATCCTTAATTCCAATTTTTTCCCTTTGCACCTTTGACATGGATGAATGGGATGTGTCTATGGGAAGCGTGACAAGCGACTCAACCCCTCCCAGACTTGGAGCAGGTGTTATATATCTCAGCTTCCCCAGAAACTTTCTTGCCTGATCGACGCCCCCTTTAATTTCAAAGGACAGCATTCCTCCATAGCCCTTCAAATTTCTTCTGGCAATTTTGTGATATGGATTTGACTCCAGTCCTGGATAAAAAACACTCTCAACCTTTCCATTTTCTTCCAGAAATTTTGAAATTTTCATTGCATTTTCATTTTGTCTTCCCACCCTCAGACCTATTGTCTTCATTCCTCTGGAAATAATGTATGCCTGTGTTGGATCCAGAACCGGACCAAGGTTCTTCCTCATATCATATATTGCACCAGGATCATCATTTGTTCCCAGGAATCCGCATATTGCATCCGAGTGTCCTGAGAGATATTTTGTCCCGCTGTGAACCACATAATCCGCCCCAAGGTCCAGAGGGTTTTGATTTACCGGGGATGCAAATGTTGCATCGATTGCCAGTTCTGTACCTGTGTCCCTGCATAAGGACCCCAGAAGTTGAATATCTGTGACCATATCCGTTGGATTTGTAATAGATTCCGCATAAATCATGTCATAATCAGACGCCTTAAAAGAGCCCTCGTTAAGAGTGCTGGTATCCATAAATGTTACATCAATTCCAATCTCCATAAGCTTGTTGAGGAAGTATGAGTATGTCTGCCCATACAGCTCTGAAGCTGAAAGGAGTTTCATTCCCCTTTTCAATTTTGACATTGCCAGACAGGAAATTGCAGACATTCCTGAAGAAAACGAAATTCCAAACTCGGAACCTTCAATTGCTGCATATTTTTGTTCCAGTGAGTTGACAGTGGGATTTCCCCATCTCGAGTAAATGTATGGCTTCCCTGTGGATGGATCATTTATTGCTCCACTTTCATAGTTCGGATAGATAAAAGTGGCATTTTGAAATATAGGTGTAACAACGTTCCCAAACTCTTTTATTTTAAGTTCCCCGGCTGACACTGCTCTTGTGTTTATTCCACCATTCCGTTCTGACATAGAAAAGAATTCATTGCCGATGAATAACACTTTCTAGAAAATTACTATGAATGTTCCAGTGTGGAGAATTTTTATTTTCACCGGATCTGCTTTTTCACATAATTTATGGCAAGATGTGAGAGAAAACGAAACTTTCATCTTACTTAATCAAATTAATGTTGCTTTTTATACCATTCATAGCACATTCAAGAACCATGTTTCTGGGCAGGCTGGCATCACATATGTGGTAACTTTTTGATAAAATCTTATGATCAATGGCTTTTCTGTAAGTATCATAAACTGAGCAGAGATATTCCTCGTTTTCGAACATTTCATATTGGTGGTTACCCACCTTTCTTTGCATAAATTCCTTTGGATCAAGGTCAAGATATATTGTTAAATCTGGTATCACCCTCACTATACTCAGAACGTTTTCCATCCATTCGATCCACGATTTGTCATCTTCAAAATTATTCCTTAGGAGAGCTCCCTGATATGCAAATGTTGAGAGAGAGTAGCGATCGCATATAACAATATTTCCCATATCCAATTGCCTTTTTATTTCATTGGAGTGTTCAATTCTGTCTTTGAGAAATAGAGATAGTAACAGGAGAGGCTCGTCTCGCCCTGACTTCTCAAGAATCACCTGATTTTCTAAGAATTTATCAGTGGGTTCATATGTTCTATATACCCTGTAGTTTAAGGAGGATAGAACTTTCTCAATTGAACTGGCTAAAGTGCTCTTCCCGGAACCATCGATCCCTTCAATAGCTATAAACATGATTAATTGGAAAGATAGAACTCAGTAAAATAATATTCTATGGGGTCCATGTCAGAGTGGAAAGGTCAATTATACCTCCATCGCCATTAGAAGAGAAAAATCCAATTTTTTTCAATGCTTTTGAGGTATTAAGAAAAGATGTGTAAAAGTTATGAAATGCAGAAAAAATAGTGTTTCTGGGTACAATTTGTAATTTAAAAAAAATAAAAATAATGGTATTCTTAGTTAGCTTTTGTTCCTGTCCTAAGTGCTTCCCCCTTGAGAAGTTCGTTTTCTCCCGATATTTCGTCCAGATCCAGTCTCTTTGGTTCAGGGAGCAGTACCACGGTGAATATCAGTCCAATTACTGAAAGGAATGCCAGAATCAGGAATAGTCCTGATTCCCCTAAGGATGCGCTTATTATTACATTAAGGAATGTCCCCAGGAAAGCACCGGTTTTACCTCCAGCAGCTGATGCACCTGAACCTAACCCTCTGACTTTAGTGGGAAAAACTTCAGGTGGATATATGAAGGTAGTTACATTTGGTCCAAACTCAATGAAGAAGTAGCTCATACCGTAAATAACCAGAAACTCAGCCACGAAGGACGCAGAGAGAAGCTGGTGGAATATTCCCAGAATCCCAAAGCTGACGGCCATGGCGGCGAATCCAATCGTCTGAATTGGTTTTCTTCCAATCCTGTCGATGGTAAACGTTGCTAACCAGTAACCTGGAAGTGCCGCAACACCAAATATCAACGCTGAATATTCCGTAGTTGTTATCAGTCGGCTAAGTCCTGTTACAGCGGAAGGCACCAGAGCGGATAACATTGAGTTTGACATGATTGAATTACCATACAAAGCCCAGTCCATCAGGAACCATGATCCAGCTGTTCCAAGGAGAGTAAGAAGGAATCTTTTCTGTTTTATGATGCTTATCCAGGATTCCCTGACTGTTTCTGTACTCGCGTCTGCAGTTGTGGATATGCCGGTATATTTCTGCCAGTTGCTTGATGCACCTTTTGCATCGCCCTTAACTCTGAGACTGTATCTTGGTGTCTCAGGCATCTTTCTTCTGTAATATACCACAATTATGGCTGGAATTGCGCCGAATGCCAAAAGTAACTTCCAGACAAGACCCAGATCAATACCTGAGAAGATCAATCCAAGGGATATTAGAGGACCCGCGAGCAATCCAAATGACTGCATTGAAAAAACCATACCAACAAGTTTTCCTCTGCTGCGGGAGTTTGAGTATTCTGCCATAATTGTTGAACTTGTGGCATAATCTCCTCCAATTCCTATTCCAAGAATGAATCTCCATGCTATCAAAATATACACTCCGTTCACCGGTGTCAGGAATGCACTCCCCAATGCCCCTACGACTAGAATTATAAGTTCCAGTTCCTAGATTGCTTTTCTTCCTAATTTATCAAGCAGCCTTCCAAAAATAAGGGCCCCAATTACTGCTGACAGTAGAGCTGTTGAATCCAGCAGGGATGTTTCCAAAGTGCTGAATTTACCCCAGCCAGCCAAAACCAGTAAGCTTGTCACTACTCCTATTATGAACAGGTCGTATGCATCTGTAAAGAAGCCGAGACCAGAAATCAACCAGGTTTTGTAGTGAAAACCACTTGTTTCCGTTTCGTTTATGGACTTTATCAAGTCCTCTTTTGTATCTGTACTCATACATTCCTTTCAATTATAGTGGTGTAATAAGGTTTACCGATATAGTATATAGTATCGTATATTGATATATATACGCTACTTATTCTATATAAAATTGACTGTGATTGTCCAAATGGATTTTTGCATACTTCTGAAATCAAGTTCCACTTCTGATCTTCTTCACAACCATGGATAAATTTTGACCGATTGAGTGATTTTGTAAAAAGTTAAAGCAATTTAATTAATCATTTATATACAATCAGATTTTCTGTTGATGCCTTGGTCCTTTTTTGGAGAGCCCTAATCTCCAGTTAAGGAATATTGCCCTATCCATTTCGTTTATTGCCTGAGATACCTTTGGTCTGAATTCCATCATATCCATTATGTCTTTTTCAATATCGACTCCTGGTGCAATTTCAACAAGTGTGACGTTTCCAGAGATAAGCTTGAATACAGCTCTTTCTGTTATGTATGTAATCTCTTTCTTTCTTCCATCCATTTGATTTGTTGAGAATAAAATCTTGTATGGGTTCTTTACAAATTTCTTTCCGCCTTCACTGATTATTTTCAATCCGTCCATGGTTACTTTAATATCAGGTTTACCGGAAGTGAAAGCACCCGCAAAAATGATCCTGGGGGAGCCTGACACTATGACCGGAAAACCTCCCGGCCCTGTTATTTTATCGGGAAGAGATGATGGATTCACATTCCCATATGGATCGACCTCCATGAAGCCAAGTACTGCCAGATCGATCATACCACCCTCATACAGGGTAAACTGGTCTGGTAGAGGGATTATGGCAAATGGCCCCATTGAAAGACCAAAATCTGAACCCTTCAGAGGGACACCTCCCCATGGTCCTGCTTCAACTGTTGAATAGACGTAGTCCTTTAAACCCTCATCATTTAGGACAGCTGGAACTTCCGCAGGCATGCCTACCCCAAAATTTACTATTATTGGACCCTTTTTTTCCGCTATGACACTGGCAACTTCCTGGGCGGTTCTCCGTACAATTACATCCCGGAATGTCAGTTCACCTGATGGTTCTCTTTTTGGCGGGATCCGGTGGGATTATGGTTCCCGAGATACCTGGATTGAATTCAAGATTCCCTCCCTGCCAGGAATACATTTCCGGGGAAATAACAATATAATCGATCAAGGGCCCTGGAACGTGAACAGACTTGGGATTCATTGTCCCAAACTTTGCTATTCTTTCCACCTGAGAAAATACGAGTCCCTTATTGGGAAGAGCTTTAGCAGCCTGTGCCATTGGAAATATGCTTCCATAAATTCCCTCCTTTTCCATGCTCATGTTCCCTATCTCATCTGCGGTTGTTCCCCTGATGAGTGAGAAATCCGGTTGTGGACCTTTAAAGAAGATAAATTCATGGCCGTCGATGGTTATAATTTCCTGACAAACCCTCTTTCTTTCCTTTGCCTTTTCATTAAGACTCGACCCGGACTCTCTTGGATCAAGAAAAGTTCCAAGCCCGACCCTTGTTATAAGTCCCGGTCTTGAGGCAGAGATTTCCCTGAGCCAGTGTGCAACTGTTCCAATGCTTGCAGTATAGCCCTCTATTTTGTTTTCCTTGACGATCTTCTCCATCCATGGAGTGAAGGCGAGAAAAGGCGACAGTATTCCGGACAGGAAACCAAAATCACCTGATTCATACATCTTCCTTGCTATTATGTCAAGCCCCCTTCCCGGAGATCCTGGAGAACTGTCTGAAATAAGAAAAAGATTTGCTGGATGTCCTGTTTCCTCATAGGTTTCAAATAGTTTTAAAAGAAGATATTCCGGAGAGGTTGATAGATTGAAACCGGAAACTGCAAATGAAGAACCGTCTTTGATTTTTGTATAAATAAATTTGAGATCACGCTCTTCCCTGATTATATGAGTCATGTATTGTTATTCTCGACCAAGATGTAAATGTTTAGGCTTAATCTTCAACCGTTACTGTCAATATGCGATAATCCACGTAGATGCACTATGCCGGAGATAAACTTACTTCGGTTTTCAAAACTTACTTTGTCGTAACAATTATTTCATCTGCCAAGACAAGTATGGTATGCTCTGCCTGAGATATCATAGCCCCATTATGCTCCTTGAGTACAGGAAACTGTGAAATCTGTTTCTTCCCCATCATTTTCCTGAGGTATGCAGAGTGATCTGGAATTAAGCTTGTAATCCACCTCTCTGCAAAGGGAAGCATATTGAATGCGCCGTACACCGGATCCCTTTTATCCTGTTTCGTCCCGCTCATTATGTAAATATTGCCTCCCGGGCCGTTATGGATCATTCCAGTGCCCGTGGATGCAAAAGGCTCTATTGCAATTACTGTGCCGGGGGTTATGGTTGCTCCATTTCCATCATCATAATTCGGAATAAAAATTCTTGAATGAAGATCAAAGCGGTTTATTCCATGCCCGCCGAGATTCTTTACAGGCTTAAACCCCATGGAGTTGATCTTATCACCAATGACCCTTCCGATAAGGCCTATTGGTATATTAGGGCGCAATACTTTTAAAGCAGCCTCAAGAGCTTCTCTTGAAGAATCAATGAGATTTGAATAATTTCCAGTTCCTCCAACCTCAACAGTTGCAGCATTGTCTGAGATGAATCCATCCACCTGTGCGCCTATATCCACTTTAACCAGATCGCCTGTTTTGAATGTTTTTTTATCGTTGGGGAAAGGGGTATAATGTGCCGCTTCATGATTGATGGACAGGTTTAATGGAAATGAAGGTTGAGCTCCTTCCTGTCTGATGAAGGTCTCTGTCTTTTCAGCAACATCAAGGAGAAGCGCTCCCGGTTCTATAAGTGTCTGGGCAAATTCAAGAGCCGCTTTCCCGATTTTCCCCGCTTTGAGAATGCATGATTTTTCGTATGGATCCATATCATGGGTAATGTTCTGTTCGGACAAAATCCTTTTTAATTTATTTTGTTAACCATTTTGTTTATTTAATGTGGAAACATGATAAACTATGGAGAATAAAATAGAAAGAAAAGAGTGGATGCAAAATAAAACTGTCCTCATAACTGGTGGTACTTCCGGGCTGGGCAGAGCCTGTGTGGATGTTTTTCTGGATGCAGGGTGGAACGTTGCAACTTTTGGAAGGCGCTTTAACTTGATTTCTGAAATCAGAGAAGTAAATCGAAATAAAAATATAATTGCAGAAGTTTGCGATTTACGGGTTTCAAATCACCTGGATAATGTCCTCGAAATTTTTCAGAAAACGTTTGGCAGATTTGATGTGGTTATTCTTAATGCTGGTGAGCTTGGAAAGACCCCGCTTCGTAATTCATCTGATCTGGAACCGAATGATTTTAGATCTGTATTTGAAACCAATTTTTTCGGAAACCTTTCACTTATTCTGAAACTATTGAAAAAACAAGGTAAAGGAAATACCACGTATGTACATATCACTTCAGATGCGGGCTCGACTCCTTATCCTTGCTGGGGACCTTATGGATCATCAAAAGCGGCAATGGATTTTCTGTTCAGAATTATGCAAACAGAGGAGGAAAAATTGGGAAACAGATTCATTTCCTTTGATCCGGGCGATATGAATACCGAGATGCACAGATTGGCTCTTCCCGGTGACGACCCTGACCGTTTGAAAAATCCCTGTGACTCAGCCAGAGAGTTGCTGGAACTCATTGAGAGGTGATGAGTTTGTACTATGATTTACTCTATTTTAATGGAGAAAAAACTGAAAATGTGCCAGGGGAGATTCTGGGAAAGAACAGAAGCTCTGTTAAACTTGCAGTTGCTTTGTTAAAGACAGGGGAGGTTTCCCTGTATCCGGATTTCACGTATATCACTGAAATCCTGGAACCAGGGGATCTTCTCATATTTAATGACAGTTTGATGCTCCCCTCTTCACTTTGGGCCAGAGAAGTTTCAAGCGGGAGATTTTGCAGGATTCATGTTGGCCAGCCTGTGAGTAAGAATAAATTTCTTGCAGAAATAAGACCAAAATCTGAGTTTGGCAATATTCCCGGTGAAGCTCAATTTTCAATATTAAACAGTGAGGTAATTGCCAGTGTTGCGGGAAGAAATAAAGAGTTTCCCAGATATGTTGAAATGACCTTTACCAATCTTAATGAAGATATGCAAAAATTCCTCCTTAAGATGGGCGAACCAATATTTTATGAGGGTATAACAAGGTCCTTTGACTATGCCTATTACAAAAACGTGTTCCAGACAAAGTTAGGGTCCTCAGAATACCCTTCTGCTTCAAGGCCATTCAATGATGAGATTTTGAACAGGCTGACAAAAAAAGGAATTCAAATGTCAACAGTTACATTGCACTGCAATCTGGCCTCGCTGGAAAGAACTGAATTTCAGAAATCAAATGTTCTTCTTCCGGAATTTTATGATGTGAGAGATGAAACAGTGGAGAAAGTGGAAAATGCTGTTGCTTCCGGAAAGCGAGTTATTGCAGTTGGCACTACTGTGGCAAGGGCTATTGTTTCAGCATGCAATGGAGGCAGCCTCAAGCGTGTTAAAGGGATCACAACGTTAAAGATAGGTCAGGATACAGATATCTATCCACTTTCCGGCATAATAACCGGGGTACACGACCCCGACAGCTCACATAACGATCTCCTTTCAGCCTTTACGGGGGATCAAATGACAATGCCGTTAAATTCAATGGCTTCATCTTTTGGGCTGGGTGGCCACGAGTTTGGAGATTCTGTTGCAATAATTTAGTGCATCATTTCTCTAAAAAAATATATTTTTTATTTCCTGCTTTCTAGTACTTATCCTGAAACTTGATCACGAACCTGCATGTTTTGGCACCGGATATGATTCTGTGCGTTGATTCGACCTCTGCACCCAGCAGATCTTGAAACAGTTCTCTTTCTGAATTGCAAGCTTCTGAGTACTTTTCTGAAATCTGAAGAATGGGGCAATTGTATTCACAAAGTTCAAATGTCCGTTCTGATAATTTTTTGATTTCCGCCATGTACCCGTCTGAATTCCTTAGCGTTTTCAGGTTTTCCACCAGAAGACTTTCGTCCGTTGGTTCAATGGTTTTACTATATTCCTCCAGAATTTTTGCAGACCTTAAATGCAGAACCTCTGAAACCCCCGCCAGTCCCAGATTTTTCTCAACGTATTCCAGTGCTTCAAGTGCAAGGGATGAATAAGACTTGGGCAGAACACTATGGCCTTTTTCTGTTATAAACACCTTGCAGACTGGTCTACCTTTACCTGATGGAACATAAGTTCTTTCCAGCATACCCTCTTTTTCCAGTTCCGATATGTGCTTTAAAACTGCAGCCTTTGATATGCCTAAAATGTGGCTGAGCTCACTGAGCGATGGTTCTCCATTCCTCTTAACTGTTAAGAGTA
Source organism: Thermoplasmatales archaeon E-plasma (assembly GCA_000496135.1). GTDB lineage: Archaea > Thermoplasmatota > Thermoplasmata > Thermoplasmatales > Thermoplasmataceae. Next base: position 26,420 of record KI542675.1, on the reverse strand, counting down.
GTTTTGTTTTTGGAGACGATTCTGAATAGAGCCCCTTCACCTTACAATATTTCAACAGGTTTATTAACTGTTTCGTGAATTATTTCCCTGTCATTGCAGATCCTTTGGAAACAACAGCAAAACTTACTTCATCGTTAATATTTTCATAGTTTTGTTCTTGATCGATCCTGGTGTAATCTATCTATCCTATGCTCCAGATTCTCGAATACTCACTTTGGAGCAACGATAACAATTTATAACAGTTCTAAATTTGAAAAGATGAATTGGTACAAGGTTGGAAAAACAGGCAGCTTGAAAGAAGGAGATATTGCAAAAGTAAAGGTCGGCAGCATGGAGATCATAATTATGAACGTCAAGGGAAACTATTACGCGACTTCACATTTATGCACCCACGAGGATTATGATCTGGCTGAGGGCTTTATTGATGAGGGGACGTTAATCTGCCCTAACCATTTTGCAACTTTCAATCCAAAAACAGGAGAAGTAATCAGCCCTCCAGAGGGATCAGGTGATATTGAACCCCTGAAGTCTTTCAAAACAAAGGTCGAAAATGGAGACATTATGGTCGAAGCATAGATGAAAATATTAGTTCTGGCAAAACAGGTTCCGGATGTAAACAAGATCTCTTTTGATGCTTCAACTGGACGGATCATAAGAGAAGGAGTTCCACTTTCCATAAATTCATTCGACAAGAAGGCTGTGGAAGAATCAATACGAATTAAGGAAAAACTTGGTGCAGAGATATCTGTTGCAACCATGGGACCTCCTCAGGCGTCTGATATACTCAATGAATCCCTCAGGATGGGAGCTGACAGGGGAATTCTTATTACAGACAGACAATTCGGAGGTGCTGATACATGGGCTACTTCAAAGATACTTTCAAGATTCATAGAGATTGAGAAACCTGATATTGTCCTGTGCGGAAAATATTCCCTTGATGGTGAAACTTCCCAGGTACCCCCACAGATTGCAAGATTTTCAAAATACTCGCTGGCAACCTCTGTTTCTTCCATAGAGTTCCCTGAATCGGGAAACCTGATTCTTGAAAGGGAGACCGAAGCGGGAATAGAAAAAATTGAGGTTTCAATGCCTATTGTGATTTCCGTTTCTGAAAAAATAAACAAAGCCAGAAAAATCCCTGAAGGAACGCCGGAAATGCGTGATAAGATCACAACCGTTAATGCTAAGGATCTTGCTATAGGCATAAATGGTATTGCAGATTCATTAACTGTTGTATCAGGAACGGAAAGTGTTCAGAGCTCCAGACAGGTAAAATTCATCAGTATTGATGAGGCAATAAAAATAATACACGAATCTGAAATAATTGCCTCAAAAGAAACTGCATCTTTCGAAAAATTATCCCTGGGTGAACAGAGGGATGGAAAGACTCTTCTGGGTATAGCCATGGATTCTCCTGAGGTATCAGTTGAAATTGCCTCAGAGCTCAGCAGAATTGCCATCAGAGAGGGATTTAATGTATCAATTGCCGGAAACATTGAACCGGGTTCCCTTAAAGGTATTTCATGCCATAATTACTATTATATTAGGAGCAGGAGAAATGATGAACTCACTGAGGAACTCATTTCTCTTATGGATAAAATAAAGCCAGAATTTGTGATTTTCCCTTCCACGGTAAACGGCAGAGAGGTCTCTGCAACAATAAGCGCTGCAAGGAATCTTGGATTAACAGCAGATTGCGTAAAAATTTCTTACGAAGATGGGAAACTGATTCAGTATAAACCAGCTTTCGGTGGAGGAATAGTTGCAAGGATAACCTCAAAAACCAAGCCTGAAATGGCCACGGTGAGACCCGGGATTCTCATGAAGGGCATAAGTGAAAAACCCTTCAATACCGTTGAAATAGCCCCATCAAAAAAATCATATGTTAAGGAGATAAGCTTTACTCCGGTTTCAGAAGAATTCAAGCCGCTCTCAGGAAGTGGTCTTGTAATAGGAATAGGCATGGGAGCGAGATCCAGAGAATTGATTGGTAAAGTAGTTAATATAAGCAAAAGCCTGGACGCAGCAGTGGCTGCAACCAGACCTGTGGTTGATATGAAACTTATACCTAGGCAACAACAGGTAGGTTTAACTGGCATTGCAATTTCCCCTGCCCTATATGTTGCAGTGGGAATTTCGGGCCATGACAATCATCTGGTTGGATTGAGATATGCAAAGCAAATACTTGCCGTGAACAAGGATCCAAATGCTCCAATATTCAGGTCTGCCGATTACGGGGTAATTGCCGATTCAGCAGAGTTCATAACAGCACTGGAGAATTTAGTTGTCCATTAACAACCATCCATCATTCCCAGTAATATGGTGGATACGGGGGTTCCTTGTAATAGTAATTGTTAGAGCCTTTCTCTTTTTCCCTCAGTTGAATATATATTCCCGAGATAAAGGCGAGAATTGCAAGCAATTGCGCTATTACAGATGATAGACCAAGATTATACAGAGCAAACCAGATAGCAATTGCCCCCAGTATTGCTGCAATATAGATAATGAGCCTTTTATTGAAAAAATAGGCTATACCAAATATTGCTACGGCAAGTAGCCCTGCAATTATGAGATTTATTCCCAGAATTACGTAAAGAGCTATGAAACCTGCGAATGCCAGAGAGGCGGATATCAGAATTCTAACGAAAAAAAGCATTAAAATTGCGCCCATAACAGCTCCTATGGCCAGAATCAAATATACTGGTGAGTTTGTAATGCTTAAAAGCGATGCTACATAAAGCGCAATAATAAAGCCAATATAAGCTCCAAGTGCCCCGAATATGAGCATCCAGCTTTCGCTCCCCCTGTAAACAAGGGCGATGCCAATAAGAAGCAATATGATGAGTACCGTACTTCTTGAATAGCCGAGAAAGCTGTGCTGGAAATCAAGAAGCTTCAATAATGCTGCGAGAATTCCAGAACCAGAACCAGCTTTACTCATCCTAAGATTATTTTAGCTATATTATTAAATTGTTTGGAAGAATTAATCTGACCGTAATTTCAGTGTAACTGCTTTTGCAAGTATTATTTCGTCCGATAAAAGGAGTTCCGTCTCTCCCTTTTTTCCAGTTAAATCTATTGCCTGGCCATCCCTGACTAACCAAGTGCCATTTTTACTGGGTTTGAAATCTTCTATGTAGAGACGACCATCTCTGGGCGTGATTCTTATGTGCTCCCGCGAAATTGAGGCTGCTTTGAGCTTTTCAGTCATCAATGGTTCAAGCTGTTCCCTTCCAATAACTATGGGAGAACTTCCAATTTTTGCTATCGTTGTATCCCCCTTCACTATGCGAATTTCCCCTCTTGCTGAATCATTCTTCTCCATTAATTTGTGCACCTTTAGTTTAGGAATAATGATTCTTTTCTTAAGTTTTTGCCAAATGTAGCTCTTGCGCAATTGTGAGAAAATGATTTAGCATTAATTTTACCTGATGATTCCTGTTATCATTTATGAAAGCAAAATAACCCTGCATGGAGAAGCATCTGCAGATATGTTCAATGGAAGTGCAACCAAAAAATACTCTCCGGGTTCGACATTCCTGAGATCAAGGGCTTCTATTACGGTTATTCCCTTTCCCAGAAGTGTCCAGTGTGCATCCGGCTCAATGAAATTGTATTCATCTATGGACAGGTAATCGATTCCAATGAGTTTTATATTCCTTTCCATAATGGCTCCTGCTGCCTCCTTTGATATAAAGGAGAAGTTTTCCCTGAAAGCTCCTGAATAGCTTTCTATTGTAGTTTTAAACAAAACTCTTTCGCAATAGCCCGAGGGTACATCCTCCGGTTCCACGTTTTTTCCCCTTATCTGAACAACCTTAACCGGACCAACAAGATTTGTGATGGGGATCTCATCCAGTTTGAAGCCATTTTCAAGCATATGGTATGGGGCGTCTATATGAGTTCCAGTGTGGCTACCCATTGTAATTTTGCTTATTTTGATGTACGGCTTAACCTCATTCTTAACCTGTTCAATATTTAGAGGCGGATCTCCGGGATAAATAGGAGTTGAATTATTCAATTTCCAGGTAACATCCTGTATTTTTGAAAACTTCCAGTTTGAATAGTCAATCAATTTACTCCACCTTCCTGAACCGAACCACTTTGTGACCGCAAATCCTGCACTCCTTGATGTTTTCTTCATAAATCTTTCTGCAGCCCTTGCACCTGAAAGACCACTGAATCTCATTTTTTATTGGTTCAATACCACAGGATTCAAATGCTATGCCCCATTGTTTTTGCCACGTTTTGCATGGAGTAGTCGTTGGTTATCACCTTGCCTTTAATTTCAAATGCAACTGCCAGAACCTCAATGTCCGTTTCACTTAGGTACTTAAGATCGCCTGTGATTCCGGCCTGTTCTCTTATTTTAGTTATACTGCTTTTTTGTGGTTCCACCACTTTCAGCATTTCTTCCTGATCCTTTATTATCCTTGCCGGTTTTCCCTTTGCTATTTCCCATAATACCATTGATGGAACAACAATATTCTCTCCAAGAAGATTTACCGAACCGGTAAGGATTGCAGATGTATCCGGAACTAAGGGTTTTTCATCTTTAGTTTCTTCTTGCCCATTCCCGTTTTCCAGTTTACTGCCTCTCCTGGATTGATATGTAAGACTTTGGTCCCCGTTCACCAACGTATAGTGCTTTAGGTCTGAAAAGCTTGTTGCTTTGTAAATATTCTATAGATCTCGCTGTCCAACCGGATATTCTTCCAAGAGCAAATACCGGTGTGAATATTTCAGGTGAAAGACCCATTGAATAGTAAATCATTCCTGAATAGAAATCCACATTTGGGAATATTCCCTTTTCTCCCAGCTTGTTTATCATGATTTCCTCCACCTTGCTGGCTGTATCAAAAATAATTTTCTTGTCTGATTTTTCAGATATATATGCTGCATATTTTTTGAGAATCTTTGCTCTGGGGTCATATACCTTATATACTCTGTGCCCAAAACCCATAATCTTCTCTTTTCTGGCAACCATTGCTTCTAGAAATGGACCCGCTCTATCTGGCGAGCCAATGTCCATAATCATTTTCAACGCCCTTTCGTTGGCTCCACCATGAAGTGGACCCTTTAAGGTGGAAATGGCTGATGTTGTAGCTGAATAAATATCTGCAAGTGTTGATATAGTAACCAGGGAAGAAAATGTGGAAGCGTTCATCCCGTGATCTGCATGAAGCATAAGAGCAGTATCCATTATTTTGGTCTCTACCGAATCAGGGTTTTTTCCAAGTGCGTAGTAAAGAAAACTACCTGCATATGACAGTTCACTCTTTGTTTTTATAATGTCCTTTCCCTGAATAGTTCTGTGTATTGCACCTACAATCGCCGGCATTTTTGCTGTTATTGATATTGCGATTCTCCTCTGATTTTCAATGGAACTGTCTGATTCCTGCGGGTCGTATGATGCCATGTTGGAGATGACAGTTCTAAGGGTAACCATTGGGTGAGCCTTTTTCCCGAACTTTTCAATTATTTCATATGTATTTTCCGGTATATCTGAATTAAGTTTCAATTTGTCCAGATAATCTTTCATTTCCTTTCTGTTTGGGAGTTTTCCATAATTGAGTAAATATGATACCTCCTCATAGTTTGAGTTATCGCAGAGAGTTGTAATATCATAACCCCTGTAAACTAATCTGCCTTCCTGTCCATCAACGAAGCCGATTTCTGTTTCAGCAGCTATGACACCTTCCAGGCCTTTCGCGTATGTATTGTTTTGTCCGCCAGAGTTTTCCATAAATAATCTCCTTAATCTCTAATCAAAAGATGATAAATAAACATTAACCGGAATTATAAGGATATGACATCAATTTACAGTTCTTAAATCAAGAAAGCTCCTATCTTAAGAGTGGATATGAATTGCGAAGGAAAAATTTGTTAGAAACGTAATGAACATGAACAAATTAACAAAGGCAGGGAAGGGCATTCCCAAGTTCACGTCTGTGGAAAGTGCTACAACGGCGGGCCTCTTATAAGGAGGCCTACAGGTTGTCACTCTATGAATCAGGAACCTCCAAACCTTCAGGAAGGAGAGGATGTCAGAGCAACTTCCATATGAGATCCAATATGGGTGCGCCGGAAATGCTTCTGGGTATGGATTCAACGATACGGATTCCACTTTCCCTGATAAATCTGGGGAACCAGAACCCTAAAACCCTGGAAATGTCCTGTGTGGTTATTTTTGTGGTCTCGCTTTCAATAAGAACTACATTCGATCTTTTAATCCCCTTTTCTAACGTAATGACAACAGCTCCCTTTACCCCGGATTCCAGTATCAACTGAGATTCGACCTCCAGTGACAGGTCGTTGACATATATTTCTGAACCTCCTGATTCGAATATTTCTTCCTCAAGCTCTATGTACTCCCTGATAAGTTTTCCACGAATGATTAGTCTGCTCGTATCAGGAGGCGTTTCTTCATCTGTTTCTGTAGTTTCTAAATAACCGCATACCTGACTGCCCCGTATGGCAATCTGATTAGCATCTCCATTTGCTTCAGTTTGTTCGCCTGTTAAGCCGAAAAAGAGAGAACCGTCGGAGAGCGGATGTGAACTTATATCAACTGATTCCAGCAATGATATGGGTGTGCTTATCCTTCCATGAATCTTTATTCCTGTAACCCTTGTCTTGAGTCCTGAAAAAATCTCAGAAATCATGGAATTGTTTCTATGAGACTGTATAATAACCACGTGTTGTGGTTTATACCTTCGAGAATATTTCATAAGCGTGTCGAAATTCTCGTTTATGTAATTTTCCAGTATTACAATCTCAGGCTGAAACCACTTTACGAGCTTTGCCATGCCATCCCGATTCTCCGTGGAATCAAAAATTATGCAATTTCCATTCAATAAAGGATACAAAATGCTCAATGTTATGGAAGCAATGGAATAGGTTTCGCACTCGATGAGAAATTTTTCTGTGCCATTGTTATTTCTGAAGAAATCCGCTTCCTTTTTAATTGCACTCATAATATTAAAATATGTAAATCTGGCAATATTACTCTTTTTATCCCCTGATCGAACAACCCTCTCCATGAAATAATCCGTTATAGGATCAATTGTTTCCTCTCCTGTCACTTCAGAATAACAGAGGCTCTCGAAAATATTTGAATTCCCTCTGGTTCTCTGTTTCATCAGTTCTGGCGTTCTTATTCCAAATTGCTTCCTGTTTCTTGGAGTTAAAAATTCATTGCTCGAAACCCGTATCTTGAAGATTTCAGAGGAAATGTTTTTTTCATATTTGTTCAAAAAGCCATCAGGAGCAATGATACCCGATGGGTTTGTTTTTGAGAGAATTTCCAGGAAACTCTTCTCTGACAGGTATGGTTCCAGTGGTATTGCGATGGTTCCGATCCTCGTCATTGAAAGTAATGCGATAACATATGGAAGCCCTGGCGGCAGTGTTATTAAGATCTTATCACCTTTCTTGATGGAAAATAGCTTTTTGATTCCAGACGAAAATGATTCCACAAAGCGGAGCAGTTTTGAATAGCTGTATACCTGGCCTCCAAAGATGATGGCTGCACTACTGGGCTTTCTGAGGCTTACCTTTTTGAATTGTTCAAAATAGTCTTCTACTTCTTCATCTGTGAGTAGATTTTCCTTTATTTCAACCTTATCAGTGTTTTCTCCCAATAAAGTTCAAATATCAAACAGCATAAAACAGTTTACATTTCCTTAATTTTTGATCGGACTTCTTCCATTTCCATGAATACCTGGGGTATTTCATTTACCATTTCATCTATTCCAAACCATACTTTTCTATGATTCATGCATCTTTCAGCTGCCCTCTTGTTTATAAAAGATGCCATGGAACATGCTCTAAGCGTCGGAACCTTCCTGCTGATCAAACCGGCAAGCAGTCCTGCAAGAAGGTCTCCGGTTCCACCCATTGTCATTCTGGAATTCCCCCCATTTCCAAGTATAGTTGTCACGCCGTCAGTAATTATATCCGTTGGTCCCTTGAGAAATATAGCAATTCCAAACTTTTTAGCTGCTGATTTTGCATTTTCCAGTGTTGGTTCTGTTCCGGTGAGCTTTTGAAATTCGCCCTTATGAGGTGTAATAACAATTTCTTTGCCCATTGATCCCTTACCCTGTTTCCCTATGATGTTAATAGCTGATGCATCCAGCACTATTGGGACATTTGCCGCTTCCATGATCTTTTCCATTACTGAAATTTCATAATCGCTATTTCCCATTCCCGGTCCCATAAGGATAGAATCGTATTTCAGAATCTCTTCCATGAAATATTCATTTTCTTCGCAGTTTTCAAGCATTGTTGTGTGAATTTGCGATCCAATTACTGAATAATTTCTGCCGTTTATAAATATCCTTACGAGATCGGGAGAAGTGGAATGTGCCCCCATTGATGCTATTAATGCAGAACCATGATATTTCCATCCTGCAACAATGGCAAGTTTTCCATTCATTCCTTTGTGGGAGCTCTTTTCGGCAGATGGAAAAAATAGAATGTCTCCCGGTCCTGTTTCATATAAAGATTTTTGATCAATTCCTATATTCTTTGTAATTATATCACCACTGTTCTGTTTATCCATAGAATCCTTCACAAATGTGAAAGTAACTGTTTTGGAAGGCTTGATCGCGAGCGATGACCCGATTCCTGAGGGAACATCCACAGACAGAACAGGTTTTCCGGAACTGTTTATTTTTTTTATTATAGATGCCAGCGGTTCCCTGATTTCTCCATGAAATCCGGTACCAAAAATTGCATCTATAATCAAATCTGCGTTCGAAAGAGATGAGTCAATATCCTGAATGCCAGATATCTTTCCTTTCCATTCAGAGATTAAATTTTTGATAAATGCAGATTTAATATGGTCTATGTCACTGGTTAATACCAGAGCGACATTATTCTCTTTCTGCAATATTCTAGCAGCGACAATCCCGTCTCCTCCATTATTCCCACTTCCACAAACAACTATGATATTCAATTTATTTCCATAGAATTCACTTACGCTCTCTGCTACAGCAGCACCTGCATTTTCCATTAGTCCCTTCATATCTCCATATCTGTAAAAATAATTAATATCCAGCCTGCTTGAATCAATAAACTCAGTTAACATGAATATGATATTACTCGGGGAAATAAGAATGATGCCTTCACCTGATCAATGCCTTTGACACTAAAAATAAAGTGGATCTGCTGAAATAATACTCTAAGATTAGGGTTTTTTGATGATTAATATGGCGTTTAAAATAAAAGAAAGCAAACAACCATTACTGATTTTCAGCAATGACTTACATGGTATACATAAGAGTAAACGAATTTGATAAATTTCCTACTGTGAAACAAAGGTGTTAATGTGGGCAGGCAGTAACTGGCCAATTCGAGTGTGCTATCTGCATCAACAAAGCCCAGTTACAGCCCAATATTTTCATGAGATTGGTATAATAGATAAGAGGAATGTGCTCCATGCTAAAATCAGGTATGATCACCGCTGAATATATTCTTTGTAATTGGCATAAAGATCTTCACGACTCTTTGATGCATGAAAATAACGTTTAAATATAGTGTAAGGATTTCCTTACGATGTATAAACTGTTTATAACACTCTTTTTGTCTGCAATAATGGGATTTTCAATATTCTTTACATTTCCCATAATAATGGCGAAAAACATTGCTGAAAAAAAGGTGAGAATTTTAAGTTCAGTTGCAATTGGAATACTCATTTTCCTTATTGCAGACGTATTTTCTGATGCCTCAACCATCCTGTATGGAAATTCTGCAAACGGGGGTTACATATCGTCGCCTTTTTATGATTTGGTGTTTTTCGTTTCTCTTTCGGTTGGGTTTTTTGTAATATTCATTGCTGAAGGAAACGGTAAGAGGCAGTCTTCCAAACTGAGACTGTCATTTTTCATAGCTTTGGGAATAGGCTTTCAGAATTTAACTGAAGGAATGGTTTTTGGTGCAGACAATATTTCCATAGGTCTTGTTGGGGTTACACTGGTAATTCTGGTTGGTTTTATTCTTCAGAATATTACAGAGGGTTTTCCCATTGCATCTCCATTCCTTGGAGATAAGAGAAAGAGTGGCAAAGCAATTCTTGGTTTACTCTTCATAGGTGGATTTCCCACTATTCTCGGGGGAGGAATAGGTTTCTTCTATAACTCGAAAGCATTTGACCTCGTATTCGATGGTCTAGCAATAGGGGCCATGTTTTATGTTATAATTCCTATTCTTAAACATCTTCTCAAAGACCAGTCCCCTGAAACAACAAGGATTGTTTATCTTAGTGCTTTTACAGGATTTCTCATTGGCTTCCTTGTGAATTTGATATGATAAAGCCTTGAGTCTGTAAACAGTTAAACGTTCCCTGATTAGGGGGATAATAGTTCTTACTATGATTTTGAAGTTCTGTCGTTAATTTTTATAAATTCCTATCTTTTTTTTGTCTTTGTGATTAGATAAGTGCATATATTTGAATGATAATACCAGTTTATGGAAGATCAGGTAAAGGAAGAGTTAGAAAGGCTGAAGAAGGCTGATGTGGAGTTCCTGCAACTTCAGTTTACGGACATTGTAGGTACCGTGAAAACACTCACTGTACCGAAAAATAGATTTGAAGATGCTTTAAATGAGGGTGTTGTGTTTGACGGGAGTTCTGTTGCCGGTTATGCACAGATTGAAGAGTCGGATATGAGGGCTGTACCTGAATTTTCCACGTTCGCAATTCTCCCATATTCGGGGCAGACCGGAAAACTTGCCAGATATATTTGCAATGCTTATTCTCCAGATGGAAAGAGATTCCAGGGTGATCCAAGATTCGTCCTTGAGAAACTCTTAAAGAAACTCTGGGATCAGGGGCAGGAATTTTTTGTTGGCCCTGAATTTGAATTCTTCCTCTTCAAGAGAGATGCAAGCGGGAATCCCACAAGTGAACCCAGTGACTTCGGCGGATATTTTGATAATACCCCCATGGACCTGTCAAGTGAAGTGAGGCAGGAAATACTTACTGATATGCGAACACTGGGTTTTGAACCTGAGGCAGCGCATCATGAAGTTGCCTATGGTCAGCAGGAAATTGACCTGAGATATGCTCCTGCACTGTTAATGGCTGACAGAATTTCCATACTGAAAAGCATAATCAAAAACGTGGCTCAGAGCCATGGCCTGTATGCATCTTTTATGCCGAAACCCCTCAATGGAGTGAATGGATCAGGAATGCATATACATCAGAGCATAATGCTCAAAGATCAAAAGAAGAATCTCTTCTATGAAGAAAAAGAAAAATTCGGAATGAGTAAAATGATGAGAAATTATCTCGGGGGGATATTGCAGAATGTTTCACAGGGATCAGCCGTTTTAGCTTCATGGGTTAACTCCTATAAGAGATTAATACCAGGATATGAAGCCCCTGTTTATATTTCCTGGGCAAACAAAAACAGAACAGCCCTTGTGAGAATTCCAGCGGGAGAAGGGATGAGAAAAAGGATGGAGCTCAGGTGTCCTGATCCGGCGGGAAATCCATATCTTCAGTTTGCCACCATACTTGGTATGGGTCTTGATGGCATTAAAAAAGGACTGGAGCCTCCGGAGCCTGTTGAAAAAGATATATTCCATATGACACCGGAAGAAAGGAAAAAGATTGGTGTATACGCAATGCCGGAAAGTCTTGGAGAGGCTCTGCATCATATGAGGGAGAGCAAACTGATGAGAGAGATTCTTGGTGATCATGTTTATGAGAATTTTCTCACGGTGAAGCAGAAAGAATGGGATTCTTTCCGATCACATGTAATGGAGTGGGAAGTGAAGAGATATCTTCCCATTCTATGATGTTAGAATGTCCATTGAAAAAATAGACCCTCAAATATTTTTCATTTACCTTTTTCAGGACGATCCAAAGAAATCAACCATGAAAAAGCTTGAACGCTTCCATATGGCAAAGAGAATAGACAGGGCAAAAGCGTCAAGATCACTGGTTCTTACAGTATCTTCTTCCCAATATCTTATGAATTCGGATAGAACTCTGATTCTGGAAAGAGGAATCACTGCAATAGAGGGCTCATGGAAGCAAAATAATCTAATGGGTGAAACTAAATTCAGGTATGGAAGAATTCTTCCACCCTTGCTGGCCTCAAATCCTGTAAATTACGGAAAGTGGAATCTACTTTCATCTGTGGAAGCAATAAGCGCATCTCTGATAATAACCGGATTCAGAGATTTCGCAGAGCGTATCCTCTCTAAATTTTCATGGGGGCATTCATTTATTTCCCTTAATATGGAGATTTTGGAAGAATATGCAAAATGCAAATCAGAGGATGATATAAAGAATGTAGTGGATTCAATTGCCTGATTTTTCTATTTCTTTCTGATCCATTTTCCATCAGTTAATTCCCATGTTCCATTCGTCCATTTTTCAAAGAATTTTCTGAAGCCGTTTCTCATTTCTGGAGGTGTAAGGCTAAATGTTTCACTTTCTCCGGGCATTAAATGGATCCCTTCCACATGATTATTTATTCGATTTGATTTGGTCAAATATTGCTTAAGATAGTAGAGTTCGTCTGGATCAAGCCTCATTTTTGCCTTTTCAACCTGTCTCATCAATGATTCTGTATCTTTCTCATAATGCACAATGGTGGGATCACCCTGAGCATTTTCAATGAACATTCTGACTCCCAGGCACTTGGTGCATTTTCCACATGGGATAACCGTCCCCTTCACACTTTTGCAGGAATGGCATGATCGCTGAAGACTATAAAGATCCGGGAATTCGTTTATGAGAGTTTTTTCAATGACGGAACCAAATACAGGATATACAATTGACCATAATTTTGAGTTCAATCCCTTTGATTCCATGAAATTACTGAAAGCCACTGCGAAGTCCCATGTCTGATCATATACCCCAAAATAATGTTCTATACCTTTGTAGCTTTCCATTGCCGTTGGGTCATCAAACTCATTTCCCATGATCATGTTTGATATCCCATGTTTGTAAACAAATGGCAGGGAAGCCAGAAGATATACCGGGAAAATAAAGAGTTGAATCGGATAAGAATCGGCTTTCCTTTCAATCTGCTTCTTATCCATTATATCCATGTTTCTCAGGATTTTTTTATAATACCGGTCTGTATTTGACCATACTTTCATCACGTCGAGACCTATATTTTTGAAATGATAATATGAGGTTTTTGCTGGAAGCCAGTGTGCGCCGGATTCATTGTAAAAAAATGGTTTTACATCGTAATTCATCTGTCTCATTATTCCCATGGAAAGAAGACTTTCCTTTCCACCGGATGAAGAGATCATTACACCTCCTTTGCCCTTTACTTCTTCATGATCATTTTCTATAATATTGTCAGCAACTATGACCGTATCTCCCTCAGCGGTTTGCGGGTTTATCTCCTCTTCATATGGAAGATATTGACGTTTGAAAAATTCATATCTTCTCCTGCAGATTGAGTTCACGAATACCTCAATGTTATTGATTCTGATCATTTCCTTCAGAAACTCAACATCTTTACGCGTAACGGGAAAATCAAGTATGAGCTCCCTGGAAAAAAAAGAGAAGTTTATTGCCGAGCCTGTCATAGCCAGTCCAGCCAGATTTTTATTGTTTATGACTTTCTGATTATATGTAAAAATTTCTTCAAAAGAAAAAGAATCCCGGCCTTTCATTTTCAGCGTTCCTTTGGTTCCGTGATCCGTGATCCTTTCCGGCGTTATGGTTATGCTGTCAAAGCATCTTACCCTTTGAGAATATGACGTCTCTTCCCACCCCAAATAAAATATGCAGTATTCTATCAGAGCAACTTCGTATTTAACCGATGCGCCAATATACAAATTTGAATTGATTCTTGTTTTCTTGCGCTTGCCATTCGGTGAGATAGAGAAGCGTGAACATATTTTCCATCAAACCAGCCACTGTGTGTGAGTTATAAACAAAAAAACCTGTTACATGAAAATCCAAAGCGTTTCGGATCTACGGTTTTTTGCGGCAACCCTTCCTTCTGTAACATCTTTTTTTTAGCTGCAGGTTTTTCCTTTGCCTCTATGAATTGTAATGTACGCTTATATATGGATCAATGGCTTCAGAAGTTTTCTTAACTTCTACAAACCTGTTTGCAATGATCATATTCTTTTCCAGAGCAACGTTTGATGTATTGATTTTTTGTTTAAGCATTACCCAGATTTCGTTGTTCACAGGATTCTTTGTTTGTGCACTATTATGAATGGTTGCGGGTTCCATTCCAGTGCCAAAGAACAATATCACAATTACTATAGCTGTTACTTCCATTAAAACTCTTTTGAGATGACAGATCTAATCATATCATGAAGGCAAGAAAACCTTCAATAAATGAAAGTGAACACATTTTATATCTAAGATAATTTGAGAATCAAATCTACCATTCCAGACAGATCTCCCAGAGGATCAAAAGCATATATTCCTGTTTCCCGGGTTATTTTTTTGAGTGCTTCAGGTATGTCATTTTCCATAAGTCCTTCGCGGTTCAGCGAAATGCCTATGACTTTCCTGTCAGATAGTAATTCAAGAACCTTGATATACTTCTCAAGCGGAGGAATTCTTATCCCGTCAAAACCATCATAATCCACCCTCCCGGGTGCATGTTGTAAAATGATAGCATCCGGCTTTGCCGCCCCAATAATCTCAAAACTTCCCGGATATGCAGGATGCAATACGGAACCCTGACCTTCTATGAACATGAACTCGGGCTTTTCTTCTTCCCATGCTTTAACCACCTCATATTCAATGCCGCCAGCCACAAAATCATTAATCATGGAGTCAATGACTGCAGTATATTGAAACCCCTGCATCCATGCTGTCTGTCCCGTGCCAATCATTATTGACTTCTTACCGCGTGAATTTATCTCCCTGTTCAGATAAACTGCGGTTGTTCTCTTTCCTATTGCACTGTCCGTCCCAAGGACAGCAATTTTACATGATTTGACCTGGAAAACTTTTCCCGTGAAAAATGGCTTGAAATTCATGAACATTTTCCTTACATCCACAATTTCTGTTTTGTTCTTGATTGCCAATTTAGAAAACTCCGGATCATCAGAAATAAATTCATGTAAACCGCTTACGATTTTCCAACCGTACTCAATGGCTTTCCTTATGAATGGTCTGAAATTTTCAGGTAGAAAACCCCCATCTGTTGCAACTCCAACAATGGCTGTATTGCACCCAAGGTTTTTAGCTTCTTCAATAGAACTGACTATTCTTACCGACTTATTTGCCTTGGGAACTATGGCTGAAATGTCCTGACCAGCCTTTGTTGAATCAAGTGCTGCAACAATGTTGAATCTTGTGGTATACCTGATTAAGCCGTTTGCGGTTTTTCCATATGTTGTTCCAAGAAAACCTTCGCAAAGAACTACCGCGTTGTCCAAAGGTCCCCTCTTCCGGTGAGAACGACAACAACATCGTGTTCCTGAGATTTTCTTGATAATATATGGCTGGCCGCGGCCATTGCCGATGATGAAGCTGGCATTACCTGAATGTATTCAAGTTTCTCAATCATTCTTGAGAACCTCAGCATATCTTCATCCGTGACAGCCTGAGCAACCCCATGGGATTCTATTATGGCATTAAGGGCTTTCTGACCGTCTGTTGGCCTGTACGAAACAAGTGGTTCATTGACGTGTGTCTCCGTTATTACACTTGGTTCAAGGTTCTGAATTCTCCTGAGACCTCTTTTCCACGAATAGACCACTGGATTTCCAAGCGAGGTGCTTGAGGCAATTAGCTTTGGGAGATTTGAGATCATACCCTTCCTGTAAAGCTTTCTGAACCCTGAGTAAATTCCAGATAGTGTTGTTCCGTTTCCCACTGGAACAGCCAGATAAGATGGGCTGTGACCCAACTGGTTATAGATCTCATATGCAATATTCTCGTAGCCCATGATATCAACAGCTGAATTTGGAGAACCGGGGCTGCAATCATACCAGTTTTCATCTCTGGTCTTATCCTTCATATAATCTAGAAGCTCTTCGTATTTCAGGTTTAATTCCATTACAGTTGCACCATTTTCATATATCTCCTGGTTTCTTGTCCCAGAATAATATGAAGGTGTGGCTATGACGGATTTTACACCCTCAAGCGCGGCGTAATATGAAACCGAAGCTCCATAATTACCACAAGTTGCCACAGCAACGGTATCATAACCCTGCTCCTTGGCCCTCATAATATGTAATCTCGATATCCTGTCCTTCTGAGTTCCGGTTATACTCGCTCCCTCAAATTTAAAAAAAACCTTTTTCAGTTCTAGATATTTCTCAATATTTCTAGCCCTAAAAAAGGGAGTCATACCCGGAGGTTTTTCTTCTTCTAAAACCTGCTCCATTAATTCATTCACCAAGTCTTGCGACTAAATACCTAAGCATTCAATTATACTTAAATATTTTTAATATTCAATTGTCTTAATATTAATTGCTGGCATTGTGAAACCCATAAGAAATAAAATTCCCAATAATACTATAAATTATAGAACATATTATAATTTATATATTCATATTTGCATAATATAGTATAAAAGCGCATAAGTTTACCTGTAAGGTTAAAATTCATTTGTAAAAACTGAATTTTTCCAAAGGCCACTTTAGAAAAAGTGTGAATAACCTCAACTTGTTTGAAAAACAGGGTAACCTTTTTTTCCCTTGTTTGAAGGCTCAGCGGAAGGGTAAAATAAAAAAATAATTGTAAATAATAATGTAATTATAATTTATATGTTATAATATAATGTTTTCAAATCCTTCTTTTTCACTGATGGTCCTTACAAGATTCAAGGCAGAGGCTTTTGACCCCTTTTTATCGATTATGAATCCTTTTATCCCCGGAGTTTTCCTTATGGCTTCATAAAGCATATCCATGGTGAGTTCATTATGCCTGTGCTTTGATATTATATGACCAACATTTATATTCTTTTGAAGGGCATAATCGGTTATCTTTGGTGTATAATGACCGCCTCCAATGCCAATATAATCTGGAAAGTTGTTTTCCGTAGTTTCCATTACCGCTGAGGATAAAGCGTTTAGAGCCTCTGGATCGTTCCAGTCATGGGAGGTGGTCCCTATTTCAGCAAAAAAAGATGGGATATCTGTCAGCGGACCGTGATGAGTTGCTTCAAGTGTGATCATAAACCTGTCTCCCCTGTATTTTTCCTTCACCAACCGCAGTGCAGAAGTCATCATGCCAGGAGATGACATTGAAAAAGCACCCGGATTGCCTCCGAGATCTGCAGTACTGAAGTTCCCCATCGGGTGTACCGTTAAGGAACTGATTTCTTTTACAGAGGAATGTTTTGACAGAAATATTATGTTCTCTATATGATATTTATCCTTGAAAATCCTTTCCGGGTAATTTTCATAGAGCAATGGCTTATCCATAATACATAACGCCATATTTCCATTTATAAGGACGCCGTCATTTTCATCCCAGGAAAATTCATGTTTCATATATTCATAAATGGTCGAACCCGATGGATCTGTACGGCTTGCAATGAAAAGCTTATTTATTGTCACCGGTCCTTGCATTTCTTCACTGTGATTGGTTCATTCAATAAACAATTTCTCTAAATGCTTCTGAAGGTTTTTTTAATGGAAACCTTTCCACATACACATATCAAACCTTGAAAATTAATGCTGTTCTAAACCATTCTCATGGAAAAGCTTTTTAGAATACATTAAATCGATGTGAAATGGATCTAGATCTTAAAGCCATTGAATCGAAATGGCTGCATAAATGGAAAAATTCACCTTCTAAGAATGTTAATGGTAACAGAGCGTTTCTCATAGATACTCCTCCTCCCACGGTATCCGGATTACCTCATATAGGCCATGCATTCTCATACCCCGTACAGGATATGATGGCCAGATACAGAAGAATGAGAGGTGATTTTGTTTTTTACCCATGGGGATTTGATAATAACGGGTTGGCCACAGAACGTTATGCAGAGAAAGAGAGAGGCTTCAAAGTATCCAATTTATCCAGGTCTGAGGTTATAAGCATATGCACAGATGTGTCAAATGAAACGATAAGAAAAATGCTTGAGGTTTACGAAAAGTTTGGTCTAAGCGCTGACTTTGCAAATTATCTCACAACTTATTCCAAAGATTCCTGGAAACTTTCACAGAAGATGTTTCTTGAACTTGCCAGATCCGGCAAAGCCTACAGATCAGAATCGCTGACGATCAGATGCCCCGCATGTAAAACTGCAATTTCTCAAATTGAGATGAAAGATGAGAATCTTAAATCAGAATACTTCTTTCTGGATTTCAAGGGAGTTGAAGGGGGATATTTAAGAATTGCAACTACGAGACCTGAATTAATTGGAGCATGTGTTGCTTTGTGTGTAAATCCCTCAGATGAAAGGTTTACCGGTCTGGTGGGTAAGAAATTTATCGTTCCGGTTTACGAAAATGTTGTAAAATTAATCACAGATGAATCAGTTCTGCCGGAAAAGGGAACCGGGGCTGAAATGGTATGTACCTTTGGGGACCAGAATGATTATGAAATCTGGAAGAAGAACAATCTGGAGAGCAGGATAATCATCAATGAAAACGGACGGGTAAACGATGGAAAGCTGTTTACAAACAAAAGCATTCAGGAAGCGCGATCTCTCATTGTTCAATATCTTGAAAAAGAGCATTTGATCATAGAACGGAAAAAGATTGAACATTCTGTGAATACACATGAGAGATGCGGAACACCACTGGAACTGGGAATAAGCAAGCAGTGGTTTATTGCATGTATGAATCTCAAGGAAGAATTACTTTCACAGGGAGAGAAGATAAAATGGCACCCTGAATTCATGAAAGTAAGATATGAAAACTGGGTAAAAGGTCTCAAATGGGATTGGTGTATCTCAAGGCAGAGGCCATATGGAATACCGATTCCTGTCTACTACTGCACCTCCTGTGATGAAATGTTTTTCCCTTCAGATGGAGAACTGCCTGTTGATCCCTCTCAAAAAGCACCAATCTGCCCCAAATGCGGATCCTCAAGCGTCATTGCTGACACTGATGTTATGGACACATGGGCAACTTCATCACTTACCCCGTCTATGTATCTGGAAAGGGCAGGATTGAATTCCAGATACAGGATTATGACTGCCAGATTCCAGGGTCATGATATCATTTCAACCTGGGCCTTTACCACCATATTAAGATCTTATCTTCACTGGAACAGCATACCCTGGGAACACATCTTTATTTCAGGAAATGTGCTGGATGCCCAGGGGGCTAAGATGAGTAAAAGCAAGGGTAATACATCTTATCCTGAGGAAATAATCGATCAGTATGGTGCTGATTCCATGAGGTTCTGGGCTTCTGCATATTCAATGGGTGAAGATGCAAGGCTCAGGGAGCAGGAACTAACGAGAGGTCGAAGAACGGTAATAAAAATGTTTAACGCAACAAAGCTTGTTTCTTCATTTAATGGTGAGGAAAATTCAAAAAGAAATGCCACATTGAAACATAATGTGTGGGTTTTACAGAAATTAAATCAGACCATATTGAAAGTAACTGAACTTATGGAAGTTTTTGAGCTGGCAAAGGCCAGACTTGAGCTTGATAAATTCTTCTGGGAAATCTTCTGCGATGATTACCTTGAAATATGCAAAGCAGTCTTTACTTCATCAGATTATGATGTGGAACAACGCTCTGAAACAGCGGAAGTATCTAAAATAGTAATGGAAAGCATTCTGAGGATGTATGCTCCCTTTATGCCTTTCATAACAGAGGAATGCAATGAAATTCTGGGATTCACAGAAAGCATTCATAATAAAACATGGCCTGCCGGTATAAATTTGCAGGATGATGGCACTTTTGAGCAGTCCATAGAGATAATTCATATGGTAAGAGCTTTAAAGAGTAATCTGAAAACCAATGGCCTTACCCTGAAAGCTGTCCGGGTTGGAAGTTCCAATCCGGTTCAAAATGATGAGTTGCAGATTATTAAAGCCATTTCAAGACTGAATGCTGTAGAAACAAGACAGGAAGAAAAATTAACTGTTGAGGCAATTGAGAGTACTTCAGATAAAACTACATAGAGGTTTGTGAATAGGATTCTTCTTTTGAGAGAAGGCAATTTGCCAGCCTTTCCATGACATAAACAGTGTTTCGATGCATGTCTTTTGCACTCTCTACAATAGCTTAAATATAAATACTCGATTAAGGGACAGGAAAACTACAAGGAGAATCTAAGATTATTCTGTGTTTTAACCAAAAAGAGTGTTTAAATGACAAAATTCGATGCGTTCGATCTAAGAAGCGAACTTCTGGACGCACTCAGTGAAATGAATTTCATAGAGCCTACAGAGGTTCAGGAAAAGGCAATACCCCTCGCCCTTGAAGGCAGGGATTTGATTGTCAGATCCAAGACAGGTACGGGAAAAACTGGAGCGTTTTTAATACCAATATTACAAAATGCAACCAGTGAAAAGGGAATACAATCAATTATAGTTGTTCCAACAAGAGAACTTGCCATGCAGGTTTTAAAGGTGGCTGAACAGATGTCCAGGCACCTCAATACGAAACCCGTTGTTGTTTATGGTGGTGCGAGTATAGAGAATCAGATAAGGAACCTGAGAAAGGGTACATCAATGGTAATTGGTACCCCCGGCAGACTTATAGATTTAATGGAAAGAGGAGAGATCAATCTTTCGAAGATCAGATATCTTGTTCTGGACGAAGCGGATATTATGCTTGATCTGGGATTTATTGAAGATATTGAATTCATAATCTCCAAGGCTCCGGAAAAGAAGCAATCAATGCTATTTTCTGCAACTGTTCCGGAAAGGATAGTTGGCCTTACAAAGAGATTTATGAAAAAGCCTGAATTCCTTAAAATAGGGCAGGAAAAGGAAGTTACAGTTGACACCATTTTCCATATGTATACGTTTTCAAATGGAGCTTCAAAGGTACCAGCACTTCTTGCTTACCTGAAGGAATATCAGCCGGGAAAATCCATAATATTTTCAGAAACAAAGAGAGGGACAGACGCCCTTTATAATATGCTTGTTTCACAGGGATATGAAGCTGTAGTTATACATGGCGATCTGACACAGGCCCAGAGAGAGAAATCACTGATGGAATTCAGGAAAGGTGCTCAATTTCTTGTGGCAACAAATGTTGCAGCAAGAGGACTTGACATTGATGATGTCTCAGATATAATCAATTTTGATGCGCCATCTGAACCTGAGATCTATGTACACAGAGTGGGAAGATCAGCCAGAATGGGTAAGAGTGGAACAGCTTTAACAATAATTGACAGCGAAGAATTCGGGTCAATAAAGGATATCGAGAAAAAGCTCAGGATAAGAATGAGCAGAATTGAGCTGGATCAGGAGCCTTTTATTGATATGAAATTGAGCTTCTCCTATAACCGGAATGGAAGGAACAGCGGCGGAAGGTCTCAGGGATTTCGTGGAAGCAGATCCGGAGGCGGCAGAAGTGGTCCCCCAAGACAGGGAGACGGTCGATTCAGATATCCAAGAAATGGAAGGCCGAGCAGAAACCGTGATTTTTAAAAATAAACCAAAATATTTTGAATTCATGATAGGATAGGGTTATACGAATATTGCATTTTGATAGAATGCCATAAGAAGGCGTCATCCACGTGCAGAGGATTATTCTATATGAAAGGAATTGCGGACTCAAGGATTTGTTTTTTATGCAATAAATCTAAGTAGTTTCTCTTAACTGACAATCGGTATATATCTCATATAGTAGTTAAATTGTGTCAATAGATATCTGATTCTGAAATATAGAACGGTTAAAAACTCCATGTGCATTTAGAGCCTGAATATATAAACCACTGATTCGAAAGCGAACATTTATTAGTAATCGTCTTTTTCAGGGCTGATTCAATAATGTACTCAACAGCAAATGAAATCGGAAGAGAGAGAGAGAGGAAAGATACAGAGCAATCAAATTCCTTGCAATCATTGCAATTACAGCAATGATGGCTATTCCCATCATTCAGCATATTCAGAATGAATATGCATCCACACCAGTGGAATCATATTCATATTACAACGAAATGGTGAGGTTTGTGGGATCAGATACATTCATAGGTTTTGACGGAAATCTGTTTCCGGTTTCATGGAATGTGTTTGAGGCAAATCCCAACTATTCTCCCGGACCACAGGTAAATCCCTTTGCAGTATCCACAAATAATACCAATACATCTGCACCATTAATAGAAGAGACATTCTCCCATTATACAACAAAAAGGATTGAATCGGTATGGCAGAATTCAGCGGTTATGATCAAATGGAACCACTATGTGAAGATAGCGGAGATATTTTCATTTACGAACAGTGGAATAGATGCATCCATTGTTGTGAAGAATCTCAATGTAACAAACACATATATATCCACATTCTCACTTGGAATGGGTATAAACAGCACAATGGCAGTGAACGGTTTCAACCCCTCATGCCAGAATATATCATCAGGTACCGGAATCATTCCCTCAAACGACTGGAATGTTTCTGTTGGTAATATATCAGTCAACTGGCAGTCTGAAGATTCCATATTCCATTCAGGAATTGTAAGTGAAAGTCAATCAGGTGATCAGATCATATTACCATTTGAAACAGGTATAATCAATCATAACCAGTCATACACAATCGATCCGATGATATATTACAGTCCATACAGAATAATCGGGTGGCCAGGGCCAAGAATCGGACCAGGTCCTTCTCCCGGACCAACTCCAGCACCACAGAGATACAGTGTAATATTCACAGAATCAGGATTATCCTCAGGAATATCATGGCATGTAACATTGAATGGAAATACACAATATTCAACATCAAATACCATAACATTCAGTGAATACGACGGATCATATTCATACACTATCGGATCTGTGAGTGGATATACCGATTCACCATCAAGCGGTTATGTTTATGTAAGCGGTGGTTCAAGATCAATATCCATTGCATATGCAACCCAGTCATATACACTTACATTCACAGAATCAGGATTATCTTCAGGAACCTCATGGACAATTGATCTCAATGGAAATACCATTTCAACAACATCATCATCCATATCATTTCCAGAACCTGATGGATCGTATTCATACTCCATAGGATCAATATCAGGATATGGGCTATCTCCTTCCTCAGGAACTGCAAATATTAATGGAGGTTCGACGACGGTATCTGTTACATATACGGAAATGATAGGGAATTTCTGTCCAACTTACAATTACGGATGTTACAACATGAAAGGTACACTGAATTCTTACAATCTAACTCAAGCCATAAACAAGGCGTATAACTCGACATCACCAGGTGGGGTATCAACTAATTATGTAATGCTTCCAGGAGAATTATCGAATATTGCATTTAATATTCCATATTTCGACGCAAATATGGTACACAATTTGCCAACTTGTTATTCATACGGTATGTTTGTATACACGCTCACGCCAAGCGGTGATATAGGGAAACTAATATATGCAAATTCCAATTTATTCGGGAATGGAATCGCACATGTTTCTTGGCAGACGCAGCCTGGAGCATATGGTGGATTCATGGTTAAAATGATAAATAATGCTGGTTCTGCGAGTGAATATTACAAGCATCCGTTTGATGTTTATTCACGACTCGTCAATAATGCTTACGGGCCATGTTTTGGAGACAGTGTTGCATCTACTTCCATATACTCTTCCAGTGGAATTTACATAGGAAATCTTGTAATAACTGCAAGTAATGGTCCAAGCGGTCATAAATGCTATTATGATAGAAATATTCCATTTGGTCTAACAACTGTATTTTATTCTCCAGATAACAACGTCAGTTTAAATCAATACAAGTACGGCGTTTTGAACTATAATCAATATCTGAACTTTACAGGACCTCAGATTGGATCAGCATCGGGTTACCCAATTTATGAACCTGAATGTGCTTTAAATCAGGGAACTTCATCTAGTGATACAGCAACTAACCAAACTACAATAGAGGCGGAACACTCACTTTATGATCTTACTGATAATGTATTGTTGCTCACAGCAGATCCATGCCTTATGGCAGTGGGTTTAGCAATGGTAGCCTTAGGTCCGTTTGTATTTCCAGGGTCTGCACCAAGTAATAAGCAATCCTATTGGAACTCGAAGTTTGGGATGGTAAACTCGATATCTTATGGAAGCTGGGATTTAGGTAAAAGGGGAAGCAATCTTCCATCCCCATACTTTAAAGTTGTAGGATATAGGACTGGACCTTTTAGTCAACCAGTAGGGAGGGAAGTATACCAAATCGTCAATAATGGTAATGGCAATCCTTCATATATGCAATATCTTAACATGATACTATATCAACAACCGAAGAACTCTTTAACTATCCACAGCTCTCGATATATCCTTAATTACTATACCTATTCAGTTAGTATGACCATAGTACCAATTACTCACTATATTTGCGGATTCCATCTTAATCAAAACGATTATGTCAATGCAACATGGCATTCCACCTCGTGGTTCTCTGGACATTTTGTTTACAACGGTGCATCCTATACTGTTGCAGTATCATTACAGCTATATATTCCATTGGAAGGATAAATATGAATAGCAAATTTAAAAAGATTGGTGCATTAATCATAATTGCAATTTTTGTTATAGTATCCCTTACATACTATGAAAATGCGACAAGACCAAGCGGGATAAACCATGAAATAGCATGTTATACTAGTTGGGGTAAGCCGTTGCCAGGATTGTTTCCTATGACCACTCTTAAAAACTCATCATTTTTAGGTAATAACATAAATGTAGGATACATTATGTCAGTTTGCCCAATATTCCATTATGTAAATTTGTCCAACATTTGTGAAGTTAATAGCACGCGAGGATGCATGGAAAGTAGTACATTTTGTATGACTACATTGACATCAGTTTACTGGCCCTTCAGCAATCCTGTAGTTACAATCCTTAACACATCACTATCTGTGAACAAACCTATATTCAAAAACGGTACGGATAAAAACGACAATTTCGGGCCATACTGGACTTATTCAGTATCCAATGATAATTATCGTTCATATTTCTGTATTTATGAAAAAGGCGATTATCATGATTCAAATAATAGTGCTTGCAACATTCCCATATCATCTATATTGAATCCTGGAAATTATACATTCTATGAAAACATAACATATACTATAACACTGTCAATGGGATTCATGCATTTCACATCGCAGCCATTTCATCTTGACGAATCTTGGTGGGAAGTGTATGAGTATAACCTGACACAAAACGGGAAAATATATTGAGTGAAAAATACAATATAAAACTTTAATTTCCTTAACTCTTTTTTCTTGATCACCACCACTTAAATAATTAATGCATTTGTTGCGAAACATTGATTTGCTGGAGTGGATCAGTATCATTACCACTCTATATGCCACTGGAGGGATAAACATGAGGAGTAAATTCAAAAAAATAGGTGCAATCATTGTAATTTCAATTATGGTGCTTGTATCCTTTGCATACTATGAAAATTCAACTAAACCAAAGGGATTAACCTTTGAATCAGGTTATTATACCAATTTTTATGTGACGCCTGGTACATTTGAGATATTTGCTCTTCACAATGCTTCATTTCTGGGAAATAATATAAATGTAGGATACGCAATGGTAGCGGATCCATATTATCATTATGTAAATTTGTCCAACATTTGTGAAGTTAATAGCACGCGAGGATGCATGGAAAGTAGTACATTTTGTATGACTACATTGACATCAGTTTACTGGCCCTTCAGCAATCCTGTAGTTACAATCCTTAACACATCACTATCTGTGAACAAACCTATATTCAAAAACGGTTTTGGGACAAAATTATTCATGGGTCTCCCCTAATGTTTTTTCGTCGTCCGGTGTCAGCTTTATCTCCCTAACATGCAGGGTCAGAGAATACTGCCCTAGAAACTCAAGTACTTTTGGAGCATCTTCGTTCCTGAGTATCAGGACTCCTCTAAGCAGTTTTCTGTGAGGTATGTTCTCCAGCAAACCATGTCTGTGATACGTGTATTTTCCTTTCCATGAAGTTGAATCCTGCCCGTAGAATTTCTGCATGAACTTGTTTATTGTTCCATGATCGGACTTCTCAGGAAAATGAAAGAGTATCATTGTCCCATTCATTATGTGGAATAGTCCACATAACTATTTAAACCTGTTTGTCATATACACATGTGGCCAGGAAGAATGTCGAGGACCTGAGGAATCTTGTTAAATCGGTAAGGGATCAATCCTTCTCCTACGAGAAGAGGGAACCGGCCGAAAGGAACTGGCACCAGTATGACCAGGCACAGGTAAACGAGATCGCCGACGTTCTGGAAACAATAAGGGATGTTGTTAACATTGCCTCATCCCGTATCCAGGTGGAGAAGAGGGGAGCGGGAAGGCCTCCCGTTCCAACTTCGGA
>KI542674.1 GCA_000496135.1 Thermoplasmatales archaeon E-plasma | reverse complement strand
AGGGTTAGCCACTTTAGTTCTAGTCAATGTCAATTCCGTTCCACACTTTGCACATCCATATTTTTCTTCCATGCCTTGAGTAACTTGTGGCTGCTAATAAATATAATGCGCTTTCAAGAACTGGAAGGCAGTTAACCGTTACTTGTTCAACCGTTTTCTGATTTCAGTTTCCACGCTCTCCATGTCCTTGCCCTTCTCTTCAAATATCCTGTTTAGGTCATTGCGCCATTTCTTTATGAGTTCTTCATTCCCGAAGTATTTCGCGAACCTTCTATACGTCTCATACTGTTTTTCAGTGACCTTGAAGCCGATTGTCTTTGTGTATCTCTCTGGTGCCCCACTCATTTCTCCACTGGAGTGTGTGTTCTGTGATATTAGACTGTCCAATCCCCTTTTCTTGATATCTGCCATCATTTCACCTTGACTTTCCTTTCAATTTCCTTTGCAAGTGCAATATATGACTTTGAAGCAGGCGCGGTTTTCCGGTATATCACAACAGGAGAACCTGCCATGGTGGAATCCGTTATGGTCACATTCCTGGGTATAACAGTTTTAAGCAGATTCTTTGAGTAGTGCTTTCTGACATCTTCAAGAACCTCTTTGGACGACCGCGTCCTTGAATTGAACATCGTTACGAACATTCCAAGCAGCTTCAGGTTTCTTGAAAGCCTCGAATTTACGAGTTCTATGACTCTCATGAGTTGCGTCAAACCCTCCAAAGCGAAGAATTCAGCCTGTACTGGTATAAGCACGTAATCTGATGCAACTAGCGAGTTGATGGTGAATATTCCCAGGCTGGGCGGTGTATCAATGATCACGTAATCGTAGTCATTGGAAATTCTCTTCAGCTCGTTGTCAAGGATATATTCTCTGCCTATCCTTCCTGTGAGTTCCACTTCAGCACCAGCAAGATCAATTGTGCTTGGCACTATGTCCACACCATCCTTCTGAAGTATGGCATCTTCTATCCTGCCGTTAAGCATAACATCGTACACTGTACGCTTCAGGCCAGCTTTATTGATGCCAAAATATGTGGTGAGATTTCCCTGCGGGTCTATATCCACAAGCAGGACCTTGTGTTTC
Organism: Thermoplasmatales archaeon E-plasma; assembly: GCA_000496135.1. Lineage (GTDB taxonomy): Archaea > Thermoplasmatota > Thermoplasmata > Thermoplasmatales > Thermoplasmataceae. The sequence continues at coordinate 555,334 of KI542674.1, read as the reverse complement.
TGTGCAAGTAAAGCTCCAAGGTTTGCGGCCGTCGTAGTTTTCCCGCATCCTCCTTTCTGGTTGGCAATGGAGATGATCATTGACTGAACTTGGAAGCAAAGAGTTATAAGTTTATGGTTAACCTGCTTGGAATAACGGTTAGCGGTTAACTGTTGTAAAATGGATATAATTCAACGATTCTTATGGTCTCCTTCTACAATCTCATCATCCAGATGGCTCTTGAACTCGTCCGATCTAACATTTGTGACCTCGATATATTTTTCAACCAGATTATTCCAGCCGGTGCCAACTCCGAAAGCTTCTCTTGAGAATTCATTGGTCTTTATTGCTTGCATAAGTTCCTTGTCATTGGGTGCATAGAGCTTAACGGGGTTGCCTATGGCGATCATATTCGGGGGTACGATGAATCCGCTAGGAATCACGGTCTTAGCATGTACAATCCCACCCACAGCTACGACTGCACCCTCTTTTACTGTCGCTCCATGCAAAATTGTCGCTCCTGTTGCGATGTAGGAAGCCTGCTCTATGCTGCATCCAAGAAGCGTTGCATGAGGGGAAATAAACACATGATCTCCTAAAAGGACGGGATGTTCCATGTTCGCCCACGGCTGTTGCCCTTAGTGTTGCGTTTTCACAGATAATTGTGCAATCGCCCACGTCAATTCTGGATTCCTCGGAGTCCAGTGTAGCGCCGTACATTACCCTGGAATCCCGTCCAATTCTTACATTTCCAACAAGAGTTGCGTTAGGTGCCACAAAAGCTGATTTATCTATTACAGGTACTGCCCCACGATTTTTTATTATCATCAACTAATCTATTATGTAAGAAATATTAAAGCCTTACGCTGACAAATCTTTTCCCTGATTTGAGCGTACTGGCTCTGTCAGCATTTCTTTCATGGAATCGATTGTCATCACCAAGACTCGGCCTCCAAGCCCCCGATATTTATCGATAAGCTCCCTGTTGGGAACAACAATTATCACCCTCAGGTTGGTTCCCGCTATCCTTTCCTTCAAGTCTTCCATGCTGTGCTTCAAGCCCGTCTCGATTTCGACCATGAAGAAATCGGCCTCTATGTCGAATGCGCCTCTTTCTCCTGTTGTCGACACTCTGTTTATGTGTACACCAAGTTCATTCAGTATATCGATTGCCTGGCTCTGCATTCCTGTGTGAAGATTCGTCAGGTTGTGACTTTTTGAATAGTACATGACGATTGGTTTTCCTTCCCTGAGGTATTTGACCCTGCCAACTTCGTTGTTGTTCTTCAGCTCTTCGAGAACTGACTTTATTCTGAGCTTGGCCTGATCCTTGCTTATTCCATATTTCACCGATATCTCCTTTCCCATTTCGGTTGCATAGGACATTCTTTCGCTGAGAACCTGTATAATCTCCTCCTTATAGTCTATATCCTTCCCTCTCCCTCCAGCTTCCTCTTCCATCCTTTCTTCCTTGACTGCTGCAAGAATCTTCTGCGTTTCTCTGTATTCGCTGCCATCGGAAATGTACGTCAGTACAGGAGCGAATGACTGGCTCTCAGGAAATTCTATGTCCGTGAACTGCCTTGGTTGCAGCATCGAAACGGAAAATCTTACAAGCTGGTTGTAGGAGAGCATCTGCAGATCTGCGTCTCCTAACTTGAAAGTGAACTTTGTGCCAAAATTGGCTCTCATCTCCGGCAGTATGTCGATTAGATTCTGCGTTATTATCCACAGCATTCCCTTATCGCGGATTTCGCGGGCCATGACGTCAAGGATGGTATGGTATGATTTCGTCAGCCTGTGGGCCTCGTCAATGCATATGAGAACGTCCATTCTTTTGTGTTCTTCCATCTCCCTGTATATCTGCCTCAGCATCAGCTCGGCGTAAAAGTTCTGGGCCTGCTTTGTTGGCAATGTTGAGAAGTCGAACACGGTGCTCTCATTCGCAAGCTCCACGTTTCCCATGTCTTCTACGACAAGGGATTTGACGTTCTGCTCTATGGCGTTGAGCGTTTCGATCTGGTTCTTGGAAGCTGATTTCCTCTTCTCGCTGATTGTTTTCATGAAGCTTTTCCAGTCCGTGCTCTGCGCCGCTATCTCCTGCAAAAAAGCTGGAGTCTGCTGCAGCTGTATTCCGGAGCTTACCTTCTCGCCGAAGAATGCTGTCATATAGGCCTCGGAGAAGGCGTTTATGTCCCTGAATGGATTTGGCAAACACTCTTTTGCGTCAATGACCGGTATTCCAAGATGCACCTCGTGATCGTCGGGCTTGAATGAAAATATGATCCTTTGCCTGTCCTCGAATTTAGAGAGCAGGTGCATGGTGAGGTAGCTCTTTCCCTGTCCGGAAACGCCCGTAATTGATACGTTCCTGTTTCCCTTGTGCTCGATATAGTCCCTGAGATTTGCAGCTCTCGCTGAGCATTCATCTCGCTTGAACTTTCCTCTTTCTATATCTGGAATAATGGTGTATGCTATGGTTGTGTGGCCGGCAAAGCGCTTCAATCTCCTTGACAGGTCGTAGAACAGTCTCTCCTGGTTCCTGAGCGGCAGCTCAATAATGGGCTTGGAAAGAACCCTTCTTGCGTTTATGAGCTCAGAGAAGCCATATTCTCTCATAACCCTATTCTGGTCTTCCAAATATTTATTCATATCCGGCTACCTTTTTATTATGTATCGTCTGTGCGGATTGAGCGTTATTGTGTAGTGCTGAACTTCTACTGTTCGTGTCTCAATAAGGTATACGAGGGCAATGATCCCGATGACCACTGCGAGAATTATGGAGTATTCCGGTCCCAGGACCAGATAGATTAAGTAAGCGGGAATACCGAATATCACTGCAAGAATGATTATGTAGATAAAGAGAAGAAGAGCACAGTACAGCAGGACAAGGGCTCCTATGAGAGCCAGGATGAAGCCTGCTATTCCCATAGTCTCGTAAAACATGTTTCCTGACATTAGCATTGCAAAAAGTGTGGAAAAGAGGCCCTGCCATACAATGCCTGTTACAAATACGGCAACGGCGGTGATCAGGAATCCGAAGGTTATTGCATCTTCGTCCATGATTACCTCTGTGCCCTGAATCTCCTGTTCGGGGTCAGCGTTGCTGAGATCGATGCTTCCTCGCGCTTGAATATGAGACCTCTTCTTGTGATTACGAGATCCATCCTCATGACAGGATTCGATTCGTATTCCACGTAGCTTACGTCCGGGTTCCGCTCCATGAACTCCCTTATGGCTGCGATCTGTCTCCTGTCCTCTAGCTCATACTGGTTGACCGTGTTCTCGATTATGGTCTCCTGGAGCCTTTCAAGAGTACCTTTCTTCTGCGGATTGGCTATCTCGTATTTCACAATCTCAGGCTGCGAGCCAATATATTCAGGCTCATTTCCTTCATTTACCCTGGTCACTCTTACCTTTGTTTTCTTCATTTCTCATCTCTCCTTTCTGCCTGCAGGAAGACAAGCCAGGTGCCCGCTTTGCCGATTAGCTCTTCAACATTCATCGAGTCAGGCTCGCGAAGAAGTACTGAAACCAGCGAACTATTTGGAAATTTTTTTACAAAATTCCGCTTCAGATTTGATATGGAAATTTCCCTGGCAACTTTGCTTTCCTGCATAGACAAATAATGCAATTCAGGGTATTGTATCGTTTTAGATACTCTTCGGAATCAGAATGCGACGTAGCTCTTCATTGAGTTTTTGTGCTTGAAGTTGCAGTTGGGACATTCCCACTTTATTGTTTCCACCATGGTGAGGGGCCGTCCTTTTGTATAGTGGTGAAATGTTCTGTCATACGTGGGCTTTATCCCTTTATTTCCGCATTCCGGGCAGTCAATTGCCAAAGCATCGCCAAAATCCTTCTTCTCTGACGCAAGGACAAACGGGAAAAAGGGATTTTCCTTGATGAGTTTCCATTTTAATTCCGGTTTCTTTTCGACCATTGACACATAGATTCTGTTGCTGTCTATCTCCAGATGCTCGTGGTCAGACCTGCTTCTAATGAATTTGAACAGGTATCCATTTTCGATTAGCTCGGCGATGTGCTTGTCAATGGTCTTGTGGGACATCTTGTTTTTTAGAATGACGTAAAGATCAGAAACACGAGTGTCCTTGGGATCACTGCGGATGATGTTCACGATGATTTCACATCGCTTGCAATCCAGAGAAAATTCAGACGGACAGTTTCTGCATGGCAATGTTAATCGCGGTGATCAAAACGGCATTTTCATTATAGCCTTTCCGTTGGGCAGAACGGCCTGAAACTCGTATCCTTCACCCAGAAGCTTCTCTATCTCGTTCATAGGAACAAGCTTCTGCTTTGAGCCGTTGCTTGCCATGGTGCCTGCGACCTTGTCCCTGAGGAGCTTCTGGAAATCCTCTGGGCTTGTCTCTGCAAGGTTCATCTTGTCGATTTCATCTTGTCTGTATCCCACCGCAGAAAGCAGTTGCTGCTGCAAATACAGTCTTGCGTTCTCCTCGGATACATCACTTATTCTCGTTTCAAGAAACTTTGTGGATTTGTTGTAGGATTCCCTCATTTCGTCGATGATATCCGGCGGCAATCGCTTGTTTGTTGAATATCGGGCCTCAATATCGCCTTTGTGACCCATTATGAACTGTCTCCAGGGATGCGAGATCAGGCCTTTCGATTCTGCGATGTCCAATGCTGTGGAGAAATAAGCTCTCAAAACATACGGTCTCATTTTCAATCCTGCCTGCTCTATGGCTTCCCTTATGTCCCTCGTTACAAGGGTTGTCCTCAAGAATGCATTCTTCTTGACGCCTCTGACATCGAACTGCAATAATGGAGATTCATAGGTGAGCTCTTCTCCATTCTTCCTCCTCTCCTCTAGGTATTCCCTGATGTATGTCGTGCCTTCCTCCCCAATGAAGCTGAAATACTGATGTCTCGCTTTGCTCAGCTTGCTCTTGACCATAACAGTAGCGGGAATCTTGTCAAACTGGATTTCATCGGAGAGCTTCAGCTCCTTTAGGTCGCCAAGTCTGAGGCCGTCTGTGCCTTCGTAATCTCCAAGGGATTCCGGCCTAAGCCCGGAGAATGCCATGATTGCTATGGCAACCCTGCCTCTTGAAGTGGCTTTCCTGAGAATCCTGGCGAGTTCTTCCTTGCTCGGAACTCTCTCGTTAACGATTGTTGGTGTTTCGTTTTCCCCGTGCTATGTTAACGGTTAACTGCAAACGGATATCGTTAAACTTCAGCCATGAGAGAATGACCTTCTTGAATCTCGCAATGTATGATCCTGCCTTGCCCTCCTTCTCAAGTTTCCTAACAAAATCCGTAAACTCGTACCTAAAATCCTTCTCGTTGGCTCTGGCTTTGCTCAGGATTTCACTTGGCGTTGTTTCAGTGAGCTCACAGTAATGCCCTAAATTTCTCAGGGCTACTGTTGCCGTTAAGACAGATTTTGCTTTGAGATTCTCAAACCATCTTCGTACATCATCGTCCAGAAGCAGTTCTCTATACTTCGGTTGCATGGTCATGAGAACATAACGAATAGTGGCATAAAAGGTATTCGATTAATAGATTAAATGGACCGGTCGGGATTTGAACCCGAGGCCTCCTGCTTGCGAAGCAGGCGATCTACCGCTGATCTACCGGCCCTTACCTCGAAAAGCAATTCGATTAATATATTGTTTGCATTTAGTACCCGTGGATTCTGATACTGCCAATCATTATAATTTAAATGGCATAAAGCCAAGGGAATATCAGATTAATATTGCAAGGGAAGCATCAGGTAAGAACACTTTAGTAGTATTGCCTACAGGTCTTGGTAAAACTATAATAGCTGCAATGCTGGCAAAGGTTTCACTGGATAATGGTAGAAGAGTCATCCTGATTGCTCCAACCAGACCACTGATAGATCAGCATCTAAAGACATTTACTGAATTATTCAGCGAACAAAACCTGATTATTTCAGGTATCACCGGACAGACCAAGATCAGTGAAAGAAAAAACATATGGCAGAAATCAAATCTTATAATATCAACACCTCAAACTGTTTTAGGAGACATTATGAGGAATATCGTAGAATTAAAGTCCTACGGATTGCTCATAGTTGATGAAGCTCATAGAGCTATTGGCAATTATGCATTTGTTGAAATAGGAAAGAAATTTATGGTGGAATCAACAGGATTCATATTGGCAATGACTGCAAGCCCAGGTTCAAATAGAGATCATATCGATCAGATTAAGGAAAACCTGGATATCAAAAAAGTGATTATCAGAACAGAAAATGATCCGGATGTTAGTCCTTATGTGAAGGAAACTGTCAAAACAGCAATTTATGTTGATCCGGGAAAGGAGCAAACTACCATAAGTTCACTGTTTAAGAATGCTCTGACATCACAGCTTAACGCTCTTTCCGGCAGTGTAAAGGAAATCAGTAAATATTCATCAAGAAGGGAGCTGACTGATATAATCAGGGCGCTTTCTGCAAGGGCTGTATCAGGGGAAAAGCAGCTATTCGGTGTCATTCCATATGTTACGGCTTGCGTACGTTTGGATATATTGTGCGAATACTGTGAAAGCCAGGGACTTCAGCTAGCGGTTGACTATCTCAATGAAATGGAAGAGAGTCATGACAAATCATTAACGAGGACTGTAGCGATTCTTGAAAAAAATACATATTTTGTACAGGCGAGAATGGCTTTGAATGACGCAGTTAAAACTTATGAAAATGCAAAATTCAGGAAGGTTTTAGAACTTTCAGAAAGAAAAATCATGGAAGGACTTGGCTCAAAAGTAATAATATTCACTCATTACAGAAAAACATCAAAATTTCTCATAGAATACTTAAAGGAAAAATCATCTATCTTGAAACCTCTGAGGTTTGTGGGCCAATCATCCAGAAAGGGTGAACAGGGTATGAATCAAAAGAGTCAGAGAGAAGGAATAGAAAAATTCAGGAATGGTTCCTACAACGTTTTGGTTGCTACCAGTGTTGCCGAGGAAGGGTTGGATATACCTGCAACTGATATGGTTATATTTTACGAGCCGGTTCCCTCAGAAATAAGATCCATTCAGAGACGGGGAAGAACTGGACGATTCAATGCAGGTGAAGTTTTCATTCTGGTATTCAAAGATGGTAGAGACATAGCATATTATAATTCAAGTTTAAGAAAAGAATCAATGATGATTGGTAAAATGAAGAAAGAGATGGAAGCTAAACATGAAGCGACCCTGATGGATTTCAGTTGAGTTCCTGTCCAATCCAGGATAGTTTTGCCATTAAGGCATCAAGCTGTACCCTGTCACTGCCGCCTTCCACGAGTCTGAACTCGGCTTCTGCAAGGGCTTCTATAATTGCAAGTTTCTGTTTTTGTCCGATTCTTTGCCTTCTGATGAAAGAATGCATGCCTTTTATAAGATCAATTGCAGAATATCCACGATCTACAGTAAGTTTTTCAATAAGGTCAACGGCTTCATCAAAGAGACCCTCCATTGCAAGTTTTACGATCTTTTCAAAATCAGCGGGTTCCAAATTACCTGACATTTCAAAAATTGCCTTTGGAGATTTTTCCCCTGAATATTTCAATGTCTGAAGGATACTTGTAGCTTTTCTTGCGTCACCAGATGAGACTTCACAAATAGCATCTAGGGCATCTTCATCAAGTGTCATATTTTCTTTGCTGATCACGAATTTTAAATAGCTTTTCAGGTCATCATCAGAAAGCTGGTGGAATCTCATTACAACTGCTCTGGATTGTATTGGAGGTATAATTTGTGTGGAATAGTTGCAGGAAAAAATGAATCTTGTTGTGGCTGAAAATCTCTCCATAGTTCTTCTAAGGGCCGCCTGGGCATCAGAAGTGAGTTGATCAGCTTCATCAAGGAATATGATCCTCAAACCAAGATCATTGAATGGTTTTATTCTTGCAAATTCTTTAACGTTTTCTCTTATTATATCTATGCCTCTTTCATCTGAAGCATTCAGTTCAAGAAAACTATCTCTCCAGTTTTCGCCAAGAAGTTCTCTTGTCAACGCTATGGCAGCAGATGTTTTACCAACACCAGCCGGACCTGCGAATATTAAATGAGGTAACTGTTTCTCTTTTACAAATGATTCCAGTCTCGAAACCACCTCATCCTGTCCGTATATATCGGAAAGTTTAACAGGTCTATATTTTTCAATCCAGATCTCCATCAATGAGATGAGTGAACAGGAGTAAATAAAAATATTGGGCTAAAAGTCATTGACAAAAAATTTTTTCAAAGGAATCACTTGATTGCCATTATTTATTTAAACCGTCACACACAAATGCTTTGATGTTTTTATTGTTTATTTCTTAGTTAAAAGTCAAATGTATAAAATATGGAGAAAGCTCTTCATCTTCAAATCTATTCTCAGATGATATTTTTACGGTATGCAATTATTATACTGTACCATAGAAAAATATTGTTCATTTAAGCAACTGTAATCCTTAAGGAAGTGGAGAGAATAATGGTTTAGAAAATGAAAAATAGAATTGTTGTAATGGCATCTGGAGAGGGCACAACGTTTCAGGAAATTTATAATGCATGTTCTCACAACAGAATAAACGCGGAAGTAGTTGCCCTGATATCTGACAGGCTGGATTCTGGAGCGGTAACCAGAGCTGGCAAAATGAATATCTCGGTCATTCACTATAGCTTATCTAATAAATATATGATAATAGAGGAAATTAAGAAATTGAAACCTGATTTAATTGCGCTTGCAGGATTCCTTAAAATACTCCCTGAAGAATTCATTGATAATTTTCCTGGAAAAATCGTAAACACACATCCTTCGCTTCTTCCATGCTTTGGGGGAAAAGGAATGTACGGAATAAACGTCCAGAAGGCAGTTTTAAAAAGTGGAACTAAAGTAACCGGGTGTACAATTCACCTGGTTGACAGGGATGTCGACCACGGTCCAATAATCGCGCAGGAAACAGTTCCCGTTATTCCATCTGATACTCCAGAATCTATTCAGGAGAGAGTCCATTCTGTGGAGCTTGGTCTCTATATAGATGCAATATCTTCAATGCTTAACTTTGATTATACAATCGTTGAAAACAGAGTTAAATTCAAGAATTAATCTAACTTATAAGTCATCAAAACATCATCCACAAACTTCCCGTCAATGTTGAATTGATCCTTCTTTATTCCTTCTTTTACGAACCCTATCTTTTCATATAGACGAATTGCCGACTCGTTGCTTGAAAAAACTTCTAAATTCAACTTTTTAATATCATTCATTCGGCACCATTCAATGGCTCTTTTGATCATAACAGTTCCAAGGCCCTTCCCCCGGTGTCTCGATTTTACTGCTATACCTAAAGAGGCAGTATGCCTTGTTTTTCTGTACATTCCCCTTTGAATTGTCAAAAGAGCAACAACCTGATCTTCCAGAGTTGCTATGAGATTCAGATCATCAGGATTCTTTATCCTTTCGGCTTCTCCTCGCTCAGTATAAAAATAGTATTCACTTACCAGGTAGATCCTTTCATCCATTACACTCTGCATGCAATTTATCATTTCCTTTGCATCAGTTGGCAATGCTTTACGGATCCAGTAATCGCCAAATCTTAACGGAGGTAGATCTTCCTTCATTTCTTTCCAGTAAATGATTTTCTTATTTCATCGTTCAGTTCGATGCACTTTTGCATAATTTTTGAGGATTCCTCGACTATACCGTTCTTGTCTTCAATAAAATCAGGGGATAGCATTGCCCCCTCCTTTGAAGGTATTATAATTCCGTCTTTTTCCAGTATCCTCAGAGAATATCTGATTTTATGCTCCGCTAATCCTGTTAATTTGGATATCTTAATTATGCCGGCTGGCTGATCCTTCAAAAGCGTCTGAACTATGGAAAGGTGTCTTCTCACCGTATCAAGGCTTTCATCAATCTCTTTAAAGAGAACATTGACTTTACTACTCAAGTCTTTCAAAACCATATAACATTTGTGTCTATTAATTTTCACATAAGACAAATAAGAAAATATAATGCGAAAATTCTCTTGTTATATCAGGGAAAAATTTTCTTTTCTCCATCAAATATTTGGAAATCATCACTGCACTTAAGTAATTCTTTTAATTTATATTCTCGCTCCTTGATATATGGCATGAACTTATCATCCTCATGCCTCAAACTGGAAATTTTTATTGCGGTAAGTCTCAAATATGCCTGCAACCTTATCTTAAACCTGAGATCGTCATCAAATGAATCCGTTCTGAATATCTCCATCAAATCAATATTATAATTAAATACATTAATAGGTTGTTATGATGAGGGTGGAAATCTGACTGCAAACATCAAAAAAATTGGAAACAACATATATGAAATTCCTGTTTCAGACGGAATGCAAGTTCCAGGAAGAATCTTTTCAAGTGATTCCATGATGGAAAGTCTAAAAGATGATAAGAGTCTGGAGCAGGTAATGAACGTCGCCAGACTGCCCGGAATAATAGGAGCATCAATGGCTATGCCAGATATCCACTGGGGATATGGTTTTCCCATAGGGGGAGTAGCCGCATTTGATTATGATGAAGGAATTGTCTGTCCTGGCGGCGTCGGATATGACATCAACTGCGGCGTAACCCTCGTTTCAACAGGATTAACATTGAAGGATCTGGATGGTAAAAAAAAAGCACTTCTGGATAAAATATTCAGTAAAGTACCTGCAGGAATGAGTAAGAGTCGGGATATTAGTCTGAACAATCAGGAAATAGAAGAAGTACTGCAGTCAGGAATAAAATGGGCAATAGATAAAGGATTTGCAACCAAAGAAGATCAAACGCATACAGAAGATCTTGGTTCATCAGCAATGGCTAATCCTGAGAAGGTATCAAATGAGGCTATTTCAAGGGGAAAATCTCAACTCGGCACCATTGGCTCAGGGAACCATTTCCTGGAAATCCAGGCCGTTGAAAAAATATTTGATAGTGAGATAGGCGAGAGTTTTGGAATAACGTGTGAAAATGAGATATTAATTATGATACACACTGGTTCAAGGGGGCTGGGTCATCAAATCGCTACAGATTACATAAGTGCAATAAATAAGGAAGAACCTTCAGGAAATATAACCGGGGACCTGCAACTTAATTTTGTAACCACGAAATCCAGAATGGGTGAAGCTTATTTGGGCGCAATGTTTGCAGCTGCTAATTTTGGATATGTAAATAGAGCGGTTATTGTACAAAAGATAAGAGATTCATTCAAAGAAATCTTTCATATGGATATAGATCTGGAAGAGATTAAAACCGTTTACAGTCTGGCCCACAATATTGCGAAAATAGAGGAACACGTTGTGGAAGGGAATAAAAAAAAGCTTATAGTTCACAGGAAGGGAGCTACAAGGGCTTTTTCAGGAGAATATTTAAGCGGAAGTGTTTTTTCAAGCTATGGGCATCCTGTTATAATCCCTGGTGACATGGGAACAGCATCTTATGTTCTCGTCGGAAAAAAGGAGAATATGCAACTCTCATTTGGGTCAACCTGTCATGGCGCAGGCAGAAAACTAAGCAGGAAAAAATCCATGGAATCATTCAAATCAGAACAGGTAAAATCCAATATGGAAAAAGAAGGGATATACCTGAGAGCAGTTTCTTCCAGCACTATTGCTGAAGAATCCCCGGGAAGCTATAAAAATATAAATGAAGTAATAATGGCAGTAAGGGATGCAAATCTTGCAATTCCAGTTAGCAGAAACATTCCCGTTGCAGTAATGAAGGGTTGATAAATGATCATTGGTGGAACCGTTTATTTAGATGGGCATCCAAGAAGAGGATATATTGATTTATCAACAGGGAAATTCAAGGAGCAGGAACCTGACAAGGGTGATGACGCTGGAACCATCATTTTAGCTCCAATCAACTCCCATACTCATCTTGGGGATTCTTTTATACGAGAGGAACCCATTGGAACACTGGCAGAGATAGTTGGTCCGGGAGGTTTTAAACTCAAGCACCTGAATAGTGCCAGAGAAGAAGAAATCATTACCGGAATAACAAAATCAAAAAAGATAATGAGAGACTCCGGCACGTGCGCTTTTATTGATTTTCGCGAGACGGGAAGTGAGGGATTGAATACCATTTTGGCAGAGAAATCTGGTGATCCATATGGAATTGTATTATCAAGCCCAAAAGATGCAGGGGATTATTTAAAAATAAAGGACATAGTTAATGGCATTGAACTAAGTGCTATTTCTGACATAGATCTGAACTTCGGAGTCAGCATATCAAAGGCGGCAAAGAATGAAAAAGGTATAACAGGCATTCATTTTAGTGAAAGGTACAGAGAAGACATTTCAAGTCTTAAGGAAATTTCTCCAGATCTGGTTATACATTGCCTTTATTGCACGAAAGAAGACATACAGGAATTAACAGATTTGAAAGTACCCATAGTTATAACACCAAGATCCAACGTTTTTTATGGGGAAAGAAAAGATTATTACGATATGTGCAAAGAAACAGATCTCATTTTACTTGGTACGGATAATGCTATGAACACTGAACCCAATATATTTAGAGAAATGGAATTTCTCTACAGGTATCAAAGAGGTCTAAACAGACTTCCCCCGGAATCCATAATAGACATGGTTACAAAGAGGCCAAGGATGTTCATAGAGAAAATGGGAATAGAGATTCCTAATTCTTATCTTTTGTTTTCCGGGGTTGATTTAAAGCCATATGAAATTGTTATGAGAAGCCATTATTATGAATTTAAAAAAATAAGCCATACACAATAATTTTTTAAAGCAATGTTTATATCGCTGCGTTTATTTAGCGAAAAAAGAGGAAGATACAATTGAACATGAAACATACCATCACCTCAGTAATGGTCTTAATTCTAATAATAGGCCTACTTGGAGTAAGTACAAATTCTAGTGCGTATAGTGCCCCGGCGAAGAACGTGTCATTTGCTTTTACATATGACCTGAATGGAAATCAAATTGCCCCGCTTAGTGGAGTGCAATCTACGATATCCTGATTTGGTGGTGAATTTACTACATCAAGCACTTCCGGTTCATATAGCAATATGCTTACATATGGTAATTATACTTTAAACGTACAGCCCAGTTATGTGACTATACCCGGAACAGGAAAGGTAATATCTGACGGATATCAGGAACAATTTACGGTAAGTAGCTCTTCAGCAACTAGCTTGAACATTTTTGTTCCAGTAGCTCAAACCTATCTTACAAACGTGAGCTTGACCGGCCTGGTGTCAGGTGAAAGTGCAGCCTTATCGTTCTCCACAATGACAGGATATACGTTTTATAACATCACAGAAAATGCAGATTTTACAGCCTATCTTCCACACGGGAAATTCTATGTAAATGTCGATTATCTTGGTACGCAGTTTAGTCTCCTGGAGAATAATATTATAAATTCAATAAATGTTTCTCTCTCCAGTTCCCAGGTTGCATTTGGAAATGTTGAGACAAGCACGAATACAACAATCAATTCCTTCACTGCCGTTTTGTTCAACAAGGCGACAGATAAATATTCAACACAAAACTTCACTTCGGGTTCTTACAGGATCATAACGAACCAGAGCTGGTCAGATATAGTGCTGATGATATATGCAGCAGGGTATGCACCGGCAGTTGTACAAAATACAGCTGGTAAAGGGTTACAAACCGTGACGTTATCTCCTGCCAGTTCAAACATTTTTGTTAATTATTCCCTGTCCAGCGATCTGAGAACAGTAACAATGAATATTTCGCTTCAAATAAAGAACAACACTGCTTTGCCTTTTGCTCAGAATTCATCTGTGGGTTCTATTTATTATCAGGAAATGATGGACGGTAGCATATTCAAGAACGAAATAATGAACTATGTAAATGGTGAAATCCAGAATAACACTCAATATTCTTTCCTAGTCGACGGGAACTTCTATAACTTGTCAAAGGCAACTTATGCAGCCCCAGTCATTAAGACCAACAGCGTTTTTGACAATGTAACTGCAACATATGTAAATGATGGAATGAATTACACCGATTATAAGAATATGAACCTGAAGTTATACGATCTTGGTACATCAGTCATATCAGGTAAGTTCCAGTATTCCTACGCCATAAAATATATAAACAGTTCATATTCCCTTTCCAGTGCTCCTGTTTCAACAACATTTGGCAATCCTTTCCAGATTTATCCAATCTCATCGCCACAATGGGTTAGTATGGGCTTTTCGACGGTGAAGAAACCTATTTTCATAAACTCTCAAATGAGTTTTTCATGGAGTAAAATGGTATCTCAATCTTACACTTTGAATAGCACTCAAAAGAATACCATATTTGTAGTGCCTGCAAACACAAATTTCACAATGAATTTGTCAAATGCTTTCTACAATCCGGTGAACCAGAAATATGATTATAACTCCCCAGGAACATCATTTACGTGGAATGTAAGTAGTAAATTATATCACTCAAGTGCCATAACAATTAACTTAACAGCTGGTAGTCATACAATTCAAATAAATGGAACTAGCTCATCCGGCTTTTACAATACTACTAAATTCATAGTATATGCCATGGGTTCAACAAACTCACCTGTAGTTAATTTCACCTATTCATACGTAAACCAGAAGGGCATAACTGTTCATAAGTTAATTAATAAAACTTCCTTACCTTCAAATCTGACGTATTACTTTTCAGTTCCTCAATCCAGTCAGATATCATTCACATCAGACAATTCTTCTCTTCCAGTAATGGTCAATGGTACGGTATATAAGGTTCCTCTAGTTTTTAACTGGACTTTTGCTAACAGCTACAAGACACAGGGTAACACTGCAAGTTATTCTTTCTCAAAGCCAACCATACCTGTAAACGGTCAGATAATGAGGCAGAACGTTTCAATAAACGTAACATCCGTTGCCTTGACCTCACTGAATTTGGCTCTGAAGGTCTTTGTAAACGATACAACCGCTCCAACACCGGTAATTACAATAATGAACTCTGCAGGAAAAAATATAACCAGCGCCAGTTGCTTCAAATGTTACCATACTATCTGCCAACTATTCTTCTGATCAGTATTACGGCTCTATAACAAATGCCTCATTCTCATCCCAATGGAAATATCACTGGGAATTTATGAATATCAACAGTACTGCAGATAAGCAATCCTCAAGCACTTATATGATAGTAGGAGGAAATGTAAACGGATCATGGCTTTCAGTGAAATTTTTGAATCTCTCAAGCGTTATAGTGTCACTTAAAATAACAAATCCGTCAAACGTGAGTGCCTACAAAAATCAAACGGTGCATATGGTAGTGCAATCCGCTCGCCTTGTTGTGCAGAACATATACTACACGGGAAGCTTCCAGGCTGGAATAAGCAAGACAATTCATATAAATATCAAAAATATAGGAACACAGGCCGCAAACAACTTTACAGTATATCTCATTGCTTCGGGATCAGTAGTTGTAAATCAGGCATTTACAAACCAGGCTCTGGCTGTAAACGGAACTGATAACGTATCTGTGACTTGGACCCCTTCAACTGCTGGAACTGTAAGTCTCGTTGCTAATGTAAGTGCACCTAATCAGCCTGGATTCGTTTCGAACATTGGAGAATATTCCACAACCGTAAACGTTGCATCTTCCCCATACAACGTTCCAATAATTATAGGATCAGTAATAGCTATTATAGTTGTAATAGGTCTGATCTATTACAGAGTTAGCGCAGGAAAATTCCCAATGACAAAGAAAGGAGACAAGACGACAGCCATAACCCCTGCAAAGCCAGCTAACCCTGCAACACCAAAAAAGGAAGATGTAAAGAAAGATCAGAATAAGAAGTAACTTATTCTCCTTTTTTTTAAAATTTTTTAAATTTTTGATCACATTTCTTTTACTAACTGAATTCCGATGATTGACGATATATCTTCTATTATTGATTTATAAACGGTTGCAGTAATCAATCTTCTTATGGTAACTTCCTGTTCCTGATCAATAACCTTGCACTTTTCATAGAAGTCATTGAAGCTTTTAGATAGCATAAAGGCGTAATTTGCCAATGCTTCCGGTTTCAGATTTTTTACTGCCTCTGACAGGATTAATGGATAGGTATACATATTTAGAACGAGAGCTCTCTCTTCTTTTTCCAGCTCCCTATTTGACAGGGTTAAATTTTCAATGTCTGAGCTTACTACACTTTTTTTAATTATATTTAAAGCCCTGACGTATGAATACATTATAAAAGGCGCGCTATCACCATTGAAATCCAGAGCATCCTCCCACCTGAAAACCATAGCCTTGGATGCACTTACCTTGAGAATATTAAATCTAATAGCTGAAATTGCTATTTTCATGGCTATTTCATCATTTGAGGTTTTTCCCCCCCGCTTCTCCGTAATTATCTCCTTACTTCTCTCACAGGTCTTTTCAATCAGTTCCTTGAGGGTAATCGCGTTTCCTTTTCTTGTAGACATGCTTCCAGTTTCAAGGCTTACAAAGGCATTGAATACAAAATCAAGCCTCTTAACGAGATCAAAATAGGTTGTTAAGATCTCGGTAAGGGTTTTCCCGTGTTCAGAATGATCTTCTCCAAGAACAGTAATTAGCCAGTCGCTCTGTGAAAGCTTGTACATATGATAAGCTATATCTCTGGCAAGGTATAGACTGCTCCCGTCGCTTCTGGTCAAAAAAACCTTTCTTCCATCCTTCATTTCTAAATACTTTGCTTCACCGTCTGTTTTAATGGAATCCGACAGGGAAGATATGAGCGTTTTAACTTCTCCTGACACTATAAAATCTGATTCCCAGGTAAAGTCATCGATCTTGATTCCTATTGTCCTCAGGTCGCCCTTAATATCATCCAGCATAACCCCGGCTATTTTGCGTACCTTATTTATTAGTGCCGGGTCCCCCTCCTCATATTTTTTGATCATTTCTTCTACTTCTGTCTCGGAACCTGTACCTTCCATTTCTCTGTAAATTCTCCTATAACCTTCCAGGAGCAATTCTGGAGTCGGTTGTTTGTCTGAATTGTATTTATCGTAAGCAAGGTATAGAGACATCATCTGTTTACCTGAATCGTTAACGAAATACTGTGTTGTTACGCGGTATCCGAATCTCTTCAGAAGTCTGGAAATTGAATCTCCAATTATGGAATTTCTTACACGTCCCACATGTATGGGCCCGGTTGGATTTATGCTGGTATGCTCCACGCTTACCCTTTCCGGATCCTGAAAAACATCTGGATATTGGCCTGTAGTGGAAATAGAAGAGTGCATGAGTGATAAGAGATAGTTTGAGTCAATTGTCAAATTGAGGTATTTTCCCTTGACCACAGCGTTGGTTACGAAACTTTCTTCAAGAACTGCTGATTTCAAGGACTCCATGTTTTCAACTTTGTATCTGAACGTACGTACTGTCAAATCACAGTGACCGGTTCTATCGAAGCTCAGGTCCTCTTCTTTAAAGTCAGGAATAAACCTCCGGATTGTCGAAGCTAATTTTTCATTGATGCTTTGGTACATCAGCATATGGCCATAATCATCGCTATGACTAAAAACATTTTTAGTTTTGAGCAGCGACCATTGGGTTTTGTAATGTTAATTTCAATTATATGGCAACTTTTGAAAAGGCTAAATATATTATGGGATAAGCATTTGTTGTTTAGAAAATGACCGAGGCAGAACGATTTATACTAAAAAGAGGGGAATTCGAGACAACTTATATCATTGGTGAAAAAATCCTCAAGCATATATGGGATTACTGCAATGATAATCAAAAAGCAATATTTATCGTAAGCAAAAATGTGGATGAAAAATTCCAGGGATATCTTCCAGATTTTGGAAAAATAGGCGAAGGGAGTATTAAATTCACCGTTTCTGATGGAGAGAATCTTAAAAATATCAAGAGTTATCAAAAAATTATGAGCGTAATGCTTGAAAACCAGATCGAGAAAAATTCCCTGATAGGATATGTGGGAGGTGGAACGGTCGGAGATATGACAGGCTTTGTAGCAGCTACATATAAGAGGGGAATGAAGTTAATGGCAATACCGACAACACTCCTCTCTCAGGTCGACAGTTCCATAGGGGGGAAGAATGGAATTAATTATGGAGGCGTCAAAAACGTCATCGGTACTTTTTATGAACCATCAGTTGTATTGGCTGATACACATTTCCTTACGGCTTCTGAAGATTCATATTTGAAGGACGGTCTCGGGGAAATAATAAAATATGCCATAATTGAAAAGACAGATATATTTTCAGTAATTTCGCAGTTTAGTGATTTGCATGACATAAAGAATAATAGTCAGCTAACCAGATTAATTTCAAAGAGCATCAGGATCAAACACGATATTGTATCAAGAGATTTTTACGATCAGAACGGAATAAGGGCTAAACTTAATTTCGGTCATACTGTGGGTCACGCTCTGGAAAGTATTTCAAAATCTGCTGTAAGCCACGGAAGGGCCATAGTTACAGGAATGCTGGTGGAATCACTGATATCAAAAAAGATGGGTATTGCGGAGGATGATTTTCATTCAATAATCACAGAACTCATGAACAAATTTTCAATTAAACCCGTTAACACAGCTCAATACAGCATAGAAAATATGTTAAATATCATAAGGAATGACAAGAAAGCCCGTGACGGTAAGATCTATATCTCTATACCAGTTAAATTGGGTGAAATGTCTTTAAATGCTGTGCCCATTGAAATCATTCGGGAAGCCTTGGATGAGTTCTCAAGAAATCGGTAAAGGAGCGCGGATAAATGAAAATCACAGGTCTCATAGGTTCACCGGTAAGGAATTCGTGGAGTCAAACCCTCTTCAACAGTTTATATGCTCAAAGCAAGATGAAGTGTTTCTATGCTGCTATTGATCTCAATTTGACTTCAATTGATAATTTTATTGAATTTGCATCATCATCTATGGCGGGCTTTAACGTAACATCACCCTATAAGGAAATCATCTTAAGGTATATATCGCAGAGAGATCCACTTGTCTGGAGGCTGGGCAGCGCAAATGCAATCAGTAACGAATCCGGAACCCTTATGGCCCATAACACAGATTATGCCGGATTTAAAAGAACCGTTGAATTGAATGCGGTCGATTTCCATGAAAAAAAGGTATGTATCGCAGGCACAGGCGGAGTGTTCCGAACAATATTATATACATTGATTTCAGATTTTGATACACATTCAATAACAGTTCTATCCAGGGATCCGGCGAAGGCAAAATCAAAATTTCAGGGATTTGAATACATGGAAGGAACAGAAATAGTTGGATATTCAACGGAAAATCAATATGATATCATTATAAATTGTACACCTCTGGGTATGAACGAGAATGATACATCTCCAGTGAAAGACACTAACTTTTCCAAAGATGCAGTGGCGATCGATCTGATTTATGCAAATACCGATACATCGTTTCTAAGGATCGCTGCTAAGGCAAAGGCATTATGCATTAACGGGAGAGAAATGTTCTTCCAGCAGGCATACGAATCTTACAATCTGTTCCACGGAAGTTATCCGAATATTGAAATATTTAACATGGTAAGGAGAAATCTTGAAGGAAGCGGCAAAAAATGAAAACAGTCGTAACTATAATTAATGGGGGATTATCTGTGCTAAGTGCATTCGCAAATGGGCATGGTGCCTCTGTTGCAATAGACCTACCCATGAAAATTACAATGAGGGAATCTGGCGAATCTAATTATAGATTCAAAGAGTTGATTTCCATAATTCAGGAAAGGTATAATATTTCAACTCCCCCACAGATCGAAATAGTTTCAATGATACCCCAGGGCATGGGTTTAAAAAGCAGCAGCGCAATGGTCTCCGGAGTTCTCCTTTCTCTGAATAAAATCTTTAAGATATTTCAATCAGAACAGCAAATTGCAGTCGAATCGTCTCATATTTCAAAACTTTTGAAAATATCCTTCACAGGAGCCTTTGATGATAACTGCACATGTATTTTTGGTGGTTTATGCTATACCGATAACAATGAAAAAATTCTCTTAAAGAGATCTCTTGTAGAGGAAAAAGTCGTGATAATAATTCCAGGGAATCATGAAAGAAGTTCTTTTGACATCGGCAAGACAGACTTTTCTAAATATATGGTGGAATTTAATGATGTTGAGGAAATGGTAGTTAAAGGAAAATTCCTTGAAGCAATGAAAGCCAACGGTGAAATATTCATGGATATTTTGGGGAGGGATAGTTACACCATGGAATCAATTGAAAAAACTCATCCCCTCATATGTGGCCAGAGCGGAAAAGGGCCGGCAATATTTGCAGTATTTGACAATGAAGATGAAGCAATGAGGGCATGTGAGAACTTAAAACGGCTCAATCTTTCACCAATAAAAACTCATTTTACAAATAAACCGGCAAAGACTGAGGAAATATATGAAGGTTAAATTAAAAGCACATCATCTAGCTGGAACTATAACACCACCATCAAGCAAGAGTTTCACGCAAAGGTATATCCTGCTGGCGATGAGCAGGGAAGGTTCCACTAAAATCCTTAACGTTTCAGGTTCTGAGGATGAAATGGTGGCAATGGGGATAGCAAGAGATTCAAATTTTACAGTTGATTACAGAGACCGTGAAATTTCAATAAACGGGAAATTCAAGTGCCCTGAAAAAGTCTATGCGGGAGAATCAGCCACTTCTTTTCGTTTATCGTTGGGCTTAATATCAGGAATGATGTGCAAAACTGTCTATGAGCTTGCAGAATCACTTTCAGTCAGGCCAAACGGACCACTGGAATCGGCTCTCACTGCAGCAGGGGTAAAAATAAAACGTATTTCAAAAAATGAAATAGAGGTAGACTCATCACACATTCAATCAATGGACATGAAAATCAATGGCGGATTGAGCTCTCAGTTTGTAAGTTCCCTGATGTTACTCTTCGCAGGAGGATTATTAGAAGGAAAAATAATCATAGAGGGAAAAAACACTTCAACAGGCTATATTGATATTACAGAGAAGTGTCTTTCAGATTTTGGTTTTACTGTGACAAGAGAAAATCAAACCATTTCTGTTTCCGGTACTCCATACAAGGGGCAAATTAAATTAATGGTGGAATCAGATTTTTCATCAGCAGCATATTTTATCGTTCTCGGATTACTTGGTTCAAAGGAGGGGATAAGAGTTTCAGGACTTTCGGCAAATTCTCTTCAGCCTGATTCCGCTATTCTCAATATATTAAAACCTTATTTGAAGACGTTCCAAAGAGAGGAAAACGGTCTTGAGATTGAATGCAGGCAATCGCAACTCGATTCTGTGGAACTTGATGCAGATCAAAATCCGGATCTTGCCCCCATAATGTCGGTCATAGGTATTTTTTCTGAAAATGGAATAAAGATCAGAAATATTGGCAGATTATCATTCAAGGAGAGCGATAGAGCATCATCTATCATAAAATTGGCAGAGGATTTTGGGGCATCCATAATAAAAGATGGAACGACCTTGAATATACGAAGGGGAAAGGAAATCAAACAACCTTACTCATTTGATTTTAAAGATCACAGGATGATCATGGCTGCAGCAGTAGCAATAGTTATTTCTGGATCTGATACCACTCTTTGCAACACAGAAAATGTCAAGAAAAGCTATGCAGATTTTTTCAATGATCTTCAAAGTCTTGGTGTTTTCATGGAATCGCATTAAGGATACAAAATTTTATGTTTTTAAATCAGGAATCACATTTTCATATGCAATTTCATCCTTTCCATAAACCTATTAATAAGCCTACAGCAAATAGAGCAATTGTAATGGTCAGCGATGCATCATAGCCTATACTTATGAGTTTTTGAACTTCATCTACAACAATACTTGTATGGCTTCCTATTTTATTGAGAATATCCTGAACTGAATAATTTGGAGCAAGTGAAAATCCAATGTATGATGCCAGAAATATTGCAACCAATCCCAGAATAAGGGCTACAACCCCCTTCTTTATGGCAAGACCTAAAAGGAGCCCAACTACAAAAGTAAGGGCCAGTATTAATGTCGGACTAAGGTCAGTCATTTGTAGCTATTATCATAGAAGTATATATAGTATACTATTCCAATTATAAGACTGAAATTCTCTTGAAATAATAAAATGCCACAGAACTTTTAGGAGTTGATGGACGGTTGGTCTTAAGGCTGAATTTTATCAGGAAAACCGCTGTTTTGGACTATTTACTCATTTTTTTTCTCATGAACAAACATATTGTTGCAGAAGAGATTTCAATCTGGTGAAAAGAGGATATCTGCGCATATGGGTTACAGAAAGCTTTACATGGGCGTCCTTCATGAAAAGCATGGATTATATGGGCGATGAGGGGAAGATCAACCTTCTTATCTCAGACGGAATAATTCTAACAGGACATCACCTGAAAATGCTTCAGGGAAAAGATGTGTTTGTTCAACGCGTATTAACTTCATATCAGCTTGTTCGTATACTACGGGAGCAATACATAGAAAAGGCAATATTATTCATATATTCAAGGGTGTCAGATGAATGGGACCTTGTAATGATAGAAACTATACTTGAATCGCTCAGGATAAAGTCATCAATTCAGGGTTCACGCATAATTTTTAACGTGATTGGAAAGGCGGGTAAGCTAAAATATTTCATGAAGTCCGCAGAACTGGCCATGGCAGGCATAAGGGCAGAGGAGGAGAAAATTTGGGAAGATCGACAACCACTTCAAGGCAGGCTGTAGAGGCACTATGCTCAAGGATTGCGTCTTCAAAGGAATCCATGAGGAAGGAAGATCTGCAAGTGCTTGAAACTTTGATGATCATGGGCAGGAAACATTCCGGAGAACTATCTGCAGGAGATATTGAAGCAGAACTCAGATTTGTCATTTCCATACTAATGGAGATAATAAAATTGCTTGACAGGCGATAAAATGATCATCAATGCCACAGGAACAGACAGAATAACTCTATGGAAATTAATTGGGGGGAAGATTGAAAAAACTATGTACAGAAATTATTCTAATATATTCATTTCCGGAGACAAATATGATCTGGAATTCCTGTCAAGGCAGTTTGATGACTCCGATTGGATAGACTATACATGGATCGAAGCACAGGATATATTTGGAAACCTCAACGGGATCAAAGTAACAGTAAGCCCTTCAATGGAAAGGGAAATCATAAGGATTGTTCAATACTGCGGCTATGGAAGGAAATTTTCTGTTTTCAACGCTGCCATAGATCCGGTTCTAAGATTCATGGCACAGAATAAACTCAGGTTTTTTCAAAAAGATTCCCTGTACGATATGGACCCGGATATATCAACAGCTCAAATAATAATTAGAGAGGGAAAATCCGGAGAATTTTCTGGAGCCATAATAAATGGATCCGTCGAACAGAATCTCAAAAACGCAATGGAACGAGTAAGCTCTGCCATAGATGATTCAACAGTAATTATATATAATAACCATCTCGGTACTTTTTACAGATTTCTCCTGAGGATGGAACATTCGGGATACAAAATTCCTGGAATAAGAAAGAACAGGGGGGGCACTTACGAATCATACGGACAGGTGCATTATAGTCCTGACAGGGTGAGAATAAATGGTAAAATATGCATAAGCCAGTCGTCAATGATTTATTCTGAAAGTGGCATGGATGGAATTTATGAAATATCGAAAATATCATCATTGAATCCTGAAACGGCATCAAACGTCACTCCCGGTACTGCCGTTTCGTCAATGGAGATATACAATGCCCTTTCATCCGGCATACTTGTTCCCGCTTTCAAGGACGATCACGAAAAGGAAAAAACTATTGAAACCCTTTTTGTAACAGACAAGGGCGGGTTTGTGTTGCAGCCTGATCCCGGAATATATGAAAACATATATGAAATTGATTTCTCATCCATGTATCCTACCATAATTGTTAATTACAATCTCTCCCCGGAAACAGTAACGGCATCGCCCGGACATGGAAAAATAAAACTTCCTGGTGACAATCCATATTATGTGCATATGGACAGAGGCTTTCTTTCCAGTGCCATAGAACCACTTCTTAAGGAGAGGCTCATATACAAAACCATAAAGCCCATGGGAGCGGTGTATTCAAACAGGGATACCGCTTTGAAATGGCTTCTCGTTACCTCATTCGGCTATACAGGATACAAGAATGCCAGGTTTGGCAGGATTGAACTCCATGAGGCCATAACATCCATAGGCAGATGGGCACTTTCAAGGGCAATGAGGATATGTGAGGAGGAAGGATTTACTATCATACATGGAATAGTTGATTCTCTTTGGATAACAGGGGAAGGCAACATAATTCAGGCAATAAGGAGAATAAAAAAGGAAACCATGATAAATATAGTTCTTGACGCTCATTATGACTGGCTCTTTGTACCGCCTGCAAGATCAGGTCTAGGTTCTCTTAACAGATATTTCGGGAGGAAGAAAAACTCAGGCATGAAGGTGAGGGGTATAGATCTGAGGAGAAGTGATGTCCCTGATATATCAAGAAAAATGCAGAGAGAATTGCTTGGTATACTCTCTGATTGCAAAAATATACATGAAATAGGTGAAGCATCAGAGAAGCTTTACCAGATACGGAACAGATACATTTCAAACATAAGGAAGATGGGAAAGGAAGATTTTATTCTGAATTTAAAGCCAACCAGAAGACTTGAAGATTACCGTGTGGAAAATATTCAGAAAGCCGCAATAAGATCCATGCGCCTTTCAGGCATGGATGAAAACCCCGGGCAGAGAATGGAGGTCCTTGTAAAAGACGGAAAGAGGCATATAATAGCAGAAAACCCTGAAGATATTCCTGATTATAATTTCTATGAAAAATATATACACAGGGCATTTGAACCTTTTCAGTATATTATATCATATGCAAAGGCAAACAGAAGAATCACCCTTGAAAACTGGCTTGAATAATATCATTAAAGCCTGTCAAGAATCTGCCTGAGCTTGTCTGCTAATATGGCAACAGGCACATCGCTCAGTGTAAGTCTCTTTTCAACGCCTTTCCGGTCACCCTTTCCTGTTATCCGGCCTTCAATGATACCTAGAGTTTGCAATTTTTTCGTCGTTCGATATATGAACGGAAGATCCATGGGTTTGCGCCCATAAAGTTCAAAGAGCGAGGTAGACCTTTCGTAAACATCTGCAGTATCTGTACTGCTTGAATTTTCCAGAGCCTGGCATACAGCAAGAAGAACCACTAGTTCGTCGCTTTCCAGCTCAGAAAGTTTACTTTCAGTGAGATACGGATTGATCATGGATTTGGCTGTCCTGACATCCTCGCCTGATATTTCACCGCCTTCCCGGTATTCTGCGCTGTACGCAGCCTTTTGAAGCAATTCTATGGCAACCCTTGCACTGCCGAATGAAGAAGATATCTCAGCAATATATCTGATGATCTCTTCGGAATATGTACCTTCCTGAAGCGATAGGGATACCCTCTGCATCAGTATGGAATAAAGTTCTTCCTCAGAATATTTTGAAAATTTCATTCCGGAAAAGAGGCCCAAAGTTTTTCTCTCTCTTTCACTCATATATATAAGGGGATCATCAACCGAAACGAGTATTACTCCAAGGGTTACGCCATAGAGCTCACCAGCACGCAGAATATTGTAAAGGCCATTTGGATCCATTCTGATTGCATTGGCACATTCGTCCACTATTATCAAAACTCCGGTGCCGGAAGTGGAAAGCGACATGCTCCTGAATATTTGCGAATAGCTGGTCCCACGATCTGGCATTACCTTTCCCATGCTTCTCAAAACTGATATTAGAATATTTTTGAAATTACCGCTGGAAATTGCATTTTCATAAAATATACTCATTTCCGGGTGCCTTGAAACTACATATTTCATGGTGACAGTTTTACCGGTTCCGGAATCGCCATGTATTAAAAGGTTGGTTGATGATCCCATCCTCAGAGGTAGAATCACAGATCTTTCAATCTTTTCCACTTCAACATTGCGGTGAAGAATCTCCTCAGGCACAAATGAACTTTCAAGGGGCTTTCTATTTTTGATTATAAATTTGTTCATGCCCTTGATAGTACAGACAAAGATGTTATTTCCCTTGACGAGTTCAAACCGTAGTTTTTGACACGGTCAATATCAACACCCATCTTTCTTGCCCTCTTCTCAATAAATTTCATCATCATGTAACCGCCAAAGGAAATTACTGAGCCGGTACCCAATCTGGCTATAAAATTTCCAGTTGTATCCCTGAATCCATCTCTGGTAGCCATCTTTGCCAGATGTCTGTATGAGGCATAGAATACCGCCATCATATCAGTTGTGAGCATATCTCTGTTCAGAGTCTTTGATTTGATTCTGCCCAGAGGTACATTTATTAGTGGCGTTATTGTAAATTCAAACGGTCTGTCTCCGGAGAAAGAGTTGCTTAACCTGTTTATCATTGCAACGGTGTCCCAGTTGTCTTCAACAGTCTCACCATTCTGACCGACCTGAATGGTGAATGCCGGGCGCCAGTAATTTCTTGTTTCAACATTTACTCCCTGCCAGACAATTTCCTGCCAGCTTCCATCAGGTCCAATTTTCAATGGTAATGTCTTGTTTGGCATATGTTTCCTGGCCAGTTCATCACTACCAGTCTCAACACCTGTTTGAAGACCGATCCAGTTTTTCGGACCTGCCTTTAAGGTCCTGGAAAGTCTCTCAATCATTTCAGGATAGCCAGCCGGAATTGATATTCTGCCATGTGTTGGATTGGAACTTTTTACGCCCTTTATGGACATTACTCCTGAGAAAAGATCCTGAAGTGCATCTTCGTTTGGAACATACATATTCCCATGCTTATATGCAAAAATTTCATCTGAGTGAAGCCATGCATTGGGGAATCCTGCCTGAGCATTTACTCTCACTTCATCCATTACGTATTCTGTTGGCTGGTATCTTAGCGGTCTGAGGGTCACCTCACAAAAGTCACAACCTATGCCGCATCCTCTCATAACCTCAACCATTCCCTTAACAGAGGGGTTAACGATCCTTGGTATCTCTTCCAGTTTAGGATAAGCTGCTTTAGAAAATCCTCTGGCTATGAAAAGATCATCCTTTTTGGTAATTTTCTTAAAATTATCATCATAACTCATGTAACCGCGCTGGAACATGGCAGGATCAAGGTCATTTTCAGCAATCTGTTCAAAGAGATCCGGGAGTATATCATCTGATTCTCCCTGGAATATGTAATCAAAATGATATTTTTCTATCTCGTCTCTGAGAATTGTAAATTCCCATACCCCGGGTCCGCCAACGATCAGCTTTGCTTTCTTTCCAGCCCTGGCGGCGTTTATTTTTGCCATAAGGCTGTCCCATTCTCTTCTTACCCATGCGTCTAAAGAACCGCCCAGAAGGGCGTGATAGGACATTGTTGTTGGCCCTATACCCAGAGGATCCATGGTGGATACCGCTATTATTTCTGTATCGTCCTTTATGAAATTCTGAAGGTAGTCTTCGTGGGCAACCGCAATATCCTCCTTTCTGAATCTTGTGAGAAGGGAGGCTTCAAGCTTTCTCAAGGAATAAGGCGCAAAGAGAATCTCGCCATTTGGCCTTG
This sequence comes from Thermoplasmatales archaeon E-plasma, assembly GCA_000496135.1. Classification (GTDB taxonomy): domain Archaea; phylum Thermoplasmatota; class Thermoplasmata; order Thermoplasmatales; family Thermoplasmataceae. The sequence continues at coordinate 527,835 of KI542674.1, read as the reverse complement.
CTGCAGGTGGGGGTCCCCTGAGGAATTTATAGATATTTTCCGGTACTGCCTTACCCGGGGCGCATGGAAGAAAATCAAGTAACGGGAAATTTCGGTATTCATAGCTTAAAGTAGTATCTGAAATCAAAACAAATCTGGTCATGGAATCACGTAAATTAGAAATATAATTTAGTTGATAAATTTTTCCTGCAAAATTTGGTCAAATTTGCAATACTGCTCTACCTTTTATTTCTCCCTGTTTTAGTTTCATCAGAGCCTCATTGGCAGATGAAAGTGAAAAAACACTGGTATCTACTCTGATTTTATGTTTTGTTATAAGAGAAATTGCCTCGTTTGCATCAGCTATGCTTCCTATGAGGGTTCCGGATATCCTGATCTCATCGGTAAAGCGAAAGTCTCTAATCGTTGCATATACCCCTAAAACTACGGTTCCCATCTTCCTGCATATTTGCAGAGCTGCATTTACAGCAATATCCGAGGGGGCGAATACGATTACACAGTCTGCTGATCTCCTTATTTTCCCTGCGAATTCGTAATTCTGACCCGGGTCAAAGGTATCGTCAGCACCGAGATCGAGTGATAAATCTCTGTTCATCTCGCTTCTTGAAACAGCTATTACTCTGGCCCCGTATAGTTTTAAAAACTGGATTGCCATCTTTCCTATGCCGCCCGCACCAACAACAGCTACGGTTTTTCCTTCTATTGGGCCGAGGTTCTTTACTGATCGAAATGCCGTAATACCCGCGCCCATCATTGGAGCATTTTTCAGTGGATCGACGCCGTCATGTATCTGGTATATATGTTTCTGATTGCCCAGAATGTATTGAGAATATCCTCCATTGACAGTCTCACCGGTAACGGAGGCTTTTGAACACATATTTTCATTTCCACTAAGGCAAAAATTGCATTTTCCACATGAATCCCACAGATATTGCATTCCAATGAGCTGTCCGCTTCTTATTCCATCAACATTCTCTCCAAATTCAAAAACCCTGCCAATAATCTCATGACCTGGAACAACGGGTAACTTCGGAGGGGAACCGAAGCGCATCCAGTCACCCTGAATCATGTTAAGTTCTGACCCGCAAACTCCGCATGCAATTTCCTTAACAAGGACCTGATTTGGTCCAGGTTCCGGAATTTCAAGATCTTCCATGCTCAGAGGGGAATTTTCTATGGTATCCGTTTTTTGCAGCATCATGACTTTCATGGTGTTTACTGATCAATATCTATAGGTTTTATAAATTATTGTTTCAGCAATCCGGTTTCACATCTTTTTGTTAATCAAGGTATTCTGGGATATTCTGATCCATGAATCATAAGGAATCGTCTGTTATCATGTTTAAGCATTGTGCCGGCTGGATTGATCTAAACTCATCACACGTAGTTGAGCCATTCCATAATGGGGTCGTCCGATCCCTCGAGATCACTGTAAGTCTCTCCGAAAGAACTTTTCGTTGTAAATCTGAAAAAATAGATTCTCCCCTCAATAAGTTTACCGGTCATTATATGTGTGACAGGTTCACCATCTGGAAGGTGGCTCATTGCCTCTGGAAATTCAGGAGAAAAATGGAGCTCGACATCTTCTCCTTTCTCGTATAGAGTATAAGATCGGTTTACCTCGACATAGGCTCTTAATTTCTTCTCCTCTATTGATGGTTTATCAGGTTTGTTCATCCTCTATCTTATGGTTATGGCAATATGGAATTAATTGTTTCTCTAAAGAATTTAAATATTGTTAATCTTATTCCATACTGTGATATACATATCAGAGGAGCAGGTGGAGAAAAATCTTCCCATGGATAAGCTCATAAAGGCAATGAGGGAAATATTTATTGAAGCCGGTTCCGGCAATGCTGGATATCTCCCAAGGGCAAGGCTCAAATTTGATGGAAATGTGTTAAACACTATGCCTGCGTACATCTCAAAATATGGATTGACAGGTCTGAAAGCATACATGGGAGGAAAAAACGGCTACCGTGGTGTGGTCATAATATTCAATATAAACAACTATGAGCCAATCGCATGTATAGAATCAAACATACTGGGACAGAGAAGAACAGGTGCTCTTCCGGCCATGCTCACGAAAGAACTTCACTCCGGAGCAGAATCGTTTCTGCTGATTGGAGCTGGATTCCAGGCTGAGGCTCAGATGAGTGCTATGTGCATTGCCCTTGACCTGACTGAAACGGGTGTATTTTCGAGAACATATGATAAGGCGGTCAGTTTTGCGGATAGAATGAGTAAGGTCACAGGAACGAGTATAAAACCTCTAGATTCGCTTGAATCATTAAAAAATTACGAAATAATTACTACGGCTACAACATCTTCCGAACCAATATTTCAGAGAAAGGATCTGGGTGATCTATACCATGTAAATCTTATTGGGTCAAATATAAAGAGCAGGAGAGAAGTTTCCAGAGATGTTATTTCAGAATCAGATATTGTAATAGTGGAGGATTATGAGGAGGCATTAATGGAATCCGCAGAGATATCAGAGGTCAAAGACCTGCCTTCAATCATAAACCTGAAGGACTTCCTGACGGTAAAAAGGTATGCAAAAAGGATCGAAAAATCCGTTTTCAAAACCATGGGTCTGGGCATTGAAGATATTGCCGCAGCGCACATAGTAATGAAATCCATGGGCATTGTGTAATGTGAAAAGGAAATTGACTGGAAGAGATTCCATAAAATCATAATAATCCAATCTAAAAGAATTTAAGATTAGAACAAATAAAGAGATGTGATAAATCCTTGGTCTTCAGGACAGGTACCGGATTACGACAGGCTCAGAGAGGACTTTGGAATAGGTGATGTTCCAAAGGGCATATTTGACAGCAGTCTCTTCAGGCGCGGAATTATATTCGGCCAGCGTGGTCTTGAATATATTGAATATTGCATGAAGAATGAGATTCAATTTAATGCCATGACGGGTCTAATGCCTTCAGGAGAAATGCATCTGGGAAACAAGAGTGTAATGGATCAAATACTGTTCTATCAGTCATTAGGCGCCAAAATAACCATAGCAGTTGCAGATCTGGAATCCTATGGTACAAGAAACCTCTCACTGGAAAAAGCAAGAGATATTGCAATTAATAAATATCTTGTGAACTATATCGCCATGGGTCTTAAACCCTGCAGATTCTATTTTCAATCAGATTCTGCAAGAGTTCAAAGACTGGCTCTTATATTGTCAAATGAGGTTAATTTTAGCGAGATGAAGGCAATATACGGGTTTGAAAACAGTTCACCAATGCTACACATAAATTCCCCGCTTGTTCAGGTTGCAGATATACTTCATGTACAATCTCCGGAAATGGGTGGGCCATCGCCAACAATAGTACCTGTAGGAGCAGATCAGGACCCGCATTTGAGACTTACGCGGGATATTGCTAACAGGCACAGAGTATTCAACATTTCATGGGAGAGGGAAACTGTAAAGATTTCAGTTTCAGGTAAATACGACTCCAGGAAAATGCTGGATATCGCCAATGAAAAACTGCTTGAACTTAATTTTAAGATAGTATCCAGAAATGATAATTACAGGCTAATATCTGCAATGGGAGATATTGATAATAATGTCAGGCTTGATCTTGAACTGGCTCTAATTGAATCAAAATATAATGAGCATGCATTTATAGCACCATCAGCAACTTATCAAAAATTATTGACAGGCCTAAAGGGAGGTAAAATGAGTTCCTCAAAACCTGAATCACTCATATCATTGAATGATAAGCCTGAGGAAGCCGTAAAGAAGATTAAATCTGCCACAACAGGCGGCAGAGCTACAGTGGAAGAGCAGAGAATAAAGGGCGGAGAGCCGGATAAATGTCCTGTATTTGAATTATATTCATTCCACCTTTCTCCTGACGACAAAGATCTTAATGAGATACACGAAACCTGCAAGGCAGGAACACTTCTTTGCGGGCCATGTAAATCCGAGGCAGCAGAAAGAATGAGAAAATTCCTCGCAGATCTTAGCGAGAAGAGGAATGAGGCAATGGAAAAGATAAGCCTTTATGTTGGGGACGAATAATAATGCAGTGCAGTTTCTGCTCTGGAAAAGCTGTATTTGAGGCACGTTATAATGGAACAAATCTCTGCAGAGAACACTTTTTTCAGTCTGTGGAAAAAAGGTTCCGGCAGGAGCTTCGTGAGCAGATCAAATTTGACGGGGAAAAGACCAGAATTGCTGTTGCCATTTCAGGGGGGAAAGACAGTTCCGTTTTGCTTTATCTGCTCCACAAAACATTATCAGAAAGGCATGATGTTGAGCTGGAATCATTCACAATAGACGAAGGGATAAAAGGATACAGGAGCGAGGGATTAAAATCTGCCATGGAACTTTCCAGAAACCTTTCCATAAACCACCGAACAATGTCCTTTAAGGAATCATTTGGCCTTGAAATGGATGGAATAGTCAAGGGCGGCATTGAGGGAACGCCTTGCTCAAGGTGCGGACCCATGCGAAGGAAACTGATTAATGAAGCCTCTCTGAATATTAAAGCAGATTATGTTGCCCTGGGCATGAACCTTGACGATTATTCACAGAGTGTATTGATGAATGTCGCCAGGGGGGACCTTGAAAGAACACTCAGAATGGCTCCACACAGGAAGATAGATAATTTAATGATTCCTAGAATAGTTCCCTTGAGGAGGATATATGAAAAGGAGATCAAACTTTATGCAATTCTAAGGGAAATTCCGCATGATGCCGGATGGTGTCCCTATTCTGAGGCTGCTCAGAGAAACAAGTTCCGTGATATTCTCAATGAACTCGAATCAGTATCACCGGGAACAAAATTTTCAGTACTCAATTTTTCAGAAGCTCTCAGAACAGCTATTCATAATGATCAGGGATTGCCGGTGGGAAAGTGCTCCGTATGTGGTGGACCAACTTCGGAGAGCATTTGCCAGACATGCAGATTGATTGAAGCATAAAAACACATTTATGCGATCTTCTGAATGGCAATTCACCAAGGCGTTAATCAAAATATGATGTTCGGATTACCTATTATGGAAAGAATAAGGGCCAGTGGAGGACCAGGCATCGAACCAAGATGGACATCAAGCTCAAAGGACGGGGTAGGCACTTCACTTTCCGGTCACAGTAAAGTCTGGTTTACGGTATCGCATGGAATTGTCAATGAAATATACTATCCTAGAATAGATACGGCAAACCTACGGGACCATCAGTTTCTGGTATCAGACAAGGGTTTTTTCTCAGAGGAAAGAAGGGATACATTTCATAAAACGGAGATGATAGATGAGAACACTCCAGCCTTCAAAATTACAAATACATGCAAATCAGGAAATTATTCTATTGAAAAGATCGTTTTCACCGATCCGGATTCAGATGTTCTAATAGAATCTGTAACATTTAAAAATCTTAAAAAATTGAATCTGAAAGTATATTCGCTTCTTGCACCACACATTAACAATTCGGGCTACGGAAATTCAGCATGGGTTGGTGACTATAAGGGACATACCATGGTATTTGCAAAAAAAGATTCCATATTCATGGCTTCCTGTTTCAATATAAAATGCAGGAAAATATCATGCGGATATTCTGGTATCAACGATGGATGGCAGGATATCCGGAAAAACGGAGAAATGACATTCAACTTCAGTGAGTGCGACGATGGAAATATAGCAATAACATCTGAACTGGAAATACCACAGAATGGTAAATTTGATTTCTATATAGGCTACGGTACATCTCCAGAAGAAGCCGCTCTGAAAGTCCTGGTCTCCATGGAATCGGATTCACAACTAATTCTTCAAAAATATGGGAATGAGTGGAAAGATTATATGGAGAGCCTGAAAATAGATGAGAAATTATCAAAAAAATTCAGGCTGTACAAGAGGAGTATCATTGTATTAAAGTGTCATCAGGCAAAGGGTCAATTTCCAGGGGCAATAATCGCGAGTCTGTCAATACCATGGGGAAACACGAAGGGAGATAATGACATAGGAGGATACCACCTTATCTGGCCCAGAGATATGGTAGAGGCCGCAGAGAGCCTTCTAATTGCAGGCGACAGGGATGGTGCCCTAAGCGCTTTTAAATTTTTAATGGCCACTCAGGAAGGCGATGGTCACTGGTTTCAGAACTTATGGCTGGATGGAAATAGCTACTGGAACGGAATACAGATGGACGAAACCGCGTTCCCCATAATTCTAGCATACAGATTATTCTCTCAGGGAATAATAGGGAAATCAGACGCACTCATTACAATGCTAAGGAAAGCAGTTCGGTATATAATCCTGAACGGGCCTGCAACAGATCAGGACAGATGGGAAGAGGATGGCGGTATCACGCCATTTACAATATCCGTTGAGATAACAGGGTTGGTTTGCGCAGGGAAACTCTTTGAAGCCTTCGGCTTGAAAAGAGAGGCAAATTTAGCTGTGAGTTTTGCGGATTACATAAATTCCAGAATAGATGGTTCTCTATATGTGATGAATACAAACATCTCAAATAAGAGTTCAGTTGAAGGATATTATATGAGAATAACAGGGCGAAACTCCACTCATTCATCTAATGGAAGCGAACCGGTTTCTATTAAAAACAGACCGGTAGAACACTCACAATTCACAGCTGCTGATCTCATATGTGTGGATGCTCCGGCCATGGTACGGTTTGGAATCAGAAGTGCGAAAGACGTAAAAATTATGAATACTATCAAGGTTATAGATGATACCCTTTTGACCCAGACAAGAAGTGGTCCGGTATGGCATCGCTACAACCACGACGGATACGGTGAGCACCCTGATGGAAGTGCATTCGACGGAACAGGTATTGGGAGAGGCTGGCCTCTTCTGGTTGGTGAAAGAGGTCACTATGAAATAGCTAATGGAAATTTCGAGGAGGCTCAAAAGCTTCTTTCATCAATGGAAAAAATGACCAGCCCTGGAGGTTTAATTCCAGAACAGATATGGGATTCAGATGATATCCCGAAGAGAGGGCTTTTCAACGGAAAACCTTCGGGTTCAGCAATGCCTCTGGTGTGGGCACATGGTGAATATATCAAATTATGTCACTCCATAATGGATGGTAAGATTTCAGACCAGCTTGATTTTGTTTACAATAGATATGTTGGGTCAAAGGTTGAAGCACACATAAATTACTGGAACATGAGGTACCAGACTGGAAGGATAAAAAAAGGGGACATATTAAGAATAGTTCTGGGCGAAGCTGCCAAAATACACTTTACATTCGATCAGTGGGTCAGTGCCAAAGACGTTGAGGTTTCGCAATTTGATACGAACCTGTTTTTCTCAGATTTTGAAACCGAAAGTGAGAAAAGCAGCGTCTCATTTATATTTACAATATTCTGGGAAAACGGGAAAAAATGGCAGGGGGAAAACTTCACAATAGTGCTTGAATGAGTGTTAAGAATGAATTATCGGGTTGTTGTGTTAGCCAGAAGGTAAAATTATGAAAGATTTATATGATAAGAATCATTGCGTTATAGGGTGTCTAATTGTCTATAGCTTTTGTACTTGTCAGCACAGTTCCAGGTAAGGAACATGAAGTTTATAATAAGATATCTCAGGTTAACTATATTGTGGAGATTCATCCCCTGTTTGGAGAATACGACCTTATAGTGAAGATAGATGTTAACGACTTCAGCGAACTAGGAAAAATTGTTGTTGACAAAATAAGGAAAATAGATGGCGTAATAGACACTAAAACGTTAACTGGAGTAAAGTTGTGATTGAAAATGATTAGTTATCCGTGGAATCCTTGGAATTGGGACGTATTTGTTTTGGTCATTCTGGCCCTTCTGGCTCTATCGCTTCTTGTTCTTGGAGCTATGACGGCTTATTTTGGAAGTGGAAAGAGCAGAATGGTTGGAGTAGGTCTGATTGTGGGGGCAGCCATAGTTGCCGTGGCAATTTATGTTTTAAGAGAGTATACCTTCACGGGAGTTACGCTCTTCAACGAGGTAATCGTTGGAATTATTTACTATGTTGTAGCTGCTGTTATAGGAATAGTAATAGGACTACTCATATTCCTGGGCGCAATAATGAAGACCTGATGGGTAAAAATTTTGACAGAATCTCAGGAATTAAAACAAATTATTTCTTTTATTCACAGTAATTTGAAGGGAAAAGGAATTCTTGCATGCTCTGGTGGTACTGACAGTACTCTCCTTGCTGTAATTTGCAGCAAGGCAGCATATGATCAGGTTTTATCAGTTTTTGTTGATACAGGGCTTGTGAGGAATGGTGAACCGGAAAGAGTCAGAGCAATTTTCGAGAAATTCAATATAAACGGAAAGATTATTGATGCAAAGGCTAAATTTCTTCACAATCTGAAAGGAATAACCAATCCGGAAGAGAAGAGGAAGATAATTGGAAGAACATTTATCGAAGTTTTTGAAGAAGAAGCAAAAAGATACGGGGCCGAATATCTTCTTCAGGGTACCATTGCTCCGGATTGGATTGAAAGTGGAGGTTCCAGAAGGGAAACAATAAAAACGCATCACAATGTGGGTGGATTGCCTTCAAACATGAATCTCAAACTGGTAGAGCCACTTCGTGATCTTTACAAGGATGATGTAAGGGAGTTAAGCAGGGAATTGGGATTAAGAGATGATCTGCAGCCTTTCCCGGGTCCAGGTCTCGGGGTAAGAATTATAGGGGAAATTACAGAAGAGAAACTGTCTTTATTGAAGGGTGTTACTCAAATAGTGGAAGATACCATAGAAAAAAGAACTTCCGGAAACAAGAGACCATGGCAGTATTTTGCAGTCCTTCTTCCCGTGAAAACAACTGGCGTTCATGGGGACAAGAGAAGCTATGGATATAGTGTAGTTATACGATGTGTGGATTCTCTTGATGCAATGACTGCCACATTCTCACAGCTTGACTGGAATATTCTTGAAGAAATGTCAATAGAGATCACAAACGGATTCCCTGAAATAAACAGGGTATCATATGATATAACGCACAAACCGCCTGGAACAATTGAATGGGAATAGAATTCCATGGCAGTCATCTTAATAAAACGGGAATGAATATACCGTGAGATTAACTGAAAGCTTTTCATGTAACAGAAAATGAAAACATAAATCAATAAATATGCAGAATCGATTACAGCGAATCTTAAATTCAAAAGAGTTGGTAACAATGGAAGAGGAATTATTGATCTCAGAAGAAGAGTATCAGAAATCTGGTGTACAGATAGGAACACAGCTAAAGACAAAGGATATGCTAAAGTATATTTTCAAAATAAGAAACGATGGATTATACATCCTCGATCTCAAATATACTGATAAAATGATTAAGGTTGCAGGAAAGATGCTTTCACGCATTAATCCAGGCGAAATTCTTGTGGTTGCACAGAGGCAGTATGCATTCAGGCCTGTAACAAAATTTTCAGAAGTAACAGGAGCAAGATCAATCATTGGAAGGTTTATTCCTGGAACGCTTACAAATCCAAATTTAGAGACTTATACGGAAGCAAAGGCAATTATCGTAACTGATCCACTGGCAGATACCCAGGTAATGAAAGAAGCTAGAAATGTTGGATCACCTGTTATAGCTTTCTGCGATGCAAATAACACTACCGATTTCGTTGATATCGTTATCCCAAGCAATAATAAGGGCAGAAGATCGCTCGCACTTGTATATTGGTTACTTGCAAGAGAGATACTGCTGAAAAAAGGAGAAATAAAAGATTACTCTGAATACAAATTCTCCGTTGAAGACTTTGAATCACAGATCTGATTCATCATCCCTATTTTCATCTTCAACAAAAGATTTCATCCTTTTTATCTCAACATATTTTATCTTGGATTCAAGAATTCCAGCAAAAATCATTTTCTTTTTAACTCCCCCGGCTACTCTTACAGCTCTGGATATTGCGTACCACCCTTCTTCCCTATCAAATACATGAACAAGTGCCTCTGCATGTGAGGACAATTCATTCAGATATATTCTGAAGTTGCAGCCATACTTAAATCCTGTTCTGATAATTGTCTTCTTATTGAACAGATCATGATATACCATTTCAACGGGATTCTCAGGAGGGAAACCATTGATATATCTTGTTTCAAGCTCTGATAAAATAGTGAAATTTTCAGTGGTGGAATCACCCAGCCATTCTGGAATTGAACCATCTGATACCACAGATCGCTTCCCAACAGGAACCGGCCTCTCTTTTATTTCCTGAATTGAAGAACTTCCTTCCATATCGATCTCGGATAACTTATAGAACGTAACGCCACCATCATCATCAACGGCAGCAACAATGTTTTCTATCCAGCTATACAGGTCTGAAAATGATAGCTGAAAATTCTCCCTTATTGTTTTTACCGTGAATACAGGGGAAGAAGAACTTTTTTCTCTTATTCTTAAATCCATTCCATTTCTCTTTACGCGATAGCCGGCAATTCTCAGTTCTCTATAGGCATTCCATAGGGGGATTTCATCCTCCTGCAGGATAGCCTTAACCAGTGATGAACCTTCATTGAATAGAGGATTTTCCGCCTTTATTCTTCTTTTCCAGATTAAAAAAACAACTTCTAGAGGTTCCAGAATTAGAAGATCACCCTTTAATGTACCTGTGGAATATTTGTTAAATATATGGGCAGCACTTCTGTTACCGGTTATATTGAATACTAAATTTCCACAGATTGCCTTACCACTCAACTCATTTCCTTTCCAGTGTTCTTTTCAGCAGGCTGACAGCTATGTCATTTAACATATTTTTAACGGTTTCAGACTGTCGTGATGAAACCATATACAATTTCGTATTCTGATTTTTCTTCAACGGTTCAAGATCTTCCTCCCAGATCTTTGCCTCATATCTTCTGTCAATTTTGGATCCCGCAATGAATATTAATGGATTTTTGCCAAAATTTGAAATGAAGTCTATAAACTTTGCCAGGCCCTTTAAATCAACGGGATTCGTGATATCAACAACAATAATTACTCCGTTTGAGCTGGATAAAAGGTTATCAGCGCCGGCAAATCCCTCTATTTCCTGAAAAAGAAACTCAACATTTCGCGTTTCTCCTTCGTAGACGACATTCAATTTCTTTCTAATCAAACCACGCAATGAACCTGATACAGAATCGCTGTCGTAAGCCATTCTAGAAATAAGTGAGCTCTTTCCTGAGCCCGGTTCGCCGATAACGCTGACTTTCCATGTCAGTCTAGTGGATATCATCCCGCTCAAATTTCAGCAACATTATAAGTGTTTTCTATTGATGAGTTCAAGCACTTTTATATTTCTCTTAGAAATGTGCATAGGTGAGAGAATGAATTACAAATTCTCGTATTTTCTTGACGGAATGAAACCATCAGAAATTCGTGAGCTCTTAAAAATGGCTTCTACAAAGGGTCTAATATCGCTTGGAGGAGGTATGCCAAATCCAAAGACATTTCCTTCAGAAGTATTGAAAAGTATCATGAATGACCTTATCGAAACAAGATCGGCACAGGTTTTTCAATATGCTAACACGCTTGGTGTTCAGGAAACCCTGGATATTATTCCAGGATATCTTGAAAAGACTCAGGGAATTAAGTGCCTTCCTGAGAACGTCATATTGAATTCTGGGTCTCAGCAAGGGTTATACGAGCTTGGAAAAGTTCTGGCTAACCCGGGAGATACAATCATAACAGAAGAACCCACATATGTAGGGGCAATCTCTGCATTCAGTGCAAATGATCTCAGGATGGAAGGAATAGAAATGGATTCAATGGGTATGAAGACCGACCTTCTTGAGGAAAAGATTAAGCAGCTCATCAAAGAAAGCAGGAAACCTTCCTTTATCTATACCATACCAACATTTCAGAATCCAACGGGATATACAATGCCTCTGGATAGAAGAAAGCATCTCATAGAGATATCCAGAAGTTATGACATCCCCCTCATAGAAGACAATCCATATGGAGAATTGAGGTATTATGGAAACAATGTACCGGCCATGAGAAGCCTCAAGGGAGGGGAAGAGGTTCTTTATCTCGGAACATTTTCAAAGGTAATGACTCCCGGACTGAGACTTGGTTATACAATAGCACCAACTGAAGTTATTGCAAAGTTCAATCTCATCAAACAGGCACTGGATCTTGCCACGAACACATTCTCTCAATACGTTGCCTATGAATATATCAAACGTGGTGCTATCTATAAACAGGTCGCGCTCAACATAGAAATGTACAGAAAAAAGAGAGATATAATGGTAAATGCACTGGAAAATGAATTCAATGACGGTTCAGTATGGTCAAAACCGGAAGGAGGTATGTTTGTCTGGTTAACGGTTGCACAGAACGTTGACACAAAACAGATGATTGGAGAGGCCATAAAAAACGGAGTTGCTTATATTAGCGGCCAGGCTTTCACCACGAAAGGTGCTCAGAAAAGAAGCATGCGTTTGAATTTCACATATGGAGACGATGATCAACTTTCAGAGGGAATAAGGAGATTAAGGAAAACATTCGTAAAAAAGTGAAGCATGAAAGTAATAGTGGCTGGAACATTTACAATCTTACACGACGGTCATAAGGCACTTCTGGATGCCGCTGCAGGGTTAGGAATACCAATAATAATCGGACTTACAGAATCTTCCTTTATAAGCAAGAGCAAACCATACGAGATCGTCTCCTACGATAAGAGAATGAAGGTGGTTGAAGAATATTTAAAGCGCAAAGGCTCAGATTTTACCATAAGGCCCCTTAAATCAACAGAGGGAGATTCTGCAACCGAGGAAAATTATACACACATTGTTGTATCAGAAGAAACTGAGGGTGCAGCAAATAGGATAAATAGAAAGCGGGAGAAGAACGGCCTGAAACCGCTTACAATTATAACAGTCCCCCTCATGCTGGCAAGGGACCTTATGCCAATAAGCTCGAGAAGAATAATAAGGGGAGAAATTGATGAGCATGGTTTTCTCAATAGAAAAATTAAATTTTCGGTAAATGAAATATGGAAACCTTACTTTGAGAAAACTGAAGAATATCTCAAAAGTTCATTCGGCGAAATTGAGATTTTTTTCAGAAAAACCAGTAAAGAGAACCATTCGCTGGATTTTTTTCCTGACAATTATAACACTGCCACTACTGAAGCAACTGAGGTTTTGGAAGATGATGATTTTTCAATCGGCATATGTCCCGGACTCAAACTGATATCTACGAAGGGTATGCTACTAATATCCATTTGCTCTGTTATGGTTGATAAGTTGGGTAGAATTCATTTCGGGGAGAGTCATTCATCTGAAATAGATCCACATTTGAGGGATTTTGGTGGTATAAATGCATTTGATATTTCATTGATAGAAAAATACACATCAGAAAAGCAATGGATTTGCAACTCTGTTAAGGATTCCATAGATGCATGTATACTCTCTTTTAAAAACCTGTCTCAAACTGAGTTAAAAAATCAGATGCTCAATATTGAATGATCAATGATTCCAAAAATATTCATGTTTGTCACACCTGAAGATAATAAGCATTAATATTTCTAATAGAAATCATATAGTGAACAGAAATGGTAACCAAAGAAGAAATCCTGGAAGAACTAAAGGTTGTGGAAGATCCAGAAATAGGCATGGATATAGTCAATCTGGGATTGATTTACGAAGTGGATATTAACAATGACAAGGTACTTTTAAAGATGACAATGACAGCACCGACATGCCCTGTTACCCCATGGATACTTGCAGAGGTTCAGAAAGTTGTGGAAAACATGCCGGGGGTTGAAATGGCTGATGTGGAACTTGTATGGGAACCACCATGGAATCCGAGCCGGATGTCAGAAGAGGCAAGAGCTTCTTTGAATATGTGATTACGCAAAGATCAATTATTATATCTTTGAAACAATTATAATGGGTTTATATACTGTATATAAATAACAGATAGATTTATATGAGTGAGAGAGAAAAAATCAATATTGAAAACATTGTAGCATCAACATCACTTGCGGAGCATCTGGATCTTAGCCAGATAGCAATGGCCCTTGAGGGTTCAGAATACGAACCTGAACAGTTTCCGGGTCTTATATACAGATTAACAGAACCCAAGACTGCAGTATTGATATTCAGAAGCGGAAAGGTAAACTGTACAGGCGCAAAGAACCTTGCCAATGTAAAGTTAACTATCCAGACTATAATAGGAAGGCTGAAAAAGGCTGGAATAGAAGTCTATGATAACCCGGATATCGTAGTTCAAAACATTGTAGCGGTATATGATCTTGAAGCTGATCTTAACCTTACAGATATTGCAATGTCACTTGGTCTTGAAAACGTTGAATATGAGCCGGAACAATTCCCCGGTTTAGTGTACAGAGTGGAAGAACCAAAGGTCGTTTTGCTTCTCTTCGGATCAGGCAAAGTAGTATGTACCGGTGCAAAGGAAGAAAGCGAAATTGAGCAGGCAGTAATAAAAGTCAAGAAAGAACTCCAGAAAGTGGGCTTAATTTAGGCCCATCAAATTTATCTATTTTTTATATTTTCCAGTATCTGATCAATCAGTGTTGTGGCATACATACCTTTCCCGAGAGAAAAGTTCAGCCATTTATTTGTGCATGAGAAACCGATCGGAATAAATCTGACACCCCTGTAATTCCCTGAAGACGAGAGTTTTTCATTTTTATGTATTCTGAACATCTCTCGCGTGACATTGAATTCAGTCAGCGTTTTCTCTACTATTTCCCCTGGAATTCCACTTTGAAGTCTGGTTTCGTAACCTGCTAGAGGCATAACAGCGGTCACTTTGTTTTCAAGGGACAATTTTGAGATCTTATCATAATTGAATGAAGTAACTTCAATGAGTTCCCCACTGACATTAAAATAACTGTCTTTTTGCTGGACAAAGTCACCAACATATACCTTATCCGGTGAATCTGAATATTCAGCCCTCATCTTCAGCATTCTGTTAAACAGCATTGACTGAAATGCGTGCACGAACATTATTTCAAGGGTCTTCGGGAGCACATCAAGTGATTCCTCAAAACTTCCGCCGGAAGCCAGATGAGAGAGGATTGCCCTTTCAAAGCCAAGATATTCAGGGTAATTATCAAGTGCTGCCTTATAATTCCAGTCTCTGGAAAGATCCAATCTATACCCGTCGCTGTCGAATTCCGGGTCATAGAGATATAGCTTGGCCGCAGCCTCAAAATTACCCCTAATAATCTGCTCTCCGATCCTGTGGGTATTACTCCGGTTAGTTCCGAAACGCTGCTCACCATAAAGGTTCCAGTATCCGCCACCGGCAACTATGGATCGGTTCGTGTTTAAAATATGATCATCTTCAACTTCCTCAAGGTTTAGACGAATTGAAAACTTATTCCCCTTCAGGTCGCCCATTCGGAGCATGTTATCCGTTCTAAAAACCTCCATAACTTCACAGTCTTTTAACGTCTCAAGTTCGTTTGAATAGGCGCCATTGATGCAAAAATATTGCGTAGTTATGCCTTTTTTATCCTTGGTTCCTGCAAAGGTTATTCTTTTTCTGCTTATTCTTAGCGATCTTGCAAGCACTGAAACAAATCTGTTGGTATCCCAGTTGGTCAGCCTTACCTTAATTATGGTATATTTTCCATCCGGTTTTTTTTGAAAATCCAATGGAATTTCATCCACAATGAAATCCTCGGCAGTATTCTTTATTATGTTATGAAGGTTATTTTCATTCATCAGTTGTAATTCCTGATTGCCCGGTACATATTATCTCTCTCCACGGGAATCATTCCTATTTGTTTTACACTCTCTATGATTATTTCCTTTCTGAGATTTCCGACCATCTTTCCAGTTGCGGGAATAACTTTCTCATCGTAAATAGTTCCACCCCAGTCGTTTGCGCCATACATAATAGCCATCTGACCCATTGGAACTCCATTAGTAAGCCATGAAGACTGAATTATGGGTAAATGTTTGTTGAACACTATTCTTGCAATGGCAATATTTCTCAGAACCTCTTCCCCGCCAGCTCTGTATTTAACCAAATTCTCCTTTTCAAGCTGTGTGTTTCCAGGCTCAAAGTTCCATGGTGTGAATGACATAAAGCCATGGTATTTCTTCTGTAAATCCAGCAAAGAAAGTAAATGTTCAGCTTTATGGCGACTTTCCTCAACATGCCCAAACATCATGGTTGCGCTCGTTCTGATACCCAGTTTATGAGCCTCTTCCATTATGGATAACCATTCCCTGCCACTTCCAGCAGGCCTTCTGAGTATTTTTCTGACCTCATCAGAAAAAATCTCTGCACCGGCACCTGGAATTGTCTCGAGACCTGCACTCCTGAGCCTTGTCAATAATTCTGGAATGCTGATTTTCTCTTTCTTCGAAATGAACGATAATTCAGAAGTTGAAAGCCCATGAATCCCAAGATCGGGAAATTTTTCATGGAGTGTATTGAACAGGGTAATATAATAATCCAGCGGTAGTTCAGAGTTAACCCCTCCCTGAATGAGCAATTGCTTTATACCAAACGCTTCGTAAAAATGTCTAACCCTTTCAACAACCTGATCTACACTCAAAGTATATGCATCATCTTCTGTGCCTGTTCGATAGAATGCACAGAACTTGCACCTTACATTGCATACATTGGTATAATTCATAATCATATTGGAAACAAAACTTACCTGCTTGCCAGTCAAATCATCTGCTATGGATCTGGCAAGACTCCCCAAATCACTGATGGGAGCAGAATCGTACATATATACAATTTCGTCAAAAGAAGGGGAAATTCCCTGGTTTACCTTCCTGGCAATATCAGAAAGTATACCATCACACTGTCTCATAAATCCATATATGTCTAATGCTGTAATAACACTTTCTTGAAAATTTTTAGATATTGATAATAAGGAGAATATGAAGAGGATATTACGGTAAACATATTTTGACAAAATATAAAATGTAAATAAAATTTTTAGCAAGCATTAACTATAAATCAGGAATTAAGTATGAATGAATGTGGAATCCTATGAATATTCTTACTGGTTTGATATAATATCTTCAGGCCACAGGCTTGAATTCAACGAAGCCAGGGAAATTCTCAACGATATGAAACTACACGAAATTATGCATCTGGCAAATCAGTTGACAGGAACTCAGGTCGGTGATACGGTGACATATGCTGTTTCATATAATATAAATTACAGCAATTACTGTGCCGCAAGCTGTCCAATATGCGCATTCTATGTTCCTGCAAAGATCAGAGGAAAATCAAGTAAGGGTTATGAGCTGACCATAGATGATGTGAAAGCGGAGCTTGCAAAGGCCAAAGAAATTAATCCAACAGAAATTCATATTGTAGGTGGTTTCAATCCATATCTGCCTCTTGAATACTATGAAAGTGTTTTCAAAACTGTAAAGGAGAATTTACCGGGAGTTACATTGAAGGCACTTACCATTCCGGAAATAGATTTTATTGCACGAACAACAGGAAACTCCATAAAGGAAGTTATAGATCGATTCCATGCCTCAGGAATGGATGCACACACCGGGGGCGGTGCTGAAATATTTGATCAGGAGGTAAGGAAACAGATTGCAACTCCAGAAAAAATTTCCGGAGAAGACTGGTTGAAAGACGCCAAGCTGATCCATTCCATGGGTATAAAAGGAAATTCAACAATGACTTATGGACATGTGGAAAATTGGGATAACATAATAGATCATCTTATCAGGCTGAGGGAAAATGAAAAGGAAGTTCCAGGTTTTCTTTCGTTTATACCATTAAAATTCAGCATTGAAAATACACCATTACAGAAAATGGGAAAAGTCAAGTTTGCATCATCCGGAGAAAAAGACCTTAAAGTTGTTGCAATGGCCAGAATAATTATGGGACAGGACATTAAAAACATAAGCGTCTATTGGGTATCGGTTGGAAAAGGAATCGCTCAGATGGCTTTAAATGGCGGGGGTAGCGATCTGGTTGGAACCGCAGCTAGCGAGAAAATATTCGGAGCAACTGACAGGAGAGAGCACACAACCATTGAGGAGCTTAATAACATGGTAGAAAGTATTGGTAAAATCCCCGCAAGAAGAGATACCTTTTACAATATAATCGGGAAGTTCGATAATTAATGATTTCTCTTATCAATCTTGTACATAGCTATCCACTTCATTATGCGATGAGGGAAATAGATGAAGTTGAGATTAACTCACCAAGGGAAAACTTAAAGCTCGTCATGGAGGGAAAGGCTGAATGCGGAATGGTTTCACTTTTGGATTATTTCAGGAATATGGAGTCACTGAAACTAATTCCGGGGCCGAATATTCACAGCAGATCCAGGACAATATCAACAATAGTTATTTCAAAGGGTGAAAATCTTTATCATGGGGCAAGAATCGCTGTTACAGCCCAGACGGAGACCACTTCATTTTATCTTGAGCAGATACTTAAAGTGGAATTTCCAAAGGCCGAAACAATAAAAATGTCGTATTCGTCTGCAAAAGACCTCCTTGAAGAAGAACAATTCGCTCTTGTTATTGGAGATGAAGCACTGAAGGCATATTCAGAAAATTACAGGATATTGATAGATGTTGGTCTACATTACTCTCTCTTAACTTCATACTATCCTGTTTACGCGGTAATGGTATCAAAGGAAGAGTTAAGCGATGAAAGGACAGGGCAAATTAACATGGCAGTCATTAATTCAAAAAACTTTATTCAAAATGCCATGAATGATGGAGAGGATAAAGGATTCTCAAAGGAACTGCTATCCAGTTATTACCGGGCCATAGGTTATCAGTTTGATGATGTTATCAGAAGAAGTATCGATTACGCATACATGAATTTCAAAAAATAAATTTTAGATAAATTCAAATATGAATTTTAACTATATTTACAATGTATACAAAGAAAATCGAAAATATAATAGAAGGATTAACATTTGATGATGTTCTTGTAATTCCTTCAAGATCAAGTATTGAGCCAAAGGAATCTGACATTAAATCTAAATTTTCAAGGCATATCAGTTTGAATACACCTGTATCAAGTGCCCCAATGGATACTGTAACAGAAGCCGAAATGGCCGTCGCAATGTCAAGATATGGCGGAATTGGAATAATACATCGTAACATATCCAGAAATGAGCAGGCGAGCCTGGTCAGAAAGGTCAAGAGAGAAGAATCCATAATTATCAGAAATGTTCACACAGTAGATCCTTCAACGCCAATAGAGGTTGTCAGAAATATTATGGAGACCAAGAAGATCAATGGACTTCCTGTAGTATCCGGGGAAAAAATAGTAGGGATTGTCACAAAAAGGGATCTGGAATTTGCAACCAGGGCAATGAACACAGTTAGCGATGTGATGGTTAAAGATGTTATATACGCAAGTGACAACATAACACTTGAAGAAGCAAGGGAAATACTATATAAAAACAGGATAGAGAAATTACCTCTTGTGGACGACAAGAAAAAGGTTGTAGGTCTCATAACATCCAAGGATATAACGACCAGGCACAAATTTCCAGAGGCTACAAGGGATGAAGAGGGTCAGCTTATGGTTGGAGCTTCAGTTGGCCCCTTTGATATTGATCGTGCAATAATGCTCGAAAAGGAAGGAGCAGATGTGATTGTAATAGACACTGCACATGCACACAACTCAAATGTTATTGAAAGCATAAAGAAAATGAGGAAGGTCATTTCTGCCGATATCGTAGCAGGAAACATTGCAACTGGTGAGGCTGCCGAGGATATAATATCTCTTGATATTGATGGTTTGAGGGTGGGGATCGGACCAGGTTCAATCTGCACAACAAGGGTTGTGGCAGGGATTGGAGTCCCACAAATATCCGCTATTGCAAACGTGGCTTCTGTTGCTGCTAAGAGCAATATTCCAGTAATAGCAGATGGAGGCATTCGCTTCTCAGGTGATATCGTAAAGGCAATGGCTGCAGGAGCAGACACTGTAATGCTTGGTTCATTGCTTGCTGGAACAGAAGAAAGCCCCGGCAATGAGATAATCATCAATGGAAGAAAATACAAATCTTACAGGGGGATGGGTTCAATAGGTGCAATGCAGAAGGGTTCTGACAGATACGGTAAATTTTCAGGTTCGAAGTTTGTGGCTGAAGGCGTAGAAGGAGCCGTACCGTACAGGGGAAAGGTTGAGGAAGTTTTGTTCCAGCTGATGGGTGGTCTAAAATCCGGTATGGGTTACTCTGGATCAAGGAATATTCAGGAATTGAAGAATGGAACCAGATTCATACGAGTTACAGCCAACGGTTTGAGAGAAAATCATCCACATGACATAAGGATAATGACCGAGCCTCCAAACTATCAAACATTTTATCCATAAAATAATAAGACATCTGATGATTTATTTACACATATCAACAATATAATCCATCACATCTTTACAAGAAGAAAAGTTGGATTTATTATCTGTATTGGCTTTCTTATAATTAAACAATCAGGTAAAATTCTAAGGAATGAGAAATTGAGTTCTGAATTTAATGGATGGTTATCGCCATTTAAATGGAGGTAATGGATAATTCGAAATATTTGTATCAGATAATCCAGATTGTAATTTAGATAAGTAAAAATTCACAAAGAGCTAAGAATTAACGGTAAATTATAGGGTGATCGATTATCAAGAAAGTAATGTATAATGATATCATAACTCATGTAAGTGCCTTTCAGTTAAATTTGATTTTTATGCCTTATTTCGGAACAAATTAATAAATACTACAAGGGTAATTATAATAGCTCTTAAAACGTGAAAGATTAAATAATATATATTCATTAATATGGGATTAACAATGGACAATAGGAGGATTTTAGTTATTGTGGTGGCGATGTTCATGGTTATTTCTGCGGGCGCAATTTTGGTTTCATCTCAACCAAGTTCGATCCACTCTAGTAACACGGCATCATCACAAAGTGTAGTGAATAGTGCGGCAAATGCGGTAAGCCAGAGCCAGGATAGTAGTCTGAAGAGTTCTTCACTTACATCAGCCCCTTCTCAGTCACAGAGAATGCAGATGTATAATGATGTTTTGCAGTACGCAAAAGCCCATGGTATAGCTCTATCGAACGTGTACATTCCAAACTACTTTTCCCAAAGTAAAATAGTAGGGGGGCATATAACTCCTGGTTATTCTATCTCACCCGCTCCAATGGGAATTGGAGATTATGGTTTAATGAACCAAAGTGGAAAAATCACTACTTATAATTACACAACACAGAGTTTTGAGGCAGTTCTGAGCATGAATCAGCTAAATAATTTCTACCTGGCTGCCAATGATGCACACTCAGTTACTTTCCAACTGAATGCGGTTCTGGATAACGTGGGTCTGTTTGGAACAGCAAGTCAGATGTGGACACAGAACGTTGTGGTATATTCATCAAGAACTCACAATCTAACATTCGAGGATAACGTTTGGAATTTCTCAAGTCCTACTGCTTCCCTTACCAACAACGCAATCAATTACTCAAGTGCACAGGAACAAGGACATGGATTCACAGGGGGTGGATTCCATTATGGATATTCCAAGACATTCAATATGACATATCCTTTTACACTGGATCTATATCTTAACACGTCTGTTACAGCTAGTGGAAACAGCGTCGTATGGTACAACTACACCATTGTAAGCGGATACATAAATCAAACAACCGGTGCCTCAAAGGGTAAAGTTTCCGGAAACTATGATGAAGTCATATTTAATTCAACATATGGTCAACCATCCTCTTATAGAGCTCCTCATCCAACCTATCTGGTTAGTGGAACAAACCTGACACCAACAGGATACATACCATATGATGCTGAAATCATGATCGGTGGACCTGGAGGAGGAAGCACTGCTTTTGTAAACGGAATAAACGGAACAATGAATCTTATGTATTATAACAATACAACCTCAGCATATCACAATGTAAGAGCAGCATACGACATTGGTAGTGAAACAGGAGAAACATCGGTTGGAGTAGATGTCCACAACGAGGGATCAACGGCATACTTGAGCTCAGGGCCAGGTTTGGTTTACGGTCTATGGAACAATACATACAGCTGGTCTAAGAAAACAATAACATCAACTCCGGGACAAGCATACATGTTCTTGAACAATAATCTAACTATGATAGCACAGGGAGTATATGCATGGGCCCCTCTTACCAAAGCAACTTCGACTTACTATCTGCCTTCTGCAACATACTTCTATGATGCCCTACAGAACTATAAACTCCCGATATATGAGCAAATTCTGGGTTCATCGTTAGATTTAACCACAACAATGACCTCTGTGAAAGCCATGGGAGTATATACACCTATAATGGTAATGAATAACAATGAATTAGCAGCAATGGCATCAAGTGGAGCTGGAACAGCAAAGAATCCGTACGTTATTAATGCAACAAGTCAGGCCATAAATCCTTTGTTTGGTGCACTAAATGACTATGAGTTCCCAACATTCCCAGGTGTATTGATAATGAACACTTCAGATCATGTAGTAGTAAATGACACGAGTATGCCAATTACATACACAGGATTTAATGCTGCGGTCATCAATTTCTATGATCAGGACTATGGATTCTCTCAACCGCTTACTAATCAGATGCAGTTGCAGATTTACAATTCTTCAAATGTAAGTGTAACCAATTCACAAAATGTTGGCGTTTGGTTTAGTTCCGAGTTATACCCCTATTTCTATGATGGATCCTTCGAAATATGGAACTCAACAAACATACAGATATATAACAACAGCTTCATTTCTTGGGGATCGTCTATTATGGTATATAATCCATCAAGTGTCAACGCTAACATCACAATCTATAATAACGAATTTGCCGGTCTATCATTTGTAAATGTTTTACCTGTTAGTACTCTGTCAGCCATTGGTACATCATTTGATTTCGGAAGTCAGCAATATGGTATCCAGCTCTTCAGCAGTCATGACAAGGTTTACAGGAATGCATTCGGCACCCAAACACCAGTAGTAAGCTTTGATTATAATGTCTATTGCGGAGACCAACCATTGATACCTTACTCAAATGACTCTTTCAACACTACAAGCAGCGTAGCCTCAACTATGAACAACTGGAATCTAACAGGACCACTTGGATCATTCACACTTTACTCCAGCGACCTTGGAAATTACTGGTGGAATTATAATCAAACGGGTCCATACAATGATTATGGTATGATTACAACTGGTCAGGACTACGCTCCAATTCATCTAATTGATGGATCAAACGTGACATTTACTGCGAGTCCCGGTTCAGTTGCTCTATTAGCCTCATTTGATGGGTTAGCAATGGGTGGACAAGGAGTAACTTCAGTAACATTTATGGATATTCCTGCAGGACCATTCGCGTACTCTTATATTGAGGTTAATGCTTTCAATCAGCCGACCTGTTCCAGTGGAGTGTCAACAGTAAGTCCTTCAAGTTCGACCAGCGTTGGGGCAGATTCATCATATGTTAGTCTGACTTTTACAGAATCAGGTCTCGCTTCAGGAACAACATGGACAGTTAATGCCAACGGAATGACTTTTAGCGGAAACACGTCATCACTATCGGCTGGAGTACCTCCAGGGAATTATACATATATGGTACCAGCGGTTTCTGGTTATACAATATCGAGTAACTCAAACACAATAAGTGTAACAGGAGCTACTACTGTAACAATAACCTTTACCCCAGTAGTTACATCATATAGTCTGACTTTCATGGAAACCGGATTAAGTCACGGTACTTCATGGTCAGTAACAGTAGGAGGCCACACATATACCAATACAAGCGCCTCTCAGGTAATTTCTCTGGCTCCGGGAACATATAGCTTTAGCGTCGGTAATGTATCTGGCTACACATCATCAAGTGTGTCTGGTACGATTATAGTTAGCGGTAACCTTCAACTTACTGTTACTTATACAGCCGTATCAACACCAAGCAATACTTTTGCCTACGAACTGCTTGCAGGAGGTCTTGTTGGTGGTTTGGTAGTTGGTGGTGGAGCAGTACTTATGTTTGTCAGAAAGAAACCGTAACCAAAAACTTTTATTTTATACCAATTTTTTTTAATTTTTCTAATTTTTCAGTATTTTTATAATTTCAAAAAAAACGTTATTGAATTTATCGAGCCTTTTTATATCACGCAGTATAGCAGCAGGATGAAACTGCGGGAAAATTAGAGTTCCATTCCATTCAAATTTTTCTCCTACAATCTTTGAGATGTTTCCATACTTTACTTCAGTTATAAGAGTAAGTGCTTTTAAAGAACTGTTACCCAATGGTATGATCACTTTTGGTTTTAAAAGCTCTATTTCGTATCTAAGATATCCATTACAGATCTTCATGTATTCAAGCTTCGGTTTTTCATTATCAGGAGGTCTGCATTTAACTGAGTTGGTAATGTATATGCGATGTTTAGATACACCTGTTAAAGTTAACGATTTCCTCAGTAATTGTCCACTTCGTCCAGAAAAAGGAATTCCATTCTCATCCTCGCTTTTCCCAGGGGCTTCTCCAATAAGAAATATTTCAGGGGATAGTGATCCATTGCCGCAAACAGCATTTTTTCTATATTCAAACAGAGCACATTTCGTACAACTCCTAATGATTCTGTTCATACTTTCCAGATCATTATACAACACTTTTCGACCTCTTATTTATCATCCCAGATGAGAAAAATGTTCCTATTGAAATTAGTACCAAACCTGCAATTTCAACTAAATTCAACAATTGATTAAGTATTAAAAAACTGAAAAATACAGATACAGCAGGAACAACGAATAAAAGTGATGATATTCTGGCAACTGAATAATCCCTGTTAAGATGGAGGAAAACATAATAGGCAAAGGCAGTTCCTGGAATGCCTATCAACGCAGCCAGTGCCAGTGACAATAAAGAGGGATTTGTAATTTCGTTTACTTCCCCTGATAACAGTGCTATTATGAGCGTTATAGGCAATGCAAAGACAAACTGATAAAGGTTTACTGTCTCCTTGTTCTCAAACGTTATGAATCTTTTGAAAAATACAGTACCTACGCTCCATGAAAGTGCGCCAAGCAGAGCTAGAAATGGTCCGTAAAAGGAATCGACTCCAAGATGGTATGAAAATACGATAATCATACCTGTGAATCCCAGAACTATCCCAATTATTGTGCTTGATTTTACCTTTTCCTGTAACAACGATATTGATAAAGCTGTTGAAATTATTGGGTACGTGTAAATTATTACGGAAGTCAAAGGGGCAGACATAAAGTTTTCAGAATAAAACCAGAGCTCCATGAAAAGGACAACATTAAACAGTGACAATACGAAGACCTTTAAGGCTGTCCTTCTGGAAATCTTCAGTTCTATCCTATTCCAAAACAGTATCAGTGAAAAACCAGAGGCAAACAATACTCTGAAAAACAGAAGAACAGTTGGTGTTTCATAAGCAAGCGCTATCTTGACAAGCGGGTAATTTAAGGCCCAGAAAGAAGCCATGACTATGAACATCAAAGGATCTAATTTCTTTGACAATAAAGGTTAATTCAACCCGGTTATAGAATATTGTTGAATCGTGTCAAACATTTGAGATCAATGATAAAAATATCAATATATCATAGTAACAAATTATCATGTAATGATAAATCCAAGAGCCTTTAATAACAAGGAGGGTGTACTTGAATTTTTCCAATCCAAGGGAATTCTAGTCTCACCAGGGGCTCTCGAGTCTATACTGGAAAAAGGAATGGGATCCCTTGTAACTCGTCTTCTCTCCCCGGAAATAATTTCTGCAGGATATATTAGTGAAACTGATGTTATAAAACTTATAAGGGGAGATATTGCACCAGACAGGGAAATTCGGGAAATCAATTTTGATGATGTCAGAACAGGAAGTTCAATAGATGATTTTCAAAATCTGTTCAGGAGCAGGTATGATAAATTAAAGAAGATAATCCTGACGAGCAGCAAGATCAGATCGGCATCTGACATTAAGAATGCAAAGAGATCCGGAGGTTATGTGAAAATTGTGGGCATGGTAACCGACATCTCAGAAACAAAAAATGGTCATAAGCGGCTTGTCCTTGAGGATCTGGATGAAAGCATCGAAGCCATAATAATGAAGGATAATCCCATCAAGAAAGAGTTAATTCTAAACGATGAAGTAATAGGTGTAATGGGTTCTGTATCGACAACAGGAAAAAGCCCTGCAATTTTTGTCAAGGAAATAATAAGACCTGATATACCGGACAGGGCAATTCAGAGCAGTGGAAAAGATCCTGTATATGTTGCTTCAATATCGGATATACACGTTGGAAGCAAGACATTTCTCAAGGACGGATTCAGGAAAATGATATCATGGATCAACTCATCAGATGAAGATGCACAGAGGCTGAAGTACCTAATTCTATCAGGAGATGTCGTTGATGGTATCGGAGTATACCCGGGTCAGGATAAGGATCTTGAATATCTTAACCCCATAGATCAATATTCTATTCTTTCTGATTATTTGAGGGAAATTCCTGAAGATGTCCAGGTTTATGTCATGCCTGGAAATCATGATACAGTAAGGTTGGCTGAACCACAGCCTCTTTTTTCAAGCGGGGTTAGAGATCTCTTTCCCAAAAATATTAAGTTTTTGCCTAATCCGTATTCTCTCACTCTGGAAGACAAGAAAGTTATGATCTATCATGGAATGTCTTTGAATGATATGGTGGAACTTGTCCCGGGTGCAAATTTTGAATCTATAGGGGGTGCCATAGAAGCCATACTGCAAAGAAGGCATCTTTCCCCGGTATACGGAGGGAAAACGCCTATTATACCATCCGGAACAGATTACCATGTTATAGAGGAGGTTCCGGATATTTTTATTACCGGCCACATACATTCCCATTATGTTGGCAATTACAGGGGAGTAAGATATGTCAATTCATCCACATGGCAATCCCAGACAGATTACCAGAAAATGATGAATTTTGCGCCTGATCCATGTATAATGACAATGTTTGACCTCAATTCTGCAAGCGTAATCAATAAAAAATTTATGTAATCTTTGAAACTAAAGCGTTCTAAGGATTATTTCCTGTATCTCCTTTTTGAACGTTTCCATTAGGTCTTTCATTGCCTCATCCTTAATTGAATCCGGCGCAGAAATTAATCCTATTTTTGCAGTTATTTTAGCCATTTTAGCCATGGAGTCATACTCCTTTACCTTGGATTCAAAATATTCCTGCATCATTTCGGCTATATCATTTTTGAGTTTAGGATCATCATTAATTTTTCTCCTTATCAATTCCTTGACAAGGTCTTTTATTATTTCCCGGATAGCTTCCATAAACATGTCCTCTGAAGGCATTGTTTTAAGAAAACCTCGTATATATTTATCTAAATCTTCCTGCATGATTGTCTTAATGAACGGGAATAGATAAAGATTGACATTTAATACCTTATGATTTAAGCAGCACTTTTAAATCGTTTTCAACACTTATTATATTGATATTATATGGAACCTGATAAATTAATGAAAATTGAAAACGTGGCATCACAAATAGGGATTTCCAGGGATGAAATTGAACCATATGGTGATTATATGGCCAAGATTAATTTTATGAAACTTAATATGAAAAAAGTTCAGGGAAAACTTGTTCTCGTAACAGCAATGACCCCAACAAAATATGGCGAAGGCAAAACAACAACTGTCATAGGTATTTCTCAGGCGTTGCACAGCATGGGCAAAAAGGTAAGCATCTCAATACGTGAACCATCAATGGGACCCTGCTTCGGCGTTAAGGGGGGAGCAACAGGAGGGGGAAAGGCTACTGTGGAACCATCAGACAGGATTAATTTGCTTTTTACGGGCGATTTCCCGGCGATAACTGCAGCGCACAATCTTTTGTCTGCACTTATAAACAATCATATTTTTCATGGAAATCAATTGAAAATAAACCCGGAGAAGATCGTCTTTCCAAGGACAATAGATATGAACGACCGATCCTTGCGTAATATAATTGTGGGGGTTACTCAGGGGGAGGGAGGAATTCTTGCAAGAGACAGTTTCGTCATCACACCCGCATCTGAAATAATGGCAATTGTCGGTTTATCAGACAGTTATGGTGACTTGAAAAGACGTCTGGCCAGAATTCTTGTTGGGTATACATTCGACAACAAGCCGGTTTATTCAGGAGATCTGAAGGCACATGGGGCAATGGCAGCGATCCTTGTGGATGCCCTGAAGCCCAATCTCGTTCAGGCTAAGGGTGGCGTTCCGGCATTCATTCACACCGGGCCATTTGGTAATATTGCTCATGGAACATCCAGTCTGATTGCAGCCCGGACAGCTCTGGCCACCAGTGATATAGTGTTAACAGAAGCGGGTTTTGGTTCTGATCTTGGTGCAGAAAAGTTCATGAATCTAGTGTCAAGGGTGGGAGACATTCCAATAAGTGCAGTTGTTATTGTTGCAACAATAAGGGCAATGAAACTTCATGGTGGCAACGATAAATCCGATGTGGAAGATGTAGACGCGGTTAAGAAAGGCTTCAATAATCTCATGTTCCATGTGGAAAATATAAGAAAATTTGGTTTTGACCCACTGGTTGCCTTGAATCGTTTTCCCGATGACACAGAAAACGAAATAGATCAGGCTGAAACTTTGTTAAAAAAGAATTCCATTGCTTACGGTTTATCAGAGGTGTTTGAAAAGGGTGCAGAAGGTGGCAAAGAGGTGGCTGACCTGTTACTGAAAAGAATGCCTGAAAATCCAATTTCTGTAAAATATACCTATTCCATGGATCAAACACTAACAGAAAAGATAGAGAACATAGGCAAAAAAATATACGGCGCAAAGGAGGTAATTTATACCAGGACAGCACAGAGCAATATAAAGAAGATTGAAAAGCTAGGTTACGGTAAGCTTCCAATATGCATGGCAAAAACACAGTATTCCATATCTGATGATCCATTAAAACTCAATGCGCCTGAAGATTTTTCTATCACTGTAACATCTGTGGCTCTCTCTTCCGGAGCTGAATTTGTGGTAGTATATCTCGGAAGTGTTATGACAATGCCCGGCCTTCCAAAGGAGCCAGCATCAAACGGCATCGATATAAATGAAAATGGCATAATTACAGGTTTATTTTAATTATTCAGGTGGCTTTATGCCACATTTCCAATAAATATTTTCACCCATACATGGATTCAGGGGTCTTCTTCGGAGCAGGAGCATTTTGCGATTCGTTATACTCCTTCATAACTTTTTCAAGTTCTTCATGAAGCTGGGTAACCGTCTTTTCCAGAAGTGATGTCTGGATTTTCAGATCATATATATCATTCAGCGATTTAATGAGAGTGAGAACAGAGTCAGGGTCCGGAAGTGTGGATGACACATGGGTCAAAAGTGAAATAGCCGGCATTTTTTTGATTATACATTCATTGAGCAGTGCACCGCCAATACCGAATATGACGGCTGATTCTGCGCTTGCAATTCCTTTCTTTGCCAGATCCTTCAATCTGTCTGATCCTGCTACCAGGTATGTGTGCCTTTCATCGGGAGGTTCCTGCGTTGGAACACCGTCCAGTGTTACAAGTTCCCTTGGTGAGAACTGTTGAATCCAGTTGATAAGTGTCTCAGAAACATCATAGAGATTTTCCTCTTTAATGGGAACTTCGCACTGGATTACCATTAATTTCCCGTTTAATCCGGAGTATACTCTGAACGGGTGCCGAAGCTTTCCCCCTACAAATACTGCCACAGGCGGAATTAACTTTGATTTCATATGGGCAACCTGATGCATTCCCAGTTGCGATATGATGTAACTGGTTGCAATAATGCTTACCATAGTCTGACCAACAAAGCCTCCAATAACCACTGGCTTGTCAAAATTTAACTTATTCATCTCGACCACTTCAGAGATCTGTTCTCTATTTTCACCGGTCATAAATAGACAAAGCGAAGCGGGATAATTTAATTTTCCTTTAATTAAAAATTAATTCATATCTGCAAAGGGTTTTGGAAGGAAATTGCGTAAAATTAATGTTAATACAGTAATGACCGGAGGTGAAAATTAGTGCAATAATTGGCATAATTATAATAATTATACTTTTTACCAGTTCAATTCCTGTAATTAATGAATATAAACCAAACTATGGAGGTACAGTGAACAGCGCTCTTTTGACAAACAATAACATAACTTACTGTCCCGTAAATTCTACAGCATGCCAGTTCAGCCTTACCTCTGATTACGGAAACCTTCCAATGAATGTACGTGCGGGGGATTTCTATAATGAATCTTTTCTGCGGGCCAATCTAAAAGAGAGCCCCAGCTGGGCATATGAATTGAAATTCTCATGGAATTTTAACATGAGTTATTCACTTTCCAATGTAAAAATAATTTTCAATGAGGGAAATCTCAGGATGTTCTGTATATCATTTGGTGTAAATAATAGAAATATCCTGAGGTTAAACTACGGCAATGGTATCGAATTCATTAATGAAAGTATACTTCAGAATAAGGAATATGAACTTCAAATAGGGTTTTCCCGGACGTTGAACATGGCGTATATATATCTCTTGGAAGTAGCGTGGAGAATTCAATTCACGTCCCATACATATTTAGCACTTCTTCCTTATACAGCAGCACCGCAGACAACTACATGGAGTTCGGAGGTAATTATTATAATCTTACATTATACTCTCTGAAATCTGTGAACGGGTCATTTCCTGTTCTTAATTCGCCTGCCAGGATAGATCCGTATTCCAGGGCGTTCACCATTTCAGAATCATTAGATGCTTTAATCGCCATAAGACCGTACTTTGACAGGATCATGAATACGGTTATTTTTGATTCTGCGCATTCAATAAACTTCATGAATGTTGTCAACGGTTCAACATGGCACGACAATTTAACAGTGAGATTTGGGCACCCCGTCAGCTGGATAAATATTGGTGAAAATCTCTACACACTTTACAGAAACGAATCCCGGTGCTGTATTATTTCTCTGAATTTGTCCACTTTATCAATTTTCAACTATTCATCAACTTTGAATTGCGGCAATGGATCATTCACGCGTGCAGGTGATCATCTACTTATCATTGAAGAAAACGGGACGATGGAAAGTCTTTCACCCAATACAGGGCTATGGACCTTACTTACTCCAGGTATGGAATCCGGCAGTGTCATATATTCTGAGCCGACATGGAACAACACTAAATTTGATATATATAACCAGACTGATAATGTCTTAGCATCTTACACAGTATCATCTGATCTTGAAATTACTTCAAATTCTGTTTCGAATTTTACACTTTATGGCAAACCAAATATCCACATATGGTCAGAGGAAAATGGAATTATTGATTCTTCAATAAGTGAGCAGAAGACTCCTCCAGGGGTCTTATGGTTCAATCAAAATCTAATTTTTCCAAATGGTACTTTCCTGTGGTTTACACATGAGAATCTATGGTATATGTCAAACGGGTCAGTAATTTTATCAAATTCATCCGGGTCACTGGAAATATCAGGTGATTTTATGGGAACATCGTCTTTTTCCTATTTTGATTCATATTCAATCCTAATAGGAATGAACAGTTCAGAAATTACTGTGAGCAATCTTTCCGGGGCCGGAATATATGTGGGGCATTCACCAACAATTTCAGCTCCAAAACATCCTATTCTAACAGGAATTACTTACCTTAATTTCTCCATAAACAGTTCTTTTTCATACACTTCAACTTTGAATATACTTGGGAAAAATATTAGAGCGATTAACGGTTCAAATTTCAGAATAAACACTTACAGTTTTCAGAATGGATACTTCCCGTATGAATTGAGGGTAAAAGCAGAGAACGGGTTTTCTACAAATATGTCAGGGGACATTACTATCGATAACGCCAAACCATTATCAGACCTGTCAATTCAGGAAAATTCAACGGTTTTCCCTGGAGAGTTATTGAATCTTACAGTTAATGATCCAGTGGGAATTGCAAAAATAGAATTTGGTTTTAACCATACGGTCAGTGAAACGTCTGGAAACGCAATTGAAATCACTGTCCCTAAAAATTATGAAGGCAATTTTATATTCTTCAATTATACAGTTTTCGACTATCTAGGGCTTGAGTTTAACTATTCAATATTTTATCATTACATTAAGGAGAACCATTCTCTCTTTTCTTCATCCATAATGAGTGGCGCATACTTTAAGCAAGATAGCTTTAATCTTACATTTTCCAGTCTCGGGAATGTTTCATATTACATTATTAAAATCAACAGACATAACAGTACAATTTTCAATGAAACCACTGAGAAAAACATGGTTAATATTGAAAATATAGGCAACGGTAGATTCTCTATGATTATTGAGGGCCGTTATTCGGCGGGAAATGTAGTTGTATTGCAGACAGCAAACTTTTCGGTGATTTCGTTTAACCCCGGCATTTCATACTCATTTACAAACGATACATATTACTCGTTCACAGGAAATTCAGTGAACAACTCTCTCAACCTCCTGCTCTATTCAAACATATCATCTGTTATTCATCTGAATATAACCGGTGAGAATGGAAAAGAAGTGTTATATGGAATATATGGCAATTTTGTGAACTTTTCGTTAAACTCATCCTCAGCCCAGTTTTTGCAGAATGGTCTTTATTTCATGAACATGAAAATAATATCCTTGTCCGGTACAGTTTCATATTTTAACGCATCCTTTGCTGTGAACAACACCATTCCATCTCTCAATTTGAAAACTACATATTTTGTAAACTATTCTGCCATCGCATTAAACATACCTGATGGTTTAAAAGCCAAATTAACATCTGTTCAGCGAGGAATTTCATTCACCAACGGTTCAATTCAGATTAACCGTACAGGCACATATATGGGAAGAATTACTGTGGTGAGTAATTCATTGAACTACGCAACAAAAAATATACTGATATATTACTACACATCAAAACCAATCATATTAATAGAAACCAATAATTATTCCATTGTCCTTAAAAATAAGTCTATAGCATTAAACTTTTCAATAACTGACAGGACGCCAATAATAGAGAAATATTTTATAATGGGGAAAAATAAAATTCAACTATCCGGCAATTTCATTGACATTTCACCACCAGGGGACGGTTTATTCAATATTTCCATTTACGCCATGGATGCTTGCGGCAATCAAAATATATCGCTCAAATTAAAAATTATGGACGAGTATTTTCCAGATGTTACATCAAGCAGCATAACCGGTTTTGTTATTGGAAAGTATCCTTCCCTTACAGTGAATTTAAGAGGTTACGGGCTTTCCAAAGTTAGTATAACATGGTTCGTAAATGACAGGGAAGCCGGCAGTGGAATTCGCCTGAATGGTACACTCCCGCTGGGTTATGATTTCATTACAGTTCATATACAGTTCGGAAATCAGACCATAATTAATTCGTACAGTACAATCAGTATAACAAATCTGCCAATCATGATCCCCATAGTTACCATAGGTGCATTTTTCACTGTGAGAATATTGAAAAGAACCAGAAATAAGGATAAAATAGAGTTGTTTTTAAATGGCGTAGAACATATTTCGCTTGGAGATTTAAGAAAACATTGCAGAGAGCTCAATCTATCATTTAAATCAGTTGGGAAGGTTATAAAGGAAAAGGTTTCAAACGGTACGTTAAAGTATGGTCTTGATCTCGATGGCAAAAAATTTGTAATGAAGAAGCAGTAGTTTATTTTTCAGCAATTAGCTTCTTCTGTTGAATACAAAATACATCACGAATACAGAGGCAACAATTGCAATCAGAACTATGTAATACTCCTCTTCCAGAATTCCCGGTTTATCTACGGGTTTTGACCAGGAGAAACCTGGATAAGCTCCTGCATCCAGTGCCTGAATATTCGTATAGCCTGAAACTTTTGAAGGCATATTTTCTATTGATTTGAATGCAATGGTGGCATTCTGTGTTGTTGGAGAGCCCCCTTCCTTGGAAAGCGCAACTATGAATTCGAGTCCAAAAGGATTCATTCCAGTATATGATATATCGAAAAATACCAGTGCCTGCGTTAGATTATTTGCCCATGGATATGACACCAGGCTGGTATTGTCCAGCACAGTGCTGATTATCTGATTCCAGTCATACGCATTTATGGTATAGTGCGTTGTATTTGTATAATAGAGCTGGACAGGCAATGAAGCTGGCGGCGGAGAAATATTCGGGGTGCTTGCATTGGACCCGAAAGGTATCATGACTAAAAATAGCACAGCAATTATTGGGAACACAACAGCTTTCCTTTTAATGATCATTTTTGGTATCTTGGGGTAAATATGAATTGGAATATAACAATTTTCCGATATCACAGACATGATAGGTTACCCTTATCATGTTTAAATTATCAATGGAAAGAATGTGACCCATAGCAATTCATAGAGATCAGGATACCTGGACAGAGCCAATTACTGGTGTAAACACACCGCTTGTTATCATTGAAGCCGGATTCAGAGTGAAATCGATGACCATGTTTGTTGTCGCATGAGACGAGATTGTGAAAGGATGAATCACCAGAGCATACTGAGACGCAAGTGTCAATGTTGCGTTAACACCATTTATAGTTGCAACGACGCTGGGAAGTTCCAGTCTTATCTGGGTGTACTTTCCTGCTGAAAGATTTAATGCCTTAAGAAATGAAGGGTTTGTTGTGGTAACATCATATATGTTAATGGTTGTGGAGGTCATACTATAGCTCTGCCATCCACTGCTGTTATTTCCCCCCGTTGAATGAACCTCCACTCCACTGAACGTTATAAAAACTGCTGACACTCCAGGCCCTGCTGAATCTGCAACTGAAATATTCAGCTTCCCTCCTGTGTTGTATCCATATTCATAGTAAAGCAAACCGGTTGCTATTACCACTACTATGATCACTCCCGCTATAATCTTCTTTGATATCATAATCCATAATACCTCACATGCACTAATGATATTTTTGGTACAAACTTTAGAAACAACGCATGATGATCTTATATTTTGTTCAGTTATTTTTTGAATAATGCGGATCTCTTTATGGAAAGAGGAATAAATTAATTCATTGACAGATTATCCGTATAATGAAAAAAAGAATTGTACTTGGAATAACTGGTGCATCTGGCAGCATTCTTGCCTGGAAATATATGAAGGCAGCAATGGGAAACGAGATTCACCTGATAATTTCAAAAAATTCAGATCAGGTTATAAATTATGAGATGGGGAAATCGTCTATAGATTTTGAAAAGATGGCAAGTTACTCCTATGATGATCATGATCTTGCCGCAAGGGTCAGTTCGGGAAGCTTTATTTTCGATGTGATGGTAGTTATGCCCTGCTCCATGAATACTCTTGCAAAGATAGCTGCGGGAATATCAGATTCTCTCATAACCAGAGCTGCATCTGTATGCTTAAAGGAGCGCAGAAGGCTTATTCTCGTGCCAAGAGAAATGCCATTAAGTGAAATCGCACTGGAAAACATGCTGAGATTAACAAGGGCAGGAGCCATAATTGCTCCTTCAATGCCTGCTTTTTACACACTTCCAAAAAGTGTGGATGATATGGCCGATTTTGTGGTGTCAAGGATTCTTGATTTATCCGGTTTGGAAAATGCCATTATACGGAGGTGGAAGGAGGAGCAATAAATATCTAGTGGATCATATGCTTTTAAGGCTCGGTAAATGGATGAGGATAATGGGAATAGACACTGAAAATGCGATGCCTGGCTTTGATGATAACATGCTGGGTTTATACTGTAATGAAAATCAAAGGATTCTTGTCACAAGAGATATAGAATTTTCAGCAGTACAGAAAAATTCAATACTTATCAGAAGCACGGATATCCGTGAGCAGATAAAGGAAATCAATTTGCAAATTCCTGTGAAGAGGGATGATTTCCTTACCAGGTGCGTCATTTGCAATTTATTGCTGATAGCATATGAACAAACAGATAATGGATTAATCCATGAAGATGTCATAGGGAAGCGGCTTCAAACCTGCCCAAAATGTGGTAGAATTTTCTGGGAAGGTTCACACACAGACAACATGTTGAAAATTCTCAAGGAATGCGGGGTTTATACTTGAAGGCAAGAAACTTACCGGAGGAACCAGGCTGGAAGGAAGTTCTCATAGAAAACGATGATGATCTGTGGTACCTGAGGAGTATAATTTCCAGAGGAGATCTTGTCAGAGCCACTGTTTTAAGGAGAGAAGAAAAAAAAGGGGATATGGAAAGAAACAAGGAACAGAAAAGAACGCCCACAAAGGTTACGGTTAACGTGGAAGAGACATTTTTTCAACCGTTTACAGGGCGGTTAAGGATCAGCGGACAGATAGTGGAGAGCAGTTCTGAAATTAAGGGGAACTACCAGTCAATAAATGTGTCACCACAGGATGAAGTTGAAATATTCAAGGAAAACTGGTCGGAAGCTTCAGAGGATCTCATAGGCGAGGCACAGCTGAAATGGGTTGGAAACGATATCCTGTTCATTGTTCTTGATGATGAACAGTGCGACATTTTTACAATAAAAGCATATGGTATTGAATCCCATGGAAGAATATTCTCAGGAAAGAGTGGAAAGGGTTATGAGCAGCAGAAATCCGCATCCACATATTATTCAGAAATAGAAAGGGCCATAAATTCATTTTCTGCAATAAAGATTATTGTTATTGCCGGCCCCGGATTTGAAAGGGAAAAGCTCTTTGAATATCTAACAGGATCAGGAAAATTTTCTAAAGTGAAAGTTACAACGATACCTGCTACAAGAAGTGATGAAAATGCAATTTATGAAGTTCTGACTGATCCGTCGCTCGCTTCCATAGGAAATGTTTCAAGATTGAAAATGGAAAAGGAGAAAACAGAGAGACTTCTAAAGGAAATTTCCAGGAACGGAAATGTTACCTACGGTTATGATAATGTTTTAGAAACAATGAATACGGGAGCCATCGAAGAGATCATGATAACAGAAACAGAATTTAGAAATGAAAGAACCATTAAGCTTCTTGAAAAAGCCTCTTCCTATGGAATAAAGGTAACTATTTTCAGCGATGAAACGGAATATGGGAAAATAGTTCAGGGTCTTGGAGGTATCTGCGCATTTCTCAGATATCATGTTGAATCAGGAAATTGAGAGATTTGTAATATTTATAAAGGGAAAAGTTATTTTCTGTTTTTGCTTTGGATTTTTTTGAAATAATTGCAATATTCAGTTATGGAGCAAACGTTGCATTTCGGCGTGATTGGCTTGCATATGGTTTTTCCAAATTCCACAAGCACTGGGTTAAACCCCAGCCACAAATCATGAGGAATCTGTTTCCTCAGGCATTCTTCGGTGTCATCAGGTTTGCTGGTATTACAAAACCCGATTCTGTTTGAAATTCGGTGAACGTGGGTATCAACTGCTATGGAAGGAATCGAGAAAGCATCAGAAAGTATTACATTTGCAGTTTTCCTTCCAATACCTGGAATTTTCATAAGAAGATCAATATCGTTTGGCACGTTGCCTCCAAAATCATTAATAACAATTTCGGCCGCCCCTATAACCCTCTTCGCTTTAACATTGGCAAATCCAACCTTTGAGATGAGTTTTGACACCTCCTCCTCGTCGGCTTTTGAGAGGTTAAGAGCAGTTTGATATTTTTCATAGAGATTTCTTCCAGCTAAATTTGACACTTCATCCTTTGTTCTGTGAGATAAAATTGTTGTTATCATGATCCAGAATGGGTCTTTGAATTCAAAATAATGTTCAGGGGTTTGCTCCTTTATCTTTGTAATCATTAACCTTATATCCTGCTCATTAAACTTTTTCATTTCCGACTATGTCTCCAGAAATGTGAGTATCTCATTAATAAAGAACATTGCTTAATATGAAGGATTTTGAGTTTTTCTAACTGATAATATGCGTATGACAAATATAGTTGCAAATTGCAATATCACATAAAAAGGCTTTTTCAGTGAGGGATTTGAAATATAATTTCCATTTTATACCTGGAACTTTATCCAATAAAAGTATCCGGTAATTCAACAAAAGAACTCAGCTTTTAATCTAAAGGCGACATATGGCAATGAATGGATTATGATGTATTGATTGCCGGTGGTGGAACTTCCGGTGCTTATGCAGCATTTCTACTGGCCGGTTCCGGGCTTCGAGTGATAGTCGCAGAAAAGAGAATAGACGCGGGCTCTCCTCCATCAGGTATGTGTCTCATAGGAGAGAATCCGGCAAAAAAGTATCTGGGAAACTGGCTTGGAAAATCGTTGGCAGTTCATCGTGAAATGGAGATTGAAGCTTTCTCAGAGAATTTTACATTAAATTTAAAAGAAAACAGGGGAATAATGCAATTCAGCAGAGAAAAACTGGATCGCAATATACTGGTATCTGCTGGAAACGTAGGGGCAGATATCCTCATAAGATCGGAACTTACTTCATATAGAGAGGAAAATAATGAAATCCATGCTGGATTAAAAACAGAGGGTAAAGATAAAAACATTACTGCAAAATATCTGATCGTGGCAACAGGTGGTCAGCCCATAGTAAACGCATTGCACAGCGATGAGTGCAGGAATGCCTGTTTTAAAGGAATCCTGAGCAGGGGCTTTTTTACCGGTGATATGGAAGGCAGTCTTGAACTGAAAATAGATGAAAATTCAATGATTTTGCGAAGCAGGAATCAAAGATTCTGGGAGGAAGCAATAATAACGAAATCCGATCACTTTGATTCTCAGAAGAGAGATGAAGGATCAATAAAACCAAGCGCTGTCATAAACTACGAAAAGAAATTTCATACCTGTGTTCCCAGAATGGGACAGAATGTTTTTCCGGTAGGGGAAAGTGCTGGACTGTTTGGAGAATCCACCGGTTTCGGAATAGATATGGCACTTGAAAGTTCTGCAATAGCAGCCGGGTTTATCGAGAAGCAAATTACCGGCGATGCGGAATATGAAAAATATGTCTCAGAGATAAACAGAATCAAGGAAAGGATTAACTCAACTCCATCGCGAGACAAGATTCTCAACGGAGAAATAAGTGAAATAGAAAAAATAGTAACCTTCTTCAGGAAAAGATAGAAATCATTCCTCATCAAGATTAAAGGCGGAACCACTTTTCATTTGTGCCTTTAGCATCTTTCTGAATCCCCTGTTCCCTTTCATCATTTTTACATTTTCCTTCATGGACTTGAATTCCTTCAGCATGTGCCTGACATCAGCTTCGGTGCTTCCTGATCCCCTTGCGACTCTCTTGATCCGCTTTGCATTTATTTCATCCGGATTTTCAAGTTCATAATATGTCATTGAATCAAGCATAACTCTGTATTTCGAAAGGCGGTTTTCAGCCTGATCCAGATCTAATTCTCCGGTTTTAGCAGCGCCCGGTATTTTAGCCAGGGGCAGCGACTCAAAAAGCCTTTTTAAAATTGAAGGTTTCGAAAACTTTTCCCATATCTCATACATGTCCTTGAGGTTAAATTTCCCGGACATCATCTTCGACAGAGTTTCCTCCGCTTTTTCTTCAGTTATGTCCGTTTCCTGAGCTATTTCCATTATTGCTTCAATATCACCCATTCCCAGAAGCCTCTGAAGGAACTTTTTTGGATTGAATATTTCCATGTCCTCAATATGCTCGCCCGTTCCAATAAGGTAAACAGGCGCACCTGTTTCTGCAACTGCGCTTAGGGCTCCGCCTCCTTTTCCGGTTCCATCCATCTTGGTGATTATAACTCCGGTTATCCCCACAGTATCCTGAAGTGCCCTTGCCTGAATTCCAGCCTGCTGTCCTATTGTTGCATCAATAACAAGTAATATTTCATCGGGGTTTACTTCCTTCTTCAGGTAAGCAAGCTCCTTAAGCAGTTCTTCATCCAGGGAATCACGGCCACTGGTATCAACGATCTTAACTGCAATTTCTTTCATCTCAGGTACGCTAGCTCTGTAAATCTTTACTGGATTTTTCTCTCCGGGAATTCCAAAGAATTTTGCTCCTGTCTGCTTTGCTATCTGCTGTAACTGCTCAAACGCTGCAGGACGGTGGACATCGCATGCAATAAGTCCGCATGAAAGACCTTTTCTTATGAAAAATCTTGACAGTTTTCCTGCATGGGTGGTTTTTCCCTGACCGTATAAACCCACAAGCATTATAGTCTGGTTTTGAAGTTTAAGTTTTGATTCTTCTCCAAGAATTGACAGGAGTTCCTCATAAATAATTTTCAGGATAAAATCCTGCGGAGGCATGCCCTGAGGAGGTTTTTCTTCAAGTGATCTCTGTTCAACCTTTTTTGAGAGGGACAAAGCAAGTTTCACATTCACATCTGATTTAAGGAGTGCCCTCTGGATATCTTTAACTGTTTCTTTGATCAATTCAGGGCTTATGTAGCTGGCACCTGAGATTTTTCTAAAGGTTTCCTTCAATGAATTTGATAAACTTTCCAGCACCATATGAGACTCACATCTCTATTCTTCAATTTATCGTTTTCCCTTGCCAATAATCCAGAATCTCAATATTCTCTCCACCTGTGACCACAGGATGCACAGGTGTAAAACTTTGTTTCCGGTTCATCTGCTGATCTCGTCTGCTTCAGAAGATAATAAGCACCGGTGTTTTTGCATTTTGGACAAACTGCATCAGAATCCAGCGGTTCAGTGTTTTTCTCTTCCCTGATCATTATAACTTCCTTTTTTGTACTTTTGGTCAGAATCTTTCCGGCCGCCTTTGCTGCAGTTCTCTTTTCTTCATATCCACAACTTGGACAAACGCCTTTTTCCTTTGACATAACCATCAGTGTACCGCACTTTGCACAGAACATAATAAGGTATGGAATTACCAGATACCTTATTAGCATTTCCAAATTTAAAAAAACCCTTACCATACCAATAAACTCATAAAAGGGCACGTATTCTCAATTTATGATAATAAACAGGGATGAAGATATCAAAGTATTATTGAAGAATTCCAAAAATATTGCTGTTGTTGGCATATCCGATAAGCAGGAGAGAGATAGCTTTGGAGTTGCAAAATATCTGGTATCAAAGGGATACAATGTTATACCTGTAAATCCATCACTTGAAAACTGGCAGGGAATTAAAAGCTATCCCAATCTTTCAAGCATTCCAAAGAACACCAGACTGGATATAGTGGATATTTTCAGAAAACCGGAAGCTGTTGGGGAAATAGTTGAGGAATCAATAAAAGTAAAACCTAAAGCCATATGGATGCAGCTAGGAGTTATAAATGAAGAGGCAGGGAAGAAAGCATCGGATAGCGGTATGACAGTAGTTATGGATAAATGCATAATGGTGGAGCACAGGAAACTGAAACTGTAATTATATAACTGGCTGTGCAATCATTGGACCAGTTGGAAATTAAGTTCAGAAGCAACGGGTGGTGTGTTACTGTTCCCAACCAGAAGCGTGTCTGATAAATATGGAAAGAACAGGAAACAGCCTTTTGATCAATTAATTTATTTAATATAATCAGGGTTGTTGAGTGCAAGGAAAGGCAAGTTAATTTAAAGTGGTTGAAATTTACCTGACATGTCGGGGTAGCCCAGCCTGGTAAGGCGGCAGATTCGAGATCTGTTGCTCTCGTAGCTCGGGAGTTCGAATCTCCCCCCCGGGCGTAATGGTTGTCTTTTTCAAGATCTTTGATATCCGCATTATCATACCCGCAAAACATATGGGATTTATTGTGCATAAATGTCAAAAAATTATATATCAACACACAATCTGCCCAAGTTAAGCTGGGATAGCCTAGCCTGGTAAGGCGCAGGTCTGGAAAGCCTGTGCTCTCGTAGCTCGGGAGTTCGAATCTCCCTCCCAGCGCTTTTTCATGGTTCATGAAAAATTATTTTTTTGCATGAGAACTTAAACGTTAAAAATCATAAGCTCATCGTTACATTCCTTTGCTTTTGCATCTATTTTGCCATCCACGATCCAGATCTCCATAGATACAATGATTCTCCTCAGTTGATTTCCCTCCGGTGTCAATTCATATAGAACCCTGGATGGGGATTTTCCAGCCGAGGTCTTTTTTGCAATCTTATAAAATAAAAGTGCTCTAATCGTTTTGGAAATCAATGAAGGGGATGTATCTGGTAATTTTTTTGCTATTTCGTTAAATGATACTTTCGTAGAATTGCCCATTATATTAATTATTGGTATAACCCATTTTTTACCCAGTATTGCAAATATCTCCTCTGCATGGCACAGGCAAGTTTCAGTTTCTTCCATACACTATGGAGGATAAACAAACTAATGAATTTATCATGATCGCTACAATATTTTGTAGTTTATAATATATTAATTCAAAGCACATTACTAAGGGATAGGAATGAAGTTTCTCTTTGTATGCATTGAAAATGCAGGAAGAAGCAAAATGGCAGAAGCATTTGCCCGATCCATTGGTCTGAACGCTTCAAGTGCAGGAACAGTTCCTGCCAGTGAGGTAAATCCAACTGTTGTAAAGGTAATGGAGGAAGTTGGCATTGAAATTTCACAATCAAAACCAAAGTACCTTGATGCACAGATGATAGATGAGGCAGACAGAATAATTCTCATGGGGTGTTCCGTTGAAAGTGTATGTCCCGCAGTGCTTCTTGGAAAAATGAAAAAGAAATCTGAGGACTGGAATCTGGAAGACCCAAAGGGAAAGCCCATAGAAGAGGTTAGGAAGATCAGAGACGAGATTCAGGCAAGGGTCAGAGCACTCAGGAACCATAACAAATAATACTGCATTACAATTATGAATAATCTTCTGAAAGTTCGGTAATCCTATGAATTATATTCAATTCGTTATATCTCTGGGAATATTTCTATTCACACTTTTCATGGTAATAGTGAAACCGAAGAACATTCCAATTGGCTATTCCGCACTACTTGGCGCACTATTGGCCCTTGTCTTTGGGATCTTGAGTCTTCATGGGGTAGAGATAGTATGGAATATTGTATGGAATGCGACATTTACATTCGTTGCAATAATAATATCATCCATAATATTTGATGAGGCAGGCGTCTTCGAATATGCGGCAATCAAATTTGCCAGGTTTGCCAAAGGCAATGGGAAAAGGATGTTTGTATATCTCATACTTCTTGGAGCCATCATATCTGCGTTTTTTGCAAATGATGGAACTGCACTGATCCTGACGCCAATAGTAGTTTCACTTCTTGTAAGGACCAGGATAAGCGGAAAGGCAATGATCCCATTCATAATTGCCACCGGTTTTATTGCAGATTCGTCGAGCATTCCTCTTGTCATCAGCAATCTGGTAAATATTGTAACATCAAGTTATTTTCACATATCTTTTCTTTCCTACGCAGAGGCCATGATTTTTCCTGACCTTGTGAGTATAGGCGCAAGTATATTCTTCCTATACATCTATTTCAGAAAAGATATCCAGGAGAGTTATGATACTGAAAATTTAAGCAATCCGGAAGATGCGATTAAGGATCCTCTGGT
Source organism: Thermoplasmatales archaeon E-plasma (assembly GCA_000496135.1). Taxonomy (GTDB): domain Archaea; phylum Thermoplasmatota; class Thermoplasmata; order Thermoplasmatales; family Thermoplasmataceae. The sequence continues at coordinate 484,489 of KI542674.1, read as the reverse complement.
ATTCAAATTATTTATTCCTGTCATTTTTCTTCTCATCGTGGGAAATTCCATTGGTGGCATTTATGATATTCCGGTTGCATTCATTTCTGTTCCGCTGGTAGCAGCCCTTGCAATCATTTCAAAACTTAAGGGAAAAGTGGATGTAAAGAAAGCCGTCAAAGAGGCCCCATGGCAGATTGTAATTTTCTCACTTGGTATGTATATGGTTGTTTATGCCTTTGGTTCCAATGGCTTCACATCAATAATGGTTTATCTGATTCAGGCAACAATGTTCCTGCCATATCCCATACATCTGCTGCTTTCAGGTTACCTCTTCGCTGCCATAGCAGCTACAATGAATAATATGCCATCCACGCTTCTGGCAAGTCTCGCCATCGGACAGATTCACAATGGATTGACGCTGGCTTATGCAAGTGTAATTGCCAATGACATCGGTCCAAAATTCACGCCAATAGGTTCTCTGGCAACGCTTCTTTGGCTCTATACTCTCCAGAAAAAGAGGGGAATCGATATAAAACCTCTTTACTATATGAAGACAGGCTTTATCATCGGTTTTCCAGTTCTTACAATAACACTCCTGAGCCTGCTGTTGCCATTATGAAGCAATGAGGTTTTTACAGTAAAAATAAATTATCTGGACGCTATTGCATCTATTTCCACGAGCATAATTTCATTGACCAGGTTAGTAACTATGGTGGATCTTGCAGGAGGGTTCTCTGGAAAAAATTCAGTGAAAAGCTGGTTCATTTTTTGGAAGTCAGTTCTTTCCTTCAGATAAACACCAAGGCGAAGAACATTTTCAAGAGACATGTCCGCTTTTTTAAGGATTAAACTCAACTTTTCCATAACTCTCCTGAATTGCTTCTCAAAGGAATTATCATCCCCTTCAACAGTTCCAACCTGTCCGGATATATACATAACATTCCCATCCATTATGGAATCTGAAAAAATTCTATTTTTTAAATCATCCTTCAAATTGATCGCTTTCTTTGCCATGGAACATATTATGCATTTCTACATAAAGTATGTTTCATCAGAATTCACCTTCTCTGGAAATTCATCATTTTCTTTCCATAAAGAAATAAACAATTAATTAATAAAAAGGTTAATATTATGATGGTCATCGTGGAGTATGGATCACAGAAATCTTACTCCATATGAACCCAGAGGTCTTCCGGTAAGAAGAGGAACAAAAAATGAGCTTCACCTTCAGTATCTGGAAAAAGAAGATAAGGAAGCCTTTTCAATCGATGGGAAAATGGACGTTGATGCTATCTTCACTGTGGTTAAGAGAGCTGTCAGGGAAACTCTCAATGAGGAGCGCTCCGGTCTTGGTCTGGCATTTTCAAATCTACCATGGAATGTAGGAGCACTATGGGAAATCTGGGGCAATTATATCGTGATGAATGAGGAACTCATCAATGTGATGAAACATTTGACAAAATCAGACAGGGAATTCAATTCTGTTGTCTTTATGCTTCTTACACATGAATATATTCATTCTCTCGGATATATTGATGAGAGGAGAACGCGACTGATGACATCTATTGTGGCCAATTTTACCTTTGGACCGGAACATCCAGCTTCAATAATAAGCAGGGGTGATCTGTGGCAAATATATCCGCAAATCAGGGAACTTAAAGGAGGAAAAGGCGATAAATTAAAATTCATCATGAAGTTTGATTCTTCAGCAACTTCATATATCGCCTAATCTGAAACGATCAACCCAAACGAGAGATCAACCAGTTCATTATTTTCATCGCTTACAAAGAAGTGCCTTGATTCTGTGAATTCATAGATTCCCTCTCTTCCAAGTTCTCTTCCGATTCCGCTGTTGCCAAATCCTCCTCTTGGTGCAGCTGCAGATATTAGATGATAATCATTAATCCAAACGGTCCCGGCGTTAATCATGTTACCAACTTTTATCGCTTTTTGTGTGTCTTTAGACCATATACCGCATGCAAGACCATAATTGCTCTGGTTTGCAATCTCCACGGCCTCACTGACCTTATCAAATTCAAGAACCGAAAGCACCGGTCCAAAAACTTCCTCACTTGCTATCTCCATTCCAGAGGTTAAATTATCCATTATGGTCGGGCCGATATAGAAACCTCCCCTGGGAACGCTCCCTTCAATTGTTTTTCTGTAGAATATGCTGGCACCATCATCCTGTGCCCTGCGGATCATATTTTTTATCTTCTCATATTGTTCTGCAGTTGTTATTGCCCCAATATCCGTATTCATATCCAGTGGATCACCACTCTTCATTCTCTCCGCATAGGAACCAAGAATACGCAGGAATTTTTCCTTGATTGAGGACTGAACCAGAAGCCGGCTTCCACTCTCGCACAGCTGGCCGGAATGCAGAAATATTCCGAACAGGACTCCCTTTGCGGCTCTTTCCAGATCGGCGTCTTCAAGAACAATATTGGGGGATTTACCTCCAAGTTCCATAACAATCTTCTTAATGGTTCCAGCGGCATTTCTTGTTACGTTTCTTCCAGTTTCTGTGCTTCCAGTAAATGAAAGCCCTCTAACCTTTTCACTCTTTGCAAGAGCCTTACCAATTATGGACCCTTCACCTGTAACAACGTTTAGAACGCCATCTGGAAGTCCTGCCCTTTTCAGATCCAGTGCAAGTTCAAATGTTGTTGCCGGGGTGTAGTGGCTCGGCTTCAGAACCATGGTATTCCCGGTAAGAAGCGCAGGGAATATTTTCCATACAGCCATTAGAAGAGGTACATTCCATGGTGTTATTGCGCCAACAACACCGATTGGTCTGTTCTGCACAATGCCATAGCTTTGCGGATATTCTGGATGCTTTATTTTTCTGCTGCTCCTGAATTCATTTGTTGTTGAAAAATATCTCATGTGCTCAAGGGCAATGTTGGTATCCATAAACACGCTCTGGCGAAGTGTTCTACCAGTATTTTCAGCTTCTATTCTTGCATAGTCATCAAGTTTTTCCTCAAAAATTGAAACCATTCTGGCGAATATCTTCTTCCTCCCCGAAAGCGGAATATTCTCCCACTTTTCTCTTGCTTCGCAGGCAATATCTATGGCTTCTTTTGTTTTTTCTTCACTGGCTTTAACTGCCTTTGCATATATTGAACCATCTATTGGTGATATGACATCATATTCTGTACCCTCATTATCCATAATTCCATTGATTAAATTTCCATATCTCTTCATTTCATTCAATCTCCCTGAGAAGCATCTCAAGTTCACTTCTTCCAGCGTCTCGTGGATTCAATACCGTCCCTGTGGACTCAAGGGCAAGGCTCGCCATAGAATCCATCTTTTTTTCATATTCATTCTTATCAATTTTCAGATCAGCTACAGTAGCAGGCATTGAAAGCTGTTTCAGGAAATTTTCAACTGTAAGATACAGATATTTTTTTCTCAGAGCAGGAGGGAATTTTCTATTTATAGCTGAATATTCTTCCTTTGCCTGAGAATAATTGAAGCGGATAACGTGCGGCAGGAATATACCCACGGATATACCATGGGGAACGTTGAAGTGTGCTCCAAGAGAGTGCCCAAGTGAATGAGCCAGTGTTATCTGTGAATTAGAGAAAGCAAGACCTGCCATTGAGGCACCCACATGGACATTTGTAATCGCTTCCATATTTTCATGATCGTTTAATGCATCCATGAGATTTGCTGTAATAAGTTCAACAGCCTTATCAGCAAATATATCAGAGTATGGATTCTTCCATGCACTGCTTCTTGCCTCAATGGCATGTGTCAGGGCATCTATTGCAGTGCTCTTTCTAACCATATCAGGAAGGGAACTTACCATGATCGGATCCAGTATTGCAAAATCTGCAATGATCTCAGGCGAGGCAAATTCATTCTTTCTTTGATGATCATCTTCACTGATTACCGCTGCCCAGGAGCATTCGGATCCTGTTCCACTTGTTGTTGGTATGAGGATTATTCTTGACTTTTTTCTGAGATCAAGATTTATGAGCGGAGTAATATCGTGCATATCAAGTTCAGGTCTCTCATAGGTAACAAAAGCAGCCTTTGCGCAATCCATGCAGGAGCCGCCTCCAAGACCTATTATGAGGTCTGGTTTGAATCCGGCTATTTTTCCCTTAATAGAGGAAACATATGACAGGGTTGGTTCTACCGGCACATCATCTATTACGAGAACATTCGCCTCCGCGGGGAGTTGGCTTTTGACCTTCTGGAGCAGTCCGGCCCTGACGATATTTCCATCAGTTAATATTGTTATTCTCTTCTGCGGAATATCATTCAGGTAAGAAATGGAATCTTCTCCATATATTATTGACGGGCTTCGAAAGAACCACATTCAGAACACCGAGGGGACTTGAGATGCGGTGTTGACCATTAGCTTTGCCGCTTTTGTATATCTCATGATTTTTGCCATGGACCCCTTGAGCTTGAACTTCCCGGTCAGGATACCTTTTATTGGATCAACTTCCCCGTTGATTAGTTTCTTCCAGTTTCCGAATTTTCCAGCATATGTAAACTCGGATTTTGGAATTTTATTCAGATCTGTTGTGAATATGTATTTTCTGCAAATTCCGTGATAAAGATCAAGATATAGATATGCATCTTCTTTCATGGTTTCATCTGCGTTAATTATTAGTGTTATGTCCCCTTCCCAATCCCTAGCTGAATCCCTGTAATCCGTGTTTGCATTTAGCTTTTCAAAATATGTATTTGCCCACTCTTCTGACGGAAATTTATACATACTCAATTAAAGTCCTATGGATAAATAAAGTTTTCACCATATGCTATGGAATTTCTTTGGCATGGGTCCCTATTTATTCTTTCATTCTGAAATATTACTGGAATTACTTGAATAAAAAGATTTCAGAAAACCGAATATCTTAATGAATAGTCATGGAAAATTATTGTTGCAAATACAATTGTGTCTTCGGAATACCATTGCAGTGGAAGTGACAATATTTATCACGAAATATTTATATCGGGGGGAGGGGTTGAGGTTTTGATGAACAAAAGGAATAAAGCATTAGCAATGATAGTAGTATCTGTTTTGGTTCTGGTAATAGGTTTATCAGTACAAAGTGCCCTTAACCAGGGAACTTCTTCGTTATCTGTCTCTCCAGAACAGCAATATCAATTGATGGAAAATCAAAATTCTGTTTCAATTTCGGGTATTAATCAATTGGTAACACATTATGTAAACGAATCCCTTAACCACAATCATCATAAATCGTTCTCGGCAGGGTTAAAAAATGACGTCATTCTCTTAAATTCTGAAAATAATATGACAAGGATTGCAAATTATTTTGAGAGCCAGAATGTCAATATGTCACAAGTAAGGGTTGGAACTTCATTTGATCAGAATACTGGAAAAGTTCAATTATATATCTATGCCGAACCCCTCTCAGGTTCTCTTATAAAGAGAAACAACTACAGCTATCTTCAGAGTTACAGGAACCTAATAGGGTTTGGCATAAATAATCATAAGGAAATCAGTGCTCCGATGAATATTCAGTTTACTGTCGGAGTGGCTAATTTGACAACTTTGTCTATAGCATCAAATACAAGTACTTCTATGTCCCAGTCACAGAGTAGTTTTAATTGGGATGGGTATCAAAATCAGTACTCCCAAAATTGTATATCAAGTGCCTGCGCAGATATCACTGCTCCAGGGTTTGAAATTCCATCCTATTATGTTGCATGCCCATCATATCCTGCAATTAGTGCTTGGGTCGGACTTTCAGGCGGTTCTGGGGGAACAAACTGTTTGGCTCAAACTGGCTATCAATGGGAATCGATAGATTATAACCACCATCCTTGTGCTTTCTACGAAATATATAATGCTCAGGCTTCCTGTTTATACCCGGGCCAGTCTTGCAGTGATGGGATACAGAACGGAAATACAATTGCGGCTGGTGTATACCACGTTAGTAACGGATTTTATTTTTGCGTCGCTGATCTATCAAATGGAATATCTTGGTCTACCACTGATTGCGCACATTCCTTTACGCCTCACTACGTCCAATATATAGTAGAAGCACCTGAAACGGATAAAATTATATCTCAGGTCGCTAAATTTTCATCAATACAATTTTCAGATATGTATTATTGGAGTGGTCAAATTCCTCTTAATTTTGTGACAACTTTTTATGAACAAGGGCAGTATGATTATTATTATTTATCGCAATATTATGGGGATCAAAATATTGGTAATGATATGAATGTGCAAACAAATACCTGGACAGCAACCTACATAAACAGTTATTACAACTATGGATATGTAAACGGTGGACCGTGCATAGGAGGAGGTTGTGTCGCAAAAGGTTCAATGATTCTTACGGCCAAAGCGATATAGACCCATACAGTCAATTAAGATAGGAACAGAGGTATACGAATACAACTACACTTCTGGAAAGATGTCGTTGGGAAGACTCCTTTACAAAAATAGCACTTTCGACAATGCTACAATATCGATCAACAATGGATTCTTAAGGGTTACATTAACAAATCAACCGATTTATATAGTAAATTCATCGTTCGAAGGGTGGGTCATCAACCCTGATCACCTAAAGGTGGGAGACTATATGTTCGATCCTATGAATCACATGCTCATAACGATATACAGCATAAAGATCGTGGAAAAGAAAATAGAGGTATACGATGTCATAACAAGTCTTTTCAATAATTTCATCGATCATGGAGTTTTACTTGACATGAAAATATCAAATCCTACGGTTTGAGTGTGAGTTATATTTTTAAACCACACTCGTTTATCATTACAATGTTTGAATCTCCTAAGGCAGGAAAGATTGTTGCAATAGTTCTTGTCTTTGCTCTTTCAGCATCCATTTTTTCCCTCTATACTTTTCAAGAAGAGCATACAGATACAACAAAAATAAATGTCGCCATATTGCCTTTTCTTAGGTCTACAAATTCATATTACAGAGTTCCAATTTATGTATATAATCAGTTTGGAGAGCCAGTAAAAGGATTAGGGATTCTTTATTCGGGAACGCGTCTAAATGTAACTAACCAAAATGGGTGCGCTATTATCAATGTACTACGCTATTGCAGCGAGTGTTCCCAACCTCCCGGTAATTCATTCAATGCATCTAAATTATCATACACTACAATCTTTGGAACGCACAATTTTAATAGTATTTCTAATGATTATTATAGTTTAGGTGGCGAAGCTGATTACTTTTCTGCTATGGTGCAATCACCATCTGATCCAAACGAACCAGCAATAATGGTTCATTATTATCTTATACCTGGATCATCTATTGGAAATTATGTCTCCTGCGTTACATTGAGCTGCTATAAGAGCAATCACACAATCCAATACGGATCCAATCCACAGGAAAAACTTCTGGGGACATACCAGAATTTTACAAATATAGTTATACCAATTTCAAAATATCTTAAAACAGACGAAAACTATCAGTTCACTACAGGTGGAATATTCACGAAATATTATTACATTAACAGCAGTGAAGTCACAAATCTCACTGATTTGCAGAAGAATTACAATCAAATAATATGGAATGACATATTTCAGGTTTCTTTCATAATACCCATAATCATCCTTTCAGGGATATTTTTCACGCCACCCAAAATTAAGACAAAAAAAGGTGAACCATCCTCGGCAAAAGAAAGCATGGTTTCGCTGAAAGAACCCATAATACACTCCATTATACCAGTCGGCACCGGCCTCATAATTGGTATAGGATCAATCATAGCATATTCTTTCTACACTCATACAGAACCTTTTGCAGCTTATCCCATATCCATCATTGCTTCAGCATTCTTCCTCACAGTTTTCATGGCAGTCATTTATTCCATTGGATCTCTTTCAAAAAATCCCGAAAAATCAAGAAACTTAATTATGGTATTAGCCACCATTATTGAAATCGCATGGGTAACAGCATTCACAATTATGGAGATCATATTTGATGGTTCGAAGAATGTGTTTTCCAGTTCTGTAAGCGCAATAAATTCTATTATGGCATCAATTCAATATTTCAACCCTTTCCAGTATTCAATGCTCATAATCGAAACAATGAATCATCTCATGATAATGCCAGCTGCCCTTGCTCAATATATAACCGGGTACGACTACATAATAGTAATGGCGGGTTCCATAATATCTCTGCTATCTCTTATTTATGTTTATTTGAGGATGATTGAAGATTCTTATTTTGAATAGAACTAACTTACCATATATTTACGAGAGAATCCAGAGCGCTTTTCCACTCTTCTTTGAATTTGCCCAGATCACTGATAGCGTTCATACCAGATTCTGTAAGTGTGTAAACAAATTTCTGTCTGTCTCCCTGCTTCTGCTCTTCCCTCTGAACATATCCTTCCTCTACCAGTGAACTCAGAGCGGGATATATTGATCCAGGAGTTGGTCTCCATAAGCCTTTCGTGCGAATTGAAATCTCATGCATGATTTCATATCCATGCATATTTCTCTGCTCCAGTATTTTTAAAATTAAAGGTTTGAGTATTCCCGGCGGTATCATATTAATACTAAAGGGGCCACATCTGCAGTTGCATCTATCTCTCATATTTACTCGCAATCTCTCTTTACATTAATTTCTTTTGGAAAAAAAATTTAAGTTAGATCTCTGGAAATGTGAATTCCAGTCTCATTAAGAGATGAACTGACATTCCCAATCGAAATCCAACCTGTTATGGTTCAGGTACTTTCGATTACTCAACTTTGCTTTTTTCTTTGCTGTTGATCCTTGAAAGCCTTTTTTGAAGAACCATGATCTGTTCTTCAAGTTCTTCCTTGTAGTCTTCCAGATCCTCGAAGTCTTCGCTCATGTGTCTTCTCATACCCATCTTGTTACCAGCACAACCACATCTTCCTTCATGCATTCTTTCCATTTGCATTACCTCATCTGTATATGTCTACTGTCTATATATAGGTATCGATATATAGACTCAAATACACTTTAGCAAATTTTGAAAACCTGGAATCCGCCATTTCTTCACCATATGAATTTTGGTTAAGTATACATCTTTTCAATATCGATCTCAACTACTTTCAAACAACGACTTCTAAAAAAATGTACCAGACAGATATAACGAGGGGATTACTCCTTGTTGAGAGCAGGAAAAGTACCATCTTTTAAGTCCATGGAGATTGGAACTCTACCAGTAATAACACCCCCAGTCGCCGAGGTGGGAAGTCCCCTGTGTTAGCTTGGGGGAGGATGTGACAGCATCTATGGATATTCCAACCTCATTTCTTCGAAGGGTATGTGAAGATATTCTGCAATCCTGAGAATGGTATCATGGAAACAATAGAAACAACAATGACTGCCTCCAGAATATATGGAAAATCGGACTCCCCAAAATCCAGATATATGAAAGCTATAATGATAAAAACAAGAATGTTGAATATAAGCATCAGAATGGATGAAAAGAAACGCTTTTTTGCACTGGTATATCCAGTAGAGCCATAATACATCTCAATGAAGATCATGATAAATGATTCTGATGCAAAAGATCCAAGGAAAACTGAAGAATTAGGAAGCGGGGTATCAATGAAATAAATTATCATTATTATGGAAAAGGAAAGAACAGAGATTATTATTGAAAGTATTAAATTTATCTTTTGCACCTTTGAAACGAGAGACAGGAAAAAACCCGCCATAGAAGAGAATAATGCACCTGTCAATAGGCCCTCAATAATTATGGGTATCTGATCAACAGAACCCACATATGACAAGACAGGGCTTATATACAGAATCAACCCGGCGAGAGATGTATTAACAAAAGCAAGCGCGAAAAGAAACAGATATTTAGGCGGAATCCTCATTTGATTCTCCTCCTCATCCGAATACCTGCAATAGCAGCTATGAATATGGAAAGCGCGGAACTGGCAATCATAAATTGGTCTGTTACGTACCAGGGTACATATGATTGATCAGATTCGACATACAAACTGGAACTTACCTGAGAAAGGTTGAATGTACTGCTTCCACTTCTGCTGTAGGGCAATTTATGAATTGGAATCTGCAGGGGCAGCGGAAACATGGACGACAGGGAAGGAGGATTTATTTCAAGAGAAAATACAGGGGAAGATGGCAGTTGAAACTCTTTGTTTGTCAAAACAGGCATGGGAGTTCTTCGAATATTGCCGGATTGGTACGGGGTATTGAAATTGAACATATCCAGCGGGATATTGCTCAGAGAAACAAATCTGTTCAGCGCAGGCAGTTTCCAGTTATAATCTATAAATCCAAGAATAGATGCATGATTGAGAACCGTAGAAGAAACATAATTCTCCTTTGAATAAGGAGAAATGAGAATAAATGGAATCCTCTGGCCAAGCATGTGTCCTCCAACGTATGGCGGCGCAACCTGATCATAAAATCCTCCACCTTCATCGAACGTGAGGAAAATGGCTGTACTATTCCATTCGGGGCTCTGCATTATGGCATCAATCATGTAAATTAACCAGAAGTTCACCTTTAAGCATGCTGTGTGGCGGTCCGCTGGAATAATCCACTGCATGGCCACCAATTGGCATAACGTAGGTAACGCTGGGAATGGATTTATTTTTCAGTTCAGAAAGAAATTCCTGCCAGCTGCCAAGTTCCGGTGTTTTTTCTGTTATTCCAGAAATATATCCAAGAACATTCATATCGCTGTTGACTGCCTTTGTGTAATATCCCCTCGTTATTCCATGTGACTGGAGCTCTCCGAATATAGTCTCTGAGAATGGGATATAAGGCGGGGGGCCATAATCGTTTATCACGGGTGAAAAACCGGCCATATTATAGAGTCTGTTAGGAGACGTTTCAGAAAGCATGCTTGCAAAATACATGTCTCCAAGGGAATACTCCTCTGCAAGGTTCCACAAAGGAGCAACCTGTGAAGCAGTATAATATGTCATTGATTGCGGTCCAGAATTATTGTAAAAACCATTCATCCTGCCGTTATTCCAGTCAAGATGATATGCAGAGTATCCCTCCACTGGATCAGCGGTACTGTAAGTACCATTGGGAATTGCCTTGAGCTGATTCATAATATATGGGTCAGGAGGGCTTGTAAGGAGATTAACTGGTTTTTCCAGGGAGTTGATCAGAGTCTGGTTTGAGGAAGTATTGGAATCGCATGGATATTTCCCAAATATGTTGTCAAAGGCATGATTTTCCATCATTATCTCAACAACATGGGTTATTGGAGTTTCTGTTGTGACAGATGGAACTGTAGCTGAGGAATTATATGTGCCAAAAACTGTAACAACCATGAGAATTGCCAGTACCAGAGCAATCTTCTTCATTTTCGTTTAACATCTGAAATGGATATAACACTTTCCACATCAATGAATGATCATTCTATTATTTCCATTACGCATTCAACCCCATGGTCTCACAGATTCCAGCTTTATACGGTTCAGGAAAATTGGAATCCAGATACATGTTTAAAGCCCACTCAATTGAGAAGCTCCTAATGTTCAACGGAAACGGAGAATGGGATGGTTCATTCAGGGTAAGAGAATTATCAAAGAATGAAAAGCTTCGTAAACTTCTCTCTTCCATTTTACCACCTGATCAGTACAGCTTCTCAGATGAGGACAGGATATCATATTCATTTGGAAAATCATCAATAGAGATACTTGCAGCAAGACTTGGAAAAACTACAGAACCTGTGGAGGCAGTTGTATCCCCGGATTATGGAACAATTGAAAAATTAATAAAGGAGCTTGATCCAAAAAAATACCAGCTCATACCGGTTGGGGGAGCATCAAATGTTACCGGTGATCTGTCATATTCAAAGGGGAAAGTCAAAATTGCCCTCAGTACAAAGAATTTTAAAAGAGTTGATTTCAGGGAGAACTATGTTATCCTTGGATCAGGGCATACTGGTCTGGAAGCAGAAAATATCCTGCATGAATATGGATTCACCATTGGAAATTTTCCCGAGTCATTCGAATATTCAACCATAGGTGGATGGGTTGCAACAAAGGCTATAGGACAGGAATCAAACCAGTATGGCGGTATGGAAAATATCATCATAGGAGTAAAAATGATAGGATCGGAAGGATTTTTCAGGGAGGAGTATGTTCCCAGGAATTCTGAAGGCATGGATCTGAAAGCACTTGCTCTTGGTGGCGAGGGCAAAACCGGATTAATAACAGATGTTGCCCTTAAACTTCATAAAACACCAACCAGGAGATTCTTCAATTCATACTTTTTCAGGAATTACGAGGAAGGGATTAAACAGATATCAAAGATGAAATTTTATCCAAGCGTATTAAGACTCTCAGACGAAATTGAAACTTCTATTTCACTGGACGCTGAATTTAACACACCACTAAAAAAACTCTATGAAGGATATCTGAAAATTACAGGAGCAAGGAACGGATCAATGCTCATAATGATCAACAATAATCTGCCACCTCCTGAAATACCCCGAAAAGTAATAAACGCAGGGAAATATCCGGCAAAGCAATGGATTGAAGGCAGGTATTCAAGACCTGCTCTTGGAAATATCCTCTGGAAAAAAGGTATGATTCCAGATACACTTGAAACATCCACAACATGGAGCAATCTGTATAATGTTCACAGGGCAGTCCGGCAGAGATTCACCGATCAGATAGAGGAAGAACAGGCTAAGGGGATCATAATGTCGCACATATCTCATATTTATTCATCCGGTGCGTGTATCTATTTTACGTTTGTTATCTGGAGGGAGGAAGAGCAGATGAAACTTCTTGAAAGTGTTCGCGATGCAATAATGCGTGAATTCATAGAAAATGGATGTGCAGTGAGTCATCACCATGGTCCGGGAAGATATCTGGAGAGATATCTTGATGAAAAGATAACACCAATTAGGAAAAGGATATACGATCCGCTGTTCTCAGAGGATTGAGCAGATGAAGGAATTTTCATACATTACCAGGGAGAAGGACATGGAGCAAGCCAGCGGAGGCTTCTATGACGTTCTCATAATAGGCGGCGGGATCACAGGCGCAGGCATTGCAAATATACTTTCAAAGAACGGCATTTCTGCAATTCTGGTTGAGAAATCTGACTTCGGATCCGGAACAAGCCAGGGCTCATCCAAGCTGATCCATGGAGGGCTCAGATATCTTCAGGAACGTGAATTCAGGCTGGTAAGAGAATTACTGAAAGAGCGAAACTATATCCTTTCAAATGTTAGAGATTCAAAAAAAATAAAGTTCAACATTCTCATTGGAGATTCCACATGGAAAAAGTCAACTATCAGGACAGGTCTCTTTCTGTATAACCTCCTTGGCGGGAAACTGAAGATACCGCGATTCCATGAAAACAGGGGAAAATATCCATCTGAATTTACAGGTTACTTTGAATACGAAGACGGATGGTGCGACGACTCAAGACTCGTAATATACAATGTGGTAAGTGCGCATGAGAATGGTGCAGTATGTCTGAATTATTGTGAATTCAGGTCAGTGGAAAAAACTGGAGAACACTACCTCTCAACAATATACGATTCAATAGGCAAAAGATCATTAAGGGTAACGTCAAGGATGATAATCAACTGTGCAGGGCCATGGGCAGAGAAGATAGCACAAATGACAGATACCAATCCATCTCTGCCATTCAAGCTCAGCAAGGGGGTTCATATAACGGTGAGCAGAAGTAGATTTCCCATGGATTCGGGCATAGCTTTTATGTCGAAAATAGACAGAAGGCAGATATTCATCATCCCTGCCGGTGAGGTTCTCGTCATCGGTACAACAGACAATCTTGTTAATGACCCTGAAGATTTCAACCCGTCAGGTGATGATATTGATTATATTATCAGGAGCGCAAAGCAGGTTATACCTGATCTTGATCAGAAGGATGTTCTCACATCCTATGCAGGGATCAGGCCCCTCATAGGGGATTCTGATGACCCCGGTAAGATACCAAGAGACTTTGTAATTAAAACTGATGGCTATATTATAAACGTATTTGGGGGTAAGCTGACAAATTACAGGGCTGCATCTAGAAAGGTCGCCAGGATCGTTTCCATGAAATTTGGCATGAAGTTTCACATAAAGGGGGAACCGGAAATTTCTTACCAGAGACCTGAAACAGCAGACAGATTTGTTAATGAAATAAGGTATGAGTGTGCAGTATTTCCGGAAGATATAATGAGAAGAAGAGAGGCTTTCAGGATCTACAGGGAAGACCTGGGCAAATCTGAAGAGAAAGCTGTTAATGCAGCGTTCAGGGAGATAAGGAAATGACTGCAAGAATACATGCAATAGTTAATCCAAACGCAGGAGGCGGTTATGCGTCCAATGTCTGGCCGCAGGTAAAGAATCTGCTTTCAAAATATGACCTGACATATTCAATAACTGAAAAACATGGAGATGCCCAGGCATTTGCAGAAAAGGCCATAGCCGATGGTAATGAGTTCATTGCCGTGGTTGGCGGTGACGGAACGCTCAATGAGGTAGTGCAACCATGTGCAGGAAAGGAAATAATCATCATACCGGTTTCAGCAGGAACAGGCTCAGATTTTGTGAGAAACTTCAGCATAAACCGGGAGGGTTCAATACAGGATATGATAGACAGAAACATCTCTGTCAATGTAGACCTGGGCGTGGTTGAATCAACACCTGGTAAGAGATACTTTGCCAATATTGCAGAGGCTGGTTTTGGAGCAGAGGTAATGAAGCGGATGAATTCTCACAAAAAGAAGAGAGGAGGCAGTTCCTTCACATCAACCATACTGATGGAGCTGTATAATTTCAAAAAATTTTCCTGTTCCATAAAATCAGAAGAATATGAGGAAACTTTAGACGCTTCTGAGATCATCATTGCAAATGGTCTGTACTTTGGGGGTGGAATAAAGGCTGCGCCCGATGCATCCATGAATGACGGTTTTCTAACAGTTCATATCATCAGAGGTGCAGGACGTGCCAAACTTCTGATGAATCTGCGCAAATTAAAAAATGGTTCTTATATACACGACAGAGAGGTTATAAGTTTTCAAACAAAGAAATTACAATTAGATGGCAATGCACTAGTCGAGATAGACGGGGAGGATTATGGAAATCTTCCCTCAAATTTTTCAATTAAACCAAAAGCGTTGAAGGTTCTTGGAATACTTGAAAAGGATCTGGAAGCCAGTTAATGAAGAATTATTCATAAGCAGGAGTTTTTGGATATGGGCAAGCACCATTTCCTATCCTCGGGAATAGCGGAAATCTTACATCGAAATATGTTTAATTATGGATGCTGAAATCAGGAAATAATACTGGAATTTAGTGAAACCCGTTACATCTGGTAACAACTGCATTATTTATATGTTACTATGGGATTTGTCCAATTAATTTTGCATCTCCCAGGACTGTATATTATTTATGAAGTTTCAGAAATGCTCCGCACAAACCTTTTGATTCAAACCTGTAATGCTGATTCGGAAAAAAAGAGGAAAAGAAATTCCGGGTCAGGGTCTTTTGAATAGATAATAATATAGGCAAGACCATTTTCTTGAATATATAAGTGGTAATCTTGAACCGTTGAATGTAAAGCTAAAAAACATTTATGTAAATGTTTAAAATATGTAAAGTCATTGCTATACTATGGGAAAAACAATAACAGTAAATCTCGATGAAGCAATAGAAAAAGAATTCAAAGAAAAGGCGAGGCTAAAATATGGGAAGAAGAAAGGATCCCTTGCAAAGGCAATGAACGAAGCCCTTGAAGAATGGCTTAAGAGTCATAACAATGATACGCTCAAAGAAAATTTGAAACTTCTGGAAAGTGGAATAGAGATGAAGAAATGGGAATTCAATAGAGAAGATTTGCATGGAAGATGAAATTTTCTACGACACAAATGTGCTTTATTATGCTTATGATCTTTCCGAGCCGGAAAAGAGAAAAAATTGCAAATCATTGGTAAGCAAAGTTTTCTTGGGTTATGCTAAAGGTGTAATTTCTAACCAGATCCTTGTGGAATTACATAACGCTCTAACGCGTAAACTTGGCGTGGACCCAGACACGGCAAGGGTGATAGTCGACTCTTTCATAGCTTCAGAAAACTGGCGAAAAGTTAGTTACAGTTACATGACCGTCAAAGCAGCTTTGGAAATTTCAAAGGCATTTAGAGCTCCTTTTTTAGACTCGCTCATAGCAGAAACAATGAAAGAAAATGGAATAAACCAGATAATAACTGAAAACGAAAAGGATTTTATAAGGATCCCGGGCATCAAGCTTAAGAATCCACTCCGCTAACAGGATTAATAGGGTTTTTAAGCCGGAGTTCTATGGAACAAATATTATGTGCAAACGCCTCTAAAAACTATATTATTCTATATATATTTGTTGGAGAAATTATAAATACATCAAAGTTGTATATTTATTATGCGGTTAAAAAAAATAAGCGCAATAGCAATAATAATGGTGATGCTGTTCAGCTTTTCCATTATTCTTGAACAGGGAATACCAGGAACAGGCATCAACGAAAGAAACAGTGTGCAACCGGAAGTCACAGACTCCTCACTCATAAGCAATTCTCAGACAGTTGTGATTCTGGTCCACGGATTTGATCCGGGAGATACATCTGGAGCACCATCCACAGGCACATGGCATTCAGGCGTTAACATATACCAACAGCTTGTTAATGCAGGATATCTTGTGGGAAGTGTTCAATACTATGGGGAATTCCAAATCCAGTTCAGTAATGGATATACTTTCTACGATTCCTCATTCACAGGAACATCAAACACACCCATAAGTTCAATTGGGAATGAACTGGGAACTGCTCTTGAAACAATATTTGGAGGTAGTCATTTTAACGTTAACATGATTGGATATAGCATGGGGGGTCTCGTTACAATGTATATGCTTGAACACTTTGACATGACAAACATAAATCTGAAAAACGTTATCTTTATGGCATCTCCATTTGACGGCTCTCCGCTTGCAGGGCTTGCGCAATGTCTTGGCCTGTCAGGATATACAGGAACTCAGGTGAATGAAATGACTCAGGGATCGAATTTCCTCAATAATCTGGCAAGTTCTCTGGGCAATGTCAACTCTTATTATGGCACCACGATCTGGACAGTCTATGCTGGAACATATGATCCATGGTGGGGATATGTTCTCTTCAACGGAGCAAACGATGGGGTTGTATCAGTACACTCTGCCACATATTTTGGTTATGATCATCTGTATAAATTCTCCAGTGATATTCACACAGCATCGCTGGATGATTTTACGTGGTCAGGTATCAGCTATTTCCAGGATCAGTCAGTTGCAAATACAATTCTAAATAACTTTGCAGGCAGTTACTGAACTTTAAAATATCCACCAATTATTTTTTAATTTCTTTGGTTCATCGGGCTTTCATGTGGGAAGAACTTGACGTTTGTATTATTCCACTATAAAATGGGCTTTCCCTTAAGGGTTATCAGTCTGAATTGGTTAGCACTTGATCGGAATTGGCATAGATTCAGTAAAATCTATATAATTCCAGTTAAACTTTCAAATAAGAACCCGCACAAAAGTCCGAAGAGCCATTTTTTTATTTAAATTGTCATTTCCATTTCTAAAATCTATGGTCTAAAGAACAGGTTTGGATCTAACGAATTAATTCGTGGGTTTCAGATCGAGGCCATTTTACGATCTTGTACATAAAGACTAATTCATGTACCGGAAGTTCCAATATTCGACGTGAAGATCAGAGCAGAATGGATAAATCAGAATGGAAAGTCAGATAGGGCATTATAATCAACCAGATCAGCCACCTCCACCAGATAGTTGGAATGATGCCTTCTTGCTGGTAGATTCCAATGTCTGTTCAATCCCTCCAGAAAGCGTTCCAGTGCATGCCTTTCAACGATAAAATAGTCGGTGAGCACGTTTTCTTCGCACTTAAGACCAAAGAAGATAGCTCCGCAATAACCCCTGATTTCATTTGCATAGAAATCAGAAAAGAATCTTGATTTTACATTCATATCTACTAAATGCTCCGATTCGTCAACAACCGTATGGAGAGCATCCCCCTTGATTCCAGGCTGATCCATTCGCCAGATTAACTCATCGGATTCATCGTCCGCAAATTGCTTGGGAATAAAAATTCCACTGTTCTGAAAAACGCCTTGATTCTCTGAGGCAATTATCCCCTTATCGATAATCCATCTGGTTTTAACCAGAGCCAGGTTGTTCGGGGAATTCCCCAGAGACAGGTACAAATTCAATAAATATGGAAGATTATTCGGATTCAAGCCATAGTGAACAATGTTCCTTTCATAGGGCGCATCTTTCATTATAAAATCCAGGATCCGGTCGCTGACCTTCTGGGATTGACTCTCATGAAATTCAATGCTAACATAAACATTTCCAGCATTCTGAAGCGTAATGGGCGAGACCCTGCATCCTGGTATGTCGTTGATATCATCATAAAACTGCCCCTGGAAATCCGGGACGGACATTCTAATTATATTAGAGGGAGAGTATGGGTCAAACGTCATTTTTAGAGAACTACTCCGCTCCATAAGCAGATTCTTTTCCTCGTCGGTCAATTGCTGCATAAGCCTCCTGTAGAAGAACCATTTCCCTCCCTCTCTTCCGATGACATGGAAATGATCCCGCTCTCCCATTCTTATTTCACCTATTTTCAGAAATTTTGGTTGAACCGCATGAAGTTCCAATACTGCGCAGTTTCGAAGAATCATTTCAGTGCTATCCCCCCTCCCCTGAATGGGTACTTTTCCAGAGCAGATCCGTTAATGAGATCCTCACCATAGGATCTGAAACTACGCAACTTTACAGGATGTTTTTCCCCATTAAAACCAATTTTGGAAATTAACCGGATAAACTCCATAGTTTGAAACGTGGGGATAAAAGTCGAAACTATCAGTCTGCCTTCGTTGACCTCAAGAAAGTGAACCAATCGGAATATGGAGTTATCGTTGCCCATGTTCCTTATTTCTTGTAAGATGGGATTATTCCCCCATGTTTCGTATAAATTATCTTCCTTGGATATGGTTATAAAATCATCCTGCCTGGTTATGGGAGATTTTGAAAAAATCAATGCCCAGTAATTGGGACCGGGTTTTTTTTCTATCTCTGCAATGCTGTTACCGGACGATAGCATCCTTTCAATGGGATCTGCATTGAACAAAGGGACCGAGTAACTGATAAAGGTGATCGGAACCATTGAATTCATCTCAGTGAGGAATGATATGACACTAGATCGTGGGATTAAAGATTCCAAAACAATTTTCCCGTCATCTGCCAGATGATCTACGATAAAGTTGGAAATCTCTTTGGTTCTGGATTCATGAAATCTTATATCAATGAATAATTTTCCATTTTTCATGTACAGATGCTGCATAATAACAGAAGGGATTTTGATAAGGTCATCAATGATAGAAATCTCAGGAAACAATTTCAGAGGAGACTTGATGAGCCATGAATTGCCCTTATCCTCAGCGTGGAATATACGTGGAAAAAGTGCAGTGAACTTATCCACATTTTCATTCTTCTTCATAGACACGATAAGGGTCATAGAGTCTCCAACCTTACGTGCAATTATGGGGGCATATATTTCATGCCTGCCAGAATATTCAAGTAGAGGAGAATCTCCTGAAATAGATATGATGCATCGAGATGATATCACATCGTCTATTTCGGACCATCGCATGATTATGATATAGGACATGTAATATAATATAATTTTGTGCAAATGAAAGTCTGGGTTTCGTTTTCTGGTGCTTTTTCATAAATCATTTCAAAGCAATGCTACGAAAGTCTTTTTAATTGATTTAAGATAAAGTTACAGCTAGGGGAGCGACAAGTGCTGAGAGGGCAGGAATATCTGCCGACCCTTGAACCTGATCCGGGTAATACCGGCGAAGGAAAGCATCTGGCGAAAATCGCTTTTCTGGCAGGAGATAACTGAAATGAATCCTGCGGATAAAGAAGAAAGAGGAATAAAGAAGCTTAAACCTTTTGAGAAGAAGCTTCTGGGAATTGTAATTGCGCTTATAGTCATAACAGCGGGCTTTGCAATATTCTATACCATTGAAAATAGAAGCCCGTCTGGAAAAACACTTGTTATATGCACCTATGGGGGTCTTCTCTCATATGGGTCAAATAAGAACCAGACATATAGCACGGTTTTTGGGACATTTGAAAAGGAGTATGGTGTAAACATAAAGATAGTAACGCCATCCACAGGATGCCTGCCTGCGCTTGAATCCAGAAAGAACAATGAAATTGCAAACATAGTCATAGGGCTGACCAATCTCAACGGGATCAAGGCAGCTTCAGATGGACTTCTGGTCAAATACACTGCACCGGAGAATTTTGTAAATAATACCCTCATGCAGGAAATGGGTTCAGCCTCATCATATCTAACGCCATATGAATATTCATATCTCGGCATAGATTACAATAAGACAGGTCAGGCATCGGGGCAATTCAATCCCACATTCAACAACCTTTTGACAAAACAGAATGCTTCAAATCTTCTTATGGAGAACCCAACAACAAGCGATACAGGAGAAGGATTTTTATTATGGGAAATTTCTTATTATGAAAATGTCCTTCACCAGAACTGGACGACATTCTGGTCATCCATAAAGCAGTTTGACGGAAATAATATCTATGATTCATGGAGCTCAGCATTTACACAATTTGAATCATCATCTCCACAAACTCTTTTGGTGAGTTATCTAACCGATCCTGCATATAATGTATATTTCGGTTATGGAAACGATGTGAATTCAACGGTCACACAATACAACGGGAAAGAATATGGCTGGAGAACAATATACAATATAGGAATAGTAAATGGAAGCGGAAATCTTTCCCTTGAGAAGGAATTTGTAAATTATTTCCTGAGTCCAACTGTGCAAAACGAGATTCCCACAAACGAATGGATGTATCCGGCAAACAGTACAATCGTGATGCCACCTTCCTATTCAGCAACAATGAACCAGAGTTCAATAATACCTCTGAATAACTATATCTCTGCACAGGAGATATATAACAACTCTGAAAGCTGGATACTTCAATGGCAGAGCATAATGGAGTAGGCATGATAAATAAAAATATTAAATGGTGGGCTTTCCTTTTTGCTCCATCCATATTCCTCTTACTTGTTATTGGAATACCATTTATTTATGTTGTAATAAATTTCTTCTCTCTTAAGGAAATCTCATCATTCTCTGGCACAGGTACTCTGGCTATGCTTTCACGACAGGCGTTCATAAATTCATTTACCCAGGGTATTGACAGTGCTCTCCTGTCATTAATAATCGGATTTCCTCTGGGATTATTCATTGGAAGGTATGCACTCAGGTATACCAGGGTATTGAAATCATTCATTATCCTTCCATTCTTCATGCCTTCTATAGTCGTTGTTCTTGCATTCCTCTCTCTATTTGGAAAGAGTTCACCTCTTGTTGAAACAATACCATTATTGCATCATCTTTCCTCTGGATTTACCGGCATTATTGCAATAAATGCGTTCTTCAACGCCCCCCTTGTTGCCTTTCTCACATCAACAAATATTGAGAGATCACATCATGGGATAGAAGAGGCATCAATATTACTTGGAGCTGGAAGTTTCAACCGGTTTGTGAATATTTGGGGCAGGAACGGAATTAAGGGAGCTGCGGGTGGAACAATTCTCTCATTTCTATATTCATTCTCGGGATTCGCTGCGCCTTTGATCATTGGCGGGCCTTCAAATTTTACCGTTGAAACATGGATATATTTTGTGGTAAAAGAGGAAAGTTTGGTGCAGATAGGGGTAATATTCGGGTTATTGCAATCACTCTTTCTGATAATTCCCTTAGTTATATATCTGTATATAATTTCAAAGCAGAGGCCTGTTGATGATCTGACCTATTACAGAAGCGAAAGGAAAAAAAACAGGCATAAATTGAGTTTCACACTGGGAAGCATCTATGTAACTCTTTTCATAGTTTTTGAACTGGCGGTCTTTGCTTCAATAATAATATCATCAATTGATATTGGCTGGAATTCCAGTATAAATGCCAATGCATATACTGATCTCTTCGGGAGAGTTTCCTCTTCACTTGATATACCTGCATATCTTCCTTTCATTAACACAATCTTCTACGGTGTTGCAACATCAATAATAGTTACTTCACTTGGAATATTGTGGATTACCGGTAAGAGAAGGTTAAATTCAAAGAACGATTCAATATGGGATTTTATGCAATATCTCTCTTTTATTATTCCATCAATCATGATGGCTCTTTCTGTATCATTACTCTATGAATACATCATTTCCCCATCATTTCTGTGGGTACTCATAATAGGTGTGCAGAGTGCTGTTTCCATTCCTGTTGTACTAAGGGTTATTTCAGGCGGTTTTTCAGAAATACCCTCATCCTTGACGGACAGTTCAAGGATATTAGGCGGATCTCCGCTGTTCGAGGTGGAACTGCCTCTGGCCGGATCTGCTCTTGCCACTGCATTGATGTTCGGATTCGCCTTAAGTCTGGGGGAATTCACTGCAACAAATTTCCTTTCTACTAACACATTTATGCCACTGAGCGTGGAAATATATTCACTGCAATCACTCAGACTGGCAGCTGCATCCTATGCTGCTGCCTCAATTCTGATGATCATGAGTTTTGTGTTTTTCTTCGCAATTCAAAAGGCAGGTGACAGATTCATTGGCATTCGTTGAGATAAAAAACGTATCAAAGAGATATTCTGATTTCTCCCTCAGGAATATATCGCTGGAGCTGGAAAAGGGAAAAATACTCACACTTATGGGTGAAAGCGGGTCAGGAAAAACATCAATTTTGCGAATAATTTCAGGTTTGGACTTTCCTGACTCAGGTAAAGTATTAATATCTGGAAGAGACATTACTGAAATAAGGCCAGGGAAAAGAAATGTTGGCATGGTCTTTCAGGATCTTGCACTTTTTCCACACATGACTGCCTATGATAACATAGCATATGGTTTGAGATCACTCCGATATAAAGAGAGCAGCATCGAGCAGATGGTAAGTAATATTTCTGAAACTCTCAGGATATCTTCACTCCTTGAAAAATTTCCGGGAAACATATCAGGCGGTGAAAAACAACGGGTTGCCATGGCCCGATCACTGGTGATGGAACCGGATCTTTTGCTCATGGATGAACCCATGAGTTCACTTGACCCCGGATTAAGAAATGATATCATGGTCGAGATTAAATCAATTTCAAGAAAGCTGGATCAGACCATGATATATGTAACGCATGATGTTAAAGAAGGATTATTTCTTGGCGATTCCATAGTTTATATTGGGGACGGTGAAGTTGTCAGGAAAGGATCACCTGAGGAAATATGGAATAATCCGGAGAGTGAAAAACTTGCAAGATTCCTGGGGTTTAATATAATCAAAGTTAAAGGGGAAAAGGTAGCTGTTAGGCCGGAAGAAATAGAGATCGTTGAAAACTCAGAAATAACCGGCAAAATTTTAGGATACGGATTTGAAGGTTCAGGATATCGGCTGGACGCTGAACTGATCGATGGACAAAAAATTTGTATATGGACGGGAAGCACCCCTGAGAAAATTATTGGAGGAAAGAATATAAATGTGGGAATACGCTTTGGCGAAAAGATGAAATTGAAATGAACTGGAGTCTTATATTCGGTCTTTTACAAACAGGGAATATGTGAAATATCCAGAATCATTGAATACTACAACGGTAACCGGAGACATTCATCACTGAACTTTCTCACACCCATACAATATTACTGATGTAATCCTGAGGAACTTCTCAGGATAAGGGAATCAAAGATTGAGAAGGCAGGAATACTAAGGAGGGAAAGAAATATGAAAGAACGAAAGGGAGGTGAAACGGCAGGAACCGTATCATAATTCTTTTCGTGAATTGTCCAGAACTGTGTGAAACAATACAGGAATGGTAAGGAACCGCCATCTTGCAAAGAGCATAGGGGATGCATCATGGAACAGGATCGTACAATACACAACGTACAACGCTGAAAGTGCCGGTGCTGTTGTTGTATCGATCAATCCGATGCACACGTCACAGAAATGCTCGAAATGCGGCAGCATCAAAGGCGATCTGAAACTATCAGAACGCATATACCACTGCAGCTCTGCGGCCTGATCATCGATCGGGACATGAATTCCTCAATAAACATTCCCAACATGGGAATGATAAAGGTAGGGAGGGGCACTCCCGAATTGACGCCCGTGAAGATTGGAGCTCTACCAGCAATGGTAACTCCTGTCGCTGAAACGGGAAGCCTCTGCGTTAGTAGGGGGAGGATGTCACATCATTATCCTGAATACTCATATCCACCTCCAGACGGGCTTGATTATAATTCTTTTGTCTTCAATGTCAATCTCATCTTCCTGGTTATAAGTCAATATGAATCCCTCCCTCAATTCAAATTTCCTCATGGCTTCCAACAATCCTTCAATTTCCCTTTTTTTGTTATCCTCATTCAATTCGTAAGCAACCTGTATCGCAATTATTATTCTACTGTCTTCTTTTATAAGGAAATCACATTCTCCATTCTCCCTGAAATAATAGATGTTTTTGTGGGATCTACGGAGTGTTATGAAGACAAAATTTTCCAGCATCCTGCCCTTATTGGAAGAAAATGAGACAGAGTTGGCATTTGACAGGCCATTATCTATGGAATATACCTTCTTCTCATTGATCATCTGTTTCTTCAATGAGTAATCGAATTTTGGTATGGTGAAAAGAAGATAGCTATCCTCCAGATATGAAACAAAGGATATTGGGGTATTGACTGAACCGAACTGGAACATCTTCTTAAGGGAATTATATGAAAACTCTTTTCCAACATTGGACAATAAGTACAGTGCCAATTCATGAAGAGCTTTCGTTTCTCGTATCTTATGCCTGGAAATTATGCCTCTTTGAAGAATATCGGTAAATAATTCCCTCAATATTTCCGGCCTTCCATATTTTATGAAGTCAGGAAAACCTCCTTGTTTGAAGTACCACTCAAAAGAATCAGGAGATGCAATTTCTTTCCTGAAAAGTAATGCTTCACCAAAGGAGAAGGGAAACAGTTCAACATTTATATGTCGGCCTGTCAATCTTGTGCCAAGTTCCTTGCTTAGCATTGAAGCATTTGATCCGGTGATGAATAGATGTTTATGTCTATCCAATCTAGATCGTACAAAGATTTCCCAGCCCTTCACATTCTGTATTTCGTCCAGAAGATAGAACTCAGAAGGTCCATACTCTGTGTGAAACACTTCATCAAGTTTTTCAAAATCACCCGATTCAAAATTAATAAGCCTGGTATCCTCAAAATTAAGATAATAATAATTCGGTAGTTTCTTTAGAATCTGATGCAACAGCGTACTTTTGCCCGATCTTCTTATACCAGATATTATCACAGCATGGGGTAATTCCAGTGGTATACTGCCAAGACCTTCACGCTCCGTGCCATATTCAAAGAATTCAAGATCAGTTTTTTGGTCTACAACTATCTTCCTTAGGGTTTCTTTCAATATCATAACATATCATTACCATACAATGCATAAATCTTTTCATTAGTAATGAATACTAATGTTCATTGGTAAAAGAAGATTTGAATTCACGATCAGTCGCAGGGAATACCAAACATATAATATCCAGTGAGATCGTGCATGAAGCCAAAGGCACCTCCTCCGCAATTGCCATTGAAGACCTCAGTGGAATCAGGATGAGGACAACTGTTAGGAAAGGAGACATGTACATCCACAATTCGTGGTCTTTCCACCAGCTCAGGTCGTTCATAGAATACAAGGCAAGGGAAGCAGGCATTCCCGTCATCGTGATCGATCCACACAACACCAGCAGGGAATGCCCAAATTGCCATGCCATAACTGGAAAGAACAGGCCTGAACGATCCCGGTTTAGATGCATTTCCTGTGGCCTTGAGGGAGAAGCGGATCTCATCGCTTCCATCAACATCAGGAACAGGGCTGCTGTCAACCAGCCTATTGTAGCGGGTGCTATTTTTGATCATTCGATCCACCCAGTAGCAAACCAACGTGCTTCAGCCGTTGGTAGTTGACGCTGACATCCTCTCCTGCCTGAAGGTTTGGAGGTTTCTGATTCATAGAGTGGCAACTAGTAGATCTCCTTTTGGGAGTTCCGCCGCTGTAGCACTTTCCACAGGCGTGAATTCGGGAGAGCACTGACTTACTTTTATCATACCAATATTGCATAAGTTTATTGCTGCGGGCAGGTCTCTATTAATTGAGAGAACATTCGTTGCAGGGGTATATTCTATCTGAAAGTTTCAGATCATGCTTTATGTTTCCGCATTTCGAGCATGTTTTTGAAGATGGATCAAACCTTCATGTTTCTATTACATCTGCGTTTATAATATAGATTTTGATGAGGGCAATTGTAAATAGTTTCCCACTTCGGAGAGATTCAAAATCACAGTAATTGACATTTTTTCAATATCTGCAAACATTAGAAATTCATTTTCATAGTAAAAGGTACTTGAAAATACATATTCATGCAATATTCTCCATAATATTCCGCGTTTCCAGTGAAACAACACATGCAAATAAGCAATGAAAAGATTATATCCTTATTTTTGCTAAAGATTAATACATGAAACCAGTTAGAGATAATGAAGATTCTGCTGTAAGTGAAATTATAGGGGCATTATTGCTTTTTGCAATAGGAACCACCGTACTTACAGGTTTCATTTTATGGTATGTTCCTTCTACGGGAATGACCAATGATCAGGGTTACCAATCAGCAACACAAAGTGCTTTTACAACACTTGACTCAAAAATACTCTCACCAAGTCTTGCTCCGGGAAGTGCAGTTTCACAGAGCTTCCCGCTGGGGGTAAGCGGTGCTCCACCATTTTCCTCACCTACCGATTCCAGTTTGTGTTATTCTAATAATTTTTCAGCTTCAATGAAGGAAAATTATTCATTGAACTATTATAACAGGATCACTTATGTAAATAATACAGATGTTGCAAATGCCAACGCGACAAATTCAAACATTTATAATAATATCTATGCTGACAATCAGTTTGCGTATTCGGTAAGCTTTATCGAAAACGGGTTATCTCCAAATGGTTACTGGAGTGTTAGCATGGGCGGACGAACAAAGAGCTCATCTTCAACGCTCATAAGTTTCTCTATGGCGCAGGGAACATATGGGTACAAGATTTCCGGTTCTACTACGCAATTGCTCAGTTCAAGGGACGGGTCAGTTGTTGTGAACGATTCCAATGCCGTTGTTAATGTGGAATTTTATAGTGCCTCATCTCTTTCAGGCATTATTGCTGAAAATAATGGGACTACAGGAGATTTAACGCCAACAAACTCTCAAAATACTATTCCTGATAGTACCGGAAGGTTTATAAATCCCGGAAATGGCGTTGTAAATTACTGGCTAAATGGAACACTTCCACTTACTGATGTTAACAGTTCCGCCAATCCGGATGCATATGCTTTGGGCTCACAAGCATTTAGCGTATATCAAACAACTCCATTGACTTATTATATTTATTATCTAATGAAAAGCGATAATTACATCGATCAATATTACGTAGGGTCTTGGAATGTTTATAGTTATATCAGTTCAGTGCCATTAGGCCCAAATATATTGAATACAAACATTACACCAATAGTTGAACAAAGTGGGTCAGCACTAGTTAATGGATACTATAAGGTCAATCTTTCAAGCATAGCGCCATCAAAATCTTTTACTCTTTCTGCGGGTAAAACCTATTATATAAATTTCTTTGAAGAGGTAAATATTCCACCAGCGCAAAATCCAAATCCAAATAACTATATATTAACCCAGTTGACAAACAATGGTAATACAATCAACACGCAGAGTGGGCAATGGGGATACGGACCTACAGAATTAATTGGCACGATCGAAACGACAAACTCTGAATTTTCGGTAGGAGTTGGGAGTTCACAGAGTTTTACAGCATATTACTGGGAACAGGGATTTTATTATGGGGGAGGTTACTATTATGATAACTTCTCTATTGTTCATGATTATATATCAACAAGTACAGGTAATCCATACGTTTTCGTGGTCGGGTATAGTTTATCCGCTAAAACTCCATATACTTTTTACTTTAATCAGACAAGTCTAAACTCTACGCAGCAATGGAATGTCTCCATCAACGGGATTTCGAATACAAGCATTGGAGGGAAGACTATTATTTTTAAACTACCAGTAGGAGTATATCAGTTTTCTGTTAATTCCAGCAATACTGAATTAGGGAGTCCTTCAATAGGGATCATAAATGTCACAAGTCTCTATCCTCAAAAAAATGTCATGAACGTAACTTTCTCTAAGCCAAGAGGTACTACTCCAGCATACTATGGAATAACGAGAGAGGCTTGTCAGGCGTTTACGGTTACAAAGCCGGACACTATATTCAATTATGTTTCATTATATCTGTTTAATTTTACTACACCACCTTCATCTTATAAATCAGGTGCCTATAATTCAACTATCAAAGTTAGTGTTGAATCCGAAGTAAATGGAACAGAATTTTCCAAATCATTTAACATTCAGGACACAGGTTGGACACAAATATTTTTCGGAAAAACCTATAGACTTGGCGTGGGCCCATGGAAAGTAGTTGTGTCAGGAGAAGGAGGTTCAAATAACGTAATAGACTGGGGATTTTCCACGTCAGGAGGCTTCGATAATTATCTTGTAACAGACGCATCAAATCTTCTGACGAGTCAGCTTAATGAAAACAAGACATCGCATATTACTAGTTTCAGCAGTAGGCTCGTAACTCCAGTAACTAATCAGGTTTTCATGTTTCAGGTTGGATATTATAATTTATCGGTGTCTAATTTTAGACAAACAAGGAATATAACTTTAAATTACAACGCTTCTGGGGAAATTCTATCTAATGGATTCACGCAATTCACCTATCAGGCTGTATTTGCCATTCAGGACGGGGCTTCATTGGAAGCTTCAGGGGGAGTCACTTACGCTACTGTAAATCCGTTGCCAATACAGTTTACTGGTGCTCCTGGAAATAACGTCAATCCCACTAGCCTTGCCTTCAGCAGCTATATTTATAATATTGATGCTATTAACGGAATACCTACAAGTATTTCCGGCGATGGGAGTACAATATTAACCATGTCTCTGGCAAACCGTTCAGCCTTAAATTATACGGTTGGCAACAGTTACTATTTCGGTGTAGGAACTCAAACTGAGCTGGTCAAAGTAGTTAATATAACCCTAAATAGTTTTAATTATACATTGACAAGCGATTTTGCTAAATATTGGGAAGATTCATTTTACACTCAGCTTCCGCACGATAAGGGGAGCAGCACCAATTTCAACGTGACAGTCAATAAATTTAACTTTTTCAGGGTAACCTTAAGCAATGATAAACTATTCTTTGGAATGACTACTAACGATACAGCAATCAATGGAATACCATTGTATTCAATATCTACCCTTTATGAGAATTTCCTGGTAACGCAAGTTTGATTATCTGTGCTAAAACACAAACTCATTTTCTTTATTTATTGAGAATATGCAGATATTCGCACTTAAATAGGATTTACTAAAGGAAACCTATAAATACCGAATATACGATGAACAAACATGGGTGACGAGGAACAGCAGGAGCAACAGGAAATAGATACCCTGAAGGAAAATTTACTCAACAATCTTGTGAAATTAAAGCTCCGGATAATCAGAAAATACGACTTACTTCTCTATTATTCTTCATTATCAAACGTAAGGTTATTTCTTGAGCAGCTTATTATGCAAGAGAAGGTAGACATAGAACTATTGAAAAACGCAGAAACAACATATTTGTCAAAGCAGGATATTAAGAAGATAAAGAAAAACGATTATGAAGCCCTGGATCACCTTATACAGACAGATTATGGCAATATCGATCCGAACAACCTTAAAGATATTCTTCAATGGGCAGTGAAAACATGTGATGATCTTCATAAGATACTGGAGATATCATCTCAGGATTATGATGATCCAGAAATAAAGGGGATGCTCATGAGTCTCTCCATGAATGAATTAAAGAAGAAAACAAATCTTGTCAGAATCTATGATGATTTAATCAATCAGAATTACTGGTGAAGATATTATTTCAAAATTTAGGCTGCGTTCAAATAAAGACAGACTCTGAAGATTGATTTTTTGGGTTTATCTGAATAGTTTGCCTTGTTGCCTCGGATTCTCTATGGTGATCATTGCAGTGATCATTGTTGGTTCCGGATTAGACATACCTTATGGACTGGGATTTGTTTCATTCACACACCACAGCATCTTCCTCAGCCAATCTTACAATACTTTCAGATCAGTTTTATCAGATTTCTAACGAAGATTACGCTCCTCCGGAACAGGTTGATATATATCTTTCCTCATGGTATAGGTGTCCTATAGGCGCATCAGATTCCTGGTTTATTTATGATTACTTTTCAGGCTTTATAAACACGACTCCATATGTTCTTGCACACAATGTGAATATCCAGAATGGAGCAATTCCCGGTCTTCTTTTCAAGAGCAACATATCATTTGGTGATAACCCCCCTAAGGCAATTGATTTTTATTCATATTACCTTTATAACTTATACCTGAACAGAAGAGCGGCAGGTTTTAGTGATCTGACAGGGGGAATTCCAATACCTCAGAATCAACTCGTATCAACAGGAATTTCATAGCTAAAGACTTCCCCTTTTCCTAAATCAGCTGTTAACATTATTATCAACATAACCACTGTTGATCATATTGAAGGAATGAACAGTCCTTCAGCTTATCTTCATCCACCCAATGACAAAATAAACACAGTTATGGTGATAACCGGGGTTTCTGGAACATGGATCCTTAATCTATACATTATTGAACCAAAATCACTTAATAGCTATTCTTATCAATACATGGAAGAAAATCATGGAAACTTTTCATCGATCACAAACGCAACGGGAAATTTTACCAAAGCTCTGGAATATTCTTAAGGTACAGTTCCTTGGCCATGAGTTTTTTGGAAGAGCTCGAGGTACTTAGGATACTTTCCGCTTTTGTTTGAATTCACCTGTTTCCACAATTTAACTTATAAATACTCAGAAAAATATATAAGCAAATCTCAAGTATCCATATAAATGGAGTTATACAGATACAGTTTAATAAAGCCAGACTCCAAAATATCACATAATTTTGATACTTTAATCAAATTTAACAAAAAAAGCGGTACAACACCCAACGTTTCATCCAAAAAATACATATTCACAACACCGTATATTCTATACGATTCTAATGAAATTAATGACAGGCTCAGTATTACGTATTTCCCCAGATGGAGATCAAGAATTCAAAACAATGATGTTAAAATTTATAATAATATTGAAGTGAAGTTAAATGTAGATACCAAAATTTCTGATATACCCAAAACTTGGCCAGCATTTGGGAAATTCGGTGGAATCCCTGAAATCTTATTAGAAGCCCAGGATGATATTCAATTGGTATGCCATCAAGAAATTATGAATGGCGGGGCGGTAGAACAGTGGCATCAGGACGGGGTTGGCAATTATAATCCTCCATTAAATATCGCAAAGATAATTTGGGCTGCGGTTCAAGCAAATGATAACTTTGTTTCACCTGACAAGAACAATGATGAAGATATTATTTCAGGAATTATCAGGGAAAACAACAGTACAATTTTAAATCTGCCCCATAACAATAAAAATGTTACCTTTTCTGCAGGATATGAATTTAGAACTTTTGAACTATATATAAAAATATGGGCAGCGTACTGGGTTGATGTTAAAGATCAATCGACGAGGATTGATGTTAAAGACCAATCGACGAGATATGTTCGGTATGAATCCATCGACCCCATTAAAATACTTCCCTGCAAATATCCAGATTGCCTTGATTGCAGAGAGCTTTTTTTACTTTTCAAACACCAGGAGGAATTGAAAAAAAGGTATATTGAAAAGTTAGATGATTCTCAAAGTTGTGCCTATCTCCAAATTTATGATGGGGTAAGTAAATTGATAGAAAGAATAAATAAAATTTCAGATAGCTTTCTCTTTACGCATTCTGAACATGTTGCTCTATTGTGATTTTATAACTGCAGATTTTAAATTTCACTAAATTCACCGAGCACTCTAGGCAATAATTCTTAAAACTTATCTATCAAAACGTTCACATTCGAACAGCTTTGCACCTCGTCTTTTCCAAAAAAGGTTTTTTCGATTAAAGACATTTTGAATTATACTGATACATGGTCACAATTTCACATCACTTCAGCATTTCATTTTATATTGATAAGCCCCTACCAATACTTATTGAGAAAAACTATCAGACTCAAATATTTATTGCCCGTGTGAATAAGGGTATAATGCAAGTTAAAGTCCATCATATAAGATCAGAGAATCATGACAAAAGTCAATCTACGTTCAAAGCCTTCATAGCTTCCATTGAACCACCATATATGGGTATACTGATGAAACCATCACCATTTCAATGGGAAGAGATTATGGAAGAAGGTTTTGTCAGGCTCTCCTTTCCAGGTCAGGATATGGTGTTCGATCTAAAGGTAAAATACAGGATTGAAGTAGGGGAAAATACCATATTTTTCGTAACTAGTGACAAGACTGAGTTCGAAGAAAAGGTAAAGGAATTTGAAAAACAAGAAAACTGAAACAGAAAAACTTCCTCCAGCCGTGATTCGCAAGAAGGGCTCATTATTCACAGTTTCCACGTATGGAAAAGGGGTTTACGGAGAGAAAATTTTAACATTTGATGGTAAGTATCTCAGGCAATGGGTTCCAAGAAGAAGCAAGCTGGGTTCCGCACTTTCTAAGGGAAATTTTCCCCTGAAAATAGAACGTGACTGGAATGTGCTTTATCTGGGGGCGTCTACGGGAACTACTGTAAGTCATATTTCTGACATTGTTACAGATGGCTCAATATTTGCAGTTGAATTTGCTCCCGAGCCGTTCCAGAAATTACTGTCACTCTCCGAGCAGAGGACAAACATTTTTCCCATACTTGAAGATTCACGATCACCGGAAAGATACAGTTTTTTCATAGACCGGAAGATTGATCTGATATACCAGGACGTTTCCCAGAGAGATCAGCTGGAAATATTCAAAAGAAATCTTGATACTTTTCAGGATTGGGAACAGGCTATCATAGTCCTTAAACTTAGGTCCATAAGCTCAAGGGCAGATCTGTCAGAAACACTGGATGATGCACTGGAAGGGTTAAGCGATTTCTTCATTAGAAAGAAGATTGATCTCTCTCCGGTTCATAAGAGCCATTATATGATTCTCCTTGAAAGGAAATGACATCTTTGAAATCAAGTCAGGATGAAAAGTAATCGCGGCAAAGACCATTACACCAGTTAAATCCGTCAGGAGGAAACTAGTAATCGATCAGGAAAAGTTGCATATGTTAAATAATATCTTTATTATTTGGAGAATGGGTGTTATAAATTCCATCAGAAGAGGGCGATTTCAATCTCCAGTTTTTTAAGGATGAATCTTTCGAAAGAAGAAAGTGCATAAAGTGCGGTTCTTATTACTGGTCTCAGGACAGGGAAAGAAAGACCTGTGGGGACCCGCCATGCGATGTGTATTCATTTATTGGAAATCCTGCAGGAAAAAAATCAATGAATGTTAATATGGTGAGAGAAAGCTTCCTTGGTTTCTTTTCAGATACTCATAAGATAATAAAACCATATCCAATAGTTCCTAGATGGAGAGAAGATGTACTTCTGGTTAACGCATCCATATATGATTTCCAGCCTCATGTTACCTCCGGTTTGGTAAAGCCACCAGGGAATCCCCTGGTAATGTCACAGCCATGTATAAGGATGGACGACGTTGATTCTGTTGGTTTTACCGGCAGGCATCTTACTTCATTTGAGATGCTTTGCCACGATTCATTCAATTATTCCGGAAATCATGTTTACTGGAAAAATGAAACTGTATCATACTGCTTCAATTTTTTCACCAGGGCAATTGGTATAGACGGAAAACTGATATCATTTAAAGAAAAGCCATGGAGCGGAGGAGGAAATGCTGGAGCAGCGCTGGAGGTTTTTGTTAAAGGGCTGGAATTAGCAACGCTTGTATTCATGGATCTGAAGGTTGATCCGGAGGGTCAATTTGATGTGGATGGAGAAAAATATTCAAAGATGCCTCTGGAAGTAGTCGATACAGGTTATGGACTGGAAAGGATCGCATGGGTTACAATGGGCAGTTCAACAGTTTATGACGCGGTTTTTCCGGATGTGATAAAATTCGTAAAAGAACATTCAGGGGTTAATTTTGCTGACTCTGAAGAAATGGCAAAGGTTACAATTAGCGGAGTAAGCGAAACATACCTTTCCCAGTCAGCTGAATCAGATGACCTCATAAGATATCTGAGGAATGCGTATATTATCAGTGATCACTCCAGATCACTTGTGCATCTTCTCAAGGATTATGTCATCCCAAGCAATGTGAAGGTTGGTTATCTGGAAAGGATGCTTCTGAGAAGAATATTCAGAGCAGCTGACATAATAAATTTCACAGGCAATATTATGGATATCATGAAAATGCATATCGCGGCGCTCTCCGGTATCATTGAAGATTTCCCTTATCAATTCGCAGAGGATGTTATAGCAGGAGAAAGGGAAAAGTTCCAGAAAAACATTGTAGAGGGAAAGGCAGAAGTTCTCAGACTGTTGAAGAAAAAGAAAGGCATTGAAAACGAAGATCTTCAGCTGCTTTACGATTCATCAGGCATGCCCCCGGATCTGGTAAGAGAAATAGCAAGTTCACAGAATGTTACCGTTGAAATACCAAAGGATTTTCATTCCCTTATCGCTGCAAGGCACAAAATAGGGCAAAAATCAGGTGAAGGCAACATCGAAATATATCCCGAAATAAAGACCAGACCGCTGTATTATGATGATACCCACATTTATGATTTCAATGCCCTTGTTCTATTTTCAAGCAAAAATAAGATAATACCAAATCAGACCGCCTTCTATCCAACAGGTGGCGGACAGCCCAATGATCTTGGCTATTTTGTATACAAGGGCAGGAATGTGCAGGTAACAAATGTAGAAAAGAAAGGGGAGGCCATAGTGCACACTCTAGAGTCACCCGTTGATAAGGGCTCCCGAATAATAGGTCACATCGACATCGAAAGAAGAAGGAGATTAATGGTTCATCATAGTTCAACGCATCTAATACTTGGTGTAATGCGTGAATATCTAGGAGAACAGGTATGGCAGGCGGGTGCCCAGAAAGGTGTGGAAAGCTCAAGAATCGATATATCATATAACAGAAAGCTTACAGACGAGGATATAAGTGAAATTGAGAAGCGCTGTCTAAAGGCAATTATGGAAAACAGAAAAATCAAAGCGTCATTTATGGACTGGAATAAGGCCACGGAAAAATATGGATTCAGGCTCTTTGAAGGTGGCGTTCCCTTAAGCTCTAAACTAAGGGTCGTGGAAATTGAGGGCATTGACATTGAGGGGTGTGGCGGAACTCACCTGTCAAATACTGGAGAAATAGGAATAATTAAAATAATTTCTGCGGAAAGCATTCAGGAAGGTATTCAGAGGATAATATTCTGTGCGGGAAAATCTGCTCTGGACTACATTCAGGCTAATTATTCGCAGCTGGATCAGATCAGGAAAGCTACGAGGATCACCTCTGAAGATATTTCACAGGGGGTTCAGAAACTGGCTCAGGAAAATATAGACCTGAGAAAGAAGCTTGAACTTTATATCAAGACACAGGCTGAATCTTTGTATGAATCATCAGTGGAATCAACAATTGGTCAGCACAGATGGAACATAATAAAAGGAAACATTGAACAGGAGGTTTATCAGTTTCTCATAAAATATATTATGAGTAAAAACAGCAATTTTGTCATAATGAATGAAGAAGCCTTAACCTGCTCAGTAATTTCAAGCGATCCATCAATGGTGAAAGAACTTCTGAATATCGTTTCTCATGAATCGCAGGTAAAACCGTCAAGATTTTCGAAGATTGAATTAAACAGGGATCAGTTTGCAGAATTTTTGAAAATTCTAAAATAGCATAATGAAAGGTTAATAAACATAATTTTAAATACAGCTTTCTGGAAACAGTAAATGAGTATTAGCAGCAGGGAAAAGGACAGGATCAAACACATAGCGGAGAGCATATTTGGAAAGATTGACATTAAGGAAGAGGGTGACATCCTTTTCCTCATACTACCTCCAGACATCAACAACGAACTTTTTTTTGATAAGTTTTACGATTCTATAAAAAACTCAGGCTATATATGTTTCATGGACGAGGAGAACGAAATAGGCGTAATGAGAAGGGATAAACGGGTAAATAATAATGTAAAACTCCTCCTCCTCATCCTTACGATTCTAAGTATAATATATGCGGGTTTCACATATTCATCCTCCTATTATTCCGGTTCAACAGCCAGCGAAGCCCTTTTTGCATCGATTATCTATTTTGCAATACCAATTTTTACAATATTCTTTATCAGGGAGATTCCAAAGGTTATTGTGCATAGAAGATCCGGAATTCCTTATTCAATCCCGATTTTTGTTCCAAACCCCATATCCATGGGTACAATGGGTCTGATAAATGCCCCGGAGGTTCCATACAAAAACAGGAACGATATGATTGTTTCAAGTTCCCTTTCATTGATTTTTGGTTTTGTCGCCGCTATGATTTTTTATATTGCAGGCATTGAAGATATATCCTATGCAATACCTGTAATAACATCTGTAAATATTCCAGCTCACACAATATCTTCCCCTTTGCTTTTCCAGTTTATCATATTAAGATATCTGCCAATTCAGGGAAATCTTGATCCACTGGCATATGCAGGATGGGTGGGAATGATATTTACCTCTTTCAACGCTTTTCCAATCGGATTTTTGGATGGAGGTGTCATAATGGCGATCAACAACCAGAAACTGAAGAGGGATATCTCTTACATTTCTCTATTTGCAATGATTGCTTTTTCCTTAACTTTTCCATCATGGCTTATCCTTCCTGTATTTATTCTTCTCATGGGTGTCAACGCACCGATGTCACTAAATCATCTTCAGGCTGTTCGAGCTCACTCAAAAGCACTTGCCGTTTCTGTTATATTTATCCTGTTCATAGGAATAGTTCCATATCCATTTCATACCACACAAAGCTCGTTCACAATGACTGTTCCTGACAATTCCGGTTTAATTCTTAATAATACCTCTTACAGAGCGATGGGAGGTTCCGCTACTTTTACATTTGCTGTCAGGAACACTGGACCCACCCCCATAGAACCGGCATTTTCTATTACCCCGAGCACTCCATTCAATGTAACCGGATATGAAACAACACTTTCCCCTGGTGCTCAGGAAATTTTTTCCATAACGATCGATTCCAATTCTGTTAATAGTCTTGGAATAAATACCTATCAGGTTTCTGTAACGACAGGGCAGTTTACAAGATCAACCTCCATTGAAATTTATAAACTGGCACTTTCTCACACAATGAATTTCAATTCAACCAATCCTTACATTTTGAACATCAATGGAAACAGTTCTGCAGATCTGGGCTTCTATTCCGTGGAAAATCAGAGTATTGCCATTTATCTCATAGGGCCAAGCAATATGTCATATATGGCCAGTGTTCACGGAAGTAATGCCAGGGAAACGGGTACTTATCTCCTGACAGTAAGCGGAACGCAGATAACTGGAGGTAGTGTGGAAAGTGTTGTAATAACGCCTTTGAAAGGTACCGGCTATTTTCAGGTTATAGCGGTAAATCAGACATGGTATGGGGCAGCAGCTTTTATTGAAACAGGGAGCTGAACCGGAACCTCAAATTAACCATATATTTTTCTTTTTAGAGATGTCTCTGGCTCATACTTTAATATTGTACTGAAATATTGTATCCTATGCTTTTCGGGTTTGTAATCAATCCTTATGCAGGATTGGGAATAAATTACAGAATGAAAGGTTCTGATTCCATAAAAGATGTTTCTGTGAGCACGTCATACTCCATTGACCGGGCCCGATCATTTCTCCTTGATCTGGAAGAGGGAATAAGATTTTATGTTCCATCAGGTGAGATGGGTGAGAACGCAATAAAGGAAAGGGGTAATATGGTTTATGATGTCATCACAAATCCACATCCTCCTTTTACACGTGATGATACTATTGAATTTGCAAAGAAAGCATCCGAAATTTGTGATCTAATCATTTTTGTGGGCGGAGATGGAACCGCCAGAGATATTGTGAATGGAAACACTGAAGACATACCTATCATTGGAATTCCTGCTGGGATGAAGATGTACAGTTCAGTTTTTGCTTCGACCCCTGAGTCAGGCGCATCAATTATTAACAGGGTTCACAGAACAGGAAATATGAAAATCCAGAAAGGAGAAGTCCTTGATCTTAATGAGGACCTCTTCCAGCAAGGCACGCTGGATGTAAAGAAGTACGCAGAAGCTTTCATTCCACTTGCCGATGAAGTTGTGAGAGACCCAAAAAATGTCTATTCATCCCAGGATACAGATATGATAGCAGAATACGTTCTGGATACCATGGACGATTCTTACTATGTTGTGGGAACAGGAACAACATGCAAGATGATTCTTCAAAAACTTGGATTTTTTACCAATCCACTTGGTGTTGATCTTCTTAAGGACAAAAAACTCATTGCATCCGACATCTACCCTGAAGATTTTAAAAAATATTATTCAGAAGGTAGAGTTAAGCTCATCCTCACTCCAACGGGCGGGCAGGGATATATACTGGGAAGGGGGAACAGGCAGATTAACATGGATATTCTTAAATTTGTGAAAAAAGAGGATCTGATCGTAATATCATCACAGCAGAAGGCAAATGATCTGAAAGCCCTCAGAGTGGATATGGAGGGTTTTTCTGAATATTTTCATTCAAATTATATCCGTGTGGTTATCGGGTATTCAGACTTCAGAATTATGAAGCTCCTTTCTTCATAATGAGAGAGAAAAAAGTTAAACCTTTGATTGACTACTTGTTTATTGGCTGAGCGACGAAAAAGGACATTTGCAGATTTAAGTAAATATATCAAAAAATCTCCAAACCCCGCGTGGATTCTGCTTGCAGTTGCCCTAGGGTTCCTTGGTGTTTATATCTATACAATGAATATTTATCTTGCCACACTCATTGTTATTGTCCCCTATCTACTCAATCTGGCTCTTGACCAACTGACTTTTAAATCAACCAATACAATTTTCCCGTTAAGGAGAAACATCACTTCAGTTGCCATTACATTGTGGTTTTACATAATATTTTCTGGTATTCTCATTATCATATTTCCATGGCTGAAGTTTCAGGCAATTCCTCTTGGCATTAGTTTTACTGCCTTTTTCAGATATCTCGTTTTATATATATATTTTTCAAAGAAGCCCTATGTTAATGTGATTGCATCACTCTATTTCTCCCTGAGTCTCATACCCACATTCATCTATCTTGGCCTTTCTGGACCGATCCTTGAAATTATATTGTTTTCAATCTTTTCAGCTATTCTCGCGGCAATTTTTGTTGAAAAATCAACGAAAAAATTCAAGGAACGCTACGAGGAGGAACCTACAGACCTGATAAAATTCTTTCTTCTACATGGTTTTGATCGAAAGTACAATCAGATAGGTGAAAGATTTTTCAAGAGGATGTATAATCAGAACAGAACAGTGCCGGTTAAAACCATCACATTGAGGGAAAAGACAGGGAGCCTGAAGACGATTTTAGTTTTTCCATATATCCATCCGGGGCCATTCGGAACAGTGGGCTCCAGCGATCTGCCAATCAGGCTTCAAAAAAGATTGAATGATCTGAAATGCGATCTGATGGTATTTCACACAACAACCACCAATGATAACAACTGCTCAGGTGAAGAAGATATAGGGGCAATAGCAGAAGGCATCAAAAGGGCTATGTCATCCGGAGAAAAGGCCGAATTTATGTCCAGAGCAAAGAGGGTTAACGCTTCCAAATACGCAATTTCCATATTCAAATTCGGTGATTTTGGCTTTGGGGCTATCCTTCCTGAGCGTGATCCATTTGACGATGTCTCGCTTCCGGAGGGGAAGAGGATAATAGAGGCGGTTAAAGAATCAGGAGCAAGTGATTTCGCTGTAATTGATGCACAGAGCAACTATACACCGGGAGTTCTGGAACTTATGGATTGTTCACCGCTGATCAGGCCATTTCAAAGGGAATTTCAACGAATGGAAGCAAAATATCCAATAATGGCAGGTTACGCAAGAGGCAGTTACAACATAAAATCACTGGGGGAAATGGGAATTCAGGTACTCACATTCAACATTGATTCTGCAATAAGTGCAGTGATCCTAACAGATTCAAACAACATCACCTCCTATCTGATGATTAAGATCAGGGAAAACCTGAAAGATATCTGTAAAGTTGTGGAAATTTATACCACGGATAACCATGTTGTAAACGGGAGCACACTGGATATGAATCCGCTTGGAGAAAAGGATGATAATGTTAAGCTGGTAGAAAAAATCAGAAACATTACAGAATTGAGCATTGCATCCATATCAGAATGCACCGCGGAAATGGGGAGCGCAGATGTAAACGTAAAAATGGGCTCTGAGGAGAGCTATCAGGAACTTCTGGATACCGTTTTTTCATCGGTGAAAGTTTCAAAAAGGCTGGCGGGAATCATTATTCCTGTGGCATTCTTTATTCCTCTCATAGTAACTTATCTTATTTACCTCATTTTCCTCTAAATTTTGCCTGTACCAGATCTAAGGATTAAATCGTATACAGCAATTGCAGATACGCATGTGATCACAGGTACAGCACGAATAGCTATGCAGGGATCGTGTCTTCCTTTTACATTAATCTGATCGTTTTCCATAGTTTCCAGATTTACAGTATTCTGAGTATCTCTTATGGATGACGTTGGTTTCATCGCCACACGAAACTCCACTGGCATTCCGTTGGTTATCCCTCCAAGAATTCCGCCATTATGATTTTCCCTTGTTCTTATCTTCCCATGTTCCATATAAAATTCGTCTCTGGACTGGGTTCCTTTAAGTCTGGTAAAACCAAAACCGGAACCAAATTCGATGCCCTTCAATCCTGGAATAGAAAACATGAGATGCGAAGTAACGCTCTCAAAGGAATCAAAGAAAGGTTCTCCCAACCCAGGCGGGCAATTTTTTATGACTGTTTTTATTGAGGCGCCGGTGCTGTCGCCACTTTTTATGAGATCCATAATCAGCGAGGATGCC
Organism: Thermoplasmatales archaeon E-plasma; assembly: GCA_000496135.1. Taxonomy (GTDB): domain Archaea; phylum Thermoplasmatota; class Thermoplasmata; order Thermoplasmatales; family Thermoplasmataceae. The sequence goes on along the minus strand of KI542674.1, from coordinate 443,246 downwards.
CTGTTATTTGCTTCTGAATCCGGCATTCTTGTCTCACGGGAATAAATATCCATTTCTGTAATATTCCCTTCAACCCCTAATGAAATATCTCCCATACTGTCAATATACGACAGGATATCGATCCCACTGGTTTTCAGGGCACTAAGAACAATGGAGCCGGCGGCAACAAGACATGCAGTCATTCTGCCTGATAAAAATCCTCCCCCCTGGTAATTTCTAAATCTCCCATATTTGTAGTAAAGTGAAATATCGCCGTGACCCGGTCTTGGCCTGTCTCTCAATTCAGAGTAAGTTTTTGAAATAACATCAAGATTTTTTATAATTCCTGTAATTGCGCCGCCATCTGTAAATCCTTCATTTATGCCACTTATGAGTTCAACTTCATCGGTTTCCTTTCTCTGTGTTGTAAGAATGCTTTGGCCCGGTGCCCTCCGGGACATCCAGAGGTTAATCTCCTCAGGATTGATTTTAATTCCTGCTGGAACTCCGGATAATGTAAAACCAACGGAAGGCCCATGCGATGAACCAAAGATTGAAAGCGATAGCGCATCCTTGAAGGTAAAGCTCATGATTTATAATATCGATGTGGAAAATAGATTTTTTCATAAAAATGATCGAATTTATGCAAAAATGAGAAATTGCATTGAGGGAAGCGAATTTGATTTTGGAGCATATGCGGCTAAGTCATCTTTATATAATCTGATAAAATATTAAAATATGGCATCGTTGTATGGACCAGTAAAATACTTTACAGATGAAATGATGAAAAATGCGAACGAGAGGGCAAAAGAAATACTTACATTTCTCTATCCTGCAATAACAATGTACGAAGAGGACGGGGAAGTTGTAATAGAGGCAGATCTCCCGGGATTCGACAAAAAAGACATAAAGGTCTCAGCGCACAAACACTCAGTGGAAATCAGCGCCACAAGGAAAGCGGTGGAACATGACCACATTCTGCTGGATCAGAGACCGCAGAAGATACTCAAGCACGTTCATATTCCAACAGAAATCGATGAAACATCACAGCTTTCTGCTAAATACCAGAACGGGGTTCTTGTGGTAAGAGTTCCTTCAAAGGGAATAAAATCTGTCAAAATAGAGTAATACTATTTTTTATTTCTCAGGCTTACTCCAAACAAAACAAATGATATGGCAATGGCTAACAGGCCATAGAATTCATTTTTTTCAAAAATATAGATGCCACCAATCAGGAGGAATCCTGAAAATAGTGACAGCGGTATTGATCGGTCTTTCCTTTCTCTGGTTTCAACATCTTCTGCCTCAAGCTTTCTCTTCAGAAGAGGTAGAACTTCAAGTCCATTCTCAATATTGACTATGGCTTTTTTAAAGAAGTCATCAATCTGTCCCTTGTAGAGTTCGTTTAAGAGACCCTCATCAATGAACAGTTTTCTGAGGACCTTTACAAACTTAAATTCAGGGTCAAGCGTAAGGCATATACCTTCAAGAAGTGAGGACATTCTCATGTAAAGGACAAGAGATCTCGGCAGTCTGAATGGAAACTCAAAGACAACTCCATTTGCAATTTCCAAAAGTTCCCTGATCTCGCTTTCCTCTGCTGATTTTCCAGAAAGCCCACTCATTGCAATCTCTATGCTTCTTCTTATAACCCCGCGATTCGCAGCAGGAGATAATGCCTTAAGCGAAAGCAGAGAATCTATGATCTGATCTATATCTGATCTGGTAAGACCATCATAAAGTGAAAGAAGGGAGAATCTGGTCTGTTTATCTAGGCTTCCCACCATTCCAAAATCATACATTATGAGGGTTCCATCATCCAGCACAGAAAGGTTACCCGGGTGGGGATCAGCGTGGAAAATATCATCTCTGAGAAGCATCCTCAGGAAGGTTATGTCAAGGCGGAAGGCAAGTTCCTTAAGGTCTATTCCCTTTTCTCGCAGTGTCTTTATATCAGTTATCTTAGTTCCCTGAACAAACTCCATGACCATGACTTCCTTTCCGGAAAGCTCATCAATTATCCCGGGTATGAGTAATTTCTCTCTGCCGGAAACATTAACTCGAATCCGCTCTGCATTTGCAGCCTCTTTTCTATAATCCATTTCATCAAAAACCCTCCTTCTGAAATCTTTAAGAACATTGCTGATTCCAGAGTACAGGAAAAATTCCACTCTTCCCTTAATGAATCTCAGTAACTTTTCAAGGATAATAATGTCCCTTTTCAGGATGACCTCAACGTTTGGTCTGTTCACCTTTACAGCAACCTTTTTTCCTTTGTAGTATGCAGTGTAAACCTGACCAAGTGATGCACCTGATACTGCATCCTTGTCAAAAGAATCAAAAACCTCTTCGATCTTTCCCATATTCCTTTCTATTATAATCTTTGCAAGATTAAACGGGGCAGGTGGAACATCATCCTGTAATCTTTCGAAGGACCTGATATATTCCTTTGGTAAAAGATCTGACCTTGCTGACAGAACCTGACCAAGTTTAACAAAAGTAGGCCCGAGACTTATGAACGCCTCCACAGCCTTGATCCCATTTCTTTCCCTTACGTAGCTCCAACTCTTCTCTTCATCACGCCTGGCAGATCTTCTGTCTTTCAGGTATTTTCTGAAAACCGGGTATAACAGAAAGAAAATTCTAATCTCTCTAGATCTAATACCCTTCAAAGGGTCATTGCTATCACTCAACGCAAGGCTATTTTCTGAAAAATAATAACGCTTTTGTTTTTAAAATGATATTTTCGTATTGAAGAAACAATAAAAAATGGCTCTTCACACTTTTGTGTGGGTTGTTCTATTGAAAGCTGTCATGATTTATAGCAATCCGATTAATTCCCCGACACTTTTAATCAAGTGGCGATTCATACAGGCAGACAGCCGTTTCATTAAAGCGCAAGCAGCAGAGAACAATATGACCTGAAAGTTCATACTCACATGAAAGTCCGATGACCCTAAAAAATAAAAGTGGTGAAGGTGGACTACCTTCTTCAAAATCTTAATTTTTGCTTCCTGATAGAATATTAAACCCTGCTGCCAGGAATTCTACAATCACAGCAACTATGGCCAGATAGGCACCAATCGCTAACGATATAGTTGTAGTTAGAATTGATGAGTAGGGGGAGGATGAACTGCTAGCGTTGACTAATGTTACCGCTCCTTCATAATAAAGAACAATAGTTACTATTATCAATATGGCTGAAACAATTGGGGCTATGAAACTCATATTCTTCATTATCTTTGAAGATTTCCCAAATACTCCTACTATGCCTATGATTGCAAAGAGGAGAGCAACTATCATTGTTCCAATTGATGCATATATCATATCAATACCAGTGTTAGCTTTATTTAACGTTGATCCGGTCATTCCATTGGTAACATTGCTCCACGAGCTAAAGTGTCCACTGCTTGTAGATCCGAAATAAGTGGTGTTTGTAGTAACCGAAATCGTATATCCTAGGTAGCTACCCTTAAACGTCACCGTTCCGAGATTTACAAAAAACGTCACCGCTATCAAAACTATGGTTATTATTCCAAAAACAATCCCTAAGAGCTTTCCAAGTTCCTTGTCCATGTAATGATATTCGCATGGATATATTAATATATTTCTATTTTTTAAAATTAGATATATATCATCTGCCAATGCTTCTAACTTTGATATTAAGAAATGGCTATTTGAATTCCCATTTTAAAAAAAAGTTTTCCTAAATACATATATAACCCGGATTCATGTCTGATAGATTCAGAAGATATCATGGTGTAAGAAATGAGTGGAAAAGAGACATGCAGCTCCTGCGGAATTGGTCTAGTAGGGGAAGGATATGCCATATTTGATTGCCCGGAATGCGGTGAAAATCTCATTGGAAGATGCAAGGATTGCAGGGAACATTCAACTGTTTATAAATGCGAAAAATGTGGATTTCAGGGACCGTGATTAAATGGGAGAAGTCATTGTTACAATTAAAATCCTACCTGAGGATTCAGCTATTAACATTAACCAGTTAAAGGAAAGAGTTAACAGCAAGCTTGATAAAATTTGCAAAGTTGCAAAAATGGAAGTTCAGGAAATCGCCTTTGGACTCAAAGCAGTAAAAGCTCAGGTAATAATTCCGGATGCAGAGGGCGAAATCGACAAAGTTGAATCATCGATTACAGGCATTGAAGGCGTGGGGCAGGTCGACACTGAAGATATGAGCCTTCTTTAAATGTCATATGAGCGTTTTTTATCTTATTTCTCTTTATTTAATCCTAATTTTTACCATATTGTTGTTCATTTTCCAGTTGTTTCTTAATCTGCCCAGGAGTAAAACTGAAAAAGTATACCCCGATTTTACAGGTAAAGTTCTTGTAATGGTACCGTGTAAAAATGTTGATTTTACTTTGAAAGATAACCTTTTATCATTAAAAAGCCAGGACTACCCTAACTACAATCTCATGGCAATTATTGACAGTAAGGAAGATCCAGCCTTCACGATAATCAACGAACTCGGAATTAAATATATTTTCACAAATTATGAATGCGATGGATGCAGCGGAAAGGTGAGAGCGCTTTCAACAGCTATGACTAAATTTACAGGTTATTCTGTCTATGTAATAGCAGATTCAGACATCCTCGCAAAAAAAGACTGGCTTTCAAAGCTCGTTTCTCCATTTGTTATCCCATCCATAGGTGTAACTACCACTTTCCCATATTTCAAGCCTGTGGGAGGTATCTGGTCAAAGGTGAAAACATTGTGGGGATTTGTTGGGCAGGGAATGATGGAATCAGATATTACGAGGTTTGGATGGGGCGGTTCTCTTGCTTTCAGAAAGGAATTAATAAATGATTCTTCTATGAAATATTTCTCATCAAGAGTATCTGATGACACAGCACTCACCAAAATATGTAAAGATTTCGGATACCGCATTGAATACGTGCCGGGAGCTCAACCCATAATCAATTCTCCGGATGATTTCGATACATTTCATGAATGGTCTGTCAGGCAGACTGCTCTTTCAATATCCTCAGATTCCCGCATTCTTTATCTTGGGATTGCAGTTTACTTTACCCAGATTTGGGTATTTATTATGGCCTTCATTTTGATCCCGTTTTTTGGTTTATATTCATTAATATTCCTTATTCCAACATTATTAGGTGAGATCAAGATGAATGGTCGTCTTAAGGAGTCTGATTATTTATACTATATAATATACCTGATTCTCCCTTTCTTTTATCTTTACAATCTATTAGCAGCATCATTCAAGGACGAAATATCATGGCGCGGTAACACATATAAACTGATTCGAAACTGAATCGCAATAATTATTATAATACGAGAAAATCACAAGATCGATGACTGAAGAAACCATACCAAGGCTTTTTGGTACAAATGGAATAAGAGGTGTTCCTAATGAGGATCTAACACCTGAATTTGCAATGGAAATTGGTATGGCCATTGGAACATTCGTGAAAGATAAGGTGGCCATTTCCATGGATAACCGTCTATCGGGTCCAATGCTTTTAAATGCGGTTAAATCCGGAATTCTGGCTACAGGTTGTGACGTGATCAACATAGGCATTCTTCCAACACCCGGTGCACAATTTTACTGTAAATCAAGAAGCATTTTCGGGGTTATGATAACCGCATCACACAATCCTCCAAGGTTCAATGGAATAAAATGCATAGATCCTGATGGTACAGAACTGGCCAGGCGAAAGGAAATCGAGATAGAGAAGATTCATTTCAGCAGAGACTTTCATGTTTCATCATGGGAATATATCGGCCGTGAAACCTTTGATAACTCGGCATTTGAACTTTATACAAATGCTATTATATCTAAAGTCGACAGAATCAAGATTCAGGATAAGAGATTTAGAGTGGCATTTGACGCTGGAAATGGAGCAGCTTACCTTACCACCCCGGAAATTTTAACAAGGCTCAAATGCACTCTTACCACACTCAATGCAAATCCTGATGGACTTTTCACCTCAAGGCCGTCAGAACCTAAACCTGAAAATCTGAAAAAACTTGTTACGCTGATGAAAACAGGAGATTATGACATAGGTATTGCCCATGACGGAGATGCAGACAGGGTTGTTTTCATAGATGAAACAGGTAATTTCATAGATGGCGACACAACACTTACTCTATTTTCCAGGGTATTTCTGAAGAAGGGTGATGTGGTTGTTACTCCTGTAAGCAGTTCAAACGCAATTGACATCGTTGCCAGGGCAAATGGAGCAAAGGTCGTTAGAACAAAGGTTGGAGCTCCAATTGTTTCCCGAGCCATGATTGAAAACAATGCATTCATTGGGGGAGAGGAGAACGGAGGATTCATATATAGCAGACATCAATATTGCAGGGACGGAGCAATGGCAGTTGCCCTAATGCTGGAACTCATGGCAAGGGAAGAAAAACCGGTAAGCGAAATAATTGCTTCAGTTCCAAGATTCTATATAATCAGGGAGAGTGTGAAATACAATGGAAACTGGAACTCGGTAATGGATCAGATCAGAAATAAACTAAAAAACTGGACATTTGATTTTACCGACGGGATAAAGGCAATTCGTGATGAAGATTGGGTTCTGGTAAGACCTTCCGGAACTGAACCAATCATAAGGATCTTTGGGCAATCAGAGAGTATGGAAAGAGCTTTCGAACTGGCAGATGACATCAAAAGCCTTATTCAGTCGGAGTAGGATATCATTTTTTTGAAAGTTCCCGAAATGAGCTTGCAAATCTTGATGCCATTGTGAGATAACCTGCAACAGCAAACCAGAGAAGCAGTGTTGTAAATGGTGTAAAGGTTATGTAATATGAATAGGAATAAGGATAGAAGATCTGGATAATAATGAAGATCATAATGTAAAGAAGTCTATCCGCCCTTCCCAGGATGCCTCTGTAATTTCTTTTGAGACCTACGGACTGAGCCTGTGTACCCATATAGCTTGTCATGAGTACACCAGTTACAGCAAAAAATCCTAAATAAATGGAACCGGTGGACGAAAAAGCAAATCCGGCCAGAATTGCAATATCGGAAAGCCTGTCAAAGGTATGATCCAGGAGGTCCCCGGCCATAGAAGCCTTTCCTGTTTTTCTTGCAACAAAACCGTCCATGGCATCGAACAGCGAGGAAAGAAGTATGGATATGAATGCCAGAATAATATAGAAACTGCCTTCATATATGAAGAGACCAGTCAATATGGCGAAGAGAAACGACAGTATGGAAATTAGATTTGGCGGAATTTTAAGGAACGGTTTCCCGATTATTTCTAAAAATCCATTTGCTCTTGGCCTCAAACTGTCAAGTGCCATGGCTATCCTATGGTAAATCTCTTTATAAATTCTGATATCTTTTCCATATCTTCGGCACTCAGGCCATTTGTTGTATTTACAATCATTATCCTGTTACGTGGCAATCTGTCCAGGGATTCATAGAAAATGGAATCTGAAAGAATAGCATCAATATTTTCCTCTATTTTTACACCTGAATATCCTCTCTTCTCCAGTCTTTCTCTGAGAACATCCTCAGAAGCCACCAATATAATTATTGCATTACATGGGAGCAAATGAGAATAGTGCGCTTCAGCAATCTGAGGGTTTGGTGAAGAAATAACACTCTTCATGCATTGAATATCCACGGTATCATCAACAAGGCATCCGTGAACCCTGGCAATTTCATTGAGATCAGAGACCTGAAAGCCCCTTTCTCTCAACATTGAAGAAAGGTATGTTTTACCTGATCCTGGAACACCAGTGATGGATATCATCTTACCTCATCTATTTGATCTTTAATCTCCCATGGCATTGATAGATGTCTTCTTGCAGAAACTGGCGGTTGAAAGTTTCCCTCGCTCACTTTACGGGGTAGTAATGAATATTCAGGCAGTATGGAAGCGCCACAGGAAGGGCATACATAATTTCCAGATCCCCTGTTTTTACCCTTAACACCACACAACTGGCAGACCGGTACAATCCGTTTAAAGGATTCTGATGTGGATAGAACTTCAAGCTTCTCAACTTTCACAACCCCTCTTGAAATTGAACCAAAAAGGGCAACTTTGTCACCATCCCACAAATTTTCAAAGATGTTCCTGAATTTTTTAGAAGGCTCAAACACGATGAACTTTATTTGATCTTTTCCACACATTATATTTCCTTTTAAGTGCCCACCACGGGATCTTTGAGCTTTTCCATCAATTCTTCCAACTATCCTAACGCCCATACCTTCACGGATTGTTCCATTTGAAAATCTTATGTGATCATCTGTACCCTGATTGGTCTCGTAGATCAGAAAGTCTTCTGGTATAGCGGAAAATTTAGTTTTAATTTCCTCAAAGAGTTTCATAAGAATAAGTGGGTCTACTGCCCTGATTCCGAAAAAAACAGGTGTCCTCTCTTTGGGGAATATGCTTGGTGTCCCGTTTTCTTCATCCATATTGTTGAACGTACCTTTCCAGGTATCACATAATCTTGCAATGGCTATTTTCTGTTCTTTTGAGAGCTTAATTTTCTTCTCTCCCTGATAGCATATAAGCTCGAATGTGTGGAAACCCGGTCTCCATGCTATAGAGGCAGTTGCACCGATTATACCTCTTCCATTATTGATTTCCACTCGTTCCCCTTCATAATCATCTATGAGCTCCCTTGCCGAATCAATTGGAACGTCCTCACACAGGCAGCGTTTATAGAAGTCGAAATCGGGTCTAATCTTCATGAATACGATTCCAGGATTTGTATTGGGGTTATTGTGCACATACAATTGATTGACTATTGATATAATGGATTTCTTCATTTCCTCTTCCAGAAATGATTCAACCCCTTTATCATATGAAATGATATCATTTCCGCCGAAGCGACCTATGACAATACCTTTCCCATTTGCTTCCCCCAAATTCATACAAACGGCCCCATTTCCCCTTGTTTTGTATGGAATGTTGGGATTTAATCTCACAAGTCTTGGATAGCCCAGAATTTGTTTCTTTGTTGAGGAGGCTATTCTCAGTCCTATGTAAGTTGTGCACATTTCGTCACGGGAATCAGTATCATCAACGCCTACCCACATCTATGTCCCGAACCTTCGTTTCCTTCCCTGATATGTATATACTGCTCTGAGGAAGTCAATCTTCCTTAAATCAGGCCAGTTGATATCTGAAAAGTAAAGTTCCGAATATGCCCCCTGCCAAAGAAGAAAATTAGAAATTCGTTCCTCTCCGCTTGTTCTGAAAATAAGGTCTGGGTCAGGCACAGATGAATCATATAAGTAGCTATGGAAAAGATCCTCATTGATATCATCAATGGAAATTCTTCCCATTTTTACTTCATCTGCGATCTTCTTTACCGCATTGATTATCTCTTCTCTTCCTCCATATCCAATGGCCAGATTCAGCTTAAAATCGCCATAAGCTTCGGTTCCTTTCTGAACCCTGTCTATGGTATTTCTGAGAAAGTCAGGAAGAAGCTTCAGTTCGCCAATTACTTTGACTCGTATCCTGTTCTTCGAAACCCTTTCATCCTTCATCAGGGAATTCAGTGAATCATCTATGAGGTGTAGAAGAAATTCCACCTCCTCAGGGTTTCTCATAAAATTTTCTGTTGAAAACCCATATATGGTAACTGCCGAAGTTCCTATCTCCATGCACCATTCAAGAACCTCTTCAAGTTTTTCCTTGCCCTTCACATGACCTTCATTTGGAGATATGCCTCTTTCCCTTGCATAACGGCGGTTTCCATCAGTTATTATCCCAATATGCGATGGCACTGCCCCTGATTTCCGGATCTGGTTCAGCAGAACCTTCTCATAAACTTCTTCCGTGACATCTCCGATCTTTCTGGATATGCTCACTGCTTATCCCTCCTGAACTCCATTGAAACCATGGAAGATTTTTTGGAATAACCATGAACTATTCTCTTGTCAACAGGCATGAAACCTTCTCTCCTGAAAGATTCCATTCTTTCAGCAATCCCCTCAGTGGAATTTATCTCATAAAAGTTTACTGTGCCATTCATTTTAAGTGAATTTCTGATCAATTCAAAATCAATTTTTTGTGATGTGGGATTATTCATTATGATTCGGTCCATATTGCGAATATTCTCAATCTCTGTCCATGAGTCGCAAACCTTTGTTTTCAGATTTCCCTTAATTTTGTTCAGGGAATAATTCTTTTCCAAAGCCTGTATAGCGTCGGGGTTTTTATCAAGGGCCAACACGCTAACATTGTGGTTCTTCATTATGGTTATGGTAAACGGGCCGACTCCACAGAACATGTCAAGAATGTTCTCTTTTTCACTAACCTTTCCGGCAATAATCATTCTTTCTGTTGCAAGCCTGGGTGAAAAATAAACGCTCTTTACATTGAGCCAGAGCATAATGCCATTTTCGCGATGAATAGTTTCAGGATTGTCCTCTCCATGGACAAATTCAAGATTTCTCAAACGAAATTCGCCCTCGACACCATGATCAATGTATATTGCTCTGATATTCTTTCTCGTATTTTTAATAAATTCGATGATCTTTGTAATGTTTCCGTCTTTTCTCTCCCTGATTATTGCAATATCTCCAATAACATCAAAAGCTCCGGAATGCCCTCTTGGGGTTGGTTTTCTCTCATTTTTCTCAGGAATAAGTGAGACGGTCTCTTCCTCAACCTCAACACCTTCCAGAAGTGGAAAATAAACAAAATCGCCATTATGAATAATTTTGTAATTGTTATCCATAAGGTTTTTGCCGTTTATGGACTTTATAAATTCCTGGGCTTTGGATTTTTTTACCTTTGCAAAGGTTCTAGGCGAGTCCAGATTTAATCAGCCTCCTTGCCCCACTGATTGTGGTCTCTGCTAATTTTGTTGAAAATCCAGGAATGGATGATATTCTGGAAACACTGGTCTCAGAAATCTGGGAAAGACTTTTCAAACCGCTGTTATAGAGTCTTCTGGCCCTGACCCTTCCTATGCCGGGAATTGCGACCAGCGGAATAATCTCTGAACCTATACCCTCCTTTATGCGAAGATTCAGGATCTCAAAATCGTGCATTTTATCCCGCTTGAATTTTTGAGAAAGTCTCGAAAGGGCAAATGAAAGCCAGTCTGCAGAGGAAACCTTCCCTTCAAGATCACCTGCGCCAATATCATATTTCTGACTGATCTCCATTATGGGTATTTCATTGACCCAGTCAATGAGGATCATTGCAGTTTTTGCAGCCTTCAGAGTATCATCATCGTATTGATGCACATCCATGGCATCGAGAAAGGCAGAAACTTCGATTATATCGTTCTGAGATACATAGAATCCGGTCATATCCGGGGTCATACAAATATTGAATATGGCTTTCTCCACAGAAAAATCGCCTTCAAGGAGTTCTTTCAATATAATCGCGCTTTCCGGATCTATATAGAGATTGCACACAAGCTGTCCGAACGAGCTCGGTGAGTATTTTCCAGAAGATTCGGCAACAAATCCGTTATCCCTGAGAAATTCTATGACATCTGTCACGGATTCTTCAATATCAAGAGTCATATTCTGTCTTCCAAACAAAGTTGAATCCAGAAACTTTATGATGCTCTTTAAATCGTTGGCTAATCTTGTTGTTATCAATGCCAGAATATTGAACCTCATTAATTTTTTCTGCCCCATGGAGGATTTGATGGGTTCAAGTTCGCCTCTGAAGTATTCGTGCCCTTTTTCGAAGGCGGTTTTTGTGGAACAGTAAATATAGGCAAAACCTTCTTTATCGTATTTCGGTCTTCCGGCTCTTCCCATCATCTGTTCCACCTCCATAGTGGATATATACGAAGAATATCCGTCAGAAAATCTTGTGAGATCTCTCACAATAACAGTCCTTGCAGGAAGATTGATCCCTGCTGCAAGCGTTGGTGTTGCAGTGATCAATTTAATCTTTCCTTCCTTGAACGATGATTCAACTATTTCTCTCAATCTGTAAGATAATCCGGCATGATGAAATGCAACGCCATGTTTCATAGTGATCTTTAATTTTTCGTAGTATCTGTCTGAATCATTATCCCCAAGATCGATCTGAGGTAATGGAAGGTAATCGGCAAGGTTTTCCGATAACTCTTCGGCAAACTTTTCTGCCCTCTTTCTGGTGTTAAAGAAAAGAAGTACCTGCCCTCCTGACTTTATGTTTTCAAGGATCACATCTGCCATTTCCCCGTCTCTTGGATCTTCCTGTTCATCCTCAGGGAATATTCTCCCTTTATGCATAATGTATTTTTTTAAAGGAACTGGCCTGAACTGGCTATATACCACTCTGGCACCCATCCATTCTCCAATCTCCTCGTAATTGCTCACAGTAGCTGAAAGTGCAACTATCTGTACACTGGGATTTACAGTCCTTGCAGCGGTGATTATCATCTCAAGGGCAGGTCCTCTGGTGGGGTCACCAATGTTATGAACCTCATCTATGACCATTGTACCTATATCCATTAAAAAGTCCGGGTCATGATGGACAAAGGAATCTGCTTTTTCAGATGTGCACACTATAATATCATAGCCTCTGATTATTTCAGGTCCGGAATCATAATCTCCAAGGGATAATCCAATTCTGAATTCCCTGCCAAATAGTTCCCTCATCTCATCATATTTTTCCTTGGCCCAGTGCTTTCAATGGAGCTATATAGATAGCCTTTGAACCTCTTTTTATGGTTCGATAAATGGAATAGTAAGCAATAAGTGATTTACCGGAAGCAGTTGGAACAGAAACCATTACACTGGAACCCTGTTCCACTATACGTATAGCCTCCTCCTGATGAGGATAGAGTTCAAAATCCCTGAAATCAGGAACACCGTCAAATATGGAAATTTCGCTGGCCTTCATTTATCATTTTGAATCATGAATCCATAGTTAAAAATTTGCTGTTTATAAACTAAGGAATCTGTATAGCGTTTATGATCACTTCTAACTCATAGCATTTCTAATAGAGAAATCGGAGGAGAGTCATGTAATTGCCATAATGTTTACAACGACAATTACTATCACGATATATATATCAATCTTCATTCGTGCCCTGATGAAACGAATAAAAGAATACTTTAATGGGGAATCCATAAACGGAAAAATGGGTTCACTCATAGAAAAAGCAAAGGCAAGGAAGAAGACGACGTTTGCAATTATTGCTGCCCTGATCATGGTTGGATCAGTGGGATTATATGTTGTATACATACATTCCAGTGAACTGCAAAAGGGTGTTCCGGTAGATCTGTCTGTGAAGTTCACAGGTGCACCGCCAGGTGTATCACCATTTGCAATGGTGTCAAAAAACGCATCAAAATATTACAATAATGAGAATGTATTCTTCTCACTTCTATCCGTAATACCCATGAATCTCAACACAACACCGGAAGGAAAATTTGTCAACATGTCAGGAATGAACATGTCAAACAATCCCTATGATGTTTCCATACTCAACGGAAGATTATCATCAAACGGTCAGTTTTCCGGTATACTCGGAAACAACTTCTATAATATTGCAAGGCAGTGGAGAGCAAGCGGAATATCAAACAGCAGTAATGTTTCAGTTATGCTTCAGGCTGGATATTCATTTGTTATAAATGGAACCATATACGAATACAGATATTACAACAATATACAGTATTCTCCATTCAGCGAAGTGTTCAATGATATGCAGACATATGTAACCAATCCAAATGCTCCATCTATTTCACTGCAATCGCACATATTCTTCAATCTCTCACATCCATCTTATGTTGGGCCATTTAAAATATCGGATCTGCATGGGTTGCATCAGGCAAAGATTCACACCGGCGGAATTCTTGGTCCTCCCGGAAGTGTGTGTGATCCTCATTGTATACCTGATTGCGGTACCACAATAGCACAGCCTTTGAGTGGAAAATCATGGACTGGACCACTTCCACTGGCAATATCGACACAGCAGTTACCTTCGGATTCAACAATAGATACTTCTTTCGCAGATATGTCCAGCGCATCCGGAATGAGTTTCAATACTGCTGAAGCATGTCAGGTAGATTCCGCAAGTTCTCAGGTTATGGATTCCACAACAGGTTCATTCAGTGAAGGAAAAATTACATCAGTTTCAGGAGATTTAGGATCCTCATATACTGTTCAAAATAACATGTCCATGGTATACTTGCCAAGCGTGACATTTACGGCATATGAATACCATGATGTATACCCTCAACTCGTATTCATTGGTGGGAAATATTACTGTGGTTCTACCTTCGGTGCACCCTATACGGTACTTAGCATTACCTCAATGTCCAACGACCTCGCGAAAGAGGAAAGCTTGTATCACCAGGCCAGTTACAATGGACCAGATTCAAATCAAACCACTGCAGCAGACTGGTCAGCGGTTTTAAATTCTCTGGGTATGGTAAAGGTAGATTCCGGGACAATTGACGCTGGAGATACTTTATCTGATTTTCAATATAACAACTATGTTAAAGAATATAACAATGCAAAATCAGAAATGGCACAGGTAAACAATGCAATGGGAACATTTACAGCAGCTTTGGGTGTGGCATTAGCAATAAATGCAGCCACAGGTATAATTCCAGGAGGTGCTGATGCAGAAGATGTTGTTAGTGGGATAACACTTGCTAGTTCAGAGGTTGGTCTTTCATCGGCAATAATATCAGACATGTCATCAATTTCAATTTATACATCATCGCAAGTTCATTTCAGTGAATTTACCGTCAACAATGAACTTCGTATCGGTGGGGGATCAAACGTTACTTACAGTATTTATCAGTCAGCAGGTTCCACACCCATATTCTTCACGGATAGCAGTAATTACAACACTTACAGTTTCAATGTACCAATGGACTATTTCTCATATGTTCCGGTTTCATGAATGAAATAGTTTCCAAACATATTTTTTTAATTTTATTAATTTTTCAATTTTTAACAAGACCAATACTGTCAATCTTTACTATGATTTTCAGGCTCAACAATATTAATGTTAGATATTTTATTGTTGGAAGCACATAAAACTTATTACATAAAAAAGATATTGCAAATAAAGGGGGAAGCATTCAAATTTTATAGTCATTAGGGTTAAAGCCTTGTCAATGTCAACACCGGTCATTGAAACGGAAAGATCAATGGGTTATATGGAAAGACTGTCGACATTTTGAGTATGGGAAAAAACAATAAGGTGAATTAAATGGAATATGCGTATGGAACAGCCAACAATAATTATCAATGTTGCTCAGAGCCTTGATGGATATATTTCAGGGCACAATGGCAAACGGATTCAAATATCCTGCAATGAAGATATGAAGCGGGTTGCCAACTTGAGAAAGCAATGCGATGGTGTGATGGTGGGTAAAAACACGGCGTTATTTGATAATCCAAATCTAAAAAGCGATTCTTCAGATGACAGAAAATTCAGAATAATTATAGACAGAGAACTTGGAATCCCCATGACCCATAACATTTACGATGGAAGCTATCCAACCATTATAATCACATCAAGAACGGATGGCAAAAAGATAAAAAAACTGTCCTATGTGAATCCAAAGGAATTCAATATGCCGTCAATAATGCAGGCTCTTTATGATTTTGGAATAAGAAAAGTGCTTGTTGAAGGGGGAGCAATGACAATAATTTCCATACTTCGATCATGCAGGGTCGATCAATTCTTTGTTTACGTTGGTCCGGTTATAATGGGAAGCGGTGGTGTGAGGTTGTTTTCAGTTCATGGAGAAAGGGAGATCAAGTTTCTCCAGATCAAGTTAATAGGCAATGGTGCTCTTTTCCAGATAGACATTTCCAGTTTGGAGGGTTTATAAATGACAGACTCAGGAAGAATGAAGATAGAGTGGGCTCGTACGCATATGCTTGTTTCTGCAGAAATCAGGAAGAAATTCCTTAAGGAAAAACCGTTGAAAGGATTCAGGATAGGAATGGCTCTTCACGTTGAGGCTAAGACCGGGGTATTTTCCATACTCCTCAAGGAAGGGGGAGCACAGGTAAAGATGTCTTCATGCAATCCGCTGAGTTCTGACGATGATGTAGTGGATTCGCTGAAGAAGGATCATGGCATGGATGTATATGCGCGAAAGGGAGAATCAAATCAGGAATATTATGAATATCTGAACAAGGTGCTGGATATGAAGCCGAACATCATCATAGATGATGGCGGTGATCTTGTAAGGATTGTTCACACGGAGAGGAGAGATCTTCTTTCTGAAATTATTGGCGGTAACGAGGAAACAACCACTGGAGTAAACAGGCTCAGGGCCATGGAAAAGCAGAGAAAGCTCGAATTTCCAATGTTTGATGTAAATGATGCTGATATGAAACATCTTTTCGACAACAGATACGGTACCGGTCAGAGCACCCTTGATGGTATAATGCATGCAACGAACATCCTCATAGGCGGAAAGACCGTCACCGTTGGCGGATACGGTTTTTGCGGAAAAGGAATAGCCATGAGAATGAAGGGTATGGGTGCCAATGTCATTGTAACAGAAGTGGATCCAGTGAAGGCTGTTGAAGCATATATGGACGGGTTCAGAGTTATGCCAATGAGAGAAGCACTCAAGGTATCAGATATGGCTGTTACCGCAACCGGAATGAAGAATGTGATTTCATATGAGGATATGAAATCCGCAAAAAATGGCATTATCCTTTCCAATTCGGGGCATTTTAATAATGAGATTGAGACAAGTGCTCTTTCTGAAAAGTCCGTAGAAAAACATATGGCAAGAGATAATGTGATGTCATATCGGTTGCCTGATGGAAGTGAAGTATTTCTCATATCAGAAGGAAGGCTGGTAAATCTGGCTTCAGGGCAGGGGCATCCTGTGGAAATCATGGATATGAGCTTTGCAATTCAGGCCCTTACAGCAGAGTACCTTGCAAAAAATCATAGCAAACTCGAAAAGAAGGTGTACAAAGTCCCGGCAGAGATAGACAGAGAGGTTGCTGTGCTTGAGTTAAAGGGCCTTGGTCTTTCCATAGATTCCCTTTCAAAGGAACAGATAGACTACTCGGATGACTGGCAGGAAGGTACGTGATCAATTGATCTGTAAGAAATAAGGTGGGTGGCAGTGAAAAAAATAATGTTGATAATTATGGACGGGCTTGGAGACAGGCCTAACAATAAGCTTGGCGGAAAGACGCCACTTGAATCAGCATACATTCCAAACATGAACAGGCTGGTTGAGAATGGTATTGGCGGGATGATGTATTCTGTTGATCAGGGAACAGTCTGTGGATCAGACACCTCACATCTGTCAATACTTGGTTACGACCCGGTTAAATATTATACCGGAAGAGGCCCATTCGAAGCCATGGGACTTGGAATTATGGTCAGACAGAGCGATGTATCATTCAGGGCCAATTTTGCAACACGTAACGAACACAATATTATAATAGACAGAAGAGCAGGCAGGCTTGATGAGGATCCCAGTGATCTATGCAAGGCCCTCTCAATGGAGATTGACGGTATAGAGTTTATAGTGAAAAACGGTGTTGAACACAGAGCAGCACTTGTAATGAGGGGAAATAAACTGAGTGATAAAATTTCAGACTCAGATCCACATTCCGTTGGCAAGGCTCCTGGAACTATTGTTCCTACGGCTCCCGAAGGTAAATTTACTGCCGACGTCCTAAACAAATTCCTTGCGAAATCAAGGGTAATACTTGAAAATCACCCTTTCAATGAGAAGAGGATTTCGGAGGGAAAACTGCCAGCTAACGAACTTCTTTTGAGAGGAGCAGGAATAACGCCTGACATCAACTCATTTCAAAGTATGTTTGGCATGTCCGGTGCATATGCTGTTGGAATTCCGATGATCAGAGGACTGGCTAATCTCATTGGATTGGAGGAGATCAAGATCCAGGGAATAACCGGAAGCGTAGATACAAATTATAAAGGGAAAATAAAAGGGGCAGTGGAAGGTCTGGCAAAGAGGGATTTTGTTCTTGTAAATGTAAAGGCTCCAGACGTAGCAGCCCATGATAAAAACCCTATTCTTAAAAGAGAAGTGCTTGAACGAGTTGATGAGGCAATGGCTCCTTTGCTCGACATTATGGAAGATACCGTAATTGTAATGACAGGGGATCACAGTACATCTTCCGAGATTGGTGAACATACCGGTGATCCGGTTCCAATTGCCATAGCCAGTAACGGAATCAGGACGAACGGTTGCACAAGGTTCGATGAAAAGAACTCCGGGATTAGCTCTTTCAGAATTTACAGCAGGAATGTAATGCAGTATGCATTGCAACTCTCTGACAGGGCAGAGAAATATGGGGCATGATATGTCAGACAATTGGCTTTAATTCAAAAATAAAAAAATTGAACTATTAAGGCATAGTCACGAATATTGGCAGAACTATACTTCAAATTTTATCCATTATTAAACGGAATTTTCATGTAGTATTGAAATAAGCAAATGTTTTTATATGATTTTCGTTTAGTATGTCTGACGTTGTATGTCATATCAAAGATCCATGTTTGAAGACAGGCGAAAGAAATTCGGCGGGTGGAGAATGGAAAGAAGTATATCCAACAACTCTGGTACAGTTGGACCACACTATTCTCCAAATCTTGCAATTGGGTATTGCATTTTATTATCCATGATGCTCTGGTGGATACCCATTGTCGGCCCTGCAACTGCAGGATACCTCTCCGGGAGAAAAAGCGGTTCAACAGGAGATGCAATAAAGGCATCACTGATTACTTCTGCAGTAATAGTTCTCCTGTCAATGTATCTGATATCATTCGTGGCAGCTGCTCCCAGTTTGTTTGGGTATTATCTTAAACAGGGAATTTTTGCGTTTTCAAACTCACCGCTGTCAGCAGCTTCAAACTTGGTTTTCTACACACAGAGCACCTTTGGGTTAATTGAAACCTTTGCGGTCATTCTTCCGAGCTCGCTCATTATCATGAACTTCTTCAGTTATGCAGGCGGTTTCCAGAGCAGTTTAATAAAGAATGAAAGAGGGTATTCACCAATATATGACCTGCCATCGACCAGACAGCGGGAACAGGAAATGTACAGAATGGAACCGGACAGAAGGACGATTCCAGTGTTTCAGGACCTGGAATATGAAAGGAGTCCTTTGATAGGCCAAATGGGGAGTTCCAGAGGAAGATCATCAGGCTCAAGACCAAGGTTTGATACAAGGTATGAGGATGATTATGATAACAGGGACCAGGGATGGTCTTACATTGAATAATTTGAATATTCATGGTAAGCCTTGTGACTTTACAAACATAAACAAGCAAGATGTAATTTGCAATTCTACCAGTCTCACTTTGTCTGTCAGAGAACAGTATTATAATTTATCATCAGAATATAAGCATTCCAATTGCTTTTATTCAGTACCTCAGGAAATTTGAATTCCTGTTCGCAGATGTTAAAAATTTTTAAGCAGTTATCTTATGACCTTTTATGATTGATATCAAACTTCTTCGCGAAAAGCCGGAATTATTCTATGAGGATATGAAACGGAGAAGTCGCGATGACTCATTAATCAGGGAATTTTTTAATATAGACAATCAGTGGAAAAGCAATGTAAGAAAGGAGAACGATCTCAGAAAGGAAAAGAATGCGCTGAGCATAGAAATTTCAAAACTCATGAAGCAGGGCCTTGACACAACTCATAATAAAGATAGAGTCAGGGAAATCAACGAGGAGCTGAAAAAGATCAGTGAAGAACAGGGAAAGATAGAAGAAGATAGGTTGTCCATAGTCAGCAGGATACCAAATATTCTCCATCCATCTGTCCCATCGGGGGCATCCGATGAGGACAATAAATTCGTTAAATTTGCCGGCAAAGCGAAAGTAACCGGTACAAACATAGCCGAGTTCAGGAAAGCAACTGAAAACCAGGGGATATTCGAAGACGATGATGTTGAAAGAATATCTCATGTGGATTTAATGGAAATGCTTAATATTGCCGACATAGCAAGGGCAGGAAAAATATCAGGTGCAAGATTCTATTTTCTGAAAGAAAGGCTGTTCAAGTTGGAGATGGCACTGGTAAACTATGCCATCGATTTTCTCTCACAGAGGCAATTTACCGTTATGGAACCACCACCAATGATAAACAAAAGGGCAATCTGGGGGGCAACAGATATGGAAACATTTAACGAAGCGGTATACAAGATCGAAGATGAAGATCTTTACCTAATATCCACCTCTGAACATCCAGTAGCTGCTATGTTTATGGATGAAATTATTGAATCTGAGGAGCTTCCAGTGAGAATCGCAGGATATTCAGCATGTTTCAGGAAAGAAGCGGGCGCACATGGAAAAGACAGCAAAGGAATTTTCAGGGTTCATAATTTCAAGAAAGTTGAGCAGTTCATCTTTTCGAAGGAAGAGGATTCATGGGATTTCCACGAGGAACTTCTGAGAAACACTGAAGACCTTTTGGGAAGTCTTGAAATTCCATATCGGGTAATTAACGTATGCACTGGAGACATAGGATCTCTGGCAGCCAAAAAATATGATATTGAAGGATGGTTTCCGGTTCAGGGAAAATTCAGGGAACTGGCATCAATTTCCAACGATACGGATTATCAGGCAAGATCATTGAACATCAGGTACAGAGAAAAAGGGGAATTGAAATATGCCCATACTTTAAACGGTACTGCTGTTGCATCAACAAGAACTTTGGTGGCAATTATGGAGAATTTCCAGAATAAAGGAATTATTGAAGTACCAAAGGTACTCATACCATACGCGGGCTTTGATCACATTGAACTGAATCAGGATTAGTTCCTCAAAATTTTATTTTAAAAGTACTTTTTAAAATCTACTTCTGTCTTTCTGCATATGCCATTTTTGCAGACATTGGAGAGAATTTTTTCCATCTGTCTAAGAATGGAAGTACCTCTTCATTCACCTGATCCATAACATTAAGGTATCTTAAAATTCCAAGGACGGCTGTGTCAGCATCTCTAACGGCAGATATGAGGTCACGTGAAAAATTAGTTGAATCTCCACCTGAGAAGACTCCCGGTATTGATGTCATTCCGTTCTGGTCAGTTATAGTTTGCCCTTGTGGTGTAAGTTTAAGCATCCTCATGTATTGGTCTCCAAGGAACGAATAATCAGATTCCTGACCGGTTGCCTCTATGACAAAATCTACATTTATGCTCAAAATCTTATCTTTCTTCGGAACTGGCTTTGCTCTTCCCCTACCCTCTGAAACCATTTCATTCTGCCAGTATTTTACCTCAACTATGCGATCCCCTTCCTTCGCATATTCGAATGGAGTTACCTCCCAGACGTAGGTTACTTTCTCTTCCATGGTTTCTTCCATCTCCTCATCGGCATTCATTGAAGGATAACCAGGTCTGTCAACGTCTCTTCTTCTGTACATAATATAAACATTCTCGGCGCCTAGCCTGATGGATGTTCTTGAAGCATCATTTGCTGTGAAACCACCGCCAATAACAACTACATTTTTTCCCACGTTTATAATTTCCCCCAGAGAAGTTCTTCTGAGAAACTCGGTTGCGTGCATAATATTGCTGGCATCACTGCCCGGGGTTCCTGTCATCCTTGGTTTATGGTTACCTATGCCCAGATATACGGCATCATGCGATTTCAATATCTCCTCAAATTGAACGTCCTGACCTACCTTTGTGTTCAGATAAACATCCACCCCCTGAGATGTTATAAAGTCAACTTCTTTCTCAATTACATCATGCGGTAATCTGTACTTTGGAATGCCAACCCTCATAAACCCGCCCAAAACTGGAAGTGATTCGTAAAGGGTAACCTTTACACCCTGAATGGATAAATAATAAGCAGCGCTTAAACCAGAAGGACCACCTCCTATGATGGCTACAGTTTTCCCAATAAATTTCTTCCTGGGAAGGTGTATTACTTCTCCGTAATCCTGAAATTTATCTGCTGCATATCGCTTAATGTGTCTGATTGCTATGGGTCCTCCAGTATCATAAAGAACGCATATATCTTCGCACAGATGGGTACAAACCCTTCCTATTATTGCTGGAAAAGGCAAATTTTCAAAAACTATTTTTACAGTTTGAGCAGGATCATGAACGGCAGTGCTGTTAACATATCCTCCTATATCGAGGGAAGCCGGGCATGCCTGTGTACAGATATTGCACCCAATGCATCTCGAACCCTCCGCATAAGCTTCATTATCTGTGTAACCTATAACAGGCTCCACATCGAAGGTCTTAACTCTTTCTTCCGGGTCTTCTGATTTAATCTTAACCCTTTCAAATTTGAGCATAGACATTCTTCCTGTAATTTTCGCAAATATTATAACATTTTTGTAACATTGAAATATAGTTAAAGGGCAACAATTCTCTATTTGAATAACCGGATAACATTTCAGGATGCTAAATGGAGGTAAGGACCAATGTAGAAAATTGCCACAGTGAGGTTAGTAAGAACAATTGCAGACAACAGAACATATAGATAATTCTTGCTTACCACAAAATCAATGACAGCACTGATCAAAACTATAACTGGAGTGAAAATTAGTACCCACAAGCCCAAAGAAATGAAATATATCCCATCGAGATTCATTATTCCGGATGGTATATTGGAAAGAGGAACTAGATTCGATCTTAATGTGGTTGGAGCAGTTGTGTTATAGCTGCTAATTTGTGCAATCGTATATCCATCTCCGCCTCCCTTAATCATCATCAGAACTACGCCTGATACTATGAAGAACATGCTAACAACTACTGCCGTTCGCAACGTAATGCTTATAACTTTCGTCAAATCTTCATTGTCTTTGTCCATTTCTCTCACCTATCCGGAAAATTACATACAGGGAAACAATCAAAATTGCAGAAATTACAATGGCAATATAGAATCGATCAAGTCCAGACAAACTTATAAAGGTTCCCTTTCTCAACCCCTCAAGAGCCATTTCAACTCCAAGATAGCTAAGTATTGCAAAAAAAACCCATCTGACATCTTTGTTGGATATCTTTAGAAGTATCTTGGATCCTATAATCGCACCTATTAAAACACCGATTGCCGTGGCCGCAGCGAGGTAAAACTGAATAAAACCGTTATACCAGTAAATTGAACTGCTGGTTGCAGCAGTAATACCAATCATAAAATTGCTTGTCGTCGTGGTTACCTTCATTGGCAGATTCATTGCCCAGTCCATACCCAGAACCTTTAAAGCTCCACTTCCTATTCCGAGAAGCCCTGATAGCATACCGGCAAAAAACATAATTATTTCGCCAAGCCACCACCTGATTCCTATGTATTCTACGCTTTTCTTCTGATTCTGGTCATAATATTTTCCCTGAAGCTGAAATATCCTGCTGGTGAAATCAGGTTTGACAACCTTGGTTCCCTCATATTTTCCCCTGTTTATGGTGGGAACTATGGATGTGAGAATAACGATTCCAAAAAGAAGGTATAAAACCCATTCCAGACTATATTTATAAACAACTGTCACAGTGAGAGAACCAACGATAGCACCCAATGTTGTTGCAACCTCGAGTCCCACTCCTATCTTCACGTTGGCAATCTTCTTTTTCGTATAAGTGCCCGCTGAACCTGCAGATGTTGCGATAGTTGAAATCAAGCTTGCACCGGTTGCAAAAATAATCGGAACTCCATAAAATAGAGTCAGTATTGGAACAAGGACTGACCCCCCACCAAGGCCGGTAACAGATCCTATGATACCTGCAATTATTCCTCCTGCAACTATTTCTATGAACTTCAGGAGGGTCATCACCTCAGTCATGGGATGTAATTACAGGATGTTATTTATTGGTTCTCGATCGGATGATGCATTAAAATTTTATTTTCTCTTCTTAATAATCTCAGAAAGAACGGTTTTATCGAGGTCGCTTTTAAATTTAATTTTCTTTGCCTTCAGTATCTTGGCAATTTTGTCTGTTATTTCAGCAATGTCCTCAGAAGGGTAGTTTCTCAAAATTATCATTTCCTTTTTTCCAATGGGAAAAATAAGTTTAAGCCTTGAATTTTCTGAATTATAACCCAGTGGTTTTTTCCCCTGTCTTATTTCTCGCATATTCAGCTCTAACCTAACCTGGTCATGCTGCAGTTCTTCCTGTGTCTGTTTACCCTTTTCCGCGATTTCATCAAATACTGAGGGGAAGACCTTTTCGAGGGATTTCCACTCAAAGGATTCTTCAAAAAAAATGTGTCCGCTTAAGTTCTTCACAGCATGGTATATATTTCTCATTAATTTATTTTCTTTTTTATTTTAGAATTAACGCCAATCTCTAATGAAAGTTTGTCCAGTGTTTCTGAAATTGAAAAGGTTTTTTATGTTGGAAAGAAATGAGGGCACTGTAAAGGCGGAATGTTACAGTAGATTAGTGTATTCATTTCCTGTCTATAGCCATGACGTGCTCTGATAAAGTACCTGTGGTGAATGTACCAACAATAGCCCTGTGGTGTAGTGGCCAAGCATTGCAGGCTCTGGACCTGTCGACGGCAGTTCGAATCTGCCCAGGGCTATTTTCATGGTTAAATTGGTTCAACAAGCAGTTTTTACAATAGAAAACACAAAAATCTTAAGTTCTAAGGCACGTTGAAGGCTTGTGGGAGATGAAAGCGAGACTCAGGATTTAAGCAGAAGATATTGCCAGGCATTGGATGCTGAAATCGATGCAGCACATGATTATTTTCTATATATATCAGAAATGAAGCTTGCCATAGCTTCACTGGGGATGGCTGTTGCCTCCGGTATCAGACTTCAGGCAACAAGAGAAATCCTGGATATGGCCGATACACTGTATCAGAACATTACGGACCCTGATTCCACACTTCCGGACAATCAGAGAAAAAAGTTAAATCATGCAGAAGAGGTCTGGCTTGATATGAAAGATAAAATGAGTAAAGGAGATCAGAGAGCGGCCAGTCTGCTTAGTGCCCACGCATTTATGGAAAAAGCTGTTGTACACCTTGTTGCCTGTAAAAAAGACGAAATGTTCAAGGATATAATAACTGATTATCTGGTTAATTATCTTGAAAAGTTAAGCGTATTCATCTACAGGGAAGCAATAGGTCATGTAATGCTATGACCATTTAAGGCTCAGGCTATCAGAGACTCAACGAATTGATCGATATTGTCAGCAACAATTTGAGGAAATTCAATCATTGGGACATGCCCTGCATTCTTTATTACTATGAAGCCTGCGTTTTTAACGTCACTAAAATATTTCTGACCTTCAGATATGCTTAACACTTTATCCATTTCTCCCCAAATAACAATTTTAGGAATTTGAGATTTAGAGAATTCTTCCTGAATTTTAATAAGATTTTTCTTTCTTAAACCAAATATGCTAACAGCATATTTTACCAGGTTAAAATAGGATTCCCAGTTTTCCCTGTCATTGTAATATTTCTGTGACTCTTGAATTAACCATTCAGGTGGTTCAGAAGCGCTAAAAGAGTTTCTCCAACCCAATAAAATTGTTTCCCGGGTTGGTTTCTGCCTCTTATAGTACCAATTAACTGGCCTTGCTGACATCAACCGATACATAACCCCGATACTGTTGTTTCCACCAAAGGGATCAATCAGAACACATCCCGAAATTTTTTTGCTTCTGAATATGGAATACAGCATTGAAATTCCTCCCCCCATGGAATTTCCCACAAGAATTGGGTTTGATATATTTTCCTGCTCAATTAATAAATCAATGGCTTTAATAAAGGGGCCGTTCTCTGAATAGAATTCCTTCATCTCACTTTTAGGGAATTTAGTCTTTCCGTGTCCGGGAAGATCTATGGCAAACATGCTGAATTTCTTTTCGTCAAGTGAATCCATTAGAGGGTTCCATACTTCAATGAAAGCTCCAAGACCATGAATAAAGATCAAAGGGTTGTCACCTTTACCCCTCTTCCTATACCTTATCACTCTATTATCGGTTCTAATATACAGATCCTCATCGTTTTTATCACTCATACGTCCAACATCCTCCAAACTGCCTTCATCTTATACAATTGCATTCTATTTAAATCATATAATAATTTATGCGATAAAACAGCCTGCATTCTATCGCATCGTTTAACCTGAATATATAGTTCTCAAGCCTCTATTCTATTTGGCCGTTTCCTTGAATAGTTTTATGGCCAGATCAGGTCTATCGGTTCCTATGGAATCAACTCCTGCGTTAATGCAACTCAGAATCTCCTCCTCGCTATTCGGTGTCCAAACACTTACATTTATGCCTCCTTTGTGGCATAAGTCAACGTAACTCCTGTTGATCCCCTCAAAATATAGAGAAAGAGTATTGCTTTTACAGCTTTTTGCCACTGTAACCGGATCAACCGGAAACCCCCCAAGAAGCGCACCACTTTCTAAAGTTGGAATGTGTTTCTTTATTTCAAGGAGAATCTCATGGTAAAAAGAGATTACAATTGTTCTTTTTATGATCTCTGGTTTCTCATTGAAAAGCTTAATCATTGCCTTAACAGTGTTTACGTCCTTAAGTTCAACAATTACAGGTATAGATATGCTTTTATAGACATCTTCAAGGATGGGTATTTTTTCACCACTTTTTAGTTTTATTGCAAGGATTTCCTGAAGCTTCATATCTGATATCCTTTTATTTATTCCTGCCACTCTATTCAGGTCTGCATCATGATTGACAATCAGACTGCCATCCAGACTCAGATGAACATCACATTCAACGGCATTACAGCCAATTTTTTCTGCACCTCTAAACGCTTTCAGTGTATTCTCCGGAAATAGATCACCGCCTCCTCTGTGCCCAATAACAAACATTTTCTTCAGTTACAGAATTGAATATATATTCTTAAATATTTTCAAGGATTAGAACAGGCGAACTGAAATTTCTCAAAGTTTAATCTAAAATTGGATCATTTGCTTAAATGATTCTAAAAGAGGTTTTTCATTGAGATATAGTGTTTGTATAAAGATATATATAGACTATATCCAGAATCTATAAATATTATTTGTCATGTGTCAACTATGTTTAAAGCGATGGATGATAGTAAAATAAAAAGAATCCATATGAAAATAACAACACTTTCTTCTGCTGGTAGTTTTCTTGATGGATTTGATATCTCAATAATTTCAGTTGCCATACTGACAATTACGTCTTTATATTCTTTAACCACAACAGAACAGACCCTTCTACTTGGTTCCACTCTACTGGGAATGGTTTTTGGAGGGTTGAGCATTGGTTATTTAACTGATATTAAGGGTAGGAAATTTGTGTTTCTTTGGGATATGGTTATTTTCATCCTGTTCACCTTTTTAACAGCTATTTCATTAAATTATACGCAGCTATTAATCTTCAGACTTCTGCTTGGGGTAGCCATAGGAGCAGATTATGCAATTACCCCGACAATAATCGCTGAATTCGCCCCTGCCAAAC
Source organism: Thermoplasmatales archaeon E-plasma (assembly GCA_000496135.1). Classification (GTDB taxonomy): domain Archaea; phylum Thermoplasmatota; class Thermoplasmata; order Thermoplasmatales; family Thermoplasmataceae. The sequence goes on along the minus strand of KI542674.1, from coordinate 415,945 downwards.
ACAGGGGCAAATTGCTTAGTTTTTCCGGGGGGGCATGGTTTATCGGTGCTTTTGCTGCTTACGGAGTCGGTTATTTGATGCCACTGTTTTTTCCGGTATCGGAGGCATGGAGATTAATGTTCGGCGTAGGTATCATACCTGCGGTTATTGTTTTGATTTTAAGAAGGGACATACCTGAATCACCCAGATGGCTAGTGGCTCAGGGTGAATACACCAGAGCAGAAAAGTCAATGAGAACAATTAGCAGGGATGCAGAAATCTCTGTGCATCCAAGAAGAAAGAAAACAAGAATCGGTGTCCTGTTCAGCAAAAAATATATTGCTGCAACTGTTTTCATCTCTATCTTCTGGTTTGTACTCGATGCCGTTACTTATGTAATTGCCCTTAACGGACCATCTATTTTAGCAGCTAATTTCAGTCTTTCATCTGATGTTGCATCCGGATATGCAGCAATCATAGCTGCTTTTGCCATCATTGGAGCTGTTGTGGCCATTATTTTTATTGATAGAACGGGCAGAAAGAATTTAACTGTTGCAGGGTTTGCGGGAATGGTCGTTCCATTATTTGTAGCAGCTTTAGTTTTTGAATTTTTTCCAAATCTTCTATTTGTGATAATTCTGTTTGTAATATTCGAAATCAGTCAGGAGGTTGGGCCTGGAATTACAAATTCCATATACCCGCAGGAATTATATCCCACTGAAATCAGGTCAACTGCTCAGGGTTTTGGAACAACTATCAGCAGAATAGGCGCTTTATTTGGAATATTCACATTTGCAATTTTCCATACAATTGCCCTTGGATTAACATATCTGGTAGTATTATCTTTAATTGGATTGATTGCTACGATTATCTTAGGCGTGGAAACAAAGGGAAAATCATTGGAGGTACTCTCTGGTGAATAGTTTTTCATTTTTCGTTAATAATTATGGATTTTTAGTGGAAAGCCACAAAATCCTTTGTACCCTAACCACTAAGGAGCATAACCGGCATTAACGTAGTTTTCAAATTTAATTGGTTCCTTCACAAACCTCATAACAGAACTGGTTTCCCTGTAATAATTCAGAGTAAGTCTGTGTAACATAAGGGGATCAAGAAGACCGCCCTCAGAGATCTTATCTCCGAGATTTCTTGAAAAGAATCCAGATTTCGCGGCAACCAATGGCATATTTTCCCTTTTCGCAACTATGTTCATGCAGTCAACAAAATTGATCATATCTCTGGAATTTGCCTCAATGGCTCCTGTGATTGATGCTGCCGATTTTAAAGTTTTTGCCAGATCTTCCACATGAACCGGGCATATTGGTCCGCCATCCGGGAAACTCCTGACACCTTTTCCTAAAAGATCTTTTATCATCTTTACGAATTTATCTTCATTTCCACCAAAGGCAAAGGACATCCTCACTATCAAGTGGTTTTTTACTAAACTTGCATTATCTTCACCAGTTCTCTTGGTTCTGAAATACTCATTCTGTCCATAATGGACATTGATTGAGGAAAAGTAGACCAGCCTTTGGTTTTTATCTATTTTCTTAACAGCGGCCGCCACATTCTTTATCCCTTTCACATTCAGGTCAAAAAGATCTGCATCTTTCTGAGAATCTGACCCTGCAAGATATAAGATTTCATCAAAATCCTTCACTATATCCTGTACATTGTCAATCTTTGTTATATCGCCTTCAATCCAATTAAATCTGGAAAAATTTTTGTCTTTTATTTGGTTCCTGGAAAGATAAGAAACTTCATCGTATCCCAATCTCTGCATCAACTCTTTTCCAAGATACCCAGAACCCCCAATAAATAATGCTTTCACAAAGGGTTAACGATTAAAGAATAAAAAAGGTTATCCCTCACCTTTTAGTTCCTGTATTTCTGTAATTGATAATTTATTATCCGGATGTTTCTGAACATAATCTGAAACCCGTTTCAGGAATATTTTCTGAGCTGATTTCAGCAAATAGAAATCAATATTATAATTGCTGTTCTCATATTTTACAACTCTCCTGAAGGTCAGGATCTCTTCCACAGTTAGAAAAGAAAGAAGCTTACTCAATTCATCATCAATTATTTCTCCTGAATAAAAATCTGGTTCTTTCTTTAATCTATGTATTTTTTCACCTGAAATGTCTGTACTAGAATTGTAAACGCAAACGATCTTTTCCTGCTCTGCATACTTTACCTCCATGATATAATCTTTTAATTTGGAATCAGGATTTTTCTCTTTTGACAAAGGAGAAAATGTCAGAGAGACTACGGAAATACCAGCAAATTTGCTCAATCTCCTGATTAAATTTTCAAATTGCTCAGATTTCCCAAGATATTCTAAAGAAAATCCTGGAATATTCCTGTTTGAAAATGTTATCATCTTTGTTATCATAGCCTCATCGGCCATTAGATATCTTAGGTATATTACAACCTTCCCGTTATTGAAGTGAATTGTATCAAGAATTACAGAATATACTCTGAGAGCTTGCCCCAATGCCAGAAGTTCTGAGAATTCCTTTGAAGAATCTTTAATCACAACAAAATCTCCAAGATCTTTATGTGGAACTTTTGAAAGAAAAATGGAATCCTCACGTTTCATGTCAGCGGGCTTTTCCAGATACATAATCAATGAAACATTGTCCCCGTCAAAAAGGACACCTCCAAAAAGGCTAACATTGAGTTTAGCCATAGTCTTGAATATGGGATAGTCTGAGTTGAGGGTTATAATAATTTGTCTCCCTCTTTCGTCGAGTTTTTTAGTGTCAATCATTTCATAATCCATTAAGACGTTTGATTTATAACTTATGCTCTTAAATCACAATTTCGTAATTGATCAACTCTGATACAGAATTATAGATCAAAAAGGAAAAATAATTAATACCCACTTGTATAACACACTTATACCAAAAATAGGAGTGATGAAATGACAAAACTATCCATTTCAATAAAAAATCTAAGAGAAATAATAGATCTGCTGAATACGGTCGTATCAGAGGCAAAGCTCAAACTCGATTCCAATGGGTTGAACGTGAAAGCTGTTGACAGTGCTCATGTTGCAATGATAGATATCCATATGAATAGGGAATCTTTCATTGATTACGACGTTGATCAGGAGGATGAACTGGCAGTTGACGTTGACAAGTTAAAAGGTATCATAAAACTGGCAACTTCAAATGATAATATAGTTATGATAAAGGAAAACGAAAGGTTGAAGTTTAAACTTGGTTCAATCAGCAAGAGTATCCCTCTGCTTGACAATAGCTCTGTCCTCACGCCAAAGGTTCCGGCAATTCACAGTGAAAGCTATGTAATTTTGAGAAAGGGAGAACTGGAAAGAGGATTGAAGGCAGCAGAAGATGTATCCGATGCCATAAAACTTATAATGAAACCAGACGAATTCAGGGCAAGGTCCGCATCGGAATCAGAGGATTCAGAAATGGTTCTTCAAAAGACTGACTTAATCGAATTAAACTGCAGCACGGAGGTAAAAAGTTCATATCCACTTGATTATCTTCTGAGACTTGTAAAATCTCTTGGTAATGCAGAAGAATTAAAATTGAGTTTCAAGGATGACTACCCTCTTTCAATAGAGTTTAAAACCTCAAAGGATGCAGTTGAAGGGGTATCAGGCTTTTTCCTCTTAGCTCCAAGAATGGAACATTAAAAACGGGCGCGGGGGGATTTGGACCCCCGATCTACAGCTTAGGAGGCTGTTGCCATATCCATGCTTGGCCACGCGCCCAGTGTAAACCTGAAATAATTTACGCATATTTTACATTGTCGTTAGGATTTCCAGGGAAGCTGCAAAATTTCGATCCTTTGGTGCATACAGGCAAGTAACTTTCTCCGAAGACATGTTAAAGAGGGTGTGCGTCATAATTCATTTCAAATCCGGTATTTTCAAAAAGATTGCAGTGTCATGATATAATGTTCGTTGAAGGGCTGAATATACATCCAATTCAAAAAATCAGTATATATTGAGGTACATATTTTATCAGGATTCACAACAGTTCAATTGCTTCAAAGCGATATAAATGTTAAGATTATTGTATAAGCTGATTATTGCAAATGCATGATGAATGGAAAACCGTTCGCCAATAAAATTGTCGTGATATCCGGTGGAGCAACAGGGTTAGGCCTTGAAATGGCAAAGAAAATCGGTTCCTATGGAGCCACCATAGTGATTCTAAGCAGAAACGAGGAGCGGCTTAATGATGCCGTTGAATCCCTGAAGAAGGAGGGAATAAATGCTCACTACTATGTATGTGATGTAAGGGATCATGTAAAGGTAGATGAAACCGTTCAGGAGATATGGAACGGTCTGGGTCCAATAAACTGTCTTATAAACAATGCTGCAGGTAATTTCATCAGCAGGACAGAAGACCTCAGTGTAAAGGCATTTGAAACTGTCATAGGAATAGTTTTGATGGGAACAATACATCTCAGCCTTTCTGTTGGAAAGATGTGGATTAAGGAGCAGATAAAGGGAAGCATTCTGAACATTACTACTACATATTCATGGACAGGATCAGGTTATGTGACACCTTCAGCTGCTGCAAAAGGAGGGGTAACAGCCTTCACGAGATCCCTGGCATCGGAATGGGGTTCCAGGGGGATCAGGGTAAATGCCATAGCTCCCGGGCCCTTTAAAACGGAAGGGGCATGGAAGAGACTGGTTCCTTCTGAAGTGATAGAGAAGGAAATGACGAAAAGAGTTCCGCTGGGGCGACTTGGTAATCCTGAGGAAATATCTGAACTTGCAGCATATCTTCTTTCAGATTATTCAGGATATATTAACGGTGATGTTGTGACCATAGATGGCGGTGAGTGGATTTATGGCGGCGGGCAGTTCAATCAGTTAAGTACTCTTCCTGACGAATTTTGGGAAAGTTTGAAAGAATCAAGAAAGAAAATTCAGTCAAACTGAACTCAGAACATTGACTATATAAGGGTATTTATATGTGAGAAAATGAGCCCTTATAATAGACATTTAATCCCTTGTTAATATGATTGTATGTATGTCAGAGAAGAATACGGAAATAGAGAGATTGGGTGAAATTCAAAACGTGATGAAATATCTTTCCAAAGAGCAGGGTGAGATCATGGGGGCATATGATTCATTCATCAAGGCAGTGCTGAAGAATGGAAAATTATCGTTGAAGATAAAGGAATTGATCTCAATTGCATTGTCCATAAGCTCTCAATGTGAATGGTGCATAACATACCACTCGAAGATGGCTTTAGATGCCGGGGCAACAGAAGAGGAAATCCTTGAGGCAGGGATGGTTTCTGTACTAATGGATGGTTCCCCGGCGTTGATGCATTTAATACCATTGAAGAAAGCCATTGACGAATTTAAAAAATAAAAAATTTAGAAAAGATTTTCTAGCACTTCTATCATCTCATTTTCATATTTTACGGCGCCACTTTTTATTTTCAAATACTGTTCAGCGAGTGATGATACCCTTAACAGGCTCACATGGGCTCCCTTATCAGTCTTATAGATGGTAATCTTGCAGGGAAGGAATAAACCCATTGATTCGTTTTCAGCTATAAGTTCCTTCGCAGCCTGAGGCTTACAAACATTCATTATATAATAGGTTTTGAACTTTTCCTGAAAATTATTTTCAAGTATCTGCTTTAAATCTATGTAGGAAAGTGTGACAAAGCCATTTTCCTTCATCTTTTTCATTATTATCCCAAAGAGCTTTTCAGCATCATATTCATAATCTTTTTCAAAGCTATACATATTTACACAATGTAAGGATAATTCATTAATTTGTGGATTTCTATAGACTCTTCTAGAACGGTTTACTGTTTTTACAAATCCGCTCAGCCACAGCGGCAGATTATTCAGGTAAGTTTGGAGCCTTATTTGCAAACGAATAAGGCTTTATTATTTAAGACAATAACGAAGAATGAAACCTAAGATTTCAGTTATAGGTGCGGGAAATGTGGGAGCGAGTCTGGCGCAGTTCCTCGTTTTGAAGGAACTTGGAGATGTTTATCTCTTTGATGTTGTTGATGGAGTACCTGAAGGAAAGGCGCTTGACATTGCAGAGGGAAACCCTCACTGGGGGGTGGATTCAGAGGTAAAGGGATTCACAACCATTGACGAAACTGCATATAAGAACATGGAAAATTCTGATGTTATTATTGTAACTGCGGGTCTTGCCAGAAAACCCGGAATGAGCAGGGATGATCTCCTGGAAAAAAATGTGCAGATTATTTCCTCGGTAGCAAGAAACGTAAAAAAATATTCTCCAAACTCAAACATTGTTATCGTTTCAAACCCGGCAGACACCATGGCTTACGCATTCCAGAAAGTAAGTGGTATTTCGCCTTCCAAAATTATAGGTCTTGGAGGTTCTCTTGACAGTTCCAGGTTCAGAACATTCCTCTCAATGGAATTGGGAGTTTCTGTAGAAGATATAAACGCATTTGTTATTGGCGGGCATGGGGATGATATGGTTCCCTTCATTAGATATTCCAGTGTTTCCGGCATTCCAATTTCGAATCTGCTATCAAAGGAAAAAATTGATGAAATAGTTAAAAGAACAAGATTCGGGGGCGGAGAAATTGTCAACTATCTGAAGACTGGAAGTGCATATTATGCCCCTGGTGCATCAATAACAGCAATGGTTGAATCCATAATCAGGGACAAGAAGAGAGTTATCCCCTGTGCTGCTTATATAGATGAAAAGTTCTCAAAGCATTATGATGCAAAGGGTCTTTTTATAGGAGTCCCGATAAAAATAGGAAAAAACTGTGTTGAAGAGATTTACAGGATTGATTTTACCTCCGAAGAAAGGGAACTCTGGATGAAAACTGTAAAGTCGGTTGCAGAAAACGCTTCAAAAGTAGATCAGTTTTTGGCCAAGGGAAATTAAATTTATTTCCATTTCTTTTTATAAAATTCAGGAAGAAATTCATATTCCACAGGATCATCAATACCTGCTTCCATGAACCCTCTAAGTCTCAACAGGCAGGAATCACATTTACCACAGGCTTTTTCTTTACCGAGATAACAGGAATGGGTCAATTCATAGGGCACTCCAATTGAGGTTCCAAGTTTTATAATTTCTGATTTTTTTAGATACTGCAGGGGAACCTCAAGATTAAACCCATTTAATGTTCCGAACTTAGTTCCTTTGTTAAGGGTATCTCTCATGGAATTGAAAAACTCCGGTCTGCAGTCGGGATAACCAGAATAGTCCAAGGCATTTGCTCCTATAAAAATTGTTTCAATTCCTCTTACCTCTGCAATGGACGAAGCAATGGTGATGAATATTATATTTCTGGAAGGAACGTATGTATTTGGTATATAATTATGAGCTCTGCTCAAGGAACCAGATTCAACATCTATGTCAGATGTCAGTGAACTCCCTCCAACCTGAGTAAGGTCAATTCGGAATATTTTGTGTTCAAGAGAATAGTGACCTGCTATCTCCTTTGCCTTCTCAATCTCAATTTTGTGCCTTTGTCCATAGTCAAAGGAAAGTGCAAGGAGCTCATAACCTTCGTTTAATGCTATACCTGTTACAGTGGCCGAGTCAAGGCCACCCGACATTAGAACTATACCTTTCTTTTCGTGAACCATCACAGCTTACCTCTCCATTCGGCACCCTGCCCGGGGCCTTCCTGAACGGATAGAGTAATTTCAGCTATGTTTGGTTGACCTTTTAATACAGATAATAGTTTCTTACCAAGGTAACCTGACAATTCCTCACTGGAGCTTGTGTTTGTACCTATAAACGCTACGAACTGCTCTGGTATAACCATTTTAACATCCATATATGAAATATGAACATACCCATTATTTATCTCATATTTAGAATATTTTTGAGAAGAGGGTAGAAGCAGCTTATGATCAAGTGATTCAAGGATACCCCTGATATTCTTTTTAATGAGGCCAAAATCAGCCATGATTCCGTCTTCAACAGTTCCCTCAACGCTAACCATTATTGCATAATCATGGCCATGGAGTCTTGAGCATTTATCATGTTCAGGGATGAAATGAGCTGCGGCAAATCTTAGATTCGCCTTCCATCCATCTATGTAGATTTTCATAATTCAATGATGTATTCTCAATTCTTATATCTATTGAAAAATTATTTTCCGGTCACAAATATTTCTATTTTATCCACTATATCTTTGAATAATGTGAGAACACTTCACTGCGAAGTACTTTTAACTTTCAAGTTTTGTCATCTTTCAGTAAATCGTTCAATCTTGAGCCCTTATCTATTTTAATTGAAACTGAACCTACCACAATAATATATATCCATGCGATCATCGAGAAGGCCCTTCCGAAGGAATAACTGCTAAACTGAATATGGCCCGATAGTGCAGTCGGAGAGATGGGTGGAAGGGCAACTATCCCTGACAGAAGATAGATCATCAGGTTAAACGCCGTGAACAATACAGAGGGAAGATACCAAATTTTCAATCCTAAAAGGAATACTATTCCTATAACTATGAACGCGGCAACTTCAATCTCCAGCCAGAATGTAACGTATGGATATGAAGAGGGTGAAGCATACAAGTGCGCGGCTGCGTCTATGATTGCAAAACTTAGAATTGTAAATCTGAGAAATTTTATTTTTGAATATCCACCTGTAATACTTTGAAGAAGTGCGTTCATTATGAGGATTATATTTGCACAATTATAATAGTTTGTCATCGTAAATCGTTGCTTTAGCTAAATTTGAATAGAATCCAGCCTTAATGAATGGGAACAATTAATTCGAAAAACTTGCAGGAAAATGTACATACGAAGAAAAGATCAAATTCTATGGAAGAAAATTTAAATAATAACTTAATACTTTAAGTGAAAATGATAATTTTGTATGATCAAGATGGGAGCCATGGTACTATTTTGGATGAACTCATGAAACCATTGGGCATTCCATACAAGGTCACAAAGGAATTTGATGAGTCCGCAATCATAGATGGAAAGGCTACCACATTAATAATATATTTAACAAAGCCTGTTGATGCTGATCTTAAAGATTTTCTGATTCTTGATCAAAGAAGTTATCATCTCATAATTTTCATGGATAAAGAAATTGAACTGGAGGATTACATTAAGTACAGCTCAGAAAACATTGTCCTTAAAACTAAGGATCTCGAAGAGATGAGAACAACACTTCGGCTCGCTTTAACCGATAGTAATGTAAGGAAGCTTCGGGCTATTAACAATACAAGCATATTTCTTGCAAAGAATGGACTGTATCCAGGCGTTATATACAATACGGAGCCGGAAAAGACCAAGCTTTTCCTTTCTCTTTTATTTTCAGACAATATAAACAAAGAAAAAATTCTGGTTGTTTCAAGGAATAATTTCAGAATGGAAATACCGGAAGTCCTCAATATTGAAAACTTCATCTGGGTCACAGACAGTATAGGAGCTGGAAGAAACAGGCCAGCAAATCTCTCCTTTATAACTGAGACGATTCAGAAAAAAATAACGGATGATGGGGCAAATATAATATTTATAGATATTTTCGATCTTCTTATGATCTATCATTCATTCTTTGAGGTAGCAAGGACATTTGAGCAGTTGAAGAGTGCGATTATAGAAAGAAATCTATATTTGATAATGGTATTAGACAAGAACGCAATGGAAAAGATTCAATATGGTATGATTACGAGATTCTCCGAAGAATGGAAAATCGAAACGGTGAGAGATCTAAACAAATAGGTGCCTAATGTCAGATAACAAAGTTTTTGGTTTATTTTCTGAATTTTTCAATCAGAAATACGGAAAATCTCTTGTGGTAAAAGGAAAACCAGGTTCTGGAAAAACAACTTTTGCTCTTGAATTTACTGGAATGGTCTACAAAGAAAATCCAGTTCACTATCTCTCCTCAAGGTTCAGCGACGATCCCCTGAAGGAGGTTTTCGGTTTTATTGATGAAGTATCATATAGATCTAACAAGGATTCTATAGAATTCAAAGAAGATTTTTCGAAAGTCACCACCGATTCACTGAAAAAACTGGAGCTGATGATTGAGGAAAAACGTGTTAATTCATCCTCAAGTGGTCTCATATTCAATATTCAGGAGGTTATCCCGGAAATTAATGCGATTTATTCCTTTGTGGAAGAGAATGCAGGTACAAATCCAATTATAATTCTTGACTCCATTGAGGCCCTTGCTCAGAAATATGGCATTGATGAGGGTATCTTATTCTCAGTGCTTCAGAATGATCTTGTTGAACATTCAGGAGTAGGGCTTGTGGTCATTTTGGAAAACACCGGAAATGCACAGTTGGAGTATTACGCTGATGGAGTAATGAGTCTAGACTACAAAATCATGAATGACTACCTGGTGAGAACCATGAGAATTGAAAAATTCAGAGGTCTCCCCATAGGCTCCAATCCAACATTTCTTTATTCTCTAAAAGATGGGAGGTTCAACGTTTTCCCGCAACCTGAATTTGAGTATCCAAAGAAGATACTGAAAAAACAGGAAATAAAGCAAATCAAGCAGTATGAAGTACCTTTGGGAAACAAGGAATTTACACCACTAACAGGTGGAAAAGCAGATGAAGTACCTCTGGGAACAGTTGTTATTTTACACAGGAAAAATATATCTGAGATTATGGATAATGCAGTAAATCTTTTCAAAAACAATCTCATAAAACAAACCATTTCTGAGGGCAGGGGTGTTATAGATGTTACTTCCAGCAGCTATGAAACATCCAGGATGCTTGTCTCAGTGGTGGAATCAGATTTATTGAAGCATTACATCACCGCTGAAAGGACAAAACGTTCAAATCCATATGTTATTAATCTGGAGGGTAAGAGTATGTTTGCCGATTTCCCAAACGAGGTCATAGATTTTTTCATGTCCTCCTCGGTAAGGCCTAACATATACATTTTTTCAACAGATTTTCTATCATTTACATATGGACCAAATTTCATAGGAGAGCTTATCAATATAATTAATGAAATTAGAATTACTGGTATAGTTGTCATAGTGGCTGATAATGAATATTATGAGAAATTAAGTCATTATTCCGGACTCACCATACACTTTTCTGAAGTGTCAGGATCTATTCTGGTTTCCTCAGGTACAAACAAACTTTTTGTAATGAATATTGAAAAGGACAAGGAAGGGTGGCCAATCATCAAACTGACAGAGATAAATTAACCGGTTTTCATTTCAATGTGGTAAACCTTAATTTCCAGCTTTCACTGCTATGTTATGTATCCGAACATGAGGTTAAGGCGTTTACGTTTAAACGAGAATATGAGAGAACTTGTTTCAGAAACTTCCATTGGCATAAGCCATATGGTAATGCCAGTATTCATAGACGAATCTTTAAGCGATAAAAGGAAAATTGAATCAATGTCAGGTATTTATCAGCATTCATTGAATTCTGCCGAGGCTTATGCAGCTCACTTAAAGGAACTTGGGATAAAATGGGTCCTTCTATTCGGGATACCTAAGATAAAGGATGCAGAGGGGAGCGAGGCTTACAATGAGGATGGGATCATCCAGAGAGCAGTTCCAATATTCAGGGAAAGAGGAATCGGTGTTATAACAGATCTGTGCATGTGCGAATATACCAGTCACGGTCACTGTGGAATCCTGAAGGGAAACTATGTTGATAACGATTTCACAGTGAATACTTATGGAAGAATTGCGGTCTCCCAGGCTCAGAGCGGGGCCGACATAATAGCACCTTCAGGTATGATGGACGGTCAGGTTAAAAAGATACGGGAATATCTTGATAAATCCGGATTCGAAAATGTTCCTGTTATGGCATACAGTGCCAAATACAGTTCAAGTTTATACGGTCCATTCAGGGAAGCTGCAAAATCGGCACCTTCATTTGGTGATAGAAGAACTTATCAGATGAATCCTGCAAACGGAAGGGAAGCTATGAGAGAGATAACAATGGATGTGGAGGAAGGTGCAGATATGATAATGATAAAACCTGCACTTTTCTATCTGGATATCATAAGACAGGCAAGAGAAAGGTTTGATCATCCGCTTGTTGCTTACAGCGTAAGTGGAGAATATCAGATGCTGAAGAACGCAATTGACAGAAAGTTTCTCAATGAATCGGTCATTGAAGAAAGTACGCTGAGCATTTTCAGAGCAGGTGCAGATATTGTAATAAGCTATTTCACTGAACATATGGCAGAGGAACGGAAAAAAAGAAGCGATTAATGCCTGCAAAATTAAAGGTGCATAAACACATACAGGTTCCAGTAAATTTTAGTGATAAAATTTAAATCGTAAGGAAATCTGTAGATGGGAAGGTTCAATGAAGTTAAGTTATATTCTTGAAATGAAGGAACCTCAGAATGGATTTTTCCAGGTCACAATGGACGTGGAAGGGGTTTCTGAAGACTCAGTGCTTGTCACAATGCCGTCATGGACACCAGGGTCATATCATATCCTGGACTTCGCCAGACACGTTAGACTGCTCAGGGCGAGGAGTAAGGATAACGAACCTATTGATATTCAGAGAAAGGACAAATCATCGTGGAAAATACTCAATGGAAATTATAAGAACTTCATTATTTCATATGAAGTTTATGCTGGCGAATTAAGTGTTCACACTAGCCATCTGGATTCCACACATGGGTATTTAAACGGTACAAGTGTGTTCATGTACATTGAAGGGTATAAGGATCAGTCTCTGGAATTAATGGTTAAACCATTTGGAGAATGGAAAATATCCACAGGTCTGGAAAAAACAGGTGACAACAAATACAGGGCAACCAATTATGATATACTTGTTGATTCCCCGATGGAAATAGGAACACACCGCTCCCTGACATTTTCTGTGGACGGAAAGGAGCATGAGATAGCTCTCTATGGAAGAGGCAATGAAGATCCAGACCAGTTGCTTCAGGATACAAAAAAGATTGTTGAAAGTTATAAGGCCCAGTTTGGAAACCTTCCCTACAAGCGTTATGTTTTCATTATTCACATTCTCGACAATCAGGGAGGTGGTCTCGAACATCTTAACTCAACCACTATTGAGACTGACAGATATCAGTTTTCACCCAGAAAAAAATATATTGAATTTCTGTCAACAGTATCACACGAATATTTCCACCTTTGGAATGTAAAAAGGATCAGGCCAACAGAACTGATGCCTTTTAATTACAAAGAGGAAAATTATACCACTCTACTGTGGGTTTCAGAAGGTATTACTTCATTCTATGAGTGGATACACCTCTACAGAACTGGTATCATAAAGGAAGATGAATATTTTAAACACCTTATGGAATACATTAGATTTTATGAATTTCTTCCGGGGAGCAAGTATGAATCAGCGTCAGATTCATCATTTGATTCATGGACAAAATTGTATCGGCCATCTCCAAACAATATAAACAGCTATGTGTCATATTACCTGAAGGGGGAAATTCTCGGGTTCATGATCGATGCACGTATAATTGAGCATACAAACGGGCAGAAGAGTCTGGATGATCTTTTCCGGCTATTGTTTGAAAAGTACAATAGAGATGGCAAAGGTTTTACGGAAAAGGATTTGCTTGCAAGTCTTCATGAGGTGTCGGGGCTAGATTTCACTCCATTCTTCTCTAAATATGTACGTGGTGTAGAACCCATTGATTTTGATAATGAACTGAAGCGAATTGGTTTTAAGATCGTAAGGTCCTACGCCAAAAATGAGGATGACGAGGTAAAGGAAAAGGCATATTTAGGAATCGTGTGTGGTGTAAATAATTCTAAAATAAATGTTGAAGGTGTCATTGAGAATTCTCCAGCTCAGAAGGCAGGAATTTATCCTGGAGATGAATTAATTGCACTTAACAAATTCAGATTCTCAGAGAGATTTCTTAAAAATATCAGATCGGATATAAAAGCGAGAAAAGTCGATAACTTGATCGAAATGAAACCTGGTGAAAAAGCAATTATTCATGCATTCAGATCTGGTATATTGATGAATTTCGAAGTAACTCTTGCCAAAGCTCCCTACGATAACTATGAGGTTATAAACGATCCGGAGAGCGATGAGAACCGGATGAAATTCAAGGAAAAGCTCATAAAAGGATAGCGAAACGATTATATCTATGTAATTGTTTGTATGGAATATGGATGATTACAGGAAAGGAATGATTGAGTATACGGGCAGATTCCTCAGGGAATCTGGTTTCTCCTTATCAGCCTGTGATCTGGACGGATTATCCTCCTTTGATCTTATTGCGAGAAGGGAGAATGAGTCATATGTCATTAAAGTCCTTTACAATGTGGATCCATTCAGAATAGAGAATGCCATTGAAATTTCAAGAATCGGTAAAATGCTGGGTTCAGCAGTGCTGCTAATTGGTGAAAGAGCCGGAAACGGTTTTCTTGAGGATGGTATCGTTTATTTCAGGCATTCAATTCCAATTATGTCAACAGAGACATTCCACAATTATGTAAATGGCGAAAAGCCACTGGTTTACGCTGGACCAGGAGGTTATTATGTCTCTCTTGATGGTAAGAAAATGCAGGAGGCAAGATCCCGCTCGAGGCTGTCTATTGGTAATGTTTCCATGAGTATTGGTACTTCACGCAGATCCATCTCCTTATATGAATCAGGGAATTCCGCTACACTTGAAGTCTTTCAAAAATTAACTAGAATTCTAAAAGAAGATATCAGCAGGAGAATAGACATTTCAGAATATACCAACACAAAGGAAGATGAACCGGAGAAGCCGGAAGATGAATTCTTATTCGATATTTACACAAATATGATTAAAATCGGACTGGATATGAATCTGATACGGAAAGCTCCATTCAATGCACTTGCCAGGGACAATATAAAAGAAAGTCTTTTTTTGATGGGTCTGTTTGAGGATTTGGCGATGAACAGGGAAAGAATTCTTGCCATTAAAAACATTTCAGATCTTATGGAAAAATTCCCTCTTCTGGTAAGCAGACAGGATACAACAAAAGAAACAGTTGGAGGATGCTCAGTCATAACGGCAAAAAAACTTTCTGAAATTTCAGATCATGATGAATTTTTAAGAGTTGTTAGCAGAACAAGGATTCATTCATGAAATATGTGAATTTAACAAATAAAGATAAAAGTGAAGTGCTTCTCATTGGAGGCATTAAGGGTTTAATTTCAGATGGAGATGAGCTTAAAGATAAGCTCTATGAATTCATTCCACAAATTATGCTGATTGGCATCAGCCCGGGCGAAGTGGAGGGACTTACAAAATTTATTAAAGATCCATTTGAACTGGATCTTAACGATTATGAAATTATCTACGGCACACTTCTCTCAAGATTTGGCGAGGTAATGGTACCACCTCCAATCTATATAGAAGCCATAAGGTATTCGGTGAGCAGAGAAATTCCTGCAAAGGGCGTGGATGCGGACGAGGATGATTTTGGAAGCAAATATTCAGAGACATTTACAACCGGAAACATGGTCAGTTATATCATGAGAAAAAAGCGTATCATGAAAAAATCCTTCAATGAAGATAATCCGGAGGATTTTGTCCTGTCATGGAAGAATGAGATGGATAAAAACAAGGGAAACAAGAAAATGGACGATTTCCGAATAGAGACCATACTGGAAAACATCGCAAAAGAAGTCAACGATATCAAGGATTCAAGAATAGCAATCATTATAGAATATGAATTTTATGGACAGACCTTACAAAAACTGACAGAGTTAGGATTTGTTTCTAAATAAGCGATTTGAAAACAATGTAAATTTCTCTACTGGCCTGTCGTGAAGAAGCAGGTTTTGTTATGCTTGCCCTCCTGAAATAATGAGACCAGTTCTCAATGAAGGACTGAGTCAGATCACCCTGGAACTGCTTTACAATTATACTCCCCCCTCTGCTTAGCAACGGAATACCCTTTTCCATTATTTTGTTGCAGATGAGATATGATGAGGAATGATCCACATCGCTGTTGCCGGAAGTATTCGTCATGGCATCAGAAAGAACAAGGTCGAAAGTACGTATTCCATTTTCATCCATTGTGGATACGATGCTGTCCCATGTGGAATCCCTTGAAATATCACCTCTGATGAAAATATATTGTGGTTCTGACTGTTCCTTCTTGATATCAACTGCAATATGAAAAGATGGGTTATTCATGGAAATTACTTCGGCCCAACCCCCGGGATTGGAGCCTATTTCAAGAACACTACAGTCTTCAATGGATAAATAAAACTTATTTAGGATATCAATCAGCTTGAAAGCGGCCCTGCTACTGAAATTATTTTCCTTTGCCTTCCAGTAGTATGAATCCCTGCGATCAGGCATCTATTCTCCAATGAATTTTTTATATTCCTCTGGTTTCATCAATGAAAGAATTCCACCTGAGGTCTTGATTTTTGCCATCCAGCTTTCGTATGGTTTCTGGTTCAGGACTTCCGGTTTGTCTTCCAGATCCTTGTTTATTTCCACAACTTCCCCATCAATTGGTGAAAAGACATCTTCAGCGGATTTGACTGATTCAACAGTGAGTAAAACCTCACCCTTCTTCAATTTTTTTCCCACCTTTGGAAGATCAACATATACGATATCTGTGAGCTGGCTCTGGGCATAATCTGTTATTCCGACAATACAAATGTTACCTTCCTGCTTAACCCACTCGTGCGTTTTGGTATAACTCAAATTCTCAGGAACTTCGTGCATGTTTGCAGTAAGATAAAAAAGGTATATATAGTGTAGCTGATCATTAGGAATGAGAGGATTTCTAGCTGTTCCTCTTGGATCCCTGGATAAAATGTTTCCAGTTTTGGAACAGATTAACAGGGAATATGAGAGGACGGCAAAATCTGTTTCTCCTGAACAGATACACATCACTTTGAGGTTTTTTGGGAATATAGACGACATTACCGCATCAAGAATCACCCAGGCAATGGAAAAGATCAATTTTCAACCATTCAGGCTTCGTGCAGAATCCGTTGGACAATTTCCTTCCAGGGGGCTGGCCAATGTTCTCTACATAAAGGTTTACTCTCCAGAGATATACGTTCTGGAGAAAACAGTCAGTAAGGCACTTTCTCTTGAGGGAATTCCTGAGGAAAAGAAGCCATTTGTTCCCCACATAACTATTTCAAGATTCAGAAAACCTGCAGATTTAAAAAATATTATGGTAAGATTTGGAAATGAGAAATTCACAGATGAGGTATGTAAGAGGTTAATATTCTTTAAAAGCGAACTTACCTCAGGTGGCCCTCATTACGAGATTATAAAAGAAATTCAGTTGAAGTAGGTTGTTTTGTCCTGACTCTCTTCTTTTTTCTTTGGACTAAGTAAATCCTCATCGTCAAACTCTATTGCTATGAGTCCTGAAACGGGAATCAGTCTAAGAAGATTCTTCTTGTTTTCACCAGTTACTCTGAAGCATATTGCACCTTCTTCCCCAAGTATGGTGTAACCGACAAACTCTCCAACAGTTGTCATCGGTTCTTCTTTGCCACTCTGAGAAATTACTGTGTATTTTCCACCTTTTTTTATTTCTATCATATCCATTTTACTCAATGCCTCCAAGATAGCATATATCTTAGATTCTGTGATTTTCAACAGGTATTGCATAACTCATTATCTAAAAATGTTTTGTGTCTATCTATGTCACACCAATTACAATGTTTTTCAGAAATTGATCTATTTCATACTGAATTTCACTTTCAAAACAACAAACGGGTAGGTAAAAGAAAAAAAGTTCTTGATAGAGGTTATCCAGAATTCATTGAAAGATTAAAAAATAAATCAGAATTTCCTTCTGTTTGGTCTCTTTGCATCCTTTCTATGGCACAATGATTTATGGCAATGAAGAGCGGATTCCCAGAAAATTGTTAGAGAAGGAAGACAGGTAAATGTTGTCTATGATATTTTTGAAATTACAATAATTTAAGTATGCGACCAATTTTTCTCATAAGTTTATTAAGGGATTCTTGTATTATCAAATGCCCTGAAATATAGTATGCATGATTCATGATTGCATATGACGACTTAGGGCTATAAATTGCCTATCCATGGGCTCCAGCACGAGTAGAGGATGTGTCATCCTGCAATGATGCGCTGATCAGAGGAGGGCAAAGAGTTCCCCAGCAGGGTCAGAGGAATCAGGAAAATGAATGATTCCCGTTAGACTGGGGAAAATACAAAGGTAATATCATGGATAGTACGCAATCGCCGCAGCTTGATGAGAGGATTCGACACATTCTGGATGAGGTCAAATCCAGATTTAACATCTATGAGGTACTGGTAGAGTCCAATCTCCTGAGATTTTACTTTCTTGATTCAGACAACCCTGATTTCGGAAAAGCCTTTGACAGTCTTCGTCTTGTATTGGTTCCAGAGGGATATATACCCTTCATAGAGAAGGGACAGGAAAATTTCATTGGAGTAACATTCACCGAAAAACGAAAGTATGCCCCCGTATATATAAACATTATAATGTTAGTATTAACCATACTTTCCACAGTTTACGCCGGTTATCTCTACTCCCAGAACTTTGTCACAAGCGGACCGGATTTTTTTGGAAGAACGATTCTTTTTAGCCTTGTTTTCTTTTCCATGCCGCTTCTCACAATCCTGGGTGTTCATGAACTTGGACACTTTCTTGTGGCACGTAAATTGAAAGTCAAAGCATCACTTCCATTTTTTATACCGTTTGTTCCCATTGGGGCTTCCATAGGAACATTTGGTGCATTTATTTCCCTGAGGGATCCAATTCCAAACAAGAGAGCCATGACAGAAATTGGTGCTGCAGGCCCTATTGCAGGATTTCTCACAGCCCTTCCACTCCTTTTTTTGGCTAATTACTTTCAGGTTACTTATATTCCATTGAGACACATAATTCCGTTTTATCTGAATTTTCCATTTATTTACAACATATTCTCATTGAATATTCCAGCATCAGGGCATCCTGTGCTGTTTCCCATGGTCATATCCGTATGGGTTGGGATATTTGCCACAGCAATAAACCTGATGCCCGTGGGCCAGCTTGACGGGGGACATGTAATAAGAGGATTGCTTGGAAGCAAAGCAAGATACGCCAGTTACTTCTTCTTTATGGTAATGATATTCCTTGGACTGTATTACAACTATCTTGGGTGGCTCCTTCTTGCCATGCTCATAATATTTCTAGGAATCACACATCCTCCGGCACTTGACGATTACAGTAAGCTTTCAAAAAAGGATATAGTCATAGGTGTTGCTGCCATAGCCATGTTCATTCTTTGCTTTACGGCAAATCCATTCGTGTTCCCCTGATTGTAAATATTTAAGCACGAGAAAAGCACTAAAGCTTTAAGGATAGTTCTGCCTATTGATATTATTGACAAATTACTATTCAGATTACATAAATTACCTGAAAGAAAACAGGGAGAAGATCAGGGAGGCTCTTGTTATTCCCCCCAACTCACAGAGAGGTGCGATCTATGCACGGGAAATGGAAAAGAATTTCCTGCCTTTGCCGGAGGGTTTGAAACCTGAGGCGATCATATCTGCCACGGATGGATCAGAATTCATAAGGGAATTATACAATGGCATGAAGATTATACTCACAAGGGCAATGACTATCTCAGGGCAGGATGAATTTCTGTCCTCTGAAATTTCAATAAAGGTCGTAAACAGATATTCACTGCAAACTTATGTAACGCGAAGCATGGAAATAAGAGAGCACCAATCCCTCATAAAGTGCCTTTCAGAGAAAAAGATCGGAATTGCACTCCTGGATGGCTCGGCATCTGGTAGAATCAATGAAAAAATAGAAAGGGTGGAAGGGGACAATCTGGAAAAATTTCCAGAACTGTATATGGAAACAATGGAAAATCTTCTAAAAAAAGCCAGAGAAAAAGAGACACGTCTTGTATTTATTTCTAAAAGCTCAGATTCCAAGGTCTTTAAGAAAGAAATGCTTGATGGATCAGACCTTGATGATTCTACAAGAAAAAAAGAATATTCGAATTCTGTTACAGATCACACAATAATTAAGTCGCTTGCTAAATTCCCCGGTTATTCTACCCCAATAACTATTGATCGGAGCTACAGGGGAGAAAATCTAAGGATAGTTACGACGCACATATTGCCAGCACTGAGCGACACCCCCATGAGGATCGACGTCATATTTATGGATGGAGAAGGAAACATCGATGATATCACAGAACAGATTGTCAGAATGGTGATTTGGGCATATTCTGGGCTTAAAGTGCATAATGTCTGGTTATCAGATGTTGATAGAAGAATCAAATTCACCAGGGAGGAATCAGAGGAGGTATTAATGAAAGCATTCGAGAAGGAAACAGGGGTTATCATGCCGGAAACCAGGGGTGAGAGACGTGCAAGAATCAGGATCTGAGATTGGATATACCGTTGGAGATAATATGCCGGAATCGGTCAGATTTGTCGTCAGGCCTGATGTTGATCTGAAGAGATGGGAATATGTTTCTGTTGACAATAGAAATTCAAAGGTAATAGCAAGGGTAGAGAGAATCGTTTCCAGAAGCGATCTACTCAAGGAAGGTATCGATTATAACAGTGTGGAGAAATTTGTCAATGCTGATATTAATGAATCCGTCACGGTTGCCATTGCCAAAACAACAGGCACTATAAAGGATGATGAAGTATTTAAGAGTGGAAGGGAAATAATAAGGCCTGGAACAGTTGTCAGAATTGCAGAAACCAGATTACTTAAAAAATTGTTCGGGTTTCCTGAGGAGGATTCAATCTATATTGGCAATCTTGCAGATCATGAGGATATTCCCATTGGAGTAAGTTTATCCGGACTCAGAAGACATCTAGCTATCCTTTCTCAGACTGGTGCAGGAAAAAGCAATACCGCAGCAGTTCTCATAGAGGAGATCCTGAAAAAGGGTGGAACCATTGTTGTTCTTGATCCACATGCAGATTATGTTCTCATGAAGAGAAGCAGTTCCGGAAAAATATTTTCAGAGAACACAAAGGTGTTCAGAACGCCCATGAGCACAGGTCGTTACAGCGCTGAAATGTCTGCAATTACTGAAAGGTTCACATTGCGTTTTCAGGATCTGGACGAGGACGATCTTTTCGATATCATGAGAATAAATGAAAAATGGACAACGTTGAGAGATATAGTTCGGGAAGCGCTTCAAAAGACTGGAGGAAAGAGAGACCTCAAGGACTTTCTTGAAAGTGTAGATAGACTGACTCCTGATAAAAGAGGGAAAATTTCAGGGAGAATCGCTCTCCTGAGATCCATAAAGGATATTTTCAGCCAGAGAACGACGGACATTTCAGAGTATCTAGGCCCTGGACAGTTATCAGTACTCGATCTTTCAGGACTTGACCAGGATGTCACAGCATATTTCACACTCAGGGTACTGGAGGAGATTTACGATAAGAAGGTATCCGGAGAATTCAAACTGCCGGTTTTCGTATTCATAGAGGAAGCGCATAACTTTGTGGGACTGGAATCATTTGGCAAACTACCGGTTCTTATTAAGAAGATTGCCGGGGAGGGCAGAAAATTTGGTGTATTTCTTGTTGTTATAACACAAAGACCGGGTAAGATAGATCAGGATGTCCTCAGTCAGTGCAATTCTCAAATTATACTGCGTATAACCAACCCCATTGATCAGAGAGCAATAGCCGAGAGCTGTGAATTCGTAAGTCAGGCGATTATCGATGATCTGCCTTCATTAAATACTGGTGAAGCGGTTATAACAGGTCAAATAGTAAGATTTCCCACCGTTGTGAAAATCAGAAGGAGGGAGACCATGGAAGGGGGAGGCGATATCGATCTTCTCTCTTTGTTAAGGGAAGCAAGGGAGATGAGAAATAAACTGAAAGATCCAAAATTTGAGAAGGATAGAATCTCTAAACTAATGGAGGGATGAATATATTCAGGTTCGTGCACATCTCGGACACTCACCTTGGGAGCAGGCAATATTCCATAAAGGAAAGGGAGGATGATTTCTACGATGCATTTACAGAGGCCGTTCAGATAGCGCTTGATCATGAAGTTGATTTTGTGATACATTCCGGTGATCTCTTTGATGAGCACAGACCTGATAATAGAGCTCTGTCAGTTTTCAGAGACAATATCATCAAACTTCAGGCTAGAAAAATCCCCTTTTACATGATAATGGGTGATCATGATCGGCCGAAGAAGGATGACATCGCTGCCGCAAATATATTTGATTTTCTTGGAGTGAAGGTACTTGGACTGGAGGAATATGAATCCGTTCTGCATGGAAATGGATCAGAGAGCATACTTATTGGCGGCATATCAAACATGAAGGGAATGAGAAGGGAAAGACTGAAGAGCCAATATGAAAGAGCCAATTATGAGGCCGCTGATAACAAAATGGCAATTCTCATTTCGCATCAGGCAATATCACCATACTTCATAAGCGAACAGTGTGAGGCTACATCTGAGGAATTACCTGTGAATTTCAATTACATGGCCTTCGGCCATATTCACAACCGTCTTGAAAAAAGAATAGGAAATTCAATATTTTCTTATGCTGGCTCAACAGAGATTAAATCAACCAACGAAATAGATTTCTATATGCGTCATGGAAAGAGCATTAACATGGTATCAGTGGAAAATGACCAAACTACTGTTGAAAAAATAAGTCTAAAATCAGTGCGGCCTCAGGCAATGGTTCAGGGTACACTTGAAGGTGTCCTGAAATCCATTGAAACATTTGTATCAAAAAACAGGGAACGCCTTGAGGTGAAGAAAGGAATCCTTACAATGGAAATTCAGGAAAAAATAAAGGCAATTGATGTCATGGAGGCCGTCTCTCAATACGAGGATTTATTCCTGATCAGAACGCCAGTAATTAAGGCGCAGGAAGGGGAAAAACATAATGTTTCTGCCATGACAGATTCCCTGAAAGATATGTTCCTTGAATATTTTTCAGGCGATGAGGATACAGGGAAAATGGCCTATGAAATATATCGTGATGTCATGGACAACGATCCTGAAGATGCAGTTAAAAGCATTGAAAAAAGGCTTGGCATAGAGGGGAAGTTATGATTATACGATCTATCAGGATGGAATCATTTCTTTCGCACAGCGAAACTTCAATGGACTTCGACAGCGGGGTAAATATCATTGTGGGGAAAAACGGTGCGGGAAAATCTTCCATATTCGAGGCAATAAAGTTTGCACTGTTCGGTATGCAGAGGAGCAACAGGGATCTCCTTCAATATGGAAAAAAACACGGAAGAGTAAAACTTACATTCAATCAGGAAGGAAATGAATATTCTGTGGAAAGGCTCCTTGAAAGGACAGGCACTCGGATCGATACAAAGGGTGCAGTGATATCTTCAGGTGATCAGATTCTGGCGGAAGGTGCAACCGCAGTTAATGCGGTTATATCAAAGATCATTGGTGTTTCGGATGAGGTCTTCATGAATTCTGTTTTCATTGAACAGGGGCAGATAGATTCACTTATAACAAAACAGAAGAGCAAGAGGCTTGACCTTTTTAACGAGATCCTTGGTCTGCACAATCTTCAAAAGGTTTTCGACAGACTTAATGAAATGAAGAAGGGGATGGAATCCGACATAAAAGGACTTGAACCTGTTGAATTGATCTATAATTCAGAAAAACAAAGGGAAGAGGAAATAAATAAAAACATGGAATCTTTAAAAATAACAGAAAAGCAGGGTAGTGAAAAATTAGAAATTATTGGAAGATTAATAGAGCAACTGGAAAAACAGCAAAATGAGGCTAACATGCAGAGAACGAAGAAGGCTGCAGTGGAAGCGGAAATTGCAGGTTTCCAGAAGTCACAAAATGAAATTAACAAAACCATTCATGATTTAACAGGGCAAATAGAACAGGACGCTGAGGAAGAAAGGAAGCTGAAGGCACTTGAAGAGGATAAAAGATATAAATTCAGGGCAATGATACAAAAGTTTTTTCAGAATGGGGAGAAGATCGAGCAAATACAGCATGATCTGCAGGAACTATTACATTCAATAGATTTGACCAAAAGGCGCAATGATCAAATGGAAGCAATTAAACCATCTTTTGATGAGTATGAGAGGATAATCAAAGAGACATCCGTTCAATCCTCATGGATTAAACAGAACAATCAAAGATTCATGGAAATTTCAGGCAATACGACAATGCTTAAAACAAGGGAGAGAGAACATTCTGAATTATTAAAAAAATTAAATGAATTTTCAGAAACTGTGAAACAAAGGTTATCACTTGACAATCCAGATTTAGAAAAGATCAATGATATGAAAAAATTCGCACAAGATGAACTTGAAAGGATATCACAGGAAAAATCAAATGCCAGAGGTCTCATTGGCTCCTCAAAGGAGAAAATAAAGGAAATAGAAGAGAACATACTTAAGCTCAGGGACATGAACCAGTGCCCTGTTTGCAGGCAGGATCTCAGTGAAACCCATAGAAAAGAAATCATGGATCAATATGAATCTGAAAAAAACGGGTTGATCACTGGAATTGAAGGTTCAGAGAGATTGATAAAGGCAGCCGATATTAAAATATTAAAACTCAAGAATCAGCTTGATTTCATTAATAATAGTGTAGTCGGGGAACTTTCATCCCTGCAAAAAAGGGAAACTGAACTCAAGGTGCAAATGGATAAACTCGCCACAGAAATCTCCAGTTATAAAGATTTTGAAACTGAATACAAAGAAACAGAATTGTCAATTGAAACTGCAACAAAACGCCTCAGGGAAATAGAGCCAAAATGGGATGAATATAAAAGGCTTAAGGCGGTAAACGACTCAATAAATCTGCCTGAAATTGAAAAGAAGTATGAAGAGCAATCGCACTTATTATCAGAACTTGAAAGTGAAAATAAACAGATAGAGAAAGAATCCGGATTCAGACCGGATAAATCGCATTTAGTGGATGTTGAATCTATTGAAAGAAACATCGATGTTCTCAGGAAAAGAGTGGGAGGAACAGATTTGAAACGGAAGTTCCTGGAGGATAAAAGAAGAGAATTATCCATAATAGATAGCCAGATAGAAAGCAAAACGAAAGAAATGTCAGTCATAGCTGAAAAACTTGAATCTTTGAAGGAAGTTGACAGTAATCTGGAATCAAAAAGAAGAGATTTTGATTCTTTAAATAGTGAAATAATAGGGCTAAGACAAAGAATAGTATCGGCAGAAGACGAACTTAAAAGGCTGGAAACTCATCTGAAAGAAATTCACAGCAATATTTCATTGCTTAACACAATCAGGAAAGCATTAATTGTTCTAGGTAAACTCATGCCTGCATTCAGGAGAGATGGATTGCCGGGACTTATACGTGTCAGGTCTTCCCAGTTCATAACGGATATGACAACGGAACTTATGACTCATTTCAACCTTTCCGTGGAAGGGGTCAAAGTAACGGAAGACCTTGATATTGAGGTATATCAGAACGGTTCGGTTAAGGAGCTTCAACAGCTAAGCGGCGGAGAACGGACTGCGGTTGCAATTGCTTTGCGAATGGCTATGGCAAAATATCTTCTTTCAAGTATCAGCGTCATGCTCATGGACGAACCGACAAATTTTCTGGATGAAGAAAGAAGGAATGATCTAAAAGAAATCATTACATATTCATTGAGGGATGAAGGCATAATACCGCAACTGATTGTAATAACTCATCATTCTGAGCTTAACAGTGCAGCAGATATTTCCTATACGGTTGAAAGCAAAAATGGTATTTCCCGGATTATACCGACCTGAACTGCCACATTCAATGTAAATATATGAAAACGCAGTCTAAAGAAAATAAAATCACAAAATTATGTATGATGTGGCGAAGGGTGAAGTTGAGTCAACCGGGTTGTTAAAATTTGGTATAAATACACAATAAACAGCATGGAAGATATTTTATGCTGAAATATATCTCAAGATTGAAGAAAATTGGAAAAAGATACTCTGAGTGTGGTTATTCCAACAATGAATGAAGAAAAGACAATTGGCGACGTTATCGACAGCCTCAGGTATCTGTCCCCCATGGAAATTATAGTAGTTGATACAGATTCAAAGGATCGAACAAGGGAGATTGCAGAGAAAAAGGGTGCCAGGGTTATTCAGGAACCCCGAAGAGGATACGGAGTCGCCTATAAAACAGGAATTTCAAATTGTAAGGGTGACCTTGTATTATGTCTCGATGGAGACGGGACATATCCTTCAGAAGTAGCCGGTACACTCATAGAATTATTGAAAATTAACGATGTTGATTTTATTTCATGTGACAGAATGACCTTGAGAAACCAGAATTCTTATACTAACCTTCATTTTATTGGAAATAGCGTACTAAACCTTGCCATATTTCTATTCTATGGATTTAGAATAATAGATTCGCAAAGTGGAATGTGGCTTTTCAGAAATAAAATTTTCAAAAAAATGGTCAGACTCAGTGATGGAATGTCATTTTCACAGGACATAAAAATAGAAGCGTTCATTCACGGAACTATTATAGAGGTTCCAATCAGATATGGAGTAAGAATGACAAAACCTAAACTTAATACATGGCACGATGGTTTCGCGAATCTGTTTGCAATATTCACAAGCATGGTCAACAGGAGATAGGTATTTTCTACATTTATCATGAAATTTAAAACGACGATTTGATCTTTCTCCGATCGATTGTAATGCCCTTGGGTGTAATTGCATAGAGGGTCTTGGAAAGCGCAGCATAGTCGCCCCCAACGTCCTTTCCCATGCCTTTTATCTCTTCGATTATCTTTCGCATGTTAAGGTCATCCCTCTGGGCATAGCTGCAGTCCAGAATGATGATATCGCCATTGTAAAGGTAATCGGCTATTTTGCGTATATCTTCATACTTGGAAATTTCAGCAACCCTGAGTGAATTCTTTTCCGGTTCATCCTCCTCGAAGAATTTGTATTCTGCCAGATCAAGAAACTTAACAGGGCCATCATCTTCTGAATTTTTTCTTCCTCTCGGTCTTAATATTGGCATGACAGGTTTTTACCTCCATATATTTTGGCTATGAATGATATGATTAGATTAGCAATAAATTTATTGCTATTTTCAACTGATAAATTATGTTCAGATATCATATTGACTTTTCCTGTGATATTTCATCTGTTAAGCAAAGTATATTCAAATGACAACCTGTAATATCTTCAATAACAAAATATTGTTACAAATTCAAAGGACAATTATTCCTTTTACTCCAGGCACTTTCTTCATAAGAGGAACTGCTTCGCCCGGCAGAGGAGAATCTGTAACGATCCTTGCTCTTGGCGAATCAGAAATTATCGGATCGTCAACCATTACCTGTCTTATCCCTATATTGTAATCTGCAATTACCTTAACTATTCCTGAAATGATGCCGGGTTTGGACGGGTCTTCCGGAATAACCTCAATTACTCCAAGGCGTAATATCTTTGACGATAACTGTCCCATATCAGCTATGGGTCTCATCTCCTTGAAAAAGTTCAAGAGCTCCTTATCTGCAAATATTTTATTTACCACGCTCTGCACAACTCTTCTGTCAACGCCAATGGCCAGAGCTATTGCATTTGGTCTTACTTCAATGTTTGCACAAAAAACTGAAGGTTCCTCCGGGAATTTCTCGTTAACAGATAGTCCATAGGTTACGAAATATCTAACTACCTTCATCTGTGAAGGATTCTTTCCAAATTTGGTCGTGATTTGATCCCACATCAAGCGATATATGTATTATGAGTTAAATAACTTAGTGCATTTTTTCATAGTTTCAGAAAAATCAGATTTTCAATTTCAAACAAATAATATTTACAAAAAATAAAAGAATAAATGGTTTTTAAAAATACGTTCTCAGATTCCGTCCAGTATACCTTCTTCTGATAGCTGGATTACCGTTTCACCTTCTGGAAGATAGGGTGAGTCTATGAGCCTGGCTATCCTCTTTCCAGCTTTTCCTTTTCTAAGATAAATTCTGAATGTTGCCGTATGTCCAACGATGTTTCCTCCAATTGGTGCCGTAGGATCACCAAAGAAAACATCAGGTCTTGCGGCCACCTGATTTGTCACTGCAATGACTGCATTCTGAAGCATTCCGAATCTAAGGAGATCGTGCATATGCCGGTTGAGCAGCTGTTGTCTTTCTGATAGAGATCCTCTACCCATATATTCTGATCTAAAATGTGATGTGAGGGAATCTACAATGAGAAGTCTTATGTTGAAGTCTTTAGCCATTTGAGAAGCCTTTTCAGCCAGCAATATCTGATGATGTGAGTTAAAAGCCCTTGCAACGTGAATCCTTTTCAGAACCTCATCCGAATCAAGGTTTTTTGCCCTGGACATTTGGACTATTCTTTCCGGTCTGAAAGTGTTTTCTGTATCTATTATGAGGACATCAGAGTTGAAACCGCCATCACTTTCAGGTGTAGTTGCATTGACGGCTATCTGATGCATAATCTGAGTTTTTCCTGAACCAAATTCTCCAAAAAATTCTGTTATTGTCTGGGTTTCTAATCCTCCTCCCAGCAGATTATCAAGATTCTTACTTCCCGTGGTAAGCTTAAGGACATTCTTCCTGCGGTTTAAAATCTCTTCACCAGTTTCATAATTTCCAACATCTGCCAATTTTCTGGCTGCTGCTATAATCTTGATTATTGCCCCTTCTCCTATTCCAGTTATTTCAGAGAGATCCTTTGGAGCAGCTACAGCTATTGCCATTACATCATCATAACCGCTGTCCCTTAGTTTTTCTGCTGTTGCCTCTCCTACGCCAGGTATATCCTCAATTGACATTTTGTCTGTTTCTGCTTTCTTTGACTCAACCATTACAAATCCCTCCTGAATATTCCCATGGTATTATCCGTATCGGTAATGGACTTTTCCCTATCTGAGTAACCCATTATAGCCCTGATGGCATCTATGTTTTCAGGAACTACATCGCTCTCCTGGTGCACTGCCTGGATATATCTTACAGTATTCCCTGATGCGAAGATGCTCTCTTTCCACACGGCTATCTCAAAGAGATCTCCTCTCTTTCTTCCAAATTCTCTTGCCAGATCCATTACCTGTGATGTGGAAGATAAGCCGCTCTTTCCGGAAAGGGGTATTATTCTGTTGAATTTTTCCCATTCTTCAATTAATCTATCCTTTGAAACATCTGATTCAGTTTTTAATGATATTGAATGAACATGCATCAATGTCGTTGGAACCTTAATGGCAACAGTTCCAACTTCTTTTACATCCAGAACCGTTTTTAGATCCGGGCCATGATGGGAAGGGAACTTAAGACTTGGTTCAATGGCATTAATCGGTCCCTTCCTACTGTCATTTGGATCAGTTGCTCTTCTGATAAGCGTTGCATCCACAGATTTTACTCCAAATTTCTTCATTATTGGAAATATTGTACGGGCAAGTCCTGTGGTATTGCAGGAAACTACTCTGAGAAATTCCTTTCCCACACTTTTATCATAGCTGGAATAGGCATTGAAGCTTTGTTCTGCAATTTGTGCTTCTTCTCCGCCCTGAAAAATTGCCTTTATCCTGTTCTTCCTGTACAGTTCTTTATTTGTTTCTCCCATTCCTTCCGGTGTGCAGTCAACCATAACATCCACGGATTGGATAATATCATTTAGAGTTCCTTTTGCCTTAACCCCCGAACTCTCAAAAGCCTTTAGAGTTTCATCACTGCTTGCATATACATTGAAGCTCCTTGCTGCCTCCACTGCAACATAATCTGGTTTGGTTTTTACAATTCCAATTACCGTCATATCTTTCTGAAGTTTCACTGCATCTGCAACTCTCCTTCCAATGGTTCCATAGCCGTTTATCCCAACTTTGATCATTGGTTACTGATTTTTAGCCTTTTTATAAAGTTATGCTGGAAATATCGGTTCAAAAATGCCAAAGATTAACGATTCATCCTGTAAATTTTTTATCAGATTTCAAAGAGTTCCTTTCCGTAGATTTTTGAAGGAAGCTTAAGAAACACATCAGACATAATTTTTTCATAATTTGTGTATTCTCCCCTGATCATCAGGGCTCTTTTTGGCACTGAGTCAGGAGCTATGACCTTTCCAGGTTTTAAAGGATCATCAACATAATCAGTTTCCAGAAGGAAACTCTTTCCTGTTTCAATTGAACCACGGAGATTTGGTCTCGTTGCAAGAACTGACATGCTCAATGCAGATTCAGACATCAGGTTTGAAACGGTTGCATGATGTTTGATTATCATGTGTGGTGAAATACCTGACTTATTACCCATGACCTGCAATTCGAATAGTGCCGCTTCATCCAGATCCTCTGTGTGAAGTATTGCAGGAATATGGTAATCGGCTGCCAGATGCAAACCCCTGAGCAGTATCTGATTTGATTCCTCTCTCACCTTCGGATCAACATCAAAATGGGGACGACCTATTTCCCCAATTGCACATATTGTTTTATCTTCTGCATATTTTTCCAGGAGCATAATGCCATCTGCCATTTTTTTCACTGGATTAACTGAAGCCTGCCTGAAGTAAAAATAGTCCAGAGGATATGGCCCAAGAGTTACCATTACCTTTACCTCAGAATTTGTCCTTATAAACTCGGCCATTTTTAACGTTCGCTCATATATGTGCTCGTAGTATTCAGACGTTGGAATTGTATAATCAGGGAGATTCACCAGATTAATAATGTCTCCGCCGGCTTTTTTAAATGCTTTCACGGCATCCAGATATAAACCATCTGTTCTCAAATGAAAATGATTGTCGAGAATGCGGAAATTTTCAATTGTCACCTCCTAAAGCACCTTCTCATTTTTCGCCATCTTAAAATTGCCATAGATATCTCTGTGTAAGTGTAAGTTTCCATATATTTGACAGACTGACCCAATTTTCTATTATAAATTTGTTTTCACGGCATAAGAGTTCCCTATCTGTATATTTACCTGGGGTTCCCTGAAGTATGTTTCTTATTGTTTCTCTGATAACCCATACTCCCATTGGGGAGTGGTATTCTCCTCCGATTCTCCTTAAGACCACTATTGATGCCTGTCTCCTTATCTTATGGAGAAATTCGGATGCTGAAAGCCTTGCTGCATAATATGCACCGCCAATTTCATCGGCATATTCTTTTCTTCCATTGATCCATTCCCATTCATGAGCAACATCTCCTTCACCCCACACGGAACCGCTTCCCCATTTCTCAAACATTTCAAAGGAGTACGGCCCGGGAATAAGTATAACCTGAAATCGGTTTCCCAAATATTCTCCAGAAAACATCATAATTTCGCTCAGCTGAGGGAACTTTCCTATCTGATCTTTCAGGTGTTCGTTTACTGTCTCATCCACTGCAGTTATTGACCATCTTGTTGGAACCAGCTTTCTATTTTTTTTAATACCAAGAATACCTGCGGAGAGAATTCCCTGAATATATGATAGTTCATAGCCTGATTCATAAAGCTTTACCATGGCAGGTCTGCTTTTAAGATGAATATCTTCCCTTATATAATCAACCTTTGCCGGTATTTTGGGATTCTCTATGATTTTCAGGGAAGATACAATAGCCATGGGACCAACCGGTGTTTCAAAAGATTCTCTTCCTGTATCCTTTTTGATGAATTTTTCATTTCTGAAGTTCATTTCCACATTATTTGTGGGCCATTGCTGCTTCCTGAAGTTCAAAGATAAATGGAGAATCTAAAGCAGTTACCCTGACTGTCTTTGACGTTCTATATCTGTTGGCATTTAATTTCAGTAACCCCATCCCTGGAT
This sequence comes from Thermoplasmatales archaeon E-plasma, assembly GCA_000496135.1. Classification (GTDB taxonomy): domain Archaea; phylum Thermoplasmatota; class Thermoplasmata; order Thermoplasmatales; family Thermoplasmataceae. Next base: position 384,324 of record KI542674.1, on the reverse strand, counting down.
TTTCCATACAATTTTTCTGAAAAAAAATGGTTTATTGGTATCTAAAACTGCCATTGGCCCCGGCATAAACACCCGGGTAATTATATTCCCCAATGAAAACTCCGGGTGGCGTCTGTGTGTCAACATCACCTGCACTCAGTTGAAAATTTCCAATATAATCTCCTATATTTTTCAGTATAGGGCAATATCCAAGCCCGCAAAGATTCTTCTTTGCTTTGCACTTGCTGCAGTATGGAAACAACATTTAGTCATGAACTGGTTGACTATTAACATTATGAACTTTCTATTATTCAGCATTCTATCAAGAATAAACCGGTGGCTGTTTTATTCAATGATCAAAGTTACCAATGAAAAGGAATCTTATATTTCATCATGCTTATCAGGAAATACACGGAACAGTATCTGTTCGCATAAATAAAGCGGATTGTTTTATCGACTATTTAGTAATAATTTCTTAGTTAATATAAGAGACTTATCTCACTTTTTTTTGCAACTTACATTGATTTTTGGATTTCACCAATAATATCCGGTGCTTCTAAAGGGTATATCCTGAATCTTAACAGTATGGAAATCGCATTCCATTTTAATATGTTTAAATCCTTAACATGGGTATATAACTAGGATCGATGCCGGAACATTTTGATGAAAAGCCAACGATCCCGCTTTCCAATCCCTTTGAAATTATCTATGAGTAACCATGGAGCTAATTTAAAACAATTATGCAGGATTCATATTATGTATAGGAGAGAAGTAGGTTTAACATTTTCACTGAGATGGGATTTTGGAGTAACAATATTAGTATTATCTTCAGAAAATCAAGATTCAAAACCGCTTTTTTCCAAAGGACGAATCAAATTATCTGGATAATAAGGCAATCACAAAATGAAGCTAAAATGTATTAGAAAAGATTTATTATTTAAACAGATTAAGGTTGGCACGGTGAAATTATGCAGCAAGGACAAATGGCTTATGACAGGGCGATAACGGTATTCTCGCCCGATGGAAGATTATTCCAGGTGGAATATGCAAGGGAAGCAGTAAAAAGAGGCTCAACAGCACTCGGTATAAGATTTGACGGAGGCGTTGCCCTCATATCAGAAAAGCGAGTTAGGAGCAGACTGGTGGAACAGAATTCACTTGAAAAAATACAGCTCGTTGATGATCTCGTGGGATGTGTAACTTCAGGACTGGTTGCAGACGCCAGAGTTCTTATTGACTTTGCAAGGATAGCATCCCAGCAGGAAAAAATTACATACGGATCACTTGTAAATATTGAAAACCTTGTTAAGAGAGTTGCAGATCAGATGCAGCAATATACACAGTATGGAGGAGTAAGACCATACGGGGTATCAATGATTTTCGCTGGTTTTGACACAATTGGGCCAAGACTATTTGATTGCGATCCCTCCGGAACAATAAACGAATATAAGGCAGTATCAATTGGTTCTGGAAAAGAACAGGTAACCTCATTCCTCGAAAAGGAATACAAGGAGAATCTGAATGAAAAAGACGCAGTAAAGCTTGGTATAAAGGCAATAAGGGCATCCATAGATGATGGCGCTGAATTCAAGAATCCAGAGGTTGCAACCATAGTAAAAGGCGGTAAATTTAAAATTTATACCTCAAAGGAAGTAGAAGAACTAGTTTAAACAACCTTTACCAATTACTTTTTATTTTTTGAGGCCTGTAAAATTTGATTAAATGCGTTAGATGTTCATTTGAGAATGAAGATAATTTAAGATACTGCGCTCATTGCAGAATGCCTCTTATAGATTCTGACCAGTTTGTAAACTTTAAAACAGACATGTCATTTTTCCCAATATTTTCAATTATCAGCGCAATAATTCTCATCACCGGAAATATTTATCTTGAATCAGGGTTATCATCCTCATTTACAGTACTGAACAATTTAACAGTAACACAGGTCAGCAGCTTAAAGGCGCATTTTTCGGAGCTCATTTCAATCTATCTTCTTCTTATATCTGTTAGCGTTTTTTTCTATGCGCTAGGCGTATTCAAGCTCAGAAAAGGTTACAAAATACTGGCTAGGAGGAACAGGAGATTTAATCCTCCAATGGCGGGGGGAACACTTGCCCTAATGGGTTTGTTTTCAATGATTCCTGCCCTTCTAATGATTGCAGCAGTTTCAGGAAGTCTTTTTTCATCTTTTTTTATAAATGTCAATGGTTCCTCCTACCAGTTTTCCATATCATCAACTGATTACGATGTCCTTTTCCTTGCGGGAGGTCTGGCTGTATTTGCATTGTTCCTGCTGTTTCTTGGTACAATTCCATATCTTTACGTTGGAACAGTAAGACTGGCAAGAGAATTCCAGAATTATTATTTTTTCATAGCTTTCATTCTGTTTCTTGTAGATGTAATAATATCAGCCGGTCTTGGTTCCCTGAGCTATGCAATATTCCCATCAACTTCACTTACTCCGGGTTCACCGTCAAACAGTTCATCAAAGCTCTATTCATTTAACCTGACAGGTTTCAATTCTGTGGATCTCCTGATTTCAATAATAGCACTTATTATATTCATAGCTCCAAACATTGCAATAATTCTAGCACTGAGAAAGGAGAAACTTTTCTCATTAGCACATGCAAATTGATTGATCAATTTTTATCCTAATATCTCATAATCCCTTATGGTTAGTCTTGAGGATGCCATAGTGGCAAGGCTGGAATCGCACGGACATAAATTTGAGGTTCTCATAGACCCGGATGCAGTTGACCGAATAAAGGAAGGCAAGATTGACATTGAAAACGATATCGCAAGTGAGGATGTTTTTAAAGACGCCAGAAAGGGTGACAAGATCGGCGATGAACCTATCAATGAGGTATTCGGTACAACAGACATCGAAAAGATAGTCACGGAAATTGTCCTGAAAGGACAGATACAGCTTACAACTGAGCAGAGACATAAACTTCAGGAAAAGAAGAAGAGAATCATAATTGATACAATTTCCCGTGAAGGGATCAATCCTCAGACCAATGCGCCAAACCCCCCAAACAGAATTGAAAATGCAATGGAAGAGGCAAAGATCCATATCGATCCATTCAAGAGTGTAAATGAACAGATTCAGCTGGTGCTAAAAGCCATAAGGCCAATTATCCCAATAAGAATGGAAAAAGCGAAACTCGCTATAAAAGTGAAGGGTGATGCATATGGGAAGCTTTATGGCGATATAACCAGGAGCGGTACACTCACAAAGGAAGAATGGGCACCCGATGGATCGTGGATAGGTGTAATAGAAGTTCCAGCAGGAATATCAGGAGAAATTATATCTCATCTGAGTAAAAAAGCGAAGGATGAAATAGAGATAAAACTCTTAAAATGATTCAATTGGCAAACAATATATATAAATATTTAATCAGTAGGGGTAGAGAAAAGGTTGATGTGTATACGGACAAGGGAATATAAAGAGCCCGGGTCACAGGATTACACTTTTAATCATGGAATACATAACAGGAGGAAATAGAAATGGCAGAAACTAAGCAAATTGTTTTTCCGGGAGAAGTATTGGAAATTTCGGAAATTAAGCCCAGAAACGGGGTTTATAAAAACAAAGAGGGAAAGTATTGTTCAGAATACTTTGGAACAGTCCAGAAAGGAGATGACTACATAGATGTAGTTCCGTTTACAGGACATTATTTTCCAAGAAGGGGAGATAAGGTAATAGGTAAAGTTATCGAGATAGGACCATCGATGTGGACTATTGACATCAATTCACCATATCTGAACCTGATGCACATGAATGACACTCCATGGAAGATGTCATCAGGGGATATCAAGAGATATCTTGGTATTGGAGAATACATATATGCAAAGGTTATGACACTCAATGAGATCAAGGAAAGCTGGCTCACAATAAAGGACGTTGGCCTCAGAAAATTAGAAGGAGGTCATATAATTTCTGTCCCGGCTCCAAAGGTTCCCAGAATAATAGGGAAAGGGGGTTCAATGGTAAACCTCATAAAGGAGTATACAGACACAAGAATTGTTATTGGACAGAATGGGCTTATTTGGATTGAAGGTACGCCTGAGAATATATTGAGAGCTACAGCAGCAATCAAAAAAATTGAGAGAGAAGCCCACACTACGGGGCTCACTGACAGAATGACAGAATATCTTAAGGGAGATGCAAAAAATGGGAACTGAAAGCAATATAAAATTATTGGATGAAAACGGTCTTAGACTCGATGGAAGAAATGAAATGGAACTCAGGCCTATCAAAATAGAAACGAATGTTTTGGAGAGAGCCGATGGCTCGGCATTTATAGAATGGGGAGGCAACAAAATCATAGTATCAGTTTATGGTCCAAGAGAAGCCTATCCAAAGCACACTCAGGACATTGACAAGGCAGTGATTAAAGCCAGATATAACATGGCAGCTTTTTCAGTGGATGAGAGAAAAAGGCCAGGACCTGACAGGCGTTCAGTTGAAATTTCAAAGGTAATCTCAGAAGCATTGAGTTCTGCGGTTATGGTAGAGCAATTTCCAAGAACCCAGGTTGACGTATTCATAGAGGTTATACAGGCAGATGCAGGCACAAGAATCGCTGGTTTAACTGCAGCATCGGTTGCTCTGGCAGCAGCTGGAATACCCATGAGGGACATGGTTGTGGGATGCACCGCAGGGAAAGTAGATGGTAAAATTGTTCTCGATCTTTCAAAAGAAGAGGATAATTTCGGTCAGGCCGACCTTCCAATGGCAGTTCTGTCAAGATCCGGTGAGGTCGTCCTTGTACAAATGGATGGAGATCTTTCCGTTGAGGAATTTAATCATGCAACAGATATGATTCTTGATGCCACAAAGAGAATTGCCCAGATTCAGCGGGATGCGCTAGTTGCAAGATATTCAGTAGAAACTCAGGGAGGTGAGTAAAATGCCTAAAGACGCTTCAGGAATACTTTCTGAAATAAAGAAAGGATATATCATAAACCAGTTAAAGAATGGAAAGAGGGGCGACGGAAGAAGCCCGGAAGAATTCAGGAAAATAACAATTATCCCTGATTATGTAAAAAGAGCTCAGGGTTCCGCATATGTCATGCTTGGTGATACAAAAATCATTGCAGGTATCAAGATTGAGCAGGGGGAACCTTTCCCTGACACTCCAAATCAGGGTGTTCTTACAACAAACGTTGAAATGCTTCCAATGGCTTTTCCCACGTTTGAGCCGGGTCCTCCAAATGAAGACACAATTGAAATAGCCAGGGTTGTTGACAGGGGAATCAGAGAGGCCAAAACAGTCGATCTTAAAAAACTTGTTATTGAACCGGGAAAAAAAGTATGGATTGTATTCATAGATATCGATGTAATTGACTTTGACGGCAATCTCATAGATGCGTGTACGCTTGGTGCACTGACTGCCCTGAAGACTGCGGTGGTTAAGGCTGAAGGCATGGACGAATTCAAGCTTCCGGTTGACAATCTTCCCATATCAGTTACAATGGTAAAAATAGGCAACACTCTTCTTTGCGATCCAAGCGTTGAAGAGGAGCAGATGGCAGAAGCTAGAATCACTGTTTCTACCACTGAGGATGGGCATATCAGGGCAATGCAGAAAGGAAAGGTAGGTTCACTGTCGATCGATGAGATTAAAAATGCGATCAGCATATCCCTGAAAGTTGGATCAGCCCTAAGGGAAACCTATATACGGTGATGAAATGTCAAGAAGAACCTTAAAAGTCGGAGCAGCAGGAAGATTTGGACCAAGATACGGAGTTACAATAAGAAAGGTCTGGACAGAGATATATCAACAGAAAAAGGAACATTATCAGTGTCCGTCATGCAATCAGAAAAAGGTTACCAGGGTTGCAACTGGAATCTGGCAGTGCAGACATTGCAAATTTAAATTTGCCGGTGGATCATACACTCCTGACCTTAGCGCAAGAATGAAAGAGGAAGTAGCCGATGGCGTATAAGTGCATCAGATGCGGAAGGCCACTTGAGAAATCTTTTGGAACATCTGAAATAGAATGCGAATGCGGTTCAAGAGTTTTTCTTAAGGAGCGTCCTAATATCGAAAAAGTTGTTTATTCCAAATAGGGCTGGATATTTATGAGGCAGGATTTGCCCGGAATATGTAGAAGATGTCTAGGCAGAGCCTTTGCCATGATTGGCAGCGGTACCACCAACATAGAACGCGGTAACATCGCCCTTACAAAATTTGAAAACAAAAATCAAAATTTCGAAATTGTGGAGGAATCAAATTGCAGTATCTGCAGTGGAATATTTCTAAGGCTTATGGACTATTGTGAACAGTTGTCATTGATGTCAAAGGATTATGAGTTTAACAGCTTTCTCATAGGGTCGAGATTTCCGGAAGAGATTCTGAAGTTAGAAGAGCAAATTCAGCAGTCGATAGAGGGAAGTAACGGGGAGAGCATAAGGAAGGAATTTAACAGGGAACTGGGAAAGGCCTTTGAAAGTTATTCACCAAAATCTACAAATTTCAATTCTCCCGAGATAACATTTATCATTGACACAAATTTTGACAGTATAAAGCTGCAGGTAAAATCACTCTTTATTTATGGTACATATAGAAAGCTCATAAGAAATATACCACAAACACGATGGATAAAATACAGCGAAATTACTGATTCAGTTGAATCCATAATAGGAAATGTGATCTGTCCCATGTCATCCGGTCATGAATTTTTCCTTCACGGGGCAGGAAGGGAAGACATAGATGTAAGAATGCTTGGAAACGGAAGAGAATTTGTCATTGAAATCACCGATCCGCATAAGAGAACAATAGATTTGAAATATGCTGAAGAAACAATCAACAACCTGGGAAAGGGAGTGGAAGTGCATGATTTATCATTCGCTGACAAGCAAAAGGTAGTTGAAGTTAAAAGCGAAAGAAATAACAAAACATATGTGGCCAGAATCAGAAATGGAGATTCCATCTTCGACAGAAAATTGCTTGAAAGATCACTGGAATCAGTAACCGGGAAAGCTATATATCAAAGAACTCCATTACGAGTAGCAGAGTCAAGATCTGATGCCATCCGTGATAGAAGGATACTGGAGGCAGTGCTTCTGTATGTAAACGGCAGTGAAGCAACTGTTGAAATAACAGCAGAAGCAGGTACATATATCAAGGAATTCATAAACGGAGATGGGGGAAGAACAAAGGGAAGCCTGTCGGAAGTGTATGGAAACAATCTTGATGTACTGGAACTTGATGTAATTAAGATACACAGAGGTGCATAAATTGACAAGAATGTCGCATGGGTCCAGAGCTGGATCAAGAATGAAACTAACAAAGAGAATAAAGGATAAGGGTATGCCAAAGGTAAACGAATACCTTAAGCAGTTTGAGATCGGAGATCTTGCTGCAGTAAGCATAGAACCTTCAACACATGCAGGGATGCCCTGCCATAATTTTCAGGGCAGAACCGGAAGAATCACAGGGAAACAGGGAAGATGCTACATACTCACAATCAGTGTTGGAAGCGTTGTAAAAAAGATTATAGCTGATCCGGTGCACCTGAAGAAAATAAGCGGTGTTTCATGAATTCCAAGCCAGTTACACAATCAGAAGCAATTGATATCATCTCAAAGAAAAAAGTAAAAACTCAGTTTGAGGAAAACGAGCTTTTATTTCTGGAACATTTCAAGAAGTTAGACAAGAAAAAACTTGACAAGATAAGGAAGGAACTTTCAGCTATTAAGAAACTAAATGAGGAATCAATATCAAAACTTATTGATATGAAACCAACATCAGTTGAAGAGATTACTCCCGTATTAAATACATTTGGAATTTTACTTGACGAAAAAGATTTAAATATAGTTATTAATTCTTTCAGTGACTTATAAATAGGAAGGAGTTGATAACACTTATGGAAGAATTTGCAATTGTTCTGGATTACCTGCCGCAGGGGAGATCGGAAGATCGAAACTACAGGAAGGAGCCACTGGTTCTTGCCATGGGTGAAACTGAATTTAAACTCCTTGAACTTATCCCAAAGAATAACGTGGTCATAGCGGTCGGAGAGAAAGTCTACATTGGCAAAGATCAGGGCAAGAGGGACAAGATCATTTCCGTAAGAAGGAGGATATCATATTCTGAACTGACAAATGCAGCACAGAATGAACTTCCATATGTGATCGAGGCAGCAGTAAAACAGGACGAACAGAGATACATTAAATTCTTCAACACTGCCGATTCAATAAATACGAGACTCCATAGTCTTGAGCTACTTCCAGGTCTTGGAAACAAGAGTATGTGGAATATACTTGATGAGAGAAAGAAGAAACCCTTTGATTCATTCGCGGACCTTTCCGAGAGGGTAAAGACCATTCATAACCCTGCGAAAATGATCGCAGGAAGAGTTGTTCAGGAACTTGAGGAGAGAAACGAAAAATACAAAATATTCGTGGCCAGATGAGCCAGAACCAGGGCTATTCAAAGAAGTACGGGCAGGTTTTTCTTAAAAACAGAAACATAGCAGCATATGAAGTCTCATTAATCAACGGGAAGGCTGGATCATCTGTCATTGAAATCGGGCCTGGTCATGGAATGCTCACAGGAGAGCTTCTCAAAGCCAATTACAGGGTAATAGCCATTGAATCGGACCACAGATTTGTTGACGACCTTGAATATCATTTTACAGAGGAAGTAAGAGAGGGGCAGCTGCAGATCATAAAGGATGATTTTTTAAAATCTGAACTGAAATCAGCCGATTATATTGCTGGCAATGTACCGTATCAAATATCATCGCCTATTATTGAAAAACTTCGTACGATGTCTTTCAGAAAGGCAATACTCATGGTTCAGGAAGAATTCGGAGAAAGACTGTGTGCTAAACAGGGAATGGAATCTTATTCCAGATTATCAGTAATGACATCTCTAAGTTTTGATTGCAAGCTTGAAAGAAAAGTTTCAAGGAAGAATTTTTCGCCGGTTCCAAAGGTGGATTCTGTCATAGTTTCACTGAACCCGAAACCATGGGATTATGGCATTGACTATGAAACAGTAAGTGAAGTGACAAAAAAACTGTTTTCACAAAGGAGAAAAAAAATATCAAATGTAATTGGAAAGAATGATTTTGAATACTCTCAAAAAAGGGTTGAGGAATTAAGTCCTGATGAAATTATCAGGATGTGCTATTCCCTGTATCCTGAGAAGTTCCGCTCCTGCTGACATTTGCTCTTGGGTTTTGTGATTTTCCCTGTGCCTGATTCATTGCAAATTCTGATAAGCCGAGCATCTGTGGGCCGGTAACTCCTGCAGTTATGACATTCATAGGCATCATCATCAGAGTTCCCTTTCCTTCCAGACCAATTTCATAAAGTATGTTCATCCATCTCAACTGGAGTGCGGTTGGATCGTTTGTATATTGCTGGGCTGCTTCAACCATCTTCTGGGCTGCCTCAACTTCAGCCAGAGCAAGTGTTACCCTTGATCTTCTTTCTCTCTCTGCCGAGGCTTGTCTGGACATTGCCTCCTGTAGAGCCTGTGGAACAATAACATCTCTTATCTCCACTGCTGAAACTTTTACTCCCCAGTGTTCTGTTTTCTCATCAATAATTTCCCTTGCGCTTTCTCCTATCTTCTCTCTTTCCGAAAGGATCTCATCAAAAGCATATTTTCCAAGTACTTCTCTGAGTGTTGTCTGTGCCGATAAACTGGTTGAACCTGCAAAATTTTCAATATTCAGGACAGCCTTCTGTGGGTCTATGACCTGGTAATACATAACGGAATCTGCATTGATAGGAACATTATCCTTTGTAAATGTTGCTTCCGTTTTGAAAGCCACAGCCTGTATCCTCGTGGATATCACAACAGGTATTTTACTGATTATGGGGGTCACATAAATTATTCCTGGTCCTTTGATTCCGCTGAATCTTCCCAATGTCAAAACCGGTGCCCTTTCCCATTCCTTCAATATATGAAGTCCCGATAGCAGGATCAGGATCACGATTATCAGAATGAATATCAGAAATATTTCTAGTCCGCTCATACATATGTATATCTTACCACAATATTAAAGGGTTACTTGAAAATCTCAAATTCGAAGGGGAGCAAATTAAGTCTCAGTTTTGTCACATTTCATCAATTCATAACTTCTTCTCCATGATCATATTTGTTACGGAATAACCCATTTTTTTATAAAGAGCGATCGCAGGGGCATTATGTCCAAAAACGTGTAACTTAATCGTTGACTGCTGGAGTTCTTTTGTTTTTGTTTCAAGAGCCTTCATAATTTCATAGCCATACCCCTTTCCTCTCTCTTCCGGGTTAACCATAATATCGTAAATCCAGATTATATCATTAATTCCATCTTCTTTCCTTTTTGCTATCCATATCATACCCACACTGGTCTTACCTTCTATTGCAGAAAATATGTAATTATCAGCAGTGTTAATGCCATCTGGAAGCAGTCTTTTGAATTCTATTTCAGATCTTTCCAAAGATCCTTCCTGGGGCCAGTTTCCTGATTTTACTTTTTCGTCAGCGTAATTCTTAACTGAGAATTCAAAATATTTCTGGAAATCCTGCTCGTTCATTGGAACAAGTTCTATCATTGAATCACAACAAGCAATAGGTTAAAAATATTTTGGAAGTAACTCTATATTCTGTATAATCCATTCCTAACACATTCAAAGCTCCCCTTGCACAGTTTGCGTTTGTTTTTAGTGAAAGGGAAATGGATCTGAAAAGAGTAATTTCTCAGACATAAACTTAATCTCCTCCAATTTTAGGCACTATAATTCCACATTATTTTATTTTGACATTTGATACAAAAATGAAAAATGAATTTATTTATAATAATTAACTGTGTAATATAACAATGAAAATAATTGTTATTATGGGCACTGCGAGGATGATTCCCAAAATAACGAAACTCCATTTGTTTCCAAAATTCAATGTATATCCAACACCATATCTCTTGGGTACAAAAATTGAACTGTCTTTCCTGTTATGATAGACAAGACCTCCTGCCCACTCATTGTCATCATTTCTTATTGTATCACTTTCCTTATCAACCTTAATATTGGGATACAATTTCCAACCGCCCTGCCCAATCTTTGCTGAGAATATTAGAACAAGAGGGAGGATAAGTATGGGTGGAAGAACGACAACAAAAGAATAGGCGTTTGGAATAATTCCCCAGGTTAAAAGAGAGCCTAGAAACATAGTAAAGGTAATGATAGTGTTAACGAGAATTATGAACAGAATTAATTTTGAATTAAATCCTTTTAGTTGTAATGAAGCTTTTTTGCTGGTTGAAACATTCACATTAGACCTGACCCTGCGTATGGCAAAAATTATGACATCAAAAAATACTGTTAATGGAATTGCTATGAAAACTAACAGTGTGAAAACTGAAAATATGGATTTTGTAGCATAAGCATCTGGCTTTCCATTGGCTCCATAATGGGTGGCAAAAGTGGATGGTATATTTGGGTAGTATAATGCTCCAACTATTATGAAAATTATTAGTTCTATCCAGGGAATAAGATACCAGACTGAATTTAAATTTGTAGATTTCGCTGGAATGAAAGCCGATATTTTGTGCTGTTGTTCAGAGGAAATGTTTTTACCTTTCAATTTCCGTGTTTTTGATCTGAAATAAAAATAGACGGCAATCATCAAAAATATTTCGAGCAATGGTATAAACTCGATGAGAATTAACTGATTATATGTATAAGTAACAATAAATAATATAACTAGGAATATTGAAATTGCCAGATCATATACAAAATTCTCTCTTTTCATTTTGCTTATTTCAGGTTCAAGGGATTCGTAGTCTGGAACTCTTAGCCCAAAGATAAGTTCCGGGTTAATGAAATAAGGAATAAGCCCGAATATTATCCCTATGAAAAGTGTAGCAGGAATAATACTCAACAAAATTAAAAGTGATATCAATTAAATCCCCTCTTTCCAAGTATGTCATCTAAAATCTGGTCTATCCTGTTCTTAATTTGAATTATGGAGAATCCCTTGGATATTGACTCAGAAAGAAGATTTCTCATCTGAGTTTCCCAGACAACGTCAAGGTTGTTATCACTCTTGTTTGTGATTCGGCCTACAAGTACTCTCTTTCGTCTATCCATATATATGTATTTTTCCTGTTCAAGATAACTATACGCCTTGTTTACCGTATGGTAATTGATACCAAGAATTCCTGAAAGCTCACGGGACGAAGGCAGTTTATCATTTTCCTCCAATATACCACTTGCTATATTCTCAATTATATTATTCATAATCTGCCTGTAGATCGGCTCAGATGAAGCCAGGTCTATAGTTATTGCAAAGCCTTCAATTTCTTTATGCATTCTTTTTGCACCTTCATTTTTTTTATTCTGTCCTATAAAGTCTTTTCTTGCAAATTCTGACATTGATACAACCTATGTTATAGAATAGATAGAACACATATAATAAGTTTATCCTTTATATAGAAATCTGGTCCAAACCGTAGATATGACCAATTATTCTCTGCGTATCGTTACCGCAATACACTGCAATGAACACTAATTATAGCCAGGATACCAGGCCTTGAGTGAAGCGGTAGGAACGAGTTTTTCTTAAATCGTCAAATCCTGAAACACTGATGGCACTTTTGAATCAATGGGTATAAGAATGATTTGAAATCGTAGCAATTTTGGAAAGTATACGGACTCCATGTAAGTTTGCAAGTAATGAAGGTAATGTAATATCTATTGTAAACATTCATACCGTGTTTCTCCATTTAGAGGTGCATTACAAGCAAACGCCTTACTACCTGAGGTAAACATCAAAATGTCGCGCTTCAATTACTTGGCATTTAACGGCAATCCGTTTTCTCAAACCTATGGTTAAACTGGGGATCAAAAAGGACCACTTTTTAAAACTATCTAAATAGCACTCGACTATCACACGGTGAGCATCAAATTCCCTTGTTTCAACATCACTGGTTATAAGAAGGAGAATAAGAGATTTCAAATTACAGGAAATGAGTGCTGCATGTAAAACTATACTATATTCACAAATCTAAATTTTTACCTTGCTTTGCCTCTTTTAAAATCTTTAAAGGTTCCCTAAACGAAAGTAAATTCAATTCGTTATAACTCCATTGGTTATTGGTTCAATCTACGCTGACTTTAGCCTTCTCGAATTCGCAACTAGTATCAAGAAGAAGCTTGTCAATATTAACAAACTTATTGAATTCATAATAATAAAACTATGATAAGGAAAGGAATTAAAAGATGGAAGTCATGAATCAACTTTCACTGAAAATTTAATTTTGGCACAGTCCTTAAACATATTTTTATTTCCAAGCCTCTTCCGCAATCAAAATATCCGGCGATTATTTGTAATTTATATGCTATGGAATAGTTCTCAGAATCCTCTGAAATCAATTTCTATCATATTCAACAACCTAATTCTATAATTTTTTGTCTTTTTTAATACATTCCATATTGGGTTTTGGGTTTTGGGTTTTAAACAATTTACTCTTAAAGCATAAAGTCCATTTGTAATCAGTTGATTATGCTTGTTATCTGGAGGCTAATGGTTGAAAATGCCCAAGACGATTAAGAAATTAACTGCTGAAGATGTAGAATCAATTATTGAAATTGCTAGAGACTCGTGGAAATGGACATACAAAGACATCTATAATAAAGAGTTTATAGAGAACTGGATAAGTGAGAAATATTCTAGAGAAAAACTATTGAATGATATAATACGGTCCCAAAAAGATGATGGTATAATTTTCCTTGGTTCTTTTGTAAAGTCAATACCTATCGGATTTATTGAATTAAAGATAGGTGATTATAGAGCTGAATTACTTCGCTTATATCTCAAGCCAGAATATACACATAGAGGAATTGGTGAATTGTTGCTGTTGGAAGCAGAGAAAATAATGAAGAAAAAAGGTATTGTTGAATGTATATTATACGTTCACAAAAAAAATAGTATCGGTATTTCGTTTTATAAAAAGAATGGATTCGAAGTTAAGCATATTGATGGGGACGATTTAGTAATGGAAAAAGAGTACAAATATTAATGATACAAAGCAGAGTAGTCAAGGAAAAGTATTTTTTCTGTAATTCCCTATAAGCAAATCAAAATTTTGAGAATGTCGTAGCTGAGACAATGTAATATGATCCATTTGCAAGCCTAGTTAAGTGAAACTAAGGCTGCGGATATGTATCCATATGCTTATATGTCAGTCCCTCAAAAGGTTGAAAGTCATTATAAAATAAAGCTATAGGAATTAAATTGCAGAACTTTCCACATACCTTGTCGGTGCGCACTTTGGATTTGATTTCAAGGATGACAGCGGTGCTTACATCAAGGGATGGCTCGATGATGCAAGGTCTCATGGAAATGATCTGGGTAAGGAGAATCTGGACCGGGTCATGAACAATGCAAGGTGGTTGATCAATGAGATCTCATCAAAGATATGATTGAGGATGAGAAATGAGCGGAAACAGCAATAAGAAAAATGGAAAGACAAATTCCAAAAGCAGCAGTAATAAGAAACCAAAAACATACAGCGGTGTTGTCAAAAGTCCTCAAACAAAGAAAGTGACAGGGAAAGTCTACATTAAAGAGGATTCTGAAGACAACGGCATAAAATATGGTACAATACTGCTTATAGCAGTACTCGCAGGTATAGCTGCCTTAATCACTCCTCTTGGAACCGCTCTTACGGATCAATTTAACTATGCAGGGCAATCCGCTGCTGATATTTGGTGGCTACTTGCTGCTTTGGCAGTATTCATTGGTGGATTCATGACATTTAGCGATTGGTTTTCAAGAGGGAAATATTAATAAATTCACACGTATTCTATAACTAATGAGATCTAACAATACTGAAAGGAGAAACCCATATGTAGGGATAGCGTCCATAGCCATGATGATTATTGGTATAGGGATGCTAATCTATGCTCTCAGCGGTTTGCTTTAATTCTTCTATCTCTCCTTGCAGCATTTGAGGTATTTTCCATACCTGCTGCTATTGGAATAATAGATCTTTTCTCGTTCGCCCAGATCGCAGCTGGAGAGACGTGGATAGGAGTCGGCCTGGTGAGTGGCGGCATTGCTCTCTACCTCCACAAGGAAGAAGAAAAGAATAAATAGACCATTCGGATAGATTATCTATGCATTCCACAAAGAAGAAGATTGACTACACCCTTGTGCTGTCATATTTTATGATGGCGGCTGGGATAATCCTTCTGATGTTGGCATTCGGTCTTATTTGATTATACTATTGCCAAACTATCAGTTAAGATCTAACGGAAACTTGTCCTCGATGGTTTGCGAAACATAGTTGTGATTTTTGAATAAAGGAAAGTTTCATTAAAAGTAGCACATTCACCTGATCATGGTCAAATGCCCAAAATGCGGAAAAACACTGGAAGCTGATGACTATATAGTCGATATCGAGAATATGATCCCTCTTTACTTCACAATTGCAAGTAAGGCTACACCGATTTCATGTAAGCATTGCGATACACTGCTGGGTTTCAAATCTGGATAGAAAATTGAAGAGCCTGAGCTGCTCAAGTTAGTTCCATTATAGATTTCCGTTGATGTTCAGTTTTCAGAATATAATTCCTTCTTTTTTCTCTTTTTCCCAAATGTCTTTTATCTACGACAAATTTAAAAAAAGGTTTAAGGGTCAGCAGAATTCTGTAGCTTTCCAAATACGAATTACCCGAAGAATTTATCATTCTCCGTTCAAGGAAACTGCATATAATCTTCCATTTATCAATTGTTTGAGCCTTGCTGTTAGTAATTCTAACATAGTGTTCGGAAATACCATTATTTTCTGACTTTCCAAAAACGATATCGTTCCGATCTAAGTTCTTTTGAAGATGATTAATTATTTCATTTCTAATCTCAGTGTGACTTTTATTGATCTCATTTTTCCATATTTGCTGAGAAAAGAAAGATAATGTTTGTCCGGCAGACTTTTTATCTTCTCCTGAATAGGCAGAGTCCATTTCTTACTCCCACTCGACTGTAACCTTCACTTTCTTGGGTTCCTTCGTTCCAAAGACTGCCTTCTTCACATACAATGTTCCTATCGACGGTTCTCCCGAACTCTTCTCCTGGAACCTATACGTATTCTTTGTTGCTCTCTCGAACTCAAATTCTATTTCTTTTTTATCCATTTCATTTCACCCCTTCAAAATCTCCTCAATCTTCTGCAAATACTCCGCAATCTTCTCTCCTTTCTCCGTTAATGCAATCCGATTAATCGGCGGATGCTTCGAATTATCGATCTCCTGCCTTATTACCTTCATTGATTCAAATTCCCTTATGATATCCAAGGCATCCGGATATCGTTCCTTCAATTGAGATAATGTAACGTGTCCTGAGTCAGACAAATAAGAAATGATTGCGAATTTATCCGGAAATGTGAAAGTTTTACCTTGGGATATCTCTTCAGCTCGTTTTAGTTGTTCAGCGACAGCTTTACCTTTATTTGTTAAGGCAATTGTATATACCGGAGGACCAAGTTTCCTAACTTCAACGGTGAGAAAACCACCATCTTCAAGCGCTTTCAACACCTTATCAAGGATATGATGACTCTTAACAATCGAAAATAAATCAGATTTCTTAGCAGTTCCAATTCGTCTCAATTCTATGAGAAGAGATTTAGAATGTTTCAGATCCAAGACGTCCATTTTACATTCTACTAAAATGCAATATGTATAATACTTTACGTATTATGGCATATGGCATTATTGCCAAACAATAAGTTTATATCTTTCTATACATATGGCATTATTGCCAAATGTGATATGCCATGATTCAAACTATAATAAAAATGGGAATAGCCGGACGAGGGCAAATCCCACAGGATATTCGTAAAAAATTGAATATCCATGAAGGAGACCGACTCATTGTTGACATTCGGGAGGTTTTAAAGGGAGACGAAGAGGAGTCGGCAGATCATCAAACAAAAACACACAAACAGGAGGTTGAGGCATGAATCGGAGAATCTTAGTCATCAGTCTTATTCTTGCTATATTTACAGATATTGGCGCATATTTAGATTCATTGTTTTATCAATGGATGTCTCGTAATTCTCCTTTAAAATATCAATTTCGTCCTATGAATTTTTATGAGATTGTCGCAGGATTTGTTTTTTCGCTTTTTCTTTATTTGATCTTAGTTTCTTTGTATTATAGTTACCTGCGTCCCGTGAAAGAAATCAAGACTTCACCTTCTCTTGAGGATTTTAGAGTCAATAATAAGATAGGAACCAAAAACGACGAGGGTTGCAACCGCGAGGTAAGTAAATGCCTCAATAGTGACAAAATAGGAGGTAATTCCAATGGAAACAAGGAATGAAGTCATAAAGTATCCTGCGGGTAACAAAATTATACCTAAAATAATTAGAATTATTCCTAAGTTCAGTAATTTCTTGTCATCCAGGGTTAATCACTTCTCCCTTGATTCAATAGATCTTACCTTCTCTCGTATTGCCTCTACGATGAATTCAGAACGATTACGGTATGCATACTCTGGATGTGATCGAATAATCTCCTCTATCCGCTCAAGAATAGGGTCAGGAATCTTGACTGTGGTGTATTGGGTTGCCATACATAGCAATTATGCCATAAAGAAATTAACACTTGGGAGTAAGACAGTTGTAATGTATGACAACAATTTAATAGGGGGAATGAATTAGTAATGTATAGCAACAATGAGGGAAAAAGGATGTATGACACTATCAAATTGCCACATAGTCTTATAGAGAGCGTTGAAAAGGCAATTTCCGAGAGCAAGATGGGATACAGAAATCGTAGTGAGTTTATTATAGAAGCCGTGAGAGAAAAGATCAGGTCTATTGCCCTTGAAGAGCAGCCCCACAAGAAGGAGGTTGAGGCATGAATGAGATTGAAAATAAAGTGGCCTTACAACTGGGCTATCCTGTTCATTCTCTGCATGGAAACGGGAATATACATGGGATATTATCTCTTGGAAGTCAGGCAGTTCAAGATCTTTTTCGTTTTTGCGCTGGTTTCGGAGGGAGCCCTGACTTTCCTGGTAGTTGTTTTCTTTCTAAAGGCAGGGTTTGCTCTGAGGAGAAGAAGATGAACTTGAACAATTTCCAATTCGGATCAATTATAGACATGATATCTAAGGAAACGAGAACAATGCAAGCAATTGCAAGAAGCAAACCGTTTACATACTGGGATGATGGTAGGGGAAGAAAGCCGAACAATTGGATCCATGCGGCACTCCCCATAAGATACTGCGCATACAGAAAACCTGCAATAAGCAATACAAGGAAAGCAACCTTATCGGGATACTTCATGAGAGTTTCTCTCCTTGCTTTTTCACTTCATTCAGTGAATAATTCACTGCATGGGAAACGGAGGCAAATCGCTTCTTCTGAATCTGGTCTTCGACCCAGATCAGGAGATCTTCGTCTATGGCCACTGAGACTTTTTTCTTCATTGCTACTTGGTAGGAAAAGGATATACTTTTCAATTCTTGCTCTAAAGTATGGTAAAGTAAGAATATTTATTAATGGAAGTGGTATGACTTGGTAAGTGAAGGTAGGAAGATGAAGATTAGTATTTCTCTTGAAAGAGATGAATTTGAATTCCTTAAAGGCTTGGTTGAGAGCAGAACCGCTGCAAATTTCTCTCATGCGGTAAGATTGTGCGTGAAAGCATATGCAGGTTGTAATGAGCACCCTCACAAGCAAGAGGTTGAGGCATGAGGAATTTCATTTTATCGATGGTGCAGATGTTCCTTCTTGTTTCAACTGTGTTTGTTGTCATAGTTGGTTCACTGTCTTATGTTTTTCTCGGAGGCAGAATTTAATGTCCCCAAATGCTCGAAAGGAAAGAAAGAGATCCCGAACGTATCATGATTTTGTTGATCTATTAGCAATCGAAAGAACACTGGAGAACCTAAAAAATGTGATTCCTGAATCAGATATTCTGGAAAAATACCTTTGTGCAACAAGGAACATGAAAGGTAAGACATTGAGGAAGTTTGGAAGAAGATCTCCAATCAGATTTAACGAAGGTGTTTCTCAATGATTTACCAAGGAAAGTATTTTGACTCAAACAATTTTTTCACTTATGCAGGGAAGAACGGAAAGACTCAACCACATTATAGATGTGGTTTTTGTGAACACATAGTAACTGTGAAATCTCGTTCTAATCATCTGAAACATAAGCATTCTGAGGTATTGAGATGAAAGGATCACACTTGACAAAAGAAGGATGGGAAAGAGCAGATCCGCAGATTCTTAGGATTGTGAAATCCATTGACAATTTGAAGATGAATGATAATGGAGAAAGATACTGGACCAAGTCTAGAGATAAAAAATTGATGGAGAAGATTTGAAATGAATGATACGGAAAAAAGAAGAATAGACAGAATCGAAGAATTAGGAATTGACAGATCTGAGATGGATTACGATTATGAAGGTGAATCCGAGTATGAATGATTTTTCGAAATGGGTTGATGAAATGATTGGAAGGATGGAGACTGTGGATGAGAAAATCAAAGCATCTGGAAAATTAAACGGAGAGGCAACCAGGTTGTTGATGGATCGAGCAATTCAGCCATTTGGATTGTGGACCTCTGGTAAACCTGAAGAAAAACCTGGACAAGGAACGAATCAAGGTCTTATGGCGATCGTTTCAAAATATGATCTTCAAATCGATGGAGAAAAGATAAGAATTCCATCCAAGGTAGATGATTTTAAAAATTTGTGTAAAGAAATGGAATCGGTGGGTTATCAGTATGCCAAAGGAAGAAGTTTATTCCTTCCCAAATGGAACGGGGTGCAGAGATGAGTGAGAATGTTCCAGATCTTGATTTAAAATTGAATGATTTTTACCTTGAGAGAGTAGGAAAAGGAGATGCCCTCCAAACAGCAGAAAGAAGAGCAAGAAGGATAAGGTTCCTTGATTCAAGGATTGATATCTCAAAACCGGATATCAAGGCCTTATACTCGTATATTGAATCACGTCAGAGGGATGGAATAAAGAAAAAGACTCTGAGGATTGAAATGATGGACCTGCAATACTGGTATCGTTTCCTTGGATTCCAGACATCCACTCCAAGGCTAAAAAAAGAACCTTCTCCGGATCCATTTCTCCCAACAACTGATCAGCTGCAAAGGATCCTTAAATTTTGTGACTCCCATCATAATAAAGAGGTGTGGCTTCGTAACCGATTTGATATCGAAATCCTTGCATATTCAGGCATGAGAATAGGAGAAATGCAAAAAGTCAACATGGAAGACATCAAAGAGGGAATGCTTTATATCAGATCCGAGAAGGGAGAAAGAGATAGATATGTTCCTCTTCCAGATGATTTCTTGAATAGGTTGGAAGGATATATCAAAAATTACAGAATGCAATCTGATCAGAGATCTCTCTTCACAAGTGATCAAGGAAGAATGCCATATACTTATCTCAGGACCATGATCAAGAAGATAGGAATAAAGACAGGGATGCCGGAACTCCATGCCCATTCGTTCAGACACTTCTACGGAACGAATATGTATAGAACCACGAACGATCTAAGGATGGTACAAATTCTGTTGGGACATGCCCGCATTGAGACCACAACTATATACGAACACCTGTCCTCAAAAGAAGCAGCGGAAAAGGGAAAACTCGCTGTCGAGAAGCTTTTTCGTGGCAGTGAGAAAATGACTCTTGAGGATCAAATTCCCGCGGGAGCAGTTGCGACCAAATGGGAGCACTGGGATTTGAACCCAGATCTGCGGGTCTCTTCCCGGTTCTTAGTTCCAGTCACTCATCATGAATCAGATGACCCGTTGCTAAACATACCCTGACTGGAGCCCGATAGGATGCCTGACTACCCCATGCTCCCTTACGTTCTGTTAGCCTTTCTCTGCTTTTTCAGCCTTCGGATTCTCTTCTTTCTCCACTTCCATCGCATGTTTCCGCGTTTTTTCCAGTCCCTTGAACTTCTTTTCAATGTTTCACCCCAATTGGGAGCCGCTTATGGTAAATAAGTAAAGGCTCACAGAGAGTAAGCAGGTATTTGATGCTCTTATATATAATTATTTTACTAGAGTTTTAGACCACACCCCAATCAGAAATGTTGAATGTTACAACCTTATAGAATCCTATGGCTTATTAAGGCAGTAAGATGTCCAATGGTTAAGTTTGATAACAAAAGAACACTTTTCCATTTTAGTAGAAATAAGGTTTCTATAACCCGATTGAATATCATTACAGCGTTCAAGAAATTAAAATACTCGAGGCAAATAGTGTAATGAAATGCCATTAAACGCCTCAGACATTGATCGTCTGTTCAAAAAAATCAGAGATTACTCAAGAATCGAATCCAAGGGAGTAACACTGAACAGAATCAATCAGGACTTCTACTCGGAAGTAAGGGAAGCACTCCTTTTTTTAAAGGGAATGGCAGAGGAATCATTATCAAAAGGGGACATTGATCAGTATATAGCTGTAAGGGAGAGAGAAGGAAATATCAAAAAATCACTATCACTTTTTTTTCAAAAGAGGTATGAGAAGATCCTTCGGGAATCACTTTATGATATAGAAGGAAAAACGCTCGACATTTTAACTCCACAGGAAAGGGAGTTCATTATGAAAATGCATAATGAGATGATGGCAATCCGTGATTCTCTCATAGACCCTGGCAAGATTCAGGAGAGGGAGAGTCCTGAGGAATCCCATGAAGAGCCGGAAATCAAACAGGAGATCGGGGTACCTCAAAACACAACTCGCCAGAAGCGAGGACCTTGCAAGACTTAGAATTACAGTCGATTACATGCCCATAGCACTCAAGGATGGAAATTATTACCTGAGAAAAAATGACATCATTTATCTGCCAAAGAATATTGTAGAAATTCTCTTGAAGAGAGAATCAGCCATATCAATATAGCGGATTTTCACACTGCAATTTTATGGGCATTTCATTTTCCATCTTAAATCGACATTCTTCAGGAAAAAGCTGAATTACGAATTGATCCAGCGGAATCAGGAAACAATTCAAAGAACAATGGAGTAAATACAGTTACAACTCATTATTCAGGAAATTTTAGTCAACTTAAAAAACCACCGAATAAAATCAGTATGTAAGATAATCTGACGACCTAAGGTTGAATTATCCTGTTCACCATCATGAACACCATCTCAGAGCAATCACCTGATCTTTGAAAGCACTTTATATATGTA
Source organism: Thermoplasmatales archaeon E-plasma (assembly GCA_000496135.1). Classification (GTDB taxonomy): domain Archaea; phylum Thermoplasmatota; class Thermoplasmata; order Thermoplasmatales; family Thermoplasmataceae. The sequence continues at coordinate 362,159 of KI542674.1, read as the reverse complement.
TACTACATACATATGATTATGGGAAAATTCAAGCAGACCCTGCTCACTGAAGAAGCATATTCAGAACTAAGTGAATTTAAGCAAATTATAGAGCAAATTACGGGCAGACGAAGTTCTTTCACAGAGGTTATAAAACAAACTGCAGGGAAGCAACTTACCCTGTTGAAAATGGATCAGGATATAAAAAATTACATAATGCGTTTTGTGGACTTGATAGATGAAAATCCTCACACACTGGGTGTAATACTTTATGGTTCCATTACAAAGAACAGTTTTTCTAAATTTAGTGATATTGATTTAGCCATTATAACAGACTCTAAATTCATCGAATACCAGGAGTATTTAAATTTGAAAAGAAGGGAGGTAAATTCATATCAGGATATACTGATAAAAAGAGGCCTGTCACTATTTATAAGTCCGCTCATATTGACGCCTGCAGATCTGGAAGTCCTAAATCCGTTATACTTTGAAATAGCTGATTACGGAATAGTTCTTTTTCAACGTGGAAGCACAGTTTCTGAATTTCTGGATAAAATTGCAAAGATCAAGCATAAACGTAAAAATACAAAATCAGGTGAAATGCTCGTATGGGAATAGGAATATCAGAGAAGGCCATGGAGACAGCAGAAAGCTGGATTAAAACGGCCGAAACAATGGCAAAGGAGGGGGTATATAATACATGTTTGTACAGCGAAGAAATGGCTGTTGAGATATCTCTCAAAGCTGTCCTGTTTGCACTTGGTATTGAACCACCAAAAAATCATAACATAATTGAAATTGTGGAAAACAATATTGTTAATTCCCAAAAAATATCAAAACTTAATAGAGATAAAATAAAGGAAATGGTAAGGTCCCTGCTTCCTGAACTGCTTGGCAACCGTCAAACCAGTGGATACACATTCAATTATAATATAGATGAAGAAAGCCTTGAAAAAATTGCTCTGAAATATATGGAACCTTCTAAAAAGGCAGTATTATTATGCAAAGATGTTTTAAGTGAAATTTCAAAAAATACGAGTAAGAAATTATGAACCGGAAGAAAACAGAATTCGAACACGCTTGTCTGAAAGTAATAATCTGTGAATATAAGGAATCATAAACATGATGATACAAATTTACAAGGTATATTCGGATGTGTTAAAAATCAGATAAAATAAAGTTAACAAGTTAAATTCAATCATTTCTAATTCAATAAAAAATGGGATTTAAAAAAAATATGGTTAGTTATTTCTTTCTTCTCATAACCAGCGCTGCTACACCAACTATTGCTATTATCCCGACGCCAGCCGCAATTGAGAAATATTCAACATTTAGTGGAACGTTGGTTGGAGTAGGTGTTGAGGTACTTGTTGAATAGGGGGTAGAACTGATTTCTATTGTGTGGTTTGAAAAGTGTGGTACGTGAATCAATATCATTACACCCGATGATTCGTTTATTACCGCATAATATGCATTTGTGGTTGATGTTATGTTGAAAATTGAAGATGCACCTGTAATGTTGATTACGCTGCCATCAAATTTGAGATAGACTGTGTTTGATGTTCCAAGAAATTCCTTCGTTACGAAAACTGCTATTGTGGTTCCCCTGTGATTTGTTGATGAAAGAGATACTGTTGCCTTTCCCTGTGACTGAGATGAAACATCGGCGTTCACTGTTCCATTAAATCCAATTGTAAGGTTTGAGCTGGGACCGGCACTTGTAGCATTGATTACTATCTGGTCAGAAATTTTTCCTGTCTCTATTGCATTCCTGATATCGCTGTTAAGTTTTCCAATGCTTCTCAGGCCTGGCGGGGAAACGAAGTGAATTACAGCGACATCTTTAGTTGATATGGATATCATTCCATTGCTGATTGTTATACTTGCATTGCCCGGGACCATCAGGAACCCTGTAAAGTTTTGTCCTGTAATTATGACAGCCTGACTCTGCGCATTGATATGGCCACCAACTCCAAGCAGAATACTGTTCTGGGTATCTTCGTTATCGGCAATAGCATATGCACTATAAGATACCTTTGCTGACGTAGTAGAGAAAATGGATGCGCTCAGTCCACTGGCCAGAGTAAGGTTTAGCGTTCCATTTCTCAAAGCAAATGCAGACTGCATAGAAGGTGTGTCGTGAACGACATATATAAAACTCTCATTGGCATAGAAGAACACTGATCCCACTGTAATCACTTTGTTCAATGGAATGGAACTCATACTGGCTTTACTTATGAGCACACTATTACCAGAGGCGTTTACATGTGTAAATACCGGCACGGTCTGCCCGCTGAAAGTTCCGGACATGTTATAAATGATCTGATTTGATGTGGAATAGTTGAAATTAACAAATTTCCCGCTTACCTGTCCTGTTGTATTATTGTAGGAGAATCTATTTTCTTTTTCATTCTCACCGAAATATTTTTCAAGTAAGTTTTTCACTCCGCCATTTGAAATAAAGCCGGCAATAAGCATCATGCTTCCATTGTTATTCACCGTTATCTGCATTCCATTTGATGACAGGTTTACCTGTCCGTTAGTTACAAAATATCCTGTGAACGATCCATTGGAAATCTGGTAGGCTGAATATCCTTTCATTGATAATTTCATGAATGTGTTAAACTGAATCAGGCTTCCCAGGGATGCATTTGATGAAACGTTCAGATTAAAAGCAAAGGGTTTAGCCACTGTTGTCAAATCAAATTTAATGGTCGCTTTTCCCAGAGTTGGGCAATGTTGGGGAGGTCGCTATTATCAGTGCTTTTGGGCTCTGTAATTCCTATGAGTGTTTCATTTTTTACAGTTACAAAAGAAACCTTTTCATTGCCTGAATTTGATGGTACAGACATTGCTGACCCGTTAACATAAACCGAAGATGCTATCTCTGTCTGAATACCAGTCTCTCCGCTTGTATATGTTATATTGTTAAGTGTGCCAAAGCTGTTATAAGATCCTACTGAGTATGCAGACAACTTTATCATCGCTGAGGAGGAATTATCCGTATTGACTCCCTGCGCAAAGGCAAGGCTTCCGGACATTATCATCAGAGATGATATTGCTAAAACTAAAACTGCTGTTTTGTTCATGATTAACTATTGGTAGAAACATAAACTAGTTTATGGTACAATAGATCAGTACACAAAATTCAAGTATTATGCGGAAACAGACTTAATTTTAGATATGAAATTCAGCTATTTTTATGTATAAACTCAGACAACACGGTGATACCTCTTAAATATCCTTCAGTGTTATCAATCGTGGGAAAGCCCGAGAGCAGCTGACGCCCATGAGGTGAGGAAAGTCCCCCCTCCGCAGGTGGAGGCCAACCGTCCAAAGCCGGTATTCCGAGAGGAATGGCAATGAGAAAAGAAATAAACGCTCCCCGGTAAAATATGACTGGAAAACATGATGTTTCCGGGGGTGGCGATGGGAACTTATCCTGGCCGGAGAAAGTCCAAACAGACCCTGTGACGCCACCGGGAGGGTCAGGTAGGACGAAGGCTAAAGGCCGATCAGTCGAATGCTGCAAGCCTGAAAGGGGTAACAGAAGGGGGCTTACTCCGGGCAGTCCCATCATTTTCGCATAAAGCTTAAGGATAGATAATATATATTGAATAATGCCAAAAAAGATGTGTCAGGTTAGAGATTGTAAGGAGGAAAGTTTTCATACGGTTGATGCTGTTCTGGCAAAGAAAGCTCTTGAAATAACTGGAGACAGTACAAAAGTCCATCTGTGCAAGGAACATTATAAAAAGTTCAAAAAGGAAACAAAGGAAGAGAGGAAAAATCAGAGGGCTGATTGGGTATAGGAGAAATCATTGCATCAGTTGTAATAACCGTAAAGAATGAAGGAAAGAATCTTCAGCAACTTATGGATGCATTAAGGCAGGAGAAGGGAGAATTTGAGGTCATTATTGTAGATTCCAACAGCAATGATGAAACCAGATCTATTATGGAAAGGATGTGCAGGGAAAATACCGATATAAAATACATAAGGCAGGGCTGCTCAAGGGGGCAGGGCAGGAATATAGGTGTGAGTGCTTCTCAGGGTAAATATATCATATTTACCGACGGTGATGCAATACCGGACGGAGATTGGGTCAGGAGAATGGCAAGTGCCCTTGATGAATACGACCTTGTGGCAGGAAAAACGGTGAGCATGGAGGGCAGGGGAAGCAGCAATCTCCCAAGGGTCTCCCTATATTTCAAAGGCTTTGAAATTACCCTACCATCAATGAATCTGGGAATCAAAAAATCTCTGTTTGAAAGATTGGGTGGATTTGATGAATCATTTGTTACCGCAGAGGATATAGATCTCAATCTCAGGGCGATACAAAACGGAGCCAGGTGGGCCATATGCGAAGAATGTATTGTAAGGCACCGATCGCGCAAAGGCATAAGGGGAGTCATAAAGCAGGCTTTCTGGAACGGGTATGGCAGAAAGCAGCTTAGAATCAAGAACAGACAGGTTTGGGGAGAAGTGGAGAAAGGGAAAATAACAACCCATATTAGATCTCCAATATTGATCCTGAGAAATATGGCAGGGTTATCAGGATATATCTATTGCACTTTCAGGAAGATAGATTTTTCAAAGTGATGAAGAGAATAAAGAAAACATCCTTAAAGCATATATTGTAATAATTACTAAGGAACTCATGGAGGACCACAAAGGTTTCTGGCATTCCAAGTTAAGGGAAGCATCAGAAAGGAATTCTTCATCGAAGGATGAGAGTCTGGAGAAATGGCGAAAGAATACTCTTGAGCCATGGGAAGAGAAGACTGGATACAAACCCAGGGAATTCATTAATTCATCAGGAATTGAGATCAAGGATGTTTATACAAAATCGGATTTGCCTGAAGATCAGGAGAAGTTCCTTGGATTACCCGGAGAATATCCCTTTACAAGGGGTGTATATCCCAATATGTACAGGGGCAAGGAATGGACAATGCGAATGTTCTCCGGATTTGGTACGCCTGAAGATACCAATGCACGGCTGAAATATCTCATAAGCCATGGAGAAACAGGATTAAGCATAGCGTTTGATATGCCAACACTTTATGCATATGACTGCGACAATAAGAGAGCAGATGGAGAAATAGGAAAGTGTGGTGTGAACGTCTCTTCTTTGAAGGATATGGAAGTTATCTTCGACGGAATCGATCTGTCGAAAGTTACCACATCAATGACAATAAACGCTCCTGCTGCAGTTCTTACAGCAATGTATTTCTCAATAGCCAGAAAACAGGGTCTGTCACTGGACAAGATTGGAGGAACGGTACAGGCAGATATTCTAAAAGAATATATTGCACAAAAAGAATGGATATATCCTCCGGAAGCACACATCAGGATAATCCGGGATATGATGATCTACTGCACAGAGAATGTTCCAAGGTGGAATTATATCAGCATTTCCGGCTATCACATTCGGGAAGCAGGTTCAAGTGCGGTTCAGGAACTTGCATTTACACTGGCAGACGGGTTCTATTATGTGGAAATGGGAAAGAAAGCGGGCCTTGACGTGGATCAATTTGCCCCGAGACTTTCATTCTTCTTCAATTCATCAATTAATTTCTTTGAAGAGATAGCCAAAATGAGAGCTGCAAGAAGGATCTGGGCAACAGCTTTGAAAGAGAAATACGGAGCAAAGTCAAAAAGGGCAATGATGCTAAGATTTCACACCCAGACATCGGGCTACACACTTACATGGCAGCAGCCACACATAAATATTGTAAGGACAGCATTTGAGGGTCTTGCTGCAGTTCTTGGCGGTACGCAGAGCCTTCATACAAATTCATACGACGAGGCAATGGCACTTCCTTCAGAGGAGGCCGTAAAGGTAGCATTGAGGACACAGCAGATCATAGCCGAGGAAACAGGGGTAACTGATACTGTGGACCCACTGGCAGGTTCATATTATGTTGAATGGCTGACAAACAGGATTGAGGAGGAAGCATATCGTTACTTTGACAAGATAGAATCAATGGGGGGAATACTTGAGGCTGTGAAGAGCGGATATATTCAGAGGGAAATTGCCACAACATCATACAGAAGGCAGAAAAGAATCGAGGAAGGGAAGGAGGTAATGGTTGGAGCAAACAAATATGTTGAATCCGAAGAAAAACCCATTAACATTCTGAGAATTCCCGGAGAGGCTCAGGAAAGACAGATTAAGAGATTGAATGAAGTCAAGGCAACAAGGGATGGCAAAAGAGTGGCGGAAACTCTGGAACGCCTGAGAAAAGCCATGGAAGATCCGGACAAAAACATAATGCCATTTCTCATTGATGCAGTGGAATCTTATGCAACACTGGAAGAAATAAGCAACGTTGGAAGGGAGGTATATGGCGGCTGGAAAGAACCAATCATCATCTAAGCAGAGACCCCCAAAAATACTTCTTGCCAAACCGGGAATAGACGGGCATGACAGGGGCGTACTTGTACTGGCAAGGGCGTTCAGGGACGCTGGAATGGAAGTTCTGTACGCAGGGCTTCTCCCGACACCTGAGGAAGTAATAGATACAGCCGTGAATGAGGATGTTGACGTCATAGCAATGAGCCTTCTCAATGGCGCACATTTAACCGTATTCAAAAGAGTGGCTGACCTTATGAAGGAAAGAGGGATAGATGACATTGCCCTTGTTGGGGGTGGCACAATACCGGAAGAAGATAAACCTGCACTTGAGGCACTGGGAATAACAGGAAATTATGGTCCCGGGACACCGCTATCCACAATTATTGAACATGTCAGGAAAAGAGCTGCCGAAGCAAGAGAAAAGAAGATGGGGCAGGATTGAAACGAATATCGCTGATTTAGTGTCAGGAGTTAAAGAAAATAAATTTTCCAGCATCGCAAGGGCAATCTCAATGGTGGAGGATGAAGACCCACTTTTAAGAAAGGATATCCTCAGGAAGATTGGTACCTCTGCAACCAAGGCTCATGTAATCGGTATAACCGGACCACCCGGAATTGGTAAGAGTACTTTGATCGGGAATCTTTCCTCGGGAATGATGGCCAGAGGAATAACGAACGGGGTTCTCGCAATTGATGCATCCAGTCCATTTACGGGAGGTTCACTTCTCGGTAACAGAATCAGGATGCAGGACAAACTCCGTGAATCGCATGTTTTTATGAGAAGTCTGGCAAACAGGGGGGAAAAGGGTGGTCTTTCGCGATCAGCAATTGGAGCAGTCAGGATTCTTGAATCTGCGGGAAATCAGGAAATTATAATAGAAACCGTGGGGGCCGGTCAGGCCGATCTTGACATCATGAATCTTGCGGATACCATAGTACTGGTTCTTGCACCGGGTCTCGGGGACGAGATACAGGCAATTAAGGCAGGCATAATGGAAATATCACACATTTTTGTCATAAACAAGATGGACAGGGAAGGAGCATATTTTGCCATGAAGGACATTGAGGATATTGTATCCATGGATGATCATTCAGGCTGGAAAAGACCTGTAGTTGGAACTACCAGCAACGACAACGACAGCTATAATGGGCTAATTGATGCAATTCTTTCTCACAGAAAATACCTTGAAATGAGCAACAGTCTTTCAGTTAAGAGAAGGTACATGGAGCTGGAAACAGCGCTGGAAGATGAAATCAACGAGACTATAACCAGTAAATTAAAGAAAAAGCTTTTGGAAGAATATGTCTCTGGAAAGGGAATGGGCCATGACAGATTAGATGATGATCCTTTCTCAATTGCAGAGGATTTACTCAAAAATTTTCTTGAATACTCTATTGAATGAATAAGCAAACTAAGACAGAACAGCATACGTTCAAAGGAACAGCCATGGAGACAACTCAAAAGTTTTAACTAATACAGGCATACATAAACATGAATATTTCAGAACTTCTTGGCTGCAATGTAACAGTATGGCTGCTCGGTCAGGGACAGGAGAACCTCATTCCGGGGCAACGCTTTGAGGGTGTGCTCGCTGGCATTGATCAGGGAGCATACATTTTTTCAGTTCCTTCAGAAAAATCTGAAGAATTTATAATCCTGCCGGTTGGGATATGCAGGGTTCATGCAAGGAGAAAATCATGAATCATGGAAATAACGCCTGAAAATCAGGATTTCATCGGTTCAATAAGTTCCATAAGAGCAAGCATAATTTCCCCTCTTTTATGTTCTGGTTCCATTGTCTTGAAGCGGGCCTTCAATATCAATATATACGTATTCATTGTGGTTTCATCCACATACATTGAAAATTCGTTATCATAATCCTTAAGGGAAACAACCCTCTGTTCCACTTCCTTTGCAATTGAAGCATAGGTAATGTATTTTGGAATTTCATATCTTGCCTGAACAATCACTCCGCCTTTTCTCTGAACTATGGCACTCTGAATGACTATGGCATTGGGAATCCTCACAATGTCTCCTGAATTCAGCTTCAGAGTCGTATAGTTGATTGTCAGAGCTATAACCTCTCCTCCATAACCGGTTGCCTCAATCCTGTCAGTGGAAAAGAATTTTGGAAATAATGTTGGAAAAGCCCCGCCATATTGCCATGTATTGATAAACACCTGGTCCCCGATTTTGAAAGGTCTCACAATTGTAAGAAGAATACCTCCGAACTGGTTTGCCAGAACGGACTGCGATGCAAGTCCGATTATAACTGAGACTATGGATCCACCAAGAATAAGGGATGAAACGTCAATACCAAGCTGGGCCATCACAGCTACGCCCAGGATAAAATAGCCAAAAATACTGATAATGAACATTATGGGATGGGCTCTCGCCGGAGACATGTACCTGGACATGTACTTACCAAGGACGCTGAGAACAACCTTCAAAATAATATATACAATGATCGCAACAAAAATTGCATTCACATATCTTGAAAAATCAGGTGGGATTATGGGAAATACAAATGTAATAATGTAAACAAATACGAAAAGAGAAATCATTAAGGCTATCATTGCTGCAATTGCCCCGACTATATTCCCCTTTTTTCCATCTGCCATGATCTTAAATGGGCTCTTTATTTATTAAATTAACAATATTTGGACTGATTCTATATTACAGTTTACCGTAAATGGTTTTACCATATTTCTTTCGCATTCTCATACTGGGAAATATTTAAAAGAGATAGATCATAAGGGATAGGCGCACATTATGGCTAAAAAATCTCCATCAAAAAATCTTCTGGATCAGGTTGAGTATTCAAGAAATATACTGGAAACAATAGGAAATACCCCACTCATATTACTTTCCAAAATAGGGTCAGGAATAAGGCCCAAAATTCTTCTGAAGATGGAAGGCTTTAATCCCGGGGGTTCTGTGAAGGATAGAATCGGCATAGCAATGCTGAATGATGCCGAAAAGAAAGGGCACATAAAGAAAGGAGATTATGTTGTGGAACCGACTTCAGGTAACACAGGTATAGGCATGGCTATGGCATGTAAAATACTTGGATTCAATCTAATTGTTACAATGCCAGACAAAGTCAGCGAGGAAAAGAGATCAATATTAAGAGCATATGGGGCAGAAGTTGTGGTTTGTCCAGATGAAGCCCTTGCTGGAAGCGAAAATCACTATATGACAGTGGCCAAGAAAATTTCCAGGGAGAGAAATGCTTATCTGCCAAATCAATACTACAACCAGTCAAATCCCAAGGCACATTATGAAACAACCGGACCTGAAATATGGAATCAGACAAAAGGAAAAATAACACATTTCGTGGCCGGTATAGGGACAGGAGGAACAATTACAGGAATTGGAAAGTTTCTGAAGGAGAAAAATAAAAAAATAAGGATCATAGGAATTGAACCTGAAGGTTCTATTTATAAGGAGCTCAAGGAGGGCAAAAGAGATTACTCATACAAAAGTTATCTCACTGAGGGAATTGGGGAGGATTTTCTTCCGGGGACCACGAATCTTGAAGTTATCGATGATGTACTGAAAGTTTCAGACAAAGATGCATATAATATGGCAAGAAGACTTGCATCAGAGGAGGGTATTCTTGCAGGCAGCTCTGCAGGTTCTGCAGTAGCAGGTGCACTAGAGCTTTCAAAAATACTTACAGAGGAGAATCTCGTTGTTGTCATTATACCTGACAGAGGAGAAAGATACGCGTCAAAGGTATTTAACGATGAGTGGATGAAGGAAAAGGGGTTTCTTTGAGTCAGAATGATTTTAAAGGAAAGGGCTTTACAACGAGAGCAATACACGATGGTCAGGGCGCTGAAGAACATACCGGTGCTGTGAGCATTCCAGTTTTTCTTACAAGTACATATAAACAAATATCTCCAGGCAAAACCCGTGGATATGATTATTCCAGAACAGCTAACCCAACGCGGGAGGCACTGGAAAAATCTCTTGCATCCATAGAGGGTGGAAACTATGGGCTAGCTTTTTCTTCTGGAATGGCAGCAATAACTGCAATATCAATGCTTCTGAAATCAGGATCAATGGTACTGTCTTCAGATGATGTTTATGGAGGAACATACAGACTTTTCAATATGGTACTTAACAACTTCAACGTCGGTATCAGGATGGTAGACTTTTCAAATGTTGGCGATGTGGAAAAAGAACTGGAAAAGAAAAGATATGATATGATTCTCATCGAATCTCCTACAAATCCACTGTTGAAAGTCTATGATATCGCTGCAATTTCAGGAATTGCAAAGAAGCATAATGTTAAACTTGTGGTTGATAACACGTTCATGAGCCCCTACCTGCAGAATCCCCTTGATCTTGGAGCGGATATTGTTGTGCACAGTACAACCAAATATATAGGCGGTCATTCAGATGTAATAGGAGGTGCCATAATGCTTAATGATCCAGCAACTTACGAAAGATTGAAATTCATTCAAAACTCCACGGGCGCTGTCCCCTCACCATTTGATTCATGGATCACACTCCGTGGAATCAAAACACTTTCCCTGAGGATGAAGGCTCACTGTGAGAATGCAATGCAGATATTCAACTATCTTATGGAAAAGAAGGAAAAGGGTCAGGTGGAAACCATTCATTTTCCTGGTTATCCAGGCACTGAATATAATAAGATTCAGGCTAAGCAGGCAAGAGGAAATGGTGGAATGATAAGCTTCAGTTTGAACTCACCAAAGGCAAAGGAATTTTCAGAGGCCCTTGATCTATTCACATTAGGGGAGAGTCTTGGCGGAGTTGAATCATTGATTGAAATACCTGCCTTAATGACACATCTAGTAATACCGAAGGCAGAAAGAGAATCGAGAGGCATAACCAATGGTCTCATTCGCTTGAGCGTTGGCATTGAAGAGCCTGAAGATTTAATAAATGACCTAGAAAAAGGTTTTAAAAAAGTTTTTGGCTGATTACGGAGTAATCAGTGAAAATAAAAATATTAAAAATCCCACAACTGCAAATATTTCAACATCCTGAATTGTGAACGAGAGGAATTTATATGCCAGACCCCCAAGTTCTATTATGAACAATCCAAGGAAGAAAAATGGGTATCTGTATCCTGCTTTCATTATATGTTTCATTTTTATCACCACTTAAAGTTGAGCAGAATTGGGTTAATGCTCAATCCAGCTGCGACTCCTCTTATGAACAGATCAACAAGGAAGAAGGATGCCAGACTGATCCACGCGAACATTTCGTGGTGATGATTTATGGCGGATATTTTGTTAAAGAATCCCCTTCTGACGCTTTTCTTGTTCACCGGGCAACTGTAGCAGTCAATGTTTCCACCTGTAGCATGTCTGAAATAATGGCAGGAGAATGTGTATATTGTAACCCACAGAGTGTTGAGAATCAGGAGAAGTGCCCCAAGGGATAATGTGAACTCACCTGCCTGATATGTGAACGCTATATACAGATCATAATAAAAGAATGGAAGTATTGCAACTGCAGTATACCAGAAATACCGGTGATAGTTTTCAAGTCTGAAAAGTCTTGTTTCTCCAGTGTATTTTCTTCCCTTGAAATCTTTTCTCACATCGATATTGCATGCATTTGGGTGATTGAACAGATGTCTGTGGTAATCTTTTCTGTATGCATAGCAGGTTGCTCTGAATCCTGCCACCAAAGGCAAAACCAGTATGGTTGGAGAATAGAACGGATCAGTTAGACCCTGAACCACCGGTACCTGAAATTCCGTCATGAGGTATATTGCAATCAGTGCAAGCAAAATAAAAGACCAGAATCTCCAGTTTGCTTCGGTTAATTCCACCGGTATAAGAGGTTTTCTTGTTTCACCTGTATTTTTTGTTGCTGTTACATTTTCAACCATTATTTCACCACCTTTTCCTTTCTGCTCTTTCTTCTTTTGATTATCATAGCAATGGGATCGTATTTAAGATCGGCTGCTCTTTCTTTCTCCTGAATTATGGCGTTATCTGTTATGTGTATGTGCTCCGGGCATACATCCTGACAGCATTTTGTTATGTTGCAGAATCCTATACCTCCCTCGTTATCCAGAAACTCTGATCTATCTAGAACATCCAGCGGATGCATATCCATGGATGCGGCTTTAACCATATGTCTCGGACCGAAATATTTGGTGTTGTGTTCTCTTATTACATGGCATACATCCTGACAAAGGAAACACTCTATGCATTTCTTGAACTCCTTTGATCGTTCCACGTCGGCCGGGTGAATTCTCCATGGTTTTTCCATTCCTGGTTTTGGGGTGAATGGTGGTATTTTTTTAAGAATTGACCAGTTGGCAGAAATATCAGTCACAAGATCCTTAATGTTTGGATACGCCCCCATTGGTGCCACCGAAATGTTGTTTCCTATGCTGTCCACTCTGGTTTTACACATAAGAGATGGTCTGTTGTTAATTTCCGCAGAGCATGATCCACATTTTGCAGCCTTGCAGTTCCATCTTATGGCAAGCGTTGGATCAATTTTCTCCTGAACATATCTTACAGCGTCAAGAACGACCATTCCATCAACATAAGGTACCTTGTACTCCACAAACTTTCCTACACTTTCCTCCTCTGGATTGAATCTATAAATCTTCAGATTAATATCTGTCATTAATATTCCTCCGGTTTTGCATATTGCTTGTATTCTTCTGGCATTTCCTCTACTGGAACCACATTGAATTGCATCCCAGAATCTGCTTTTTTGATTTCTATGTTCTTCAGCCATTTTTTATCTTTCTTGGGGAAGTCTACTCTTGTATGGGCGCCCCTGCTCTCCTCTCTCATAAGAGCTGCTCTGGAAATTGCTTCTGTTGCAATCAGCATGTTTCCTAGCTCAAGGCAGCCAAGCAATCCATGATTGTACTTGAATGAACCCAGAGTACCAACATTTTTGTAATCCTCCTTGAGTTCATTTATTATCTTAATAGCCTTCTCAATCTCTTCCTTTGTTCTGACGATTCCCACATGATCACTCATTGCAGTGGTAAGTCTGTCTATGAGCTCGTAAGGATTCTTTCCGTCCTTTCTAAGGAAGCCCTTCACTCTGCTTATTTCTTCATTAATAACTTTGGCATCAACATCAATATCTTTTGCCTTCTTTGAATATTCCGCAGCTCCTATTCCCGCTCTTCTCCCGAATACAAGAATATCTGCAAGTGAATTTCCTCCAAGTCTGTTCGCACCATGAAGACCAGATGCAACCTCTCCGGCTGCAAACAATCCTTCCAGTGAACTGTGGCCTGTTTCAGGATCTACCCTGATTCCTCCCATCTGATAGTGGACGGTCGGAGCAACTTCCATTTTCTCCTTGGTTATGTCTACCCCTGCAAATTCCATAAACTGCATATACATTGATGGCAGCTTGTGTTTTATGTAATCCGCACCTTTGCTTGTAATATCAAGGTAAACTCCGCCGTGCTCTGTTCCCCTTCCTTCCTGAATTTCCCTGTAGTTGGCCCTTGCCACAACATCCCTTGCATCAAGTTCCTTCTTCTGTGGTGAATATCTAAGCATGTATCTTTCACCTTTGCTGTTCAGAAGAATTCCTCCCTCACCCCTAACAGCTTCTGTTATGAGGAGCCCCTTAACTCCCGGAGGGTAAACCATTCCTGTGGGATGAAACTGGATCATTTCCATATCCTTCAAAACAGCCCCTGCCTCATAGGATAACCCAAGACCGTCTCCGGTCGATTCCCATGAGTTGGAAGTTACCTTGTATACTCTTCCGCATCCTCCAGTGGCAACAATAACAGATTTTGCCTGGAAGTAGTGGAATTCTCCGGTATTCATCTTTATTCCTATTGCTCCACAGGCTTTTCCATTTTTAACCACAATTTTTGTTATGTACATTTCATCGTAAAACTTCACATCTCTATGAAGAATCTGATCCTCCAGTGTCTTGATTATTTCAAGACCTGTTCTGTCTCCCACGTGGCAAAGTCTCCTGTATGTATGTGCTCCGAATGCTCTTTGAAGTATTCTCCCATCGGGTGTCCTGTCAAATAATGCACCATAAGACTCAAGTTCGAACACCCTGTCGGGTGCTTCCTTTGCACAAATTTCTGCCATCCTCCAGTTTGAGATATATACTCCCTCTTCGATGATGTCTCCGTAATGCACTTTCCAGTTATCCTGAGGGTCAACATTTCCCAGAGCTGCTGCAATTCCACCTTCTGCCATAACTGTATGGGCTTTTCCAAGCAGGGACTTTGTAACCATCACAACATCTAGTCCCGCTTCCTTCACGGCTATAGAAGCTCTCATACCTGCTCCTCCAGCCCCAATAACGAGAACATCAGTTTTTACTGTCTTGAAAGTTTCTTCCATAATTTCCACCAAATATTAAGTTGGGTTCTAAGGTAATCCCTCATGCAATTAAATCTTTTTAGCTCCTTTTATACGGATTTTTCAATGTTTTTTGTTAACAAAACGGTTTACAAAAAAGAATTCAAAATCATGAAATATAATTGATTATTTACACTGAATACCTGTTTGATCGGATTGAATTTTTCTTCATCATGGGACTGAATAATTAAAAAATTTACTGACCATGAGAATAAGATAAGCTTTGTATTAGTCGAAGAAACAGATCAATTAATTAAACGCAATGTGCTGCACCCTAAAATGGGTAAATTTATTGAAAACAATGCTAAAAGGAGTGCCAAATTTTTCATTGTAGGAGGCATAAGTTTTCTCATTTCCGAAGGTTTGCTATTACTCTTCATATTGATTACAGGTTATTCTTACATCATTGAGGTTGAGATCATGGCAACTGCCAGTGCAGTGGCAGTTGGCTTTTATCTTAATGAGATATGGACGGCCAGTGGACAGGGATGGCATGGAGGGGGAAAAACCGGGTTCTTATTGAGGTTGGGTAAATTTGAATTAATAAATTTAGCAGGGTCGGCTGAATCAGTACTCCTTCAACTGTTTCTTCTCTTCAAATTCAATATTTCTCCTTTAATAGGTAATTTACTGGGTTCCATTATAGCGGCACCAATTAATTATGCTGTAAGCATGCTTCTGGTCTGGAAAATTAATATGCTCAAGCAGTGAGTGCTTTGTGAATATGGATAATTTAAGGGTTTCAGGCAGGTAAATGGAATTTAATGAAATTAATATGAAAAGATTCAGCCGTTAAATCAAATATACCCTAATGCTATATAGGTTGGATGACTAGTAGAATTAAGGTTGTAAATGATCCGGGAGAATTAGTTTCAATATTTCACGCTGCTGACTCCGAAGTTAAAAGAAAGCTTCTTCTTGATCTATCAATGAGCTGGATCACAATGCCGGTAATTCAGGAGAGATACGGTAATGAAGGAAAGAAGGCGTTACATTATCTGGACAAGATTAAAATGATAGAAAGCCAGTGGATTACAGGTGACAGCGGTCCGGAAAAGGCCTACCATACTTATTACACGAACGTTCAGATCAATCTAATGGGCACTATGAGCGAACTTGCCGATATAATATACGCAACAACCATTTCAGAATCGAAGCTTAACGAATATGAGGATAAGCTAATAGGAATGATGAAGGGAAACGAGGGTGTATTCCTTGGCGATGCCGCAACAAATCTGGATATTTCACAAACTCTTCTCAGGGGATTGGTAAAGAGATCATCTCTGATGCAGATTAAAGGGTACAAAATAGAAAAGGTAGACACAGAGTAAATTTGATGGACGAAAAGAAGGAAATAGAAATACTTCGTATTGGACATCGGCCAGAGAGAGATAAGAGGATAACAACTCACGTTGCTTTAACAGCGAGAGCTTTTGGGGCTACGGGTATTTATATAGACACAAAAGACCCTGTAATTGAAGAAAATATTGAGAGTGTAAACAGAAATTTTGGAGGGGAATTCTTTGTAAGATCAGGTATCAATCCCAAGGAAATTGCCTCAAAAAAAGGATTTTTGAAAGTTCATCTCACAATGTACGGGATGCCCTTGAAAGATACAGTCGGGAAAATTAAGGAGGCCCAGCTGAAAGCAGGAGACGGCATAATCATAATAGTCGGGGCAGAAAAGGTACCTTTCTGGGCATATGAAGTCAGTGATTTCAATGTATCAGTAACTTCCCAGCCAATCAGTGAAGTTTCCGCACTTGCGATTCTTATGGATCGCCTGATTGACGGCAGGGAGCTGGAGAATTTAATAAAAGGCATGAGGCGCATAGTCCCCATGGAAAGGGGGAAGAAAGTTGATTATGTTCCGGATGGAGAGGAATGCCTTCTGATCCTTCAAAGAAACAATGCCAGTCAGAGGATAATGGATCATGTGCTTATGGTTGAACGCCTTGCAACAGATATAGCATCAAAGTGCAATGCCGATATGGAACTTGTCAGGGCTGGAGCTTTACTTCATGATATAGGAAGAACCGTAACCAATGGAATTGATCATGCTGTGAAAGGGGCGGATATTCTGAGAACTGCAAGAATTTCGGAAAGCATAGTGAAAATTGTTGAAAGGCATACAGGAGCTGGAATAAGTGAGGTGGAAGCCGCCAAGCTGGGACTTCCTGTCAAAGATTACACTCCAGTCACCATAGAAGAAAAAATAGTTGCACAGGCAGATAATTTAGTTTCCGGAAATAAAATTATTACTCTGGAAGAAGTCGTTGAAAATTATAAGAGGAAGAATTTGGTCGAGGCTTCCGGGAAAATTGTCAGGCTTAACAACGAGATCGAAAAAATTTGCGGCATAAGCATAAATGAAATCTGTCAGGATCTGATAAACAAATAAAAAGTGCAAATAAATTTGATCGTATTATCTCATTGAACATAGGTTCCAACGTAACATTCTATCTCACTTACTGGTAATACCTTCCTGTTTCAATAGTCAATGTTGTGCTCATACAAATATTAAAATGAAAATAAATTAAAAGAATTAAGGTCCGTCAGGGGAGTCTCGGGTTTTGAGCCCTTTCTCTTTTTTATTCGTATAAACTATAACGACGGAGGAAATGATCACTCCAATCGCAATTGCCGACAATAATATATATGGAAAATTTGTTTTGTCAGTATTAGTATTAGCCGGCGGGTTTACAAGCTGCTGTGGTCCGATAACCAAGACATAACCTGTAATTGCACCATCTGTGCTTTTAAAATTTGCTGTAATATTATAAATTCCACTTGTATTTACCTGTAGATACGCAGGGCAAATGCTTGACCATATTCCTCCAATTCCCTGTATGCTTGTTCCAGTTAAACCATTAATGCTATTTCCATTAATCTGAACCGAATTAAGTGTGCAAAAACCATTTGCGACCTGGGTATATCCATTGCTGATAAACAGAATTATTGAACCACCTGGAACTGTCACCTTGAAATTCATATTCATGGTAGAATTTGCCTCGTATAAGAAACATTTACTAATGATCCCTAAGCTTTGCCCACCTGAATAATTAATTGAGATGTCAGCCAGTGAAACAGCTGCACTCGGTGATCCTGTTGTTATCGTGGCGTTTGAAAATGCATTTGAATCGATCGACTCTATTATTGAATTATTGTAATTTGTAAACAGGGGCGTATTGGGCGAAGTGCTTCTTATCATTTGAGATGCAACTCCACTTACAATGTTCAAATTACCCGTGTTAAGATCGATTAAATTATGGCCGGATAATGTGGAATTAGCATAGCTGGTGATTTCGTAGGGGTTATTAGAAATTTTATAATCGCTCACTCCATTAAAGCGATTCAGGTTTCCAGAATGTATTTCGCCGGTTGTGGTAACTGATTGAACGACCCCTTCAGAAACAATAAGGAGAACCATCAGCGAAAGAATTATAGCTATAACCCTGGTAGAAAACCGGACTTTTCTCATTTTAGAGAAAACTATTGGACAATACACCATGTAAAACAATTAACGATCTTTATTTAATGTTTGTGGATCTCTTTAACATTCTGGGGGTAACTTCAATCCTCCTGCCACCAGATAGATTATTGTGTCTCTGTATTTCTGGGCCTTGAAACCGTATGAACGCTTGAATGCTGTTCTGATCTTGTTGTTCAGCCCTTCCACAACAGCTGAATTTATTCCAGATCTTATGGCTTCAAGAATGCCATTGAGATGTCTCTTCATGGTCTTTCCAAGCTTGATTATATCAGGCATCCTTGACCTGGATGCCCATTATATCCATTTCATCAGATATGATTCAGCAATGGAAGCATTCACCTGCCATAATCTCTGGAGTGCAATCCTGAAATGATAGGCATGTGATGTCTGTAGATCCAAAGATTTCACAGACATCAGTCGATCCCTTTCCTTCTCTGAGAGATCAGGATAATTCTTCAGCCAGTCGTATCTTGTGTGTTTCAGGATCTCATTCTCCCTTGCTTCTTTTCGCCTGATCTTATCAAGTGTGTCATTCATCATCTTTATGACATGAAAATGATCAAAGACTATCTCAGATGCAGGAAAATACTCTTTTGCCCCGGATATGTATGATGGATACATATCCATGGTGATGTGCTCTATTCCCGAAGGATCAAGGAAGGGATGCTTCATTATGAATTTTCCAAACACATCTGATTCCTTTCCCTCTTCGATGTGTATGACTCTGCTGTTTTTTATATCATAAAAAAGAGTGACATACACATGATGTTTCTCCACTGAGAATTCATCAATTCCAAGCACCTTCAGATCTGAAAGATCCATATCCTTCCTGGCCTCATCCACATAATGCTTCAGGATCCTCCACACAGAATCCTCATTGATTCCCGCTATTCTGGAAACAGCGGATACCGGCATCTCTCTGCCCATCTCCATAATCATCGCCTCAAAGTGCAGTGAGAATCCTGATCCTTTTCTGGCCCATGGAAGATCAACGGTCTTCTTTCCATGATCATTGCATTTTATCCTGGGTTCTCGTGCATGGACATATGCGGGATACTGGAATATGTTAAGGTGCCTCCATGTACGTTCCTCTGTGTCATGAACACCATAAGGAATACCACAGACAGGGCATGGGAATCTTGATCCCCTTGGGAAGTCTATGAAAATATCAACTCTCTTTTCCTTGTGATCGAACTTGATCTCCTTTATGATCCACGGTTCCTCTAAACCTAGAAGCTTCCTGAACAGTTCCTCTGAATTCACAGAATGTAATTCATTGGGAGTTTATAATTTACCCCCAATGAGTTCAAGAGATCCATGTTTGTTTCTGCACCAAATAACCATCAGTCCGTAACTCTACGTACTTTTAAATTGTTTTAGGCAAATTTCTGCATTTCGATACCATCAATATATCTCAATTTGCAGATATTATCGCAAATTTGGAAAGCTGGGTCCGGAAATTCAATTAGAAGAACGTAATACCAAATGAAAAGTATTATCGCTGTTTTATTCCAGGCGCTTCAGGAAACTGTAAATCCTTTTTCTAAGAATAAAAGCAATTTTTTTCTAAAAGTGACTAATATATTATAAAAAAGATTTGAATGTCTTTACAAAGCTCAAACTTTGAAAAATTGAAACCTGTGGATCAGATTTTCCATGATCCGAAAGAGTTAAAAGCTTTTCCACGTTTTCGTTTAGCCTGCCGTTGTAGCTTAGCTGGTAGAGCACTCGGCTGTTAACCGAGCGGTCATCGGTTCAAATCCGATCAACGGCGTAGGGGCTGTAGCTTAGCTAGGTAGAGCGCCTGGCTCATAACCAGGTGGTCATTGGTTCAAATCCGATCAGCCCCATTTTTAATCATAGATCTAAAATATAAAAAAGTCATAGTTTTTATGCATCAAAAATAGAACTTTTTCATACCAGGCCCAATTGTGAAAGAAGAGGTAATAAATTTTAAATTGTCCTTAGGTTCCCTTTTTTAGTACAAACAAGGGAACCATTAACCTTTACAAGCAAATTTATCCAAAGAGGATGAGAAAAAGTTAAATTGAATCTGTAATCTTCAGCTTATGAAATTTGAAGCCGTCCTGCTTTCATTTACAAAATCTATCCGTTCTTTTATTTTCACAACCCTTGCAATAACTATACCATATTTTCTTTCCAGTTTTGACTTCAGTTCCATAGATATAGGTATTGTCATTCTTGTCAGCCTTGCCATATCAACACTTTTTCTGTATGTATACACTGCCTTGAGGATAATGGCAAAGCGAAAGCTCCTCCTTATGGCTTTACTTTTTCTCATATCCCTGACAATTTTTTATCTGCAGGAAAATGTAATATTCCTGTTTATAGCATTAATAGTGGGTGGATTCTCTCTTAGTGGAAGGGATCTTACGGCAAATCAGTCCATAGAACAGTATACCATGAGCCTTTATACAGAAAATCAGAATCAGAAGAATTCCATATTTGCCATTTATAATTTCGGTTCTTATGGCAGCGGGGCAATGGCATCACTTTTTCTTTTCCTGTACAACCCAAGTTCCTTCCAGTTTGTATTTCTTGTAAATGTTCTTTTATCACTTGTGCAATTTGCAATTTACGTGGCTATTAAATTTCCAGAATTTGTTCCAAAAAAGAAAGGCGAAAAAATTGAGGATAAGCAAACAAAAGGTCTTGTGAAGAGTCTGGCCTTGCTTTTTTCAGTGGATTCCCTTGGTGGTGGTCTTGTAAATAATTCCATCATAACACTGTTCTTTAAAGTGGTTTATAATCTGGATGTATCGCAGGTTGGTTTCATTTTTATCATTGTTAATATTATCACTGCGTTTTCCATTATTGCATCAAAATACATATCAGGAAGCATTGGGCTTGTCAGGACAATGGTTTATACTCATATAATCAGTAATATCATGCTTTTCATGGTACCTGTGTTTCATATGCTTGCCGTAAGCGAGATATTTCTCTATTTAAGGCAAACCACAAGTCAGATGGATGTACCCGCAAGAGACAGTTTTGTAAATACTGTCATACCTCAGGAATCCAGAGTAAGCAGTAATTCCGTATTTATTGGGGTAAGGAACGGAATGCAGATACCGGGACCTGGTATTGCAGGTTTTGTTATGGAAATCTTTCCTGCGGGGGTATTCTTCATAGCAGCCTTAACAAAGATTTCCTATGATCTGGCTTTTTTCCTGAAATACAGGGAAAATCGCATTTGATCAACCTTACTCATTGAAATTGAACTAAAATATTAGGTCACAATCTCTTTTTATTCTTTAAGGTCATTAAGAGAAAAGTAACCAAAATGGAAGAAAATCAGTTTAGGGATACCAGAATAAGAGAACTTCAGGCAGGAAAGAACATACTCCTCTTGTTAAAGGTATTTATACTCATAGTAATTATAATATTCCTTCTCTATTCAACTGCAGGTAATGCCATTTTTACAGATATCAATGAATTTCTATTCTGGCCTTTAATTATAATATATATTATTTACCGGTTTGCCTATAAAGGCAAACTTATGGTATTTATGCAGGATACACTGGAAAAGAATGATTCCGATTCTCAATATATTACCAGATACATGGAGAGCCTCCAGAGGTCCTCAATAAACAGGCTCAGCCTCAATCATCTGATTAATCTCCTGAACCATTTCAGTATGTCAAAGGCAAAATGATTTTTCGGGACAATTCCATATAGAAAGTTATGCGGTATCCTTAGAAAATGAACATAATGGTACGGTATATGATTTATTAATTAAATTCAAACACCCGTTTGAACGTTGCCGTATAACTTCACAGCGAGTCCTAAAAAAACCATGGTTATTATGAATATTACAAGTAATGGGCCGAGTGATGAATATGGCTGGTTATATGAAAGTATATCTCTTGCAGAATAGACTATATAGCTCAGGGGATTAATATCGATAAACGCCTTCAACGCAACAGGCGTTTTGCTGGTTATGGGATAAAAAGAGGGGCTTGCAAAATCAAGGAAGAAGAAGAGGACAATTGTTATTGTATTATAGGCATTCATGCTTTTTATTTTAACAGCGAATATGAGAAAGAGTGAGCTGAAGAAAGTAGTTCCTATGGCAAGTGTTATGAAAAGAAGGATAATGTTCGCAGGAGTGACAAAAAGATGTGCTGAGGTATAGAAAGCCAGCGCAGCCATAATTGTGCTTCCGGTAACGGAAAATATCACTGCAAGAAGCATGATACCCATAAGATAGTCGATCCTTCTAAAAGGCCCAACCAGGATCTGTTCAAACATACCCCATCTCCTGTCTGCCCATAGCATTCCACCGCCAATATTCCCGGCGGTGAGAGCCTGCATTCCAATAATGCCTGGTGCTAGAAAAGTTATGTATGATATTGGGCCATTTGGTCCGGGGACCGAGGTTATGAGACCTTCAAACATAACTCCAAGGACTGCAAGATAGAGTGCAGGCAGACCAAGCATAAACATCATTGTTCCAGGATCCATGTTGACCCGAATATTTCTTACTGTAAGCCTGACAAAAGATGGAAGTTTCAACCCTTCATCACCTCAATAAAAACATCATCAAGAGATGGATTATCCAGAACAACCTGATCTATGTCAATGGATAACGAATTGACGATCTGAATGACCTCCGGTAGAATCTTACCCATATCTTTTCCTATTACTGTTATCTGTTTATTTTCAACTGCAAATTCAATATTGTTATGCACCTGTGAGAGATTTTTCATCAATTTGTCTCTAATATTCATGTCCAAAGGTTCTCTTGAGGTTATTGCAAGCTTTCTCATCGATTCAAATTTTTCCTTAAGTTCTTCGGACCTGCCCTCAGCAACCATCTTTCCCCTATTTATCATACCGATCTTTTTACACAGATAATCTGCTTCTTCCAGAATATGCGTTGTGAAGAGAACGGTAAGACCATCCCTGGATTTTTCCCGGATATAGTTAAGGATTTCTCTCCTCATTATTGGATCCATTCCCACTGTGGGCTCATCCAGAAAGAGAACCTTCATGTCATGAATAAATTCCCTTGCAACCTGAACTCTTTTCTTTTGCCCTCCTGAAAGTTCAAACATTCTTCTGTTCCTGATTTCATTTAGATCGAACAGTTCCATCAGTTCAGACGCTCTTTCTGCTACTGTGCTTTTTGGTATTTCCCATAAAAGGCCATAAATATAGAAACTCTTTTCAACCGTTGTGAAGTCAAAGGATTCATTCTGCTGCACAACACCTATGATCTTTCTGACGCTGTTTGGTCTCTTTTTCACATCAATGCCGCATATACTTGCAGAACCTGAATTCTGCTGTATTAGAGTAGTAAGGATCTTGATTGTTGTTGTCTTACCGGCACCATTTTTCCCCAGTAAACCATATACTTCTCCATATGGAACCTTAAAATTAAGATGATCAACCTGATTGCTCTTTCCATCGTAACTCTTTACCAGATCATTAACTTCTATGGCAAAGTCATCAGAGCTCATTCTCCTCATATTACTATAAATATAATATATCTTACTATTTGCACCAATGTTTACGTGAATAGTTCATCATCAATTGATAATGCATTGAAAAACCGGGAGCTTATGAATACAAATATTCCCGTGCTGTTATGATTTCAAAATCTTAAGGAAAAGTCTTCTCCTTCCGCCGAAAGTATCCAGATATACCTCATAATTTTCTATGCCCGGCCGCTATTGCCTATCTTTTTTAATGTACCTCTTGTGTGATTGAAACTTGGGCATAGCCTCCAGATCATCAATATAATTTTCGGTAAGAGCTTTTGGTGATCTGTGGTTCCTTACCTCGATTAGACCCATTCCATCGTTCTTAAGAACTCTGTAAATTTCCCTGATCACCTTTATCTGATCATCAGAATCTACAATCTCGCTGAATGCATTCCACATACATATAACTGCATCAAATGAGCTGTCATCATATGTAATGTTCCTCATATCACCAACTGAAAACTGAATTTGTAATCCTTCCTGATCTGCAATTTCCCTTGCCCGTTCAATAAATATGGGTGTGATATCTATTCCCGTTACATTGTACCCTTTTCTGGCCAGAGGTATACTAAATCTTCCAAAGCCACATGCCAGATCCAGGACATCATTTTTAGTTCTCAGCACATCCAGTAAATAGGTCAATTCCTCATCGGTATGCAAAGGATCTTTTCTGTCCGAAAGCCATTGAACCCCCATTTCACTGTAAAATGTCCGTGAATCTTTTGGCATATAATTGAGAGGTTATAAGGCATCATAAAAATTTGGGTATATGATGACCGTTTTTAAGACACACAAATGCTTGTGTTAGTGTCAAAACCGTTTTAACGTAAATCAGCATGCCATGGAAACATGTTCATATTCAACACCATGACATCTTCAAAGGAGAAATTCAAGCCAATTAACGGCAAGCGTGTGAAGATGTTCGTATGCGGTATAACCCCGTACGATTCTCCGCACATGGGTAACCTGAGAACATTCATATTCTTTGATGTAGTTGCAAAATACCTGAGATCTTCAGGATATGAAGTTTTTTATCTTCAGAATATAACAGATATCGATGACAAAATAATCACCAGGGCCAACGAAACATCTGTTTCGTCACTGGAACTTTCCATATCATTCCTCAATGAATATATGGAATCCATGAAGACCTTCTCAATAGATTCAGTATCACTCTATGCCAGGGCAACATTTCATATCACTGAAATAATTGAGCAGATAAAGATACTGGAAGATAAGGGGTATACATACAAACTTGAGGATGGTATATATTTCAGGATCTCTAAATTCAGGGATTATGGTAAACTATCCGGTCAAAACACTGAGGCATTGAGATCCGGCATAAGGGCAACTGTATCAGAAGACAAGGAAAATCAGGGGGACTTTGTACTGTGGAAATTTCAGAAACCGGGTGAGCCATTCTGGGATTCACCATGGGGAAAAGGCAGACCCGGGTGGAATATTGAAGACACCGCAATAACTGAGGAATACTTTGGAGATGTGTATGATATTCACGGCGGCGGACTGGATCTGATATTCCCGCATCACGAGGGTGAAATAGCCATAATGCGAAGCATTAGCGGTAAAGATCGTCTTGCCAATTTCTGGATGCACACAGGCATGCTCACATTGAATGGTCAGAAAATGTCAAAGTCTCTTAATAATTTCCTCATACCTGCCGATCTTCTGAAGGATTATTCTCCTTCTGAGATAAGATATGCCATGCTTTCTGCTCAATACAGATCCATTGCAGATTTCAGCGTCGAACTGCTTAAGGAATCCCGGGTTAATCTGAACTATATAAAGAGAGCTCTCAGAATAATGGAAAATGCCAACGGGAACGGTTCAGGAATAGACTTTCAGCAGTATAAGGATGGCATAAAGGAATCCATGGATGATGATTTCAACACAAGGGGTGCCTTAAGATCAATACTTGACATCGCAGAAAAGGTTGTTGAAAAAGAAACCAGTTTGTCCCATGAGGAAGCACTCAAAGGGATTGAAATATTGAAATGGGCAGACAGTTTCCTTTCAGTTATATTCATTGAAAAGTCGAAACAGATATCTTCGCAGACAGTAGAAACTTTACTTTCAATAAGGGAAGACCTTCGAAAGAAGAAACTGTTCCGGGAATCGGATGAGATAAGGAAAGCACTGAAAGAATCAGGGGTTACAATAGAAGACGGAAAAGACGGAAGTCAGTGGTTTTATGAGCAATGAGAAAAAAGCCTTTGTTGTTGTAGATCTGGTGAACGATTTTGTTGAAGGTAAATTTGGAAGCAACAGGGCTCTTGAAGTAACGAAAAAGGCATCCGGATTTCTCTCTGAAAGAAATCATGATCTTATCATATTTACAATGGACAGCCATATCCCGGATGATCCTGAATTCAGGGTATGGGGTGAACACTGTTTACTGGGCCAATGGGGTTCAGAACTTCATGAATCACTCAATGGAATCTCGGGTTATCATATTAAAAAAAGGCACTTTGATGCCTTTTTTGACTCCGATCTTGATGGTTATTTAAGAGCCAGGGGGGTTAACCGGTTATACTTATTTGGAATAAGCACAGATATATGCGTACTGCACACAGCAGCAGGAGCTTTTTTCAGAGGGTATTCCATAACGGTTATCGGGGATCTGTGCGCCTCGATTTCTGAGGAAAATCATATGAGAGCACTGGAAGATATGAAACGGAATTATGGTGTCACCATAATAAATAGTGAAGAGGTTGATTAATACGGTAAAGGATCATTCTGGATTTTACATAGCTGATGAAGAGGAGATAAGAGCGGGAAAGGCAAGTGATGTCTATTTCAGCAGAAGTATGAAAGGACTTTCCCATGATCAGGAAGTTGTCGCAGAAATAACTTCTTCCAGTGAAGAGGAATGGATAACATTCAGCGGGTTAAAGGAGGTTCTGTCCCTTCTTAAGCCAAGGAATCTGACAATCAGTGCTCTTGAGGAAGGAGAGATAATAGGAACAAGAGATAGTGGAGGAATTCCGGTCCCCTTCATAACTATAGAAGGGAAGTATTCTGAAATTGGGGAAATGGAAACCGCTATTCTTGGATTAATATGCCAGTCATCCGGTATTTCTACAGCCTCATCAAGGGTATATATGGCAAGTTATCCAGCCCCGTTCTATTCCTTCGGCATCAGGAGAATGCACCCTGCAATCTCTCCAATGATTGACAGAGCCGCGTATATTGGAGGTGCATATGGAGTATCAGGAATTCTTGGAGCTGAAAGGATATCCATGGATCCGGTTGGTACCATGCCTCATTCAATGGCTCTGCTAATGGGCGAGGAGGCAGCATGGAAATATATTGCAGAAAACTTCCCGAAAGGAAAAAGAACCATTCTCATAGATACTTTCAGCGATGAAAAGGAGAGTGCGCTGAGAGCAGCCAGAATGTTCCCAGGTATAGATTATATAAGGCTGGATACACCAAGGTCCAGAAGGGGTAACTTCCCGAATATCGTAAGGGAGATAAGATGGGAACTGAATCTTAGAGGCTTCAGCAATATTAAGATAATGGTATCCGGCGGACTTGATTATGAATCTGTCTCAAAGCTCAGGGAGGCAGGGGCAGAATCATTCGGTGTTGGAACATACATCTCATCAGCAAAATCTATCGATTTTTCCATGGATATAGTGAGCATTAACGGAACTGCAATAACCAAGAAGGGAAAATATTCCGGTAAAAAGGATGTTTCAAGATGTAATAAGTGTCACAAAGTGAAAGTTAAGCCATCGGAACTTCATATTGAAAAATGTGAATGTGGAGGAAAACTGGAACTTCTCAACAGGAAAGTCTATGAAAGTGGAAAAGAAGTTATAAATCCCAAATCTGACAGTGATATCCGGGCGAAGGTAACTGAAAGACTCAATTCAATGATTATTGCCGGTAAATTAAAAAACTGATCCGTTTAAAATCTGTTCTTTATTCCAAATTCAGAATCGGATAAAACTTTCCTGACCAGCCATGGAATATCTTCCACGCTTTTTATGTTATAATTTTTCATAATGAAATCCCACAGATCCCCATTTATATTGCAACCGTATGACTTCAGGAGTATAACCAGCCTTTCCTTTATGGATTTCCCCTTTCGATCAAAGTCCATTAATATGATCACATCCGGAAAATTTCTCGCGATCTTTTCTGCAAAAATGTCCAGTGAAAGTCCCCTGTTAATCTTTATAATATGTCCCTTAAAACCGATTTCCCGAAGCGCCTCAACATCGTGATTTCCCTCTACAAGTACAGGCACCTGCATGTTCAATTCGATGGCCTTATCCTTCAGGACGCACAGTTCAGGATCTTTCAGCTCCAGAACCTCCGATTTCTTGCATATTCCATTTCAGAATTGAGAATTTCCTTAATAAAATCTTCGTCGCTGAAATAACTCACTGATAATATTCTGGAAGCTGTTTCTGATCCAATTCCTCTTCCGGCAAGCGCAATTATCGCCCTCCTTCCGCGTTCCTTTACCAGATGAGCATTTTTTCTCAGTCTTTTCAGGGTTTTATCCTCTATTTTCCCTGAATTTATGCCCTTCATTATCTGATCCTTTTCATAGTGGGAAATGCCTGCAACAAGTGAACTCCCGCATATGGGGCATCTTGTTACAGTTACATCCTTTACTTTCATTGTTCTTGTATTCCTGCAGGAAAGGCATAACAGGGTTATCTCTTCGTTCATAAGCCTTGATGTAACCGAATCAATAATGGCCCTGGTGGGTTTGAGAGGCATTATCCTCTCGGAATAGTGGGTGAGAAATATTTCTGAGGACTTTGATATTCTGTCTTTTCCAACAAATGTCACAGTATTGTTCCTGATCCTGTGAAGAAAATCTACAACCGAATCAATGTCCATGTAGTCAGCAATCATTTTTCTTACAGAATCCTTGTAGAGAATGGTTTCCTTGTAGGACTCCACGATCTTATCGAACCTTATTCTTGAAATGTCAGCATCATTTTTTATTACGCCAAACTTCCTTGCCTCATAGAGAAATACATTGGTAAAGAACCTTGATCTTCTTGAGCTGGCTTCGATATATGACATTATCCTGTCCTCTTCTATTCCCCGGATTATCTTTTCTATATCCATTGCAGACATTCTTCTGGAAACCCTGAAGAATATATGATAGGGCGAATAGTCTGATTCAACACTTTCTCCCGTTATTGTTGTTATGATTCCCCCAAGGATTTCAGTGAGGGCAAAATTTCCTCTGGTTCCAAGCATAGATTGTATTACAATTTCTGAACCCTGTGACTCAATGATAACCCGTTCAAAGGTGCCGGATTCACTCTCATACCACTCTTTCAAAACTTCTCTGGATTTCCCGGTAACACATTCATCTATTACCATGTTCTTTCTGTTTTCCGATACTCTCTTCACTACATCCGGCAGAACCGGAATGTCTTCACCTGTCCACTTTGGAGCCAGAGCTGCTGTGACAAAAGGTTCAACCAGTATCTTTTCCTCCTCAATTCTTATAGTTCTCCATGTAGCACCACGAATAACAAAATATGAACCAGGTTCGATTTCGTTCAGGACATATCTCTCATCAAGAGTTCCCACAAATCTTCTGTTTATAACATCAATAACCCTGAAGTTGCGTTCGCTGGGTATCATGGAAATATTTGTTATGAAATAGTCCAGTGTTCCGCTTCTTCTCTTTATAACATTTTCTTCTAATCTTATCTTTCTGGTCTCAATAAGAAAATTCACAACTTCGTCAAAGAGATCCGGGGTCATATCAATGAGCGGATAGCTTCTTCTTAACACATTCATAAAATTAATTGAATTAAATTCCTTTAATCTCTGAACTTCAAGTATGATCTGATTTGCCACGGTGGCCATTGACCCTTTTCTTATGATGACAGGTTCCAGTACACGATCGTAAACCTGCCCAACAATGGCCATAGCTTCTTCCAGTTCAATGATATCACTGCATATAATTACGCCTTTCGATCTCTTCTTTATCCAGTGGCCGGATCTTCCGGTCCTCTGAATAAGTTTGTTTATCTGCCGTGGGGAGTTGAACTGAATAACCAGATCTGCACTTCCAATATCAATTCCCAGCTCCAGGGAGGAAGTGCATATGAGCCCTTTTATCTGTCCAGATTTGAAGAGCATTTCAGCCTCTTCTCTTACCTCTCTGGAAAGGGATCCATGATGAACTTTCAGGAGTGATTCCTTATAATACAGTGAGATTCTGAACGCAATATCCTCTGCAACACTTCTGGTGTTTACAAAGACAAGGGTACCATTGTGGCTTTTAACCAGATCATGGATCATCGCGATTGCGCCTGCATATTCCGCATCGCATCCCATTTTTTCGGCAATTTCAGGTTTAGCGTTCTCGGCTATTGTAACCTGTATTGATATGTCCTTTTCCATTGAGGTTTTTAGAACCTTAACAGATCCATCAGATTTTAGGAAAAGTGCCAGTTCTTCAGGATTTCCAATTGTTGCTGAAAGACCAATCCTTTGAAAATCTCCGCTAAGTTCTCTGAGTCTTTCAAGACCTATGGAAAGCTGGGTACCCCTCTCATTCTGGGCGAGTTCGTGAAGTTCATCCACAATGACATATTTAATGTTCCTGAGGCTTTCATCCATTTTTTTTGAGTTAAGAAGAATCTGCAGTGATTCAGGTGTTGTAACAATAATACTGGCAGGATTATCCCTGAGCTCTTTTCTTTGCGCATCTGACATATCACTGTGTCTTACCTGTATGCGGATTCCAAGGTGCTGGCCATATTCTTTCAGTCTGCCAAGTATATCTCTATTTAAGGCTCTTAAAGGGGTAATGAATAAGGCACTTATGGGCAACAGGGAATTTTCAATTATCTTTTGAAAAACAGGTAATATGGCAGCTTCTGTTTTACCACTTCCTGTTGGCGATATAAGAATAGCATTTTCACCACTTAATATGGCTGGAATTAGTTTTTCCTGAGCCTCTGTAAGCTGATCGATGCCATATCTATCCAGGAGGTTATTTATTGGCTGAATCAGCATATTTCTTGCGTTCATTACCGTCCATCTTCAAAAGGAAACGAAAACAATAACTTCACCATATTCACTCTGCCAGTTTATAACTTATCAATAAATCTAATTTAACATTCATGTATTTTGATTTACAATTTTAAAATAATTAAAAAAAGGTTTTAAACAATTCTAATCGTCATCATCATATTCATCATCATCGTCGTAGTCTCTTCTTTTTGCAATGAAATCCATGATACAAACCTCCAGAACACCAATTAATTTACAGTTATATAAATTTAACTAATTTATGCTGAAAGTACCTCAGATAATTTAATTATAAATGAAATCAGATGCTTCTTTCGTAATGCAAGAGTTATGTATTCCATTGTTTTTGATTTGAGGGCATTAATTATCTAATTTCTCCACATTCAACGCACCAAAAAAGTTTAAATTTAGAAGTTTCTAAGGTTTCTGTAAGTATTGAGATGGTAAGAATTGAATAGAGCCTGAGTATAAATAATCAAAAAATATTATTCAATTGTTTTTTCAAAAAAATCAAAATAAGTATAATATAGGTGCTGAAATTTACCGATGATAACATGTCAGAGAGACTTGCAGAAGTTGAAATTTCAAAAGAAGGAGAAACATATTTAGCTAGAATTATACTGCCTTCAGGAGATGTCGTAACGCTGGAAAATGATGATTTTGAGGAAGTCCTCGAACAGATAGCGAACGATCTTCAGGAGCGTTTTCCATCATAGGCGGGGATGGCCCAGCGGTACGGCGGTAGCCTGCTAAGCTATTTCTCATTAGAGAGCGAGGGTTCGAATCCCTCTCCCCGCGCTTGCATACTTTTGAGCGAATCTCATTATTAATCTACCCTTCTCACAGTTTTGGATCACTTTTACAAATATATAATTAATCAGATAAGAGTTGTTCCATTTCATGCTCAAAGTAATATTTGTATAAACTTATCTTAAGTATTACCGAACGAATTATGTAGTGCTTTAAGGCGACACAGAAAGAGAACGCCTTCGAATCGTTATAATTGTTAGTTTATGGAAATATATTAATCTGGAACAACATCCTAATCTGAATGTCTCCGGTATTTACAAGGGAAAAGTTAAAGAGATATCATCTGCAGAGGGTTATACCACTGGTTATTGCAGTAATTCTAATGTCTGTATATGTAGTACCAATCTTTTACCATTCTTCAAATACCATTCAAAATAATAAAATTCCATTCCAGTCAGAAAATATGGTTAAGCTCTCTGGAAACGTTCCTTATATTATTAGCAACGGCAACGTGTTCCCAAAATTTGTCCAATCTTCAAAAAGCTCCGGGCGGACTTACTTTGCCATTGACATTATATCTAAATTATACAAATATAAGTATGTTGGAAAAATGTGCGTTTGAGCTTAACAATCCAACGAGTATAAATTTTCATAAATACTTGACCCCGGAGGAGTTTAGAAAAGAGTTTGATCCAAGTAAGGAAGAGATCATGGCAATTGAAAATTATTATGAAAAAATAGGTTTTAAAGTTTGGAATTACTCTTATGCCCCAAATATAATAGTTATTGATGGGAGCATATCCCTGATAGAAGTGGCATTCAATGTAACAGAATATTGTTGTCAATTTAACGGAAACCACAATAGTTTTATAACCAATAAGGCAGATCCATGGATTCCCCGAAACTTTTCTGAAATTTATCACATTTATGGTCTCAGCTACTCCTCAACGGCACTTTACCGGTTCTTCAATCCATCTCAGGAAAAATTAGGTTTAGAGGAACGCAGAACCGTTGCCAATGTAACAGGAAACTCAAACACTCTCATTCCCGGTAACATTTATTCTTTCTATCATTTGAACAAATTAACAAAAAACGGCTCAAGCGGGCAGGGAATAAAGATTGGCATTCTTGGCGTAGGAGAATCAGTTGATATGAATTGTGTAATAAATTTCTGGAATTCGTTTGGTATCAGCAATCCAAATACGAATTTGATAAATTTAACATCTTCTGGAAGTAACAGCTACAGTCAGGGGTTCGAAGCTGATCTCGATGTGGAATGGGCTGGAGCAATGGCTCCCAACGCAACAATATATGATGTTATGCAACCATTTAACCTTACCGGCATTGGAAATAACGCTGTCAATCTGGAATTATATTATATGCTGAATGTTATCGATCCTAACATAATCAGCGGGAGTTGGGCTGAACTTCAATTTCATCATGATCAGGGGTTCGCAGATATTTACAATAATATTGGTCTTCAGGCTGTTGTGGAAGGAGTAACAATTTTTCTCGGGTCTGGAGACAGTCATGATTTGAATTATCTGACTGTGATGGGTTCGAAATATATTGTTACAGTGGGGGGCATATATCCAAAACTAAACAGCTCGGGAGAAATAGTGAACCAATATGCATGGTATAATTTATCAGGAGACTGGTATGGTGCACCAACAGGTTCAGGGGGAGGAGAAAGCTACTTCTTTACGATTCCCGGGTATGAGAAAAATTATTCAATCAGGGTCAATGGAACAGATAACATGGAAGGACTTCCAGATTTGGCAATGCCGGCCTCTGAACTCATTACTTTTGCATTTGGAGGGTATAACATCGGTAGCGGAACTAGCTATGCCACTCCAATATTGGCAGGAATGATGGCGTCCATAGAGAGCGGAATTTCTGCGGATAAAAATTTAACCGGCAGATTAGGATGGATTCAGCCTATGTTATATAATTTAGGATATGGAAAAAAGTGGGGTGAGAATCCATATCTTAACGTGAGTTATATAGAGCCGGGACCATGGGTTAATTCAGACAGTTATCTTGGAACGGGTTGGAATGCTTATACAGGCATCGGCGCTATTAACGTATATAACCTATATATAGACATAAAAAACTATGATTCCCGGTAAAATTCCTTCACTTTTTATTTTTTAAATATGAAGAGGGATTTAATGTATGCATATTCTCCGAGGATTATAGGTATAAATTTCTATTCATTGGGTAAATTTTCCTCAATGGGTCATTAGAGGAACATTGCAGCATAGAATTTTGCACTCAAAGCAAGCATATTAAGAAATTAAAACAGAGTAATTGTTGAGGTAAACAATAAGCAATATGACCAATATTCAGCTAAATTATTCATGGTGATGGAAAAAATGCGAGAACCGGGATTTGAACCCGGGTTAAGGGCTTGGGAAGCCCCTGTGATGACCGCTACACTATTCTCGCATCAGTAACCTGAATTTTGTTGTCATTAAATATATTTCTCATAATCAGGAAATCAATGATGAAATAAAATTCCATTAGAAAGTACTAAGAACAAAAGTGTATTGATAAAAAAAATTTGGGATGGTTTAGTACCATCCTCTGGCTTTCATAGCATCTGCTACTCTTCTTACTGATATTATATAAGCACCCATTCTCGGGTCGACCTTATATTTTTCAGAAGTTGCCAGCACTGCCTTAGCAGCTTCGGTCATGACTTTGTCCAGCTTCTGGTATACTTCATCTCTTGTCCAGTAGTATCCCTGTTCGTTCTGTACCCACTCGAAGTAAGAAACAGTAACTCCTCCTGCATTTGAGAGGAAGTCAGGCAATACAAGAACGTTGTTCTTATAGAGTATCTCATCAGCATCTGGTGTCGTTGGACCATTTGCAAGTTCCAGAACTATCTTGGCTTTTATCTTGGAAGCGTTTGCTCCTGTGATCTGGTTTTCAATTGCTGCAGGTATGAGTACATCAACACCGAGTTCAAGAAGTTCTTCATTTGTTATGTTTTTGGTTCCTTCCAGCCCCTGAACTGTGCCTTTTGTCTCCTTCTGCTTGAGAACCTTTTCAAAGTCAAGGCCTTTCTCAGAATAGATACCGCCCTTTGTATCAGATATTGCCACTACCTTTGATCCAAAGTGTTCCTTTACAAGGGTCATTGCGAATTGACCTGCGTTTCCAAATCCCTGGATCGCAACGGTTGCCTTTGAAAGATCTACTTTCTTTTTTTCTGCTCCTACCTTCAGGACATACATTCCTCCCTTGGCAGTTGCATCTCCTCTTCCCTCTGAACCCCATAGTGTCAGTGGCTTTCCTGTTATGAAACCCGGTGCAGGATGTCTTCTTATTGTCTCAAATTCATCGAGCATCCATGCCATTATTTGCGGGGTTGTATAAACATCTGGTGCCGGGACATCTATTTCAGGGCCGAGAACATCGTATAATGCTCTGATATATCCCCTGCTGAGTCTTTCCAGTTCTCCCTGGCTCAATTCCTTGGGGTTGCATATAATTCCTCCCTTTCCTCCACCGAGCGGGATATTCACAACCGCAACTTTCCATGTCATCCAGGCAGACAACGCCTTCACTGTGGATAGAGTCTCAGCAGGGTGGAATCTAATACCTCCCTTTGCGGGTCCTCTCGCCATGTTGTACTGCACTCTGAATCCTGTGAAAACCTTTGTTTTGCCGTTGTCCATTTTCACGGGTATACTTACCTGAACTATTCTTTTTGGCTGTCTTAATATTTCAAGAGCCTCTGGCTCCAACTTCATAGCCTTTGCAGCTTTTTCCAGCTGTTTAACAGCTATGTCAAACGAATCTAGGTCTTCTGGCATATTATCACCATTTTTTTGGTATGCGTGTATTGTCCGAATCTAATTTAACCTTTCCACTGACTATTTAGCCGGAAGCAACAATATGATACACGAATTTCTACCCATTCAAAGTAATATCTGGAAAAATATTACCTTGTGAGTTTACCGGTTCATATTAATCAGCATACCTGAACAGGCATCTTTTTAACTTGCATGGGATTCCTAATGCATGGAGAACAGTGATAAACTATTCACGGGAAAGGGCGATTTATACTCGAAATACAGACCAACTTACCCAAAAGAAATTCTTCAAATTTTGATTAATAAATATCCCTTCAATCCTTCCATGACGGTTGCGGATATAGGCTGTGGAACCGGTATATTATCACGCATGTTTCTTGAGAACCAGAACAAAGTCATATGTATTGATCCCAATGATGAAATGCTTCAAATTTGCAGGAATCAGTTAAGCGAATACAAGAACGTAACAATTATGAAAGGGACAGCAGAATCCACAGGTTTGCAGGATCATAGTGTTCATATGATAAGTGCAGGGCAGTCATTTCACTGGTTCAATCTTGAAAAAGCAGGAAGAGAATTCAGGAGGATCCTGAAGAGTCCAAATCTTGTTGCACTAATATGGAATGACAGGGATAACAAGGATATATTTACAGCAGAATATGAAAGTATAGCTGCAAAATACAGCAAGGGATATCACGGAACGGGAAGCACTAACATATCTGATGATCTTATTTCTCAATTTTTCAACTGGTCCTATGGATATTACCAGTATCCCAACCTTCAGGAACTTGACATGGAAGGTCTTATCGGGCGATATTTGTCAACGTCATACAGCCTGAAACCTCAGGACGACAAATATGAAGAGATGATCTCAATTTTAAAGGATGAATTTAACACATATCAGAAGGAAGGGAAGGTCACAATCAGGTATACAACCAAGCTGTATGTGGGAAAGCTCCTGTGAAATAGGGAATCAAATTGGGCTTTAATGAATCATCTTTGGGCCTATATGATTGAATTTCCCGTTGTGGAATACCAGAGGTTTCTTCTCCGGGTCATAATATGCTGTCATTACCTTACCTATAAATGCTGCGTGGTCACCAACCTTAAATTCATCAATTACCATGCATTCAAAATTTGAAATGCACTCATCAATGAGGGGTGCAGAAATATATTTGGAAGGGAATGTCTTAAAATTTGCCAGCTCAAATTTATTATGCGATGACAGGGAATAATTTCCTGCAATATGAGCCAGTTCACCCTGCTCATCCGTGCAATAGCTTAATCCATATTCTCCTGATTCATGAATGAGTTTGTAAGTTTCCCTCTCATACCCAACGAATACTGCCATCAAAAAAGGTTCAAGAGAGACTCGCAGGGACCACTCTGCTGACATCACATTTACAATGTCCCTGTTTTTTGATGTAACAAGGGCAACGGTAGTGGTGAAATATCCCTGTGATTCTTCAATGTCTTCAATTCTCATATAACGCTATGCATAACTATTATTAAATGATAATTCGCATTCGGGAAATATTCATAAGGAATAATATTCAATTCTTCTCTGTTTGACTGAGAAAAATGAAACCGGGCTTTATTTTTGTGAGATTAGAAATGATGAATTTCAGATGAAGAATAATCCCTTAATTTATATATACCTTCATTAACTATTAACAATGAATGGATTCCATAAATTATGAGCTCAATGATATCAAGAGAATTATTGATTTCAATTCTTCACATCCGGAAAATATACTGGGCCCAAAGTTATTGGATAAAACTGCAGTAATATATTTCTATACACCTCTTGCAGTGGATTCATGGATAGAGGTAAACGATAAAAAATTCACTGCAGAACACATTCTGGGAGGAGTGTATCGCTGTACCGTTCCTGCTGGTTTTTCAGGAGATTACAAAATATGCTTTTCAGACAAATCCGGTTATATTACACGGATGAGTGATCCTTACAGATTTTCAGCAATGATAACCGATGACGAAATAACAATGTTCAGAAACGGTAACCTGCTTAATGCTTACAAAATTTTTGGATCCCATGTTCTTACATATCCTGAATGCAGCGGTGTAAGATTTGTTGTATGGGCGCCCAATGCTATTTCTGTATCAGTCATAGGAAATTTCAACCACTGGTATCATGGTTCCCATCCCATGATCAACGTTAGAAATTCCGGTATCTGGGAGTTATTTATACCTGATATTTTTCATGGTGAAATAT
The DNA here is from genome assembly GCA_000496135.1 of Thermoplasmatales archaeon E-plasma. Taxonomy (GTDB): domain Archaea; phylum Thermoplasmatota; class Thermoplasmata; order Thermoplasmatales; family Thermoplasmataceae. The sequence goes on along the minus strand of KI542674.1, from coordinate 324,615 downwards.
ATAAATACGCCATTAAAACCCGTAACGGTGATGTGCTGGAAAAAACCGATCCGTTCGCAGTACACACTGAAATCAGACCGAAAACAGGCGCACTTGTTTTTGATTCAGAATACCGGTGGAATGATGAGAAATGGATGAGAAATCGCGCATTTGTCGATTACAACAGAGAGAAAATCTCCATTTATGAAATTCATCCGGGATCATGGAAAAGAAACAGTGATGGATCCTTTCTCAGCTATACTGAAATGGCACAGGAGCTCTGCATGCACATCAGGAATCTTGGATTCACACATGTTGAATTTATGCCTCTGATGGAACATCCGCTGGATGGTTCATGGGGATATCAGGTAATTAATTACTTCGCCCCGACATCAAGGTTTGGAAACCCGGATGAGTTTCGTTATCTTGTGGATCTTCTTCATCAGAACGGTATAGGTGTGATCATGGACTGGGTTCCGGCGCATTTTCCCCGGGACAACTACGGGTTAATTCAATTTGACGGTTCGCATTTGTATGAATATGAAGACCCAAGAAAAGGGTATCATCCAGATTGGGGCACAATGATATTTGATTACGGGAAAGGAGAGGTAGTAAATTTCCTCATTTCCAATTGCCTTTACTGGCTGGATTTATTTCACATTGATGGCATCAGGATAGATGCAGTTTCATCCATGCTATATCTGGATTACTCAAGGGGGCCCGGTAACTGGGTTCCAAACAGGTATGGAGGAAGGGAAAACCTTGAGGCCATAGATTTCCTCAGGAAGTTGAATTCATCAGTGACAAAGAGATTTCCAGGTACGATGATGATTGCAGAAGAATCAACAGCATGGCCGGGAGTAACCAGAGATATATCGTCAGGAGGGCTTGGATTTCAATACAAGTGGAACATGGGCTGGATGCATGACACCCTTGAATTCTTTTCAGCCGATCCAATATACAGAAAATTCAATTTGAACAGGATAACTTTCAGTTTATGGTATGCTTTTTCTGAGAAGTTTATCCTTCCACTTTCGCATGACGAGGTTGTTCACGGAAAGGGTTCACTGTTTTCAAAGATGCCTGGAAACAGCCAATCGAAGCTTGCAAATCTTAGACTACTCATATCCTATATGTTCTCATTTCCAGGTAAAAAATTACTTTTCATGGGAGTTGAATCTGGTCAGGAAACAGAATGGAACTATGAATCACAGATTTTCAATGATATGGATACCATGAAAAAAAGATCAATGGAGAACCTTTTGAAGAGGCTCAACGCAATCTATGAAGAATACGACATGGGCAAAACAGATTTCGACCAGAATTCATTCCAATGGATAGACTTCAACGACAGAGAAAATACTGTAATTTCTTTTTTTAGAAAAAACAGTGATTCTAAGAGCGTCATATTGTATATATTCAATTTCACTCCCGTGGCAAGGCATGGGTACCGTATTGGCATCCCACAAAAGGGGAAATACCGTTCAATATTCAATTCAGATTCCATGGATTATGGAGGAAGTGGTTATGAGTTCAAGGGAGAGGTTTTTTCAGACGAAACATCAATGCATGGTTATCCATGGTCAATGGAGATCACGCTGCCGCCGTTATCGTGTCTGGCCTACAAGTTTATAAATGAGGAAATAAAATGAACAAAGGATATGAAACAGGCGTAATTAAAATAGACAACATCCGGCCCGTGGTTGAGGCGGGGTTAATTCCAGCCAGAGGACAAACTGGTTTTTCACAGCAGATCAGTTGCAGAATTTTTTCCCATGGAACGGATGTAATCAGGGGCCAGCTTAAGTACAGACCCCCCAATGAAAAATCATGGAAAGAAATCCCCATGGATCCTGATAAAAATGATATCTTCAGGGCATTAATCAAGCTTGAGCGTCAGGGGATATACAGATTCAGGATCGAAGCATGGTTCGACGATATTATGACCTGGTTTCAAAATTTCATTAAATGGATGAATTCTGGAGAAGACATTACTCAGGATCTGGAATCCGGTATCATTCTTCTGAATGGAATTAAGCGAAAAGCAAGCAAGTCAGAATCTGCAAAGATAGATCTTTTTCTGAACTCAATCAGAGGCAGCAATGAAATCACTTCAATCAATATTGACAGCATAAATGCCATTTCTCAGAAATATGCATTTAAACGGTCTTTCGCAAAGAGCAGGGAATTTCAGATTAATGCTCTTCCGGAACATGCATATTATGGAGCGTGGTATGAGATGTTTCCCAGATCTCAGGCTCCATCTGAAGGAAAAAGTGGAACCTTTAGAGATTGCATAGGGAGATTGCCGGATGTGAAGGAGATGGGCTTTAACGTCATATATTTCCCGCCGATCCATCCAATTGGCAAAACAAACAGAAGGGGAAAAAATGGAATCATACCATCAGGGAAGGGTGATCCTGGAAGCCCATGGGCCATAGGAAATGCATCGGGGGGGCATAAGGCAATTAATGAAGACCTCGGTACCATGGATGACTTCCGTAAACTCATAAAAAGTGCATCAGAAACGGGAATTGAAATAGCTCTGGATATTGCTCTCCAGTGCTCACCTGATCATCCATATGTTAAAGAACATCCTGAATGGTTTTACCACAGGCCGGATGGTTCCATAAGATATGCAGAAAATCCACCGAAGAAGTACTATGATATCTATCCGCTGAATTTTCAATGCGAAAATTATATGGAGCTCTGGAAAGAAATAAAGAGCATATTCGAATTCTGGATCGGCGTTGGAATACGGATATTTCGCGTTGATAATCCGCATACAAAGCCATTTAATTTCTGGAAATGGCTCATTGACGGCATCAATAATGAACATAAAGATGTGGTCTTTCTCAGCGAAGCATTCACCAAGCCTTCGGTTATGTATGAACTTTCAAAATTAGGTTTTCATCAGTCATATACCTATTTCACATGGAAAAATTACGACTGGGAGATCAGGGAATACTTCACAGAGCTCAGCAATCCGGAAATATCATCATTCTTTCTACCCATGCTCTTCACAAACACTCCGGATATTCTGCCATATGTCCTTCAGAATGGAGGCAGACCCGCATTCGTTTTAAGGGCTGCCCTTGCTGCGACACTCTCTCCCCTGTGGGGTATTTACAGCGGATATGAACTATGTGAAAATGCTGCCATACCTGGAAAGGAGGAATACCTTGATTCAGAAAAATTTCAGATTAAAAACAGAAACTGGGACGCTCCGGGAAATATAAGAGAATTTATAGGCAGACTCAACGAAATAAGAGACAGTAAAAAACAGTTGCAAAGACATGGAAATGTGCATTTTCTTCACACAGACAATCCAAATATAGTGGCATATACAAGAACCGATCCACAATTATCATCAATTCTCATAGTAGTGAACATAAACCCAAATGAAATTCATTCCTCCGCAGTTGAAACGCCTGAAGACTGGCAAGCGTCAGCAGAGGAGTTTGAAGTCAAAGATTTAATTACGGGCGAGAATATTTTATGGGCAAAAGGGAAAAATACAGTAAAGCTTGTACCTGATTATCGATGTGCTATGATACTTGAGAGGCAATAAACATGATGACTGATGATGAAAAATTATGGTACAGGGACGCTACTTTTTATGAGGTACCTGTTAGAAGTTTCTATGATTCAAACGGAGATGGTATAGGCGACTTCAGGGGTTTAACCATGAAACTGGATTATATCAAGAGTATTGGAATGGATTGCATATGGTTACTTCCATTTTATAAATCTCCACTGAGAGATGACGGCTATGATATAAGTGATTATTACTCCATACTTCCAGAATATGGTACCACCGAAGACTTTGAAAAGTTTGTCGAGGAAGCTCACAGCAGGGGAATAAAAGTAATTGCAGATCTTGTGTTAAATCACACTTCGGATCAGCATCAGTGGTTCAAAGAAGCCCGTTCATCCAGGGACAGTAAATGGAGAGACTGGTATGTCTGGTCAGATACCCCGGACAAATTCAATGGCGCAAGAATAATATTTGTAGACAGCGAGATATCCAACTGGACCTGGGATCATGTGGCAGGACAGTATTTTTTCCACAGATTCTATAGTCACCAGCCCGATCTCAATTATGACAACAAAGAAGTCAGGGAGGGTATGAAGGACGTAATCCGATTCTGGCTGGATAAAGGTCTGGATGGTTTCAGATGCGATGCCGTTCCATATCTGTTTAAGAGGGAAGGCACTGATTGTGAAAATCTTCCTGAAACACATGCTTACTTCAAGGAAATCAGGGCCATGATAGAGAAGGAATATCCAGGATGCATACTTCTTGCGGAGGCAAATCAGTGGCCAAACAATGCAAAGGAATATTTCGGAAACCAGGATGAATTTCACATGAATTTTAATTTTCCACTGATGCCCAGAATTTTCATTTCACTTAGCAAAGAGGATTCGTTTCCAATTGAAAATATAATTAATGAAACCCTTCCAATACCGGAAAAATGTGACTGGGGTGTATTTCTGAGAAATCATGATGAGCTGACTCTTGAAATGGTTACCGATGAGGAAAGAGACCTGATGTTCAGGGAATACGCCAAGGTACCGAAAATGAGATTAAATCTGGGAATCAGAAGAAGGCTGGCCCCGCTGGTTGATAACGATCGCTCAATTCTGGAACTTCTTCATGCACTCATAATGAGTGTTCCAGGTTCTCCCATATTCTACTATGGAGACGAGATAAACATGGGTGACAATATATACCTCGGTGATAGAAACGGTGTGAGAACGCCTATGCAGTGGAGTTTCGACAGGAATGCAGGTTTCTCCCATGCAGACTCTGAGCAGCTCTATTCTCCAGTGATAACAAATCCCAATTACCACTATGAAAGCAACAACGTGGAGTCAATGTCCCGTTTGAGCACTTCTTTTCTAAACTGGTTCAGGAGGATGATCATAGTGAGGAAGCAAAATTCCAGGGTTCTTGGCAGAGGCACCATAAGATTCATCGGGAGCGATCAAAAACAGATACTTGCTTTCATCAGGGAGTATGGAAAAGAAAAGATGCTCTGCGTGTACAATTTGTCAAGAAGTCCGTCATATGTGGAACTTCATCTGCCTGAATTCAATGGATGGCATCTCAGGGAAGCAATAAGTTCCGTGAGATTCCCTGATATAGGGGAACTGCCTTATTTCTTCACATTACCAAGGCACTCATATTTCTGGTTAATAATGGAGGCGCCCGATGAAAATTCATAATGGAACCATAAATCTCACGGACAGAGAAAATTATCACATCCTCTCAATGATTCTCGAATCATCCCTGAATAAAAGATGGTATCCATATAAGGATCAGAAAAACATGGAAATGACAATAATGGACTCAATACCTGAAATGATCAGGAATAATGAGCCATTTATCATGCTATTGAGATCAAACAGGAATCCCGAATCCATCCTTTCATTTGCCCAGAAGTTGAAATGGCAAAATGAACCATCTGAAGAAAATAAAATTGAAAACCAGGATTCCATAGAATCAGGTGACATTAAGGAATTTATAAGGAGGGTTTTAGAAAAAGGATTTGAGGGGGGAAAAAATGGAAAGATTACCTTTGAGGGGGATTCAATAAGTGAATTAAGGGATAGCGTATTGCAAAATATTGAATATAAGGTTCTCAGTATTCAACAGAGTAACAGTTCTTTTGTAATTGCCCATAGATTCATATGCAAGTTCATCAGAAAGATTCAGGCAGGAGAAAACCCTGATTTTGAGATTCCCCGGAAACTTTATGCCGAAACACAATTCAGGAACACGCCCAGGCCAATCGGCCAGATGGTGTACAGAGACAACCAGCCTTATTCTATCATGTCCATCCATTCATATATTGAAAATAGCGGGGATTACTGGGAGTTCTTTACAAAATTATCTGAACAGCTGCTCTCAGGAAGCGACAAATCAAGCTCTGGAGACAAAATTATTGAAACCTTAACAGGGTGCATTGAAGAACTGGCAAAGGCGGTTGGTGATATGCATATAAGTCTCTCAATGCTGAAGGGAAAGGATTTTGCATCGGAACCAACCACCGGGAGATATATTTCCGGTATTAAATCAAGATTCCTGCAGATGTGCCATAACCTTTCCGCTTCTACAGTGAATATTGAAATTAATAACGAAGTTATAGACACAGGTGAGCTTGGAAAGAAGCTTGAGCCTTTAATGGAAAAGATAAATTTTGGCTATTTCCAGGGCACCAGAATTACCAGAGTTCATGGAGACCTGCACCTGGGGCAGATACTGAGGACTCATAACGGACCGGTCATAATAGATTTTGAGGGTGAGCCATTGCGCACACTAAAGGAAAGAACCATGAAGCACAGTCCTGTGAAGGATGTGGCTGGAATAGTTAGGTCCATAGATTATGCATTGAATTTTAAAAGAGAAAGGCATGGATATGACGTCGCCCTTGCACAGGAATATTCTCTGAAATTGAAAACAAAATTTCTTGAGGAGTACTGGAAGATAGCATCCGGATCAGAGTTTCTGCCTGATACATTTCAGGCATTTACAGGTATTTCCGAATTCTTTGAACTTGACAAGGCCGTGTATGAGCTTAATTATGAAATTTCAAACAGACCGCAGTGGTCAGCAATACCTGCAATGGCAATTCTAAAAATTATGCAGAGACTGGATTGAAGAGATCATTTGAAATATTCAGGTCACAATGGGGTAAGATAAATGTCTGACAAACAACTAATCCGGGGAGAACCGTATCCTCTCGGCGCAACATTAAGGGAAGACGGTGTAAACTTTGCCATATATTCTGAATATGCAGAGACAATGGAAATAGAGTTCTATGGAGCAAATGATAAATATCCCGGAGAGACGGTTGAATTAAAGGAACATGACGGGTATGTATGGCACACATTTGTTCCCGGGATAAAGAAGGGGCAGTTATATGGACTGAGAGTTGGAGGAAAATACGATCCTTCAAATGGTTTAAGGTTCAACAGGAATAAATTGCTCATAGATCCGTATGCCAGGGCACTCTCAGGGAAGATAAACTGGGACAAGAGCATATTTTCCTATGATCAGGATTCACCTGAACAGGATCTGGCAATGAACAATGAAGACAGCAGTCCATTTGTTCCAAAATCCATTGTTATCGATCCGCAATATGACTGGAAGGGAGTGAAGAAACCAAAACATCCATGGGCAGGGACTGTAATATATGAAACGCATGTTAAGGGTATTTCCATACAACGTGATGATATACAGGAGAAGATAAGAGGAACATATTCCGCACTTGCTTCAGAGAGCATGATTCAATATTTCAGGGATCTCGGCATAACATCGCTGGAGCTTATGCCAATTCACCATCATGTTGACGATATGTTTCTTGTAAATGCAGGTTTATCTAACTACTGGGGATATAACACAATAGGATATTTTGCACCCGATATCAGATATGCCAGTGGTGCACCGGGTTCGCAGGTTGTTGAATTTAAGGATATGGTTAGAAAGCTCCATGAAAATGGTATAGAAATCATTCTGGATGTAGTGTACAATCATACTGCAGAGGGTAATAATCTTGGACCAACGCTTAGTTTCAAGGGTATTGACAATATTACGTATTATAAACTGCAACCCGGAAATAAGAGATTTTATGAGGATTTTACTGGAACAGGAAATAGCCTTGATGCAAGGCAACCGGCAGTTTTGCAGCTCATAATGGACAGTCTGAGATATTGGGCAACAGAGATGCAGATTGATGGTTTCAGGTTTGACCTGGCCTCAACTCTTGCCCGGGAACTGTATAATGTGAATATGCTGTCACCCTTTCTGGCAACTATTCATCAGGACCCCATAATCTCCAACCTTAAATTAATCGCCGAACCATGGGACGTTGGCCCCGGCGGTTATCAGGTTGGCAATTTTCCTCCAAAGTGGGCAGAATGGAACGGGAAATATCGGGATCAGATGAGAAGGTTCTGGAGAGGAGAAGACGGAATGCTTGGCAATTTCGCAACAAGGCTTTCAGGTTCGCCCGACCTGTATAAGGATAAGGGAAAGCTGCCAAAAGCAAGTGTCAATTTCATTACCTGCCACGATGGCTTCACTCTTTGTGATCTTGTGTCGTATAAACATAAACACAATGAGGCAAATCCAAAGGGGTTTGAGGGTGGAAGTGACGAGAACTTCAGCATGAACTTTGGAATTGAAGGTAATACGGACGATGAACAAATTCGGGGGCAGAGGTTCAGAATGATGAAAAATTTCATCCTGACATTAATGGTATCACAGGGTGTCCCCATGATTTTAGGAGGGGATGAAATAGCCAGGACTCAGAATGGAAATAATAATTCATTCTGCCAGGACAATAAAATAAACTGGTTCAACTGGGCTTTAAATCAGGAGAAAAATGAACTGTTAAAATTCACCAGGCATATGATTATGCTCAGAAGATCCAACCCTGTTCTGAGAAGGAGAAATTTTTTCATGGAAACTCTGCCTGACGCTGATCTCAAGGAAATTTTATGGATGGACAGCTCAGGAAATAAAATGACTCCGGAAAAATGGAACCGGCCTGACAATAAATCTCTAATGATCTGGATATCAGGTCATTATACAAGTGAAATAGCATATTCAGGTGAATTTCTTACCGGAGGGGATCTTTTGCTGCTCTTCAATTCAGGAAACAGTCCGGTTAATTTTATACTGCCTGATGATGGCACAAAATGGGAGTTGTATGCAGATACAAATCTCTCAACAATTGATGGTCTTCCCATATCAATAGATGGCAGAAATTACCTTCTCAATAAGGGAGCATCGGCTGTAATCAGAGAAAGAACCTAAAATAAGGTTAACGCAAAAAGAATCAACAGATTCAATTATTGTTCACCTTGTCTCATCCTTTGGCACAGGCATAAAACAACTCAGGCTGGTAAAAAGACGAAGTCAGTGAAGCAGATCCTATTCTGGTCATAACAGATGCGCTGCCAGTGATAATATGTATGAATTCATATCCCTGAAATATTGAAATGTTCACAGATGGAATATAACAGTGTAGTTCTGATACATAATATAAAATGCTACCAGAATTACAATTATGGCAAATATCTGGGTTAACCTTCTCTTTGGAACCATGCCTGCCAGCCTTGAACCAATCCAGCCACCGAATACTCCTCCCACGACAAACAGAGCTGCGATTATAATGTTGAGATCACCACTTATGGCATATCTTCCAGCGGTTATTACCCCGAAGGTGCCCACAGATAGAAGAGATGTGCCCACGGCCTGAAGAATATTGAGCCCCCCTCCAAACAGGAGGCCGGGTACTATGAGAAATCCTCCTCCAATACCAAAATAACCTGAGGCAAATCCAACTATAAAACCAGTTAAAATCAGGATTGCAAATGACTTTGAGGTCCTTTCAACCTTCCTTTCGATCTGGGACATATCAACACATTTTCTCTTCAGCATATAGACAGCTATACCGATCATGAGGAAACTGAAAAAGAATAACAGATCATCTCCTGGTGTCATAAGGCCGAGTTCTGATCCAATAAGAACTCCGGCAATTCCAGGTAAAGTGAATTCAATTCCAATCTTATAATCCACATGTTTTTTCAAAGTGTGCGGTATGAGGTTAAGGTAGGCATTTACACCGACAGCCAGAGCAGTTGTTCCTATGGCAATATGAGGGTGATCAAATCCCACAAAATATATAAGTAGAGGAATAGCAAGGATTGAACCTCCTCCACCTATTAACCCAAGGGAAAATCCAACAAGAATTCCCGAAATTATGGACAGAATAATTTGAATGTCTGTTAACGTAAAATCGTATCCTGAAATGTTATAATAGAATTGCCTTTTTTTTGAGTGAACGCGTCAGCTACTGGACAATATATATGTGGAATTGCAACATTTACACTAATAATTCTTTACCTTAAATAAAGCAAATATGGGAAAAAGCACATGTATTTCATATGGTTAAAAAAGTTACGATTAATTCAAAGCACCAGATTACGCTTCCTAAAGTCTTGAGAGATAAATACCACATGAGCTATGGAAAAAGTGTAATCGTATCAGATTCCGGGGAAGGCATTATTATCAAACATGGCAATGGGACTTTGAGAGGTATATTAAAAGGCAAAGTGGGTACAGAAGGATTCGAGAAAAACATTAAAAACTTAAGAAAAGAGTGGAAGTAGTAAAAAGCTTCATAACCGACACAGTTGGGTTAGCCAGATATTCGGAGGATAATTTGCCTGGTCAGCCATCAGATGTATTTTCTCTAACTTAAAGAGGGAAGGCTTCTATTATCCAACCGGAGATTGTAATCGGAGAATTGGTTTATATTGGAATGAAAGGGAGGCTAAGATTATCCAATCCGAAGAATGCTGTTAAGAAAGCTTTGGATCAAATAAGATCCGCATTTTTTATATCGCAATCAAATTTTCCAGAGGCTTAATGGGATATTTTTCTATCACTCAATATTCCAGAACTTCATGACAGGTTGATAGCAGTAGAGACAATCGCGAGAGGTTTAGCTCTCATTTCAAACGATCCTGTCTCTGGAAAGGTACACGGTCTCGAAGTAATCTGGGAATGAGAATTATGCATTTCAAAATAGGTATGCGGAGGGCCGGATTCGAACCGGCGCATCCCAACGGAAACAGATCTTGAGTCTGTCGCCTTTAACCTGGCTCGGCAACCTCCGCTCAGTTACCCTGATTGTAAGAGAGAATTATATAGTTTTATCATATGTTAATAGGGAAAATGTCCAATATCGAAATGAGAGTCTCATTTTCAGACGAAAAAACAATACTTCGGAATTTAAGTTTATCGACCGGCCCGGAAGATAAAAATATGGTAAAAATTGACATGGAAGAAGATTTGCTTATTTATAGCTTCAAAAGTATAAAAGTTACGTCTGTTTATTCGCTGGCTGATGAATTGTTGAAATCCTACGACGTCATAAAAAAGATGGAAAAATTAGGAGATTAATTACTCCTGAACCTCCAGACTCAGTTTCTCTGTTAATTCTTTGTATCTGTTTCTGATTGTTACTTCAGTTACGCCAGCGACTTCAGCAACGGATCTCTGTGTTCTCCTTTCCTGAGTGATAATAGAGGCAATATATATTGCAGCAGCTGCAACACCTGTTGGGCCTTTGCCTGATGTTAAATCTCCATCTTGAGCCATTTTAATAATCTCAGCTGCTTTTTTTCTTGTTTCCATTGAAAGTTTTAGTCTGCTGCAGAATCTGTTCAGATAATCTTCCGGTTTTGAAGGCATGATATTTAGCTGCAGATATCTGCTCATAATTCTATAGGTTCTTCCAATTTCCTTTTTCTTAACTCTCGTAATGGCAGAGATTTCATCAAGAGTCCTGGGCACATTGGTAATACGACATGCTGCATATAGAGAACCTGCAACAACTCCCTCAATGCTTCTTCCTCTGATCATGTTTTGTTTAACTGCTCTTCTGTAAATCACAGCTGCAGTTTCCCTAACATCATTTGGAATACTTAGATTAGAGGCCATTCTTTCCATTTCCTGCAGTGCCTGTGAAAGATTTCTTTCAGCTGCGTTCGAAACTTTAATTCTCTTCTGCCACTTTCTCAACCTGTATAGTTGAGCCCTGTTTCTGGTTGGAATTGATTTTCCGTATGAGTCCTTGTTTTTCCATGAGATATCTGTGGATAAACCTTTATCATGTATTGTAAATGTCATAGGAGATCCAGCCCTTGCTCTGGATTCATTCTGTTCAGAATCGAAAGCACGCCATTCTGGTCCCTGGTCAATGAAGCTTTCATCAATAACTATTCCGCAGTTATTGCATATTAATTCTCCTCTTTCGTAATCTCTGACTAATTGAGTCGATCCACATTCCGGACACTTTTCTATCTGTTCAAAACTCTTTTTCTTACTTTTTTCTTCTTCCATACTGGTCCACCCCTAAATACTATAGGAACACTGCTTTAAGAGAAACTTCATTGGAAGGTTTCTCCAGGATTGCAAGAGCGTAAGGATTATCCACATTTCCAAGAACTCTGATAATCTTACCTATCCTTTTCCCATTTGAATCGTAAATTTTTGAATTAATAGAAAAATTCTTGGATCCAGATATCAAAACTTCATTAGATTTGTAGTTAACTACCTTGCATTCTTCAGCCATGTATATTAACTGAATAGTTAATAAGTATTTAAAATATTCGCAATATTATTATTACATTTCGCTTAATCAATTTAACTTTTGCGTGTAAAATTGTTAAATTTTTCAAGAAAGAAGCGAATAAAATCGATATCCGATATTAAGACTTAAGCATATTGGAGATTGAATTGGAATTGATATTTTATATGTTAAAACAACTTGTTGAAAACAGTCTATTTGGAGATTCGTGTTGTAACTCTTTTTACTGAAGTTTTCTTGAAACAAATATGCTAAAAAAATCGTTGATTATTTGCTTCAAGGATATCGTGAAGCACAAACTATTTTTAAAGCGGGAAATTTAGATCTTTCATTGATACTTTTAATTTATAATTTTAAATGCGTTATAATTTGCACATTAGCAAAATATTATATATAACATAAGATGTAGTATAAAAGACTAACGTTACTGGTGTTTTGATGGACAAGGTTGAAGGGAACGAATCTGGGAAACGATGTTCAGAATGCAATTCAGAACATTTAATTAGGGATTATGAAAGGGGAGAACTGATCTGTAACGATTGTGGAATGGTCGTTGAAGATGCATTCATAGATCAGGGTCCGGAATGGAGAGCATTCGACACAGATCAGGATGATAAGAGATCCAGAACCGGTTCACCAATGACTTTTCTAAGTCATGACAAGGGTCTTGCCACTGAAATTTCATGGGCAAACAAAGACTATTATGGGAAAAGGATACCACATAAGAATAGAGCACAAATCTACAGGGTCAGGAAATGGCATCAGCGAATCCGGGTAAGTAATGCTGCAGAAAGGAATTTGTCCCTTGCTTTGCAAATGATGAATGATTATGGCGCTAAGATGGGGATTCCCAAGGACATTAAGGAGACAGCAGCTCTCACATATAGAAAGGCTGTTGAAAAAAATCTCATAAGAGGAAGAAGCATAGAGAGCATTGTTTGTGCATCAATTTATGCTGCATGCAGAATGGTCAATCTACCAAGAACGCTGGACGAAATATCAAAGGCTTCGGAGGTAAATAAGAAAAAAGTGGGAAAAGCTTATCGTCATCTGTCCAAGGAATTATCCCTTAACCTGCAACCTACCACTCCGTTTTCCTATATAGCTCAATTTTGCAGTAAACTGGAGCTGGATAAGCAGGCAATCATGCAGGCCGAAGAAATTGTCCGGAAATCCAATGATATGGGGATATCATCTGGAAAAGGACCTACCGGAATAGCTGCAGCCTCCATTTATATTGCGTCTGTACTGGTCGGAAAGCCCAGAACGCAGAAGGAAATTGCAAGGGTGTCAGGTGTCACAGAGGTAACTATAAGAAACCGATATAAGGAAATAAGTAAAGTTCTGAATATACCTGGATTAGAGTAAGTACAATAACACTCCAAACGGATGTGGCTTGTAACCCTTAAGCACACTTCATATTTATGGGAGAAAGCTTTGTCGAAAGCCATTCGTGATATATGGTCACAAGAAAACCATAAATCTTTGATCTTTTATAAGAACATATCTCAGCTCAGGATCAGGAAGTAATTTAAGAATCAATGTATTCAGCAGGCATGGAAGTATCCAGTCGAAACATACATCGTTTAAATCCAGATACATACAAGCACTCATGGCGGAGATCTCCTCCGGAGGAATAAGATGAAGATATATGTAATAGACAACGGTGGGCAATGGACCCACCGCGAATGGAAAGTTTTGAGGAAACTTGGAGTGGAATCAGAAATCGTCCAGAATGACGTGGACGTATCTGTTCTAAGCGATGCATCAGGAATAGTGCTGTCAGGTGGTGCTCCAAGCATTGTGGATGAAATGGACAAACTCGGGATCATAGGAAAATATATTGACAGTTTGAATCTACCCGTCTTTGGAATATGCATTGGGGCACAATTCATAGCACTTCATTTTGGAGGCAAGGTTGGAAGAGCAAAAGTTCCTGAATTTGGTAAAACGCAATTGTCATTCTTTAATCAGGGGGGCATATTTAAAAAAGTTCCTGAAAAAACCATGGCATGGGAAAATCACAACGATGAGATAACTGAACTGTCACCTGAGTTTGAACTGTGTGCCTCATCCAAAAACTGCAGAGTACAGGCTTTTTACCATAAGGTAAGGCCCATCTATGGAGTTCAGTTCCATCCAGAGGTTGAGAATACAGAATTCGGAAAGGAAATGTTTGAAAATTTTATTTCTGAATGTAATAAAATTAACCGATAGCTTAAAAACAGCACATAAAAAATAAAATTTTAACTATGCTAAAAGGCATCAATACAAGCAAGGTCAGGAAATGGAATACAAAGATTATCTGCCATTTCAGGTAAAAAGAGTATAATTTTGTTTGTTATAATTCCCTTAATATTCGTATCAGGTTTACTTTCTGCAATAACACATTTCTCAAAAGAATTCATATGATATTATTCGACTCAGTTGAATAAATAATTTATTAACAACTGGAATATTCGCAAAAATTAATAATAAGCTGGAGTATATAATGACCTGTAACTCATGAAAAAGGTACATTATATGGAAAAATCTATGGGGAACTATATCATCTGGAAAATATCAGGGGAGGAGAAGTAAAATGATAGAAATTTCCAATATGATTGATATGGATATATATTCTGAAAAAGCGATGCTTATTGGTAAAGTTTCAGATATTATTATTGATCTGGAAACTGGTGCAATTTATGGAATACTGGTAAGAGAGTCAAATCCGGCGCTTGTTGATGGCGGGGCACCAATTTCCATTCCTTACAGATGGGTAAAGGCAGTTGGAGATGCCATACTTCTAAGAAAGTTTCCGTCACGGGTCAGAATTGTCACAGGTAGCCCGAATTAGTTGTGAATGTATATTCCAAAGTCATCTGAAACCTTTTTAACGAATCCATATCGTTCAAATTGAAATATTCCATTCATGTTAACGGCAAGGGGTTCAATAAATCCCTCATCAAATGTTCCATCGGGTTTTTCAATTTTAAAGGGCTTTGATCCTGCTGGGCACCAGTGAATAATCTTTATCTTCTCTTTTGAAGGTTCAATTTCCGAAAATCTGAAAATTCCATTTTCTAAACGCACGTTGAACAGATCTTTGAGTCTTATTTTTTCTCCATGCTTTATATTCCCCAGATCTTCCCCTGTAATGAATAGCTCTGGAGAATCTTTTATGTGGTATTCTCTGAACCCCCTTTCCGGTTTCCCTTGATATTTAGGTATTCTGGAATTAATTTCGGGGGAATTTTCGACCTTTATGGAAACTGGATTTTTCACAAAGAAATATCTGTCAGCACCTGGATCAATAAATAGACGGTTTATGGAATTAAATATGTCCCATGAAAATTCTGCATTTACCTCCCTGAGCCCTGAATCTATCCAGTATTTTCTAAACGTTTCAGGCTGATATCCCCTTCGAGCCATTGAACAGACTGTCTGTAACTTAACATCATCCCAGCCTGAATAAATGCCGTCTTTTATTCCCTTCTTGATTATTGAGGTTTTCAGTATGGAGTCAGGTATTGAAATTTTTCCATAGTGAAAATATTCAGGAATCTCCCATCCAAAATAGTTGAATAAATATTTTTGTTTCTCTGTGTTGCTTATGTGATCACTTCCCCTGATCACGTGCGTCAAACCAAGTTCATGGTCATCTACTGCAACGCTGAAGTTCATCATTGGATAGAATGTATATCTGTTTCCTGTTCTCGGGTGGGTCCCCTTTATTCTCCTGAAAGCAATCCAGTCTCTCACAGAAGGATTTGGGTGCTCAATATCTGTTTTAATGATAAGTACCGGTGAGGCATCCTTGTTTTTTCCTTCAACAACTTCCTGAAATTTCTCAAGGTTTGATTCAGGATCATTATTACGGTGGGGACAAGCTTTCCCTTTCATTAGCAGATCCTTGAATGTATCAACCTCACATGTGCACATATATGCTGCCCCTTTACCAATGAGATCTCTTGCTCTTTCATAATATAATTCAAATCTGTCTGATTGAATCACTGTTTGCGTTACATTTACATTGAGCCATTTGAGGTCTTCCGGGATCATTGTATAGGCAACTGGGTCAATATTCTGAGGATTGGTATCTTCAATTCTCAGGATCAGTTCACCGCCATAACGTTTCACATATTCGTCATTGAGTATTGCCATCCTTGAATGTCCAAGGTGCAGCGGCCCCGATGGAGATGGGGCCATCCTCATCACCACCCTGCCATGCACATTCTTAAGATCGTGAAGCCTGTGCTCCTGTTCCTTTTTCTCAACAGTCAATATGTCTGCATATTTTTCCATGATGATAGAATTCTGTTCTTCCGGAGAAAGAGAATTTATCTTCTCCACAACTTCCTTTACTGTTATTATAAGTTTTCCTGCGTTCTTTCTCTCATCAGGAAATTCACCAAGGATCTTGTTCATTACCGATCCTACATCAGCTTTTCCGTCGTGTCCATGGGCATTTTTCAATGCCGTTTTTTCAATGAGCGACCTGTAATCCATGGATTTCATTCTCCATTACTTTTAGAAGTTCGTCTATTCCGGTATAATTTACGGAAGATATTGCTATATTTTCTTTCTTCTCAGAAATGTCTGACTTTGTCTGGATCCTTATTACATTCTTCATAAATTTTGATTTTATCTCATTGTAAAGATGTTCCTGTTCCTCCATGGAATAACCCGAAGTGCCGCTGTGGTCTATGAGAAAGAGGATTGATCCCTTTATATCCTTAAGGCACAGAATGGCCTTTCGCTCCATTTCATTTCTCTCTTCCATTGGACGGTCAAGTATTCCTGGGGTATCAATGAGCTGAACCCTGCTATAGCCGATCTGCACGTGTCCTATCTTAACAGTTTGTGTTGTGAAAGGATATGGGGCAACTTTTTCATCTGTGCCTGATAATGCGGACAACAGGGAACTTTTCCCAACATTTGGAAGTCCTGAAATTATAAAGGCCCACTCGTCCGGATCGACATCAGGCAGCTTCCTGATAAAGTCACGGCATGAATTCAGGAGCACAAGTTCATCGCTGATACCCTCAATAACTGAACAGAATCTTCCGTAAAATTTCTTTCTTTCCTCAACAATCAGGAAAGCCTTTCTCTTTTTCTTAATGCTTCTAATGGATTCAGTGGCAAGATTCTTTATCTTGTTGCTTGCCCACATTACTCTGGATAGAGATTCTTTGTATTTGTCCCTGCCGTAACTGAGATCTATGAGATCTTCATAGAAGGGATGAATTCTTTCTATTCCCGGGAATTTTTTAACAAGGCGATCCAGATGTGAACATGCTGCGCTTTCTATTGCAGCAACTCTACTAATATTTTCTCTTCTGACTTTCTCCTCGAAAATCGGATTATATGGCTCCTCTATTTTGGATGCCTTTCTCAGACATTTGTCTATTATCTCATCCGCCATCAATACGGTGGGTATTTTGAAAATCATCTCTTCACTTTTCTTTGATTGCTTTTTTGATTTTTTCCTCTATTTCTGGAGGAATCTCAAACTCATTATGTGCATATCTGTTATGAATTCGAACCTTGGCCCAAACGTCTTTGTTTGTTGGAACATCTACTTCCCAACTGCAATCAAATCCTATGTCCCTGCATTTATAATAAAATCTTGACATCAGCATCTATTATTAACAGAGATAAAAATTTGCTGTTATATTTTCATATGAAGATTCAATGTTAGTTCTTTAGAGCAGGTACAGTTTGGAACTGTTATTAATGAAATTGGAAACAAAATAATATTATTTAGGCATATGGAAAGTATGATTGTTGAGGATCACAGATATATCTCCTGCGGAGGAGACCCTTTTAATTACATGAAAAGCGTGTTTAAGGGCTTAAGCATCGAACTGGATGAAGGTAATGAGGCAGAGGTAATTATGATGACAGAGAAATTTCCCTATGAACAGAAGGTTTTTGAGGGTCTTGCTTCCACAACAAAGCTGAAATTAAAGGAATACAGGAAGGAAGGGGAAGAAACACACATATTTTTAATCAAGCCAGTTAAGATGCAGACAGAAGAAGTTTAAGAATCAATTAAGGATAGGGTACATTCAAAGTTTGGTGAAATGATTGGAAGATTACAACGCATCTCAGATTCAGGTTCTGGAAGGACTTAAAGCTGTTAGAAAAGTTCCCGGAATGTATATTGGCTCAACAGATGAAAGAGGATTGCATCACCTTGTGTATGAAGTGGTGGATAATGCAATTGATGAGTCTGCAGCAGGTTATTGTAACAGAATAATCCTGATTATTCATTCCAACGGTATGATAACGGTGGAGGATAATGGAAGAGGCATACCCGTAGATATTCATCCGAAGTATGGGCGGCCGGGGCTGGAAATTGTACTAACAGAACTGCACAGCGGTGCAAAATTTGACAAGAAAGTGTATAAGGTAACAGGCGGACTGCATGGTGTTGGAGTTCATGTTGTGAATGCACTCTCTTCGCAGTTAATTGCCATAGTAAAAAAAGGGGAAACAGTTTATTACGAAGAGTTTCAGAAGGGTATTCCCTCAGGTATTCTGAAAAACGTGAAGAGAGAGGATTACAGAAAAATACCCGAATTGAACGCAATCGAGATAAAGATGAGCGAGCCAACGGGAACTCTCATTGCTTTCAATGCCGATAAGGAAATTTTTGGTGATTCAAAATACTCCTATGATACTCTTCTTTCAAGAATGAGGGATCTTGCATTCTTGAATCCAAAGGTAACGATTGAAATTGAAGACAGAAGAAGCGGGAAGTCTGAAATCCTCAGCTATAAAGGGGGGCTCACTGAATTTGTGAAATACCTTGGAGAAGGCTATTCTCACGTTAATAAAGATATTATTTACAATTCTGAAGAAAGGGATGATTCCCAAATTGAATATGCCTTTCAATATACCACCAATACTTCCGAAATTCTGGAAAGTTTCGTAAACAATATAAGCACAATAGAAGGGGGTACTCATGCTACAGGATTCAGATCTGGACTTTCCAGGGCAATTCAGGATTATGCAAAATCCAAAAATCTCATAAAGGGGGTAGAATCCATAACAGGTGAAGATGTCAGAGAGGGTCTGGTAGCTGTAATACACGTAAGGATGAGAGAGCCCCAGTTTGAGGGGCAAACCAAGTCAAAACTTGGTAACAGCGAGATGAGGGGAACTGTTCAATCCGTAGTGGAAAATCACATGAAGCAGTTTTTGGAAGGATACCCGAACATTGCAGAAATTATAGTTAAGAGGGTTCTGGCAGCCGCAGAAGCGAGGGAAGCGTCACGTAAGGCAAGAGAACTTGTGAGAAGAAAGAGTGCACTTGAAGGGGGAGGTCTGCCGGGTAAACTCTCGGACTGTTCATCAAGTGATCCTGAAAAAACTGAAATATATCTTGTGGAGGGAGATTCAGCAGGAGGTTCTGCAAAACAGGCAAGAAACAGGGATTTTCAGGCAGTTCTTCCGTTGAGGGGTAAGATTCTGAATGTTGAAAAGGCAAATGATTTCAAGGCTCTAGGCAACCAGGTTATAAGAGATCTCATAACTGCCATGGGGACCAATGTGAAGGAAGATCTTGACATTAAGAAGTTGCGCTATGGAAAGATCATAATAATGACCGATGCGGATGTTGACGGGGCACATATAAGAACGTTACTTTTAACATTTTTTTACAGGTTTGCAAAGGAACTAATTACTGAAGGCAAGATATACTTCGCAGAAACGCCTTTATACAGAGTGCAGAAGGGAGATAAAATAGCATATGTATATACAGATAATGAGCTTGAAAAGATATCTGCGGAGTTTGGAAAGAATGCTGTCATTCAACGTTTCAAGGGATTAGGGGAAATGAATCCTTCTCAACTGTGGGAAACTGCAATGTGCCCTGAGACCAGAAAACTGGTACAGGTAACAGAGGACAATGGCCTCAGCCGGCGGATCACATGTTTTCCATTCTGATGGGCGAGAAGGTTGAGCCAAGAAGAAAATTCATAGAAGAAAATGCAACGTATGTCACTGAAATAGATACATGAGGATGATTATTTGGAAAAGAAAAGTATAGAGGAAGAGATTAAAAAGTCATATCTTGAATACGCCATGAGCGTAATAGTAAGCAGGGCGTTGCCAGATGTCAGGGATGGCCTGAAACCGGTTCAAAGGAGACTTCTGTTTTCAATGAACGAAATGGGTTTTACACACGATAAACCATATAGAAAATCTGCGAGAATTGTGGGAGACACCATGGGAAAATATCATCCCCATGGGGATTCAGCAATATATGAGGCGCTTGCAAGGATGGCACAGGATTTCACACTAAGGTATCCTCTCATTGACGGACAGGGAAATTTCGGTTCAATAGACGGGGATGCACCGGCAGCTATGAGGTATACCGAGGCAAGACTTGGGAGAATTTCAGAAGATATGCTCATGGATCTGGACAAAGAAACCGTTAATTTCAGACTAAATTTTGATGGCTCGCTTTATGAGCCGGATTTTCTCCCTTCAATGATACCCAATTTAATTATAAACGGAGCTTCCGGAATTGCGGTGGGAATGGCAACAAATATTCTTCCGCACAATCTGTCAGAAGTTTGTGATGCCATTTCTCTGTTAATAAAAAATCCGGAGGCTGAAACAAAGGATATAATGAAGCATATAAAGGGACCGGACTTTCCAGGAGGAGGCATTGTATTCTTCTCTGAAGAATCAATGGCATCGTATGAAACAGGGAGAGGAAAAATAGTTGCCAGGGGGGAGGTTAACCTTGAGGAAAAGAAAAAGATAGTCATCACAAGCATACCTTATGGTGTCAATAAATCGGTCTTTCTGGAAAAAATGGCCAATCAGGTCAAAGACGAAATTCTTACCGGAATCACAGATATCAGAGATGAAAGCAGCAGAGAGGGAATGAGGATTGTTATTAAAATCAGGGATGATGAGACGAAGGGATTGGTTCTCAATCAGCTTTACGCTCATACGGATCTGGAGCAGTCCATGGGTATTATCAATCTGGTACTGGTTAATAATGTTCCAAAGATTCTGGGAATTAAGGGGATACTTGGATATTTCATTGAGCACAGGCTTTCAATTATTCTGAAGAGAAGCACATTCGAACAGAAGAAGCTGAAGGAAAGGGATCATTTGCTTTCAGGTATTGAAAAGGCTTTGGGAAAACTGGATAGAACCATTGAGATCATCAGGGCATCCAGGGATCCATCGGAAGCAAGAAAAAGACTAATTGAGTTTCTCGAAATAAGCGAAATTCAGGCAAATGCTATTCTGGATATGAGGCTTCAAAGGTTAACGTCTCTTGAGATAGAGAAGATTAAAACCGAAATAGCTGATATAAGAACCAACATAGCAAGGTTAGAGGAAATTATTTCAAGCGAATCTAAGAGAAGGGAAATAGCCCTGCAGGAAATTGCTTACGTAAAGAAGCAGTATGGTGACAGGAGACGAACAAACATTATATTCAAGGGCGTTGAAGTTCGATCCGTAACAGATGTAATTCCACTTGAGGAATGTGTCCTCATCCTGACGGAAAAAGGATTCCTGAAGAGAATAGCTCTTGAGGAATATCGTGCCCAGAGAAGAGGAGGAAAAGGAATTATAACCTCATTCAGGTCAGAGGACTTTCCAAAAAATATAATGCATTGCACGTCCCATGATACCGTATTATTCTTCACCAATACAGGAAGGGTTCTGAAAAGAAACGTATATGAGATTGAAACTAAGAGCAGGAAGTCAGTAGGAGTATCCTTGAGTGCAATCCTCAATCTATCAGAGGGAGAGGTCATAAAGCACATTATGAGAGATTATGAAGATGAAACGGGATATCTCATAGTAACCACACGAAACGGAAAAATCAAGAAACTCAAAAAGGATCAGTTGAAAAATATCAGGTCTAACGGTTTAAGATTGATTTCACTTAATGATGACGATGAGGTTGTTGCTGTAGAGTCAATCGATAAGGATATGCAACTGGTTGTTGTCTCAAGCGCCGGTAAAGCATCTATGTTTAACTCTGAGGAAGTCAGAAGCACTGGAAGGGGTTCAATGGGGGTCAAAGCCATGCGTTTGAAAGCAAAAGACAGGATAATCAGTGCATTTTCTCTGCCTGAGGGAAACAGTCTTCTCACAGTTAGCTCAAACGGAATTGGAAAACGCACAAACCCGGAAGAATTTCAGTCTCACAGGAGAGGAACAGGAGGTGTTTTGTGTATGAAGCAGAGCAAGAAAACGGGTCCAATTGCAGTTGCTCTCCCGGTAAAAGAAGGGGAGGATATCATAATCATGACAAGGAATGAAATGACTATCAGAATCAACGTTTCAAAGATTAAGCTCCAGTCCAGAGTCACATCAGGGGTAAAACTCATTTCGCTGAATAAAGATGATGAGGTTATTGCAATAGGAAGAATTGGTCCTGAAGATGAGTGAAAAGAAAATATTCTTAATGGGTCTCGGTTCCGTTGGCAGGAACCTGTTATCTCTATTGGTGAATGAAAATTTTCATAATGCAGTTGGAAAGAAGTTCGTGCTTGTTGGAGCTGCTGATTCCAGGAATATTATATTTGATGAAAAAGGATTCTCACCGGAACTTGTTCTGGAAAGCAAGACAAATAAAGCCCTTGATTCAGCAGGAACAGTACTGAAAAAACTTCCTGGAGCCGATGAAGTGGATATTTTCGTTGATATGAGCACGGCCAGCAAAGATGGAAAAAGGGAGTTGAGCATTTATTCAGATTATTTGAAATCCGGGAAATCAGTAATTACATCAAACAAATCGCCTCTGGCAAATTTCTGGCCGGAAATTATGAAATTAGCAGAGGAAGGTAAAGGGAGCATATTGTACGAATCAACAGTTTGCGGAGGTCTTCCCCTGTTCAACATGGTCAAATCTGCCCTGCCGGAAATGGAAATCTCGAGTTTCAGGGGGATAGTAAATCTTACAGCAAATTACATTCTTGAAAATATGAGAAGGGGCGGCACAAAGGAAGAAGCAATAAATAATGCAATAAAAGAAGGATTTGCTGAAACAGATTATTTTGATGATGTATCAGGGCTGGATAGTGCAAGAAAGACAGTTATTGTTGCAAATTCACTTTTTGGAACGCAATTAAGGCTGAAGGATCAGAAGTTCGAGGGGATAGAATCAGGCACGGAGTTTCACAAGGGAACAAGGAAAATGCTCATTTCAAGCATTAAAAAGACACAGGATGGAGTTCTTGCACAATCACGTATTGAAGACGTCAATGAGAGCGATAAATTTTACAGCCTTAAAGCAAAGGCAATGGCATATGAAATCAAACCCATTCTAAGAGCCCCAATTTTTGTATCGGAAGATTACGATGGGCCTCTTGAAACATCTATTGGTGTGCTCAGTGACTTAATTTCTTTGCTAAATTAAGACCATGCATACAAAAACAGTTCCCTTAATATTAATCATTAAATGAAAGAATCACATTTTAAATTTCAAAAGCTGGTTTATTTTAAACCTTTCCAGGTTAATGTTTGTTGACATCTGGCTGTTGAAAAATTCTTTTATGCTTTTCATCGTCCTATAAAGCACTACTTTTTTCATATAATTCTATCCATAATATGGAAAACATAACTAATTTCCCTTAGCCACTGTAATATTCAGTTCCCGTTTTTCTTTAGATCCAATTCTAAAAGCATTTCGTTGCCCAGTTCCCCCAGAACCCTCAGTCTTTCCCGTATGTAGCTTTTCGACAAGCCTCCATTTATATTAGGTTCAGTAGTTTTTTCAGGTAAATTAGCAATAAAGTCCTTTAGATTTTCTTTCATGATATCAAAAATAAATTTACCAAATTCAAGGAAAGATGACGTAGCTAAAACATCTTTTCCATTCACAGACAATCGGGATAATTTGAGTTTGTTCTGCTCTAATTCCAGCAATGTTCCGTATATTCTGTCAAGAGGATCTTCAATTCTCTCGATCTCCAGCATGTTGTTCATTGCCGGTTGACCCGTAATGTCTACACTTCCATTTTCGTCCTTATATTCCACTGATAAGAATGAATTGTCTGTTCCCCTTGACATCACAAATGTAAAAGCGGATGATTTCTCAGGATCCTGAAATACCACGAACAGGTTCCCCTTTGTAATGGTAGATGAAACCATGCTGTATTTATCAAGCTTCTCATAATCCAGTTGAGGATCCTTTCCTATCCATGTTGAAGCAGATCTCACAGGTATCTTTAGACCCTTTTCAAGCATTGAGAACTTTAAAGATTCCTTAAGAAGTTCTGAATCTCTTGTATTCAGGGTAAAATCATATTCAATATTGTTCTGGCATGAATATCTTGCAATTCCCTCATATGCTCCGTTGGTCCACTTTATTCCTATTGAGTAGTCAAGGATATCTATGGGATCGCTTGAAAGATATGCCTGCATCGACTTGTTGGAATTCAGTATGAGAGCATTTACGTTGGCAGTAAGTTCATTAATCTTTTGATTCTTTTCATCAACAACTCGTTTTTTGTAATTTTCTATTGCCCCCTTTGCAAAGTTTACAACTGTTGTTTCTGTATCTAATATGCTAGTAATGCCTTTTTCATTCCTGTAGGTTTCAAATACTTTAGCTATTGAGTTCGTTATTGAATCAATATCTGCTAATTCTCCGGGGATTGAATTTTTTAATTTTTCAAGAATTTCACTTTGCTGCAAAGACTCCTTCTGACTGCCTATCGCATCAATCATATAAGTAAAGAACGACTTTAATTGCCTTAAATTCTTTACATTTGAGGAATCCTGCATTTCCATCTTTAGAGAGAATGAATTATCATTTATTAATTCTTGTTGAAAACTTTTTAATTAAATAATTTAGATTCATTATCAATTGCTAACAATTAAATGGCAAAGCTAATATTGTTCCTTCTTTTCCAAAGCAGTGGAAAATCAAGAATCAAAAGACTCCTTAAAACCATTACTGGATCAGCTTAAATTAACAATAAAAGGTGTTATGCTGCTCACGGAACAGAATCAGGAAATTTCAAGATATAAAATAGTGAAAATGCTAATGGAAGATGACATACAGGTAAAGGAATTTTTTGCGTCAGTAATTGTTGCAAGAAATCAGAGATTTAAAGAGCTTCTTATAACAGGAATAGGCCAGTTCATAATGGCGGCTGTTTTGTTTATTGCTGGAGCACTCTTCCTCTTTCCATCCCTTTCTCCAAATTTTTCATTGAAGGCGTTTCTTTCTTATTATTCAAACGGGATCGCTTATTATGGGGAATCAACCGGGATTTTATATATATCAGTTATAATCTCTTTCCTTCTGGCTGTATTTCTCCTGGTATCCGCATTCTATACAATAAGGGTGGCAAAAAATTCACTTTTGACTCTCGTGAAATAAGTGTAACTGGAGTATTGAAGAAATGCAAAAAAGAAGGCTTGCAAGGTTTCTAATCTCACTGCGTCTAGTGTCAACTGTATTTGGTGCCATATTAATATTAACTGGTGCAATTCTAACTCTCGGCTCATTTAATAAAATTTCCAGTCTATCTCATATTGAGATCGGAACAGTTGCTTATTTTGCATTAATTATTTCTCTCATATTTTTTGGTCTTATTCTTGTATTATCGTACCCGACAACTTATCGTGTCAAATTTGTGAAACCATCCATTCGAAGCAAAGGGAATCCTTCTTATGGGATATGGATAATGATTGGTCTTGGAGTGGGATCGACATTGGGTTCTCCTTTATTTCTGCTTATACCTGAAAACGCAGTTCAGTATGGTTTTATTTCTGTTATATCTCTCCTACTGGGCTGCCCTTATATCTTTTGGAATGGCAAAGGTATACTCAGATGTTTATGCTTTCCATGCAAGGAATGGAAAGGATATAGTAGGTGGTCCAACATTTATAAGAGAGGCATACGGACGGGATTCCCTGAAGTATTTTGTATCCAGGACTTCAATGTGGGTGGCCAATTCTTCCCTTTCCGCATATTGTATAATCATCTTCTATGATTTTCTATATATAATCCTGCCAAATACGATTTCATCAGGATTTTTAGGAGGTTATGGTGAACCGGCGATCGTTTATACCATCCTTTTTATGATTGTTATATGGTTCATCATTAACGCGTTCTATGAAGAAAGGTTCCTTGTAGCCATTGGGAGGATTCAACTTATTCTTGTTATAATTATGGCTTCAATTTTAATAGGTGAATCCTTGCTTATATTTGGACCGCACCTGAATTTTGCCAGGTTTTACAAGGTTTCATTCGGTTCGAACTGGATTTTTGATCTATTCATCAACACAGGATATCTCTACATTTTGTTCTTCGGATTTCAGGAAATTATGGCTTTTCAGCGTGAGGTTAAGGAAGAAATAACAATGAAATTGTTGTTTATCAATAAAAAAATTAAGGTCAAAAAGGCAACAATTTTAAAGGTTTCCATGTTTCTGACAGTTCTTATTTCGTCTTCCATTAATATTTTATATTCTGCGTCTGTTATGCTTTCAGGTATTGCAACAGGAGCTATTGAAACTGCCACTATCCCAGCTTTTTACATTGCACAAAGTCTTCAGGGTTATCCTGGTTTATTTTTCCTCATCGTGGCTTTTCTTATTGCGACCATAACTACTTTCACGCCGGCATTTCTTGCAGCTTCAAGACATTTAAAGGCACTGGGTGAGGATAAGATTTTTCCATATTCGGTATCAAGGGTCTCATGGGTTTTCACGCTGTTATTCATTATAGTACTGGTGAGTGCTGGAGAAAATTTTCTGTTAAGTATAACTGATTTCATGGTTCTCATCAGTTTGGGGTTGATTGTTTTTTCCGGGTTTAATTATAGAAGCCAGCTTGGTAGAAGGAACGGCATTCTATTCCCGCTGATGGTTTCCGGTTTAACACTTTTCTTTGCCGTAATGACATATTTCATTGATCCAATTGTTGTACTCTTTGCAGTTATAGTCATAGTTTTCAGCTATCTTATTCATGATCTAATATCAATGGAAAGAATTTCATTAAGATTGTTCAGTGGATTCTTTGAGATAGTTCTGTTTCTTGTAATTTCACTGCTTATGATCTCATACAATGTTTTTCAATCTGTCAAATGGAATCTCATATATATAAGTGCAGTAAATGCAGGAACTTTGGCATTGATACTTCTTCTTATTGCGGGTATTTTAAGTATATTCGATGGAATTCTGGAATTGTATGCTATCAGTTCCGGAAGCAAATAGAAGCCTTTATTTCTATAGTTATAACCGAAACTGATTCGTAAGGAAAACATTTTCAAATCTGTAGTTATTAAAAAAAGGAAAATTAATAATTGTGAAGGAATAGGGATTACGTATGAAAAACAAAGGACAGGACGTATATATGATTTCTGGAGGTGTAACCAAATTTACCAAAGCCTCTCCGGAAGCGGACTTTAGACTGCGAACAAAAAAGGCATTTGATTATGCCTTGAACGATGCTGGAATGACATTGAAAGATATAGACGGGTCAGTAGCTTCATATTTTTCTGACCATTTTCAGAGACAGTTAATGTCAGGTATAATGGCTCAGGATTATCTGGGGCTCACGCCAAAGCCAAGTAAGAGAGTTGAAGGCGGGGGAGCCACAGGAGGTTTATCCTTCCAGGCAGGAGTTGAGGAAGTTGCATCAGGAAGAATGAATACCTGCGTTGTTTATGGCTTTGAGACAATGTCTCATGTCAATACGTGGAAGGGGAATGAATTTATTGCCCTTGCAAGTGATACAAATTTTGATTATCCAATTGGTGGATTCTATACAGGATATTACGCAATGATGGCAACAAGGCACATGCATGAATTCGGAACAACTGTTGAACAGCTTGCCAAAGTATCAGTAAAGAACCATGGGAATGCTCTGCACAATCCATATGCACAAAGTCCTATGAAAATAACTGTGGAGGATGTAAGAAAATCACCAATGGTTTCATATCCGCTTACCAGGCTTGATGTCTGTGCAATGTCAGATGGAGCAGCAGTGGCAATTCTCGCAAACGAAGAGAAAGCATTCGAACTCTGTGACAATCCTGTACTAATTAAGGGAATTGGAACGGGAACAGATACAATGAGACTGTCTGACAGACCTCATGGAAAGGTTATTCTTCTTCCAAATGAGACAGAAGCAGATTATAAGAATTTAAAATATCCCGGAATCCATTCATTCAGGGCAGGAAGATCTGCCGCAAAAGAAGCATACCAGTCTGCAGGAATTACCGACCCACTGGAAGAATTGGATATTGTAGAGTTGCACGATGCATATACATCATCTGAAATTCAGACTTATGAAGATCTTGGATTATGTAAATATGGGGAGGGTGGACATTTCGTAGAGGAAGGAAAAGCTGATCTGAAAGGAAAGGTCGCTGTAAATCCATCAGGAGGTTTACTCGCATGCGGGCATCCGGTTGGTGCTACAGGCATAATGCAGGCGGTGTTCATGTTCTGGCAGCTTCAGAGAACAATAAAAAAGCACTTCAAGGATGATGCCCTGCAGATACCCAATGCAAAGCGCGGCTTGATTCACAGCCATGCCGGAACTGGAACTTATGTTACGGCAACAATTATGGAGGCGGTAAAATGACAATAAATCCAAAGGCAAAACTGGAAGAAACACAGGATGGAACAGTAGTTTACAATTTTGATCCATTGATAGTGAAATCGCACTATGAAATTGATTACGTACACAGCTATGCTCAGGACTCAGAGTTCTTTAAAGCTCTTGGCCGCAAGGAACTCCTCGGGAGTAAATGTAAGAAGTGCGGTTATACCTATGGTACTCCTAGGGGACACTGCATGGAGTGTGGTGCAGAAACAGAATGGTACAAACTACCAAACGAGGGAAAAATACACGCATTCACAACATGCTATTTTGGAGGAGAAGCATTCCTTAACGAAACACCATTCCATCTGGTATTGGTAGAATTCGAGGGTGTAGATTCACTATTCATGAGCAGGATAATAGGAGTTGACACTGAGGACCTTTATGTTGGAATGCCAATAAGGGCAAAATTCAGGAGAAATCTGAAACTGAACCCAACTGATGTGTACTTTGTTCCAAAAGCATAAAAGTTTTAACAATGCCAAAAAAACCTTTTTCTAATTTTGATAAAAACATATTTCTTATAAATCTGGAAAACCAGCTCGATAGAGGCGCACTTCTCTCAAGGTACAGCAGAACAGCTTCATTAGACATTCGTGAACTGTACTCAAAAGAATTTGAAAACAATGAATCGAGAGGTAGGGATTTTTACAGGAGGGTTTTTTTGGAGTACGGAGACGAATCTGTTGCTGAACTTGTAAATATACAGCTTTCCATTCAAAATGTATCAAATATAACCGCCAAGCTCATTGAAGAATCAAGGATAGGGCTATCTTATCTTGAAAAATCTTCGCGATATGTCAGGTATGATAAAAAATACAAGGATAATTTTCTCTATATGAATTCTGAAACATTGGGTATGAAGGGCAAATTTGCTTCTGATTATGATAACTATTGTAACCGTCTCTTCTTATTCTACGAACAAAATT
This sequence comes from Thermoplasmatales archaeon E-plasma, assembly GCA_000496135.1. GTDB lineage: Archaea > Thermoplasmatota > Thermoplasmata > Thermoplasmatales > Thermoplasmataceae. The sequence goes on along the minus strand of KI542674.1, from coordinate 294,952 downwards.
ACGATTACACGGTGAAACTTCTTCGGGAGAAATATCCGGAGGAATCTTATGCATCATCAACCAATTCAGATAAGGAAATTTCAAGGAAATCTTACGACTCGGCAATAAGGGCAAGGGCACTTGATGATTTGCGCTTTGTGCTTCCAGCATCCACACTGACCAATATGGGTATATCTGGAAATGCAAGAGCATTTATCAACCTTATTCAGAAAATGAACGCCTCAGGTAACGAAGAAGCTAAGAAAATCGCAAAGGCACTCTATGAGGAACTGGAACCGGAATATGGTGAAATAATTAAGTCTGCCATTTCCAAACATGGTACAGATCAGACAAATTACAGAATCTCCATTTCAGAAATTTCAAAACTTCAAGCCATGCTACCATCAGGTCAGGCAGGAAGTTCATTAATACCTGACTTAAATGAGGAACAGGCCATCAACTTACTCCTGACAAATTTTTTCTATTCAAACGATTCCTCGTATGCAGAAATTGAAAAGTATGTAAAAACTCTCGATTCAAATGAAAAAGCGAAGGTAATTCAGAAGATTATGAATGCCAGAAAAAACAGGAGGGATAAACTTCCCAGGGCATTCGAATCAATCAGATATACAGTAGAGGCAAATCTGAACTTTGGTGCATTCAGAGATCTTCAAAGACACAGGATGTTTACCATATTGAGGAAGCATCTAACCCCCGACTTTGGATATGATATACCCTCTGTGATTTCTTCAGATGATGCGAAGAAAAGAGAATTTGTTTCGCTGATGGAGGAAGCAAAGCTTCTATTCAAAAACATCACTCTATCTAATGACAAAATCATGGCTCAATACGCAATACCATTCGCTTACAGACATCCAGTTATAATTCATGGTAATTTTAGAGAATTCGCTTACTTCATAGAATTGAGGAGCACTCCTCAAGCGCATTATGATTTGAGAAATTTTTCTATTCAACTCTACAATGAGATCGTTAAAGTTCATCCAGGTTTGTCACAGCTGATTAAATTCTGTGATACTGGTGATTACCCGCTCGGGAGATATTCTCAGGAGTATAGAAAACAGGAAAAAATTAGGAATTTAGGGCTTAATCAGCTTTAAATTTTACGATAAAATGGCATTTGGCTAAACTATCTTTTCAGCATTGACATTTTGTTCATAGATAATAAGGCCCATTGACCAAGGATTGCCGTGTTAACATTTATCACATAATATATATATTCCTATTCATTCGGGCTCTGATGAAAAGCATAAAAGAATACTTTAATGGGGAATCCATAAACGGAAAAATGGGTTCACTCATAGAAAAAGCAAAGGCAAGGAAGAAGACGACGTTTGCAATTATTGCTGCCCTGATCATGGTTGGATCAGTGGGGCTATATGTTGTATACATACATTCCAGTGAACTGCAAAAGGGTGTTCCGGTAGATCTGTCTGTGAAGTTCACAGGTGCACCGCCAGGTGTATCATCATTTGCAATGGTGTCAAAAAACGCAGCAAAATATTACAATAATGAGAATGTATTCTTCTCACTTCTATCCGTAATACCCATGAATCTAAACACAACACCGGAGGGCAAGTTTGTCAATATGACTGGAATGAACATGTCAAACAATCCATATGATGTTACAATACTTGGAGGAAGATTATCATCAAACGGTCAGTTTTCCGGTATACTCGGAAACAACTTCTATAACATTGCAAGACAGTGGAGAGCAAGCGGAATATCAAACAGCAGTGATGTTTCAGTTATGCTTCAGGCGGAATATTCGTTTATAATTAATGGAACCATATACGAATACAGATATTACAACAATATACAGTATTCTCCATTCAGCGAAGTATTCAATGATATGCAGACATATGTGACAAATCCAAATTCTCCGTCTATTTCAATGCAATCACATATATTCTTCAATCTCTCACATCCGTCATATGTTGGGCCGTTTAACATATCCGATATGCATGGATTACACCCGGTGAAAATTCACACAGAAGGAATAATAGGTCCTCCTGGAGGTTGGGGCACACCATGTATACCTTATTGCGGAGATGGATGTCAAGATGACTCGACTTGTCCGGATATTGATTCTATATTACAGTCTTTGGGCGGAAAATCATGGACCGGACCGCTTCCATTGGCAATATCAACACAGCAGTTACCATCCCAATCGAAATTATTAACATCGTTTGCAGATATGTCCAGCGCATCCGGAATGAGTTTCAATACAGCTGAAGCATGTCAGGTAGATTCCGCAAGTTCTCAGGTTATGGATTCCACATCAGGTTCATTCAAGTCAGGCAGTATTACATCTGTTTCAGGCAGTCTTGACTCCAACACTACAATAAGTGGGAGCATGTCTATGGTGTATATACCAAATGTCACATTTACGGCATACGAATATCGGGATGCAACACCTCAGGATGTCTATTTGAATGGGAAATGGTACTGTGGTGTCTTGGAAAGCGCACCTTATACCGTAATGGCAATCTCATCTATGTCAAATAACTTGGCTGTCGTGGAAAACCTGTATGATCAGGCACACACTACTGGACTAAATTCAAATCAGACCACTGCATCAGACTGGTCAGCAGTTTTAAATTCTCTGGGTATGGTAAAGGTAAATTCTGGAACAATTAACGCTGGAGATACTTTATCTGATTTTCAATATAACAACTATGTTAAAGAATATAACAATGCAAAATCAGAAATGGCACAGGTAAACAATGCAATGGGAACATTTTCAGCGGCTTTGGGTGTAGCATTAGCAATAAATGCAGCCACAGGTTTAATCCCGGGTGGTGCAGATGCAGAAGATGTTGTTAATGGAATAGCACTTGCAAGCTCAGAGGTTGGTCTTTCATCTGCAATCATATCAGACATGTCTTCAATCTCCATATATACCTCATCCACAGTTCACTTCAGTGAATTTACAGTAAACAATGAGTTGAGCGCTGACTCTGGGACCTCTGGGTCAAATGTTGATTACACGATATATCAATCAGCAGGAAGCACACCCATATTCTTTGTGGATAACAGTAATTACAACACATACAGTTTCAATGTACCGATGAACTATTTCTCATACGTTCCAGTTTCATAAGTGAAATAGTTCTAAACATATTTTTTTAATTTCATTTTTCAAATAAAACACATTTTTGAACTTTGTTACGATTAAAATAGAATTATAAGTGATATATATTTATCAACATGATACGTTAAAAGAATTGAAATTATCATTCACAGAATACTGGCTTATAAAGAGCAGGTATCACATATCCTCCAATAGCCCTATGTTGATATAATTGAAATTACCTGCAATATTATACACATACAGAGATATGGAAGCATAGAGAAAACTGGAAAGATACAAAGCGATAAAAGAGATTTTCCCTTATTAAAATATGGTGGATATTACAATCGCTCGAATGCTATGGATTATTGCCTGTTAATCTGAAAATTATATTCAAAAACTTTATATTGAAGAACAAATTTATCCACCAATAGAGGTGTACAAATAATGTTAACAGGAAATATGCCAATATTCGTGCTGAAAGAAGGAACAAACAGGGAACAGGGAAAAAATGCTCAGAAGGCTAACATAGAAGCAGCAAAGGCAATAGCTGATGCAGTTAGAACTACACTAGGTCCGAAGGGTATGGATAAGATGCTGGTTGATTCAATCGGTGACATAATTATATCAAATGATGGTGCCACTATTCTCAAAGAAATGGATGTTGATCACCCAACTGCAAAGATGATAGTAGAGGTAGCAAGAGCACAGGATTCAGCAGTTGGAGATGGAACAACAACGGCTGTTATACTTGCTGGTGAATTTCTCAAGCAGGCGGAAGAACTCCTCAGTCAGGGTGTTCATCCAACTGTTATAGCAAACGGTTACAGGCTTGCTGTGAACGAGGTAAAAAAGAACCTTGAGGTCATAGCAACAAAGTCACTTGACGATAAGATTCTGAAGCAGATATCTGAAACTGCACTTTCCGGAAAGAATATAGGTTTAAAATCTGAGATACTGAGTGATTTGGTAGTAAAGGCTGTTAACGCTGTTTCCGAGGAAAAAGGCGGGAAGATAAGAGTTGATACGGCTAACATAAAGGTAGACAAGAAGTCAGGAGGAAGTGTTAATGACACTCAGTTCATTAGCGGTCTTGTTATAGACAAGGAAAAGGTTCACTCAAAAATGCCTTCAATTGTAAAGGATGCAAAGATAGCACTCATTGACTGTGCACTTGAAATTAAGAAAACCGAAATAGAGGCCAAGGTTCAGATAACTGACCCATCAAGAATCCAGGACTTCCTGAACCAGGAGTCAGACACCTTCAAGCATATGGTGGAAAAGATAAAGGCCAGTAAGGCAAATGTCGTACTATGTCAGAAAGGTATAGATGATCTGGCTCAGCACTATCTTGCAAAAGATGGAATTTATGCAGTGAGAAGAGTAAAGAAAAGTGATATGGAAAAATTGGCAAAGGCCACAGGCGCAAAGATAGTTACTAACCTTGACGATTTGACAGAATCAATGCTTGGCAAAGCTGAAAAGGTAGAAGAGAAAAAGATCAGCGATGACAGGATGACATTTATTACAGGATGTGCAAACCCTAAGGCGGTGAGTATTCTTATCAGAGGTGGAACAGAGCATGTTGTTTCTGAAATTGAAAGATCACTGAATGACGCAATTCGTGTAGTAGCAATCACCAAGGAAGATGGTAGAACTCTCCCGGGTGGCGGCGCAATAGAAGCTGAACTGGTACTTAGAACCAGAAACTATGCAGCATCAGTAGGGGGCAGAGAACAGTTAGCCATAGAGGCATTTGCAAAAGCCCTTGAGGTAATTCCCAGAACGCTTGCAGAAAATGCCGGTATGGATCCCATAAACACACTCATAAATCTAAAGGCAGAACACGAACATGGCAAGATCGATTATGGAATAGATTTTTTGGCAAACAAAATTGGCGATATGAAAGCGAAAGGAGTCTATGATCCTCTTAGAGTCAAGAGAAATGCTCTTGAAAGCGCAGTTGAGGTTGCCACCATGATTCTGAGAATAGACGACGTAATTGCCTCAAAGAAGAGCGGTCCAGGCGGCCAGGGAGGCGGCATGGGCGGTATGGGAGGCATGGGCGGTATGGGTGGAATGCCGCCATACTGAAAAACATCCTAATTTTTATTAAAATATCTCCATTTTTACTTTTTTCCCAATTAATCTTATTTATGTTGAAATGATTTCCCTCCGGTGATTATTTGAATCTCTATGAATATATGGGGAAATCCATTTTCAGAGAATATGGAGTCCCAGTGCCTGATGGCTATGTTGTTGAAAACTTAAATGAAGTGAAGGCTTTTACAAAGCCAGTTGTTATAAAATCCCAGATTTTGCTGGGCGGAAGAGGAAAATCAGGAGGCATTAAATTTGCCAAAACTGAAGCAGATCTCAAGAAAGGAGTTTCGGAACTTCTAGGTTCGAAGATAAGGGACTATACAGTATCAAAGGTACTCATCGAAGAGATGATCGATATCCAGAAGGAACTTTATGTTAGCGTAACTCTAGACAGAACATCAAGAAGTCCAATTATAATGGCAACCTCTCAGGGAGGGGTTGAAATAGAAACCCTGCCAAGGGAGAATATCTTCATAAAGACAGTCGACCCAATATTGGGATATTCTGATTTTATGGCCAGAGAAGCAATTAAATTTATGGGGTTAAGCCCGGAAATCGGGAAACAGTTTACGGGAATTCTAAGAAAACTTTATGAAATATTCGAAGAGAAGGACTGTGAGCTCGTTGAGATCAATCCACTTGTCATTACCGGAGAAGGTAAATTAATAGCAGCCGATGCAAAGGTCATAATTGACAGCGATTCAATCTTCAGGCACAAGGAATTCAACGTTGTTGATCCTGAAAAAACACCTCTTGAACTGGAGGCTAACGCAGCAGGATATTCATTCATAGAATTGAATGGAAACATAGGAGTAATAGCCAATGGAGCAGGTTTAACCATGGCAACACTGGATGCACTGACCCTTCACAAGGGATATCCAAGAAATTTCCTTGATCTTGGAGGTACAGATAATGTTGAAATCGTTGCTAAGGCATTTGAATTTGTACTGAAGGCAAATCCAAAGGCTATTCTTGTGAACATTTTTGGCGGAGTTACCAAGTGTGACACAGTTGCAACTGGAATAGTGGAGGCCAAGAAAAGATACAAAATCGCACAGCAGATCGTTGTGAGACTTAGTGGTGTAAAGGAAGATGAAGGTAGAAAAATTCTTTCAGACGCAGGAATAGAAGCATTTCCAGGAATGATGAAAGCGATTGAAAGAGTTGTAAAAATTGCAGGGGGTAATTAAAATGAGTTCGTTTGTAGATGAAAAGACAAAGGTAATAGTTCAGGGTATCACAGGTCATCAGGGATCATTCCATGCTGGAGAAATGCTGAAGTTCGGTACGAAGATTGTAGCTGGTACATCTCCTGGAAAAGGTGGCAGTAAATTCATGGATAAAGTTCCGGTTTTTGATAATGTGAGTGAGACCATTCATCTGAAACCCGATGCAACAATGATAAGTGTTGCCGCACCCTACGTTAAGGATGCTGCACTGGAAGCCATATATTCCGGCATTAAAATTATATATATCCTGACAGAACACGTGCCGTTCCACGATTCCATGGAAATTGTGCATAATGCAAGAAGAATGGGTTCAATTGTACTGGGGCCAAACGGACCGGGGATCACTGCAGTAGGTAAATGTAAGATAGGGATTATGCCAAACAAGATCTTTAAGAAGGGAAAAATTGCTGTGGCTTCAAGAAGCGGGACCCTTACCTACGAAATAGTCAACGCCATAACCGAGGCAGGAATGGGAGAAAGCACGGTTATAGGACTTGGTGGAGATCCAGTAGTAGGAATGAACTACATAGACGTTCTGAAGGAGTTTGAAAAGGATGACGAGACAGAAGAAATAGTTCTAGTTGGAGAGATAGGAGGAAGCAATGAAGAGATTGCAGCCAGGTACATCAAGGACAATGTGTCCAAGAAAGTTGTAGCATACATTACCGGAAGGAGTGCACCTCAGGGAAAAAGAATGGGTCATGCAGGTGCCATTATAGAGAAAGGCGTTGGAACTGCAGAATCAAAAATTAAGGCATTTGGTGAGGCTGGCGTAAAGGTTGCTGAATATCCGGTAGATATACCATCGCTTTTGGAGTGATGAAAATGAAGAGAGATCTGATTTCAATTCTTGATATGGAGAAGGACATACAGGATGTTATCTCTCTGGCATTAAAAGTAAAGAGAGATCGTTATTCCAAAAGATCAGAACTTGAAGGCAGAACTGTTGGAATGATCTTCGAAAAGCCCAGCACAAGAACCAGAATATCACTGGAAACGGCAATAACACAACTTGGAGGACACGGCATTTATCTGAACCCAAATGATATGCAGATGGGAAGGGGAGAGACCGTGGAGGACACAGCCCATGTTCTATCTGGATTCCTTGACGCAATTACTTACAGAGCATTCAGTCATGAGAATGTATTAAAACTTGCAAGAAATTCTTCAATCCCGGTTATAAATGCACTTGACGATGTCGAGCATCCGCTTCAGGTACTGGCAGACTTTATGACTATTGCAGAAAAGAAAGGCAGAACCAGTAACCTTAAATTTTCTTATGTGGGGGATGGAAATAATATGGTAAATTCTCTGGTTCTTGGTTGTGCACTCTTAGGAATGGATATGTCTATCGGTACACCTGAACAATACAAGCCCAATGAAAAATACATTGCAAAGGCAAGAGAGATAGCCAGATTGACAGGTGCCAAGATTTCAGCCACAACAAATCCAAAGGAAGCCGTTGCAGATGCAGATGTCATATACACCGATGTTTGGATATCCATGGGAGAGGAGAAGCAGAAAGAGATCAAGGAAAAGGCATTCAAACCATTTCAGGTAAACTCTGAACTTGTCTCAGAGGCTAAAAAAGACTACATCTTTATGCATTGCCTTCCTGCGCACAGAGGACTTGAAGTAACCGACGATGTTGCAGACAGTATTAACAGTGTCATATTTCAGGAAGCTGAGAATCGGCTGCACAGTGCAAAGGCCGCCTTCATCACACTTATTTCCTGAAATAAAACACTTTTTTATTTTTTAAATTAATCCCCTTACTATGTATATCTCAGTTAATATTGCAAGTGACATTACAATCAGGTATGGTCTATAATCCCATTTAAGAACCTTGAATCCGTCAAGCGGCGGTATTGGAATCATGTTGAAAAGACACATTATTGCATTAATCTCTCCCACGTAAAGAGTTATCCCCTGAGCAAACCCTGAAAGAACAGAGGAAAAAGCCATAAATAATATTCCAAGGATAAGGTTCGTAGCAGGTCCTGCAAGTGCAACAATACCAACATGCTCTGGCTTATCTATGGCATATATCTGAACAGCTCCCGGAGCTGCAAACAGGAATCCAAACGGGCTTGTAATAAGGGAAAGAAGCAAGCCCATGGGCCAGAGTCTGAAATGTGCCGCTCCACCATATCTTATGGCCATCTGTCTATGAGCCAGTTCATGCATAAGAAATGCAGTAATTGCCCCCAGAAATCCAATTGGAACCAGATAATACAGTGTAAAGTAGCTGTTCACCGCAACATTGAAATCAGCTGTCAGGGCTATTGTAAAAGCACTTCCTAAAACTATTACGGCAGTTAGAATGTCGACAAACTCATTTCTGCTAAATACCGAACCTCTGAACATAATTATCTCCACGGATTCATTTTGGAAACGTAATCCATTAGTGCAAGGAGATCCAGGGATCTATTGAGACCTATATCAAACCGCACAATCATATTTAAAGGGTCTGGCACTAAATTTTCCTTCATGGCAATCCTCAGTATCCTGTTCAAATCCTCATCATCAATTTTTGGTTTCCTCTTTTCCTTAAGCATTCTTCTTATGTAAATGTAAAGGTTCCGGGCAACCAGCGGGTCTTTCCTTTGCATCATATTGAACAGAACAGATATGGTGACTTCATTGATGCTTCTTATGTTGGTTTTCTTCCTGATAAGTTTCAGAGTCTCTTTTGCGAGTGCATCAAAGGCTTCTGCAGGTAATTTTACCTCCTCATCCAATTCTGTGAAAAACTGAAAAACTTCACCAGCAATTTCAACAGGTATTTCTGCTTTTATTATGGCTTCCCTCTGATCGAGCTTTCTTCCTGCTTTAAATTCAAGCTTCATAATTCGAACTGCAAAATAGAGAACTTCAGCAAATTCTTCCTTTTTCCTGAGAAGTTCTTCATATTCGTCAAAGCGTTCCTGTGGTATCATCTTATTGTGGAGCTTTGAGATTAATTTCTCAGCCCGATCGTAAAATTCCAGTTCTATCATGGAGCGAATGATGTAATTTATTGAATCTTTGTTAATGAGCATTGGATAATCTTCAAAGCCCTTCATAACAGTTTCAAACATTCTGGCATTAAAATTTATTTCGGTGAACACGGTGAATAGCTGTTTCAAATCATCAGCTTTGAGGTTCTCCTTAAGAAGCTTCTTTAATATTACATTTGCCTCTTCCTCCCTAGCTAGTTTTGCCAGTGTTTCGCAAAGCATAATAACGTTTTCAATGTCGTTTGGAGCGTTTTTCAGGATATTCCTCATAATCTGAATCGCTTTTTCTGTTTCTCTGGAATCAAGCAGTTTCCTGGCTATTAACTTTCCGAGAACTGGATTCCCGTCTCTTTCATAGAGGGAAATGAGGCTATTTCTGACCTCAGAATTTTTCCAGAGAGTTAAGGCAATAAAGGAATAGATCTCATCATCTGAAGTAGCTCTGTTCTTCTTGTTTCTCAGTATATTTATTATCTTTTCTATCTCTCCTGATCTTAGATACAACTTTACTTCCAGAATTCCCTTTTCTTTCATTCTGGAAATAACTTTCGAGGCATCGCCGTATTTCCCAAGTTCAATAAGGCAGTCAGCATAACCCGGCATCCTGTCCGGGTCAAACCCGTCCGCATCAGCTTTATCATAATGATATATTGCGTTTTCAAATTCTCCCTTTGATTGATAATAGTCTCCAAAACTTGCATGAATCTCTCCATTCAAATCAGTTCCAGAGAGGATTTCAATGACCTCTTCAATCATGGATCCTTTTCCGGATCTCTTTAATACTGCAAGGTAAGTCATCACATCTCTGGCGTTCCTTTCTTTCATTGAAATTATATTTTTAGAAAGTTCTATGGCCCTGGGATCATCCATGATTTCAATGTAATGGTCTCTTCTAATTCTCATTGTGTAAATATTATCTTTTCCAGAATAATCAAAAAGATCAATTATATTGCTGCAGAAGTCAGCGGACATCTTCCTTGAAAATTCATATATCTCAGAAAAAGGAAGAGCATCGAAGCCAGCCATTTTTATTATCTTTTCAGTCTCTGCAATAGCACGTTTATCATCTCCCGCTTTCATATATTCCCTGAGAAGATAACTTCTAAAAGTTGCTGAATCCAACATGGAAAGAGCCTTTTCCAGGTTTTTGGAAGCAACACCTGTGTTACCCTGAGCTCCTGAAATTACTCCCTCCAGATAATAGTAGTAAGGGTCAGGGTTTCTTGGATTGGTGGCTTTAATCAGTGTTTCTGAGGCTTCCTTAAACCTTTTCACAGAAATAAGGGTCTGTGTATTTGGGTAGTTAAGGTAAGGATAATCTTCGATATTCTTAAGAACTGCTCCCTTTTTAATGGATGCAATAGTTTCTTTTATGGAGTCAATGATATTTTTGCCGCACTTGTATATATTCTGATCAATATTTGAATTTGTGTCGATCATAATTGATCGAAGGCTAATTATGGCGGAAAGTTTTTCTGAACAGGAAACAATGACTATATCTCTTAATCCCTCAGTGTCAAATAGAATTCCTTTTGCCCATGCGATTATTGAGTTAACTATTTCAATTTCTGACATGGAGACAAAGTCTTTCAATCTCTGAATCTCTTTTATCTGTTCTTCTGTCCTTATGGATTCTATGAGGGCATCCACAAGATGTGCTTCAGAAATATTTACAGAATATTTCTTCACATACTGTACCATGTCGGCCACGCCATTAACAAACAGATGAGCCGAAGCAGCCATGGACCTGAATTGGGAAATTATTGAATCATTGATTGCCTTATCATAAAATTCTATGAATTGTTTATAGTTTTTGTTAGAATACAGAGCATTCAAAAGCAGCCTTGCAGATTTATCATCGCCGGGATCATTTTCAAATATCCTTTGAGCGGTGTTAATGGCATCAGATTCCTTATTCAGGGTAGATTGTATGAATAGTCTTGCTTCAAGTACCTCCCTTGAATCCTGAAACTGCTTCTCCATCTCAGACAGTTTTTTGTTTGCAAGATCGAACTTTGAATCTCTAGCCAGAAATATGATAAAATATTTCCAGAGAAATTGATTCTTCTGAATTATATCCTGCACATCCGTTAAAATATCCAGTGGGACTCTGTAGTTATTGATTTGCTCTCCTGCTTTGCATAACAGGATAAGCAACTCTTCACTCTTTTTGCACACTGCCTCTTTTTGCTGCAGAAAATAAAGGCATTCCTCCGGTCTGTCCAGTGAGAGAAGCGACTTTGCTTTTACAATTATAATCTCCTGAGTTTCAAAACCTGAGTTTAGCAGTTCATTTGAAATATTCAGGGCAAGCTCATTTTCACCTGCCTGATTGTATAATTCAGCGAGGGAATGTTTCTGTGCACTTTCATCTATTTTCCTTATATCAATGCTGCTTAGAACATCCTTCATTCCGTTAATGTCTCCTAGCCTCTTCATGGTGGAGGCCAGTTCAATGGTGTAGGCAGGGTTACCGGTGGCAATTCGTAAAAGTTTTAAAAACTCGGCAAGTTCCAAAAATTTTCCTTTTTCTTTGAAATTTTTTATTATTATGGAATTAATTACCTCTGTCTGTCTTCCAGATACATACTCGGAAAAGAGTTCTCTGTCAAACCTCCCGTTCATCGAAAATATTATGGAGGCGTGTTCATAATCATCTGTCATAAAGGCCATTTTCTTCATAAGATCAGAAGAAGTGGGAAGACCTGGTATAATCGTTTCACTCTTCAGGAATTTTGCCGCAAGTTCACGATTGCTGGTCATGACGATGGATTTCATATAATCCAGAATAAGATTTTCCCTGCGCATGTCTGCATGCATAAACGTCTCTATAATTTCTGGATCCGCGAGTTCCGGGTAATTTAAAACAATGGAATCAGCAATTATTGAAAGCTTTTCTCTTGCCTTTTCATTGGTCTGAAATACCTTCTGAACTTCCAGTTCGTTTAAAAGTTTTAAAAGAGATTTTAATCTTTCACCTTTCTCACTTGAATTATTGGATTTTATTACACTATCCAGTGCAGATAACACTCTTTTGTCTGAAACTGCATTTGCTGGTTCATCTGCCATCGAATTACTACAATATTAAAGTTATATATTACTTTGCACATCTTTATGCGTCTTCTAAATCCAAATAATTCATGCATATGTATAATTTCGAGATTGTAATCAATAGCGGAATTGATAGAGAACCGATTTCCAGCATCGTTTGCATAGTGCTTACTGAACGCTTATTCCTTAAGTGTACTGTTCAGATCAGCAAATGGGAAACTACGATATTGGTTCCGATCATTGTGATCGATATGAGCCATACCATAGCCACAAAATGGTGGAGTCCATGAATCAGTTTGCCACCATCTCCGACCTTCAGTGCAGTACCTGCAACAAAAGCATGCATAAACAGAATAATGACAATGAACAGCTCAACTGTGAACATTGTGTTTGTAGGTTGGGCAACGAAAATTCCCAGATCATTTATAAAACTGGTTGGGAATGTGCTGAAAATTCCTCCAATAAATCCCAATATGGCATATGATATGGAGAGAGCAAAGGCAAGACCTGCAGAAATACCGTACATAACCCCAATGAAACTGCTGATACTGGAATGCCTCCTTTTCCTCATTCTTGTTACGCGATCGAAGTTATCAGCAACTATATCTCCGCATTTCTGTGCATCAGATCCCAGTTCCAGACTTTCTGAAAATGATTCAGAAAACACCTCTACAAGTCTGGATTCCGTATCAGCACTGAAATCTTTCCATGCAATTAGAGTGTTGATTCTATAGACAAGCCTCTTGTATAAATCTCTTATATTTTTTGTCAACTTACCAAAATCATGAAGTTGAATTTCCCCGAGTGCCTCTATTATAATATTTCCTCTGGAAGATGCAGATCCTGAAAGTGCCCTGATGAAACTTCCAAACATATCCTCCTTTTTCATAATTTCTTTCTCAGTATTTGATCCTATTATGCTTGGTATTGCAAGGGGTGTTATGGCAATTGCAAACAGTAAGTAAAAAGGAACGGATGAAAAAAACGGGGTAAGGAAAAATACTGCAAGAAGTCCTAATGTCATTAACCCGAAACCCAAAAACCAGATCTTCAGAACTGTCTCAGTGTTTGTCCTAATACCGGTCCTTTGCCAGATTGGATCATAGGGAAGCACGGTTTTGATACCAACTACAATCATACTCTCCCCCATTACCATGGCCAGTATTGCAAGTATCATCATTACATCCATATTTACCGGGATTAGAATGGGCATTATCATGATGAAAGCTATCATAAAAGCAAAAGCCAGAAGCATTGAAATGTATATATCTTTGAAAAGATCAAAAGAATATAAGGCGGAAACATAGTTATTTTCATAGTTAGCCATTACAGTGCTGGTTTCTGTTTTTAAAAATTCCTCGAAATTCTGACCACTGTCTGTTGCCTGCCCCAGTCTTGAAAGGAAATCGGCAAAAAGATCACTTGGAGTCCTTTCTGCCAGGAAGTTAGATATTTCTCCCAGGCTCATTTTCCAGTTTTGAGTAAGATTTACAATCTTTTTGAGTTCTTCGTTTATATAACCCAGTTTTTCTTTTCTTGCCAGTATTTTCAGTATCTCTACCCTGTCTGCTCCGCTGACTGCCAGTGTTGCAAATGCTGTAATAAAGAAAGGTATTGATCCATCAATGTTTATTTTCCTGTTCTGTCTCTGAACTATTGGATTTAATAGGCCATAGAGGAGCATGGACATGGATATTGAAGCAAGAATCACATAATCTGTACTTTTTGTTTCAATATACAAAGGAAAAAATATTGCAGATATCAGCGTAAAGATCAATACAACTGCAACGCCCTTTGTACTGAATTCAATACCGGTTAAAGCTCCAAGACGTTTAGCCTCATGCATGCTAATTACCTGCCAGGATAGCCCCCTCTCCCTGATGATAGAATTTCTTTATGCTTTCAAACACCTCAAAGTAGCTGTTAAGATTTCTCTTGATCAGCAGTTCTATTATTCTGGCCCTCTTAAACAGCTCATCATAAATGATTTTTGGATCAGCAAGACCAGCCGTCTGGGCAATTCTTCTTTCAAGTATATACGAATTGTTCATACCTCTGAAAAGGTGCTTATCAGTCGTTGGGTCCCACTGGAACACCTGTTTTGTTGAAACACCGTTTAATTCTTCATAATAGCCTTCTATTTCATTTATGCTTGTAGTTCTCCTTAAAAATTTTCCATTCACATATACAGCCTGCTGGATAAGCGCAATATTAAGGTTATCCATAAACGTAACCGGTATATTGATTGGCGTACCTGTAAATCTCTGTATCATTCTCTTGACAGATGCTGCGTGAAATGTTGCTATGACAGGATGACCGGTTTGCATGGCCTGAAATGCCATTGATCCTTCTGCACCTCTTATTTCTCCAACAATGATGTAATTGGGCCTTGACCTCAATGCAGTTTTTAGCAGATCAAAAAGCGTTACTCTGCTTTCCTCAGCACCTCTTTCCCTGGTAACAAGCTGCTGCCATGCAGGTTGGGGACATCTGATTTCCGGGGTATCTTCCGCACTGAATATCTTCGATTCAGGTCTTATAAATGGCACAAGCGCGTTTACCACAGTTGTTTTTCCGCTTGCAGTCTCACCGCAAACAAAAATACTCTGGCCATATTCAAGAGCCAACCAGAGGTAAGCAGCCTCCTCGGCCGACATGGTGTTATATTTCACAAGTTGAATTATACTGATGGGAATATCTGAGAATTTCCTGATTGTAAAACTCGGACCCCTTATGGAAACATCGCTGCTATATACAATCGATAATCGCGAACCGTCAGGAAGTGTAGCATCCACAATGGGCACCTTATCGCTGACCGGTCTCCCTATTCGCTCACTCAACCTCTTTGAATACGTGGAGAGTCTCTCCATACTGCCGAAAACTATGGATGTTTTCAATGTATCAAATATTTTATGAACAATAAATACGTCAGAAGGTCCAATTCCACTGATATCTTCTATATTCGGGTCTCTGATAAGCGGTTCAATCGGCCCAAGCCCAACAACATCCCTTTTGAGATGGTATAACAGTCTTGGGAAAAACTCCTGAGTAACCGTTGCTCTGGAACCGGAAATTTTGTTAGATCCTCCCACAGATACTACCTTAGAGAACAGGATATCTATGCTTTTTTCCAGTTCACTTTCATTTTTTGGAGCAGGAAATTCTGCAGCTCTCTGCAGTATGAGTTCAAGAACCTTTTCAAGAAAATCAGATTCTTCCATTGACATTTCCGGTTCTATAGTTTCATAGAATTGCTCACCATCAATTCTATAAACATGAATAAAAATAGGATCGCCCACTGGATAGATAATATCAAATTCCTTGAGCGATTTCATCGATGAGTCCGGAACAGTAACAAAATTTGGTGTTCTTTGTCTTTCATTTCTGTATTTCACAAGGTGGTTGTACAGGTGTGGATTCCTGCTAACCGCTTGCTCCAGAGTATCTGATCTTATTCCTGCTTCCATCTTTTCCCCTCAGGACACGCTGGATATTTCCACAATAAGGCCCCTTCCAGGTTCAATCCTGTAAGGAATTGTCTGCTGAAAACTGTGCCTTGCCATTGGAAATTTTATCAGATCTATGATGTGCTTTCTCTCACCAAGCATATCCTTGGAATTCAGGCTGATCACAGTCGTTGAAAGCTGGTGTATTTTAAGTAAGGTCTGCTCATCAAAATCTGAAGGGTTCAATGTAACCATTACTATTCTTCCCTCTGAAAACTTCCTGAGGGAACTGTAAAACTGAACAGGTTCAAAATCTTTGAACATTCCCTCCTGAAGTGAATCCAGAATCACCACATTCTTTTCCACAATTTTCCGGTTCAAAAGTATCTCTTCAATGTTAGGTTTCCTTGCCCTCATAAGCACAAAAACAGATGTAAGGTAAGTAACCCTGTCGCTCATTATGGAATCAAAGAGTGGATATCCAAGCGTTTCGCTCTCTGATATAAACTCTCTAATTGGAAATTGAGAGGAAATATATGCAATAGTATTTCCATTTTTAACAAGGCCATAGGCCAATCTTATGGAAAAAAGAGTTTTTCCATCACCAACCCCCCCCATAACAGTAATTATCTGCCCCTGGTACAGACCACCTCCCATTCTTTTTTCAAGTTCATCGCTTTCCAATCCAAAATTCAAATACATTTTCACACCTCAAAAATTAGCTGTTTGCTGATTCCATTATATATTGTTATTGTCAATGTGTAATAACCAGGAGAGAGTGTAACATTTGCAACAATTGTACCCACCTGTCCAGGTGATAAACTTCCATTATTCCCGGGATTGCTGAAGAGTAACTGAGAATTCAGAATTTCACTTCCATTGATCATGACGTTTACAGTGTTATTTGTAAAATAAAAGGCCTGAGTTCCAATATTCTTAATGTAGAAAGTATATCCAGTTCCCTGCTTGTATGGTATCTGGGATGGGTCATTGATTATTTTGAAATTATCATCCAGCATGGAAGAAACCTGAGTGGACGAGTTTTTCATACCAATGGTAAGATCTGATGTCTGGTATGCAAGTGCACCAACCACAGAAGCAGTTACTATTAGCGTAGCAATAAAAAATATGAGTTCAGATATTCCGGTTGAACTCATTTGAAAACCACCTGAATGTATTTTTCATATCCTGTGTTGAATATGATTAAAACGGAAGCATTACCGCTTGGATAGCTCATAGATATTGATTCCTTCATTAGTGGAAGAAAATAATTACTTGAGTAAATGAAATTTACTTCCGTACCATTTACCAGCACATTTGATTGTGACATAGTAAGTGCCACACTACCATTGTTTGTCATATTTATGGTTATATTAAACCCGGAAACTCCTTTATTCACGGAGTAATTGGACACTGAAACCTTTGAATTTTCAAGTCCACATATAATCTTATTTTTATTCGAAAGTGAATTATCAAGCTGAACATTGCCAGTTTGAAATTGATCGTAAACTAAACCAAAAAAAATGAGGGAGGAGCTTAGCAAAATTACCACAGCAACTGCATAGCTAAATCCCATAAAGTTCGTCAACCCCCTTCTTAAGGCTTCTAAACTCTCTTTCCAGTGTTTCTATTAGCTCTCTGTTTACCTCTTCCCCGTTAAGCTTTTCGATGAACAGCATGGTTATGACGTGATCCTGGATAGTAGGTTTGATCTTATATTCCTGTACCGGTCCAAGCATCCCGGTCATTTTGGTGAACCGTGTCATCTGTTCCTTAACTGTTGAGGATATCCATCCTAGATTCTCATAATAATCCAGGACATCGAGAGTGTTCTCAGGGCCATAGTTATCCAGCAGGAACTCAAGCCACCTCAAGGCAATGACAAGTGATACGACATCATCTCCAACCTTTTCCAGCTTTGGAGCTAAAAAAGGCCTTTCGACCAGTTTTGGTTTTTTCTCTGTATCTTTCCTGTCACTATCCTGAAGATTTCTAGACTTTCCCGGAGTGAGCATCTTCTCTATTGCGGAAATTTCATCAAAGAGCTTGTCGACTTTTCCAACAAGGGATTTTTCTTTCTGCGCTGAATAGTTTTCCGTTATGCTCTGAAAGAGTGCATCAATATCATCCTTGGAGAACTTCTTTTGAGAGTTAACAATCCTCTGTTTCAATTCTTCAAGGACAAAATGCGGAGCTTGCTCCGAAAGATTCCTTATCTTTTCTTCAACGTATCCTTTCATTGCTTCATTTATCATTTAAATCCTCCTGTTCGATTGTCTTAAAGATCTGGTTGAGATCAGGAGTTCCGTAGAGCTCCCTCAAATCATCGAGCGCAGATTCAATAAGTGCTTTCAGTCCCATTAGCTCTTTTCTGAGTTCCTCAGTTATTTCCTTGATTTCATCTGGCGTATTGTCCAGGAAGGGGTTGAAGTCTTTGGATACCACTTCATATAGTGATACCACCATCTTCACATTTTCTGAAATCATGGTCAATTTATCACCCGATTCCTGAAACCCCCGTTTAAGGGATTCCAGCAAGGTTGACATTTTTCCCACTTCATTCTCCATGTTTCCCATTCTCCTGTTCAGGCCGTCGATGAGTTTCTGCTCCGGCGAAGGCTCTAGAGTTCCAGGAGTTAAAGACTGCATTTGACCGGCTGGAGTGCCAATATTTGCAGCCTGTATTCCCGGAACCGGCTGTGCTGCTGCGGTCTCTTTGTGTAATGGATTTTTTATTTTGTCAAAGAGACCCATTTCTTCACGCTCCTAGTACTGGATCAGGCCAGTTGCAACACTTTAGATGTGTAAGCCAGTGGTGTTGTGAAGTCTATCTGGGCTGACGCTCCTGTTTGTGGTACTATAGTTCCAACTACTAGTTGACCAGGCTTTAACCCGGACCCCGTTAAACTAAAGACCGCCGTCACGTTTATGAGCAATGCGACCTCATCTCCCTGGGCCAGAACTGGATAGCTTTTTGCAAAAGATCCAGACACGTCCTTGAGAACAAGTATTCCGAACTGCGTTTTTGCTGCTGTACTAGTGAAACCACTAAAATACGATTTGCTAAATATGTTTGATGTACCGGATGTAGCTGTAGCAGATGTGTTGGCAACATTTGTATAGGCTCCGGAATCATATGTCAAAATTGCAGATGATCCCTGGTATGTTAACGATATTGTGGTATTTGCAAGGTTTATATCACCACTTCCCGAATTAGGTTGCACTATTATGGCAATTTGTGTTATATTCCCAGATTCAGGAGAATTTCCTGTATATGCGTTATTTCCCCAGATTGAGTTAATTACCAATCCAGTTGAGACCTGATTTATGGTCTGGGATCCAGTAGCTGTCGCACGGGTTTGCAGATTTCCAGCCGTTGTGACTAAAACAGCAGCTGCTACTGCCGCAACAAGAACCATTGCTATAAAAACAATCAGGGTTCCGATTCCGGTTTCCGCATTGCTGTCCGCCTTCAGGCTGAACAACTTATGGAGTTTTACAACTCCTCTTTTTATCACTTTATTCAAGTAGACACCAAGACAAATATTGCAGGATGCCCTTTTATTCGTTTTTTGTATGAAGCAGTACTTTTTCTTTGGTATAAACTAAGATTTGAAACGATGTAAGGTTCACTGTAGGTAATATCGTTGAATTTTTTTCACAGACATGTTCAAAAACTAAATCTTTATAAGTGTTCTAACATTTGTCAGACATTAAAGAGGATTATGATGGGTGTTCCCTATAGAATAACCGTTAGAGTATCAGAAGATACCATGTCAAAACTGGAAGAACTTGTTGAGAAGTTCAGGTACGAGAACGTTTCCGATATAGTCAGGAAAGCTATTGATGAGTTTGTGGAGAGAAATCTGGGAAAAGGGCCAGTAAAAAAAATAGATTTGGAATTGCCAAGAAAACTGATAGAAGAGCTTGGGAATGATATTGCAGAAGGTAATGCGGTTTCCATGGACGATCTTATCAGGGAAATTTTAAGGGAACACATGTCTGCTAAACTAAATAGCAAGTTGAAAGAAGTTTCCAGAGAGCATACTCAAGTTTAAAACAATGGGAGATGAATATAAAATGGTCGTAATCAAAGCTTCTTCTGAGTATGTTAAAAATATAATGGGAAAGGAGACATATGATAAAATAGAAGAATTTTCAAAAGTCATAGGTTATGAATATGAATTTGGGGAAGAAGTTAGAATCGAATTCAATCCTGACAGACCAGACCTCTTTTCATTTGTTACGCTGGCAGATGCTATTAAGAAGTTCTACTATAATAAAAGAGATGAAACTTATAATTTTTCTTCCGGCAATATGGATATTTCCAATGAAAACAATAAATCGGGGAGGCCGTTTATTTATACATTTATTGCAAAGGGGGAAAGAATAGGTGAATTGCTAAACGATCTCATAGATTTCCATGAAAGCATATCAGATAACGTTGGTCGTAGAAGAACAAAAGCAGCCGTGGGTCTTCATGACTATGATACAATAACACAGCCATTAAAATATGGCAGTACCGATCTTAAGGGAGAATTCTGTCCCTATGATGAAGATAAGGAAAGAAAACTTGAGGAAATAGTATTAACTCATGAAAAGGGGAAACTGTTCATTGACCTGGCGAAGACAGGGAATAAGGTTTATGCTTTGGAAGATGTAAATGGCATTATTTCAATACCTCCAATGTTAAACAGCAGAAGAACAAGGGTTAATACCAGCACAAAAAATTTTCTCGTTGATATAACGGCAACAAATGGCGAAACTGGAAGAAAATTAAAACTTCTTTCAATGTATTATTTCAACTCTCTGGGCTATGAGTTAATAGATGATTCCGGAATTCTGGACGCTCCGCCACTAAAACAGGGTTTTGAAAGCATGGGCATGGAAAATGTAAATAAAGTACCTAAAGTCATAGGCAATGAAATAGCTCAAAAAGATATATATGATTATCTTAGAAAAATGGGTTACAGAGTTAAAGACGGTACCATAGGCATACCATTTTACAGGATTGACGTTATGGGTTTTGTAGATTTGGTTGAAGATATATCAAAGGCCAGAGGTTACGACAAAATAAGTGAAAAAGAGATAAAGTTGAAAGCATTTGGCTCCGCAAATCCTCACAAAAAATTCAGCAATATTCTATCTGAGATAATGATCGGAATGGGATTTCAGGAGATTATGTCCTTTTTTATCACAAATTCTAAAAATGTTGAATTCGGAAGGCAAAGTAGGGAACTTAAAATAATGAATCCAAAAAGCCAGGACTTTTCGCAACTTAGAAATAGTATTTTTCCTGAGATGCTTGAATTCTTTCAGCGGAATTTGAGGAGATCCTATCCACAAAGAATATTTGAGATAGGAAGAATACTTGGGGAAGAAAATGAAGAAGAGCATATGGCATTTGCTGTTGCAGATTCGAAAAACGGTTACTCATACATTAAGGGATATTTAGAAACTTTTCTAAAGGCACTTACTCAAAAAAATTATTTCATAGACGGATCAAATCTTATTAAGGTAATTATAAATGGAAGGGGAGGAACCATTCTGATTGATGATATATGCGTTGGTTTTATTGGAGAAATTCTACCTGAGATCCTCCTAAATTATGAACTTGCCAACCCGGTTACTGTTGCTGAGATTGACGTTGACAAATTATTCTCTGCTATCAGTTAGTGGGAAAATCTCCTGTTTTTGCCCTTCTGTAAGGTATATTCCAAGCTTTTCAGAGTCAATTGAAAAATTAGAATAGTCCGTAAAATAATGGTAAGACTCTAAACTCTTTAAAATAACTGATTCTTCAAAACCCAGGATTTGGCAAATTTTCTCTTTAAATTCCGGAGACATATTTCCTTTTGATTTTTGTATTCCTATTTCCCTTATTTTATGTGCCAGATCATTTCTCGTTTTATAGAATAATTTTGAAAAGGTTATTACGCAACACGGAAGCTCAAACAGCAACTCTTCATATTTCGATTTTATTTTGACGCCATGTTTCTTCAAAGCTATTGATAGATAAGGCTCCCATAACGTAATTAATCCTCCCTGTTTCAAAAATTGTTCAATGTTTTTCTTCATACTTCCCATACTGACCATTTTTATATTTCTGTTAGAAGAAATGTAGACCTGAGCAAATTTAGCCATAGTACTGGTCTCGGATACATAAAGGATATCTTCTCCCGGAAGAGAGACAATCGCCGAACCGCCAGATGCAACCGGGCAAACTATTGGATTTTCATATATAAGTGAATTCAGTAATGAAGGGTAAAATGGAGCCATAACTATTTCCAGTAGAGATTGGTTTAAATCTTGAAGAAGTTCTATAGTGGACTCATAAACTCTTATGGCAACGTTTTTCTTCTCATCTTCCAATATGTCCATTAATTTTGATAAATGGATAACATATTCAGAAGAACGAAGAATGCCTATTCTTACCTGATAATTTAAAGTTCCCGGGAAGTATAACGGGAGCCACAAACGATTTATATTGCTGGATACCTTTCTTACCTCAACTTTTCTTTCATTCTGCAGTTTTTTTAAGGTTTCTGATATATGAGAGCGTGAGAACTTCAATTTTCTTTCCAGTTCCGCCTGAAGTATACCTTTTTGCTTTTCGTTAATCAGCAGTTTCATTATCTGTTCCCTTAAACGATTATATTTCATTTTCTCGGGTCTATTTATTCAGCGCTAAATGCTTTTTCCTTTACTAAATCGATAATTGAAGTCTTAAGATCTATTCGTCGAAGGTGGTATAATATGAAGAAAAAGAGCCTTCAAGAATCTTCATATAGAAAGATTCTATTAGCTTTTCCTAGGTAGTTAAGTAATGGGTAAAATTCAAGTCCAATCAATACAGGGATTCAAATCTTGGGTCTCTAGAAATTCAGAGCTTACCATAATAGCAATGCTTGTTGCAATTTACTTATTTATAGGAAATTATTTTGCATGGCAGCAAGCATTTGTTGGAATGGTGGCAAACGTGTCCGGAGGAAGTGATCCGTATTTCAATTATTATATAATTCAGCAAATTATAGCTACTGGACATTTGCTAACATATACACAAGCCCTCAATTACCCAATAGGGTCGGGAAACCCCCGTAACCCGTTCTTCCATGAATTAATTGTATTTGTAGCTGAAATTTTATCACCAATCCTTGGCGTTAAAACTGCGGCATATTACGCTTTTATGGAGTTTGACGCGGTTTTTGGAGCGCTTTTAATAATACCTGTTTACCTTTTAGCAAAGGATGTCTTTGGGAAAAAAGTCGGTCTGATTTCTGCATTTGTTTATGCCTTAATACCAAGCGATCTCAGTTCCGGGGTTCTAACAGATGGAAGAATGCATACACCTGAGCTTATTTTTGCGTTCTTTGCTATTTATTTCTTTGAAAAAGCCATGAGAATGTCTTCAAAGGAAAGGATCATAGAGAAATTTACTGATATAAAATCATATTATGGATCAATAATCAAGTATGTTAAAAACAATCTATTATCTACCGAATACGCCATATTCGGTGCGATTTCATATGGTGCACTCATGCTTTCATGGCAAGGCGCTGCATACATATTGGCCATAATTGCCATATATATAATTATACAGCTGGTGTTCAATCTCTTTATCAATCAAAATACCGGATATGTAACTTTTATTTCAGTAATTTTTGTGTCGATATCTTTTGCCATGAGTTATTATTATTATTATGCCGCAAATAATGCACCAAGCATCTGGTTTATACCTCCTTTATTCATAGGGTTGGGCGTTATTGCACTATCAGTACTAATTGGTATACTCGGAAGAAAACCTTGGATTATTTCAATCCCACTGCTCATCATAATTCTAGGAGGTTTATTGGCGGCAGTAAGATTTGCAAGCCCTCACATATTTAATGAGATTATAAGTGGTGAGGGATACTTCATAAAGACAAGAGTCTACAGCACAATTGCTGAAGCACAATCTCCACTTACCGCTGCACCTCTCCTTAGTTCATACTTATCGGAATTTGGAATTGGAATTTTTGCAATGGGTATGGGTGGTATCATCTATATGTTTTATCTGGCTTTCAAGGAGAAAAAAGACTCAATTATATTCATACTCGTCTTCTCACTCGTTTCCATATATATGAGTTTCGCTGCTGCAAGGTTTAACGTAACTGCTGCACCAGCCTATGCGATAGGGACAGGAGCCCTTTTAATGTATATTCTTGAAATATTGAAATTAAACAGAGGTTCTGAACAAAACTCGAGAAAAACAATGAAGCAGAGGAGGAGTGCCATTAAAGCCGATATAAAATGGCTTCAGGTAATTCTGGCCGTTGTGATATCACTTGGTCTGGTGCTTCCAGCAGGATTGTCTATGATTTCAAATGGAATACCTGCAAATAATGCAGAGCAGGTGAATAAGCAGATATACAATACGCTTCCTTCCATTTTGCGTCCATATGCATTCCAGGCAAACAGCACAGATTATATCGGAGGAACTGGGCTTCTCATAACCAATAATTCTTCTCCGTTATCATCCTCGCTTGCATGGCTATCGACACAGAATACCAATGTTCCCTTGGATCAGAGACCAGCATATGTATCATGGTGGGATTATGGATTCCAGGAATTGTATCAGGGTCGGCATCCCACGGTGGCAGATGACTTTCAGCAATCATATCAGGTAGCCGGGCAAATTTTACTCGCGGAAAACCAAAGTCAGATAATCTCTCTGTTTGCAGCGAGACTTCTGGAGGCAGATTATATCGCTGCAAGGAACGGCCAGTTTAGCTCGCATGTGAATAATACTCTGGTTCAATACCTGGGGCAAAATGAAGCTAACCTGATTCTTTCAATTGAACAGAATCCATCAATGTTTTCATCATGGATTGGTAATAACCAATCGATTTATGGTACTTTTATTAAAGATATAGGGCCTGTCAACTCTTATTTTGCGTTGATCAAGGGTCAGCTTTCATCGAAGTACTCAACATCAACCATAGTTAATCTATATCAGGCACTTGAAGAGGAAACAGGTTACCAGATCTCATATATTCAGATAGACCATAGCCTGTTTCCTTTCAGTGGTAACAATCCTGGGATTTTCTACGCACCAGCATATCTAACTGAAACTCCATCCGTAACAAGCAGTAGCGGGGAGGTAATTCCAACAAACTATTACAGTATTCAGGCAGTTACTTCCAATGGGACTTATAATGTGACTTCATTACCAACAAACGTTCAACCAATAGGTTATGATATTACCTATACGCCCGCGTTTTATAACACATCAATTTATAGATTCATGATTGGGCTTCCTCCAAGCTCTGTTGGACATAGTAACGGGATTCCAGGTATCACATTTGGGCAAACAACATATAGTTTGCAACCTGCATACAACATGAGTCATTTTGAGATAATGTATGAGTCCATTCCATACAATCCATATAAAAACTATACCGCACATCCTAATGCATGGACGCTGATTCCATTGCAGAAGGCATATAAATACGAAAAAGAGAATAAGGGAACAGAGATAATATTTCCTCCGTCATATCAGATAACAAGTAGCGCGGACCCAATAGTGGAATATTTCCCCGGGGCTAAATTATACGGTCAAATTACCACTCAGTCTGGAGTTCCTGTGGATGGAGCCTATGTAACCTTATTCGATCAGTATGGAATCCCACATGGTTATACAAGAACCAACAGGAATGGATTCTATAACATATCGGCAGTTCCTGGAAACGATACACTTTTTGTAACATCGGGAACATTCCTTCAACAGTATCTTTCAGGTACCAACACAATTAAAATCTTCAACGTTAATGTGAGTATGGATCAAGCGGAAAGAACAGATACGACATACAATATGACTACTGGACTGCCTGGATATTACATTGAAAACAATTATAAGATGAACACGACACCCATATCAGGTCTTGTAAATCTCTATTATCAAAAGGGCTATTATTCAAACACATCAGGTGATTTTATATCTAAACAGGTTGTATCCGGTACAGTTCAGCTCTATAATTCCAGTTACAATCTTACGTTAACTGCTCCAATTATAAATGGGCAATATTCGTTCAGGGATCTCCCGGCTTATTCTTACAGTGCAAGTGTTATAGTTAATGGCACAACGTACAGTAACGTTGAAACACTGAATATTACCTCTTCAACCTCGCCAGTTGTTTACGATCTTGATGTGAAATTAGACACAATTTTTGCCACTATGAAAACTGGGGGAATTCCCAACTCAGGATATACTATAACTGCGAAGGGTGACTATACTCAGACTAGTGCCATTACTAATTCATCAGGTGGAGCCATTTTATATGTCCTTCCAGGACAATACAACGTCTTTTCAGGATATAAAGGATATAGTAGTTCCATAGAATCTGTAGTTTTTAGTGCATTGGATCAAAATCAGACTGTAAATCTGTCAACTGCAGCCTCATTCGGGATTAACCGTAAGAGTAGATGGCTATTCCAACTTCCCCAGCGTTATGGCGCTGTTGAATGGAAATTTAAATCAATCTTATGAGTTGTCGGATCTGGGCAATGGTTATTACTTTTCCAATCTGACTATCGGAACTTACACAATATATGCAGAGCATGATGGCTATGCAATAATGAACACAACAAATTTGAATTCAACAAAAATGATTTCAGTATACTCAGAAGGCGCAACCACAGTTAAGCTCACCCCATCGATTGCCAACGCAACATTATTTTCCGGTCAGATTTCGCTCGCATACAATTCGGGTTTCATCTCAAAAGATTTCAACCAGAACGGAACATTCACTTTTGAAATTCCATCCGAATTCGAATATGGATTATCCGGCCAAGGCGTATTTGCTGGGAAAATATATGCTTCAAGCACTATGAAATTTATCACTTCAAACAGCCTAAATTATACCCTTAAACTTGTAAATTCAACAGCAATAACAGTGCTGACATATAACAAAGAACTTGGGGCATTTTCTTCAACATCGGCATTTGATTCTGGAGTTAGTGTTCTGTACTTTGATAACAGCCCTCTTGGCACTTCAAGAATTTTGAGTGATGGTTACTCCTCTGTTTATATTCAGAGTCCCTCCATGGTAGGTTATTCGGTAAGGTCATATTCATCTGGTTTTCAATCCAGTATGATTCCAGTAGAAAGCCTTACATTAAATGCGGGAATAACTCCCCCAAACTATGGGGTAAGAGTACAAATTTTACTGAACAATGAAAGTTCGACAAGTTTGAACGGGACTTTAAAAATATTTGGAAATCAGAACTACACGACTGCAATAAAAAACGGATTTGCTAATATTTCTTTAATGCCAGGTATCTATAGCATATCCATATCAGGTTCCAATCAGGAAGTTAAACTCTTCAGGAATATTCTCTCAGTGACGGTGGCTAATCAAAGCGTATTCCTCAATGCAACGAGTCAAGTAATGGTCACAGTTATTGGGTCTAAGACCGTTGATCTTTTCAATGCAACAGGAAGTCAGTTTTCTGGTACTGATTACGTTGCTCCAGGTGTTTACACAATTTATTCTATTTCAAGCAATGGTGGTGTCAACCTTACAAAAATAGACTTGAATGTAAATAGAACAATAGTGCCAGTATATTCTACAGGATATGTGCTTACGCTGAAAAACAGTATTGGGAGTTCTGGCAATTACTTTATAACTTCTAACCTTGGAACTCTAAGAACATCACTGTCATCATTTTTGGTTCCATCTGGTAATTATCTAATAACGTTCCAAAACAATTTGGTAAACAGCACAGGCTCATGGTCAATAGCTGGATCTACAAACCAAATGGTTACCGGAAATTCTGTTGTAAACATATCTGTTTCTCAAAAGCTCTTTACTACAGATCTTAGTGGAACAGTATCATATGCAGGAGTAAACTCTTCACTAAGTTCAGTTGCCTTGTACAGGAACGGGATAGTTTCTTATATCTCTCATTCCAATACGCAGGGCTTCTATTCAATGTCGGTCAAGAATGGTTCATACACAATATATGCATATAATAACCTCACAGGGGCTGCTTACATGGGGATAATAGACATTTCACCTTTCCAAAATGTGGCATATATGAATATAACTATGACGACAGGCTACATGACAAACTTTGCAGTCACTATGGGTACTTCAATTATTAATACATCTGTGAATATCAGTCTGGCCAATGAGCTGATAGTTGTCAATTCTAATTCTCACGGCACACTTTTACCAGAAGGTAATTTTACATTCACAGCTTCTACAAACACTACAGTTAGTTCAAACAACTACACTGAATCTATTTCATTTACGAACAGCACAGTTATTGATATAAATACTGCAATGTCTGTACAGCTTACTTTGCAGAAGTTATACATATATAATTTGACCCTGACATTTGGAAAAATTAAAAACATATCTGCAGGATCATCTTTCAATTACACACTCTCAATCAGAAACCGTGGAAATTCAATGGTTAATATATCTCTGTCATCTGGAGCAAGTGCTTGGAATATAACATTTGCCAAGAAAAATTTAAAACTTGGCATAAACCAGTCTTTAAGCGTAAATGCATCCTTTAAGAATTCAACCATGGTTCCATCTGGTAACAATTCAATTCCAATTGTTTTAAATTATCACTCTGGAACTATTACAGACTATGTGAATGTAAATATTTCAAAATTCTATGACTTAAAATTGCAATCAGTATACAACAAATATGTAGTATTTGATTCAGGGTACGGTGCAGTTCCTGTTAAATTAATAAATACCGGAAATACCAACGAGACAGTACACTTGATAATAGGTGATCTTCATACTATTAACCTGTATAATTGGAATGTAACCATAACTTATAATGGAAAAAACGTGAGTGAGGTCAACCTGAGTTACAACCAGACATTGACGATTTACGTTAAATTGACTCCAATCAGCAGTCAACATATCTCCAGTCAAATATCATTAATTTTGAATGGAACTGTCCATGGGAATGTCTATTCCATGCCCAATTTATCAGTTTCCTTCCCGAGTGTTCCTGGGTTAATGGCTTATCCAAGTGGAAACAATCTAATTTCGAACTATACGGGCAATCCGGATAACACACTTTTAACAGGTTCAATTATATTAGTTGTTATTATTATTGTAGGAATCGGTTCTACAGCAATTGTTTCAAGGAGGAACAGGAAATGAGAATGAAGGCAATTTTTCCAATAATTTCAATTATACTTTTAATAGCAGGCTTAATTACCATTGTACCGGTTGATTCGCAGGCTGCTAATGCAACCTTTGGTGCCACTCTTAGCTATCCGGGAACAGTTTATAGTTTTGAATATTTTCACCTAAATGTAACAGAAACTCCAGGATATTCAAATTATTCTGCCACAATATATGCAGGGGCTCAGAATGTTACAAACATGAAGCCTATAACTGCAGATCAAAAAGTGTCTGAAAAAAACGGATCATTCGAATTTTCTCTGATTGCACCAAGTTATGCTCCACAAACCATGTACGTATATATACAGGAATCGGCAGATTATAATGGAGTTCAGGTAAAGCACTCACAGGAAATTGAGATTAAAGTGGTTAGCCCAATTGTTTTTCATGCACAATTGAGTGACAGTCTACCGGTTCCCATATACAACCTCACAGTTCTGTTTTACCTTGATGGTCAACAGGTTGGCTCTAAATATGTGTCTTCATTGATGCCAAACGATACAGTCGTAGTCAACTTAACTCTTCCTTCAAATCTTGTATCTCAGGGAGAGCACAGTTTGGAAATTACAGTCAGCAATGCTTCAGTATTTATAAACAGCAATAAGCAATCATATACAACTACATTCTACTATGGAACTCCCCCCAACTATGATTGGATTTATTACATTTCCATAGGAGCAGCCATTTTTATGGGATTTCTATTTTTCGTTGCAACGAGAAGGAAAAAGGGAATGGGATATATTCCAAAGTGGAAGAAAGCCAAGAAAAAATAAAATTTAAACCAATATTTTTATTGTTCTGAATTCAGATTCTATGGCATTTTTTCTTTTCACCCCAGGCTTATCGGGATATTTTCTAAATTTTGTATTATCAACTAAGGTTATCCTGGCAGCAGATAGTGCATTATTATGAATAGCATGAGGACCGCTTGTTCCCTTTTCATTGACAATTGTGTATTCTAAATTCAAATCGGAAATCTCCGAAATAAGTTTCTTTCTGTTTGGCTTATCACCATTTCCTATCTTTATTTCAAAGAACTTATAGCTATAATCATTTAACACATTCTTAATGAACATAACGGCTTCATGAATATCCGGCATTTCATTTGCTTCTGTTATTATAAGATCCGCCAAAATTGCCACACCAGGTCTTGGTCCAGGATCCATTCCTATTATGAGTGAAGAGAACTGCTTTTTACCCGCCAGTATGGGTAGGGCTTTCCTTATTGCTCTTATTGGTGAATTTTCTCTTATCTGAAATCTATCCATGGCCTTATCGTTGGAAGAACTCAAAATTACTGGTATATCAACTGGTATATCTGAAATATCATCAATAGAGCAGAAAGGGAGTCCCCATTCTTTTAATTCCTTAATGGCCTTATAATAAAATCTGAAATCGTCGGTATAAATCCCGAACCGTACCATTCAATGTTATATACAAAAAATATTATTAAAACCTTTTGGACTGATATTGCTCATAGCAGTTTTAAGATGATCCATACTTGCAAGATCAATCTCATAAGAGGATCGAAATGCAAATGTTGAATCCCAGTAGTAATATTAGGAAGTATTTTAAAAGTGTAAGGCTCACTTCAAGTGCGCGGAGATATTACTAGAATTGCTCAAAGAAGAATTTTCAGCTGTAAAGTTCGTAAAAGAAGTAACTTAGACTCTATTACTTCCTATCTGTTCTGAAACCATTTTATCTACTATCTCGATGAATTGTTTTTCTGTTCCCCTGGGAATCACTCCTCCTGCGGCAATATCATGTCCTCCTCCACTGCCGCCTACTTTCTTGCAAGCTTCCTTCATTATCAAGGACAGGTTAAGTCCTCTATTAACATGGTTTCTTGTACCCCGGGAGGAGATTAATGTGTTACTATCTCCTGCATTAAATCCGATTACCGGTTTAGTCTGATCAGCTATATATAACATCAAAATACCGCTTATGGAGCCTGCCATCTCGGATCCAGGTGCGTAAAAATACTGGATATTCTTCTCTCTAACCATTTCTTTGTAGGAACGGTAAGCATAGTCGATAAGCTTGGTTTCGAATGCTTTCCAGTTCAATTGCATTTGTTCTAAAAGCTTCTTATCTCCGAGAAAATAATTAACAGGAATCGCATTAGATCCAAGTTTAGCATTGGCATCTATTATCTTTGAAAGTGATTTCCCAGTAAAGCCATCTTCAAACATGAAATCTTCTGTTTCCATATACTTGATTGCTTCTGATTCACATCCTTGAAGCGCCAGCTTTGCGAATAGAGCTTTTCCTAATTTTAAATTTTCATCATTGCTTAAATCCGAAATTTTTGTGTTCGGCTCAAATCCAAGCCCGTTAAGGAATTCTCTTATGTTTTCTGTTTTACCTGTTAAGTCATAATAGAACGGATCAGTTGAAAAGGTAAGAGCATCAAGTAGTGTTAAACCGTTGAGGTTCAATCTTTTATGAAGCTTGTATGATTTACCATACTTTTCAATTATAACTGAGTTTAAACCTTTAAAACCACCAATGTCCTGTTTATCTGCTATGGCTCCTGCTACCATAAATTTAAGAAGATCTGCGTTTGATTCATCGATTGCTAGGGACATTAAAAAAGCCATTGTAGCACCACATGCCTCTGTAGTTCCATTAAAACCAAAGTCTCTTACATTTATATTCAGGGACTTTGAATTTGAACCCTCATAATAATGGTGATCAAGGACAATTATATTTTCCATCTCAGGTACAAATTTAATCTGGTCTGAACCTGCATCTGCTATCAAGGTAAGGTTGTATGGCTCCTCAAGTAGCCGTTTCTTGATTCCATCCTCACTCAGATCCTTTACAAAACTTAAATGGTAGGGTATTTTGAGTCTTTCGAGAGTTGTAACCAAAATAATCGCAGCGCTCGTACCATCTCCATCATAATGGGTTAAAACTCTAATATAAGGGGAATGAATTATTTTCTCCTTAGCAATATTAAGTGCTTCTAAAAATTTTATTGGAATGATGTCCTTTAACATAATTATAGAACTTTGTTAAGTTCCCATTCATTGGCCAAATATCCCTCCCTTTTGTAATATTTTACTAATCTCAACATTTTGGCCATGATCAAATTTCTGCCTCTGGTATTACTCATATCTCTCTTATTTGCAACAATATGTTTTGATACTCTTTTATATTTCTGGATTAGACTGTTTAAGTCTTCAGGTATAGCCGGGCTACTATTGTTATCACGAAGGATCTTTCCTATTTTTGCGTTCAGCACATGCTTTGTTCCTGGAATTCCATATTGATCTCTAAGTCTAATTCCGATCTGGGAAGAAGTCAAATGCTCCTTCTGCGAGTTCAATATTATTTCCGTTATTTCGTTAGGACTCTGTTCTACCCAAGCATGGCCATTTGCCAAATATACATTCTTTGAACCAGATTTCCCTCTCTTTCTTTTATGCATTCTTGCCATTAATCATCCCTGTTGGTTAACAGAGATGAATTTGGTATTAATTATGTTTATGATTTTGTGTTAAATTGGATTTATCGTGTTTTTAAATACTGATTATAGTTTTAGATATACTTCAGTTGGCTAAGTCTAATCCTGAACACTTTACAGCTTCTTCAGGATAAAGTAATGGAAATTCAGGTTTATTTTAGCCGGAAATGAAGTAAAAATGAAGGTTTTAGGGGAAAAGGGTGAAATTAAGTGAATCATTTAGAATAAAATAAATTCCTGAATTCATTTATTTTAGAAATAAGCAGAGACTAATTTCATACACAAGGGAATTCAATTCAATGATATTCGAGATAATATCTTTGGAGCGCGGCTCTTCCTTCAAAGGGGGTGAAAATGCATTTTTGGTAGGGGAATGATTTTATTTTTTAAACTATAAAATATAAGCTTTATTTTAATTAAAAAAAGAATATGAGCAATGAATTTCTTAGCTGTAATTACTACAAAATACTTTTAACTCAATATAATTTGTACAATAACAATAGGTGATATGAAGAAATGATTGCTTTAGAGGAAAGAAACAAATTCCCGGAAATTAGATTCGCTAGCGATTTTGAGATAAGCAAGAACGCACCATTCAAAACTGTGGAAGAGTTCATAGGAACAATGGGTAACATCATCAATAGCGATATGATGATAATGAGGGTTACTGAGAGTCTTTGCCCTATTTGCGTTGACGATGAAAAGTTTGATCAGATGAGAATCCCAGCTATTGTATATGAGCAGGGAGGAGAAGTCAGACTTATCAAAGAATGTGCTGAACACGGTATAACAAAAGAAAAATACTGGGAAGATTATGAAATGTATCAGGAAGCCAAGAAATGGGCAGACGGTGGTGTAAGAATTTTAAACCCGCACGTTGCATACCTGGAATCAAAAATCGTTTGTCCAACTCACTGTGGATTATGCGTAAAGCACAAATCGCACACTGGTCTTGGAAATGTAGTCGTAACAAACCGGTGTGATTTATCCTGCTGGTATTGCTTCTTCTACGCAAAAGAAAACGAGCCAATCTATGAGCCATCACAGGATCAGGTTAGAATGATGCTCAGGAGAATGAGAAATGAAAAGCCGGTAGGAGCAAACGCAGTTCAGATTACTGGTGGCGAGCCGACAATAAGAGATGATATCCTTGATATCGTTAAGATAGCCAGGGAAGAGGGATATGAGCACATTCAGCTTAACACAAACAGTATTAGGGCAGCTTTTGACCCAGATTTCCCCAAGAAAGTTAGAGAAGCAGGTTCAAACGTGGTTTATACAAGTTTTGATGGCCCAACCCCAAGAGCAAACCCAAAGAACTTCTGGGAAATACCCGCAGCACTGGAGAACTATAAAAAAGCCCCAATGGGAGTAGTATTGGTTCCAACCGTCATAGGTGGAATTAATGATATGTACCTGGGAGACATTATAAAGTTCGGTATATCAAACATCGATGCAGTAAGGGCAGTAAACTTCCAGCCAGTAAGTCTCGTGGGCAGAATGCCTGACAGGATGAGAGAGAAGCAGAGAGTTACTATACCAGGATGTATAAAAAAGATTGAACAGCAAACAGATGGTATGATTGGAAGAGAGGACTTTTTCACAGTTCCTTCAACAACAAAGGTATCTAACTTTGTTGAGCAGCTTAAGGGAAAGGAAATGTACAAACTTTCAATACACTTTGCCTGTGGTATGGGAACATACATATTCAAGGAAGGGGACAAAATTACACCCATTACAAGATTTTTGGATGTAAGAGGAATCTTTGAGTATATCGGAGAAATGGCAGATGAGGTTAAAGACTCAAACTTCAAAACCCTAAAGAAAGCTTCTACTGTTACAAGATTGATGGCAAATCTCAGAAAGTTTGTCGACTACGAGAAGGCTCCAAAGGACTTTAAGCTGAAAGATATGCTTTACAACGCATTTACAGATGGAGATTACCATGGACTGAAGGCTTTCCATTACAAGAGTATGTTCGTTGGTTTCATGCACTTCATGGATCCATACACATATGATGTTGACAGGGTAGAGAGATGCGATATCCACTACGCAATGCCTGATGGGAGAGTAGTTCCATTCTGCGCTTTCAACGTTATTCCTGAATTGTACAGAGATGCAACTCAGAGAAAGTATTCAATTCCAGCAAAAACATACGAACAGAAAACTGGAAAGATCCTTAAAAAGGAGAAGTACTTCAGAGAATACACAATGGAAGAGAAGAGATCAATCATTGATTTCTATGAAAGAAGCATAGGCAGAAAACTTTCACAGGACGAGATAGGATTGAATCTTGAAGAACAGATACCAGTTATCTCTTCAGAAAAGCCAGAGTAATTTTATTACTCAACCAAATTTTTTATTTTAAAAATAATACCACTTTCTTTATTAATGGATGTTCCGCTATTTCCATTGTGGCACCATTTTTATTATGATATTGGCTTGGGAGATAATATCGGTAAAACAGAATACTAAAACTAAAGTACCTATTTTATTGGAATTCTCATTACTGCACCGATAGAATCCAATGTACTGTATGTAAAAATCAATGAGTATAAATGAACTTGAGAAAAAACAAGGAATTTGCAAGACCAATTGTTATGACTGTATGTCCATAGGGAAATTATCATAAGTTAGTGTTTAATAAGATACTTCGCTAGACATCACTGAAGGCAACGGCTATAAGAAAAGAGAAAAATAAGAAGGTAAAGCAATGAAGCAAAACTATGAATTATTGGACCAGACTTCAGATTTAAGAATCAGGATTTTCGGAAATGGAGTTGTGGATATTGTTTTCAACAGTATTATGGCGTTCAATGAGATAGTATATGGGGGGCAGATCAGGAAATACAAAAAGATGCAAAAGTATGAACTCCATTTTGACAAAGAAGAGTTGATTCTTGTCAACATTTTTTCATGGCTGATTCTTCAACTGGATTCTTTTAATATTCTTGTAAATCCGATGGAAATTAATGAAAATAAAGAAAAAGGGGTTATAACTATTACTTTTACCAAGGTTATTCCTCTCAATGTTAACTCATTTAAATTTGTTCCAAAGGGTGCTACTTACAATGAAGTAATTTTCAATATTGAGAAAGGTTATGCAGAAATAACTATAGATACATGAATTGACAAAACTGATAATTCTTAATATATAATTAAATATAAGGGCTGATGGTAGATCTAGTTCCTAAAAAATTGTTCTTTACCCGGGGTGTCGGCAGAGGGCACAGCATGTTAATGTCTTTCGAGGAAGCGCTTAGAGATGGGGGAATAGCTCAGTTTAATCTTGTAAGTGTCAGTTCCATATTTCCTCCCCATGCCGAAGCAATATCCAGGGAGGAAGGTCTTAAACTTCTCAATCCCGGGCAGATACTTTTTACCGTGTTAGCCAGAAATTCCAGCGATGAACTGAACAGAATGATTTCCGCCGCGATAGGATACGCAATTCCCACAGATAGAAGCAAATGGGGATACCTGAGTGAACATCACAGCTTTGGAGAAACAGAGCATGGAGCTGGTTTTTTTGCAGAAAAGCTTGCAGCTGAGATGTTGGCAAGTACTACCGGTATGCAGAATGACCTTACATGGGATCAGGAAAAGGAAGAATATGTTCTTAAGGACAAGATATTGACTACAAAAAATATATGCTCAACGGCAGTAGTTATGAAGGGTGGGGAGTGGACCACAGTAATTTCAGCTGCGGTTCTCATTGTGTGAGGTAAATGGATCCGATTGAGATTTACTGGCAGGAGCGTTGGAAAAAGGACAGGGTATTTGAATCAGAGCCTGATGATCGTAAAAAGTATCTTCTGACGGTTCCATGGCCATATACAAGCGGGCCTTTGCATGCAGGCCACGCAAGGACATATTCGATTGCGGATTTTATCGCACGATATAAGAGGTTAAGTGGATTTAATGTAATGTATCCAATGGGCTTTCATGAGAGTGGTACTCCCATACTTGCAATTTCCCAAAGGATAAGAAGAGGAGACCAGACTGCCATTGATATGTATAAAAAATACATAGGGGAATATGAGCCTTCTGAAAATATTCCTTCAATAATTGAGACATTTAAGGATCAGGAAAAGCTGGCAGGTTATTTTGCGGAAAAAATCAGAAAAGATTTTGATTCACTAGGATTCTCCATTGACTGGTCACGGGAATTCAAATCTGTGGAGCCTTCATATAAGGATGTTGTCTCATGGCAATTCAGAAAACTCCATGATCTTGGTTATATAACCCAGGGAAGGTACCCTATACTTTATAACGCAGATGAAGAAAGTGCAGTTGGCGAAGACGACATAGAAGATGGGGATACAGATAAGGTCAGTATTGAGGAATTCACAAGTATAATTTTTGAAGGTGAAGAATTTTCTCTAGCAGCCTCAACTCTAAGACCTGAGACTTTACCAGGAGTTGTAAATTTATGGGTATCAAATGAGGAAAAGTACGTCCTTTGCGTTTTAAATTCCAAAAAAATTGTAATATCCACTTCAGCAATGGAAAAACTATCACGACAGGAATATAAAATCAGTGAATGGGAACCAGTATCTGTAAAAAAAATTACAGAGACCAGATTTAAGAATCCGTTCAATGGAGAAGCCCTTAAGGTTTATTCAGCTGATTTCGTTGATCCAAATAATGCCACAGGAATTGTTGCATCAGTTCCAGGCAATTCAATTATAGATTTTCTGGAATGCAGAAAACTTGGCATCAAATATGACCAGCGGAATTTTATCAGGGTCGGTAACAGCTTCTCATCTGCAGAACAGTTTTTAAAAAGTCATAAGGTAGACCTCTCAGATCCGGAGGCCATCGCCAGGGCAAACTCAGAACTGTACAAGACAGAGTTTTATGAGGGAATAATGGACTATTCTGGATTTGAGGGTAAAAAAGTTTCCAAAGCAAGAGAAGAAATAGGAAATACTCTTAAAACAAATAAAAACGCTTTTATCATCTATGAAACTTCTCGCAGGGCAAGAACAAGGTCAGGGAGTCCGGTTTCTGTTGCCGTTTTAAGTAATCAGTGGTTTCTGGACTATTCAAACGGCAGCTGGAAGGACAAGGCGCACAAAACCGTTCAGGAAATGACTTTCTATCCTGCACATTATAAAAACGGGATGAATGAAGTTATAGACTGGTTAAAAGAAAGACCCTGTGCCAGAATGAGGGGTCTAGGAACAAAGCTGCCTTTTGATGATAAATGGATCATAGAATCACTTTCAGATTCGACGATATATCCAGCAGTTTATACATGTATAGATGCACTTAGGAGTCTTCATAATAAAATGGGGAAACTGGATGATAAGATCCTTGATTTCATTTTCACAGATACCGGAAACTCATCTGATGATATGGCAATAAAAGCCAGAGAATGGTTCAGGTACTGGTATGGAGTTGATTTGAGAATAACAGCATTTCCACACTTTACAAATCATCTTGCTTTCTATATCATGAATCACAGTGCATTGCTTCCTGAATTCGCTCAGCCCGGGGGAATAATGATCGCAGGTACAATGATTTCCAACGGTAAGAAAATATCCAAAAGCAAGGGTAATTCAATATCTCTTCTTCAGATAGCATCTAACTTTGGCGCAGATCTCTTTAGACTATATGTTGCAGTGACATCTGATCCAACCTCAGTGGTAGACTGGAATGAACAGGATGTATCAGTGGTTGGTTCACGATTCGCGGAACTTAAAACTATTATCACAGAGGTTGCAGAAGGTGGTGTACAGGCACAATCAGAAATATCAAACTGGTTTTGCCAGAGCTTTTATCTTCACCTGAAAAAATACAGGGAAAACATGGATGCCATGAATATACGATTGGGATTCATTGAAATATTCTATGGAGTTCTCAACGATATTTCTAAGTTAAAATCCAGAGGAATCAATCCAACCGCTTCAATCAGGGAGATAATAAAGCCATGGCTGAAGGCTTTGTCGCCGGTGATATGTCATTTTGCCGAAGAAATGTGGCATAAACTTGGAAACAGCACATATATTTCCAGTGAAATATTTACTGAAGAAGAGATAAGAGAACCTCAAATGGGACCAATAAACAATGAGATATTTCTTGAAAACATCGTTTCGGATATCAGAGAAGTAATTAAGGTAACAAAGAAAACACCTGACGAAATCAGAATAATTGTGTGTAGTGCAGAAAAAACTTCATTAATTGAAAGTATCCTCAACGGCAGAGAGATAAAACCGGGTGAAAAATGGATTATTCCGTTGGTGATGAAAAACAGGAAGTTCATCAGAAACGACATTGATGAAATAAAAATCCTCAAAGATTCTGTGAGTTATCTATCACAAATATTTTCGTGCAGGTTTGTTATTACAGATGATGACACTGAGGTTGACAAGAGGAGGATACCGCTTCCGGGTAAACCTTTAATTAAGCTTTTGTAGGGTGAAATAAATGGTAGATGAAATTGACGAATTGGTAAAATATTCAAGATTGTTGGGAAAGGACAAGAACCTGGTTCTTCATGGAGGAGGAAATACTTCCGTAAAAGTAATGGAAAAGGATCATGCCGGTAGAACAGTACAGGTGTTGAGGGTAAAAGGTAGTGGTTCAGATCTTGCCACTATTGAAAGGTCAGGATTCACTGGATTAAGAATGTCAGATCTAATTGAAGCGAAATCCAGAACCGCAATGACAGATATTGAAATGATGTCCTATCTCAAAAAAAGCTGCCTGGATCCATCTGAACCATCTCCATCTGTTGAATCATTTCTTCATGGCTTTATCAATAAAAAATATGTTTTACACAGCCATTCAGACGCAATACTCTCAATCACTAACACAGAATTCACACAGGAAGAAATAGAGAAGATCCTGCCAAACGTAATGGTTGTTCCATACATTCCGCCTGGTTTCAAACTGGCAAAAAAAATACTTGATAAAGTCGAGAAAATGAATGAAACCATAAAGGGATTAGTTCTTTCAAAGCACGGTTTGTTTACTTTTTCAGACTCGGCAGAGGAGGCATATAACAATCATTTGTTAATAGTGGATGCAGCAAATAAATATGTCTTGGAGAATGCAGGTCCAAGAAAACTGAAAAAGGTATATGATGATGACAAATCGTTTGAGGAATATTTACCATTTATTCGTGGATCATTATCAAAAAACAGCAGAAAAATTCTAGAAATTGACACATCTGATGAGGCAAAGGAAATTGCCAGTTCGCTGGAGGCAGAAAATTTTCAAAGGGCTGGGCCTGCAACACCAGATATGCTCATCCGGACGAAATATAACTATCTTTATTTGCCTGAATCTCACGACATGGAGCAAAAAATATTGTCATTCGCTGAAGAATATAAAATGGAATATGAGAAATATGTTAAAGATTTTCCAATGCACGACCCGTATCCTGCAATCCTAATAGCCAGAGGATACGGTATTATAACTGCTGGAAAGAATTCCAGGGAAGCCAAAATAATAATGGATCAGATCAAACACAGTATGTACGTGAACTGGGCAGCATCAAGAATCAGTAAACAGCACTTCATAACAAGAGCAGAAGCCTATGAAATGGAATACTGGCCACTGGAAGAAGCTAAACTTAAGAAAGATAAACCAAAACCACTGGAAGGCTCAGTTGCTGTGGTTACCGGTGCAGCCAGCGGAATAGGACTGGAAACTTTCCGGGTTCTGTCCAGAAATGGAGCTGCGGTAGTCGCAATGGATCTTGATCCAAATGTGGAAGGTATATGCAGGGATATCTCAAAACAAACAGGAGCAGCAAGTATCCATAGTGTTTTAGATCTTGGAAACGAGGTTCAAATTCAGAACGCGTTCAAAGAAGCAGTCAGGAAGTTTGGAGGCGTGGACATTGTTTTCAACAATGCAGGCGTTTTAAAATCTGAGGCCATTGAAAATATTTCTGTGGAAACTCTGGATCTTCATTATCGGATTAATGGAAGAGCTCCTTTCCTTGTTTCAAGAGAGGCCTTTAAAATAATGAAGGCACAGGGGACCGGTGGAAACCTTATATTCAATATTTCCAAGAA
Organism: Thermoplasmatales archaeon E-plasma; assembly: GCA_000496135.1. GTDB lineage: Archaea > Thermoplasmatota > Thermoplasmata > Thermoplasmatales > Thermoplasmataceae. Next base: position 254,362 of record KI542674.1, on the reverse strand, counting down.
TTTAACGCATCCGGGTCCAGGTATGGCCAGCTATGGCTCTTCAAAGGCTTTTGCAGCACAAATGTGCCACTATTTCGCTAAAGAGGGCGGAAAATATGGGATTCGCGCCAATATCATTAATCCGGATAAGATATTCAAAGGCTCAAAGATTTGGGAAAATGGTGTACTTGAATCCAGGGCAAAGGCGAAGGGTCAGACCGTTGAAGAATACAAAACGCAAAATCTTCTGAGAAAGGAGGTTCTCCCTGAACATGTGGCAAACATGGTTCTTGCAATGGTTAATGACGATATCTTTGGAGCAACAACTGATTGCATGGTTCCCATTGATGGAGGCGTAATCTGATCAATTGTGCCTCTTAGGCATAATGAAGTGTGATAGTACAGCTGGAGCAGTTATATCGACACCGAATTCCCTGAATTCATTCAGGGCTGATCTTGCAAATCTTATATTATCAACTTTAAGGGTTTTCCCTTCCTGAAGGTTCTTAACCATTCTGTGCAACCCGTAATATCTCCCAAATTCTCTTCTTATCTTCACTGCATACTTTTCGAACAGATCAGGAGTATCATCATATCTTCTGGCGCATTCTATAAATAAATCTGCTGATTTAAGTGACGGGATAATGCCCTCCCCTGTTATAGGGGAAACACATCCTATTGCTTCTCCTGTTCCCGCTATGTTTCCCTTATAAATATTTTCGAACAGAGGTTTAAGGCGTATCTTTCTCCCGGTAACCAGAATCTTTTGGTATGGCACAAGGCGTCTAAGGTTATCACTATGATCCAGACCTCCTGCACCGACATGATATCTGTTTCCCATTGGGAATTCCCAGAAATAGCCCATTGCTTTACCATAAAATTTGAAGTAAAATGATTTATGCTTTGCATTTTCTGAGAGATATTCTATGGCGCTCATGCAATAATCATCAGGAGATTGTCCCAGGAGGGCCCTTGAAATGCCTGAGCAGTCCAAAGATATTCCATCATTATAATCAGGCTTACTTTTCATCACATTGAGATCTTTTATAAGGTCATGCTCGAACCGGTTTTTGTCAAATGTGCACAAACCTGAACTTTTGAAAGTATGTTCCACAAAGTTATCTCCTGCCACAATTACATTTTCAGCTCTTGAAATAATATAATCATCGAAACTTATTCCTGCCCGCTTGCAATATTCTCCAATCTTTCGTTCATTTGTGGCGTATCCACAAGGTATGTAATAATCCGATCGCTTAACGTCAAAGGCATTCACACTAAATCCGATGTCTGTAAGTCTTCTGAAAAGGTATGATCCGGAAACACCAAGACCGCAAATGTTCATTGATAAGGGTAAAAGCTAAAGATTAAATTACATTTCTATGAGGAGCCATGGAAAATCCGGACAATTCTCATATAAAGGCATTTCTCATAAAATTTTCATACTTTGGAACCGATTTTGAAGGTTTTTCACTCAGTAATAGTAAGAGGAGTGTTGAAGCAGTTATCAACCGCTGTCTCTTAGAAAATAACATTTCAACAGTTCTGAAAACGTCCTCAAGAACAGACAAGTTTGTGTCTGCAATTTCAAATTGCATGTATATAGAATCAAAATTCAGCCCTTCCAAAATACTTGGAATATTAAATGCAGAGATTCCTGAAATGGTCTTTCATTCATGGGCAGAAGTTAAAAAAGGATTCAATCCCAGGCATACAGGCAGCAAATCTTATGTATATCTCATTAAGATCAATAAAGGAAAGAGGGAAGAATTAAAAAAAATATTGCTGAAATTCCAGGGTACACACGATTTCAGAAATTTTTGTAAAGTTGATACCAGAAACACAATCAGGACAATAGACCGCATCGAATTCACAGAAACGGAGGAATATCTCATGGTTACAATAACCGGGAAGAGCTTCATCTGGCAACAGATCAGGTTTATCATTGGCTATGCTATTGATCAAAGCGGCTCAGAAGGAGATCCATTTTCAAACAATGTAAAAAGACCTGTACCTGCCTTACCGCATTTACTCTTTTTAAAGGATATATTTTTTGAGGGCATTACGTTTAATGTAAATTTTCCGCGTCATAAAAAAAAGTTGGATTTCAGGAAAGATTTATCGTATTTTTCATACTATTTTTTCAGTGAACTTCAAAATGTAACAAAGTAAGGCAGGAATCGTGAATCACTTTTTCTCATTTTTACGGTTCTTTTCCATAAGTTCCTTTAACCTGCCAAGCTCCAGCTTATCCAGCTCAGCCCACCTGCTTTCAAGGTGTGTCAGCAATTCATCCATTTCAGTGTTGATAATCTTTCTTTTAATCTGCCTTTCCGTGTTCCAGTGAATCCTGTGGGCTTCCTCACGGAATCTTCTCTGATCTCTTGATGGCATTGAGGGATTTGCATGAGGAGTTGCAGCTCTCAATTGAGATTCAAGTTTTTCTCTTTCCTCTTTTATTTCCTGCCGTTTAATATTAATAAATTCCTCTTTGTCCTTAACTTCAAGAAGTAATTTTTCAACTTTTTGAATCATATCTTCTAAATATTTCTTGCTTTCCTTATATTCCAGAGCATCTAAAACGCTTTTTTCAAGAAATTCTTCATCTGATTGATCTGGTTCTTTAATGGTATCTATAAGGTTGCGAAGTTTTCCCTTAAATTTAAAATTTGAAGAGGATTTATCAGGATCCTCTACTTGGTTCAATCTTATCACTTTCCTGTTTAACTCTCCGATCTTTGTGCTGCATCCTTGTACCCAAGACAGTTGGCGTATTGCACATCCTCATCTGGTATCTTGATGAGAAAACCGGGAGCCAGTTCTTCGAGTTTATCACCTATGAGTGATGCTCCTCCTCCCACAGGTATAATGGCAACGAGCCTGTCTAGATCAGCTCTTAAATTTGCTCTCAAACTATCAAGGACCTTAGAAGTCAACTGGTTAAGTATAGGTTCAGCAACCTGTGGTCCCCCAAATCTCTTCTGTTTAAACGTTACAACCCGGGACAATGCTTCTCTGGCAATATCCGTTGGTATAACGAAACCGGTTTCTTTGGCAATAAGTCTCCCTAATTGTGAAACTGCATCTCCAATACCACTCTCGATACTGAAACAGAGGTCCACAACAGGTTCCATATTCTTAAGGTTAACAGTCAAAACATCAGTAGTTCTTGATCCAATATCTACCACCACACCAAATCCAGGTTGTTTTTCAATCATTCCTTTTGAAAGCAGATATAGGGCAGCCCCAACACCCTGTGGTCTCATTATCATTCTCTTTATTGTGACATTTCTGATTTCGCCAGACGAAGACTCTAATTTTAAGGTCTTTCCCTCAAGATATTCCTTTGACGCCAGAAGTTCCTGATTAAATCTTCCCAGCGGGGTTCCACTTCCAATTACCAGATCAACAGGTTCACCGTTTCTTCCCACTCCTGCCAGCCAAATGGCTGCGCCAATGAGCGGTAACGAATCATCATGTGCCAATCTTCCATCGCCGAGTGGCTCTCTTATATTAGAACCAGCAGCATCCTCACCAAAAATGAACGATTCTCCTCCATTGATCCTCAAAACTGTCATAGAACCTCCAATACCCCACTGCTCAACCATATACGGGGACCATCTTGAAGGGAATTTTATTTTTTCATTATTGTTGCTTACAACTTTCGTATCTCCATAACCAAGGTCAATTCCTATAATTTCTGATACCATCACATTTCACCTTTTACGCTGATCAAATGATCAACGCAATGATATACAATAACATACACCATTATTATATCTTTTGATCTGAATGGTTTGCATGTTCAATTTCGTATGGACTAAAAGAGATGTTATATATGGTAACTGTTAAAAAGAAAAACAGGTAACCTTACCAAAAAAGGCGTCATGTCAGAATAATTTTTTATAAAAAGGTTTAACTCTCATAGTAAAATTAACACTAATGGTAGATCTGTTGAGGGAATCATTATCTGGAAGACTTGCTGTAGTGAACGGGGTTGGTGCTGGTCAGGGAATGTCCACCATCAGAGCATTTATAAATTGTGGGGTAAAAGTTGCAATAATTTCCAGGTCCGGCGACACGCACGGACTAACAGAAACATCTCAAATCAGAGCATTCAAATGCGATTCATCAGATCCCGGTCAGATAAAGGAGACTGCTAAGAAAATTTCTACAGAAATGGGTGAGCCGGATTTTTTAATAAATAATATAGGAAAATGGTCTGGTGGAGATGACCTTGAGAATGAAGAAGCCTTCCTGGAAATGCTGAGATTTAACACTGCTTCACAATATAATGCAATATACGCTTTCCTTCCTTTTATGAAAAACAAAGGGGGTGCCATAGTAAACATTGGGGCGTCAGAGGCACTGAGGGGAGCAAGTAGCGTTTCATATTCAGCGTCAAAGTATGCAATCGAGGAAATAACAAAGGTTCTGGCATCGAGACTGAAGAAATACAACATACGGGTAAATTCTATAAAGCCTGGCAGCGTCATAAAAGAAGACACCTTCTTTAACGTTTTTCCATTCAAATTCGCGGAGATTTCCGAGGATAAGGTTCTTCAGCCACTTGAGGTGGCATATATTTCTCTTTTCCTTTGCAGTAAATTAGCGCAGTCAATAACGGGTCAATCCATTACAGCTGATCGGGGTGCAAGCCTTTGAACAGCAGAAATTTATTGTAAACCGTATGAAATATTCAGGCAAACATTCTTTTAAGAAATTGCAATGCTAAACCATGGGCTTTGAAAACGAATCAACGTTCGTGAGAATGGCAAAAAAAGGAAACCAGCAGGAATTCAACAGAATGTATGAGGACGCATTAAAAGACGTAACCAAATTCCTGGGGCAGGAGTATCCGAACATAATAGGGAAAAACGTAATGGAAAAAGAAAAGATCCATGAGATCAGTCCAATAGATGGAACCATTATTGGAACTTTTCAGTCTGCTACAAAGGAATCAGTGGATTCCGCCTTGAATATGCTGAAGGGATCATACAGGAAATGGTTTTCACTGGGTTACGTGAAAAGATCACAAATTTTTATGAGAGCTGCAGATGAACTGAGCAAGAGAAAATTTGAATTATCAGCAATCCTGGCCTATGAGAATGGTAAGACAAGAGCAGAAGCAGTTGCCGACCTTGATGAAGGTATAGATTTTCTCAGATACTATTCCCTTAATCTCATAGAAAATCAGGGATTTATAAGATTCACTGGAAAAGGGTATGATAATGAGGAGAGCCAGAGTGTAATGAAGCCTTATGGTATTTTCGCTGTAATTGCTCCCTTTAATTTCTATGCAATTACTGTGGGCATGGTATGCGGTCCTCTCATAACGGGAAATTCTGTTATATTTAAACCCTCAAGCAACCTTCTTATTTCATCACATATCTTTGCCAATATACTGTATGAAGCCGGCGTTCCAAAGGAGGTACTGGCATTTGTATCAGGGAAAGGAAGTGTCATTGGCCCATATATAGTATCCAATAAACATGTATCCGGGGTTCTCTTTACAGGATCAAGGGACGCTGGAATGGACATATTTAGAAGAGCCAATGATGTTCATCCAAAGGTTGTGATAACTGAAATGGGAGGAAAGGATGCAATAATAGTAACAGATAAGGCTAACATTCAAAGGGCAGTAAACGGGGTTTATAGGGCATCATTTGGTTATTCAGGCCAGAAGTGCAGTGCATGTTCAATCGCATATATTCAAAGCGGAATATATGATAAATTTAAGGATCAACTGCTGGAAATGGTAAAAAAGACAATTCCGGGGGACCCAAGAATTGCTGAAACATATCTGGGGCCGGTCATAAATGAAGAAGCTCTAAACAAATATAAAAAATCAATGGAGATTATCAGGAAGGAATCCAAAGTGATCGCTGGAGGAAACGTACTCGACAAAAAAGGATTCTACGTGGAGCCAACCTTAGTGGAGAACCCCGAGGATGATTCATATGTGATAAAGAATGAACTGTTTCTTCCAGTTCTGGCAATAAAGAAAGTTAATTCACTCAAGGAAGCAGTTGAAAAGGTTAACGCATCAGATTATGGTTTAACCGGGGGAATATTCACTGAGGATAGTGATGAAATCCAGTATTATTTTGAAAATGCTGAGGTTGGAGTTCTTTATGCGAACAGGGAAAGGGGAGGATCAACCGGGGCAATGGTAGGTTCACAGCCATTTGTCGGCTGGAAACTGAGTGGAATAAGCGGAAAAGGAACAGGTTCTTTCTATTATCTGCAGCAATTCCTCAGGGAGCAGTCTCAAACGATTGCTCACTGATAATTTCTTCTACCTCTTTCCAATTTTTTCTATTGTTAAAATCTATTTTAAGTGCTCCGCATAATTTCTTCGCAATTTCTTCCTTTGCTTTGCTAATCGGCAGTAAGTTCATTGGAGATATCTCTTTGCAGGAAGTCATTATATCAGGATTAAACCCGCATGGGTTTATTCTCTGAAAACCGGTCATATTGTTAATATAATTCAGTGCAGATCCGTGAAGGGTGGCATTTCCTTTCAAAGCTATACCGGTGGAGCATATCTTTTTGTTGCCAGTCCATATGCCTGTTTCCTGTCCCAATCTGCTCTCACCGTGAATATCCAGTTCAGTCATGAATTCTATGAGTTCATTATGGATTACACCTATGAGAGTCCTGGCATTCAAATTAAGAACCTTTAAATTTAAAATAAAATATGAAACGATTTGTCCCGGATTGTGGTAGGTTATACCCCCTCCTCTCTCAACCATACGTATATTCTGGCCAATGGTAACAAGTCCCTTATCCTTATGGATACCACATGTATATACATCTTTATGTTCAAGAATAAGGATTGCACCTTCAAGTGCATCCTCGTTGACCATTTCATTCAGTTTTCTTTGAACTATTAAGGCATCGTCATAATCGACGATGTCTTCTATCAAAACAAAACCCTTCATTTAAGGTCAGATTCCAGTCTTGCCTTCAGATCGTAGAATCTATTCCAAAGCTTCTCTGGAAATCTTTCTCCAAAGGACTCAAAAAATGGTTTTACCTGATCAAGTTCATTGAGGAAGCCCTTCGAGTCTACCTTCAGCAATTCCTGAATCTTTTCAGCCGTTATCTCTTTCCCGTAATTAAACTGAGAGAGATCAGGAACATACCCGATAGGGGTTTTCGTCACTTTTGTGACTTTATTCTTCGCCCTACCCAGAACCCACTCGACAGCATGCATATTGTATGTATATCCGGGCCACATGAATTTGCCATTTCCATCCTTTCTGAACCAGTTAACATTGAATACCAGGGGAAGATTTTTGACCCTTTCTTTGAAAGAAAGATGGTAGTTAAAATAATCCGCCATGTTGTATGCCATAAATGGTCTCATTGCCATGGGATCATTTCTAAGTACACCCACTTTACCTGTTGAGGCTGCGGTTGTTTCTACTCTTTGCATTGCCCCTACAAGCACACCATCTTCCCAGTCAAAGGACTGGTAAATCAAAGGCAGAAGGTCACTCCTTCTCCCTCCGTAAAGAAAAGCAGAAACAGGTACGCCATGAGGGTTATCATATTCCTTTGAAAGCCTTGGATATTGTACTATTGGGGTTGTGAATCTCGAGTTTGGATGAGCTACAGGGCTCTTCCCATCCCATGGCTTACCCTGCCAGTCTATGAGATTTTCCGGGGGATCACATTTGCCTTCCCAGAATGGAACGCCGTTCTGATCAATTCCAACATTTGTAAAAATAGTATTCTGTTTTATTGCAGCCATTGCGTTTGGATTTGTCTTTTCACTGGTATGGGGTATTACACCAAAAAATCCATTTTCAGGGTTAATTCCTCTCAGATGCCCGTCGTATACATTCATCCAGGTTATATCATCACTCATGAGATAAGTACTCCACCCATCTCTCCTGTAATCTTCCGGTGGTTCAAGCATTGCAAGATTTGTCTTTCCGCTGGAACTTGGAAAAGCACCTGTGATATATGTTATTTCTCCATCGGGTGATTTTATTCCAATCAGCATCATGTGTTCAGCAAGCCAGCCGTTTGCCTTAGACTCAAACGAGGCAATTCTCAGGGCATGGCATTTTTTGCTTAGAAGGGCATTTCCGCCATAGTTTGTGTTGATACTTGCAATTAGGCCATCTCCATTATTCTCATATGGAAAATGCATAATGTATCTCTGGTCCGGGTCAAGATTTCCTGTTGCATGAAGGCCAATCACACACTTTCCACTTTTTCCGATTTCGTCAATTGCCGACTTACCGATTCTTGTGATTATTGCCAGATTCAGCACCACATAAGGACTATCAGTAAGTTGTATTCCTCCTCTGGCATATGGTGAATCAAATGGTCCCAGCCAGTAAGGTACAATATACAGTTTCTTACCTTTCATTGAACCTTCGTAGAGCTTAAGAATCTTCCTTATGGCTTCTTCACTGTTCATCCAGTTGTTTGTTGGGCCAACATCATTTGGGCCTCCCGTTGTGCAGACATATGTATCCTTTTCACTACGTGCCACATCTTTTGGGGAACTTCTGTGCAAAAAAGAATTCTTATAGTGCTCAGGATTCAATTCAATCAGGAGATTTTGAGATATGAGGATTTTTTCCATGGCTTTCATTTGTGATCCTTCTCCAGTTACAAATTCAAATGAAGTTGCACCTGTCATTGCCATGAAATCTGATACATATGATACAATTCTGTTTCCCAATTCCTGATTTTTCTTATATATCCTCCTTATAGAATCGTCTTCTGAAATTTCCTTCACAATTTTCCTGAGCAGATCGCTGGAAATATTTTCTTTTTCATAATTGAGCATGAAATCACACTTCTTAATTGAAAATTATTCATTATATAAAGATATTCGGTGAATTTTTGTATTTATTTTCAAAGTGCTTTCATTCTTTTAAAAGAATTGATTTCATCATATAGCGAAAGTATTGAAAATCTATCAAATTTATATAGTATAAGGCACATAGGGGCAATTGAACATGCCAAAGTCCAAGGATATAAACCTGAAGGAAATAGCTGTATTATCTAAAATAAGTCATGGTGAGAAGAGTATTGCCAAAATTTCCAGAGAACTATCCATAACAATTCAGGGCGTAAGGTATTACGTTCAAAATTTTTTGGAAAGTGGTTTTATCACGGAGAAAGTTGAGATTACAAGTTCAGGTATAGAATTCCTCAGGAAGAATCTGGAATGGATTAAAAATTTCCTTATGGACGATATTGACGATCTATATTCAGGAACAAGATGGGAAGCGATCAGCGATGGTCAAATTTCAAAAGGTGACACCGTCTCTCTTTACATGAAAGAAGGTTATCTTTATGCAAAATCCGGCAGCTCCGGAACGGCAAATGCCATTGCCAGAACCTATGCAAAGCCAGGTGATATTGTTTTGCTTACAAATTTGGACGGGATTATTTCAATAACACCCGGGAGCATCAGGATTTATTATATCCCGGAGGACAAAGTGGTGCAGCTAAATCAACTGGTCAGTTCAATGAGGGAAATCATTAAGGTGGCACAGGGTGCACTTATCGGTATAATCGGTGAATCTGCCAGAGCACTATTAAATCAATCGGAAATACAGCCTATGGCCGAGTTTTCTGCGTTGGAAGCCGCCTTTGAAGCAGCAGTCAGGGGTAAGGATGCCATTGTTGTAGTATCTGAATTCAGAATGGGTTTCCTTTTTGAATCGCTAAGGCACTTGAAACTAAAATATAAGGATGTAAAGATAGAGATAATCTCTCTATAAGCGGCTAAAAAGCCTGATTTTATTTATTTTTGTTGCATTTCAGTTATTTACATATATAAAATTATAAATATACTTAACTGAATATGTAGATATGTATGAATGTATACCATTACTATTTTAATTGTCATATTAAAATGATATTCCATTAGGAAATAAAATATTTAAATAATAAAAAATTATTATCCTTTTAGAGGAATGGGATAAAAATGGAGGACGATGAAAGTGGCCGTGGGCGTACACATACTTTCGGATATGTATGGAGTAAGCCCAAATTTAATTGAGAGAAAGGAACCTATAGGGCAAATAGTCGAGGAAGCAGTGAGAGTTGGGGGCTTGACAAAGATATCTTCGGATTTCTATCAGTTCGACCCAATAGGTGCAAGCGGTATAATCCTTCTTGCCGAATCACATTTATCTTTCCATACTTGGCCCGAGCACGGTTTGGTCACTCTTGATTTATACACATGTGGGGATCCCTCTAAGGCGGAAATAGCCTATGAATATATTCTTGAGAACCTGATGCCAACTTCAGTAAGTACGAAGAGGGTAGAAAGAGGCAAGATGATCGGGGAGAATATTAACATAATTCAAAGTGATCACACAATACTCGCCTGATGTCTTTCAAAGGTATATTCTGTCTCATATTTCTGCTACTTTTTTCAATTATATTTGCTTTCATTTCCACATTAAATTTATTCATAATAATTGGCGGGGTTGTCCTAACAATAATCTCATTTGCATTCGGGGCTGACATTTTTGTTGATGAGGCCATTGGATTAGGAACAAAACTTAGACTCACTAAAATGCAGACCGGAGCAACATTTTTATCGTTTCTTTCCATAGTAGATGAAATATTTGTAGTTTTGAACTCATCACTGAGAGGATATTCTTCCATATCATTCGGAGCAGTTGAAGGTTCAAATCTGGTAGCGATGGGAGTTTTTCTCATATCTGTAATTGTTCTTGGAATTTCCATTAAAAAGGAATTCAGCTTTGACCTGGCATTATTGACTCTTATAATGTTAATACTTCTGATATCCTCATTCTACTATACATCAATCTCTATTTTTTTAGCAATTTTACTGATAATTATTTTTATTGTGTATATTACAAGAATTACAGGGCATAAGGGAACTCTGGGGATTCAAGAGCATAGCTATAGTTTCACAATATTTGTTGCTTCTGCGTTATTGGTATATTTTGCGTCTCAAAATATTGTTACCATTTCAAATTATTTCTATATTACGCTGGGTAACAATCTGTTTTTCTGGGGCCTGATAATTGCAGGAGTTGCAGGTTCAATTCCGGAGGGTATAATGTTCCTGATTTCGCTGAGGAGGAATGAGACAGATACCGCAATAGGATTAATACTATCATCATCAATCTATAAGGCAACAATTCTTGTTGCCATTGCAACGTTAATATCTCCTGTTGCTTTTAAAGGCAGCAGATTCTCAATCATAGCGTTGCTGGGAATTTCAGCTTTTTTGTTTGTTTATGTGTTATTAAGAGGAGTGATGTCAAAAAATCACAAAAATATCACTATGCCCTAGTTCCCCAAAACTTGTTCTCCTTTCTCTTGATCTTAATGATTTCTTCAAGAGCTCTCATTGTGGCCTCATCCATAGGTCTTAACCTTAATACCTTCACAGTTTCTTCTGTAATATCAGTGTAAATTGGCTCATCTGGAAAAATCTGTCTGTTTAAAGTTACTCCGTCAATGGCAATGGCCACCTCGGATGGGGCCTCTGCAAATTTCTTTGAGAGTTCGCCTTCCCTTATGCTCTTAATAGTACCTGCGTATCTCCCATCTTCACGTATTAAGTTGTCTCCTACCTTTATTCTTCCGCTTTCCATTTTAACGCCAACTATGACAGGTTTGTTTGCTCTGAATATGTATTCTGGAATAATTTTGAATCTGGACGGAACAGACATCCCTTTTTTTCTCTCTTCTTCAATCTCCCTGGTTCTGTTGTTAATCCACTCTTCGCACTGTTGGACGAGGGCGTAGATTATACCTCCATTTATAACTCCAACATCCTGATTCAAAAGAACCTCCTTAGCCTCCGGAAGGATTTCAACGTTAAAACCAAGGATTATGCGATCAAGGGGTTCCTGTAGTGTTGCCACATCTATGACATCTCTTCTTGATATGAGACCAATTTGCGCATTCCTGATCCTGATACCTTTTTCAGAAAGTTCGTATGCAATGGCTTCGAGGGATCCTAAAGTATCTGCCCTCAATGTTACCCCATGTTCAGAAAGATCTATGGTTACAGCCGTTTCTTTTAAGATTTCCTCATAGGCTTCCCTCTCGTCATTTTCAATCTCAATAAGGGGTGACCCGGGAATTACATTCAATTTATCTGAGATTAGTATTCGAACGCCAGAGGCTGGTTCAACCTTCTCTACTTCAACGAGTTTTGAACTGCTCGTTTTCTGATTCAGAAATAAGGCCTTTATTTTTGTTTTTGCAGGGCCTTCCCTTGTGTTTAAGGCAATTAATGCCCCTTTTCTCAGCTCTCCCTGATAAAGTATGGAATCAAGAATATTCCCCAGTGATTCTTCTTTCTTTACTTCCATAACAGTAGCTCTCGCAGTTCCATATTTCCTTGATATGGATTCTTCGAGAAATTTCTGGGCAAGACCAGCAATAATAAGCAAAATGTCCTGAATTCCAATTTTATTTTTGGCACTTACCGGAATAATGGCTACATTTTTTGAGAAATCTGTTATCCTGTCGTATCTTTCAGATGGGAATCCAAATGTATAGAGTGAATTTACCACTTTGTAAATTTTCTCATCAAGTGTGTTCTTAAATTCATCCCTCTGCGCGGCTAAGAATGTCTTAAAAGAAGAATCTTTCACAGGGATTGCAAAATCTATAAGGTCTACTTTATTGGCCGCAATAATAAACGGCGTTTTGAACTTTTTTAATATATTTATTGACTCTTCTGTTTGAGGTTTAATTCCTTCATTGATATCAATAACCAGAATTGCAATATCTGCAAGTGCTCCGCCCCTGGATCGCATATTTGAGAAGGCGACGTGTCCAGGAGTATCAACAAAGAGAAGTCCTGGTATTGTAAAAATAGACTTCGATCCTGTTTGTTGCGCTATTTTCTTAATTCTCGTAATATCTATTTCGGTGGCACCAATTCTCTGGGTAATTCCACCTTCTTCCTTTTTAGCTATTGAAGTTCCCCGAATAGCATCTAAAAGCGTTGTTTTTCCATGGTCAACGTGACCAAGAACACAAACTATTGGTTGCCTGAGCTCCTTGCCTTCGTTCTTCATCTCTCAAAATAGAACCTCATCACCGTATTGGAAAGGTAACATTTCGTTGTTTTTGAAGAATATAGAAAACTCATGCTGGAAAGCCTCTGGTGAATCTGATGCATGTATGATGTTTTTTTCAATGCTTATGGAATAATCTCCTCTTATGGTTCCAGGGGTAGCTTTACTTCCATCGGTTGTACCACATATAGATCTTACAACGGATATGGCATTGTTTCCTTCAAATATAATTGCAACGATAGGGCTGGAAGTAATATAATTCACAAGATCCGCAAAAAATGGTTTCCCTTTGTGGACTGAATAATGTCTCTCAGCTTCATCCCTGGATAGCTGGAGCATCTTAAGACCAATGATCTTGAGTCCCTTAATTTCAAATCTTCTTATAATCTCTCCAACCAGTCGTCTTTTCATTCCATCGGGTTTAATGAGTACAAGTGTCCTTTCCTGCATTTCACTCACTGTTTACCGGGGTATCCTGTATGGGTTCTGGTGCAGATTCTGTAGGAGCCTCTTCAACAGGAGGCTTTATGGAATCCTTTCTCATCGCCTTGATAGTGTGATATTCCTTTGTCCACTTTGTTCTTCTTGGAACTCTCTTCAGGTTGATCATATTTACTCTGCATTTCCTGCTGCAGAAATCAACTATGTTCCCGCTTCTTCTTACATAAATAGTACCGGTTCCTGGTTCAATATTGGAACCACAAAATCCACAAGTTTTTATTGCCAATATTATCACCGTATTGAAAGTTTTTTAGCCTCTCTGGCTGTTTCTCTTAGCATTAATATATCTCCGACCTTAACAGGTCCAAGAACATTTCTTGCTATTATTCTTCCCTGATCTCTACCCGATAGAACCCTAACCTTCACAGTTGTTGCTTCCCCGGTCATCCCGGTTCTTCCCATTAATTCAACAACTTCCGCCTGAGTAGCTTCATCTGCCACTTAATTCACCTTATTTCTTCAAAGAAACAAGTTCTGAAGTAATCTGCTTGTAAAGCTCTTCGTTTTTTCCATAATCAGTAATAGATATGGAAGCAGCAGCTGAAATTCCGACTCTTGTACCTAATTCGGATTTACTTTTTGCATAAGCATATGCTACTTTTCTCTCTTCGCAGAGCATAGGCAGGTAATATACTACTTCCGGAGGTGTAACATCCTCTGCAATTATAACTATCTTGCTTTCTCCTCGCTCAATAGACTTAATAACTTCGTTTGTACCCTTCTTTATTTTTCCACTCCTGTAACTATTCTCTACCAGATCAAGTATCTTTTTTTCCAGCGTCTCGGGAGTTTCGAATTTAACAAATGACTGTTTTTCCATTTTATTTTCCTCCTTCACTTTTTAGTATCACCTGAGCCTAAGACGCTATATATAGTTTTTTTTATCTGAAAAATCTGGAAAATTGTGCCTTTCCTAAACTCACGATGGATTGTTTTCAAGTCTCATCATGGAATCCAGAGAGTTTGTAACAAATGACTCCGGTATGTGTTCCATAGCAGTTATGGGAAGAGGTATTTTTCCTCCAACTTTATGCTTTCTGTAGAACAGATAATAATACGCGGATGGGAAAGGATATGAACTTAAAATTCTAAATACAAAATCCAGGTTTTTCTGAGCTTCTTCAGCGCCCTTGAAGTCATTCTCCGTAAACAGGTTTATTACCTTTTTAGCTGCGGACGAAACGTTTGTTGATCCACAAACTCCGCCACTACACCCTGCAACAAGAGACTGGAGGAGTAAATCATCCTGCCCCTGATAAACAGGCAGTTTGGAGCCGAAGTTGTATATTATATCATTAAAATATCTAATATTGCCTGAGCTCTCCTTAATTCCTTTTATTTTGCCCCCTGCAGCATCAGTGATCGACTCGATGGTCTGGGTTTCTATTGAAACGCCTGCAAGTTGTGGTATATTATAAATGATGAAATTTGCCTCAACCTTGGATATAACCTCACTAAAATGCTTGATAATCCATGGTTGTTCTGGTTTTATGTAATAGGTTGGCTGAAGAACCATGTTTGTGAATCCAAGATCAAAAGCATATTTTGCCAGTTCAACTGCCTCTTCAGTGTTCTGGCTGCCTATACCTATGAATATCTCCTTCTTCTGGGACTCCTCTGAAACGATATTTAAAAAGGCCTTCTTCTTATCCATAGTCAGAAGTGAAAAAAGGCCCGTGCTTCCTAAAGGAAATATGGAGTTAACACCCATTTCAGTAAGATCCGACATAAGGAGTCTGTAATATTCTCTGCTTGGCGAGTAAGAAGCATCAAGTGGGGTTATTAGAGGACAGATCAACTTGAATTTATCCATTGTTGATCATGCATTCATCCCTTATCTTGATTTTTATCCTTTCTGAACTAAAAGACTATTTTATTCGAGGCGATAAAGGCGAAGAAACATTAAGTACCCATTATTATAATAAAAATCCATATTTATCCTCCTACTTGAGAGATATCTTAAAATAAATCAACTGAAAGAGCCTTTAATTCAATCAGAATACCGGAAACAAATCTTTGCGCCTTCATGAGTCAGACCCGGTCTGTTACCGACTACGATCTGCAGGAAACCCCAAAGTAGGCGTTCAATAAACAGGATATAAATTAGTAAAAAATGAAAAGAAATGAAAACAGCTTTAAGCAGTAAATCATTGGCATATTTGCCAAAGATTATTTATTTTTCTTAAATAGAGGTTAGATGAAAAAAATAATCGTTATAATTATTGGGTTTATACTATTATATTCATTCATATCCGTTTCAGAAAACGGAGATTTAACTCATTATAATTACCACGGTATGAATCTATTTTCGCAATTCAACAACTTCAATGAAAATCATCCTGCTGATTTTTCAACTTCATCATACTATGTATTTTTTAACGAATCAGGCTTATCAGGTGATTCAAACTGGTCAGTTGTCCTCTCAAATTCTCAAGGAAGTGTTTTACAACATGCTACATCAAATCAAATTATATTTTATGTTGCTTCGGGTAACTACTCTGTTACGATTTATGTTCCAAATGGTTATACCATAAATTCACAGTCTGGCAAATCATATTCCATACAAAACCAGCAAAACGGTGCCGGCGGAGGCAAAAATATATCAAAGGGATATGTGGACGTTAAGGGAAATGACTACATAAATGTAAATGTCACAACTGACAATAATGGGAGTGATGTGATTATAGTGGCTTCAATAGTTGTATCTCTGATAGCAATACTCTTTGTTTTATATTACTATACAAGGTTCAATGCCAAAAGCAAGACAGGAGTCAAATAGGCAGTGCAAATTTAAAACCTTCCTGACGATATATACTGAATTTCTTCCACCAATATGGAAATCCTTATTAGAGAAACCAGTTATAAAGTTTAGTGAAAGGCTCTTCCGTGAATGCAGAAGATTACCTCAAATGCATACACGAATATATGGACTTGCAAGGTTATGCTGCCTTAAAAGATATAGCATTGATTTTGGGTACCGTAAGGCAAACAGTCCTGGATGAGATTAAGATACTAATGGATCGGGGACTGGTATTAAGAAAAGAGAAGGGAAAGTATGCACTCACGAAAAAAGGTATGAAGGAGGCATTAAAGTTTCTAAGAAAACACCGGGTTGCAGAAATCCTCTTGTGGAAAGGTCTTGGAATGAAATGGTCCGATCTCGATGATCAAGCTATGGGAATCGAACATGGAATGACCGAGGAGATTATTGAGAAAGTTTGCCTGAATTATGGCTGCAAAAAGTGTCCACATGGTAATGCGGTACCAGATAAAGACGGAAATGTAACTGAAACAAAGGACATAAAAATTAGTAAATTTAATTCCCCCAGAGAAATGATAGTGTCAAGGGTTGTATTTGAAAGTCCGGAAATACTGAAATATATGGAAGAAAACCAGCTATACCCAGGTTCTAAATTAATGATCGTGGATGATAAAAGGGTCAAGAGTGCCTCAGGAGAAGGAATCCTAATTGTTCCGGATAATTTTTTTAGTGCAGTAAGATTTTTAGAGGTTTAAGACTGGAAATAAACCTATTCAAGAAAGAAGAAAACATTAGTGAATTTTAATTTCATTGAGATTGGGGAATTGCCAACGGTTCCTCTGATCACAGGAAAAGGAAGCGACCTGCTTTATTACGTGGAGAATGTAATTAGCTTGCATCCACAGATAATGTGCACCCTCTTAATCTAATAGCTCTTAAATATTAACATGGCATATCTTTAAATTCAGGAGACAAAGAATGGTTGATAAAGCAAATGAAAAATATACGAATTCTTCAGTAGAAGGAGAAGATCAGACAGTAAGAGTTATATTACCAAACAAGAGAAAAGGAGAAATGTATGGGGTAGTTGAAAAACTATCTGGTGCATCTCATCTAACAGTTATGTGTGAGGATGGTTTTACCCGCATATCAAGAATACCAGGTAAAATGAAAAAAAGAATGTGGATCAAAGAGAGAGATCTTGTAATCATAAAGCCATGGCAATTCCAGTCAGAAAAGGCAGATGTTGTCTACAGATATACGCAAACTCAGGCTGGATATTTAAGCAGGAACAGGCTACTACCAGATGTGATAGATATTTTCAAGTAATTTTATGGATAATGATAAAAGTGCCCTGAAACAACTGCTTGAGGGCTGGTGAGTTCAGAAGGGGTGATGATCCAGGCCGTAAAACCATGGATAAGGTTTTTGATGCCAGAACACTTGATGCCATATATGAGGTCATGAAGAGATTTAAGGTTGATTTGATTGACTATCCGGTTTCCACAGGAAAAGAGTCCGTAGTTTTTAAGGCGATCGTGAGGAAAAAGAACATAGCAATAAAAATCTATAAAATGTCCACTCTGGGCTTCAATTCAGTAAGAGAATATATCGAAGGCGATTACCGTTTCGAAAAGGAAAAGCTTTCCAGAAGTTCTATCGTGTATGTATGGGCGAGAAAGGAATTTATTAATCTAAGAAATATGGAAGAAAGTGGTGTAAAATGCCCTGTTCCCATAGGCGTTCATAAAAATGTTCTGTTAATGCAATATCTGGGAACATCGTTAAAACCTGCACCTCAACTGAGGAACTATAATGGTGATGATATAGCAGTATACATTCATTCTGCCATGAATCAATATAAGAATATGGTTGAAAAGTCATTATTAATCCATGCAGACCTCAGCGAATACAACATATTGTGCTACAGGAAAAATGCATATATAATAGATGTAGGGCAAAGTGTCCCTATTACTCATCCAATGGCTCGAGAGTTTCTAAATAGAGATATAAATAATATGATAGTTTTTGCAAAAAAGGCAGGCATTTTACAAAACGAACTCGCTCTTCCGACTTTTTACCATAGCTGGCCTGAGGATCCGCACAAGTTACTCAGAAAACAATAATAAGGAAAATAATGATAATGAAAAAAATGGATAATTCTGAAACGAACCAGAATGAGATCGATCTCAAAATTCCGAGGGAAAGAGTTGGGGTGCTCATTGGAAAGGATGGGGAAATTAGAAAACAGATAGAAGAGAATGGTGAAATAAGTCTTCTCATAGATTCAAGAGAAGGAGATGTACGTATAATTCAACGTGGAGACCCACTTAAGGCGAATATCAGTGCTGAAGTAGTGAAGGCTATTGGAAGAGGATTTAACCCGGAAAAGGCTATGTTTCTGTTCGACGAGAATTATCAATTGATTGTTATGACTCTGAGAGAATACGCTAGAAAGGGGTCAAGAAGAATAGGAGAAATCAAGGGAAGAATAATTGGCAGGGAAGGAAAGACGAGAAAGGTTATTGAAGATTTAACGGGAACAAGTGTTTCAATATATGGTGACACTGTTTCGGTCATCGGTGATTATATATCCATAAAATATTCGCTTGAAGCTATAAAAATGATTATAGAGGGCAGGAAGCAGAGAACAGTTTATAATTTCCTTGAAGGAAACGTTAAGAAAATGAAGATGGAAAAACTGGAAGAAGCGTTCAGGTGATCGAAGATCTTACCAACCACACGACTAAAAATCTTTCCATAATGTGATAAGATACCTCTCATAGTCAATTTAATTTTTTTCATAAATTCGTTGTAAAACCTTAAGCTTATATGATAAACAAGCATTTCGTTGTTGAAGCGGGGTGGGGTAGTTAGGAAATCCCGACGGGCTCATAACCCGTAGATCGATGGTTCAAATCCATTCCCCGCTATTATTCCGGTTCATATCATCAAGAATCTTTTTAAAACTGGAGTTCCCTGTTAGAATATTTCCCGTATATCCTGAATTTATTATGGTCTTTTTTGTCGGTTCTCCTATGGCATAAATTAGAGTTTGATTTTGAATTTTAAAATTATCCTCTCTTAGTATCTTAAAGAATATGCTCGCTTCCATAGAAGAGGTAAGTAATATGGCCTTCACCTCGAGTGTCTTCAAGCACTTCAGTAATTTTTCCCTGTTTTCCATATTCTCCAATATGTCATAGAGGACAAACTCGGTGAATTCCCTATTATCTGTTTTTAGAAACTCGTTAAGAGCGTGGTTACCCTTATTGCTTCTCAAAATCATTATCTTCAATTCTCGTGGAATTTTTTTCTTCAGGAATTCAATTATACCCTCAGTGCTTTTATTCTCAGGAATACAGGTTTTAATTCCTACTTTTATGAGGGGTTCAGCGGTGGAAGCACCAATGGCGATAAACATTCTATCTCTTTGGTTTATATTGTCCCAGAGATCATGGAGAAAAATTTCCGATCCGTAGCTGCTGGTTAGAATTATGACATCAGGATCAAATTTCTTTATTTTGTCTATCTGGGATGCATCCATATTTCTTCTTATTAATTTCGTCAATGGAATGTTTATAAGATTAAAATGATACTTTCCAATATCTGGTATAAATTTTTCAGCAGGTCTTGTGCTTAAAACTGTATAAGCTTTTACGCTCCTGTCATATTTCAGCTCATTATCCCTCATAAAGTTCCCTGCATGCATTCTCAATTTTAGAAAGATTATCTGAAAGCCCATCAGAATAATTTATCCCTTTTTCATTGGTTATACATATATGATATCTGTATCCTTTTTCTATTGGAAGAACGAGGATACCGAAAGGAACTGTACACGATGCTCCCATTATTTTCATGCATCTTCTCTCCGCCTCGAGCCTTTCCATACTCCATGCTTCTGAATACTTTTTCAGATGTTTTGAAATTTCTGAATTTTTAAGAGCAGTAACTGCAATAATTCCCTGACCTGGAGCAGGTACAAAAATGTCTTCAGGTAACTCAAAGCCTTCCGGATTCAGATTAAGTCTATCCAATCCAGCCTTTGCCAATATTATTCCATCAAGATTTGATTCAGTTTTCTTTCTTAACCTTGTTTCAACGTTTCCCCTGAGATTAACAACTTCAATGTCGGGTCTTATGTATTTTATCTCTGCCATCCTTCTTGGTGAGGAAGTTCCTATTTTACCGCCAGCCCTGATATTCTTTATATCATTTTTCCCGACAAGGAAATCTCTGTAATTATGACCCTCGATTGCCATGCAAATCTCCAGTTCTTCATTGAGGGTTGAAGGTATATCCTTTGCGCTATGAACTGCTAAATCTATTTTCCCCTCAGCGATCATGTTATTAAGTTTCTCAGTAAAAACTCCAGTACCGCCTATTTCACTTAATGATGAGGTGAGATCCATATCTCCATGAGATTTTATTTCCTCTATCCGTGTTTCTATCCCGGTCCAATCTACAGAATTCATGAAAATTCCGGTCTGATTCAAGGCGAGCTTGCTGCTCCTTGTTCCTATCCTAATTTCTGGATGCTTCAATTCCCCCCTCCATTACAGTTGCAGCAATCTCAACATCCTCCGGTGAATGTAGGAATCCTATGAAGTTTGTTTCATACTGGCCGGGTGACAAATACACACCTTTCTGAAGGCAATATTTAAAAAAGCTCATGAATCTTTTACTGTCTGAAGCCATTGCTGATTTA
This sequence comes from Thermoplasmatales archaeon E-plasma, assembly GCA_000496135.1. Taxonomy (GTDB): domain Archaea; phylum Thermoplasmatota; class Thermoplasmata; order Thermoplasmatales; family Thermoplasmataceae. The sequence goes on along the minus strand of KI542674.1, from coordinate 233,364 downwards.
AAATTATATACACGACTTCCTGTGAAGAAAATCTGGAACATTGACTGGTACTGGTTCAAAATTATTTCGTGTTCGTTTATGTATGGTTGCAGGATATTCGTTATTAAATCAACCATTTTGCCGATATATTTATAATCCGCATTTTTGAGGTAATGAAGTGTGGCAAGACCTGAAGCCATTGTAGCAGGGTTAGCTGAAAAAGTGCCGGATTGATATACCTTGCCAGATGGGCTTATCATTTCCATAATTTTCCTCTTTCCACCAAAAAGACCTATGGGAAGCCCTCCGCCTATTATCTTTCCCAAAATGGTTAGATCCGGGTTTAAATCAGCAATATTCTGGTAACCATTATACCCAAACCTGAATCCGGTTATAACCTCATCCAGTATAAGCAGTGCTCCATTCTCATGACATATTTTCTCAAGGTTTTTTAAATAGCCAGCATCTGGATTAATAAGACCTATATTTCCAAGAATCGGTTCAACAATAAGCGCAGCAATTTGGTCCCTGTATTTCTTGAATAGTGCCTCAGTATCAGCAATATTGTTATAGTCTGATACGAGAACTGTTTTCCCAATTTCATCGGGAATTCCCGGGGATGAGGGTGTGCCAAATGTCAGTGCACCACTTCCCGCACTTATGAGGACATAATCATGCGATCCATGAAAACCGGCATTCATTTTTATGATTAACTTTCTGCCGGTATATGCTCTGGCTAGTCTAATGGCGTGCATTGTTGCTTCAGTGCCAGAATTGGTAAATCGCATCATTTCTATTGAAGGAATTGCTGCCTTAATCTCATCAGCCAGTAATATTTCAAGCTCTGAGGGAACTCCAAGAGGTATACTCAAATAATCCAGTTCATGCACCTCAGAAATTACCTCTTCATTTCCATAACCTGCGATCATTGCGCCAAATCCCATATTAAAATCAAGATATTCTTTTCCATTCACGTCAAAAATTCTATCTCCTATAGCTTTTCTAAAGTAAACAGGGTTTGGTGCATAATATCTTACGGGGGAATTTACCCCTCCAGGAAACATATTTTTAGCCTTGTTGAAGAGGTCAGCTGAATTCATTTGCAGGTATTATATCCGCGAATTTACGCTTTTCTTTTTGCGATTTCAATTTGATCTTACTGACACATCAAAGTTATCATAAAGACTAAAATTTGTTTAAAAAATTTTGGACTGGTAAACAATAAAAAGTCTTCAGGCATATGTGCATATTGAAAAGTTACGGATTGTCCATACCTAGAGATAAATTCAGTTCGGTTTACGACTATCTTCATGAAAATAACTTGCTCAGGGCTGATCTTAAGATCATTTCCAGAGGAAATTTACGCATTTTACCTGTTATCCACGAGGTCAATTTAGATCCTTACAAGTCAGCAATTTTTGATTTTACATCTTCAGCGGAAAACTCAATCAGCGGAGTTCTGAACAAGATAACCTGGAATGATGACATTGAATATGGTGAAAGGAACAAATGGTACAGGTTGGGTAAATGTATTATTCTGAAAAATTGGAAAAATACTGATGAAGAAAAACAGGCAGCAATTGAAATTGTTAACAAATTCAAGGTTATATCAGTTTATGGGGAAACAGGTAAAATTTTGGGTGAGAAGAGGAAACCATCAGTCCATTTAATAGCGGGGAAAGAAGGAGAAATTCAATATATGGAGAATGGTGTGAAGTATATCTTTGATCCAGAAAAGGTAATGATAAGCAAGGGAAATTTAAGGGAAAGGAATTTTGTATCCAGGATTGGGATAAAACCTGACAACGTTCTTGATATGTTTTCAGGCATAGGTTATTTTTCGTTGCCCATTGGGAAATACTTGAATCCGAAAACCCTGACCTGTATTGATGTCAATGAAAACGCACTGAATTATTTAAAAAAAGCTGTCAAATTGAACCGTATATCATCAAAATTTTTTATTTATAACGAAGATTGCAGATGCTTTCATGGGAAAATGAGATATGACATTATTATAATGGGTAATTTCAAAAGTTATTTGTATTTACCATTTGCATTACGGAATGCTAATGCGGGCAGCCGGGTAATATTACATATCATAACACCAACAGAAAAGATTTTAGATACGAACTATCAAATCATGGAAAGAATTAACAAATTTGGATATCGCGCAATAATCGAGAATGCGCATAAAGTGAAATCCTTTTCACCGCACGTATGGCATGTGTCTGTAACAGTTCTCATACTCCAGACGCCATTATAGTGTATATTTGTTTAATGAAACATATTTCAAATTGTAGGCATTCTAAACTCGTTATAAAAAATAAATAAAAATTATTTAAAAAGAGACACTCAAGAATTCTATAGATTAGTGATAAATATTTTACACATTTTAGCCTTAAAATTTAAATATACATAGAAAATTAAAGTGGGTTGATTTCACTGAGCTATTGGATAATACCATTGATCATAGTCGTTGCTTTTACCTCAGGTTATCTTCTTTACAGCATATTCAGAGCTGAGAAACTATGATAAGTGGTGGATCTTCAACAAACTTCTGGCTTAACTTTTTTGTCAACAACAGGCTTTTTTCAGGAACAGTTATAATTTTGATCTATCTCATTGTAATATCGATATTTGGATTTATAATAGCGGATCATATAAAAAAAATATACCTTGGCCAACGTACAATATTAACAGGATTTTCTGAGAAGGCAATATATTTTATAGAAAAAATAAGTGGTGTAGATGAAAATGAGTCACATACATTTAAAGGATATTTCTTCAGTCTTCTTTTTTTCAATTTGATGGCAGGGGTTTTTACCCTCTTTTTTTTGCTAATTCAAACAAACTACTTCCCGCTGCCAGGTCAGAGAGGTTTTTCATTTTCCCTTGCCATAAATACAATAAGCAGCTTTCTTACAAATACAAACCTCCAGAATTATTCATCACCGCAGCGTTTATCATATTATGAACTCACCATTGTAATAATAGGATTAATGTTTCTGTCTGCTGGAACTGGTTTCGCTGCCTCAATGGCATTTATCAGGGGAATCATTAAGGATGATGGGAAGCTGGGAAATTTTTTCCATGATTTTCTTGTGGCTATTTTCGAGTTAATCTTGCCATTATCTCTTCTTGCAACAGTGATATTTCTCTTTATCGGGATTCCGGAAACCACATCATCTTTTCTATATATACACCCATTTTTCTCCAAATCGGTGATAGGTATACCCATAGGACCGGTTGCTTCTCTTGAAGGCATAAAGAATATAGGAACAAATGGTGGTGGATTTTATGGGGCAAATGCCGGATATCCTTTTGAGAATCCAAACTGGATCTCAAATATTGTTGAAGTTGTTTCATTCACAATAATACCGATGGGGTCAATCTTTGCACTTGGCAGGGTTCTGGAGAGTCGAAATTTTGGAAGGATGGTTTTTGGTGTCATCATGTCACTATTTATGCTCAGTGCTTTTTTTACATTTTTTGGAGAATATGCAGGCCTTCCCACAATGAGTAATCTTGGATTATTCTACACAGGGAATTTCCTTGGTAAGGAGATAGCATTGGGAATCTCGCAAACATCCATATTTGCATCAGGGGCAACTATGACGTCCACTGGAGCAACTAATTCAGCATTGAACGCGTTTACACCCGCAGGAATTCTAGGGGTGCTCTTTCCAATGTTGCTAAATGATCCACTTGGTGGCGTAGGTACCGGTATTCTAAACATATTTACATATGTTATTTTCACGATTTTTTTAGTAGCTCTAATGGTTGGAAAACTTCCTGAGCTCTTTAGCCTGAAGATAAGCTCAAAAGAGATAAAATATTCAACATATTCACTTATTACACATCCACTCCTCATTGTTGTTCCGCTGGGAATCACTCTCCTGATTCCTGCATTAATGTCAAGTTTTGTAAGTCCCAGACCGGACCAGATAACAGAATTGCTTTATGAGTTTTCCTCAGCTGCAGCAAACAATGGGTCCGCCATGGGCGGATTTCAGGTCAATCAGGCATTTTTTAATATTCTGGAAGCGGGTATTATGCTTACAGGCAGGTTTCTTGTAATGGGATTCCAGCTCATGATAGCTCAGTCATTTGCTTTCAAAAAACCAAAGGTAACTTACGGGAGATCAGTTAATGTGGGTTCATTCTGGTTTGGTTTCATGTTATTTTTTACCATGATACTTCTTGGTTTACTGTCATTTTTCCCGGTTCTTGCACTGGGTCCACTTCTTGCGTGGGGAAAGGACTTTAACCTTCTAATTGGGGTGATTCATTGAAGATCAACATAGAGCCTGTAATTATAGCGCTGAAAAACTTCAGACCAGACAGGTTAATCAGGAATCCAGTGATGTTTGTAACAGAGATTGCCCTGATAATGTCAATATACTTATTGATATTTAGTGGACAATACGGTCTTCCAGTTTCACCCAGATATATCTATTTCTATACTGCGGTCATAATACTTCTATTTCTCACTGTTTTCTTCTCAAACATTGCTGAATCCTTGTCTGAGGGAAAGAGCAAAGCAATTACTGACAGTCTGAAGAAAATCAGGCAAAAAACAATTGCACATGTTATTGAAGGATCAACAATAAGAGATGTTCCTTCAGAAGAGTTAAGAACAGGAATGATCGTTTTAGTAAACAAAAATGAATTCGTGCCTAACGACGGTGAAATAATAGAAGGTTCCGGCTATTTCAACGAATCTTCGATTACTGGCGAATCTAAACCAATGATGAAGGTTGTAGGTGATAGTGTAACAGGTTCGACTGTTTTAACCACAGATTCTGTAAAGATAAGGATTACGGCGGACCCGGGGGAAACGTTTCTAGACAAAATGATCGCCCTTGTTGGCAATTCAGTTCGTGAAAAAACTCCTAATGAAATAGCGTTGAATGTAATGCTTTCAGGTCTTACATTGATCTTCCTCATAATCACGGCATCAATTTTTTCACTGGCAGATTTCCTGGGCATTAATCTGAATCTTTTCATACTTATCGTTCTCCTGATTTGCCTCATTCCTACAACAATTGGAGCCCTTCTTCCTGCTCTTGGAATCGCTGCCATAAACAAGGTCTCTCAATTTAATATAATAGCCAAAAGTGGCAGGGCAGTTGAAAATGCAGGAGATATAGATACGATAATTCTTGACAAAACTGGAACTATAACCATAGGAGACAGGCAGGCCATTAACTTCTATCCAGTTCCAGGTATTGACAGGAGTGAATTCCTGAGATACTGCTATCTCTCTTCTGCTGAAGATGTGACCAAGGAGGGAATATCCATAGTGAAACTGTGTGAATCATCTGGTTTAGATACTGAGAAGTTTGGAGGTTTGTCTGGAGAATTCATTCCATTTACATCAGATACAAAGTACAGTGGAGTAAAAATTGATGATGTTGTTATTTTGAAGGGGGCAATGAAATCAATCTCAGAGAAAATTGGCCGAAACGATAGTTTCATAGAAGGAATTAGTGCTGAAATATCAAGCAAGGGGGGAACTGCCATGACCTTGTGTAAAAATGATCAGTTCCTTGGAGTTATTGAATTAAATGATGTTATCAAACCGTGGATTAGAGAAAGAATTGAAACTATGAAAAATATGAATATCAAAACAATTATGTGCACAGGAGACAATGAAATAACTGCCCAGTATATTGCCCGGGAGAGCGGTATAGAAGAATTTGTTGCAAACGTTAAACCAGAGGACAAATTCAGGGAAGTAGAAAAGGAAAAAGACAAGCAGAGAATGGTTGCAATGGTGGGAGACGGGACCAATGATGCTCCTGCACTGGCGAGAGCTGATGTTGGCCTGGCTATGAATAGCGGCACTCAGGCTGCCAAGGACGCCGCAAATATGATTGATCTGGATAATGATCCGGCAAAGCTCATGGACGTAATATTTCTTGGAAAGCAGATTCTCATAACAAGAGGTTCTTTAACAACCTTTTCACTTGCAAATGATGTTGCAAAATATTTTGTCATCATACCTGCCATGTTTTATCTTATCCCTCAGCTAGGTTTCGTAAATATAATGGGTTTTACTGATCCCCTGCTTGCCATAACATCGGCACTTATTTTTAACACATTCATAATTCCTGCATTGATACCCATGGCACTCAAGGGGGTCAAATTCAAGGCTTCAGGGGCGGATGAACTTCTGAAAAGAAACATTATTTTATATGGTGCAGGGGGCATTATCTTTCCATTTATCTGTATTGGCATTATCTATTTTCTATTGGCCGGAGTTGGTGTTACATGGTAAAATTAAATCCTTATTTAAAAATCATGAGAAGCTCTGCCATAATGGCAGTTGTTATGATACTCTTTCTGGGGTTTATCATCCCTTCAATAACTGCTGAAATCGCAGAGCATATAGATCCTGGAAGCGCCATGGGTTCACCTGTGGAAATAAACGGCAAGGTATATGGAAGTTATTTACTGGCTGAAGCTTTCAACAACAGTTCTCTCTTCTTCCAGGCAAGGCCTTCTGTAACTTCGTACAACTTATCAGAATCAGGTTCATGCACAGGATCTGGGGATTCATCACAGTCACTTAATTTCACACTGAAAGCCTTAAGGGAATTTGAAAGTAAAAATCCAGGGGTTAACCTGTCTTCCATTCCCTTTGCAATGATAGCATATTCCGCCTCAGGACTTGATCCAAATATACCGGTGGAAGGTGCGTACATTCAGATCCCGAGAATAGCATCAAACCTGTCCATATTATTCAATGGCTCTCTATCCATTAGCGTTTTCGAATCTGATCTTATGCAATATATAAATTCAAGTGAACAGCAAAATTTTCCAATATTCGGAAGCTACTACACAAACACAATGGTTCTGAATGTGGACATCATAAATTTGATGATTAAGAATGGAGTGGTGCCAAAATCACTTCTTGATTAAGATTGTATCAGTCCACATTTCTTTTATAAGGTCTTTTATAAGACCGTTGATTCTAATGTTGCCGGATGTACCTGGGCGAACCCCAAACACCAGAAGGTCCGCACCGGTTGAATAAGCTCTTCCAAGAATAATTTCCTTCATATTATTTCCTTCACTCTTGGAAAATTCAATATTTGGATATTCCTTCTTAATTTCGTCAATTGAATCAAAGAAATTTTTGAACCCATGAGTTTCCTTCCTGTCAAACTTTCTCAGGTCAAGAATATTCACCTTGGCATCAAACACTTTTGAAATCATTAAGGCAATGTATAACGATCTTCTCACATTCAGAGATTCGGTAACAGGTACCAACACTCTTTCATATTTGTACTTGTTCATTCTTGACGTTATGGCTAAAACGGTCGCTCTTGAATTCTTTATAATGTAATCTCCTATGCCGCCTAACAAAGATGCAGATAAAGTCGCCCTGGGTCCACTGCTGAAAATTACCATATCATAATTCTTTGAGTTGATTTCAGATACTATACCTTGCTTGATATTCTTCGCACTTTGAACTTTTGGTACGAGCCTTATATTTCTTTCCTTTGCTTCCTTGTAGGCGTTAAGAACTATAGCTACCTTATCGCTCCATACTATCTCTCTGGCTTCATCCTTAATTGTAAGCGCTGTAATTTCAGATTTGTAGTTTGATGCTAGGCCCAAGGCTAAATCAAAGGCCTTTTTGGAGTGTTCTCCTTTTGCCATTGGGACGAGTAATTTCTCAGGTTTCACTGTGTATGCCTTCAGACTAGATAGCAATGAGTAGATATTCACAGAATGTTTAATAAATTTTTGCTAATGTAACTATTTCTATGATTATACGAAAGACTCTGAAATGACTTTTAAAATTGCATTTTTTTAAGATTAAATTTTTAGGAAGATTAAATTCGGTCGTGATAGTAACTACCATGCCATCAAAAAACACAATAATTTAACAACAGGTATTTCATACGGATCAATGAAGTGCCTTACTATTTCGCATTCGAGAATCCTTGGAAATATAGATGGAATAGATGATCTATCAAGGTTGCCGGATGAGGAATTTTTTGTCATAGACATGGATGCTCTCCTTCGTTCCAAATATAACTTTAATCTCTATTCAACAATATCAAAATACGTGGAGTTTGATCTTATGGCATATCCATTCCGCGAAAACGACCTTGTGGACATGATTATTTCTGGAGCAAGCAGGGTTGTTGTAAACCATACCATTTCAGAAGAAAAATTAAAGGAGTTTATGGAAGTTTCAGATCAGCTTATCATGCATTATGCATCCCAGTTTGAAGCAAGGAGCTTTATGAAGAATGGTGGCAAATATCTATTGGGCTGTTCACAGGTAGATATACCAAAGGGAGTTACAATATTTTATTATGGGTTAAGTGGGCAGGGGGAACAATATATTCAACTGGAGGATTTTCCAGAGGAATTGAGGTATGATTGTTAACCTTTTTTTGGATAGGAAATATGTTAATTTAAGTACATTTATGAAGAAAATCTAATATAAGGTTAAATGTAATAATGAAAGTCATTCAAATAATGTTATTGTATAATTTATTGCACATATGATAGAAATTCTCAATAGCTGTTCGTAATAATACATGGGGAATATTTACATAATAATTCAAAATTAGCAAGAGCATGAGTATTTCAGATATTTCAACATCAATAGGAAATATACATTTATCAAATCCATTAATCCTTGCTTCCGGAATTCTTGACGAAAATGGACACACTATGAAAAGAATTTTATCAGAAGGAGCTGCAGCAGTTGTAACTAAATCCATAGGAATGGAGGAGAGGAATGGATATAAACCGCCTATTGTTGCCACAGACGACCCGATTTTTATAAATGCGGTTGGGCTCCCTAATCCGGGTATTAACGACGTTGGGGAAGAAATAAAGATTGCAAGAGAATCAGGGAAACCGATCATAGGTAGCATATTCGGAAAAGATGAGAACGAATTCATCCATCTTGCAGTGAAAATGCAGGAATACGGAGTTTCCGCAGTAGAGTTAAATCTATCCTGTCCACATGTAAAGGGTTTTGGTTCAGAGATAGGAGGTGACCCAACTTTGGTAAAGAAGATTGTAAAAGGGGTCAAAGGCAGTATAAGCATACCTGCTTGGGCAAAGCTGAGTCCTAATGTTACCAATCTATTGGATATTGCTATTGCCGCTTCCGATTCAGATGCACTTGTTCTAATTAATACCGTGCGAGGGATGAAAATTGATATTTACTCAGGGAGACCAGTTTTATCGAATAAGGTGGGAGGTCTTTCTGGTTCCAGCATCAAGCCGGTTGGTATCCGATGCGTATATGAGGTAAAATCAAATCTGGACATTCCAGTTATTGGAGTAGGGGGAATTGAATCAGCTTTGGATGCCGTTGAATATATAATGGCTGGGGCAACGGCAGTTCAGATTGGAACCGCATTATGGAAGTACGGCAGAGCGGTCTTCTCAAAAGTTTCCATGGAACTCGTGGAATTTATGAGCTCAGAAGGATATGAAAAAATCGAAGAATTCAGGGGGATTGCTTTAAAATGATAAATTCCATTAGGATTTTGAGAAATGAAATTAACACTCCAACCGTAAATTCACTTTATTTTCATTGGGATGCAATGGTAGAACCAGGACAATTTGTTATGGTTTGGGTTCCGGGAATATCTGAGATACCCATGTCATTGTCATTAACTGGAAAAGAAAAATGCCTCACTGTGAAGAAATATGGAGATACCTCCAACGCTCTATCTAAAGTAGAACCAGGTGAGAGAATATTCTTTAGAGGACCTTATGGAAAGCCTTTTACAAGGGTGAAAGGCAAAACGCTACTTGTTGGCGGAGGTTCTGGAATGGCTTCTCTGAGACCACTTATTGACAAAAATGCAAGCGGAGTAGTTGCAGCCAGATCAAGCGATGAACTCCTGTTTAAAGAGCTCTTTGCAAAAGATAGAATAACAGTAGCAACAGACGATGGATCAGAGGGTATAAAGGGAAATATTGTTGATGCAATGAGGGAAATTGAACTGGAAGCATTTGAAATGATATATGTGTGCGGTCCGGAAAGGATGATTAAATCCATTGTTGATTTCGTCTCAGTTCGGAAGATAAACATGGAGCTATCTCTCGAAAGGAATATGAAGTGTGGAATTGGTATCTGTGATTCATGTTCCATAGATGGATTCCAGTTATGCACTGACGGTCCCACATTCAACCTCAGCACCGTGCTAACTATGAAGGAATTTGGAAGAACTAAGCTTGCAGAATCAGGAAAACGGATATGGTTTTAAGAATTAAATTGAGGTTCATAAAGTGCTTTTAACGGAAAGGTTTCACAGTATCCAGGGGGAAGGAAAATACATTGGCATACCGATGTATTTCATCAGAACAAACCGCTGTAATCTTCGATGCAAATGGTGTGATTCCACTTATACATTTTCTGGTGGAGAAGAGGTCCCACTTTCTGATTTGATTTCAGATATTAAGAGTATAAGTGAAGATTGGATATGCTTTACCGGAGGAGAACCAATGCTTCAGCGGGAAGCAATAGAATTTATGGAAGAGTGTACATCAATTGGAAAAAATGTGCTTCTGGAAACAGGTGGTTCCCTTAATCTTGCAAAGGTTGTTCAGATAAAAGGCACTTATATAGATATGGATATCAAGACGCCATCCTCTGGAGAACAGGGATCTCTTTATAAGGAAAATCTAACGTTGCTAAGGGAGAATGATTACGTAAAATTCGTAATAAGTGATGAAACAGATTATAATTACGCCTTATCGTTTATAAAACAATGGGAAAGCAAGGTAGAAATTCTATTGCAACCATCTTGGGGAACAGAATTAAAATGGCTTGTTGAAAAAGTTTTAGAAGACAAACTGAACGTCAGGGTTCTGCCACAACTTCATAAAATATTATGGGGAACTAGGAGGGGTGTATGACGGCTGGAAATGGTGATTCAGAACTTTATTTTCATGGGAAATTTTACAGGAATGGTATTTTTGACGATCTTTATATTGGGGTTAACAACGGAAAGATTTGCGAAATTTCAAAATTCAGAAACAACACGAGAGTAGTGGAACTGGAAAACGCAGTGTTTTCGGCTTCTACAGATATACATGTACATTTCAGGGACCCAGGTGAAACAGAAAAAGAGGATTTTTCAACGGGAAGCATGTCGGCTATCTTCGGGGGAACAACAACGGTTTTCGATATGCCTAATAATACGGTTCCTGTTGTTGACTATGAGGTTTATGAGAATAAGAGAAATTCATTGAGAGGACGATCATTCTGTGATTATGGATTATATACCATGTTCAACGGAGTGAATGCAAATATCATCCATGAAGAATCTGCTGGAATAAAAATATATATGGGGGAGAGTACCAATGCCAAAGGAGTAGAGGACATAGATGAAACTAACCAGGCGTTGGCTGGATAATATTGGGAAAAATGTGGTATTCCATGGAGAATCCGGCGAGTGTTTAAGGAAGAGCACCGTGACTGTTAATACCATGTGTGATCATAGCCTCTCGAGAAATACAGAATGTGAAAGAATAGCTCTGGACAAACTTAACAAATTCAGGATATCCAGAAAAATTGTGGCCCATTTGAGTAATTTTAACAATGTGGAATCGATACAAAATCCAACATTTAAGAGCGAGATGCTTCCACAGCATATGCTTTTGTCATGTGAAAAAATGGAAAATTCCTGGGGGAAGGTAAATCCTCCAATAAGAGACGAGAAGATCAGACAAAAGAATTTTCAGGCATATCTAGACGGAAAGATCGATGTTCTTTCATCCGATCATGCACCTCATACTGAAAAAGATAAGGGAGAATTAAGATATGCCAAATCTGGTATGATTGGCGTTGAGACACGTGTTCCACTAATATTGGCACTCCTTAGGAAAAAGATCGTCCCACTTTCTATTTTTGCTAAAACTTGCATAGAGAATCCGCCTTCACTTTTTGGGATAAAGAAAGGATTGGTAGAGAAGGGATATCAGGCAGATTTTTTCACAGTAGATTTCTCATCAACGCAGAGAATAAGTGAGGAAAGACTTCATTCCAAAAATCCAGCTACACCCTTTCATGGCTTTGAAGCTATTTTCCCAAATGATGTAATTTTAGGGGGAGAGATCGCACTGCAGGGAAGGGAATTGATTGAAGATCATTTTGGCAAATACATGCCGTTAAAGAAGTCCAAAATGGTTTAAAACCTCAACCACACCCTCGCCATAATCCTTATTGGCGACAAATTCAGCTTTCTCCTTTAATATGTCAACTGAATTTGAAAGTGCTGCTTTGTGTACGCCTTCCATATACATGGAGATGTCATTCTCAGAATCACCGCATACTAATACTTCATCCTTCCTTATTTCGGATAATTTAAGAAAAACGTCCACGGCGTGACCTTTATTTTGACCCTTGTTAAGGATATGATAGGCAAATTTACTGTTTTGAATGCTCACATCGAATTCCTTAGCATAATCTTTTACCAATTCAGGATTTCCTGAATAGTAAAAAGCTGTTGAGGTCTCTCTCCAGCGATTTGTCAGCGGTTCCGTTATCTGAAATTTTGTTTTCATAGCCTTCAATACCTCAATTGGAACATCTTTACTGAAATCCTTTCTTATCTCATTATCTGATAAGATAATGCCCCCATTTTCTGCTGCGAGAAACCCCTTAAGACCTATGATATTTCTTATTCCAATCATTACTGGCAATACATTTCCACTGCAGAGATCTATTCTTACCCCTTTTTCTTCAATAATCCTGAGCACTTTAATAGTATCAGGAGAAATCTGCAATTTCATATCAGTTATAGTTCCATCTATATCCAGAATGATTCTCTTTATCACATCTTCAAATTTTATATACGATTTAATTCTTTGCGTTTATTGAAGGACAGATCTGAAATAAATAAAATAGCGAATTTGAGGATAAATAACATGTTCAGGTTGAGCAATGATTTTGCTATGTTAAATTCATCGCTGAGTACGCGTTATTTAATTTTAATGGAGAAAATTGCGCTCAGATCAGATATAACCATACCGAGAAGAATTAAAATACAATACTGCAAAAACTGCAAACGCCTCTATAAAGGGAACAGTAGAATCAGAATTACGGCAAAGACCTTAAAAATTTCCTGTATCGCCTGTGGTGATATTAGGAGAATCTTATTGGATTAATCATTAAGGGTCTCTATTTGGAAGAGAACCTTAAATCCCTCCAGAGTGGCCTGAATTTTATCGGCGAACCATATGGAATCTTCTGTGGTTGCATTTTCACCCCATTCATAAATAAGGTCCTGTTCTCCTATGAGGGGTTTAAATCCAAGCGATCTCAGTCTGTTAATGATCTCACTGGGTTTTGCGCCTTCGCTTGAAAATGTTACCTTTAGATATGTTTTCATCAGTTTCAAGACGCAGATTGGTGGAAGGTATTTATTCTTTTTGAGAAAAAATCACGTTTATTAACATTAGTAACCAATTTTCAGTTGACACCAATAAAATATTCCGCATATTCCTAAAATTTTAAGCTTTTCATCTCGATTAGTTTGGTATACATGTTAACTGTATTTTTCAACAAGATCTGTTAATATTTTCTCAAATTTTTTTTCCACACTGTCTATGCCATATTTGTTCATTGAATAAGACGAAATATCGTTCCTAATTCTTCTTAAGTTCTGTATATTATCAGCAGCATGCTTTATTTTATTAGAAATATCATCTGAAGTAATTTTAAAAAATTCCAAGTATTTCATGCTGTATTCCTCTTTGAAACTTGGCATTAGGGATTCACTGGTAAGAATATATAACCCAGAGCACAAAGCCTCCAGAATGGTAGTTGGAAGTGAGTCCCATCTGGTCGGATAAAGGAAAATATCGGATCTTTCATATTCCTCGAATAGTTCTTTTTCATCAGCTATTCCTAAAAATTTTATGTTCTTATTTCCGTTACTTATTGAGCTTTCTATAGCTTCTTTCATCGAGCCGGCACCAATGATTGTAAGGTAGAGTTATTCACATTGCTTTTTTTCCATGCCTCTAACAGAAGATCAATACCCTTATATTCTCTAACCTCCCCACGAAAAGAAATTTAGCAGGGCCTTGATTATGATGAATATTAACAGTTATGGAAACCGGGTTTGGTAGTTCAAACAGGTCCTTTGTTCTTTTCAGAATTTCTGTGACTCTATCCCTGCCCTGATAAATATGCAATACTTTTATTTTCCTCAGGAAAAATCCAGCAGCAACCAATCTAGAAAACAGTAAATTCTTTTTGGAATCTGAGGAAAAAATGGCATGGGAACTTCCCACAAGTAAACCTGTTTTTCCATCAAATAACCTCCAATAGGAGTTCCTTGCAAGATAAACCAGGTCGTATTGATCTCTGACAGTGTTCAATTCGCGCCGGCTAGTTCTACTTATTGCGAGAATCAACGGCATGAGAAAATCCAGGACTATTGAAAATAAAACTGTTTGCCGCATAAATCTGAAATTCGAATCCGGAGACCTGAATTTAATTCTCCTTATACCCTGAAGTTTTTTATTAATAAATTCATCATCAAATCTCTTCATATCTAAAAAATCAGTATCATATAAAGTAACGTCAAAGGCATTCTTATTTATAGCACCAAGAATGTTTACTACCCACCTTTCAACGCCACCTCCCATCTCAATTGAGGATGGAATAACAATGGCTAATTTTATTTTTTTACCTTCCATTTTTGATTAGATATGCAAACACCTTAAAAAAGTAACTGGATTATCAGTGAGATCTTTTTACAATATGAATTCAAATCGAGTTCTTTAATCAGGTGTGAAAGAACCAGCTTTATTTTATAACTGATATTTTACATTAAGTTATACTCATGCATAATAATAAGTCGCGCTTCCAGTGTAATTAAGCTTCCAAAGGGTTATATTTCCCGGGTATCCGGCATAAATTATCTCTTTAGCTATGCCATAGACCGAATTATTCAAATCTTGCCGGATCCAGCTGAACAGGAACATCTCCTGCGAAGAGGAGAGAAGAATGAATTGCGGTAGATTCGTATTGTTATATGGAAATTTCAATATTTTGTAATTTGAAGAATTCGCCAAAGAATAGGCAAATCTATTGTTTGCCACGTATGGAAACAGGTTGTTAGAGGCAATTATAGTAGAATGATCCCCAACCTCTTTCTGAATATAACCCATGTAATTAGATTCCGGATTTATGCAATACTGGAACCTATATCCTCCCCCCAGCAAATGTGCATTATGATCATTTTGCGGGTTTAATGGTGATACCATTAAGTTCATAGAAACTATGAGAATTAAAAACAGTGCATATGTGAAACCACGATGCTCTCTAAAATACTTTATTATGGAATCACGTTTCTTCTTGATCAATAGCAGATAAAGCAAAATGTCGACCACAAAGGAGAATACTATTGCAATAACAAAGATTTGAAGAGAAAGGAATACAATGCTGAAATTATTGATTGAAATAGCTATGAGGAAATCCAATGGAATTAATGGAAGGAACATTATTTTTTTCAACCCCTTTGAATTGACAAATCCATTCTTGATTGTCAGTAATCCGTATGGGATCGTAGGTCCCAATAGGCTCAGAGTAACGAGGGAATATTGGGTTCCAACAGTGGCATAATGTGGAACAAACAGAATAGTTTCCACTAACCATATTAATATTATATACGCCGATTTCCTATAAAAAAATGGAATAAAGCATAACATGGCAAAAGTGAGTCCCCAATATTCCAAAGTTTCAGGAAGTTTGTAAAGTGCTTTTGCTGTTGGTAAAATTGGTTGTGAGGTTGTTTTTATGAGGAGAGATATACCTGATTCATTATTCAAATAAACCGGAATCAGGTAATGTTGAATCACGATTAGGAAAGCATATACAGCAATTGCAAAAATACCAAGTGCAACGAGCTTCCATTCTTTCTTTATCTGATTAATAATGTTTTCAAGTGACAGTTTTATATCGTTCATAAACAAAAATAGAAGTACACTGATGGAAATGAAAGTAAATGCCTCTTCTGTCAAACAGCCTATTACTATTACAATTGATGATAACATAAACTTCTTCTTCAAAAGAAGGTACAAGAATGAAAATGTATATAGCGGCATGAAACTTAGCCAGTGGTAATCATAGAGCACAGATGTTATCAGCGTCGCATTAAATGCATACAATAGAGAAGCAACTGTGGAAATTTTTCTATTATTTGTTATTTCGAGGCTTAAAAAATATAGAATCGGTACTGATGTAAAAACCATGACAGATTGAATTGAGAACATTGTCAAAGAACTAGGAAATAGTAAATAGATAAAAGATACTGGATAAGCAATAAAAGACGAATGAACTTCAAGATGGGAAAGAACGCCATAATATTCATAATCTCCCGAATCATATAAAAACGATCCATGCGTCGTTGTCCATAATTGCTGCATATTGATGCCTAAGTCCCAGTTCTCGCTAAAAAAATCAAGGTAGCGAAGATAGGAAAAAAATATAGTGAGTATAATAAGAACACCAGTGATTAGATAAATAAGTAAAGCGCCATTCAGAAAGCTGGCACTACTTTTTCTGCCTATTAAAAATTTGGGAGCCATCTCAATCCAAGAAATTGAAGGGGTTATTAAAACTATATCGTCAATGGTAACATTTAAAAACAATAGTGCTATCAAATAGCATGGCCATTCCTAAAAAAAATTCCGATTATAATAAAATTATAGCCGAAAGAAGAAGGAATAGCTTGTGCGATATTCCGCCTGTTCTTGTTCCTGTATGGCAGTTAAAAATAAGGGAACGATTTGGAATAAATGTAGATAAAGAAATAGCCCAATATATAGTACTTGCTGCTCATGAAAGGGGAACATGGAAGAAGCAGAGGGCCATAAAGAAAATCGAAAAGCTGTTTATGCAAAGGGGCATAGATGTGGATTCATCAGCTAAAATGGCCAAAGATGTGATAAATCTTATAATCAGCAACAATACTGTTGAGCAGTGAGTTTCAAAAAAACACTCGAGTTAACATTGCAAAAATTGGCTGTAAGCCAAAGTTTATCAAATTATCTGGAGCAATACCAAACTGATGGGAAAACCGCCTCTTACATCCTTAATATAGCTTTTCTGGATGGTAACATTGAGGGCAAATCAATTATAGATATGGGAACAGGCAATGGCATTTTTGCAATTGGTGCAAAACTTTTGGGGGCCAGTGAGGTAACGGCAATCGACATTGATCAAAAGCAAATCGATATTTCTTTGGAAAATTCAAAAAAACTTGGTTTAAACATAAATTTTCTCAAATGTGATGTTAATGATACAACAGGGCAATATGACACCTGTATAATGAATCCTCCATTCGGTTCCGTCAAAACACATAGCGATTTGCCATTTATAGAAAAAGCCTGCAGTATTTCAAGGAAAGTTTATGCGATCCATAACTATAAAACCAAGGAATTTGTATTAAACAAATACAGTGAAAGAGGTATGTCAGAACTTACTTGGGAAAAAATAAAAATTGGAATCAATCGCACATATCCGCATCACACAAAAGATAGAGCCATGATCGATTGTATTTTTATTCGCGCTTATAAATAGTTCTTATTTCCGGAAAAACTAAAACTAAAACTAAAGTTTCTAATCAAGTCTACTTATCGCAAGAATAATTAATCAATGTTCTATGACCCTATGTAATGGCCGGGTTGGGGTAGGGGTTATCCTTGGGGACTGTGGATCCCCGGACCCGGGTTCAATTCCCGGACCCGGCCTCTTAAATAAAGTTATCACCATTTGTTTTTATATCAAACCACTCTATTTAGAATAGCTCAACAGCAAAAAAATGTTGTAAATGGCAATGATATTTTAGGTAAATCTGATCAATAATAATTAAATTTAGAACAAACTTAAATAGCTGTGGTTTCATGTTTATCTATGACAGACGAGGAAGAATCTATTATGGAGAATTTTATAAAAGCAGTAGAGGGAACTAAAAGTACAGCAGAAATGGAATTCAGTAACTTAACAGTAAAACTCCCTGGTATGTCCGCTAATGTAGCAATTAACGGAAAAATAAGTATCACAATGAGACCGGTTCATGAAAGAACCAAACCTTAAAAATATAGTTGCCCCAATATCTAGATCTCTGGTAGGAGGAAAAGTAAAAATTGTTATCCATAACCAGAGATTTGTTGAATTGGGGTTTGAAGAAGGAAAAGGGAAATTAACAATTATAGATGAAGAAAAGATAGTTCGGATAAGGAAATATATCCCTAAAAGGTTCTTAAAATTCTCATTCATTAAAGGCATCGCAAACATAATGAAGTCTTCCGGATACTATTTTGAGGTCAGAGATCAGACCGGTCTGCTTGTTGAGTTTGGAAGCGGAGTTAAATCAATAACAGGTGATGTAAAAGTCAAGATACATTCTATTATTAAGTATTTGCACGGATAGAAGCTCCTGAAAATTTAAATCTGGAAGTATCATAAATTTTGGTAAATAATTTTTTTATCGATTGTATTTAAAGAGGTTTAAAAAAAATATCTCTAAATTTCATATAGGCAAAGTAGAACAAACCTCAAAATATAAGTAAATTGAGAAATTATACATATATGGGAAAGGTACACATTACATGGCATGGACATGCATGTTTTAACATAGATATGGGTAAGCAGATAGTTACTGACCCATTTATTGAGCATAATCCAGTTGCACTGATAAGAAAGGAAGATCTAAAGGCGGATATTGTAGTAGTAACACATGGCCATTCTGACCATGTTGCGGATGCACTTTATATTGCTTCAAGGAACCATGCCCCCATAGTTACCATTGTTGAACTGGCATGGCTTTTACAGGATAAGGATCATAGTGTTAAGATTCACGACATTAATTTTAGCGGAAGTGTGGATGTATCTGGAATTAAAATAACCGCGGTTCCAGCGCTTCATTCATCTAGCTTTGAGGAAAAGTATGCTGGCAATCCTGGAGGAATGATCATCAGCAATGGAAAAACTACAATATACCATGCTGGAGACACAGGTGTATTTTCTGATATGAAACTCATTGGTGACTTGTACAAGCCTGACATAGCCATGTTGCCAATAGGTGGACATTACACAATGGGTCCAGAGGAGGCCATAGAAGCAATCAAAATGATAAAACCTAAAATTGTTATTCCTATGCATTATAATACATTTGATATGATCAAACAGGATGCGAATCTGTTCAAGAAGAACGCAGAAGAAAGAACAAATTCAAAAGTTCAAATAATGGAAATTGAGAAGGTAAAAGAATTTGACTTTGAATAAATCCCTTATCGAAATACTTGAAAACAAATATACAAACAGGATAGGTAATCTCGAGGAAACTCTTGAAGAGATAAGGGTTTTTCATGATAAATTGAAGACCATTATACGCGGGAGAGATTTCTGGCAGATCTCTGATGATGAATTTGCATTTTTATATCTTGCCGTGAGCATATCAAAGCCAAAGACTGTCTTTGAAACAGGGGTAGGTCCGGGGACAAGTACAAGCGCTATTCTCAAGGCACTGCCAAATGAATCAAAATTGGTAAGTTTTGATCTTGGAGTTAAATATGGGAATGCTGATGAAATGCCGGTAGGCTTTGTAATCCCTGAGGATTTGAAGAACAAATGGAAATTGGTTTTGGGAGATTCAACTGTAACTTTGCCCAGAGAGTTAAAAATCTACAAGAATATAGAAATGTTTTTCCATGATTCAACACATACTTATGATCACGTCAGTTTTGAATTAAACACGGTGTTTCCATATCTTTCAAAGAATTTCATTATTGTAGTGGATAATTATGACTGGACAGATGCCCCTAAGGATTTTGCAAAGAAAAACGAACTACACCTTTACCATGTTTCAGATGATATGTGTGTAATTATGGCTTAGTTCTCTTAATTTGGTCTCTCTTCTTCTTTGGCTGAAATTATTTTATCTAAAGTAGCTTCGGTTGGATCATTGGTTCCAAATCTGGTTTGAATAGACTTGCGATTAAAATTAAAATTAGCCATTTCTTCATCCTCGCCGAGATATTTTTTCATCTCCTTCTCTTTTTCATTAAGCTGAATAAATCTGGTTCTTCCATAACGGCCCAAGCTCTTCATTGTCGTCGTTATAAGTCCAGCTTCTTCCAGGTCCGAAAGGAGATCTGACACTCTTCTGGATGAAACAGGTGGTATTTTCATATCATGACAGATATCCTTGTAGTTTGCATATATTTCTCCGGTGATCATATTGGTCTTATTGATCTCGCTGGCAGTTATACAACTCAGGATTACTATTTTTGTGTGGGTTGGTAGAGTTCTTATCGTCTCCTTAAGTACGTCGGTCTCAAGTCTATCTCTTGCTTTGTATACATGGCTTGTCGTTACGCAATCGCTATTTTCCCGTATTGCAAGCTCTATTGCAATTCTCATAAGATCAATTGCTTTTCTGGCATCGCCGTGTTCCTGAGCCCCAATGGCTGCGCATAGATTTATTGCAGCCTCTTCAATACTATTTTCTTTGATAATATCTTTAACTCTTGGTTCCAAAATATCCTTGAGTTCTGAAGCATTGTAAGGTGGAAAAATTATGCTCTCCTGATTGAGTCTGCTCTTAACCCTGGAATCCAGTTTTTCCGTAAACGAAGTATCATTGGTGATTCCTATTATTGAGGTCTTGGAATTTTTTGATTCATCTGCTGCTTTTAATATTACATACAGAGAGTCTCCACCATTTTTTTCAACCAGCTTATCTATTTCATCAAGAATGATAACAATATACCTTTTACTTTTCTCAATTCTGGTATTCAATTCAGAATAAACTCTGTCTAATGGCCACCCCGATAGAGGGATGGAATCTACATCTGAAATGGACCTGGCAACGTTTATCAAAATTGAATAAGGTGAATCAAACGTTTGGCAGTTAAGATAGCAGGTAAGAATGGAGTTAGGGGCCTTTTCGCCAAGTTTTGAAATAACATATTGTGTAACTGATGATTTACCAGTTCCAGTTTTTCCATAGAGAAGAAGATTAGAAGGTCTTGAATCGCGCATTATACTACTCAAAGACTCAACCATAAGACCAATTTGCCTATCCCTGTGAGGAAAATTTTCGGGGATATGTGAAGAGGTAAGTGTAGATAAATCTCCCTTTAATATATTGTTTTGCCTGTCAAATTTATCAAAAGGATTCACCGTGGCACCTGCATTTAATCTCTAAGCATCAGATATACTAAACTCTTTTTTTACCAGTATCTGAATCATGTCTGTTATTGTTAAGTATGAAAGGTAAACTCTATAATGAGAATATAAGGTAGATCAATTCAAAATGTTCGAACCTACTGCCAATCTAATGTTCCTAATAGGGAAAAGTATTCATGTTTTCTATTTCGGCAACAACTCCAACAAGATACATGGACCCTGTTACCAATACCGATTCACCTAATGACTTTGAATATTCATAAGCTTCCACCGGGTCTTCAATGACTTTAGCCTCCTTAAAAAGATTGCCAGATTCTGACAAAAGAATGTTAGGATCAAGACTTCTGCCTGGTTCAGCCGGTCTGGTAAAAATGACCCTATTTGAGATTTTTCTAATGTTTCTCACGTATGAATAGTGATCCTTGTCTGATAACATTCCAATAAGCATAATTGGATTGTCGTTGAACATTTTATTATATGCAATGGAGAGGGAATTGGCAGCTGGAGGGTTGTGTGAACAATCTATAAGAATTCTTGGATCTTTTCTCAGGATTTCAAATCTTCCAGGCCATCTTGCTTTGCTGATACCATCCTGGATGTGGGTAGGATCTATATCTAATCCAGATTCCTCAATGGATTTTACTGCGGAACATATGTTATCTATCTGGAAATCACCAATAAGTTTTGATCTGATCTCATATTCGTTTTTGTCTGTTTTTAAGGCAAAGGATAAACCATCTTCAGAAATGTTTATTTTATCCAATTTACAACTGTTCCTGATCTCTACTAATCTGCTGTTTCTCCTTCTTGCAACACTTCGAATTTCGTTAATTGCCTCAATTTTTATTTCAGATGTAACAGTAGGTTTTCCATTCTTAATTATCCCAGCTTTTTCAAAAGCTATAGATTGTAGTGTTCCTCCTAACCTGTCTGCATGGTCAAATCCAATTTTTGTGATAACAGAAACTTTTGGATCAATAACGTTAGTTGCATCAAGCCTTCCTCCTAATCCAACTTCTATGACACCAAAATCTAACTTGTTTTCCTTAAAAGCGTTGAAGGCTAGCTCAGTCGTTACCTCAAAAAAGGTTGGGTTTCTGTTAACCTTCATATTATCCATAATAAAACCATCAACCTTATTTAAAAACCCTTCAATTTCGGAGTCTGAAATTTCCCTGTCATGTATGAATATTCTTTCATTGAATCTTCTTAAATGCGGAGAAGTGTAAAGTCCTGCCCGATACTTCTCCCTAATTACATTAAAAATCAATGAAGCGGTTGAACCCTTTCCATTTGTTCCGGCTACGTGAAAGCTTGAGAAGTCTTGATGAGGCTTATTGAGGAATTCATCAAAGATTTTCATAACATTTAGATCATATTTGATTTCGTTTCTCTTAAGATTATAAAGCGTTTCAAGCCTCTGAGAATCCAACGGAGAAGTAAACACTCACTGATATATATCCTTGCCCACTTCTTATTTTATAAATTATGGACTCCATCTTGAGTTATAAAATAACGGGGCATCACCTTTTGCAAAAATAGTCCTTAGCTTCTTGCCGTCAAATATTTATGGTATAAGCCTGATTGAATTTATGAACCACCGAAAGGCAATTTTAGCCATACTTTGAAATGAAAAAGGATAAAAGGAAAAATGTATAAGGGATATCAATGGATACAAAATTAGCATATCTGGAAGACAATTACTTAAAAGAAGCTACCGGAAAAGTAATATTTAATGAATTTACAGACTTAATAGTGGATAATTCTGTTTTCTTCCCTACTGGGGAGGGACAGCCAAACGACAGAGGAAAAATAGTCATAGAAGGGAAGGAATATGAAATTATCGATACCTGGAATGATGGTACTGGTGTTCATCTAATATCACATGACACATATCCAGAAAATATAAAGGGAAAAGATGTAAAGCAGTATATCGACTGGTCTGTTAGATATGGGCACATGAAGTTTAGAACTGCTCTGAGAATTATAACCGGTATTGCTTACAGAGATTATAAAGCGGCTAACCGGATAAACCAGACATACGATGACCAGGCATGGGTCGATTTGGAGATTCCTGAAATTAATGAAGAAATTGTAAAAAAAATTGAGATGGAAACTAATGAGATAATAAAAAAGGGCGTTAATGTTGAATTTGTATACAGGGATAGAAATTCCATACTAACAGACACTGATTTGATGACCATTTCAAGGGGAAATGTACCAGATTTCCCAAATATAAGACTGGTAAAAATTGGGGAACTGCCTTACCAGATTGATCACGGGACACATGTTAGAAACACATCAGAAGTAGGTACTGTTAATTTCAAAACTACATTAGTTAAGGGTAAAGTGAGCAAAAGAGTTATTATAACTCTTGCTTAGAAAAAACTCAAATTTTTTAATTTACTTTATTACCTCTCTCCCCCTTTGTCAGGTTCTTTTCCTTTGTTCTTGATGACGTGTTATAACTTAATCTTCCAACAATAGTTGCAACTCCTGCAACAATGAAAGGTATCCCAATTTCATCAAGGAAGAGATTGCTTTGATTCCTCGTTATGAACCAACTTAGTTCAGTTACAACAACGTGTAAATGAGGAGCATTTGTCGTTATTATCAGGCACAGAGTATATGATATGCCTTTTGTGTTTATGGGTGAAGTATAGTTTGTCTGATCCAGAGTTTGTTCCTGAAAAGTCTCATTTTTTACTACTGGAATGTTTGTCGCATTCCTGTAATATGCCATATAAAAAAGTCTATAGGTAAACGGGGTTCCGTTTGGATCGGAGAATGAAATATTAGAAAAAAATTGTCCTCCTACGGTAAAGCTATTTGAATAAAAATTAGTTTTATTTGTTATGTTTATTGAATAAACATTATCAAGAACGTAATCTCTATACGGTTTAGGTTCAATGTAAGAGACATTCAACACCAGAATCCCCACTATGATAAATATTATAGCTACAATATAGAATTTATCCTTCATCCGCTTTAAAATAGACACTTTTAACCTAGCAGCCGGGGTAATTTTCTTTTGCTCTAGCTTTGGCACATTTGTTATATCGATATAGGGTATTTATAGATTACAAGAATTACATGCGTTGAATCAAAAGAATACAGAGGAAAGAGCAATAGAATATATTTTCATCACAGCACTTGCCTTAATTATTCTTTCTGCAGTTTTTTTCGTTTTTGAATTATTAGTGGGGCACTATAAACTTCATCTCACTCTATTGAACAATAATTTGCCTTTTACCATCGGCAGAGGAATATCATTGTTGTTGATTTTATTGATGGCACCAGTCTTTGTCATTAGTTTACTATTTTATATAATGGATTCTAAAGAAAATAGCGGCTCATTACCGAATAATGGGTTCAAAGCTTCATCCTTACTATTTCTTGTGGAATTTTTCATAATAAGTGTTTCGTATTACCTGGTCCCATCAGCTTCTTCCACAATAAAAGGCTTTAATAATCTTGATTATGCTCTGTATTACTCAATCTGGACAAGTTATATTGGATTTATTTCAGTGCTTCCACCCCTTGTTATATATATTTTTTTGAATTTATATAAGAGATCGGGAACAGGATTAAAGTTGTTTTACAGAACACTTAACATCCGCCAGAGTTTTATAATATCACTTCCCATCGCTTTGATTTCAGACATAGTTTGGTCGAACACACTGGTCGAAGGTATTCAATATTATCTATTGTTTTACGCGGTTTCAATTTTGTTTATGGCAAAAGGGCCAGTGATAGGCACTTTTGGGGCTTTAGTTCCTCTGGAAACCGATATTATGGCATATTCCTTTTTCGGGGTTCTGGAAATTCCGTTTATATTTCTAACATTTATCCTTATTTTAGCAGGTTTTTTGCAATTATTTTCTCTAATTCCAAACAATCATAAGGATAATGGGGGAAACGAAGTTCAGCAAAAACCAGTCGTAGAAAAAAAAATAGGGAAAGAAAAGCCGATCTGGATAAATGGGAAGTGCCCAAACTGTGGGCATTCCGCATTTTTAATAAGGGGAAGTCGATCAGAAGACCTTGTCTGCCAGAATTGTGGCTATGAATTTAATAAGTTTTGAAAGCAAAAATGAAGTAAAAATATGACTATATACAAGACTATCTCCATAATTTCCGAGTCATAAATCAACTGTTTAACTTATCATTAT
This sequence comes from Thermoplasmatales archaeon E-plasma, assembly GCA_000496135.1. Classification (GTDB taxonomy): domain Archaea; phylum Thermoplasmatota; class Thermoplasmata; order Thermoplasmatales; family Thermoplasmataceae. The sequence continues at coordinate 208,017 of KI542674.1, read as the reverse complement.
CGCTCTTATTTTATAAGCTTCTACTGCGTTCTCGTGCATTAAAGTGATTTTTTGAAATTATTAAAGTCAAATACACTAGAGGGGCCGCAAAGAGAATAAAAATTCCTGTCATGGCCAAGTATGAATACAATACACTGCCTGCAAGGGATCCTGTTATGAAACCTATACCAAATAAGGATTCATAAAAAAATACTCCTGTACCGGGGGATGAGGTATCAGATAAATAAGATAATATTTTTGAGAATCCCACAGAAACTCCAATACCCCCTATGGAAAGCACAGCTATAATTGTAAAAATGTTAAAGCTTAATATCCACACAACAGGTAGAGAAACAAACAATGAAGTTATCATTCCGATCCTTTCTATATTCTTAATGGTTAAAAAATTTAAAAGTAATGATCCGCCAGCAAATGATATACCCCATATTGAAACAATAATACCTATTAAATAAAGCTCTACACCTCTATTTATAAGCAGCGGAATCAGAACAAAGAAAGTAAAACCAGCTAAAATCCCAACAAATAACATTGGTAAAACCATCATCAGATCGGGGAGCTTCTTTTTTACAGCAATTCTGTCCTTTTTATCAACTGGTTGCAAAATAAAGCCTAAAAGAAATAGCAATCCAGTAAAAACGAAGATGGGAGGGTATCCAACTAAATGCAAAATTGAGCCTATTACTGCAGGCAATATCCCTGCAGGTATTCCCCAGGCGGCAGAATAAAGCTCCGCATGCCCCTTAATTTCAAGGAGATTGATCTCGATCTCAGTGGAAATCCAGAAAAAAGATTGAATACTTCCCCCTACTACGACTACCGGTAGAAGAAAATAGAAGCTTTGGTTTATAACCAGAATAAAGCAAAGAATCGACAAAACAAGGAATGGTGCCTTCATTCCAAAATTTATCAACTTTTTATTATAATTCCTATAGAAGAAACCTACAATTAAAAAAGGAAGGCTTACAAGGGCTCCCAGAATTCCAGTAAAAAGGTAACCAACACCATAGGAGTTCCCGATTATGGGAAATGTAAAGCTCAGTATCATCCATGAAGATGAGAAGATGAGACTTGAAAGCGCCAAATAAATGGGATTTTCTAAACTTTTTCCTCTTCCCATTATTCCGCCTCTTATGAATGCCTTTCTAGAATATACTTATTTTTAGAAGATAAATCACTTGAATTCAGGTTCCATCTTTTTTATTTTTATGCCATCGTCTTCATAAAAAACAATAATATCATTACCTGTTAAGCCCAGTTCTTTTGAAACCTTCTTAGGTATTGTCACTCTCATAGAATTCCCCTTTAAGGTAACATGAGTTACATCAATTACTCTTTTTGCCATTAGTGTAATTATTGCATTTATTCTAATATATTCTCCTAGAAATAATGAATTGCATTTTCTTAAGATGATATGAATATCATAACAGATTTTTTAAAAAGGGAGTAGTGGAGTTTTTATATGGAGAATCATTTCCCATTAGATAAAAATGGTAACGAAACCAGCTAGAATGTATTCAAAGATAAAAGGGCCATCCTATACACGCAGAGAGTTCATGGGAGGTGTTCCATATTCAAAGATCACAACTTTTACGCAGGGAAACCAAAAGAAAGATTTTGATATAGAAATGAGGCTGATAGCTGAAGAATCCTGTCAGATCAGGCACACTGCACTGGAAGCGGCAAGGATTTCCATAAACAGAAAGCTTTCGGAACAGGTGGGGAATGAAAATTTCTTCCTGCAGATTAGACCATATCCTCATCACGTTATAAGAGAGCATAAAATGGCAACCGGAGCAGGCGCTGATAGGATATCAAGTGGAATGAGAAATGCTTTTGGAAAGCCCGTAGGTACTGCAGCAAGAGTTTATTCAAATGATATTGTCATGGTTGGAAGAACAACAGCAGAGGGTGCCAAAAAAATGAAAGACGCACTTCACAAGGCATCCATTAAATTACCAACACCCTGCAGAATAGAGATTTCAAAGGGAAAGGATATTTCCGCAAAAATTGGTCTCTAATTTTTCATCTCCCTGCTTCCAATAAAATCCTGAATTAATTTCGCGGCTAGTACTGCAGTGTTTCCATTATCATAAACTGGTGAAAATTCAAGTACATCAAATCCAACAATTCTTTTTGAAAACTTTCTGATGAGGGCTCTCACATCCGTATCCCTTATACCATAGGGTTCCGGTGTACCCACAGCAGGGGCATATGATGGATCCATTCCATCCATGTCTATTGAGAAATATATGCTTGAATTAGATGGTATTTTTGCATTTTCTACTGCGCTATTTATGCCATTTCTCAAAATTTCTTCTGCTCTTATGAATTTGACTTTGCTGAAATCTTTATCTTCAAATTCCTCTCTTGAAATTGATCTGGTTCCAAAGGAAAAGATCTTTCCCTCCCCCAATACTTCAAAAGCTCTATGCGTGATACAGGCATGATTGAACTTGCTTCCCATATACTCATCACGGAAATCCGAGTGTGCATCAATTATAATCATAGTAGAATTCTTGAAATTTCGAATTGCGCCACCTGTAATTGAATGTTCTCCACCTATCATTATTGGAATTTTGTCATCTCCAGAGATCAATTCTGTTATTCTCTGAACTGAATCCACAACTTCTTCAGGATCCTCGCTTACTGATAAATTCCCCAAATCGCATATGGGAATTTCTCCAAAATCAACGCCATAATACGCATCGAAGGATTCCAGGTTATCGTAGGCTATCCTTACTGCATCCGGAGCTAAGCTGGAACCCTTTCTGAACGATGAGGTCTGGTCGAATGGTACCCCAAATATTACATATTTGGAGTCTTCATATGAGTAGTGTGCATCAGCTATTTTTCTAAGGGAAATATAAGAACTTAATTCCCCAGCATTATCTTTCTGACGCCCATTGCTTCCCAATAAGATACCTCTGTTCCAGCTTTAACCTTATCTAATTCGTCATCTGACAGGGATATGAGAAAAGTCTCATAGGTTTCACTGTCCATTAATTGAGCCTCTTTGTTTGCCACGCTGAGTACCTGAGCGTTCTTCTTTTCTATTATCGGCACTTTAACCTTATGTTTCACAGGAAATACCACGCTTCTCTTTTGGTTATCAAAGATACCTATAGCAACAATCCTTGCCTTTGCTTCCCCATGCTTTCCAGGCTTGGATGTTGTAATATCCATTATCTTGCACGGAGAGTCATCAACAAGCATATATCTCCCAACTTTCAATTCTCTTACTTCGGCCTCTTGCCAACTCATATAAAACCATGGGGTTATGAGTTAGGTGTTATAATTTTTTACTATAACTTAACTGAACTAATTTCAAAAGAAATTGCGTTTAAATTTTAAATCAGTAACTTTCCAGGGCAGTTTGCTGGGTAAACTTTTCGCCTTTGATCTTTACCGGATATTCTCCGGTGAGACAACCGAGGCAAAGACTCTTAGACCCAAGTCCAATACTCTTTTTCAAGCCATCCAAAGAAAGATAGGCTAGAGAATTCGATCCTATTTCAGCATTTATATCGGATATGGCTTTATTCAGCGCGATAAACTGGTCCCTTGTTTTCATATCAACTCCCAGATAACAGGGTGCAATAATCATAGGGGATCCAATTCTTACGTGGATTTCAGCTGCGCCAGCTGACCTGAGTATTGAAACTATATAACGCATAGTTGTTCCTCTAACAATACTGTCATCAATGAGCACAACCTTTTTTCCGGCTATTGCTGATTTTATAGGATTCAATTTTATCTTTACCGAATTAGATCTAAGACTCTGAGTAGGCATTATAAAGGTTCTTTCCGAATATCTGTTTTTGAAAAGCCCCTCTGAATATTCTAGACCCAGTTCAAGCGCATATCCCATAGCCTGTGTTCTTCCCGAATCGGGAACAGGGACTACCACATCTGCCTCCACTGGAGCTTCCTTCGCCAACTCCCTTCCCATTAAAATTCTAGCATTATAAACCTCTACATTATCAATAACACTATCCGGTCTTGAGAAATATACGTACTCAAACATACAATGAGCAGTTCTCACAGAAGGTACACTTAGTATAGTTTTGTACTCGCCTTCAGAAAACTCAATCACTTCTCCCGGTTCGACATCTCTTATTATCTTGCCTCCAAGCACATCAATGACAGAGGATTCTGATGCTACAATATAGTTATTTCCCACTTTCCCAAAGATTAGTGGCCGAATCCCAAGCGGGTCTCTGAAGGCATACAATTTATTATTGATTATCAGTGCACAGGAATATGAACCTCTTAATAGACTCATTGCATTTTTGAATCCATTCTTCAAGCCCTTTTCACTAATTTCCCTTGAAAGAATCATAAGAAGAACTTCAGTATCGAGTTGTGTCTGGAACGTGATTCCTTTCTTTTTAAGTTCTTCCCTCAATTCAACCTGGTTTACTATTTCTCCATTATGTGAAAGAGCAAGTTCACCAAGCATTGAGGATACCGTAACCGGGCCAGCTCCACTAAGGTCCTTGGCTCCTGCCGTTGAATACCTGTTATGACCTACACCAATGTTTCCACTAAGTTTGGAGTATATACTCCCATTCTCAATTAAACCTTTGAAACCCTCGTTTACAAGACCCATTACCTTGACAGTATTAATTCTTGTTCCGTCAAATATGGATATTCCAGAACTTTCCTGCCCTCGATGCTGAAGTGTTCTAAGCGAGGTAAATATCCAATCAAATGCGCCATCTGTGCCGTAAAATCCTACGACAGCACAGTGCTCATTTGGTTTTTGCCCAACTGTACTCTCTGAGTCTTGGACTAGGGAATCCACAGTGGGAACACCTCTTTTCTCTCACATGATATGAATGATGACCACATCTCCTGCATCTGATGTGTACCTTCTTTCCCGACATCTTACCCATTACTGCTGTTCCATTACTCATTGTTTTTCACCTTTTGAGGGAGATACAAATATAACATTATCTCCTCTGACCAGTATTCTGTCATAAACTCCTTTGCTTTCTCCATTGATTATTTCATTAGCGCTCTTAAGGACAAGGTTCATATAAACATCATATCCTTCAAGAATTCCAGAGTATCCTCTCTTCCCCTTAACGTCCACAAGAACGTTTTTCTCTATGGATCTTCTGAGCACATCTAATGGTCTCGCTGCTGAACTAGGATTTCCCGGCATAATTACCTGCTGACATTGTTAATCATTATAAATAAATATCTAGTCATAGACTGAATTAAGTTTTTTATGGTAATTATCAACACTTATATTTATATGGAAAATAAAACTTATAGAATTATGAAGGTTTCAGACAACGTTACTTTAATTGATGGAACAATGGCCAACTGTTATGACGTTAAAATTGAAGACAGGCATTTGCTCATTGACGCAGGTACTAAGGGATCTTCCTGGAAAGTCATTGCTTATTATAAACAAATCCAGCAGATACCAGAATATATACTGATAACACATTATCATCCGGACCACACAGGCGGTCTTAAAGCAATAACCGACGAATTTCGAAGTAAGGTGTATGTTCCAGATAATGAAATGGACGTTGTTTTAGGGAAGTCAAAAATTATTCCAACAAAACATTTGTTATCAAAATTTGTTTCAAAGTTAATGAAAAGTAACCCGATAACATCAGCAATTAAAGTTACTGATTTAAACATTAACGGGATTAGTTTTATGAAAACGCCTGGGCACACACCAGGTAGTACATCATATTATCTAGAGAGCGATCAAGTACTGTTTGTTGGTGATGCAGTAACGAATAGATCTGGCAAAGCTATTATAAACAAGGCTTTTACACTTGATTTGAAAATGGCAGAGAAATCAAAGGAACTGATTTTTAACAAGAAAGCTGCATTAATTCTGCCCGGTCATGGAAAACCCTTAGTTGGAAGATAATAACAACTTCTCTTCTTTTCACTTATACAGGATAAAATTAATACAGTAACATTACCGCATTTCAAAATTAAGTTCAATCCTTCAAAAATATGAATAAATTTGAACAATTCCGGCTAAGCACGTAAATCAAGACGGAAAGAGTGATATATTGGGAAATAATCAAGGGAGCATACCCACCGGCAATGGTAAATTCAAGCCAGATTCACTCTATGAAATAGGTGAAATATGGATTAATACCTTCTGTAGCTATGGTTTAGGCGTAATGGGTAAATCATCGCGTCTTCATCTAATAAATAGCAAAAGGTCAGGTAAGGTGGGCTCAAACACATAGTTAACAGAGAAGATGGTGATAAAGTGAAGATTCCTAAACAAGTTAAAATGTACTGCAAATTCTGCCATGAACATACTGATCATGAAGTGGAAAGGGTAAGGAAGAAAAAGGCTAGCGAATTGAAGCATGGTCAGAGATTATTCAGAAGAGTTACATCAGGATATGGAGGTTTTCCAAGGCCAAAGCCAGAAGGCAGAGAAAAACCTACAAAGAGAGTCAGTATAAGATTCAGATGCACTAAATGTAAAAGGGCATTAACCAGACCAACACAGAGGGCAAAGAAATTTGAGATATTGGAGGTGCATCAATGAGCGAAAAAACAAGCGTTAAGCTTAAGGGCGTAGGTAATAAATTTATTCGATTAAAGTGCAAAGAATGTAACAATGAGCAGGTAACCTATAGCAAAGGATCTTCTAAGGTAATCTGTAATATTTGCGGGTCTGAATTGGCCTCTCCAACCGGGGGTCTAATCAGCATATCCGGAGAAAAAATTAAAGAGTATTGAAATGGCAAAAAACCTTCCAGAGACAGGGGATGTCGTAGTAGTTACGATTAGAAATGTTAAAAAATTCGGAGCAGATGTAACTTTAGACGAATTCCCCGGAACAGAAGGTTTTATTCATATCGCAGAAGTAGCAACCGGCTGGGTTAAATATATCAAAGATTATTTGAGGGAAGGGCAAAAAACAGTTTGTAAAGTTCTTTCAGTTGATCCAACGAGAGGAAATGTTGAATTATCTTTAAAGAGAGTTAATGATCATCAGAAGAGAGCAAAAATTTCAGAATGGAAAGATGAACAGAAGGCAAAAAAACTTATGGAACTTCTCGCCAAACAATTGAAGAAATCGTATGATGAGTGTATGACTGAATTTGGCAATGAGCTTCAGTCAGAATATGGCTCGATTTATGCAGCTTTTGAAGATGCTGCCTCAGGCGAGGATTTTATGCCTACCGTTAAAGCAAAATGGAAAAATGCTTTTATAAAAATTTCAAAAGAAAATGTCACTCCTCCTTTCGTAAAGATAGGAGGTTATATAGAGGCTTATTCACTTCAGCCAAACGGTGTGGATTTGATTAAGGACACTTTCAAGGATGTGGGAGAGGAAGAAGGCGTTTCAATACAATATGCAGGTGCTCCTAGATATAGAATTGTTGTTCGAGAAAAGGAATACAAAGTGGCTGAGGATAAGCTAAAGAAAATCGTTCAGAATATCACAGACAAAGGTAAAAGGGAAAGTGTAGTAGTAGAATTTTCAAGAAGTAATTAGTCATGAAAACGCTTATTAGAAAGTGTGCAAACTGTGGCAAATATACTATGGAAGAGAAATGTCCGGTATGTGGTTCTCAAACTAGAAATACGGACCCGCTAAAGTATTCACCATCTGATAAATTTCAAAAATTCAGAATTAAGGAAAAGGAGGAAGAAAATAATGGAGAAAATAGTAGTTAATGAAATTAAGATACCAGAGACCAATAACCCAATACTTATTGGCGGGTTACCAGGTATCGGCAACGTAGGAAAAATAGCGGCTGATTATCTGATAGACAAACTCTCAATGGAAAAAATTTGCGACATATTCTCTCAATATCTTCCTCCGCAAATATTCATAGATGACGAGGGTGTAACTCACCTGTCAAGAAACAGTCTTTATTATAAAAGGATGGATGCTAAAAAGGAGATTATTATTGTAACCGGAGATTTTCAGGGAACAACTCAGGAAGGACAATATGAATTATCTTACAAAATACTGGAAATAGCTAAGAAATTAAACGTAACCACCGTATACACAATGGGTGGGTATAGCACAGGAAGAATTGTTGAAAAGCCAAGAGTACTTGGTGCAGTAACTGACAAAAAACTGAAATCAAAGATGCTAAAAAGTGGCGTGGTGTTTCCAAAGGGAGAGCCAGGTGGAGGAATTGTGGGGTCTGCCGGTATCATATTGGGTTTAAGTCAGGAAATTTTTGGAATGGATGGTGGGTGTCTAATGGGTGAGACATCGGGTTACTTCGCGGATCCCAAGGGGGCAAAGGAACTTGTTAAGGTTTTGACAAAACTTCTTGGAATCAAAGTTGACGTCAAGGATCTGGAGATAAGGAGCAAACAGATAGAGCAAATTACGGAAAAAATGCAGGAAGAGGCCATTAATAAAGGTCAGAAGAAGGATGACCTTGGTTATTTTGGATAATGTTAACTTTGAACTTACCCTAAAGATACCGGTTAATTACATTCTTGCTCTTCTCAAATCTATATACTAACTTTCAAAAAAAATTTAGGTATTAGGTGAGAATAATCATCATTTAGTCAGGCTTTTAAAAATTTTGAGTTAACCATTTTATTCGTCATCAATGTCTTCTTCATCATCCTCAAAGAGATTGTTATATAGAATGACCGATAGATCCTCCTGAAATTGGTTGCCTTTAACATCCGTTGATAAATTAGACAGTGAGTTTTCAATATTGGATTCATCTTCCTGATCATCAAGACCATAGTAAGTTTTAATTAGTGCATTCAGGCTTTCCGGAAAACCTGCTTCATTCAGAAATGTGGTAAATAATGTTAGATCCTGCGTAATGGAAAGTATATCTATAAACATGAAAGTAAGTAAGGGGTTATTTTTGTTATCTTTATACTGTTCAAATCCGAAAGTTTTGGCTTCATCATGCATTTTGAAATCAAGCAATAGACTCCCTTTTATCAATTTGTATCTCTCATTAGAATTATTAATGGAGATTGCCTCATCAATGAACTTCAGAGCCTCATCAGGTTTATTCAAAATTGTTTCTATCTCTGAAGCTCTTTCCAGGTATCTTTCATCCGGAGAATCTTTTGTTAATTCCAATGCTTTTAAAATTGATTTTTCCGCTGCTGGAATATGTTTGAGATTCATTTGTGATTCTGACTCTACAAAATAAACTTCCGCCTTAAGTTCTTCATTTTCCCTTATTTTGTTTAACTCCAATATAGCTTCCCTCTCTCTGTGCAGAGCATTCAACAGGGACGCTTTAATAATTACAAGTTCTGCATTATCAGGATCGCTCTTAATTGCCCTTATTATGGCCTTTAATGCTGACTGAATATCTCCATTCATCTCGAAGGCTGATGCCAGTTTCATAAGATATCCGGGATCGTCATCGGATTCATCTGAACTTTTTTTAAGAAGCCGTATGGCATCATCAATCAAACCAAGCTCAAGCAGAGCCGAACCTGCCAAAAAGTTATAAAAATGAAAATTGTTTAGCTTAATTGCTTTGTTTGCCTCTTTCAAAGCCTCCTCAGGCTGGTCCATTTCAAGTAGTATCATTGCTTTTAGAGCAATCGCATCAGCATCATTTTTTTGTGAAGATATGTATTTACTCACTTTCTCAAGGGCTTCAATAAAGTTATCATGCTCAATGTAGTTGAGAATTTCTCTCTGGATTTGTTCATCCATACCGGTGAGTTCATGGAAGAATATAACCATTTTATAAGCCAATAATAAAAAGCCATTATTTTTAATATACGTAACAGAAAATTCTCCATTTCGCATAATAGAGAATATATTCCGGTAAATCAAAAGTGAAAAGCTTCCTCATAAACCCTGAGATGATTATTAATAAGGAAATTGAATTAAGGCATTGAATGAATTCATTGTACCTTGTTCTGATCCTTATTGTTTTATGGGTTCTGGGATTGAACATTCTTTCTCCTTATATAAATAAGACAAAGCATTTTCAAGTATACGTAGGGGCATTGCTGCTGTGGAAATCAACAAAGAATCGCGGTGTCATGGATAGGGTAAAGGGAAAGAGCCAGAAAATTATCTTTTCCAAAATTTCTGTCGTAATAGTTTTCATATTTTTTATTTTGGGCCATGGCAGTTATGGTTTACGGCGCTTTCCTTGGGCTTACAGTTAAGAGTACCAGGAGTCTCTCTCCGGCAGAACTTTTGGGACTACCGGGGATTAATCCCCATAAATCCAATCGGGTATGGCATAATTGCTTTTGCTGTATCCATAATGATCCACGAGTTATTCCACGGAATAACGGCAAGAAAACATGGAATCAAAGTCACGTCTGTTGGCGTCATGTTTTTTATAGTCCCACTGGGGGCTTTCGTTGAACCGGATGAAGCAGAAATAAATAAGGCTGATCCGGTTATAAAGAGAAGAATTATTGCAGCCGGTCCTGCAATAAATGTTGTTATGGCACTTCTGGCACTTTTCATTCTTGTAGGAGCAATGGCGCCAGCCATGCATCAAAAGCAAGCGGGGGCATATGTATTCTCAGTTGAACCCAACAGCATCTATTCAAACAATAGTCTGGCCGGAATGGAATTGACTTCCTTTGGAAACTATAGCGGAAATTCAATTGTGAATTTGCCTTACAATTCTTCATTAATTCCTGGAAAGCTTTATAGCGGAACATTTTTTGATGGTACTTCTTTTAAGAATGTTACAATTCCGGCAGGTGTAACAATATATGGTCTGATATCAGGATATCCCGCAGCATCAAGCAATCTGAGAGCCGGGTCCATAATAATATCCGTAGATAACAAAACAGTCTATAACCTGATAACTCTATCAGATATATTTCAGAATGTAACGCCAGGAAAAAATGTATACGTTTCCACAGTCTATTATCATAATAATGATTCTAAAACATATGATAACACAACCGTAGGAACAGTTTCGGAATATCAGTACTATGAATCCGCTGATCCTTCAGCTGCGACTGCGAGTATGAAAAAAGTCGCGTTTGTGGGAATAGAGATCATATATTCAGGAATGAGCCTTGACAGTCTTAGTTCGTTAAAGCAGGTGGTAAGTGGCAGCTTAACTTACCAGGTTCCATGGTATGGATTTCTCGAAACACTTTCTCTGCCCTTTTCGGGATTAACCCCTGTTCCGGCAACTCTTGCGCATATGTACACAACACCTTTTTCAGAATCAGTGTTCTTCATATTTTTCAATATGTTATACTGGCTCTTCTGGGTAAATATATTGCTGGCAATAACGAATGCACTTCCACTGGTAATAACTGATGGGCATCAATTTTTCCGGGAATCGCTTACCATATTGTCAAGAAGGGACAGGTTTGCATTTTTAAGAAATAAGAAAGTATTTGATAACATAATAATTGGAATTAACCTGATAGTTTTAATGCTATTTCTAATAGAATTCCTGTCCATCAGCATTACATAATTCAAAAGAAGAAATCTTTAACATTTGGACAGGAAAAAATTTTGGAACCTGTCCTTCATTTAATGTATTAAAGTAAATTCCCTAAAATTGTGTAACATATAAAAGATAATAAATCTAAAATCTGTTCAAATATGATATAAGAATGTGTATAAAACTCAGAATATATAAGCCCGGCCAAAAAGAAGAAGTTAAGCGATGGGATACGGTGAAAGAATTAATAACATATTAAAGATAACCCGTCATTCAAAGGTAATAAATATGCCATTTCAAGAAGCTATTGAAAGAAGATTAAACAAAAAAATTTGCATGAGATGCGACGCCAGGAACCCTCTTAAGGCAACCAAGTGCAGAAAGTGCGGTTATACTGGACTCAGGATGAAGGCTAAGGAGAGAAGAGGAGGACAGTAAGGGGCATTATTTGGAGGACATCAAAATAGCAATCCTTCGGATGGAAGGAACAAATAATGAGGAAGAGGTTTATTCTGCTTTTAAAAACCTAGGAGTATCCCCGGAATTTGTGCATATTAAAGAACTCGAATCAAAAAAGAAGTCGCTAGAGAATTTTCAGGGAATATTCATACCTGGTGGGTTTTCTGCAGGAGATTACGTTAGGGCAGGAGTAATTTTTGCACAGAGACTGATTAAGAGTTCATGGAATGAGATCAGAAGGTTCACAGAGGAAAAAAAACCTTTAATCGGAACATGCAACGGCTTTCAAATTTTGTCTGAAATGGGGCTGCTCCCTGACATAAACGGGAAGGCAGAAAAATCCATGGTTTTATCTGTCAATAAATCAGGGAAATTTGAATGCAGAACAACTTATATTAAGTTCTCAAACAAGAATCCTATTCTCTCCAATGGGATAAACACCGGTTCTATACTTCAGGCACCGGTGGCACACAAGGAGGGTCAGGTTATGTTTAAGGATCCAAACATCCTTGATGAAATAATCCAGAATAATCAGATTGTCTTCCAGTATACTGATGCTCAGGGTAAATTTGGAGAATATCCCTGGAATCCAAATGGTTCTATCAATGGAATAGCCGGCTTATCTAACAGAGAAGGTAATGTAATAGGAATGATGCCCCATCCAGAGAGGGCATTCGATATTTTCAATATGAGCGGAAGGGAAAGAGAGGGAAAAATATCTACCGGTAAACTATTCTTCGCATCAATAATTGAATACATCAAGAGTCATGCAATTTAGATATTTTCAGTAATATTACTTATTTAGTCAGTCAATGCAAGTTCTAAATCATGAAGTATATGGATTTTTTAATGGGTTTGGTTTATTTCTGTTTTAATTACTTTTATTAATTTTAAGCAGTAATTCCCGGGACCTCTTTTTAAACTCCTCTAACGAAGAATCATTTACTATCATATAATTCGCAAGAGATATTGCGTTGCCGATACCCCATGACAATTCCCGGTCATCCCTGGAAACAAGTTCGTCATGAGTGTGCACGTCGTCAGGCCTATTTCTCCTTAATATTCTCTTAAGTCTCTCTTCTCTTTCCGTATATATGGCAATGAGGATCAGGTCTGTGTCTTTGGATTTAAAATATTCAAACTCTTCCAGATTTCTTAGACCATCTATGATGTAGTTTTTTCCCGGTCTCATATCGTCCCACACTCTTTTAGCCCAAATCTCCTTTCCATAAGTCTGCCGTTCCTTCGAAGCAAATTTACCTATTTCACTATCAATGGAAGGAATATTGTTGAGTTTTGCATACTTTCTAACCTCATCTCCCATGTGAATATCGATCCACCCGAGAGATTTAGCTACTTTGATGAATTCATCCTTGCCTGATCCCGGCATCCCGGTGACAACAATCATTGAATCAGTATGTTTGAAATCTATTAATCTGTTCCTTTAAAGTTAATGTAAACTTATGAGAATGTTTTTCAAAAAACCGTTTCAACTATTCAAGAACGAATATATAAGGTTGAAAACTATTTCTATTCATTTAACATCTCCTGACAATGAAAACAGTTGATATCAGTATTACCATAGGTGGTCCACAAGGTGGGGGAATTGACACTTCTTCGAACATGATATCCAGAGCATTTGCATACTCCGGTTATAACGTTTTTGGAGTCAGGGAATATCATTCCAACATTAAGGGGAGGCATAGCTATACCCATTTGAGGGTGAAGAAGGAAAGACCAAGGTCACTGAAATATCCTTTGGATTTTTTAGTCGCGCTTGATCCCGACACGATCTTTGAACACATTGAAGATGTGGGTAAAGGAACACGAATAATTTATGACAATTCAATTGAGAAATCTGATCTTTCACAGGCCAGGATGATAATGAAAGATACCTCTGATAGGATTAGACAGGAACTGGTGCATTCCGGAGAACAGATGACAGTTGCCGGAACAATAAGCCTTATGAAGAAAAAAGGGGGTATTGCAATTCCGGTACCGTTTTCTGATATAGTTCAGAAGGCAATTTCCGGTGGAGTTCCCTCAAGATATTATAATACATTGGGAGCAGCCCTTACGCTTGCTATTTCAGGTGTTGATGTAAAGTTCCTTGAAGAGAGCATAAGATTTGTATTCTCCAGTAAAGAAAAGGTAGTGGAGGAAAATGTCAGTGTGGTAAAGGCGGCTTATGATTATTGTCAGGAAAATAAGTTTAGAACAGACAATCTGGAGGAAATTAAGAGAACTCCGAGATTTCTCCTTACTGGAAACGACGGTGCTGCTATTGGAAAGATAATGGGCGGCCTTAGATTTCAGACATATTATCCCATAACACCTGCAAGTGATGAAAGCACTATTATAGAGGAGCACGAAGATCTTAAATGGATAGAATCTGAAAACTCAAAACTATCTAAATCAGGAATTGCAGTTGTACAAACTGAAGATGAAATTTCTGCAATAGCAATGGCATCAGGTGCCGCAATTACCGGTACAAGATCATCAACAGCAACAAGTGGACCTGGTTTCTCACTCATGGCAGAGGCAATTTCATTTGCAGGTATAGATGAGATACCTATTGTAATAACATTATATCAAAGGGGTGGTCCAAGCACAGGTCTTCCAACAAGGAATGGTCAGTCAGACCTCTTATTTGCCTTAAATACAGGTCATGGAGAATTTCCAAGAATAGTTTTCTCCTCTGGAGACGTTGAGGAGTGTATTTATGATTCAATTAATGCCCTGAACTACGCACAGAGATATCAACTTCCGGTGATCCATCTGATTGACAAGAATCTTGCAAACACTTCAGATTTCATCCCTGAAATAGACTCAAAGAGGGTAAAAGTACCGCAGGTGGCTAGAATTGTACATTCGCCAGAGTGGAAAAGATACAGTCTTAACACAAATACTGGAATATCTGAATTCGGAGTATTTGGTAAGGATATATTCTGGATGACCGGCGATGAACATGATGAACTTGGTCACGTAACAGAGGATTCTGAGCTTAGAGACAGAATGATGGTTAAAAGGTTCCATAAACTGGAAGTTGCTGATTCAGAAATACCATTATCAGAAAAAGCAATTCTTTACGGGCCTCAAAATGCCGATGTTACATTTGTTACGTGGGGAAGCCAGAAAGGGCCAATACTTGATGTAATGGAAATCCTTGAAAAAGAAGGGAAAAAGTGTAATCTACTTTATCTTAAAATGTTCCAGCCCTTCCCATCAGAATTTGTAAGTGGTATTCTTTCAAAGGCTCAAATGGTGATTGACGTGGAAAGTAACATGCTGGGTCAGGCTGCAAATGTGGTAAAGCTCAATACCGGAATAGACATAACTAGAAGGATATTGAAATACAACGGAAGACATATGACAGAAGATGAAATTCTAGATGCAGCAAGAACGATTATGGGAACAAGTCAGAAAAAAATAGAAGTGGTGTTAAAACATGGTGCATAATTTTAAAACGGATTTGACAGTGGACTGGTGTCCAGGATGCGGCGACTTCGGTATCGTTACATCTATTACGCAGGCTCTTACCGAACTGAATCTGGATCCAAGGGGAGTAGTCGCAGTATCCGGAATCGGTTGTTCAGGAAAAACTCCTCACTACCTCAACATTGCTGGTGCACACACACTGCATGGGAGGTCAATACCTTATGCAACAGGCGTGAAACTCTCCAATCCCAAGCTTAAGGTAATCGTAACGGGTGGAGATGGCGATATGCTCAGCATAGGGGCGGGACACTTTGTCGCCGAGGGGAGAAGAAACAGCGGTTTGACCATTATGGTATACGACAACGAAGTTTATGGTTTAACAAAGGGTCAGGCAGCTCCAACAATGAGCCTTGGTGAACAGACCAAGAGTCTTACAAGAGCAAATATTTTTGGAAAACTCAATCCAATTGCACTGGCACTTTCAGCCGGATACAGTATGGTAGCAAGAGGTTTTTCGTTTGATATGAAACAGCTTAAGGAGATTATAAAAACTGCCATAAATCATGAGGGTTCTTCAGTTATAGATATTCTGCAGCCTTGCCCAACCTATAACAATATCAATACTATGGAATGGTACAAACAGAGAGTGTACAAGCTTGAGGATGACAAATCATGGAATCCTGTAGTCACACCAGAGGATAGCGCAGAGACATCAGGGAAAAAGTTTGCCTCAGCAATGACAAAGGCTCTTGAATGGGGAGACAGAATCCCAACCGGAATATTCTACCAGAATAAAGCGATACCACCATTTACTAAGAGACTGGCAAAGAACGTACCCAACTATCTGGAAGTTACTCCTGCAGAACAGAGAGTATCCACATCTGAAGGTTATACTGTTGTGGATCCAAAAGAAACTTTTGCTGACAAAATAATAATGTGAACCCTAAGAAATTAGGGTACCGATTTTTTTATTCATTTCCATAATATTTATATAATTTTCTGGCAAATCTCCTTTAATCACATGGATATTTATGTTAGCTCTCCTGGCAATCAGGAGTGATACCGGATCCATAAAAACATTGCTTCCCGCGTTTTTGTAACTTTCAATACTCAAAGACAATGCTTCTGAATATGTGAGGTTTTCAAATTTCTTACTTCCCCCGCCGGCTCTTGGATCCTTAGAATAAACGCCGTCCACTGAGGTTCCATTTATAAATTCCCCAATACCGGATGCCTCGGCAAGAAGCATTGCAACCGTATCAGTTGTGTGTCCTGGAATGGTTCCTCCCATTACCACAAACTTTCTGTTTTTCCATGCTGATAACGCTTCATCTATTGATTCAGGAATTACATTTTCAACATCTTTTAGAAGATTTACAATTAATTCGGCATTAAGCCGTGTAGCTTTAATTCCAATGCGATCGAGAAAATAATTGTTAATTCCCTCACTTCTGAGAGGTTCAATGTATCCCCTTGCCAGTGAACCACCACCAACTACGATGCCGCACTTTGAAAGTGATGGCATCCCTTCAATCGCCTTTACAAACGCTTTAATGAAATCTATATTTACTGCATTTGAAGAAACAACAGACCCACCTAATGAGATAACAACTTTTTCCATGATACGCAATTTCATCAAGGTTATATATTATTATAAATTTTCTTTCCAATGCCTACTGATGAGAAACAGCTCAGAAAATACGAATTCAAAAAAGCCCTTGAAGAACTTTCAAATCTCAAGGGAAGAGGAACTGAGCTTGTTTCTCTATATATCCCGCCTGACAAACAGATATGGGATGTAGTTCAATATCTTAGAGAAGAATATTCTACATCTTCCAATATAAAGTCAAAATCAACAAGAAAGAACGTGCTGGCTGCAATAGAATCAATAATGTCCCGGTTAAAATCGTATAAAATGACTCCTCCAACAGGTCTTGTTTTATTTGTTGGTCATGTAGCCACAAGAGGCGACCAGACTACAATGTATGCCCAGATAATTGAGCCTCCGGAGCCTTTTCAAACGTTTATTTACAAGTGTGATTCACAATTTTACCTGGACCCGCTTCTCAGTCAGTTAAAGACAAAGGAAATTTATGGTCTGATTGTCATAGACAGAAAAGAAGCCACCATAGGATTTCTCAATGGAACAAATATTGTGCCAGTGACAAACGAACAGTCACTGGTTCCAAGCAAGCATCATCAGGGAGGGCAATCTTCGAGAAGATATGAAAGGCTTATTGAAATAGCAGCTCATGATTATTTTAAAAAAATAGGAGATATATGTAATAATACTTTTGTTCCCATTATAAAGGATATTAGAGCCATATTTATTGGGGGTCCAGGCGCAACCAAGAATTACTTCTTTGAAAAGGATTACCTGAGAAATGAGATAAAGAACAAGGTTGAGGAGCTCTACGACGTTGGTTATACCGATGAATCAGGTTTAAGAGAACTTGTTGAAAGAGCGGCAGAAACAATGAAAGACATGGATATCGCAAGGGAAAAAGACCTCGTAACTAAATTCCTCATGGAGATTAAGAAGTCAGAGGGAGGGCTTGGAATCTATGGTGAAAATCAGGTCAAAGAGGCACTTGAGAGAAAGGCCATTGACATCCTTCTAATTTCAGACGGAATCAGAAGCACAAGATATTATTATAAATGCCCATCCTGCGGTTTTGCCAAGGACTATGATAAATGGCTCGATGATGTTACCTGCCCCAACTGCGGAGCTGCAATGGATCTTGACCATGAAGAAGATCTGGTAAAAAATCTCTACGAATTAGCTGAGGCCTCTGGAGCAAGGGTGGAGATAATTGGAGAAGACAGCGATGAAGGGAAGTTATTAAAGAAAGCCTTCAGCGGTCTCGCTGGAATACTTCGATATGTTCCACAAAGAGCAAATTCCCAGTGAAAATGAAAACCGGTCATATTCATTTGCCGAATTTTTATATTATTTGAGAATCTAAAAATGATTCCCAATGAAAATTATAATGTTATTGTTTGTCTTCAGTCCAATCTGGGGACTCTCTGTAATTCAATTACAAAAACATCCTTACCCATTTTGACATATTCGTAAGGTACTACATATCTTCCCTTCACATCCTTTTTAAAATTGGTTATTTTTTCTCCTGTAGGGTTTATAAGTAATTCAAAAATCTCACCTGTCTGATCATTTACAATGATATCATCAAGCCTTCCTATCATGGTTCCTTCACTGGTGACCAGTGGCATATCCATTAATCTCGTAGCAAATTTTTTGTTCACGGATCACCATGTTTTATACAATTAATATTTTTACCTTCGAAAAGTTATGAGACATGCTTAAATCCATCCACCCATAAGATGACACATTTCTGCTCAAAAGGTTGTAAATTCTCAATTAATAAAGAATTAAATATTGATTTGGAATAAAACTTAATGGCAGTCAAAGTTGAAAAGTATATTATAAATATGGATTTTAGTCAGGGAGAAAGCGGATATTCAGGAAATGAAACAATAATATTATCAAATGATTCACAAATAATTGAGATGGATTCAAAGGGAATAGATATTTTGAATCTCAAGATAAATGATGTTGCCGCAAAATTCCAATACAGCGATGACAAAAAAAAGCTCATCATTAACGGGACTGAATCTGGGAGCCTTAAGATAGAAATAGATTTCAGGAGATCGTATTCTGAAAGTCTTGCAGGGCTTTACCTAGCAGGACAGGGGAGCAAAAGGATTATAACAACCCAATTTGAATCAACAGATGCCTCTCTGGCCTTCCCCTGTTTTGATCGCCCGGATGCCAAGGCAATATTTGAAATATCCATGAAAATACCCGGTGACCGGGAAGCCATAGGGAACATGCCCATTAAGTCAGTAAAAAAGGACGGCGAATACAACGTCGTTGAATTCCTGCCCACACCTGTAATGTCCACTTACCTGCTTTATATGGGTGTCGGTAAGTTCAAGACAAAATCTGTCAAATATAAAAACATAGAAATAACACTTGCAATACCCGGAGAGGAACTTACAAGCAATGATTTTCCACTGGAAATCGCATCAAAGTGCCTTGAATTCTATGAGAATTATTTTGGAATTCCCTTCGAATTACCAAAGGTACACCTTATTTCGGTACCTGATTTCGCTGCGGGAGCAATGGAAAATTGGGGAGCAATTACCTTCAGAGAGGAAGCTCTTGTATGTAATGATAACACAGACCTTGATTCAAGAATAAACATAGGAGTTACCATAGCTCATGAACTGGCACATCAATGGTTCGGAAACCTTGTGACAATGAAATGGTGGAATGATCTGTGGCTAAACGAAAGTTTCGCAACTTTCATGGAAATGCTGTGTCTGAATACGATTCATCCTGAGTATGATGTTATTAAATCAACATATCTGTCGCAAACGGTTTCATCAATGACAAGTGATTCCCTTAAAAGCACACACCCCATAAATGCAAAGGTAGACAGCCCAGACGACATCCAGCAGATTTTTGATGAAATAAGTTATGGGAAAGGTGGAAGTATACTCAGAATGATCCATAATTATGTTGGGGATGATAACTTTAGAAAAGGGGTATCTGCATATTTGAACAAATTCAGGTATGGTAATGCTGAAGGTTCTGATCTGTGGAATTCCATAGGAGAAGTTTCAAAGTTACCAGTGGGTGATATAATGTCCGACTGGATAAATCAGCCAGGTCTACCGGCAATCAGGGTAACACCATCCGGAAAGAAGCTTAAACTGGAACAGAGAAGATATTTCATGAATGACCAGCATTCAGACCTGGTATGGAGGATACCATTATCAGTTAAGGGATCCAAGGGAACAAAAAATATACTTATGGATGAAAAGTCAATGGAGATTAATTTGGGCGACTACGTGAAATTAAATTCAGATGGAAACGGGTTTTTCAGAGTCATTTATGAGGAGGAGTTTTACACGAATTTAAAGGATAAAGTACAATTTTTCTCAGATATTGACAGGGCTGAAATAGTAAACGACGCATACTCTCTTCTTTTATCAGGCAAGATGACCGTTGATAAATATTTCAGGATATTGAATGACCTGATGCCTGGAGTTACAACACCGGTTATCACTCTGGTTCAGAGGAATCTGGATAGTGCCATGTCAATTCTCTTCGACAGGGAAAACTTCCGCTCGAAAGCAACAGGTTTGCTGAAAACCATTTTAAAAGAACTTGGAGAAAAGTCCCAGGATGAAGAATCTCTGAGATCCATAACCAGAGAAAAAATAAAGGAAACTCTATCTCTATACGATCATGATTTCGCTGCGTCCAACGCGGTTCATTTCGGTGAATATTTTGACTCTCCGCCAGAAGGGAGGCAGGCTCTTGCATTATCAAAAGCCACAACATCGGATAACATTGAGGATCTAAAAATAACCTACTCAAAGGCAAAGGATGATACTGACAGGAACAAACTCATAATCGCAATGGGATCAATGAAAGGAAAGAAGAATCACAAGGCACTGATGAAAATGGTTATGAAAGGTGAAATCAAAAGACAGGATTCACCATGGGCTGTCATTTCGCTCATAAGGAATCCAGATTCAAGAAAATTTATGCTTGGTATATTTAAATATGTTATAAGTGCGATCAGAAAAGAGTTTGCCGGAACCGGTTTCGGTGCACAGGCGATGCAGATTTCCATACCTCTTCTGGGGATCGTTAATGAAAAGAAGACCAGAAAACTTGCATCACTGCTTAATGGCCCAGATGTTTCCCAGGGGAGTATCAAAAGGTCTGGAAATGCTTGATATCTATGTGAACTTCAGGAAATATAATTAATCGGATTCAAACATTTTTTTCTGATTAAATATATTGCCATATTTTATCCTGCCACAGGTCGTAGGATTCTTCAATTTCTTTTATTGGAATTTTCTTTATTGATCCATCCTCGAGCAGTTTATTATATCTGGTCATAACCTCATTATAACTCAACCTGGAAATCGTATCAAAATGATCCGGTATTTTTTTCATGTTGTGAGGATGAAATCCATTTATCTTTGGTCCGGTATATAGAATCTTGAAAAATCTCTTATCCTCAAGTTTGACCTTGAAAATCCTCCAGTCTATATTGAATTCCTTACTCATATCGTGCCCTGTTAAATCCGCAAGAGCCTGAACCAGATCCTGATCTTCACTACCTGAAGCAACTTGAAAAGAGATGTCTAAACCTTTATCCATGGGCTTGAATGGAAAACAAATTATATCAATATTATGGAAGTGAAAGTTACTGGTATAAACCAGAAACTTCTACATCTTTTCTCTTTTCCCTCATGCTCTTTCCCATGTTGGAACTAATGGTGTTATAGAATTTCAAAACCTCCTCATCAACAGAGGGTTTTATTGCATTCATTGCATCCGTGAAATCAGCCTGGGTAACCTTTGTTGCATTGGGATCTTTTCTATAGGCAATCATTCCAGCCTCTCTCACGAGATTTTCAAGATCTGCCCCCACATACCCTTCTCCAATGTTTGCAAGTTTCTTCAGATCAACGTCGGAAGCAAGGGGCATATTCTTGGTATGTACCTTGAGAATCTTCAATCTTCCCTCAGCGTCAGGTGGCGGTATGTAAATCATCTTGTCAAATCTTCCTGCTCTCAGGAGGGCACTATCCAGAATATCCGGCCTGTTTGAGGCGCCTACCACGACTACTCCCTGCAGCACTTCAATACCGTCCATGGAAGTAAGCAGTTGATTTACTATCCTCTCAGTGACTCCTGAATCTCCGGTACTTCCTCTTCTTGGGGCTATGGAATCTATTTCATCCAGAAATACTATGGTAGGTGCTACCTGCTTGGCCTTTTTGAATATTTCTCTAACGGCTTTTTCACTCTCTCCTACCCATTTACTCAAAACCTCCGGACCTTTCACAGAAATGAAATTTGCGTTGCTTTCATTTGCCACAGCCTTTGCTAGCAATGTTTTACCAACCCCGGGTGGACCATATAAAAGAAAACCTTTTGGTGCCCTGATTCCAAGGTTCTTGAATATCTCAGGTTTCTGAAGCGGCAATTCAACGCTTTCTCTTAATTCTCTCTTTACATCGTCAAGACCGCCAATATCATCCCAGTGCACATTTGGAATCTCAACAGTTACTTCTCTTAGACTGCTTGGCTCAATTGATTTAAGTGCCTCAAGAAAATCATCTTCTGTGACCGCCATCTTTTCCAAAATCTCAGTGGGGATAGGCTTATCCAGATCAATTTCCGGGAGATATCTTCTCAGTGCATTCATCGCTGACTCTCTTGACAGAGCTGCCAGATCGGCTCCGACAAAACCATAAGTCATGTCTGCAATCTCATCCAAAAACTTGGATTTTCTCTCCTCATCCATACCGAGAGGCATTGCCCTTGAATGAATGTTGAGAATTTCTCTTCTGCCCTTTTTGTCAGGAACGCCTATGTTAATCTCCCTGTCAAATCTGCCAGGTCTTCTGAGCGCAGGATCAACTGCGTCAATTCTGTTGGTTGCTCCAATAACTATTACATGTCCTCTTTCCTTGAGGCCATCCATTAGTGTGAGAAGCTGTGCTACAACTCTCCTTTCAACTTCCCCTTGAACTTCTTCCCTTTTAGGTGCGATTGAGTCTATTTCATCTATAAATATGATGGAGGGTTCCTTGTTCTCAGCTTCCGTAAATATTTCCCTGAGCTTCTGTTCACTCTGTCCATAATATTTACTCATGATTTCCGGTCCATTGATAGAAAAGAAATTTGCACCAGATTCATTTGCTACCGCTCTTGCAATAAGTGTTTTTCCAGTTCCTGGTGGACCATAAAGCAAAACTCCCTTTGGTGGTCTTATTCCCAATCTCTCGAAAAGTTCCGGATGTTTTAAAGGCAGTTCAATTATTTCTCTGACTTTTCCAAGCTGGTCTGATAGACCTCCAATATCTTCATAACTGATTCTCGAAACATCTTCAAGTACTTCAGATGCGGGTTCTTCTCTTATCTCAATCTTGGTAATTTCACCTATTTCTATAGGAACTTTTGACGGGGTTGTCTTGATGACTTTGAATAAAAGACCTGAATGACCTGCAAGTGTTAATCCCGGAACACTTATATTATCCTGCTCAAGCATGGGTCTTCTTATTAGAGCTTTCTGGACGAAATCATCTATTCCTTCTCCGAATCTCACTCTCTGATCTTTTCTTATAATTGGTGCCAGCACTACCTTTGTAGCTATCTCCGTCTTGACTTTTCTTACCTTAACTTTTTCTCCAATGGAACCGCCACAGTTGTTTCTTAGGACGCTATCAATCCTCACAATACCCTTATTTTCATCCTCCGGCCTTGCCCTAAAAACTCTGCCTACAGTTTTCTTAGTCTTCTCTATTTCAACGACATCTCCTATTTCCGCACCAAGCGCTATTCTGGACTCCTCATCAAGTCTGACTCTTGACATGCCGGGATCTGTGGAATTTGCCTCAGCAACTCTAAGCGTAATACCGTCTCCGTAAGCGTAACTCATACCCCAATATCGTTTATTACCTATTTTAAAATTATGAGCTTCTTCTTGCAGAAATATTTCTTATCTGAATGTAACTGCAGTAAAGTGATTGGGAAATAGGTAATAGATATATCAGGGTCTACGATTAAGTCAGTATGAACCAGAAGTTTGATGTCATTGTTATCGGTGCGGGAATTTCGGGGCTGTCAACCGCCATGCACGTTAAGGAGGAAAATCCGGATCTATCCATAGTTGTGCTTGACAAACAACATACATATGGTCAGGGTAATACGGGAAAGAGCGCTGCCGGTTACAGGGATATTTTCAAAACAGAAGTAAACAGAAAATTGGCCTCATCATCAATTGAATTCTTTAAAAGTATCCAAAAATCCAAAGGTTTCGACATTGGAATGCACTCAAGCGGATATCTTTTCCTTGTACGGGACCAATCACCCATGGATTTAATGTTAAACGATCTGTCACGCATAACAAAGATTGAAAGTGTAGATAAGGACGAAATTAGAGATTCACTGAATATCAGTTATGATCTCGACCCTGAACAGTCCAAATTAATGAATCTTCAGGGTTATGACAAAGGATATCTTGGGAAAAACTGTGGTATCATTGAGCCTGAGCTTGTGGCAGATTATTATTACAAGGAATGTGTCAGACGGGGAATACAGTTTAATTTTGGAGTAACCGTATCCGGTTTGTCATTGGTTCCCGTGAATCCTCTGGATTATCCAGGTGAACCATTTATCTGGCAGGATAAGAAAATTGGGTCAATTGGAACTAATAAGGGAACGTATCAGGCTGATGAATACATCATGGCTGCGGATGTTTATACAACGGGGTTACTTGATAAAACAGGTATTGATGGTCACGAGAGGCCAAAGAAAAGGCAGGTATTTCAGATAACAAATGAAAAGATCAGAAGCATGCTTACAAGAGAGATACACACAAATGAAGGAATTATGCCATTTACCATACTTCCATCTCATGGGGTTTTTCTAAGGCCAGCACCCAAATTTCATTCCATGTGGATCGGCGTTGCGGACGATCTTGCAAGGGACTTCTCTTTCAGTGAAGATCCGCAGGCAGAACACGATTTCTATGAAAACAGCATTTATCAAATTCTTACGGCATACTCAGGCAACTTTGAGAATGCGGAATTAACTGGAAGTTGGGCTGGATATTATTCATATAACACAGCAGATATGACTCCAAATATTTTCAGGGAGGTTAATCTCACTGTGATTTCCGGTACAAGCGGAAGTGGCATAATGAAAGGAGATGCCATAGGGAGAGTAGCATCAGCAGTTTATTCCGGTAAAGATAAGGTAAAATTATACAATAATATAGAATTCAACGTTGCCGATGTTGGCGTTAACCATAGAAATGTAAAAATGGAACAGCTGATTCTTTAACTTTTTCAATACTCCCATTTCTTTATTAAATCTCTGGAATCTATTACTTCTCCTGTCATGGAGATGAATTCAAGAGCTGTGAAAAACATTCTCTCGGAGTAAGTGGAGGTAGCATCTGAAATAACTACAGGAATAAATCCACTATTGTAAAGGATTGCAGTTGTAATCAAAATTTCAATATCCGTGGTAAAACCGCTAATCATGATTATCTTCCTGTTAGTTGATTTGATGGCGTCAAAAATCTCAGGTTCCGTCAATATATCAATTTTATTGGTCTTAAATCTCAGGTCTGGTTCATAGTGATCTGTAACCTCTGAAAATTGTTTTAGAAACATCTCATGCTGGGGGCTAACAGGAGCCATATTCCTCTTTCTTCGATTATGTTTTTCAGCGCCATATTCTTTCGATAGATGATCCATATTTTCAATGGCAATGTTCATTGTGGGGATATTGTATCTTTTAAAAGCGCTGAGGATATATTCGTAAGCACCAATAAATTCCATTTTGCTAAAAACATCCTTAAAAATGGATTTGTTAACATTTAAAGAAATATGTAAGATATTTTCCGGATTCGTTAAATTCTCAATATTCACAACAGGATCAAGAGCATTATGGTTAAAAGCATATGAGTTTTTCCCATAACCCTGGCTTTAACACAGTTTATTTCATGTACATGATGAATTCATCCCGGTATATCTGAACAATGAAGAAATATAGGATTTTTTACCCCTTTTTTCTCTGGTTTTTCCATAATCGCCTTAGATAATACTGTCCGGTCAAGTAATCCTTCCTTTTCAAGATTGTAGCATATTGCTATGAGACAGGTCTTCACCCTTACTCTCTGAACTGTCGTTGTCATCACATGATCAAAGTGGAACATACCGTTGAAGAATGCACAGGGATTTTCCTCTTCTAATCCTATTTTTTGTTATGGTGAGGTTCTGACATATGATCTTAATTATCAGATGAGCCTTCATTAAAAAAGGGAGATCTATTGCGCTTTTGATCCTTTTGCAATCAGGTTCAAATAACCCCATTTCAGTAACACATGAGCAAGTCATGGGCCTTTACAATTCTTTGAGCAAGAAAGATCCTATTTTTAGAAGGAGATCAATTGCAAAGAGAAAGTGTATTAGAAACATAATGATCGAATGGTCAAAACCGTCAAAGTGCGGTTGTATCCGGATAAAGAGCAGATAATTCTCCTGGAAAAGCACCCTGGATCATGCCGCTTCGTGTACAATCATTTTTATGAGGTCAGGATTAAATACCAGGCAGAGTACAGGAAATACGGAAAGAATATATTGACAGGTTTCGACACCATGTGGATGTTCATTCTATCTGCAAATCTGATATGTTGTAAAAGTGTTGAAACAGTGAAATTCTCACCTGGATTTGTGAACATGAATGGGCTCTATTCCCAAATATGTGTCATTCTCTATATATATTGTACAATAACTGGACTGATACTTTAAAAGGTAATAAGACCAAAACCGGCAAGAGTATCACAAGGCATTTCAATTCCACTGTAGAGTCAGGATAATTCAACCTGTTAAATTTTCATAGGTTTTAACCCTCAGATTAATGAAACGTCTTCCATAGGACATTTTGAATTCCAACATGCAACAAACCTTTTTCTCAAACATTATTCAAGTCCTCCCAATGTTATTATATATAGATTCGCATTCTATTCGGTATGTATAATTATGTCCTCATACCTGGAGCCTGGCTTGGAGGCTGGGCATGGGATAAGGTCGATCATATACTGGAAAGGAGCGATCACAATGTTTTTCCCATAACGCTTACAGGTATGGGAGAGAGAGTTCATCTTGCATCTCCTGAGATAGGCATACAAACAGCAATAGAAGACGTACTCAACGTTATAAAATTCAATGATCTTGAGAACATTGTGTTGGTTGGCCATAGCTTTGCTGGGTAAGTTGCAGCTGCTGTGTCAGACAGAATCCCTGAAAAAATCAAAATGACAGTTTATCTTGACTCATTCAGGCCCAAGGACACTGTTGAACCTCAGGGAATCTTTGATCCAACAGAAGAATATGGTCCGCTTGAGCATGGATCATTCGCTATCCCTTTTTCAGAAGCCATTCTTGGTAATATTGGAAAGGATGTAAAGGGGCAGAATAAGAAATGGATGCTTGATAAATGCACCCCATGGCCAATAAAACTTGCTACAGATCCAATAATTCTGGCCAGATCACCAGACCTTATGAATACAGGATACATTTTCTGCTCGATGAGTGGTGACCCGGTAGATGAGATAATTCAAGGCAAATGGGGTAAACTAAATGGCCCCTTCCGTGTAATGGAGACAGGGCATTACCCCATGATCACAAAACCTGATGAACTTGCGAAATATCTTCTTGAACTTCCAGAATTACAGTGAATATTGCTCTCCTCTTTGCTCATTTGTTATGGAATTTAAAAACAGAGATTTAATCAAAAATAATTAGAATTCTTGTATACATCGCGAATTCCTCTATTCGCTGAGGAGTGATTCCAATAGGGTCTCTTGTATTTAGTAGCAAACTAATACCCTTATCTCTATAACTATCTGTTTCTCCTTCACCTGAATTTTATGCTTTTCTTTGCCATATTATTATCTTCATAAGATTCAAATGAGCCAAATTTTAAGGGTTTGGGTGAGATTTAAAGAATTCTAGAAGTAATTTTGGTTTTATAGTTTATAAACGCGTAAATAATATTACCAATCAGGAAATTTTTTGTGGCATTAATCATAATTTCCTTTACTCACTTTTATGAGAAAGACAACATTCTCCCATCACACAAATATTAGTATCTTTCATATATTGCTGTTTAATCCCTGTAACTAGGCGGAGGTTGTCGAGCTAGGTTAAAGGCGATGGATTTAGGGTCCATTCCCGTTGGGGTTCGCCGGTTCAAATCCGGCCCTCCGCATTATCAGAAGTAAATATAAATAATTCATATCACGGAAGAATAAGTCTACCAGACGTACAATGTATTGAATATAAAGTTTTTAGTATAGAGGTTTTTCAAAAGATTGGGACCACTTTAAAGCTCAATAGAAATAATGTGAAGAAGGATCAAGTTCTCCCTCAACATTATAAAGAAACGGGCAAACTGTTATAATAAAGGGAACACAGAATAGATTTGGCTAACTATTCATTTAATTGAAAGTATAAGTACAGTATTATTATTAAAAGACTATATATATTCGATACCACTAAGTCAACTTTATGTTGAAAACACACAATCAATTTTTAATTTTTGCAGTCGCGCTAGTAGTTTCATTAATGATTACAGGGGTATTCATTCCAGGTTTACTCAGCAACTCAGGCCAAAATGGCCCTGCTTTAAGCACAAATTCTATCCTGGATAATATGAAATTTAGCAGTATTAGAACTCTACAGAATAATGAATTATTATCACAAAATCCTTCAAACTCAGTGGATGTAAACAATCTTAACTTTGTTGAACCGGCACCTATGGGAATCGCTGATTATGGAATTGGGAACAATAACGTGACATACAGCTATAATACCTCCTCGTTCCTTGGTATTATTAACATTACCTCTCTGCAAACCCATAACAGTAGTTTGAACTGTTCAAATCAAATGGGATTTCAGCTTAATGTGAATCTTGCATTTTGTGATGGAACTACTGAATATGTATACTGGGTACAAAACGTGATTAGTCTTAATACAACTTCAAGCAATCAATTGATAAGCTTTATTGATAACATCTGGAATATGTCATCATCAAGTGCAGGTATGCATAAATCCTCAATATCAGGGAATGGAATTGTTGCAAATTCCTCAGGTACTTCTTTTTATTATTCATGTGCAAATTCTTCCTGCCCTGGAAATTCAAAAATTATAACTTATCCTACGTATATAAAACTTAAAGTTGATTCCATAACCACAAGCAACAATCAACCTGAGGTTAAATTTCTATACAATGATGGGCAAGGATGGATCACTTATGACAATGTGATTTTTAAATTCGTGACGCAACTGTCCAACAACCTCGGATTTGTTGTGGATGGTCATCAATATGAACCAGATGGATATAGTTTCTACAATGCAGCTTTGATAATGGGAGGTCCAGGAGACGGCTCACAAACCAAAGATGTATCTTCTAATGTTCACTTGCAGCTGGAATTTTGGAATGGCCATAATTTTCAGCAAATAATAAGTGCATACAATTTTGGAAGTGATACTGCAGAGGGAATTCAAAATGTAGTTTCAACAGCAGAAGCTTGTAATTCGAACGGCACCCTGTTCGCATCTGTGACCAGTGGAAGCGGATCTCTTAAGCAGATATATAATCAAAGTGATGTTAGCATAGTGAATATAACAACGGGCATAAACTCGGGGATCATAAAGATAAATGGAACTTCATATTCATTCATAAATTCCTGCATAAATCTTACAATTTCAACAGGAAAATACAACTATCAGATATACAATGAAAACGGAATCCTAACCGCTTCGGGAAATTTTACTGCTTTACCGGGTTTCAACAAAATAATTCCTTCAACTTTAACGTTTAAGGTCAAATTTATGGAGACATCTTTGCTTCTCGGAACCGAATGGTTCGTAAATCTAAGCGGTGGACAAACTTATTCATCTCTAAATTCTACCATAAGTTTTAACCTGCCAAATGGAACATTTTACTATACCATATCTACTGCAAACAAAATATTTGTTTCTAACATAACCTCAGGTTCTTTCACGGTTAAAGGAATTTCCTTGCAAATTGCGGTTTCATTTTCTGAAGTGATGTATAATGTCAAGTTCACGGAGACAGGGTTACCGTCAAGTACCATATGGTTTGTTAATATATCCAGCGAGTCCCCGTCTGGTGAGATTACAGCTTCAACGTATTCAATTTCTTTGACTAATGGAACATACTATTACGCAATTTCCACATTAGACAAGACCTATGAAGTATCATCAACTTCATCACTTTCATTCAATGTCAACGGTGCCTCATTAACTGTAAAGGTAACATTTTCAGAAGTGAAATATCCTGTAACATTCTCTGAAACAGGGCTCTCATCAGGAGCTGCCTGGTACGTAAATATAACCGGTGGACCAAGTTCAGGGCCAATTACGGCATCTTCCTACGCCTTTTCTCTTATCAACGGCACATACTATTACACAATAGCCACATCAGATAAGATATTCGAGGTATCATCAATATCAACTTCTTCATTTTCATTCAATGTTAACGGAGCTTCGTCAGCAGTAACAGTGACATTTTCAGAGGTAACGTATTCTGTGACATTTTCAGAAAACGGATTGCCATACGGCACCATATGGTATGTGAACATTACTGGACAACCATCGTCCGGGGCCATAAACGCAGGTTCTTCTTTCACAGTTTCTCTTCCAAATGGAACATATTCATATTCACTGGGGACAACTGATAAATCATATTCCTCCAATACGGCTGAATTTAAAATTAGTGGGAATTCAGAGCCAGAAACGGCAGCTTTTACAGAGGTCTATACTTTAACATTCTCAGAAACAGGATTGCCATCGGGTGTTCCATGGTACATTAACCTTTCAAATAAAATGCAATCTGGACAAATAACCACTTCCTCATATTCATTCTCTCTGATAAACGGGACATATAATTATTCCATATCCACATCTGATAAAATATATTCAACATTATCAACTTTCGGTTCATTCACTGAGTCATCAGGGTCTCCAGGCTCAATATCCATTTCTTTTTCACCTAATAAATATTCAGTAACTTTCGAAGAGTCAGGACTTCCAAGCGGGTCTACGTGGTTTGTAAATCTAACAAATGGGGTCAGTTCTGGAGCTATCACTGGTTCTTCTTACTCTTTTTCATTGGTTAATGGCAGTTATGATTTTTCGATTAGTATTCCCAATGGATATTCTGCATCTCCACAAAAGGGGACTATAAACGTGAATGGAGCTAACTCATCAAATTCAATAGATTTCAGTAAAGTAAATTCATCAAATTCTTCCGGAGGAACTTCAAATCTTGTGAATTATGAAATTACAGGAGGGGTAGCCGCAATTTTTGCCATAGTCGGAACGGCAGTCTATTTTATAAAGAAAAAATAATCATTCTATTTTTTATTTTTCAATAATTTACTTTTTTAATAGATTTTTGATTCCAATTAATGAGATATAACAATTGAATTCTGTTCCATGATAAATTCAGACATACTAATCGCATTCGAAAGTATAACTTTAGACATCAATTCCTGTGCGTTCAAATTCAGTAAAATTAAATCGTTCTTATATTGTT
Organism: Thermoplasmatales archaeon E-plasma; assembly: GCA_000496135.1. Classification (GTDB taxonomy): domain Archaea; phylum Thermoplasmatota; class Thermoplasmata; order Thermoplasmatales; family Thermoplasmataceae. The sequence continues at coordinate 176,550 of KI542674.1, read as the reverse complement.
AATTCACAAAAATAGTTTAAAAGTAGTAAAAGGTATTTCTCTCTCTTGAGGTTTATAAGTATTTTTTATATTCATTATAGACAGAGAGACATGTTTTAAGAATTTCAATAATAAAAATGTTTAAGGTATCTGATTTTAGAGCTTGTTTAGAAGTTCTTCCTTCATCATGTCATAATCCTCCTGCGTGATCAACCCATTGTTTAACTGTTCTTTTAGAGTCAATAGTTTTTCTTTTACGTCAGGTGCACCAGTATTCTTATTACTGTTTTTTTGATTATTTGCAGAACTCACTGTCGATACTTTTACGGAAGTTACCAAACCAATAAAATTGATTGCGAAATATATTATTAGGATAACTCCAGAAATCAGAGCTAAAACTGCGAATATAATGGCAAGATATTGAAAAACGGAGTAAATAGATAGTGCTCCAGTTGAAGTGTTACCCGATGATGCCTCGACAAGAGTTGTAATATAACGGAGCGTATTTCCTGAATTTGTAAAGTTAGTAACCGAACTACTCAATAGCAAAATTGCCCCTGTGATTATTTCACCAATTGAGAAGATGAGGAGTGCGATATAATACAATAAACCTGATATATTTTTATTGGGACCTGTAAAATAAGATATAATAATTGTAATCGGAACCAGCAATCCAGCTACAAGACCCAAGTAATCAAATGATAGGAAAAACCCGATTGGAAAAAGGACGTGAGATGGAAAGCCCGTAGAGTAAACAACATTTAGGAGGAAAGAGTGCGATTGATAATAAATACTACTCCCTGTAATTGTTGAACTAATAGAACTTGGAATATAAAATATGCTAAAATAGATCAAAGGTATACCTATTAGACTTATAATTGCTGCAATTAAATATGTCATTTTAGTTTTGTTTACCGCTATAATCAGGGATGAACCAACAAATACTCCACCAATAATAGCTAAAATACCGTTAATTTGATTCGTTGAAACTACAGCCCCTGTCGAGCCACTGCTGGAGAAGTAAGACGCCATAGTGAAATCTGCAATCCCTATAAAAATAAACATCAACATAATCATTATTCCAAGTTTTGTTGTTTTTGTATAATTCAGGGAATTCGCCATTCTAATTACCATTGCTCCTATTATTAAAAAGAATATCATCGCAACAGTTATCATAAGAAACACAAAAACCACATCTCCGTTGTTAGCCGATCCATTTGTGCCTGATGTAATAATGATATTATCGAACAAATCTAAAAAGATAAGTGAAATTGCAGAAATAATAATTGCAATCCCACTTAATATGAAACCAACTCTCAAAAGGTTTTTTTGATTTGTGCCTTTTTCTTCTTCTGAATACATAATTAAATGCACTTAAGATCTATATTTAATTTTTTCGTAATACAAAATCTCGTTCATATATAGATTTTCTATGATCCTGCAAAAGTTTATGTAATAATTAGTTGGAGCAAATATAGAGAGTTTCCTCAGGTCTCACAAACATTAAATATTTTCCGTGGATTAAAAAGGGTGAAGAAAGAATTAAAAGAATCGTATATAATAGATGCTATAAGAACGCCTTTGGGTAGAAGGAATGGTTTTCTTAAAGATTTACACGCGGTAGATTTACTTGCAATACCTTTGAAAACTGTAGTGGAAAGGAATTATATTAAATTAGACCAAATAGATGATATAATTGCAGGTTGTGTTACACAAATTGGTGAGCAGGGAGCCAATGTTGCTAGAAATGCTGCACTATCAGCTGGATTTCCTGAAACAGTTCCCGGAACGACTGTTGACAGACAATGTGGTTCAAGTCTTCAGGCACTTCAATTTGCCGACCAGGGCATAAATTCTGGTTTCTACAATATGGTCTTAGCTGCTGGAGTCGAATCCATGTCAAGACATACAATAGGAAGCAATATCAGCAAGGAAAAAAATCCCATAACTGCGAGTCTGGAAAAAAAATACCGTCTAGAGGGAAATTGGTTTAGTCAGGCATATGGGGCGGAACTTATTGCGAAGGATCGTAAATTGACTCGAAATGATCTTGATGAGTTCAGCCTGAGGAGCCATAAGGCCGCCCTTCGGGCGAGAGAGCACTTCAAAAAAGAAATTATTCCAGTGGATATTGAGATTTCCAAAGATGGGGAAACTATAGCAAAAAAAATCGATTATGATGAAGGTGTAAGAGAAAATACAAGCATAGAAAAATTAGCCGGTTTGCCGCCTGCATTCAACGGTCTAGAGTTAATAACAGCAGGAAACTCCAGTCAGATATCAGACGGAGCAAGTGCTGTACTTTTGGCTTCTGAAGAAGCAGTGGAAAAGAATAACCTGAAACCGAGGGCCAGAATTTTAAGTGCATCAGTGGTTGGTGTAGATCCTGTCACCATGCTTACAGGGCCTATTCCAGCTACAAGGAAAGCACTTGAAAGGGCAGGATTGGATATATCTCAGATAGATTTATTCGAAGTGAATGAGGCATTTGCTCCTGTTCCACTTGCCTGGCTTGATGAATTTGATATAGATGAAAGGAAATTAAACCCCAATGGCGGAGCAATTGCTCTTGGGCATCCTCTTGGAGCAACAGGTTGCAGAATCGTTACGACAATGATCAATGAATTAAAGGCAACAGGTAAAAAATTAGGGCTAATTGCCATATGTGAAGGGGGAGGAATGTCCAATTCTGCCATTATAGAGTTACTTTGATATCACTTCCTTTGAAACCCCATAGGCTACCTTGATTCATTCCATGTTAATTTATAGGTTCTCCTAAAGAATTAGTTTACCGTTCACTTTTAACAATGGTATTTACCTGGATAATCCCCCTGTTATGAGGGTTGAGGTGGCTTTAAATTAACATCTGCCTATGTTCCAGCATTTGCTAAGTTAATGCAGATTTGCCTTTCTCACTTGATTTGACAAAAAAAATATTTTGCCGCTGAACTATATGCTACTTTTAACCAGAGGATAACCGGTCAATTTTCAATGCTTATGCTTGACATGTGCAATATACAAGTTAGACTTGAGTTGGTTATCCGTTAATTTTCATCTGAAAACATTCATAGTCTTTGCAAGCGGAATTTTCAAAAAGCTTATGAATTTAATTCATTTAACATGATAATGGTGGAATCATTCGGTAATGCTTTGCCAAAGGTTAACGAAGTTGATTTAAAATCGGCCTTGCCAAAGGGCCTAATACTTTTACTTACTCCAATTATTATATTGATAGGTATATTAATAAGTGGGAATTTCTACCTTCTGGAGTATTTTCATGTTCTTTCTGGTTCTGCATGGACAGGAATGGACCTTATAATGGGCATATTCTTTGCGTATATTATGAGGGGTTTAAGAAACGATGAAAGAGCTGAAGTCTCCAAACGATTGATTCCTGTGATGTTATTCTTCATGCCTGCTATTGCAACTACGACCATAACTGCAGGGATTTACCTTGCCTTTGCAATGAATATTAATTTATATTCTGATTATTTTATTGTAGTAGCAATTCTTGCCCTCTCTCTAATGATAATAGGTCTTCTGGTGTTTCTACCAAATGAATTGAAAATATATTTAGAACTGTCCAGGGGAGGAAAGAATATAACTAAAATTGTCAGTCTGACAATGTTCAATATTAGATTATCACTGGTTCAACTGATTCTGCAGCTTACAATTATAGTATTTATGGCGCATTTTGCCACGGGGTATCCCATATGAACGCACAAAATTCTGATTTAAATAGGATTTACAAACACGGGAGCATTGCAGTATTAATTCCGTTACTATCTTTTATAATAGCTTATTTTGCCAATAACATCCTCATTCTAGATTATGTCCATGTTTTGTTGGGTGCTCTGTGGACTGGTGTTGACATATTCCTTGGAATTATATTTTCCTCAGTAATTAAGACAATAAACAAATCCACGAAAGTAAATATTGCAAGGGGAATGATTCCAATGACACTATTTTTTATTCCCACAGTTTCCATTGTGGTTCCAGCAGCTGGATACGTTCTGGCAACACGTGAGGACATATTCAGTTTTACTTCCAGTATTTTCATAGCCATAATTATAATAGGTATTTTTTTGGTGCTAACTGGTTTTCTTACAATAGTCCCCACGTCATGGAAATTTTCAAAGGAACTTTCCATGGAAAAACCAGATGAAGAAATAATTTCAAAGGGCATGAACATCATTTCCAAAGGGGCATTCATCCAGATGTTCTTCCAGATGGCAATTATAAGTTTAATGGCATATATTGTGGTTTTTCCTTAAAACTTTTTCATTTAATATTATTGTTAAAAAACTCCTCAGATTTCTTTCTAAATTGTTCCTCATGGTTAAGATGCTTCCTGAATTCATACGAACCTTCAAGATAATTATTTCCTGAAAACTCAGCAAACTCATTCAACAGACTTTTATCCATTGCTCCTATCATTATTGATGGACCTGTATCGGCATTGAGATATAACCCCTCATTTTTTTTCTGAAAATCGAGAATTTTTCTCAAAAGTGAAATGCTTTCAGGAGTTTGAATAATGAGGCCTCCGGATAAGAGTACTGAATGTAAATTCAGCGATTCTTTCTGGCCCCTCTTAAGTAGATATTCATAGTCAAAGTCACTTTTCAAGGCTTCAGAAAGTGCATCATATTTATCGCGTATCCAGCTTTCATAGAATACTGATTTTATTGCGGTTTCGTGTGCCTTATCAGTTGCAATGTTTTGAGGATTTGGGAATATTCCATAATGAAATTTCATTGGGTTATTTTTTAATTTTACTGCAAAGCTTTGATCAGGATCAATTCCTGGATAAGATAACCATATTGAGAGTCCATTAATGCAGGCTCTTGTACCTGATCCAGATACAAGTCTTGCAAATCGCGATGCTATGGAATCTTTGTTTTTCATATTTGGAAATACATTCTCAACCAGTGATAATGCAACTGCTGCGGCTACCGCTGAAGATTCACTCATTCCCTTTGCGTTTTCATAACGTCTGAATCTTTGTATATTGAACTGAAAACTGCCGTGCAGGTTAAATCTTTTTCTGAAATAATTCAACGCATTTCCTGCTTTTGTATTATAAATGGTTGAAATCTCGCCATCAAGACTTACAAAATCCTTTCCGTCTTCCTTTACATATCTGCATGAAGAGATACAGAATGAAAAATCTGTGTTAAACGATATGGAAGGATTAAAAGCAATCTTTTCGGTGTTATTATAAAAACCTAAAAATTTCTCAAAGGCTTTGATGGGGTAAGCAGTGGTTGTTGTCACTCTTCCATCTTCGACCTGTGGTGACTCATAGGTGATCTCTTCATAGATTCCTTCTTCCATTAGTGAATTTCTTATTTCCTCTCCTTTAATCTTTATTTCATCATAATTCACTCAAACTTCGCCTCTGATGTATTCTAAAATTTTATCCCTTGATCCAAGGGTAATCTGTCATATCAAAAGTCTTAATGTTATGCTCATTAGAGAATTCAATTGATTTTTGCATCATTATTCTGTATTCGAAAAGATGAGCAGACAGTCTTGATCCATGTGATCTAGGATGAGTAAAATTGGATCGTTCCTCTAAATGTTTTTTATGTTCCTCTGCGTCCTGAATATACAGATATACTGGTAAAACACTATTACTAAGTTTTTTTATAAAATCTGGATAGAAATATAATGTTTCAAGTATAATTTTTTCACCGTTTTGATTGGCCCGTTCAAAAACTTTTTCAATTCCCCTATTCATAATTTCAGTTTGTTTAAGGAAGCCCTTAACGATATTATCATGCGTTTTTTCTCCAAAATATTGCCAGGAGTCATAAACGCTGGACATGGCAATCTTATATTCTTCACCTAAATAGGGTCTGATAAACTCGCGCAAATAATCTCCAGACAAAACAATATCATAATTTAATTTATGGGCTAAATATCCAGAAATACTTGATTTGCCAACACCAGGAACACCTCCTACCAGGATTATGGTTTTATTAAATGATTGAGGGTCCTTGTTACGGTCTTCGTTTACCAATCAGCATCCACCTTTAGACGTTATTAATTGCCTGATGTTTAAACTTCGCGTTTATAACCATAAGTCCAAACAATTAATTTTATCATATAGTTTTGTCTTCTAATTCCCTGCATTTCATGGATTTTCATATGCATATAGACACCTTTTCATATTTGAATCACTTACTCTCTTTGGCATAACCAATTAATTTAATGAACTTTATGAGGAGACTTGTTTAGCTGTACTTTTTTTACAAATGATTAATAAGCAAATTATTAATTACATGAAAATAGCATTTGGCATTATCTGATTGATGACGGGTCGAAGCTCTAGGATTGATGAATTCCTAACGGGACGAGGTTTAGTAAGACCCTATGATTGATGATCATTAATCGCTTTTGCTACTGAAAAGCCATCTAGAATAAGGTGAAAGGTTGGGTAAACATCTGGTATGTCCGTATTGTAAATCCGATAATGTAATTGGATCTCTTCTAATGGTGTATGGTACATACAGGTGTCTGGATTGCGGTTACCAGGGTTCATTCATAATCGAAATGGATGATCGAAATTATGAAAAATTCCTCATGGAAAAGGATGACGATCCCACTGAAAAATAGAATTACCATTCTATAATTCATGGAATGGAATTTGAAACTGAGGAAAATTGTTCACTCGTCATAGACCACACTTCCTTCAGCTATGACCCTCACAGGGTGTGATGTCATTGAAAAGGGATCTCCATTCCATAAAACCATTGATGGTATAAAGCCTGGTTTGATGCTTCCAAGATTGCTAACTCCGAGAATATCGGCAGCCTCAGAAGTAAGTTTTGAAATAGCTTCAGCCTTTTCCATACCAAATCTCAGGAAATGTCTCATGGTCAGGAAAATATTTCGCTGGAGAATAACAGGATGATCGCTCATCATTGAAAATTTCACCCCTGACTTCATTAAAAATTCTACATTCCTCCAGGATTCATGCTTCAATTCCACTTTGTATGCTAAACTGTCCATTGGTCCATATACTATTGGAATTCCATTTTCCTTAATTCTGTTGAATGCAGCAATGTTATGCAAATCCATACCATGATTCAAAACGACCTTCAGGTTGAATTCCTTCTTCAGTGAGATAAGTAATTCTGCATCATCTTCTTTGTGTGTGTGAACCATAAGTTTGTATTTTCCCTGAAGGATATCAATGAAAACTTCTGTGAGAGGTTCTATTTCATCTATATCCTTAATGTCTTTCTTCATAAGGTTAAGAGCTTTTTGTGCTGAGTATAGGCTCTGTCTTAAAAGTGCTGCTGCACCCATTCTGGTTGAAGGTCTTGTCCCTTTCCACGCAGTTGTGCTCCTCGGATTATAACCAAGCGCCATCTTAATTCCAATATCCATTACAAAAGCATCACTTATGTTGGACTTGAAATTTCTAATCAAAGACGCCCTTCCACCAAGAGTATTACCACTCCCAGGTAAAACCGTGGAATATAGCACACCACATTCAACAGATTCTTTGAACGCAGAATCGTCCATATAAACACTATCTATGGCCCTTACTAGAGGAAAAAGGTTTTCCATCTGTTCATTTGATTCATCTTCAGCTGAAGGTTCACCTGATCTTACCATACCAATGTGGCTGTGAGAATCGATAAATGCAGGAGTTACAATTCCTTCACCAAGGAATTCAGCGTTTGAAGGTTTTTTATCTTCTATGGCTGTAATTTTATCATCAAATAAAATATATTTATCATGCAGAGTCGTTTGACCATCATATAGTATACTTGCTTTTACATATTTCATGTGATATAAAGTAAATCTCCATTAATATGTTTATCCGTTTGGAATAACGGTATTCTCCTTCATTATGAAAGTAAATTATAACCTTCTCATCAAAATCTGACAAGGTTCACAAATCTCTCATTTCAGGTATGTGATGACCGTTCACATTTCCACCGGGTCTTTCCTCATATCTTCTTTTCCGTGAGCGAATCAAAAAGATTTATGTTTCCAAAATCGCAAAGCATGAAATTGTCAACCACAACCCTGGTATCGGTTCTTTCAACCTCATCCAGAGACATCATATATCTCATGTTTTCCTTATAGGATTCCTGATCTTTGTTAAATGTTATCATCACAAAATCAATTTCTCCAAGTATTTCTAATAATGTGATAAGACCTGATACATTTTTTAATTTCAAGGATAGCTTATCTGTATAACTTTTCCCATATTTCGCCCTAATGAATGTCACTGCAATGAAATTAAGCCCAAACTTCGAATAATCAATGATTGGCACAAATTTTTTTATCACATTCTCTTCTTTCAGCTTCTTAATCCTCTTACTTACAGCCGATGGAGAATTAATTCCGCAAATTCTACCGATTTCCTTCAAAGGGGTGTCACTGTCTTTTATTATTATATCCAGGATTTTTAAATCTATAAGATCCATATAATTTCTTGATTCAATTATAAGTTCCTATTTAATCATTTTGGAAAATTATTAATAATTTTAAAAATATTTGGGAATTATATTTCCTCAAATTAAAGTTATAACGCATCTGGAAAATTCTTATATACATCCGTGAACATAATACCCATATGTCGTCTGTCAAGTATCTAAAAAAAGACAGTGGAGGATTATTTACAGGAATTTTTCAGGGATTGGCCTATGTTGCACCTGCAGCCACTGCGGCTTCGTTCTTTGTCGTTGAAGCTGGATATGTAGGTGCATCAGTACCATTAACATTCATTCTTGCCACACTTGGTGTTGCCTCAGCTATGTATATGAACTACTCTTTCGCTAAAAAAATAAGCCATGCGGGGGGCTATTATTCATACATCTCTGCAGGTTTGGGCGGTAGATTGGGCGGGTTTGGAGCACTCCTTTATTACACCAATGTTCTTGGAGCCCTCGTAGGATTCTCAACTCTTTTCTTTGCAGGGGTCACGTGGCCTCTCATACCCCAACTGGCATCGAACCCGTACGGATGGATACCACTTGCTTTTATACCGCTTGTCTTGATTTTCACACTGCTCTATTTCGGTTTGAAACCATCCCTGTATTACACACTGATTGGGGGAATAATAGAGGTAACGGTACTTGTTGCTTTTTCTCTGTTCATAATATTAAGCCCGTCGACACATAATTCATTTATCCCGTTCACGCTTGATGGAAACACGGCGGGATCGCTGGGATTCGGTACGCTATATGCCGTCCTGGGTTTCGTTGGTTTGGGTTCGATCATAACTATTTCAGAAGAGCTCAATACCCCAAAGAAAGTTGTTCCAAAGGCTATCTTATATGGTCTCATAATTGGAGCAGTAGTTTACATAATAAGTTCATATGCAATGGTTGTGGGATGGGGCATTAATAATATGAGCTCATTCTCAACTTCTACGAATCCAGGGTTCACTATTATGTTTAACTATCTTGGGCCAATAGGAGTCACAATATTTATCCTCATAACCTTAAACAGTTTTATTTCGAATGGAATTGCTGAAGGAAACGCCTTCAGCAGAATAGGTTTTGGAATGGCCAGGGACAATCTGCTATTGCCAAAAAGTATGGCTGTAGCAGATAAAAAAACCGGATCTCCGAGAAAAATAGTTCTGTTTGAAGCATCCTTCGTTACAATACTCAGTTTAATTTCAGGTATACTTTTCGGGCCATTCATAGGAGCCGCAGTTGTAACCACTCTTAATGGTGTTGTTCTCTATGTAGTTCACATACTTGCAAACATCTCCCTGCCTGTGTACGGAAAACAGAAACTGAAGCTTGATTTTAAGAAATGGCTCCCATTTTTGCTGGGTCCAATACCAGCAACAGCGATTTACCTGTTCGCAATATACGGGTCGTTTTCACCAATACCTGTGTACCCATATAGCATATCTCTGTATCTGTTCATAATCATGCTTGTTGCAGGAATACTGTTTATCGTCTATCTGACAATAAGAAGGACTCCTGAAGAAATCAAAAAGATAGGTTCTGTAGAAGTCATAGAAGAACACCAAGGGAATTAAATGCCTATTAAGATCATAAAATCAGAAACCGAAATCCGGGAAGAGGATTCAAGGGAACTGAAAGAGACTGTTCAATCAGTAATTAACTCTATCAGGAATGAAGGGGATAAGGGAGTTTCAGAATTTACAAAGAAATTTGACAGGATAGATATTAAGAAATTTATCTTATCCGGAATAGAAATAGAAAAAAGGCTCTCTTCTCTGGAATCAACAACCAAGGAATTAATTGACACCAATATTTCAAGAATCAAAAAATTTGCAGAATTCCAGATGGGCATGTATAAAGAAATGCTACTGGAAGTAGATGATGGCGGAACAGTTTTGGGACAGAGAATAATTCCAATAAGCTCGGTTGGTGTATATGTACCTGCAGGCAGATTTCCACTACTTTCTTCAGCATTAATGGGTATAATACCAGCGAAAGTGGCGGGTGTCAAAAGGATCGTTGCCATGACCCCACCAGGAAAGCAAAGACCAGATCCGGCGGTATTATATGGAATGGTAAGGGCAGGGGCTGATGAAATTTACACTATTGGAGGAATACAGGCAATTGCTGCTATGGCTTATGGAACAGAAACAATCAAGCCAGTTGACAAGATTATAGGTCCAGGGAACAAATTTGTCAACGAAGCAAAGAGGCAGGTCTTTGGCCGCGTCGGAATAGACCTTCTGGCTGGGCCAAGTGAGGTATTAATTCTTGCAGACGAATCAGCATGTACTGAGAAAGTAGCATATGATCTCCTCGCCCAGGCTGAGCATGACACTGCTGCGAGAAGTTGCATTATAACAAATTCAAAAAGCCTTGCTGAAGACATAGCAGAGAAAATGGAATATTATATTAACACTCTGGAAACAAAGGAGATATTAAAAGAGTCGTGGGCAAATAAGGGTAGTATTATTCTCTGTGATACTATTAAAGAGGCAATAGAAGCCGCCAATGAATATGCTCCAGAGCATTTGGAATTGCATTTATCAAGTGAAAACAAAGAACTTGCGTTCAGCAAATTACATAATTACGGCTCTCTGTTTATGAATGAAGATACGCCTGTTGTATTTTCAGATAAACTCATAGGTACCAATCATACTCTGCCTACAAACAGGGCTGCCAGATATACAGGAGGCTTAAGTGTTGGCGCATTCATAAAAATATTGACATATCAAGAAGTTATTAAAAAGGAATCCTTATACAATCTTGCAGATCGTGCTCAGAAACAGAGCAAATTAGAGGGACTGGCAGGGCACTCTAAGTCTGCTGAACTGAGGACTAAATACAGAGATCAGGAAATAATAGTATGAAGTGATAAATAATGATGAATGATAAAAAATGGGGAAGCTTTATGGAAGCACCCAAAATTAAGGTAAACCCCCCAGGACCCATATCGTCAGAAATGCTAAAAGTTCAGGAACATTTAGAAACTGCTTCAAGGTCATATACGAAGATTTTCAGGACAGCCTTTGATTATGGAAAGAATGCCACATTAGTCGACATGGATGGAAATGTTTTCATCGATTTATTCGCAGGGGTCAGTGTCATAAACCTTGGTCACGGAAACCCGGAAGTAATTGAAGCTATTAAAAAACAGACAGATAAACTGACGCATATTACCGAAGTTCCAACAGAATCCAGAATCTCTTTTCTTAAGACACTAGATTCAACACTACCTGGCAAAATGAGGGGCAAGTCAAAAATTTTCACAACAGTTACAGGAGGAGATGCATGCGAACTGGCAATACAAATGGCCAGATTTATAACAGGAAAAAAAGTAATTGTTGCATTCGGAGGATCATATCATGGTATTGCAGGCAATATTGTCTCAACAACTGCGAATCCCCATTACAGGGAATATTCAGGGAACGATTATATCAATACTTACCATCTTCCCTATCCTTATCCGTATAGATTTCCACAAAAGGTCGAGCCAGAAGAAATGTCTAAAATTGTGGCGGAAGATTTGGAGAATCTCATAACAGATCCATATTCAGGCACCGGGGGCATAGCTGGAGTGATTGTGGAACCCGTTCAGGGAGAAGGTGGATACATCGTACCGCCTGAGAACTTCCTTCCGCTATTGAGAGAGGTTACAGAAAAGCACAACGTACCGCTAATAGTCGATGAAGTTCAAACCGGTATAGGCAGGACAGGAAAAATTTGGGCCTCTGAGCATTACAATGTAACTCCTGATATTATGACAATTTCAAAGAGTGTTGGAGGAGGAATTCCAATATCCATGATTGCCTATAATCAGGATTATGATATGGATCTCCCGTCTGGCTTTCACCTTGGCACCTACAGGGCAAATCCACTTGGACTGGCTGCAGGTAATATAATTCTTCAGAAATTAAAAAATGAGAATTTCATGAAAGACGTTCAAAAGAAAGGACAATACGTTATGGATCGACTTTCAAAACTTCAGGAGAAGAACAAATACATTGGGGATGTAAGAGGACTGGGATTCATGATCGGGGTTGAGTTCGTAAAGAATAAAGAAACAAAAGAACCCTTTGGCGAAATGGCCCAGAAGATCAAGTCGGAGATGTTCAATCGTGGGGTATTAATACATACCTGCGGTCACTACGCCAATGTCATCAGGTTTATGGCTCCCCTAACAATAGAGCAGCAACTCCTAGATAAGTCCCTCGATATATTTGCAGGGGTCGTAGATAACATTTCAAAGTCAAATTGAATTCTTTTTAATTTTGATATCCTGATTCATTAGGAGACGTTGAAAGAAAATATTATAAATTAAAGTTAAATTGACAGGTTATCTTTCATTTCATTATGAGGAGTAACAGGCATTATGGTTGTGAAATGGAATCCCGAAATTTGTGTTTTAAAGCAAATCGTGTAACATAGACTGGTATAGGAAAGATATGTTTTCAAGAAAAGCAACATTTTGACGTATAGGCTGTAGATTTACGATTATAACAATTCAAAATAATGAATAAATTTTGCGGACAATGAAAGTTCGTGGTTGTGAACTCTATTCAATATATGGTATCAATTCTCTTCAAGGAGATTTATCTGTACCAGCACCTTTCATATCACTGTTCATCCTTATGATTTCTTCAGCCATACGGTTAGAATCCTGTGTGTTAATTTTCCTCAAATTTTCCACTATGAACAGTCTGTCATCATGAGTTCTATTCTGGCTTAGTTTGTATTTTGCGTATATCTTATCTATCTTAATGCTGAAACCTTTTACACCCCTTGACATTTTTGAATAGTATGGATCTTCCATTTTTTTCTCCAGATCTCTGTCGATCTCATAATATTCAAGTGTTTTCTTGAGAATCTCAACATTCTTATCATTATCAATAGTGTTAAAATGCCCTTCACAGTGGGCGGTCATATAATTCCATGTTGGAACTGCTTCCTTAGCTCTGTACCATTTTGGTGATATGTAATAATGGGGGCCATTGAATATAGCCAGGACTTTTCTGTCATTTGCTATTTTCCAATGATTATTAGCAATGGCAAAATGTCCATACAGGTATAATGTTCCTTCCCTGTCTTCAATCAGCAATGGAACATGTGTGACTTGAAAACCATCATCAGCAGATGATATGATCATTCCAAAACTGTTTTCTTTAATAAAATTTATAATTTCATTCCTATCATTTATTTCAAATTCATTAGGAATATACATAGGATTTCATTGTCTTTGGATATAATAATGTTCTTATTCTGCCCTATTTTTCTTTCAGTGAATAACTGTGGAAGTAAGAGATAATATACACCAATGGAAATACTATAAAACCGAAAATTAACGAGATATCTGCTATGGACAAAGATAGAGACTTTCCAAATTGTAAAATTGCAGAGAAATGAGCCGGCCCCAAAGAACTCAATATGGCTGCTATGGCAAGCAAAACACCTATTCTTACAGCAATTGCAACATCCTGAAAAACGTAATAGAGGTCTATCAATCCAATAGCAATTGCCAGTATTGAGAGATAAGTCAGGTATAATGGCACCAGGGCGAACATTCTCAGGTCAACAGTACCAATAATAATCAGTAAAATTGAAAGCGTAAGGGAAAATTGAAATACATTGATTTTTTTCAATTAAAATCTCCAAGATCCATACCCTTATTTCTTCTCTTCTTTTTCATTGCAGCATTTATAGTGTTTTCGTCAAAACCTTCAGGAAGGCCCTTACCATTGAAATAATCATATAAGATAAGTTTGAGGACATTCATATATGTAAATTTCAGGATCAGGCCAAACACAATTAGAATTACTCCTACAGCAAAAATCAGAAGCAATAAAATCAAAGGTAAAGCTAATGATCCCATAATGAATATTGCTCCTATTATTAAGAAAAAGCCAAGCAATATGAATATTAAAGTGTAAAGATCAACATACGCCATTCCGCCAAAGGTCATCCCGAAATTTTTTCTTATGGTATGGATGCTGCTTTCAATTGCCTTTATTGGGCCTACTTTTTCTTCAAGTATTGCCGGTACTGCAAAAAAAGTGGCAATTGTTATGGTAAGTGATCCAATGACCCCAATAAGTATTCCTGCTATTCCCCTTATTCTCGATTCAATAGCCCTGATTATTGAGACAATTATAGTATAAAATATAGCCCACTCAAGCGCATATTTTTTGTATTCCCAGGTTCTTGAAAGTGCAGTTCTAAATGATATGGGATTGCCACCATTAAATGAACGGTATGCAATTAGCATAGCTAAAAGAAAATATGTGGTGGTAAACATAACTACAACGGAAGCAACAAAAAATGCTATAATGAATAGTACATCTATTGAATTTGAAACACTTCCTGGAAAGGCAAAGAAAATCATGAACATTGTAAATAAAAATATGAAAACACCCAGAAGACCTGAAGCTATTGGAAAAATATACATGCTCTTATCCTTGGAAACACTCTGTCTAACTTCCTTTGCCAGTCTCCAACCTGCCCTTAATCTCTGAAACATATTCCCGAAATTGTTATTATATATTCATACTTTAGTATTTTTATCATCTACCTGTGGGTTCATAGATTTCTCATTTTTGAAGTCAAAACACCTGCTTTGATCTTCCTGAAATGAATTTCGTAATCCTAAAGACAGTATTATTGACCTCATTATCTGGAATAAATTTCATAAAGAATACAGTTCAGCATTGGAAAAAACAGGGATGAGCGCAAATACCATATCAGTTTTGTCAACTTTCAGTTATTTCTTCTATGATAACAATAGATATCTAATCCTGTTTCTATCAAAAATGAATATATACTTTAGTTTCCGTCAAGGATTAAGAATTATTGGATACATGTAAATGATCAAGCTATATGGCAATAAAAAGAGATTTGTTTATTTTTTATCGCTCTGGTATGTATTAAATTTCTTCTGTTGTTTGTCTTTCATATATTTTTCTGTTACAGCAACCCATGTGAAGAAACAACCGTCAACTATTCCTTCTTCATCCATTTACTCACCCTTCAGGTATTTTTCATAGAATGAAACTGTTTTGATCCATGCGTCGGATGCTGCTTCCTTATGGTAACTCATACCACTGTCATTGAAAAATGCATGGAAAGTTCCGGGATATATCTTCATCATGAAATCAGGTTTGTATTTAACAACCGCATCAATTAGCGTGGGTAAACCGGAATTAATAGAGCTGTCTTCCCCAGCATATATTCCAAATATCGCTCCCTTGATCCTGGAAACATCGTCTATATTACGGGGATTAGCTCCATAAAATATGACTGACGCATCAAACTGTTTCTGGGTAGACAGCTGAAACGCGAGTCCTCCTCCCATGCAGAACCCAACAACACCTTTCTTGCCATTACCGCCCTTATTTACAACGTCATAAAGTTCCTCAAGATCGTTGACCATTCTCTTTTCAATGGTCTCCCTTCCGAGCATAATTGAATTTATGATCTTCTTTGATTTATCGGATGCCTTTGAAAGAAGTTCTTCCATTGCCTTGGGGTCTCTCCTCTTTTCAGGCGGAAGACTCCATATGGGTCTCATGGCATCCATAAGATTTTCCTCAGTAAACAATTCTTTGTCATCAGGTCTGGAATACAGATCAGGAGCTATTGCAGAATATCCTTCTCCTGAAAGTCTGCGGCAAACATTCTTCACAAATTCCGTCAAACCCCATATCTCAGATATAACTATTATCCTGGGCGCTTTTTCATTTTTTGACGGGTTAGTTACGAAATAATCCAATGTACTTCCATCAAAAGTCTTGTAATTTCTAATCTCTTCACTAACGTTATCCATGATGACAATATTTAGCAATGGGTAAAAAGTTTTTCATGAATTTCAAAATGAAAATGTATTATTACCTCAATTGACATGGTATCCTGTTTAATATGGAATGCGAAATGTGCGGAAACAAGGCACAAAAATTGACTAAAATACGTATTGATGGTGCTATACTTTCTGTCTGCGACAGCTGTTCCAGATTCGGGACTCCAGTAACATCCATAAGGGCAAGCGTTCAAAAGAAAACAGAATTTCAGGGGCAAGTTACACTACAGGTGAGGGAGAGACCGGTTATTGTGGGAAAGCCGAGATCGCAGCAAAAAATAAGAAGAGAGGGTCAAAGAGGTGATGAAGAGCTTGAGATAGTTCCAGATTTTCATTTAATCATAAGAGAGGCAAGGGAAAAATCGGCTATGACGCAGGAAGAACTCGCTTTAAAACTAATGGAAAAGAAACATGTCATAGCAAATATAGAACGTGGAGATTTAAAACCTGATATAAGAACGGCAAGGAAAATTGAAAAGTTGCTAAAAGTAACCCTATTAGAGGAATTTTGATCAGATGGTATAAATGGAAATTTCAGTCGGGCAAAAAATAGAATTAGAAATTGACAACGAGGATCTTAACTTCGGGTTTAAGAAATCAATCATAGTCACATGGTATCAAAAGGGTTTCCCTATATATGTGGAACTTTCAATGAATAAGAGTCTGTTTATTGCTCTGAAAAAGTACGCAAATGGCAATAAATCTCACAGTTCCATTGTCTCTGTTTATCGAAAGGGAAGAACTAAGTATATTGTTGAACCTGCCATTGTTGTTGTGAATTTTCAGGGAAATAAGAAATTAACAAGAGAAGACTAATTATGATTAAAGAGATAAAAAGAGTGGATATTAGATTGGTTGTTAAGATATCAAGTCACTTCCATAAGTGAAAAACTAAAAATATATCATTGCGGCTAATTTTGATCTCAGTGATTCAGATATCTTAAAAAATTATTGTTGAATTTAAGAAAATTTATATTAAAAAATGTTTTGAAACTATTTCATTCATGAAACTGGAACGTATGAGAAATAGTCCATCGGTACATTGAAACTGTATGTGTTGTAATTACTGTTATCCACAAAGAATATGGGTGTGCTTCCTGCTGACTGATATATCGTATAATCAACGTTTGAACCCACACCGTACTGCTCTGAGTTGGTTATTGTAAATTCACTGAAGTGAACTGTGGATGAGGTATATATGGAGATTGAAGACATGTCCGATATTATTGCTGATGAAAGACCAACCTCTGCGCTTGTAAGTGCCACTCCATTAACTACATCCTCTGCATCTGCACCACCCGGGATTAAACCTGTGGCTGCATTTATTGCTAATGCTACACCCAAAGCCGCTGAAAATGTTCCCGTTGCACCGTTTACCTGTGCCATTTCTGTCTTTGCATTGTTATATTCTGTAACATAGTTGCTATAACTAAAGTCAGGTAAACTATTTCCATTATTTACAGCGTCAATTGTCCCGGAATCTACCTTTACCATACCCAGAGAATTCAAAACTGCTGACCAGTCTGCAGCAGTGGTCTGATTGGAATCTGGTCCATTGTAACTGGCCTGATCATACAGGCTTTCCTCTTCTGCGATGCTACTGGACATTGAAGTGATTGACATTACTGTATAAGGTATTCCGTATGTGACACCACAGTACCATTGACCACCGGAATGAACAAGTAAAGGATACGCGTCATGATATTCATAGGCCGTAAAAGTGACACTTGGTATATACACCATGGACATGTTACCTTGAGCACTATCTTCTGATACTAAATTTCCTGAAACAGATGTAATGCTCCCTGACTTGAATGAACCTGATGTGGAATCCATAACCTGAGAACTTGCCGAATTTACCTGACATTCTTCAGCTGTATTGAAACTCATTCCGGATGCGCTGGACATATCTGCAAATGATGTTACCATTATTGAATTGGATGGTAACTGCTGTGTTGATATTGCCAGTGGAAGTGGACCGGTCCAAGATGTTCCGCCCATGCTTTTTGTAAACTCCGGGTAATTGCAGTAAGGTATGTAGAAGTTGGGACCGCATCCACCTGATGGAGGACCTATCTGCCCTTCCGTATGGATTTTCACCTGATGCAAATCATGCAGTTCTGATATGTTAAACGGCCCAACATAAGATGGATGTGAGAGATTGAAGAATATATGTGATTGAAGTGAAATAGATGGAGAATTTGGATTTGTCACATATGTCTGCATATCATTGAACACTTCGTTGAATGGAGAATACTGTATATTGTTGTAATATCTGTATTCGTATATGGTTCCATTTATAACAAATGAATATCCTGCCTGAAGCATAACTGAAACATCACTGCTGTTTGATATTCCACTTGCTCTCCACTGTCTTGCAATGTTATAGAAGTTGTTTCCGAGTATACCGGAAAACTGACCGTTTGATGATAATCTTCCGTTGAGTATGGAAACATCATAGGGATTGTTTGACATGTTCATTCCAGTCATATTGACAAACTTGCCCTCCGGTGTTGTGTTTAGATTCATGGGTATTACAGATAGAAGTGAGAAGAATACATTCTCATTATTGTAATATTTTGATGCGTTTTTTGACACCATTGCAAATGATGAAACACCTGGAGGTGCACCTGTAAACTTCACAGACAGATTTACCGGAACACCCTTTTGCAGTTCATTTGAATGTATGTATACGACATACAGCCCCACTGATCCAACCATGATCAACGCAGCAATAATTGCAAACGTTGTCTTTTTCCTTGTCTTTGCTTTTTCTATGAGTGAACCCATTTTTCCGCTTATGGATTCCCCATTAAAGTATTCTTTTATGCTTTTCATCAGAGCACGAATGAAGATTGATATATATATATATATATATATATATATATATATATATATATATATATATATATATATTACGTGATAAATGTTAGCATGGCAATTTCAAAAAACCCTGAATTTTAGATCAAAGGAGAGATTGACACTTAATTCATAGACAGTGAACAGGCATAATAAAAAAATTTGCTGAAATAGCAGATTTATCCTTGAAGAATTTATTACGTTTTGTATTTTAACGCGAAGTTTTTTTGATAAAGCATTACCCATAAGGAATGTGTTTGCATTCTGAATACAAGCGGAGGAAGAATTAAGATTTAATGGACAAAACAATCAATATTGGTTTTAATCCTGTGAATGAAGCTATTTGACCAGTAGTTGCAATTAGTTGCTCCAATTTCCATCCAAAATAAGAAGTAATTATATAATAAAACAATTCAAGCTTTGGCCTTTGTCTTATCATAATCATAGAATCCTTTTCCGGACTTTCTCCCTATTCTTCCAGCATCCACCATTCTTCTCAATAACGGGGAAGGCCTGTACTTGGGGTCTCCATATTCTTTCTGAAGAATCTCCATCACATCGAGGCCAATATCCACTCCCACCATGTCAAGTAATTCCAGCGGACCCATTGGCATTCCTGCTCCAAGTTTCATGGCATTATCCAGATCTTCCCGATTCGCAACACCCTCATCAAAGGCAATGGCTGCTTCATTTAACATGGGTACAAGAATCCTGTTAACCAGAAATCCCGGAACCTCTTTAACCCTTATAGGTTTCATTTTGGTTCTGTGATTTACAAGCGAAGAATAGAATTCGAAAATTTTTCGTTCGGTATCATCTGAAGTTTGAATTGCTCTTACTATCTCTATGAGTGGCAAGGTATATGGTGGATTGAAGAAATGGGTCAGGATGACCCTTTCCGGGTTTTTAGTATATGATGCAAGCCGGGTGATGCTCAGAGAGGATGAGTTCGAGGAAATAATACAATCCGCACTGCAAACAGTGGACAATCTTTTGAACATTTCTATTTTCACATCTATCTTTTCAAAAACCGCCTCCACAACATGATCACAGTTTCCCAGTTCCGAGAAATCGGTTGTGGGATGAAGTCTTTTCATGGCATCTGCCATTACATTTTCGTTAAATCCTTCAGAAAGCTTTTTCTCAATTTCCTTCTTTTGTTCTGGAAGTAATTGAATTCCAAGTGATTCTATTCTGTTGATCTCTTTTGATGCTCTTGATCTCACATATTTTAAATTGGACGATAATATATTTTCAATATTTTTCAATCCTTTGTTTAATAATTCCTCATTCTGTTCTATTATTGTCACATCAATTTTGTTATACGCAAAAACTTCAGCAATTGATGAGCCCATGGTTCCCAGACCGACTACTCCAAGACGTTTAAACATATGTCACTATGTTGAAAAAACATAATAATTTTCCTAAATGAAGGTAGCATTTCGTATTTTATCACATTTCATAATATTTTTATCCACGTATTTGTTAATTATATGAGGTCAATAGTATGGGCAAATTTAAAAAAGACCTGAAAGAACTGGAAGAAATAGGTGAGCCGGAAGAACTCGATAAAGTTGCATTTGGAGAAGAGGATAATAGAAAAAAATCAAGGAGTAACTCTGGTCCTGTCTCTAGGAAATAGAGTGACTTCTCTGATATTGTGAATATTAAGTGCTATCTGGGTAAGTCTTTCAAGTCCGAGTCCCCATCCAGCATGCGGTGGCATTCCGTATCTGAATGCGCTTACATAATATTCAAAATTTTCAGGGTTTAAACCTTTTTCCTTTAACCTTTTGATAAGAATATTTGGATCATGAACTCTCTGTGCCCCTGAGGTTATTTCAAGTTCCTTGTATTGAAGATCAAACGATTTCGTGAATCTTGGATCATCCTCTCTCTGCATGGTGTAAAATGGCCTTACCTGTTCAGGCCATCCTGTGATAAAATAAAATCCATCCATTTTTGAGCCAATTATCTTCAGTTGTTCAGATGAGAAATCATCACCAAAATTAAATTCCACATTATTCTCTTCCAGAATCTTAATTCCTTCTGTGTATTCCATTCTCGGGAATGGTTTCTTCGGAACTATGATCTTATAACCGAGAGCTTCAAGTTCTTTTCCCATTTTGTCCATCAGCTCAGTTATTCCCTGATAAACGCATAATTCAAGCATCTGCATTGCGTCGTCGTCGTTTGAGAATGCCATTTCAATATCTATGCTCGTAAATTCGTTGAGATGCCTGTTGGTATTGTGTTCTTCAGCACGAAATGCGGGACCAACTTCAAAAACTTTTGGGATTCCGGCGGAAATGAGCATTTCTTTGTAAAGTTGTGGGCTCTGATTTAAAAACGCATCCTTTTCATGATATTTAACCCTGAATACCTCAGCGCCACCTTCAGTTGCAGAGGATACAATTTTAGGGGTTTGAACTTCCGTAAATCCTTCATCTGTCATCAGTTTTCTTATACCCCATAAAATTGATGATTTAGCCATAAAAATAATGTTGTTTTTTGGTTTTCTCAAATCCAGTATTCTGTTGTTGAACCTTGTTTCGAAATCAGCTTCAACGGGATCAGTTATACCCAACGGCAGAGGCGTTGCAGACGGATTTAGTAATATAATATCTGAACAGCTGATTTCCGGAGCAGATTTGCTTATACCATCTTTTTTAAAGGTTCCAGTTATTTTTATGACACTTTCCCTTGTTAAAACTGATGCTTTTTGAATCAGATCGGGGTTACCCTTTATGGTGACCTGGCATACTCCTGTTGAATCTCTCAGAATGATGAAAGTGACACTTTTCAAAATCTTAATTTCCTGTGCCCATCCAGAAATAGTAACATCTTCTCCGCCCTTTAAAGTTCCAAGATCAGCAATCGAAATTCTGCTCATTCGTGGTAATATTGTTCATACTAAAAAGGGTTTCAATAATAAAAGGGGTAATTTTTTTGGGATACGCTGTTAAATCTCATTATGCAAAATTATAAAATCCAAGGTAAACATTAATGACATATGTTATCAAGGAAAGTCATGGGAATTGCACTAATTTTTGTTTCCATAACAATCATTTCCTTTTCTGGCGTTTCTAATGCCCAATCTACACAGCATGTACTCATTATAAATCTCAATGAAGAAATAGATCCTGGATCAGCTACAATGATCTCGGATGCTTTGAGCAACATTAATCCGACGAACACCAAGGCCGTTATTATCAATATGAACACCCCCGGGTGGGTTGTTAGGGTGTATGCTTCAAATTGTAAGTTCAATCAATGCAACCCAACAGGGCTGGAATTCCAGTCTATACATATATTGGAGCAGACTCAATAGGGGCTTCAGCAGGCTCATATATTGCAATGGCTACGACACAAATCTGGATGGGAAATGGATCTGAAATAGGGCCTTCCACACCCATAGTGGTTGGTGGATCAAGTTTACAGGAAAACCACACGGAAGCAGCCATGGAAGCATTGATGACAGGTTTGGCAGAAGCTCATGGAAGAAATGTTACTGCTGCAGCAATTATGGTTTATGATGATCAGGCTTACAACACCCAGCAGGCTTACGATATAGGTTTAATAAACGGAATATCCCCGAACCTGTCAGCTTTCATGAATAAAATGGGTCTTTCGGGATATCCAACTGGAACCGTCAATGAAAATCTCTATGAACAGTTTTTAAGCTTCATGAGTAATTCTATTGTAGATGGATTGTTCATCACTTTCGGTTCTCTTGCAATACTCCTTGATATATACCACAGAACGGTAATTATGACAGCTCTTGGGGTTATTTTAATCGGATTGGGACTGTTTGGCGCACAACTGATAGGTTCATCTGTAGTTGGTATTGTATTTCTCCTTCTCGGTTCCGCTCTAATGTTTTTGGAAATCAAGACTCAGCACGGTATAGCCTTGCTTGGAGGAATTGCAATAGATATGGTTGGCACAATTTTAATTGCAGCCCCATACATTTCAGCTAACAGCTCAGCTTATCCATCTAACCCCATAGGCACTACAGACTATGTGATCATTGGAATAGTGCTTTTCCTTGGGGTTGTCCTTGCTTACTATCTTCATAAACTCGGGTCTTCACTCAAGAGGAAACCTGAAACGGGCTGGGAATCCTTAGTTTCCAGCAAGGGTACTGCAGTGACCACTCTAAATCCAGCAGGGTGGGTAAGCATTGACGGGCAAAGATGGAAAGCTATCTCAGAAAAAGGCGTTGAAATAAAGAATGGTTCCAGCATTACGGTCATAGGCATATCGGGATTAGTTCTAACGGTTAAGGAGGACAAGGGGGATGGGATTAAACAGGGCCAATGAATATATTCTGGGCTTTGACATAGGAGGAACCAAGATTTCAGGTATTCTGTCAGATAGTAATGGAAATATTTTAAGTTCGTCCAGAAGGATGACCGTTAAACATATGGGGAAAGACAGGGTTCTAAAGGATATTGAGGAAATTGGCAATTCCATGATGAAGGAAACAGGAATTTCCCCTCAGAAGGTTTCAATAGTTTTTGCAGGTCTCGTCGATTCGGACATGGGAAGAATAATCTCCTCTCCAAATCTTTTTGGATTATCAGATTTCAACATCGTTAAAGACGTGAAGAAAATATTCTCTCTTGAAACTCTTTTAGAAAATGATGCAACAGCAGGGGCCATTTCTGAAAAGGTTTTTGGAAAGGGAAAAAACATGGATAATTTTATCTATATTTCTCTGAGTACTGGAATTGGTGGTGGTATTTTTGCCAACGGTAAGCTTGTAAGGGGAAATAAAGGCCTCGCCGGGGAGATTGGACACTGTATAATACTCCCTGATGGTCCTGTATGCGGGTGCGGGAGGAGAGGATGCATAGAGGCGCTTGCAGGTGGTAAAGCCATAGCAAGAAAAATAATGGAAAACAGAACAATGTTGCACGAATCAAAATTCTTTTCATCCATACCGGCAGGCAAAATTACAGCTAAACATATGTTTGAAGGGGTAAAAAAAGAGGACATGTATGCCCAGCTAATACTGGAAGAGACTTTATTTTATCTTTCCACGGCTATTTCCAATCTTATCTGCTCCTTTGACCCGGAAGCAATAATAATAGGAGGAGGAATGAGCCTTGCAGGAAATTTACTTCTTTCTCCGCTCAAACAGTCAATAGATGAAAATCTGAAAGGAATGTATAGAGATGTAAAAATAATCAGGTCTGATCCGGAAACAGGAAAACTTGCTCCAGTGGCCGTTTCAATTTATGATGAAAACCTCTAGTCAACGAAATATCAACGGTCCAGCCTATGGCACAAAATGAAATTTATGAATTAAATCCATTAATATTTGAAGCCTCCGGCTTCTATTTCATGCATTCTCTCGTGCTCTTCTATTTCCATCAGCTCGGTAGAGTGGAAATTGTGCTTATCGCAGTGATGGATTATTATCCCCTTTTGTGGGTGCATTTCTCTTCTCCAGAAAGACATAAAATTATAAATTAATAACAGTTAATAAATTTTATTATTTTCCATTCGGTCCAAATTATATCTCCATCAGTTGTTGTGTTAGCTTTAATTCATTAGAAATTAAAGTGATATTCTCATCACGTGATAATAAAATATTCCGGGTTTTAATCAAATGCTTTGCATAATTTATCATGGAATCGATATTCAGAGAAAATAGGCTGCATAAACAGGAATAATGCAGAAAGCCGCCGACGGGGTTCGATCCCGCGACCTTGTGCTTACCAAGCACACGCTCTACCAGGCTGAGCTACGACGGCACAGTATGGGTAATGTTTACAGATTAATAAAAACTTTTAAAAAAGTAAATCTGGAATTTCTTCATGAAAAATATTCCTGACACCAATTTGGAGTAACATTAGCTTATCTTTGAGCTTTTTGAGAATATTAATAAAGTTGAATGTATGACGGTATATTAATATGGGATATGATTTTGATACTATAGTTATAGGGGCAGGAACTGGCGGTCTGTCAGCCGGAGCTTCACTCAAGAAAGCCGGTTCCAATTATATTATTATAGAAAAGAAGCAGGAGATAGGTTTACCCGTTAGATCAACCGGGGCAGTATCTCTGGAATGGGTAAACAGAATTGGAATGCCAAAGGAGAAGAAAATCATCTCCTCTGAGATATTCGGAATGGACTTCAGGACATTTAATGGAAACCACATCCCTTTAAAATTTGATAAGCCGGTTGGTCTTGTATATGATTTTACAAAATATGAGAAATATCTTGCCGATGAATTTGCCGGAAAGTTGAATATCAGAATGAATGAAAGAGTCTTAAAAGTTCAGGGAAACGAAGTTACTACAGACAAGGAGAAAATTACTGCTAAAAATCTTATTATGGCGGCGGGTCCCCAGTCAAATCTGGGCCCGAAACTTGGGAAAACAGAAGCCCTTGTAGCTTATGAGGAGACCAGAGAACTTCCAAAAAGGGATGATTTTCAAATGATACTCTGGTTTAGCAACCTTGCGCCAGGAGGATATTTCTGGGATTTTGCAGAAAGCGATAACACCAGGAAGATTGGAGTATGTTACTATCCAATAGAACCATCGCAGCCAAAAAATGTCCTTGAAAAATTTACTGAGAAATTTCCGGAAGTTCAGGGCAAAATGCTTCACAACATGGCTCATCAGATACCACTTACCGCTCCTCTGGAAAAGGTAGTGGATGGAAACAGGCTTATGGTTGGAGATATGGTTAACGCTGTTCTTAATACAACAGCAGGGGGACTTCAGGGGGCATTCTGGTCTGGAAAGGCAGCAGGAGAAGCTGCCTCTCTTGATGATCCTGACATTTATCAGAGGACATGGTCTGAAAGCATTTATCCATGGCTTAAGAAACATAATGATCTGCACAGCAAAATTCACAAAAAAGGTGAAAAATCAGTTTCCAGATATATTACATTAGCCAAAATCATGCCAAAATCGGTTAAGAAAAAAATATTTGGTGGATTATAGAAATCTTATATCTAACACGTAACCAAAGTAATATTAGCACCATGGTTATGCAATTGATTACATGTATTCCAATGATCAGAGCGAAGATGAACTTGATGAAGAACTGACTCTGTCAAGGCTTATCAATACATGGGACAGCTTCTTCCAGAAGTATGATTATTACAGTGAGGTAGGAAAGCTTACATCACACTATCCTTCAGAAAAGAGTTTGTATGTATCGTATAATAAATTAGAAGAGTTTGACGAAGAATTTGCAAGGGAAATACTTGAAAATCCATCTGAAGTACTATCTGCGGGAGAAAAGAAGATAAAAGAATACGCCAGAATAGAAAGAGAAACTATTCACGGAAGAGAGAAAGACGTAGTTCGTATAAATCTTAGAATTGTTGATCTCCCTGAGGATATCAGATTTGAAATACGGAATATCAGAAGTCCGGAAGTAGGAAAACTTATCAGTGTCACGGGTATAATAAGAAAGAATACTGAGGTTTTACCTAGAATAATGAACGCATGCTTTGAATGTTCGGTCTGCGGTCACAGATTTTTCATTTCACAGGGAAAGGGGAAAGTTGATGAACCCACGAGATGCCCCTCTGAAAAGTGCGGCCTTGAAAAGGGAAAAACTAGATTCAAGCTAATAACATCAGAATCTGTTTTCGTGGACACTCAAAAGATTGAAATACAGGAGAATCCAGAAAATTTGGGGGGCGGTGCTCAGCCGTTAAGAATGGCCGTTATTCTTGAAGACGATATATCAGGGAAATTATTCCCGGGCGATAGGGTTACACTCGATGGGACTCTTATGGCAGATCAAAAGATAAACTCAGGTACTCCGCTTACTGAATTCAGCATTTATCTTTACGCTCTTAATTTTAGAAAAACGGTCAAGGAACTGGATGAAATTCATATAACTGATGAAGACGAGGAGAAAATTCATGAATTGTCAAGAGACCCAAAGATAATGGATAAGCTGATTTCTTCAATAGCGCCCACTATTTTTGGACTTGAAAAGATCAAACAGGCCCTGGTTCTCCAGATGTTTGGAGGAGTGAGAAAGGTCATGAAGGACGGAACTGCAATGAGGGGCGATATCCATGTTCTTCTTGTAGGTGATCCAGGAACAGCAAAATCCCAGCTCCTTAGATATATGACAGAGATTTCTCCCAGGGGAGTTTTTGCCTTTGGCAGGGGTTCTAGCTCAGCAGGTTTGACTGCAGCTGCAGTAAGGGATGAATTCGGAGAGGGAAGATGGACACTGGAAGCTGGTGCACTCGTTCTTGCAGATAATGGATTCGTCGCAATAGATGAACTGGATAAAATGGATCAGAAGGATACCGCATCAATGCACGAAGCAATGGAACAGCAAACTGTTACTATTTCCAAGGCAGGAATCATGGCAACGCTAAAATCGAGATGTGCAGTTCTTGCAGCTGCGAACCCAAAGGGTGGCAGATACAGACCAGAGCTTGATTTCATGGAGCAGGTCGATTTTCCGCCTCCACTGATTTCAAGATTTGATGTAATATTCAAAATAATGGATAAACCAACAAAAGAGGGAGATCTTAAGCTTGCTGAACATGTCCTTAGAGCTCACAGGTTAGGTGAAGGATACAGAAGTATTGAAAACAGAGGTGTCGAAGAAGAAACAATGACAGATGCTGAAATTTTTGAACCTCCAATATCAAAGGAAATGTTGAGAAAGTACGTAGGTTATGCAAAATCAAGAGTCTTTCCAAGACTTTCAGATGAGGCAATTGCTGTCTTAAGAGATGAATATGTAAATACAAGATCATCCGGAGAAAAAAAGAATTCAATTCCGATTACCGCAAGGCAGCTCGAATCTACCATAAGACTGGCAGAAGCCGCAGCAAGAGCCAGGTTGTCAGCTATTGTATCAGTTGATGATGCAATATCGGCCAAAAAGATAGTGGATTATTTCCTCTATGATGTTTCTGCCTCTGACGGGCACATCGATATCGATCTCCTTATGACGGGTATGAGTTCAGTTCAAAGAACTGACATAGAAAGACTCAGTGATATTATAGGAGAACTGAAAAGATCCAACAAAGGCTCTCCAATGGAGGATAATGTAATTTCAGAAGCCATAAGCAGAGGAATGAGTGATGCTGAGGTAAGAAAAGCTATTGCCAAGGGTAAATCACTTGGGGTCTTCTTTTCGCCATATGCAAAGCGTATAGATTTAGTATAATTATCATATTTTCAGTCAATGGTGAATTTTTTATGAAAAATGAACAATGGCTTACCGATGATCATCATATGGTAAACAGGAAAATTCAGGAAGTTCTAGATGTTATGGATAAAGGCTTTATGGACTCAGACAAATTTTCTGAAATAGAAAAAAGCCTGAAAAAACACATTTATTTTGAAGAATCAGTACTATTTCCAGCTCTGGACAAGGGAGATTTGAGGACGCATCAGATGATAGAAGGATTAAAGATGGAACATGCTGCTCTATGGAAACTCATGGACATCATTAATGGGGAAATTGAGGAAGAAAAATTTCTGAAAACAAAAAAAAGTCTGTCAGAAATGCTTCTAATTTTAAAGACACATAATGAAAACGAAGAAGGAAATATCTATAATAAAATAGTAGAAAATTCTGATGTTGACGTGTTTGATATTGAAAGTCTTAAACTTCCAACTGTTTTTATCTGTGAAAAATTAAGAAATAGACGCATTGGAAAATAAGGGGAGATTAATTATTGGGAATTGAAGTAAATTTTCCTCTTATCTCCATAAAGGAAGTTATAACTTAATGCGCCGGTGATTCCTCCCAGAACGGGGCCAACCCAATAAATCCATTGATAATAGCTTCCATTAAGGAGGATACCAGACAATACTGCCGGGTCAAATGATCTCGCTGGATTTATGGAACCTCCGCTAATTGTTCCAAGGATATATATCATTATTGCAACGTAGATTCCTATTACAATCCCAATAACCGCTATATTATCGCTCTTTTTCACTATGGAACTAATTACCCAGAGAAATATGAACGTCATCAGGAACTCCCGAAAAGAGCTTTCCATTCATCGCCTGCGCCAGGTATGGTAGCCCCAAACTGCACGGAGTCAGCAACTGAATATCCAAACATCAATGAAATAGCACTTGAGGCTAAAACGGCACCAATAAGCTGTGCCACTATGTATGGTAAAACATCCTTTCCATTGAACTTGCCGGCAAAGAAAAGGCCCAAAGTTACTGCCGGATTCACATGTCCGCCAGAAATTGGCCCAACTGCAATTATTGCCATTGCAATTCCCAATCCAAAAGTGGCTCCGGAAAAGAATAAAGTTTCTGGATCTAAAGGCTGATGAAATGCAGCCATGAATGCCACAACACTTCCCGGACCAAACAAAACAAAAATAAAAGTTCCAAGCATTTCAGCCAACGATCTTCTAACTAAGTTAACCAATTGATTATCCGGTGACTCATATTAATCCGGTTAATAATACTATTTATAATTTTCCCATACTGAGATTAGTAACAATACACATTAACCCAAAAAGAAAACGGTGGTTTCAACATTTCGTTATAGTATAGAGAAATTTATTATAATGAGTTAAATTCACAGAGAAGGGGCTCGTAGTCTAGTGGTTATGATACCGCCCTTACAAGGCGGTGGTCACCGGTTCAAATCCGGTCGGGCCCATTCCATATTCTTCCCATTTATTTGTAAGCTATTGTTCAAACCACATTTGAATAACAATTTATGGCAACCTTTTCTTCAAAATAAGAAATATAATAAAAAGAAATTAGTGGGTAACGTAAATATTTAAGTTATACATACAACCTTAATATGGAAAAAAAGGTGACGGTTGGTCCCAAGGGACAGGTGTTTATACCAAAAGATATTCGAGATAAGATAGGGATCAAGGAATATTCAGAGGTCATCGTTGATAGTAGCGATGATTCTGTGATAATAAAAAAGCTCATACCGGAGTCCGTAACTTATGTTAACTATTATTCCGCAACCTATTCAAAGAAACTCAACAGGAAAGTCGATATAAAGAAAATAACAGAGGAACAATATGAAAGGAACATTTTAGGTTAATTCAAACGTTTTTCTTTATCCCGTTCTTTACAATGAACTTGAAGAATCAAAAGAAGCAAGAAAGATTTTATCACAAATAAAAAAAAATTCATGCTTATACCTCAACCTTAACTTGGGATGAGGTCTTATATGTAGTAGAAAGAATATTATGAAAAACGGATGCCATTGAGTTTGGCAAGAAGTTCCTCAATTTTCGATTCCTAAGATTTATAACTGTTGATGATGAGATAATTAGAAGGAGTCAGGTTATTCGGAAAAAATACAATTTAAAACCTTGGGATTCAATTCATCTATCCTGTGCAATTGAAAGAAACATATCTGAAATCATAACAGACAATTCAGATTTTGATAATATTAAGGAGATTAAGAGGATACCTATTATGCGATGAAATTGTTTGATTCCGAATTCATCACCTTTAACATAATCAGGTAAGGAGGCATTTCTAATTTAAGACAGAGTGCGGATTTAATCCATATATGACACAGGAATTTCAACGAATCTTATAATTCAAACTTCTGGCAGAATTGCGCATAGAATTATTACATTCACTTATCCCGAAATATCTATTGTTTAGAAAAGGAGATTCTATTAATGGGCTTCTGGTATCTCAGAATTCATTTTATTGAATATATTAAAAAGTTTAAACGGATGTAATAAGAACGGAAAAATATTATAAGATATTGAAGTATTCACAATCAATGGCAGACGAACCTGATGTTTCAAGACGTAATTTTTTGAAAACACTTGTCGGATTATCAGCGGTTGCCGCAGTTGGTGGTTTGGGTAAAGCTGTAGTTCAGAACGTAGTAACCCCTTCTGTAGGTTTATCAAGCTTTCCAGAAACTTTACTTTATTGGGTACCTCCAGGAGCAACAAGTGGAACTCCTGTTCCTGTAAAAGCTTCTGAATTTCCTGTAAATTCACCGAATATTTGGATTTATTACTATCCGTTAACAGATGACCCGAACTTCTTAATTAATCTTGGTAATTCATCGAATGTTCCGCAAAAAATAAGCCCTGTTCCAGTAACAATAGATGCTACGGGGGCTGTATTTGAATCCCCTGGAGGCACCGGGCCTAATGGCTCCATTGTATCCTTTAGTGCGATTTGCCAGCATCTAGGTTGTGTTCCTCCTATTATAAGATATTATCCACCAAATCAGTTGTCTATACTTTCTTCCATATTACCGGGTCCCGCTTCAGATTATCCCAATGGGGTAATTCATTGTGATTGCCATGGAAGCACATATGATCCTTCTAAAGGGGCGGGAATTATTACTCATCCAACTTACAAGCCTTTACCAAATGTCATACTAGCTTGGGATCCAAGCACAGACACACTTGCCGCCAAAAACATGAAAGGGCCCACTATATACGGTAAATCCAGTGACCTTTCAGGCGGTACTCCGTTATCAAACTTACAAAAGACTCTAATGATCCAGATGAGTGTAGGATAAGGTGAAAAAAAATGGGATTTATTGACGATTTAAGGAGTACGTTCAGCATAAAAAATATACTTGGTGAAGACCCTCTGCATATTGATGATCTTCCGCTTTCAACTGTTCCTGATTATATGAGGAAGAAAGGAGGATTCTGGTACTGGACCGGGGCAATGATAAGCATGGCATTCATCTACCAGGTTGTAACAGGTTTAATTCTTCTATTATATTACAATCCGGCAAATGCATATGTCTCAACTGAATATTTCAAGAACAGTGTGCCATATGGCTCGCTTATTCTGACAACGCATTTATATGGAGCCTATGCAATGATTGTACTTGTATACATTCACATGTATAGAAACTACTTTAATGGAGCTTATAAAAAACCAAGAGAGCTTCAGTGGGTGACTGGTGTTCTGCTACTTGCAGTTACTATCGGTGTAGGTTACTTTGGATATTCCATGTCGGGAGATGTTTTATCGGTCGATGCAACGGATGTCGGAAGAGGCATCGCTCTTTCCTCACCAGTCATTGGTCCTTTTATTGAATCAATTTTCTTTGGAAACGGTACATCAACTTCATTGTTCGTTAGAATGCTTGGTTGGCACATCATACTTTCAGCAGTTATAGGTGGACTTTTTGGATTCCATTTTTATCTTGCGGAAGCCAATGGTTTAATGCCATCCCAAAAGAGCGCAAATTACAAAGCCCCTGCTGTAGAAAAAGATCTGCCAGAACATAAGCCCTGGTATCCGTACAACCTTGTTTATATGATAGAACTGGGTGCATTTGTTTTCGGTCTCATCATTTTAATTCCTTCAATTATTACCGAACTGCAGCTTAACATTGTTAATGCAGTTCCACCTCTCTTTGATCCATATCCACAGGTAGCTCCATCAAGCCCACTTGCAGCTTATGTTCCACCTTACCCTCCATGGTTCCTTTTATTCGTCTACAAGGCAGTCGATTTTAAGATGTTCAATGCAGCCGGCGCATTATCTGCATTGGCTGCATCTACAGTCTTTGGAGTAATACCTTTGCTGTATTTCCTTATTGTACCATTCATAGACAGATCGAACGATCTTCATCCCTTGGCGAGACCATTCTTTACAGGTTTCGGAATTCTAGGAGTTGTTTATATGGCAATTCTCTCACTATGGGGGGCACTCTCACCAGGAATCCCAATCGCAACGAATGATGTTCTTGCTGTGTTTATTCCACCATTTATCATTGTCATGGGAGGAATGTATATGTTATCAAAACTATACAAGAAAGGTTCATTCAAGCCATCCCTTAACAGAATAATTGGCTCTTTCATAGTTTTCTTTATCTTTTTGGTTATAGCAATATTTGAATTTGCAACGTCTCTCGGAAGTATGTTTTCAGGTATCACAGTCTATAACACAGCATTCACACTCATATCGGGATCTGGAATGACTTTTGCTGCATTGGGAACTATGAGGTCTTCAGAGATTTCTAACCTCGCACTGTTAAAAGCCAAAAAAATCAAGGGGTATGAAATGAGCAAGAAAACTGCCATGATAATTTCGTCTGTTCTTGTTATAATTTCAATGGAGATTCTCTGGTTAATGTTGCTTGCAAATCCACTCAATCTAGTTCAGGAGGAAGGATTTGGAATAGGACTGGGTATCCTAATGATTCTTATTGGAATTGAAATAAGATTATACAGGATGGTCTACCTACGTGAGTAATATCAGGGTAAAAGGCTTTAATTCTATTACTTTCTGGCAGGAAGATTCAATCGGGCTGATCGTAATCAAATCAGATAGGAACGGAAATATACAAACGAATACCCTCAATGAACTCATGCAGTCTCTTGCAGTTGCTGCTGCAGATGAAAAAGTGAAATACATCGGAATTACAGGTATAAATTCAGTCTTCGCCAAAGACATATATTTCAAACCGGAAGAATCCATTAAAGAAGCGCTTGAAACAATGCTCTCTTATTCTCTCTTTTCTTCAGGGGTGCAGAAGCCGATAATTTCATTATTAAATGGTGATGCCATAAACATTGGATATGAAATAGCCCTTTTAAGTGATCTGATAGTCTCCACATCAAAGGCTCAGTGTGGATTTACAAAAGATTATCAGTGCCTAATGGGTGGCACTATTGCAAGGAGACGATTCTCTAACCCGACTCTTTCCAAATCGACAGAGAGGAAAAACTGTGACAAGCTTATTGAAGAAATAGATTTTCTTGGAATTGCAAAAGAATTCATTTTAAAAGAAGTGAGGAATAACATCTACCAGGAAAGAAACGCCTTCAGATGGGACCTCAAGGAACGAATCTACGAAGAGCAGATTAATTTTCTCAAGGTAAATTCAGATAAAATAAAGAAAGATGATCACCGGGCAAACCAAATCTGAGAGTCAGGAATTGAAGCTTATCACAATCGAAGAAGGTAGAATGTTAATACAGGACACAGAAAAGCTCCAGGTTTCAATCGACATAGAGGAATTTTTGTTTTATATGTAAGGGTGTCCTAATTTTTTTTGGTAAACTGCAGTAAACAATCATTTATGTTAATCCTATGTAGAATTGATTTAAAATTCATGAGTAAAATATTAATGTGGATTACATTTCAGTAATCATGAATCAAGAGAAAAATCTAAGTGTTCTTATTACTGGAGGAACTAGAGGCATTGGCAGAGCTATTGCCTTTAAAATGGCAGATAATGGCTATGATATAATTGCAGTTTACAGAAATAATGATATTGAGGCGAGCGCATTTTCTTCAAAAATTAAGGAAAAGGGCAGAAATTGTAAACTTTACAAGGCCGATCTTTCTAATGAGGAAGA
The DNA here is from genome assembly GCA_000496135.1 of Thermoplasmatales archaeon E-plasma. Lineage (GTDB taxonomy): Archaea > Thermoplasmatota > Thermoplasmata > Thermoplasmatales > Thermoplasmataceae. The sequence continues at coordinate 142,117 of KI542674.1, read as the reverse complement.
ACGGTTAAAGATAGTAAACGACATAAAACAAAGCAATTATCGACTCAAAGCTCTGGTAAACAATGCAGGAGTATACAGATCAGAAACACTTGACTCCATTGATCTCAAGGATTGGGAAAGAGTTATACGACTTAATGAAACTGTTCCGATATTAATGACAAAGGATCTTCACAGCCTTATAGAAACGGGGGGATCGGTAATAAATATTGGCTCATTGAGAGGTATTATTTCTTCGACTGAAGGCCTTTCTTATCAGGCATCAAAAGCCTCTTTGATTTATTTGACTAAATCTCTGGCAAAAAGTCTTGCTCCAAAAATTCGCGTAAATTGTATAATTTCAGGATTTATAAAGACAGATATGACACAACTTCTTCATTCAGATGAAGCCATATCACGTGAAATTGAATCAATGACGCCAATGGAACGGTGGGGAGAACCGGAGGATATAGCAGAAGCAGTGGATTTCCTCATTTCAGAAAAAGCTTCATTCATTACAGGACAGGGCATAATAATAGATGGGGGTATAGGTCTTTTAAAAAATATGTGAGTGAATAAATCACTCATAGGTTACTGAAAAGCTTGTTCCATCTGATGTAAGGGCAGACGGCTGTGCATACAGTGCTCCACTTGAGGTTGTCATGGTTATGCTTTCATATGGCAATGCTCCAAGCGGTTCTGTAACTCCATTTATCGTGGCATAGTTTGTGCCCGCTATTGAAGTGTAATCAGCGCCATAATAAGCTGTACCAAAGTTTGCAAGGGAACTTAACTGTCCTCCTATTTCAGGTCTTTCTTCAATCCATTCTGCAGATAGCATGCTGGATTTGTATGTTACCTGAATGTAGAAATGTTCATTCTGACTTGTATCATTGAGGTATATGTTCCAGTACTGGCTGTGATGTGGAGCAACACCTGCGTATACAATTGCTGATGATATTACGTCACCCGGGCTAACTGTAAATCCACTTATTGGGGTTTCAGCAGCTGGAAGCATTTCATACCATGCGCTATACTGGGCTGATCCCGAAGAATAATCAGATTCTGTTCCAGTTTGAATCAATGTTCTGTCATGGGAGAAAAATCCACCAATACCAATCCATTGTGATGAGTATGTAGAACTGGACGAAGCAGAAACTGACTGAACTGTCCATGAACCAGTGATACTTGTAACCACATGAGCGGGACTGCTAAAGCTGGAAGCAGCAACGTAGCCGGCCCAGTTGGTTGAGGAAGTTGTTCCAGATGAACTGGAAACTACTTTTCCGAAGTGCAGTTCATTCGAGGCTTGGGCAGCAATTGACGGGACAGCGACTACCATTAAAGATAGTACAAATAACGCCGCCAGTACAATGGCCTTCAATCCTTTTTTATTTATGCTATTGTTCACAAATAATACACACATGTCACATATTTAAGTATTTTTATTGTTATCTCATTTTATATACTTTCTAAATGAACAGAATTATAAGCATAGTGGAAATTTTGTATTATGGCTAAAGATGAATATGAAAGTCTTCTTGATAAATCATCGGACATTTTATCAAAATCAAACATAAGCGAAGAAAGGTTAAAAATACCTGAACCAAACATAATAAGGGAGGGGAAAGTTACAATTGTCAGAAATTTCATGGATATGGTTGATATGATCAACCGTGATCCCAAGCACATTATGAAATATCTGATGAAGGAATTTGGTATAGGTCTGAACCTGGACGGAAAAAGATTAATTATAAACAAGAAGGTAACCCTGGAAGAGTTTACGCAAAAGATAGAGCAATATCTCAATGTATTTGTGAGATGTTATGAATGTAATTCACCGGATACAGAGATTAAAAAAGTAGGCCGTACCAATGTTATTGAGTGCAAGGCATGCGGAGCACAGCATCCAATCAATATGTCCAGGGAACTGACTGGAAATGAGGCGGATCTGGAAGAAGGAAAGAAATATGTTGTTCAAATTTCAGAAATAGGGCGCTCTGGTGAGGGAAGGACAACTTATAGGGGATACCATATTTTTGTACCAGGTGTAAAAAAAGGCGAGAGTGTAAGGATAGTCGTTAAGAAAATCAAGGACGGTACTGCCATAGGGGAAGTGATTGAGCGAATTAATAAGCAATAATGAAATAGTTGTGGACACGAACGCTCTGATCTATTCCATAAAGAACGGAATTAATCTCAAATACGAGGCAGGAAAGATTTCAGGCATTTCAGAATTGACAATTCTTGATTGCGTAAAGAATGAACTTTATGGGCTATCTAGGAAAAATATGTATGCCCTCCTTGCTTTGAAAGAAGTTGATTCCAATAAGACAACTCCATCAGAAGGCTCCGGCGATGACTGTCTGATCAAATATGCATCAGCAAGAAATTGTGCAATAATAACCAACGATCGCGAGCTTATAAAAATTGCAAAGAAAAATAATCTAACTGTATTTACCATATCAGAAGGAAGGAAGTTAAGATATGCCTGAAAATGTGGATGATAATATTACGCGTAGCGAAAGAACAAGAATATATGAAGGGCTGAAAGCCATCCTTTTGATATCCGGAGGAGACAAGAAGGCGAGGCTTTATTCAGGTTCTCTGGCATCCTTTATGGGGGTCAGTCAGCAAACCGCATCAAAGCTTATTCTGGATATGGTTAAGGCTGGCGTTATAAACAGAATTATGGATGGTAAAGTTCAGTCAATAGAAATTACAGAAACAGGAAGAGACCTTTTGTTTGAGGAATATTCAAGGTTATCCGGAATCCTCGGGGTAAGGGATAATATTATTGTGTCTGGAACGGTTCAGAGCGGTATGGGAGAGGGCCGTTATTATGTGTCCAGAAAACCATATGTGATCCAGTTTCAGGAAAAATTAGGCTTTATTCCATACATGGGAACTCTTAACATAAAGATCGACCCAACGGAAGAGGTTTCACTTAGAAGAATCAGAGGTTATTCCGGCATCAAGATCGATGGCTTTGTCACAGATGACAGAAGCTTTGGTCCCGTCAAAGCGTTCATGGGAAAAATCTCAGGAGTTAAATGCGCAGTTATCTTCCCGGAAAGATCTGTCTACAGGGATGTCATAGAGGTAATTTCAGAAGAATTCCTCAGAGAAAAGCTTCAACTGCAGGACGGCACCAGATTACAAATATTCGTTAACGTTTCAAATTGATACATCAATTTTTCCAGTTTCAATGTCGTGGATCAACCTGTTAATTTTTTCTTCTACCTGAGTTTGGTTCATCCCACAGTCCAGCAATTCAAGATATAGCTCGAAGTCCTCATCGAAATTCACATTAGAACCATGATAAATTTTGACATATCCGCAATGCCTCTCTGCATCAAAGTTCAGTCTGTAGTTTGCACTTACCGTAACGTTAGCTTTTTCTATGAATTTATTCATTTTGTATAAATCGCTCATTTTTTCACCTAGATTATATTGTCAAGTCCTTTTTCCCATAATGTCTTGAAAGAAAGTATGTCCTCATTAAACAAAAGTCTTCCTGAGTCTGAAACATCTATAGTCCTGGAATCAAGAACCTTTCCCATAATTTCCACTCTTATATCACCCAGCATTTTTGTCAGCTTCTGAATGTTGTCTGGAGACACCTCTGCGACTATGCGGTTTCCACCCTCCGCGAAGAGTTTATTATAAGTTCTGGAATTTGAAATATAACTCAGATCTATGCTTGCCCCCAGTTCATAACCAAAGCACATTTCCAGTATGGTAGAGATTAATCCCCCTGAAGAGACATCATGGGCTGAAACAATCAATTTATTGCTGATACACTTTTGAACATTTTCTTTTATTAGCCGCAATTCCTGAACGTTTGTCTTTTCAAAACCGTGAGATGGGTATCCAATGCTTTTCATATAGACGCTGCCACTGAGATCATAGTTGCTTGATCCGATGAGAACGATTAAATTCCCCGGGGTTTTAAATTCAGTGGTAATACAATCTTTCACATCATCAATTATTCCCACCATCATTATATTAGGGCTTGGTGGAATATCAGTTCCCCTGTAGTTATTGTAAAAACTCACATTTCCCGCCACGACAGGTAGATGCATCTCTTTGCAGAAGTCACTTATGGCTTTTAAAGAATCCACAAACTGACCAAGAACGGCAGGATTTTCCGGGTTTCCAAAACTGAGAGAATCCACAACGCTGTCAGGCTTTCCTCCACTGCAAATTATATTCCTGACAGCCTCTGAAAGTGTATTAATAGTGCCATTATAGGCATCAACAACGGTCGCATTTACATTGCATCCGGCTGTAAGAACTAGACCTTTTCTGCCTTCATCTATTACTTTAATCACATTTCCATCTGAATGTGTTTCGGAATTAGGCGTTCCGGTGAACGGTTTAACAATAGTATTTCCTCTAACTGTGTGGTCATACTGCCTTACAATATTGAATCTTGCGCACACATTTGGACTGGAAATAACTTCTTTTATGCGTTCCAGGTAATCTTCTTTCTCAACAGGAAATGGATATATCTTTACACCCTCTTTTCGTGTTTTGAAAGGTCTTGCATATATTGGTCCTGATGTGAGAAATTGAAGAGGTAGATCCATAACAATCTCATCTTCATAAATGAGTTTCATATTCTTTCCAGATACACTGTTCCCAATTACAGAGGTTTCAACATCCCATGAATTGAAAATATCCTGAATTTCTTTTAAATTCTCCTTCTTAACGGAAAGCAGCATACGCTCCTGGCTTTCACTGATCCAGATTTCCCATGGTTTCATTCCTTTCTCTTTGGTTATTATCCTGTCAAGGTGGATCTCGCCGCCACAATTTCCAGCCAGGCACATCTCTCCCGCTGATGATGAAAGGCCGCCACCACCAAGATCCTTCATTCCAGATATCAGTTTCTTTGAATTCGCTTCGAGGACAGCGTGAATCAAAGGCTCTTTGATTATTGGATTTCCAAGCTGAACCGCCCTGTTTCTGTCTTTGTCACCAGACTCCTGGACACGTGATGCGAAATTCACGCCATGAATTCCATCTCTCCCTGTTCTTCCGCCTGCCAGAATCAGAATTTCATCAATTCCACCTACTCTGCTTCTGCAAATTTCATCCCTCCTTGCTATGCCAAGGCAACCTGCATTTACAAGCGGAGAGCCTGTAAATCCCTCATGGAAGTTTACAGATCCTGAAACAGTTGGAATCCCAACCCTATTTCCATAATCACGGATTCCACCAACCACATTCTCTATTACGAATCTGGTAGTTAACCGATCTTCCGGTTTATCCTCAAAATCCGTTCCAAAATAAAGTGAATCCAGTACTGCCACCGGTTGCGCACCCATGCATAAAATATCTCTGAGGATCCCTCCAACGCCTGTTGCAGCACCTCCGTAAGGTTCCACAGCACTTGGGTGATTGTGTGTTTCCATCTTAAGAACATAGGCATAATCCTGATCCAAACCCATAACTCCCGCATCATCTTCCATCTGAAGTATAGTATTCTCTGTTTTCAGGTTCTCGAAGTATCTTTTAAGATACAGTTTCGATGATTTGTAACAGCAATGTTCGCTCCAGGCCTGGCCCATGGCCTGCAACTCCACATCTGTTGGTTCCCTGCCAAGATATCTAAAATAGTTTCTGAGCCTTATCATTTCTTCTATATTGAGGGAGAGCCCCATTGAATGACTTAACTCAAGTAAACTTTCATTGTTAAGATCAGTAATTAAAATAGTATTTTTCATTTTTACCATTCACTAAAAATCAGGAAATTTCTTCAACTACTTTTACTGTGTAGCTATTAATAACAGGGTTAATTAGAATTTTTGAAGCAATGTCTCTGGCCACTTCCAGCGCATGCTCATTATCGGACGATATATCCAGTTGATAAATTTTATAAATCTTCATATTTTCCACAGAATCGTAGCCAAGAATGCCTAAGTTGTGAAAAAGTGTTGAGGCTTCAGGGTCTTCAACCCCTTCAAGGTAACCAATCTCAATACGAATCTTAACCATAGAATGCGATGCAATATCAGAATTAAAGCTTTCAGGTTGGTGAGAGTTACTAAAAAATATTTATTCTAAATATTTGAACCAGTTTGATATAATAACTTAAGCCCATTTATACGGTTCAGTGAAGCACTTTACTCATTTTCACTTCTGGTATTATGAATTATGCTAATAATTGGTTTCAAAGTATCATAGACATTGGATGTTTTTTCTGCAACTGTTCCAGTAACTATGATGTCTGCACCGGCCTTTGCAATAGCCTCCGCGCTTTTAGGATCTCTTATACCTCCGCCAACAATTAATGGTATACCCAGTTTTTCCTTTGTCATGGATATAATTCGTTCTGATACAGGCTTATCAGCACCACTCCCGGCCTCAAAATATACCAGCTTCATTCCGAAAAATTCCGCTGTCAGGGCATATTGAAGAGCTGTTTTAATATCATCCCTTTCAATAAGCATCGCCTTTCCAACCCTGCCGGCTGTCATTCCAGGTTTAAAAATTACATATCCCATAGGGATCTTTTCAATGTTTGTTTCGGATAGATATATGGCAGCCTTTTTTTGATGACCAACAATATATTCTATGTCTGAAGAGTTCAGGAGGGACATAAAGTATATGGCATCGGCTTTTTTTGTTATCATGCTTGATGAACCGGGGAAAAGAATTATCTCAAGATCAATCCTCTTTTTCATCAGATCAGTTGTCTTATCGAGGATTTCATGGGATATTTCAGTGGAACCTCCAAGCATAATGAAATCTGTACCTGCTTTATACGCCTCAAACGCAATGTCTGCACTGCCTTCGGGACCAGAGGTAGCGGGATCAATCAGAGTCATGTGTATTTTACCCTTAGCAAGAGCTTTCAAAATATGTTCATAAACGCTCAACTTAAACCACCCACGGCAAATGATACAAGGCCCAGAATCATTGATATTTTGGACGATTTCTGTGCCAGTGTTGCACTTTTGAATTGCAGAACAGCGGTGACCACAAATAAAACATCACAAAATGCCAGTGGAATCAGGTAGTATATGGAAAAAAGGCCAGTGAAATATGGAACCAGTGAAAGGACCACAGCGCTTCCTATGAATAAGCTGGAAAGTATGAGAGCGCTATTCTTACCGTATCTTTTTGGAAACGTAAGCCTGTCAAAATCTCCACTCATATCCTCAACGTCTTTTATTAACTCTCTGGAGACATTTGATAATGTGGCAAGGAAGAAAAGGATTATCATCCTATAGAAATGATTGACAGCGATCCCGCCGAAAATAAATATTAGGCCAACGAGAACGCTTATGACTATATTTCCAGGTAAACCGCTTCTTTTCAGGCTGTATTCATAGGAAAATAAAAGCAGTTCAGCCAGAATAACAAGTAAACCTGATATGTAGGAGATAAAGAATACTGCGATTAAAATTGAGGCAACGAAGGATATTACAATCGAAATCTTTGCGCTATTGATGGTAATTTTCCCGGTGACCAGAGGTCTGGCAGGGTGATTTATCCTGTCACTTTCAATGTCAAACAAATCATTCATTGCATTCCCTCCCAGCATTACTAGAATTACAGATAGTGAAGCAATCGATAGTATAAACCATCTGGACAGAATGTCGGTACCAAGAGAAATGAGTCCGGATATAAATGTGGCAATTATGGCCATTAAGGCATTTTCCGGTCTCAGAAGTTTAACCCATGGATTCATAGTCAAACTTGAATTCTAAGGCTCATATAATCCTTGGCAAAATTCTAATCAAGTCCTTTTGATGTATATACATTTTCAAAGGCATGCAGGTAGTCAGTTTTTAATCCCGTTGGAGAAAAATGGGTTCTTTTTGTAATTGTGGCGCCGTTATTCAAGGCAATATCATTGGCTTTTTTCAAATTTGGAATATCCATGTGATATTTTGAAAATATCTCGCCTACATCACAAAAAAGGAGGGATATATCTTCATTCTTTAGAGCATGGAAAAAATTTGAGGATTTTTCAAGGACAAAAGGGGTGTCTTTTTCTTCCCATTTTAAATTGAAGACGTTCTCCATAGCGCCTATCCAAATTGGTCCCGCTATTTGACCTGAATATGCTTTTCCTATTAGTTCCTGAAGATCTACCATTCCAATGTATTTCAGGGTTTCATCAGCCTTTGCTGCACCTCTCACAACCCTCACAAAAATTCTATAATAATGTTTGTTCCAGAAGGAAAGTAATGGTTCAACGCCAAGGTCCAGGGCGGCTGCTCTTTTGGCTATGGTACCAATAAGATTTCGAATACCCAACTCGTGTCTCATAAGAGACTTTGGGATTATGGAACCATAACGTCTGAGAGTCTTTTCCGGGAGTGCGCCTGATAGTGCTGAAAGATCCGTGGCTGTAAAGCCTATATAACCTCTGTTTTTTACATTTTTCAGAGAAATGTCAAGATAAGGAATTATGGATCCATAGGGATCAACATCAATAAAATCAAAGTCATACCGCGTAACCATCTCTTCGAAAGATGACCAATGGACTTCAGCTTCAGATTCATTTAAGAGAACATTATGTGTAAGAAGTTTGAAACTCTTCTCAGACCTTTCTGAAATCACTGCATGGGTCTGTGTCTCCTTGCTTACCCTTATTCCCCTGACACCGGTTGCTCCAAATCCATCCAGAAAAAGTTTTGGTTTAAGTATATTTAACATAATTATGGTCAGATCACGATTCAAGATCTGTTCCGGATTGTAAAATCCGGCCTGCATTTTTCCCGGACCAGTTTCGTTAAATGTATAGTCCGTCTCTATTGTAACTGAACCTTCATCAATCTTCGTTATGGGTTCTCCTCTCCGTTAAGTACCCTTAGTACCTTGAACGGGAGTATATTTCTGTTTATAGGGGTTATATCAAAAACCCTGACTCCCTCCAGGCTCCTTATTTCCTGCAGTACCGGGTTTCTTGATTTCTTATGTAATGTCACAATCAGGGGTTTGGTGTAATTTAGCGTTTCCAGAATTTCTTTTTGTATATTTTTGGTGGTGTTTTCCAGTTTCCCTATCTCATCTATGACAATAATATCTGCGACTTCTCTTGCTTTCTGTAGACTTGGTATTAGTATCTCTTCCAGCAGACGCGTATCGACACCCAGTTTGTCTATCTTCACTCTTGAAACAAGACCCAGTTCGGCGAACACGACCTTTCTCTTGGAATATATATCCAGAATTGAATAACCCTTTAACTTTCCCTGTTCTGTAATCTCATTTACGAGTACCCCATGGACAATCTTTCCATCGTGAACAAGAATATCCATAATCTTTGTTAGCGCTTCTGCCTTTATACTGCCCACTGGTCCTGTTATTCCTATCTTAACTGCCATTATTTAATCCTCCAGATACATCAATGGGTAATCCATTTCTTTGATGTAGCGCAATCTGGCCCTAACACCTGAATCCTTATATTGTATATCCAGACTTACATCAAGCATATCTCCGGTTAGAGTTATGTATTTGTAAGTGCCTTTATGCCTGTGTATATTTTCCGGGTTTATCTTCACTGAGGCATCAGCAACAAAGGGTTGAACAAGAACACTCTGTTTTATTGCCTCTTCCAGTGATTCCAGGTTAGATAAACTTACAGGTGCCCCAACATACTGGTGGTAGATTGTTCCCAGCTTTATTCCAGCCTCGAATATGGCTCTCTCTCTATTTGAGCAATTAAAAAATTGCTCTGCGATGTCGGGCATATTCCACCTGAATTTCACATCCGCTAATAAGTTTATTGGACAGATGGAAATAAAAGCACGATTAGAACTGTTGAGAATTTTTCAATGCTTATGAAGGTCATTTTTTAGTTTTTCCTTAGTAATGATTACTTCAAGAGCGTTATCCTGCCGGGAAAAAAATAAATATCACATCGAGAGAAATTCGGTAAAAATTGTATGGGGAATAAAAACGCTGCAATTTAAATATGTATTTCTAATTATGGCATAATAAAAATGGAAGCAGAAAAATCATCAAATGGAAAATTACAGAGAATACTGACGAAATTCACATATAACAACGCCACAATTGCCATAGGGCTTTTTTTTGTTATTTCAGGGCTTTCTTATTATTTTGCGTGGGCAGAATATTTTGATGCATGGACTGATCCTGGACTATATTCCCTTGTAGTTGTTCTCTTAGCCTTTGGCATAATGGCTATTATTCTTGGTGAAACGAAGAAGAGAATTTCTACTGTAAAAAGATAAATTTTACCCAATGAAATTTTTTTCAAAGTCTGTTGAGATATAAGTGAGTTTTCTCAAACTTCCGCTGGTATAATAGAATAGTTCAGAGTAAGATTCACCTTTTCCTCCAGATAGATTCTTAAAATCCAAGTACCCATAATTTTCCGGAGATATTGCCACTGTCTTAAGATCTTCCCAGAATTTATTTCTGAATATGAAAATGTTTATTGAATTCTCAAAAATGGATTGTCCTCCCTGCCTTAACAAAAACTCACCAATTCCCTGCGATATCGATATAACTGAAGTGACATAGTGCCTTGATGATCTTACAATTTCTCCATATAATTTCATAGTTTTACTGGATCTAAGCAGAAGGTGTGCCTCATCCAAAATCAACAGTTTTCTCTTTGAACCGGAATTTTTGATTAAATTGAGCATATCTGATAAGCACAGGAGAAAATTTTCCTCGGTCTTCGCCTCCTCCACAAATCTAAAGATTTTAATCATTTTATTTTTTTTCGCTTCAGATCGAAATGAATTTTTGTTCGTCAAATCATTACCAAAGGATATTATTTCTACATCAGAATATGAAGTAAGGTCTTTTCCGGCAAAATATTCATTCATGGGGTCAAAAATATATATCTCATCAGCAAGATCGAGTACTAAATTCCTCAAAAGAAAGGTCTTGGTAAAGTAGCTCTTTCCTGATCCTATTTCACCAAGGATCAATGAGTTAAATGATGGCTTTGACCATAAATTTAAAAAGACAGGCTTCCCTGAATAAGAGTCAAGTCCTATTAACACTCCATTAGTATCAGGAACCGATTCGGTGAACCATGGAATAAGGTTTACCAATGAATCACTGTCGATGAGATATCTATCAGATTTTGGGAAATCAAAGGCATTCAGTTTTTCCATGTGGGATCTGGTCAATTTCCCTTTAAGATTCAAGGTTGTTCCCATGAGTTCCAGGGAATTTCGTATTCTAAACGTATATTCTCTGAGTTTTACAGGATTATTGCTTCCAGGTGATATTGTGAATGTTCCCTGATATAACGCTCCGGTCTCGCTGGAATTCATTTCATGAATTTTGCTTGCATATTTCTCCTCATCAATAATTCGCTTTGAAGGGTTATGAGGATGTTTTTTTCTCTCAGACATGAGATTTGCTCTTTTGGCTGCTCTTATCCTTCCAAATGTCTTGCTGTCCTTTTTTAATCTGGTCAGTGAGTACATTATATCCAGGGGGATAGATAATCCATTTATCAATGGGGAAATTTCCAGAGTGTTTGCAGGTTTGGAATCAGAAATACGAATGTGTGATTTGAATCTTGTCGACTGAAAATAAGTTTTATGGAGTCGCACTTTAACATGGTTTTTTTGGGCTTTCTTCAAGGGAACTCCCCCCATAATTTTTCAAGAAGTGAAGTATCCATTTGCTTAAATTTCATGCCTATTGAGGCTAGCTGCTCCTGCACGGTATCCAAATCCGATTGGAGTTTTCCCTTTCTTTCAATTCCCTTTGCATTTCTTATAAGTATAAAGTGTCTAAAGTAGAAGGTATTTCCCATAAGATTTCTTAACATACTGGAATATGATTCCACTGCTGAATTTTCATTCTTTACTGGAATTTCTACATTGTTGAAGTTCATTGATATAAGTATCAAATCATCAGGCATTCTGGACCATATCTTTGAAAGAGAACTTTTGAAAAGGTTCTGTTCCCTCAGGGTCATTGCCCCTATTTCTACAGGAATCACCTCTATGCCGGACATTTCTGTATTTCTGCCAATTATCAGTGTATTAACGTTTGTCTTCTCACAGTTCTTGCTCAATGAGATTGTCCGAATTTTAATATATTTAGCTATTGAAATGGAACATAAAACTGCTGCAATAATAACCAGGGCCAGGATAATTGCAGGTATTCTCACGATGTAAGGTAAGAAATCATTGCTGAAATTCAGAAATATTGCAGACAGAGCAACTGCAATTACATATAAATCCAGGTTGGGATTCAAGGACATTCTTTCCCTGTGATTTAGATTGGGAGGTAAATTTCCAAAAGCATCCTGTTTTTGCATTTATTTCAACCGGTATAGATTTTCTTCAATAATAAGGTAAGAACATCAGCTGATCTGCACTCCCTGGGCATATATCAAGATTTTTAAGGCTTTCATGTTAACATTCCAATTCTGTAATGTGAACATACTAATCCTGCCACATCGTTCTTCTATATTCCACATCTTTTTTCATCAGGTCATTAATATTAATCTGATAGGGGTTATTCCCGTTTGCCATTCCATTTTGTTCTCCACCAATGGAGATATTCCCCAAATGAACATTTGGCAGTCTGTCTGTGATCAATTGCATTCTATTTCCCACAAGATTTACGCCCGATAAGATATCCAAACTCATGAGATTTCTAAACAGCCCTCCCTTTGTCATAAATATGGAAGGAATTAGACAGGCTGCCCATAGAAATGCAAGGTGCATAAAAAATATGTTTGAATAAACAGAACTCAGGTACAGGGCAATGGCAATGGGAAACGGAATAAGTGCCAGTTCAATGAACATGACCCACAATTGAAGCATTCTCTCATATAACTCAGTAACAGCCATAAGCAAAGATACCAGCGGTAACAAAATTATGAAAACTATGAGGAGTGCATCTCTTAACATTAGAAAACTTAGAAGTATGAATGTTGCTGCGAAGTATCCGGAAGAAAGAAGAAGCGCTGAAAGCGTATTACCTCCGGATGCCATGTTACCGAGATATGACAAAATTTGACTTGAGGTCATTGAGGATACCCAGTTTATTGAGCCATAGGACCAGACGCTGTTAAATACAAGATATGAAAATTCAAGGATATATCTACTTATATCCAGAGATAGAAAGAACAGGAGTAATCCCAGACTCATCCTCCAGAATATTCTATTCAAATCTTCTCCTTTTCTTATCATTATTATTTTTATGGAACTTAAAAAAATTGCCAGAAGAGAAATTGGAATTGCCAATTCATTTGTGATATGTTTAAAAAGGGGTGTTATAATTGATAGATCTGAAGAGGAGTATGGAAATGCGTAGGGTTGTCCAAGTCCGTAAGTTATAATAAGCTCCCATAAACCTGCTGAAGATGCTATTTCTGCTGATAGCAAAAAGCTTCCCAGCGGAGACAGGAAGGAGATTATGTTGAAAGACACAGATTATGCCCCGGTTGCTATAAAGTTGAATATTCCGTAGATGAAACCGCTAATTGCCAAAATGTAAATTATGGTTCCCAGTGCAGCATATTTGACTCTGTTTTTTGAATCATATCTCTTCTGTTCATCAGAGCTGAAAAATCCCAGTGCAATTGGTATCCAGAGGAGTGCAATAATTATTGCCGATACAGATATTACAACCTCGAAACCTCTTTGGAAAACTTCCTGTATTGTTGTATTTGAGCTTGCCAAACTTTTCATGGAGACGAAAACCTCTAAATTCATCTCTCCCTGATTTAATCATATTATTAATCCTGTGGTATTGCTTTGAAAAAAATCCAACATTTGCTAAATCTCAAAAATAATAGGATTATTAATGTGGATAAAAGACGATTTTACGAAAGATCGTAGGCCTTTGCCTCCTCTTTGACTGAATTTAGTTTTGCTGTCCTTTCCCTGCTTCTTTCTTCCCCTTCCTTAAACCGCCTTTTATCATCTTCAGTTTCCAATTTTAATCTTGGAACGGAAGTTGCTTTCCCGTTTTGATCAATGGCAACATAAGTCAGGTATGCCTTCGTTGCAAATTTTCTCTCTCCGGTAAGTGATTCCTCAGAGAATACATCTACTTCTATTTCCATTGTAGTTTTTCCAACATAATTTATTCTTCCCTTCATCGTTACTATGTCTCCCATGCGGATCTGGGAGAGAAAGAATATACTGTCCATACTTCCCGTAACGGTTCTCCTTCTGGAGTGTTTGAATGAAACAATTGAAGCGACGTTATCAATCCATTCCACAAGCCTTCCACCGTATAATGCATTGAAAATGTTAGTATCGGGGGGAAGTACAAGCCTTTCTATTGCAGTATAGGAATCTTTCCATGATTTTTGATCTTCATTAGCCATAAGAAGTAATGTAAAGGTAATATAAAACAATAAATTGTGGAAAGGTGAATTCCTCTCAAGAGCATAATATTGAAAAGAGAATTGCGTGTGAGGTTGCAATTCGTTATATGAAGGATGGCATGAACATCGGGCTTGGAACGGGTTCAACCGTTAATGTTTTGCTTGATACGATAGATGAAATGAACCTTACATTCAAAAAAAGCACATTTGTATCAACATCAGAAAGGACAACAGAAAAGGCTTTAAAATTAGGTCTGAACGTGAATCAACAATATAAAGGTGAACTCGACGTATCCATTGATGGGGCGGATGAAATAGATCCAAATGGGAATCTTATCAAAGGTGGAGGAGGGGCTTTAACCAGAGAAAAAATAGTTGCATCCAATTCTCGAAATCTCATAATTATTGCAGATTCTGGTAAGTACGTAGAAACACTGGGGCGATTTAGCCTGCCAGTGGAAATATTTAAACTATTTTCAGCGGGCACAATAAAGAAGATCGAGTCCATGGGCTCCGAATGCAGAATGAGAGATAACGGGGCTTTCACGACAGAAAATGGAAATTTCATAGTAGACTGTAAATTCCAGACAATCAGAGACCCGGTGAAAATGGAAAGCGCTATCAAGATGATCCCTGGAGTTGTTGAAGTAGGCCTCTTTGTGGGTATGGCTAATTTGTCAATAGAAGGAAGATCAGACGGGGCGGTTATTCACAGATACAGGGAATTAAATGGTTTGTAAATCGATCATTTTCAAATTCCTGGAAATCCAAAGGGCTTAATTTTAAAAAATAAGGTAATTTAAGGGTAAATTAAATATTTGGGATTATTTCTTTTTTTCTCCCTTATACGATTTTAGTTCCTGTATTATGTTCTGGATTGAATCTATCTTTTCTGAAAGATCCTGAATAATTTCCTCGAGAATTTCATCGAATTCCTTTGAAAGTCTATATCCATGGACTGGCCTTCCCTTTCCCTCTTTTTTCATATTACGTTTGTTGATCCAGCCCTTCCTCCTTAGCCATTGCATTGCAATTGAAACTTCAGGCTGTCTCAATCCAGTTTCCCGTTCAATCTCAACGCTTGTAATTTCCCCTTTGTTTCTTATATAAACAAGTGTGAAAGCCACACTTCTTGGTATATCAGATTCGGTCAAAAACTTTGCAAGTTTATTGCTATTCTCTGTTAGAGTCATAACTATCAATATCCAATATTATAATTAAATATATATGTATATCCTTAATTGGAAATATGATTTAATTAAACGCTTATAAAAACAGAGTGCGAATCATTTTCCGGATTTAGAAAGAGCTTCAAGTTTGCTTATTATTGTATACAACGCAGCTCTTCCATGTGAAGGAACATTCGGATCGTTTGCTATTTCATCAAGCATGGAAATAGCCGTTGCGCATCTGAGATCAAGGGTCACTTTTGCATCGGAAAGTTTATTTCTAGCGTCAATTGAGCTTTTTCTCACATTCTTTGGTACAGAAGTATCCTGGGAAAGTTCCTCAAGCAGATAAATTAATTCCGAGTATAACTTGTTGTCCATTTAAATCACTCCGTGAAAGTGGTATTATCCTCTTTCTTTATGGATATTACCATCATGGTCTTAGAGTCTTTTACTCCTTTAAGCTTGCTTATTTTGGTCATTAAATATTTCTGTAATTCCTGATAGTCAGGGAATCTTACCTTTATGATTATGTCAAAATCGCCAGTTACTACGTATGCATCTTCAACGTTTGAATCCTTAGAGATGTTATTGATAACAGCATCTATTTCTGTAACATCAACCTCAAGACCAATAAGTGCCGTGACTATCTTTTTATCATAATATTTATCAAAAGTCTCACCCATTTCATCGTTCTGCATAATAATCACCATCCTTATGATTAGTGCTCTAAATAAATCTCTAAGTCATAACCTTTTTTGTTCGAATCGATATTTTAAAAAGACTTGGAGTGCAACTTAGTAACTTCCCATCACCAAATAGATTCAAGCCTTTAAAATCATAATTCCATAAAGTTTTAAACAGGATTCGAAATTCCCATTTTCAATTTGATTATTGCATATGTATATCACATTAACTTTTGATTCTAAAAATCAATGGATGAATTGAATGACTTCAGAATAAAAAATTTCTGGTTTTTCAAGATATAATGCGTGGCCTGCACCGGGGACAATCACAAGTTTTGAGCCTGAAACTGCATTTTGAAGCAATTTTGCATTTTCCTTATCAATAACCTGATCTTTGTCTCCCCAAAGAATTAGAAGTGGTACTTTAACCTTATTTAACTCTTTCATCATTTGATGAATTCCAGCAGGGGCTATAACAATGGCTGAAACGACGTCATCATAGTCTATTAAAGTTTTCAAAGCTATGCCACCCCCCATTGAGGGACCTATAATACTGAACTTTGGCAATTTTAGTTTTTCTGCAAAATCATGAATGAACTTTGAACCATTTGAAAAAGTACTATCCAGTTGATATTCCGGGTCTTCTTCAGACTTTCCAAAACCAGGATAATCTGGGGCATAGACATTGAATCCCGCCTTAGCAAACGTTTGAAACGCGTTAATTTGGACCCAGTTATATGAAGAAAAGCTCATCCCATGGAGAAGTATCAGATTCCTGTTATTTTTTTCAGAAATCATCTTTCTTAAGAAAATTTTTGCATGCCCTAAATTCATCGTAAATTCTTCTATCATTGTTAGTATTATCACTTCTTCGTATTTGCATATTATTCATTTTACTCTGGTTGAAATATGCTAAAGAATGAATACGGACAACCTGCGGAAGATTCTGGACCATTTCAAATAATAATATTTCAATCATCTCACTGTTTTATTAATTTCATGCTATGTTATTGTCGTTAAACAATACATTCTGTAAAAGACAAAACCTTTGGATTAATTCTGAAATGGAAACAAATCCGGATGATGTTAACAATTGTAAAATTTAAAAACATACGTGCTGTGTTGAATAATTCTTTATGTGGTGTAAATTACTATGATTCAGTCAATTTGATCACAATTTGAAAACGGAGACATTTTTTAGGCAAACATGTGGAGTAGCTTTCTTCATGCAGTGTGCAAACGGAAATCTGCCATTGTCATGTATGTGAATATTTTCATATCCTCACCAGAACATCTTTTTTTTAAATTTACCTGAGCAGGAGCAATAAGCCCTTTAAAAGAATCTTCAAAGTGTTCAAGATCTGAGGGATACTCTGATATCGAGCCAAATATCTCTGTCCCCTTTTTTAAGCCGGACTTTTCTATGGCAACATCTATACGTGGCGTCCCAGTCAACAGACACAGAAAATACGCCCCCCTTTCATTTATTTTACAATTTGATATGTTTTTTGAGCGTCTATATGCCTCACCAATCTGATCTGTGCATCTAATTTCATTCAATGAAAAAAAGTATATTGAGCTAAAGCGTTTAACGTAAGCAATAAATTTATCATAAAAAGTGGTAGATATAATAGAATAAAATTTTGGATCAGGCAAAGTAAGCCCCGGTTCTTCCATTTCCTGCTTTTGGTTGTGGTTTTATAATGTCAGAAATTCTTTTTAGGAAGTTTTGTCTCTCCTGAGATTGCCCTAGGGCCACCTCCAGAACTTCTTCGATATTGCTTACAGGAATAATCTCAATTTTGTCTTTATGGGATTCATCAAGAATTATGTCTTCGTAGTTTGATTTAGGGACTATGACCTTCTTCAGTCCTGCTTCAACCGCGGCTTCAACTTTTGCAGTTACTCCTCCAACCGGAAGAACATTACCTCTAACACTCAATGAACCAGTCATTGCAACAGTTTGGTCAATGGGAAGACTTTCAATTGCCGATATCACTGCTGTCGCTATGGAAACACTTGCTGAATCGCCTTCCACACCATCATATGAACCAACGAACTGAATATGAATATCAAGATCAGACAGATCCTTTCCTGTAAACTTCTTAAATACTGCAGAAACGTTTTGAACGGCTTCTTTGGCTATCTCTCCAAGTTTACCGGTTGCAACTACCACTCCATGGCCCTTATTTTGAGCCTGAGTAACCTCTGCGACAATTGGCATAACTATACCTGTATATTCTGCCATTCCACTTCCACCGCCCATCACAGCAAGTCCATTAACTGATCCAATCTGTTCTCCTTCTGTTAAGAAAGTTTTATAGAGTTTTCTCACTTCAAGGGCTCTGTCTGCCACCTGTTGTTCAAGCGGTTTACTGAAATTCTTAGCTTTGGTCACGTGAGCAGCGGTAACAATTGCTGCTTTTTCACCAATTGCCATATCTCCTGCCACTCTTATAAGGCCGCCAAGTTCTCTTAGCCTCAGCGTGAGTTTACCTTTTCTCCCGGCCCTCTTTTGTGCCTCCTTAATTATTTCTGTAATTGCTGAGATATCGAAATGAGGTATCTTCTTATCTTTTACTACCTCCTGCGCAATGAATTGAACTATTTTATTTCTATTTTCATCGCTGTCTTCCATGTTGTCTCTTACATACACTTCATATCCATAACCACGTATCCTTGATCGAAGTGCAGGGTGCATTCCCTGAATTGCATCCAGATTTCCCGCAGCCACAAGTATGAAATCGCATGGTATCGGCTCCGTTTGAACCATTGCGCCTGCGCTCCTTTCACTTTGACCTGATATAGGGAACTTTTTTTCCTGAAGTGCAGTTAATAATGCCTGCTGGCTTTCAAGCCTAAGGAGATTGATTTCATCAAGGAACAGAACTCCCTTGTTTGCCTTATGGATATTCCCTGCCTCTACCCTGTCATGGGAAGGTGTTTCAAGTCCCCCTGATTGAAAAGGATCATGCCTCACATCACCTAGAAGTGCTCCAGAATGAGCTCCAGTTGAGTCAATAAAAGGGGGCTTATCATTTGGAGAATGAGACACTAGAAGCTTTGGTATCATAGCCTTTTCCATTCTGAGCGCCGGATTAAACAATGTAATTATGTAGACAGAAGCGGCAGCCATAATTGCAAAGAAAAGATAAATGAAATCTAGAGTGTACAGTGTTATTATTACACCAAAAAGGAAAATTGAGAAAACCAGTGTGAGTGTCATTTTCCTTCTATCCTTTCTATCCTGTTCAGCCTTCAACTGATATTGCTTTACTATCTCTTTTCCTTTTCCGGCTGGAAAGCTTTTAACCTTAGGTCTATTATTATCTTCAGGATTATGAAATACCAGGACATCTTCCAGATCTTCCTTGGGGAGAAAATCAATCATTGATTGAGCCAGCATGGATTTACCAGTGCCTGGTTCTCCGATTAAAAGCACATGCCTTTTCTGCATGGCAGCTTTCTTAACAACATTCCCTGCATCTTCCTGACCTATTACCTGATCGAATAGAATTTTAGGAACCGTAACTTCCTTTGTGCTTTCAATATTTAACTTTTTAACCCATTCTTCTACAGATTCTTGCAAAGGTTCCACTATTACATATTTAAAATCATTAAATAAACCTTTACCAAAATTAATTGTTTATTTGATATATTAATTGAAAAATTACATTTTTTCTCTTTATGATCTCTTGACAATAACATCATTTATGAGACCGTAATATATAATATTGTTTCCTTCTAGCCCCAGTTTTGGGAAATAGAAATTCACGCCTCCTTCAAACGCGCTGACAAATGCTCCGGCAAATTTCGGGTCAGTGTCATAATTAGGACTGAATCTGGTTGCGTTTGATGCAAAGCACAGCATAATTACCGAAACCTTTCTTCCGTGGTGGTGCAATTCAAGCAATTCTTTCAAATGTTTTGTCCCCCTTGATGTAACAGCATCAGGGAAAATGAGCGTTAGATCCTTAACCAGTGATCCTCCCTTTATTTCAATAATCTCATGGTCGCACTCAAAATCGAACCTTGAGTTTAGATAAGACACCTCCTCTTTTATGTTTCCTTTTATAAATGATCTTGCCAACGTAGAATGAAATCTTGTATCGAGTAATATATATCCATTTTCACTTTTGGCCGACAATATGGAGTAATTTGTCTTTTTTCCACTAATTTTTCTCAATTGAACATAATTACCAGGATAAATCAGTTCTTTCAGCCGGCCCGGGTCATGGAGATGCGCATTAACAACTTCTCCATTAATTTGAATACTTGTTAAGAACCGGTTAGGTCTGGAGATTATAGTCCCCTCACACAAATCCTCTTTTATATGGAGAATCTCGGTACCTATTCTGGGGAAGGAAATACTCATCATTACATATTGGCATAACCATTATAAATTAGTATTTTGTAGGATGAAGAAAGAAAGCTTTCATCATCCAATTTCAACAGCTAAAACTTTCTTTTGAGAAAATACAGTTTTAATTCCTTTTATATCATCAATACAATCTTTGTTAATCTTAAAATATCTGAAACCTTTTTTGCTTTCCTCAATTGTTACCAGCCCTAAACCAACCAGAGATTCTTCTTTTGTATACCTGATTCCCAATCCTTCCAGGCAACCTTTTACATTTGAAGGGTCGGACTTAATAGCCCTTGAAATCTCGGAAAGGTATGATCTGTATGGGTATATGGAGTAGAGGTAGAATAGAACCTTTCTCCTTAGTTCACTTCTGTTTAGTGATCTAATAATGTTACCATCAGCCATTGTTTCCATGCTACATGATAATCTGTGTCATATTTAAACTTTTATAATATACTCTGAAAACATCATAAAACCTGCTCTTTTACAGATATTTTAGCATACATAAATAAGTGCAAATAAACAGACTCAAAATTACTTTAGCTTTGCACCACAGTTTTTACAAAATTTTGAATTCTTGTCAACAGATGCCCCGCATTCCGGACAAACAGATACTGAGTTCTCAGGCAAATTCTTGCTTACAGGAACAACGTCTTTTGTATCCTGATTATTGAATTCATTTTTCACATATCCCGGTTCGCCTTTTCTGGGTGTTCCGAGATTAATCATATTGATATTATTTCTTGGTGACTTCGCCTTTGTAAGTTCCAGGTCTCTCCTGAACTGTTCTTCATCCTGTCTTCTAATTGATTCCATATAAGACATTTTAGCACTGGCAGACCATTTCTTAATTTCCTCAACCCAAATTTTAGGTTTTTTTACGGAGAACTCAACGTATTTTAGATCGGAACCTTCTCTGAACTCAACTCTGATCCTCTTCTTTGTGAATAATTTCACCACGGGAACTGCAGATGAAACATTCTCAATGTTATATACAGGTACCATCAGATATATTTTGGACGGCTCTGCGCTTAGAAGCTTTCGACTTCCTTTCTTTTCATATATGAGTTTTTTATCAGTCAAATAAAGAATACCGTTTTCAATGGATGCATCGTCTCTTGTTAATACAGATTCTTCGGTTAATAATTCATGTTCATCGGAATCATAAATTGGCATATGTAATGGCTATGCAATTGGCTAATATTAATTATTTCATCTTATTTCAAATATGATTTCATACCTATGGATCATTTAATTAAATCGAGAGGAAAAGTAATTTTTCAAAAACATAGGAATAGAATGCGAATGTTTAAAAATTATTGTATGAACATCAGATTATCATCTTTAAGGCAAACACAGGTAAAAATGAATCATGAAAAAGGCATTAACTATTTTTTTAATTTTTAAGTCCACGGGAAAACTTGGGAGAAAATTTCACTACATTGGTATATGGTCTGATTATGATGATGGTTAAAATTAATAACATGTTTTTTTATATACACTAATGGTTTCAAGATCAAAAAAGGCTATCGCTATTACAATGGTCGTCGTAATAGTAGCTTCTTGGATTCTCATTTCATCTATCAACAATCTTCAGCCAATTCAATCCGGACTCAATGGTCCGACAAGCGGACCCGGATCTACAAGTTCTGGAACAGGCTCTGGAAATGGAATATCAGGTACAGGCGGTCCAGGCACCGGTAACATTTTCAATTTTCCAAATCTGAACTTTAATTTCAATCTTCCAAGCCTTAATTTTGGGTCTCTACCTATCCCTAATTTACCAACATTCAATATTCCTTTTATTCATTTTCAGCTACCAAATTTTAATCTGAACATATTTGGCAGCCCACATACAAATAAGCTGCCTCCAAGGAATAAAACTGGTGGATCAAACTCAGGAGCTGGACAAAAATCTACAAGCAGCAATCCAATAAACCCGATAATTATTAATGAATTTATTATTTTGATTATTGTAGGGATACTTGCATTTGTTATGGCAGTATGGCTGATCTTAAGAGTCAAGAGAGGAGGATTTTTTGAAAGGACTGCAAAAGTCCCAAAGATTAAGTATGGAGATCAGGACTACTCTTTATCTGATTTATATGTGGAACCTCAACGGGAAGAGGAGAATTTAACGAATAAGCAGGAAGATAAACCATTTGAACCATACTATTTCAATCAACATGAAACTATGATGACCGGTTGGGGGGGAAAAGGTATAATAAGGCCTATGATAGCTGAGGACCTGCCACTTTCATGGGCATTGAATTCGCCATTGGGTATTGCTACTGACCAGGAAACAAAAATGGAAATAAATGGTGCAGAGATTGTAAAAACTGATGGTGACCATACCTACATAAGTTTGAAAAAGGGGTGCACAGAGCTTTCTGCTAAACACTCAATGCAGACTGATAGAAAACTGATTCGTGGTGTACAATATAATGATGATATCAAGGATGTTTTTAGACTTAATATGAAAGACTATCTCAGCCAGGAAAATCAATCCATGACATTCCGGGAAATAATTAAAAATGATGAAAACCTTAAGAAAATTTTAAGGCAGAAAGATGAATTTAAAATCGCGCTCTCCGCATTTGAGAAGATTTTTTACGGGGCAAAGGAAGCAGACAGGAAGGTTTATGAGGCTTTTTTGAGAGGACTTATGCGCGGTATTTATAAACCAAAGATATTCACCTGCGGAGATAATTCATGAATGATACGGTAAATCTAAAACCAATAAACACCAGGTATGGTGTTTCGATCTTAATACTGATCGTTATAGCAATCCTTTCACAATTCAATGGTTTGACATTGTTTACTTACATAGCCATAGCATTTATCGCACTCCTTGGAATTAGATATTTTGGAATCATTCTCGGTATGTTGGGTTTTGGATTAATTTCAAGGATTGTAAAATTATTTCTGGCCTATGCAGCTTTTGCCTTTGTAATTGAATTTATTTTGCTGGCATACGCCTATCTTTTTGTTTCTGCGTTGGACCCTGCTTATTCTCTGTTTCCATTTTTCATTCTTACATTGTGGCCTCTCATGCTAATGCTTGCAAATCAGAATGATTTGCTGGAATCCACGCCGTTCATATCAGAATTTTTAAAGAAAATCGCAACATTTTTTCTATTTTTATCAGTTTCTTTATTTTCTTATTATTATTCCTATGCCAGTTTAGATCTCGTTGTACTTTACCCTTCTTTCCTCTATCTTGCAATTGCGAGCCTTATCTTCTCATTCTTTCCAATTTTATCCAACTCTTCTAATAGTTTTAACAGAAATATGGGGGAATACATATCCTCCAGGTATATTAAATGGGATATTGCCGCATTTATCCTCGGTTTCTTTCAGGGAATTATAGCAGTTCCTAAACCGGCTTCGGAGAATTCTGATATCTTAATTATTCTGCTCTTCCTCATCGTAATTGCAGTAGTCGCAGGAATTTGGAGTACATACAAGGCAGCAGCGGAAAATATTGTATATTCGCAACTGGGGTTCTATGAAAAATTCAAGAAACGCGACAATGTTATAAGTGATATCGGGGTTGATTATATGTCCAAAGCAATTGATGAGTTCGTTGCAACGGGAAGGAAAGATAAATTAATATTATCAATTACTTCCTATCTTACGAAGCTCAACAATTCCGAAATGAAAGTAGAGGAATACTTAAAGGGCATACTTAACTATAAAAACAGAAATTTGAACGGTTATGGAATTACAAGTAGGAATGCAATTATACGGAACGAGATAAAACAAAGGAATTTGCTTGTAAGAGCCATGATTTTAACTATAAAAAGGAGCATAGGTGATGAAAATGCAGAAAAACAATGAAAGTAATGAGGCTATACATAAGGCCGATGAACAGTTGGAAAGGATGATGGATGAAATACAGAAATATTATGTTGGAGACAGAGAGATAATTTCAAAAATTGTATCATCTGTGCTTGCCTCTGGTCATGTTCTCCTTGAAGATAATCCAGGAATAGGGAAGACCTTTGTGGCAAAATTAATATCAAGGATATTAGGCATATCTTACAAGAGAATTCAGTTCACCCCTGATCTTTTGCCCAGCGATATTCTGGGAACAAAGGTTTATAGACCAGCTAAGGGTGAATTTGAACTTGTAAAGGGGCCAATATTTTGTAATTTGCTTCTGGCAGATGAAATAAACAGAGCACCACCTAAAACACAATCAGCACTTCTTGAAGCAATGGAGGAGAAACAGGTGACAATAGAGGGGGAAACCATACCGTTGCCTAAACCTTTTATCGTCATCGCGACTCAGAATCCTATTGAATTTGAGGGAACATATCCTCTTCCGGAGGCACAGATGGATAGATTTATGATGAGATTGTCTTTTGGATACCCCACAGACGACTCTCAAATCTTGAAGAGAAGAATATCATGGACAAACGATGATCCAAGCTCTAAGGCTGAGGAAATATTCTCGCCAGAATCATTAATTGAGATTCAGAATCTTGTTGAAAAGCTAATCGGTGTTGATGATAAGGTAATCACTTACATTTCTAGTTTTGGAGAGATCAGAAAGGACCCAAGAGTTCTTGCCGGGCCCAGTCCAAGAGGATTAATTTCACTTTTAAGAATTTCAAGAGCAATGGCGCTATTAGATGGGAGAGATTTTGTCATACCGGACGATGTGAAGCTTCTTGCAAAGGAATGTCTTTCACACAGAATCGTTCTTAAACCGGATCAGGTAATGGAGGATATTCCGGCATCTAGGATAATAGAAGATTTCATGAAAAGAGAACCTGTACCTAAGTGATCCTATTTGATAAAAGAATGGAGCAAGCAGCTTATCACAATAGTTCTATTGGCTGGATTCGTTGCCATATTTGCACTTTTAGCCACTGAAAAGACCATTATTCTGGGCATATTCTTTCCAATAATCTTTGTATTTATTATAATTTATACTGTAAAAGATGAGGACATTTCACTCACATTTGATATACCAAGCAGAATGAAGGTTGGAGACGAGGCCCTTTTTCGGGTTAAAATAAAATCAACCGGTGGGTTTGGACTCTTCAACATATCCCTTCCTACGTTCAAAGAAATGGAGATAGTGGAAGGTTCAAACGTATGCCTCATGTTCAAAAGTATAAAGGAGAGATCAAAAGAAGTTACATATAAGATCAGGGCAACAAGAAGAGGAATATTTGATCTTACAGATTCCGATATTACATATATACCTGTTATAGGCATGGTAAGAAAAAAGA
This sequence comes from Thermoplasmatales archaeon E-plasma, assembly GCA_000496135.1. Taxonomy (GTDB): domain Archaea; phylum Thermoplasmatota; class Thermoplasmata; order Thermoplasmatales; family Thermoplasmataceae. The sequence goes on along the minus strand of KI542674.1, from coordinate 116,378 downwards.
AAGTAACTGTGAAAACGTCAAGAAGCATTGAGGTTATCCCGGCAATTTCAATGTTAAAGAAATCACAGTTTCAATTCAGAAGTAAGGTTATTAAACCTCGAATTGCGATTTCCAGACTAGGACCGCCTTCAACAGACTTTGAATCAATAAGGGATTACATTCCCGGTGATCCTTATAAAACCATAAACTGGAAGGCCACTGCAAGGAGAAATTCCCAGGAAAAGCTACTCGTTAATATTTACGAAAGAGAGGGCATGAAAACTTTTATTTTTATCCTGGACCGGGGGAATAACATGCTCATGGGAACCACTAGCCAGAATCCACTTGAATATTCCATTCCGTTGATTCTATCAGGTGCAAAATATCTGACATCAAAGGGGTCAAACGTTGGTTTTTGGGAGACAAGGGCATTCACTGAAGCAAAAGCTCCATACATCCAGCCATCATCCGGTGGAGATACATATAACAAACTCCAGAGAATTTTGATTCGGGTGGAAGCTGTTAAGGGTAAGAATATAAAATATAAGCCGGATAAGGCACTTTCGCATATCATAGCTGAAACGTTACCTCAGGTAATGTTTATTACCAGTCTGAACAGCACAAATTACCCATCCATTGCTGAGTTTGCATCTGCCTTAATTTCTGCCGGTGCCAGGGTGACTCTCATGGATATTTTAACTCAGGGTATATCTGCAAAATTCAGAAGAGAGGATCTATCAGCTCTATTCCAGAGGAAGATAATCAAAGATGCAAAGAGTGAAATTTACAAGGTATTTCCATCCAGGTGTTCAATAATTTCGTGGGAACCGGCACAGGAAAGTATAGGTATAGCAGCTTCAAGGCTTGCCATGCTTGCGGGGTGGTAATCTGAGATATCATCTCTCATTTACAATAGGCCTTGTCCTGTTCCTGATTTATTCTATGTTGATATTTCTCATTTCAACCACGTTCATAGCATATATATTCGTTATTTTTTCACTGATTGTTTTTTTCATAGGAATCCTATTGGCTAATAGCCATAGATCAAGTGGAATAGAACCAAAAAACAGGTTTAAATTCATAGCAATTCTTCTGCCATTCATCCCCATAGTTCTTTCACGCGGATACATAGGTTCACATCTGACCGCCCTATATGCGTTTAATAATGCAGATACGGTTTTTATTGCTCTTATATTTCCCATAGCTGAATTTTCCGTAGTAATGCTTTCCAACTTTGAATCTGCATCATTTATCGGAAAAATGTCATCAACGGGTGGTTATGATATTGAGGACATGGAGAATGAATTGGGCAGATTCACAAGGACAATCTTCCTGATTGCATTAGTGGCATTCATACTTGGTTATCTTTCCTATATAGCAATTCTCATCTTGCCTACATTTAACATTGGTCTTATTCCTGCAATTATTGTTTTCTTTGCAGTATATGCCATATTGATGAGAAACGCCATTAAAAAGACGGAGCAGCAGTAGTTATGCTACACCTTTAAGCTCAAGTGAAAGTTCTTTTTGTACCTGCTTGAATATTTCTGACGGGGTATATTTCTCCTTTGCCTTTAGGATCATTTCATAGAGCATTTCAGGATTATTTTGTATATTTACGAACATTTGAATTCTCTTTTTAACTGCTTCAATCGCCCTCTCTAGCATTAGAGAATTCGCCTGATAGACTTTCAAATCAACCTTTCCTGTTGAAATTTTCCCTTCCCGGACGCTCAGCATTACCACCTCTCCCTCAATATTCTGAATCGGGATGTGGTTTTGCAAAGAGTATAGATAAGAATAAAGGGATATCTGTTCGTAGTACTTATCAAGGTCTCCCGCCTCTTTGCTTGTCTTGAAGTCCACTATTCTGGTTTTTTCTATTCCATCCTGCATAAAAGTATATCCGGCATCTATTTTTCCCATGATTGTCAGGTCGGTTTTAATGTCAGGGAATAGATCCATGACATTACATTGAACAGTCCCTTCGGATAAAATCCATTTAACACCCGTAAGACTGTTTACATCTGCATAGTATTTTAAAAAGTTATTCCAGCTTTTTGTTTCAAGATCACTGTTTAGAAGGCCGGGAATATCATTGTTTGTAAGAAAATCTTCTATTATTTTATGAGTATTTGTACCAAGTTGAAGTGCTGTGCTAAAATCTGAAATCGCAAGGATATATCTGGAAACGAACGATGGTAATTCATCAAGTGATCCTATCATGGAAAAGCTCAGCCTTTTCAACCTGTTTATCTTCTTTTGAATAAATTCCATGAGCCACCTGTCTAAATTTTCCATGGGAGACGCGGAATCTTTTTCGCTTATCTTTTTTCGACTTATTGTTTCAAATTCTGGTGATTCCGAATCTAGCTTAGTCAAAATGCACTTACCATCTATTTTATATCTATCTGATTCTTTTGACTTTGTTAAGATCCATAGGCTTTTCCGGGTTCTTGTGAGAGCCACAAAATCAATCCTGTTTTCTTCCTCTTTCCGATCATCAGGATCGTAATGCTGTTCCTTGGTTCGCAGTATGCTGTTCATTACAAGATCCATTCCACTGGGATCCCCCCATGATTTTCTTGATGGGACATATATAACGTGATCAAATTCCCTTCCCTTTGATTTATGAACTGTGCTTATCGTTATTCTTTTCTCAATTTCGTCTTCAACACTCTCGTCTGAATTTTCCTGTTTTAAGAAGGATATGAGATCCTGTTTGCCTCCGTTAACCTTTTCGAAGAATTCAGGAATTGCATTGGAAAGCTCCTTTGCAGCCAGGAAAAAATTCCCTCCTTTCTCAATTGACTTTGGTATAATATATTCTGTAAATAATTTCTGAAGCATTCCCATATTTTCTGAATATTTTCTTCTCATTGATGAAAATGGTTCCGGTAAATACTCATCAAATTCGTTTTTGAATTGAATAGTATCAACTGTTTTAATCGCATCACGTAAAGATACTCCTGAATATTCTGTATATAATGCCTTTATTACATCATTTTTTTCTGTGGACAGAATTCCCATGATGAAGGTTGTAATGACCCTTTTTTCTGTTTCAAGTGTTGTTACAATCGACCCTGACCCATGGTCGATTTGCATGTTTTTCATAAACTCGCTTACTTTAAGAGCCTGATAGTTGCTTCTCACAATTATTCCTATGCGTTCATCATTTGAAATTGCTTTCAGAATGTTTCTCACAGCCAGAGCTGCAGTTTCTTCCGGATTATCGGATAAAGTAATTCTGACTTCACCTTCTATCCCCTCCTTCATGCTTTCCATTACCTGTAACTCTGAAATATCCTGCTCAATGTTCAATCTGCTGAAGAAAGAGATTACATAATCTACCACATTGCCTGGAAGTCTGAAAGTGTGCATCATGATTTCTTTTTCAAAGTCTCTATGGTTTCTAAAGGCATTGAAACTTTCAACGTTTCCTCCCTGAAAACCGAATATGGCCTGCTTTGAATCTCCAACCGCGAATATGTTTTTCCCTGAAAGCTTTATAATCTGGCTTTCCAGAGCGCTGATATCCTGCACTTCATCAACAAGAATATGATCATAAGGTGGAGATTTCATCTTTTTAAGTATATCCCGTGCGAGAATGAGAATGTCCTGATAATCAAGCAATCTGTTTTTTTTGTAAGTTTCATAGTCTCTAAAGACCAGAAGAAACTTATCAAGGAGTGCCTTTGCTTCTTCTAATGATATTTTCACTGAACCCTCTTGATTTTCATACATTTCTGAAAGAATACTTAGAGACTCTGAATCTGATACCTCGTCTGGAAGTATACCAAAACTTTTTATCAGTTTGATCGCATTTATCACTTTACCTGTTGTTAAAATATAGCTGTTCACTTCTCTGTATAGCGATTCTTCCGTTCCAGTGGTGACATCTCTGGAAACAATGGACTTTGTTATAAAGTAACGAGCAAGTCTCTCTGATATTATGTCCGGGTTCATATCGAATTGTCTGAGCAAACCGATACAGTAACTGTGGAAAGTTTCTATATCCGGAAGAGAACCTGCGTAATTTTTTTCAGACATTTTTTTGGAGATTCTATCTTCCATCTCTGTTCTGGCCTTAACTGTAAAAGTAACACATAGTATTTTTTCTGGTCGAACACCCAGTCCTATTAACTTAACCACTTCCTCTGAAAGTCTTTCTGTTTTCCCAGCCCCCGGATTTGCGATTAAAATTTTATGACGATTAGAAGTAGTTTGCATATTACTCTAATATGAATAACTAATTATTTTTTTCACTGTATCAGAATACCTTATTTTAAAAATAAATTTGTGAATGGATAAATAACTTATTTGTTCATCATAACCAGAATGCCGCCTATGAGTATTAATACAAATCCAGCAATCTCAATATTTACAAAGGTAATCATTCCTGCTATTGCAATGACTATCATTGATGTATACCCTATTTTCTTGTCTCTTCTTGAGAATTCTGTTCCAAGAAGCGCGATCAGAGCAAATATAATTAATGGGACAGCACCGGCTGAGGGAAATGTCCCAAATATTTTTAAATACTTACTTATTGAGCTTAAGACCAATTCCAGGACAGCAATAATTATAAGGAATATTCCTCCTGCAAATCCAAATTCGTATGAAAGTTTTAGTTTGTTCACGTTACTTGTCATATAGATTTTGATTAAATACTTTGTCTTAAAGGGCGAATAACAATATAATATCTATTTTACCATTTCCAAGAGCTATTCTTCGTTCTCAATGTGAAAATATTGGAAAGTAAACCTTTAAAATTTTCTTAACAATTTGTGCATTTATCTGGTTGACAGGAGTAAAACAGATCAGAAAGCATATTCAATTATTCTTGCTTTTATGCTTAAAGTAGCAAGTCTTAGCTCAAGACCATAGCATTCGGGCATTATAAAGTTCAAACCTGTAAAGATTCAGTCTTGAGCATTTAAAGATGAAAGGTCAATGCAAATTTTGAACCAAAAAGTTATATCAGGTTCGTCATCGTTTATTTAATTCTGTAGCTTGTCCCTCTCCAGTCTATGTGGGTTGATTTCGCTCCCTTAAATATGTTGTAAAGGTAAATGAATGGGAGCAGAAGGCTGATTGGAATTAGCCATGCTGAATTCCTGGGATCCCTCAACCCGGAGTTTACAAGATTTAGAATATAGGGTGTGTAACCAATAACAAAAAATGGATTTATCATTACTGTTAAAAACGTTATTAAGACAAGATAAAATATGATTCCAACATAGATAAAAATACCGCCAATCAACGCCCTTTTATCGAAAATAATGCTTACAGCCATTTGCCTTTCTGCCCATTTCAGAAAAGTTGTTTTATCATCCTTTACAACAATTTTTGGACTTGCTGCAGGACTGTACGCAATTCCAACTTTTTTATCTCTGCAAATTTTCGTTATTGCTGCATCATCAGATACGGCCGTTGAAAAATAATTAAGTGAAGGCTCATCCATGAGCTCTGCTCTGAATGCTACAGATCCTCCCCATACAAAACGGCTTGGTCGAAACTCCATCATGTTAATTCCCATGTACCCCCAAATTTCCTTGACCTTAGACCAGAATCCTCCCTTGGGAATGAACCTGGGGTAAGTACTGACGGCCCCTATTTCCTTTTTATGCAGTGGAAATATCAGTTCTCTTAGCCAGTGTTCCGGTACTATGGTATCAGAATCAGCTAGGACAATAATCTCAAATCCTGGCATTTTTCTTATGGCGGTGGTTATAGCTCTTACTTTTCCGCTTGCAGCATTAGAATAGTGATCTGTCAGAAGGTAATCTATCCCTAATTTTTTGATTACCTCAAGAGCCTCATCCTCAACGCTGTCCACTACTGCAACGATCTTAAAGTTTGAATAATCCTGATTTAAAAGGGAGTTAAAATTCACTTCCATTTCGTGATCCTTACCACGGCATGGAACCACCACCAAAACCTTTGGGGAATATTTGTAATCATTCTTTGCATTAAAAAAATGTATTTTCCAGTATACTAACAAAATCATCCTTAGAACGATAAGAAATGTGAGGAAGAAAATGAGGATCATGAAACCTAAGAAGATAATGTGAATCATTTACATCGGTCCATATCATTTTTTTTGTATCTCTCTTGTTTTGGTTTCATGTTTACCAGCATCTCTGGTTCCTTTACGGCCGCTGACAACTTTAAACAGGTCAGAAAGTGAAAGCACTGAAAATATTAGCCCTATGAGTAATGAAAAGAAAAAGAATATCTGTATTCTTATAAACCAGACTGAGGTAGTATCAGGAATAAGGGAACTGGTAAAAGAAAGAATCATCAGCATTAAACCCGTTAAAATAGTGAACAGAAAAAGTCTGTTTATCTGGGAAAATATTGGCTGTTTTAAACTTTCAGGGTGAAAACTGGGAATCATAGTGATCATAACGGTATATGCTGCCATTAAAAGACCTATTACAGTCCCATAAAATGTCAAAAGATTAGGATTCGCAAAGAATATAAGTAAATTTTTTACAGTTTGAGATGTATTAGGCAAAAAATATGAGCCATAAGAAGTGGTTAAAATGAAATCTACAAATAAACTGATTAGGGCAAGATTCCTCAACTTGAAGAGGGTTTCTATCCTGCCTCTTATCCTTATCTGTGCCACACAGGCATATCTTATTTTACTTAAAAACTTTTTACTGATTTTTCATAACAGACATAGCTTTTGTTTATGAATGGTTCACAGATTCAAAAAAATCTGAAAGTAGATTTATCCAGAGACTCTATAAATTCAGCCATCGTCTCCTGCGTGATCGAACCTTCATAGGAAATGTGATCAAATGAGATTGCACAAGAGAAATTGAGTTCAGGTTCAGCTTTCTTTTTTACCCCGAAATAAATGGCCTCCACTCTATCCAAGCCTCTCTTTTTATCGGGAAATTCATCGAAGTATTCGCTTAAACCCATATCTGCAGATGTAATAATGGAGTGACCCGAATAAGCTATGGTAAAATCAAAAACATCTATTTCCTTTATTTTCTTTGTGGAAAAAAGATTGACATAATAGGTTAATATATCATAAAAATCTCCTTTTACTTCAGCATTTAATTTCAATTTATCACATAATCACTTTGAAAGTTTTCTGTTAATTTTTTCAATCTTATCCTTTAATTTTTTAAGATCATAGGCATCTAGAGGGCTCTTCCTTTTCCTGGTTTTCAAGGTCAGTTTCTCTCTCTGTCCCTGGTCTTTGCACATAGCAATAGCATTCTCCTCGAATTTCTCTAAATTTCTAAGTTCAGCCATTTACTCTTCCTGAAGATATTTTAAGATCAAATAAAAATATATTCATCAAATATTGCCATTTTTATTTTATTAATATTTTGCAAACATGTGTTATTTTCCCGTCCCGGGTAACGCCTTTGAATTCCTTTGGTTATCAACCCATTTTTCAATTTTATTTTTTATTTCTGCCATCTTCACCTTAGCTTCACCGATCTTATCTGAAAGTGAATACAACTCAACTGTTAATTTCGGGTCATTGATCTCATCAGATACAGGATGTGTCTTGATAAAAATGCTGTTTTCATATTCCCTCATTAATAATTTAACAAATGGAGCCATGGAACTTTCCATTACACCAGAGATATTAAATTCCATTGAAACATAATTTAATCCGCTTTTACCGGAAAGATTGAGTACTTCAGGGAGCATACTCCTCATTTCTTTGGGAACACCAGGAAGACAGAAAATTTTATGAGAATCCAGGGTATAAAATAAACCCGGAGCAGTTCCAACAGAGTTCTTTATTATCTTTGCATCCTCAGGAAAAAGGGCCATTTTTCTTCGCTCCTCAGTAAGGGGCAGTTTCAGCCCTTTATATTTCTCTTCAATAATATTCAATGCTTCTTCATTTAACGTCAATTTCTTTCCAAGACCTCTGGCAAGGCACTTAATTGTCATATCATCAAAAGTAGGTCCAAGCCCTCCTGTGGTTACTGTTATATGGAATTCTTTAAAAGAAGCAGTCAGCGTTTCAGATATGGTCTTGCAATCGTCAGGAATAGAAACATGTCTGGAAACATAAAAACCTGTTTCTGTGAACGCCATAGCTATTTCGGTGGCATTTGTGTTTACAGTTCTACCCTTTACAATTTCATTACCTATTGAGATTATTGAAACTTCTTTCATGTTTGCTATAGGAGATTTAACCTGCATGAAATGAATTACGGAATAGCCGGAGTTCAGGCAGGGAGAGGGTGAACGTGAATCTTGTGGGTTTGGACTCACTTTCCCATGTTTCACCCTTGATCACAATCGCTAATCAGCAAATTCTTCCCTCTGGGGGAAGCACATAGGTGGATGCGCAGCGATCATTACTCCCTGCAGGAGTGCAGGCAGGAAAGGAATAAAATGTTATCTTGTGGAATAGACACGCATCAGAAGATGCATCAGGTGGAGGTTCAGAATGAGAATGAAAAGATAATGTGGAGAGGGCAGATATCAAATAACAGGAAAGGGTTTGAAACACTGCTTGAGAAGTTTAGAATAATAGAAAGGAGCAACAACGATAAAATAAAGGGGATATTCATGAATCCCACAGGCAATTACCATATACCACTGCACCATTTTCTTGAATCCAACGGTTATAAGGTGATATATGTGGATCCAAGGGTAACAGATTATGCAAGGAAGATGTCAAATCTCGGAAAGGAGAAATCAGATACCGTTGATTCAGCAATGCTTGCTTCTGCGCCATGGAAGAATAAGAATAAGGAGCTATTTGACAAGAATGTGCACAGGAAAGACGCTGTGTCGGGATTAACCAGGTTGCGTCAATCCGTGACAAAGAATATAACAAGGATCACAAACATCATTGGCAGTGATCTTGCATGTGTATTCCCTGAATTCACGGATGTGTTTTCCGATATTGGATCAAAGACATCACTGGCCATACTGGATCAGTTCACAACACCATCCTTGATTGTCAATGCAGGCATTGACAACGTATTGAAGGTCATGCGGAAAACAAGCAGGAACCACTACGGGAAAGAGAATGCCCAGAAACTGCTTGAACTTGCAAAGGAATCCGTAGGCATACCAGATACGGAATGTATATATGCATTCAGGATAAGGCAGAATGTTGCAAGGTTGATCTCAGAGCAGAAGCATTTGAAGGAGATAGAGGAAAAGATCCTTGACCTTACTAAAAATGATGAGAACATAAAGCGGTTGGATGACATCAAAGGTATCGGCCCAATGAATGCAGCCGCAATCGTCTCTGAAATTGGTGACATAAAACAGTTTGAATCCGCCCTCAAGCTTCAGTCATACGGAGGCAAGGCACCAATGATGTCAGGATCTGGTGGAAAGAATCACGCCACCGGGATATCGAAGATAAGCAATTCCTATCTGTCAAATTCTGTTTATGAAAGCGCCAGGTCACTTGTTAATCATAATAACGAGGAGTTCGTGAAGATATATGAAAGAGAGATAGGAAAGGGAAAGAAGAAGAAACAGGCGTATATCATTGTTGCCAGACGCCTGCTTTACCATGTTTATTCAATGATGAAAAACGAGAAACCCTACAGGGTCAGATTGCCTACCATGAAGGGAGAGGGGGAAACGTTTCCACTGGATTATAAGAAATGAGTCCCGTTGAAAATAGGGAATCTGCAATCAAACCCCCCTTAACCCCCCATTAATCTAATATAGGTGGGATTCACAGGGTGTTCAGATATACAATGTAATAAGTAAATATTGCGTCCAATATTATGGCAATTATCACATATATCATTTGCCTCTTTCTATTTTCCACGATCAAGATATCAGTTATGTAATGAAAATCTTTTCTTTAAGCGTACTGCTAATTAAATGTAACTTAGTGACTGTCAGATCTTACTTCTAATTCTGCATGTGTGTAATTCTTTTATTATTCATAGGAAGCATCTTGAACCATGCCAATGAATCATCAAGCGATATCTCATTAAAAATTATAAAAAGGTTAAATTCAATTCTATCATAATCCTTAAAACCGCGTGAATAGTTAAAGTGATTGGCTTGAACATTAGAAGAGTAATATTGGATGTTGGAAAAGGACTTAACCGCCCCACTCTTGTTGATCTTTCAGAGGCAATTATTTCAGTAAAGGGTGTGGATGCAGTGAATATAAGTGTTACTGAAATAGACATGGAAACAATGGGCACAAACATAACTGTTGAAGGCACAAACATTAATTTCGATGATCTTGTCAGGACAATTGAAGATGCAGGCGCTGTGGTACATTCTGTTGATGAAATCGCAGCAGGCAGCCGTTTAATTGAAAATGTCAGGCGTGATATTTGAACAGAGAAACTATTTTTCCAATAACCATTGGATTGGTTGATGGAATTATAACAACTTTAATGATAACTTCAGGAAGGATAGTATCCGGCGTAGATTTGAGTTTTAATCATACGCTCAGGATCGCTTCTGGTTCAGCCATAGTAGGTGCAGGGAGCTATTTTGTTGCTCAATACAGCAAAATGAGAAATGAAGTTAGCAGGGTATCAAAACATCTGAACCCGGATAAGAATAAACCAAGAAGAAGTTCAATGGAGAGGATTATACTCCTTGAAACCGCAGTGGGTACACTTGCAGCAGCTCTTTTTGGCTTTTTAGGATCAATGATACCTCTGTTGAGCTCAATTATATATACGTCAAATGTTTATTTTCCATTTTTTATATCACTGCTTTCTCTTGCAGTTTTAGGAATATTTGTTGGAAAATATGCCAATGGCAGTTCATTAAACTGGGCGCTGGCACTTCTGTTCATGGGAGTTCTCGTTACCATCGTGGGAATATATCTCAACATAATTCCATGATCAATATCTATTTCCCTAAAAAATTGTAATAACGAGTCTGCAATTCTCTCTTAACATGAAAGAATATTCAATTCAAGCGCTGATTCTTTTAGTTTCCATAGCTATTTTCACAGGATCAATATTTGACCTTAGTTACATAGGTGCAATATATATAGAAAATTATGTTGAATTCGCATTCTGGGGGGGCATATTCTCAATGCTTCTATTGCCATTCGTATATTATATTACGAAAAAACACTGGCAGTCATTTTCCGTATATATACCATCATTTTACCTGTTTTTACTTTCACTGTCACTTATATTCTCGTATCATTTTGTTTTTCAAAGAGCGGGTTCCGGATTAAACCTTTCAGTGTCTTTTGGTTTCATCTATTTACTGCTTGCATTTTTAATCATTTTGAGATTTATGTATGCCTATGAGAGAAAATCTCTGGCTAAAGGTTTTGTTTTTTTAATCTATCTTTACATAATGCTTTTCATAGGGGGTCTGTTTATTTATTCTTCATTTGCTAATAATCCTCAGATTCTTGTCGGTTCCATATATGACGACGAATCACCTGCAGGCGTACCTTATCTCTTTTCAAACGCCATTACAATATTTTCAATGCAATATACCATAACCTTCTCGATTCAGTTAACCATTATATTTGGAATAATAGGCGCTTTTCTTATTGAAAATTTCAGGATGATCTTTGAACAGGCAAGAAAGAAAGTAAAGCAGGGAAAGAGTATCAATAAATTTTCAGGGGTATCTTATGCGTTTGCAGGACTTTCCTGTCAGTGCGAAGCAACAACATCTCTTTTGCCGGCTGTCGGATCTGAAATTCTTGGTATAGTATCTTTGCCGCTTGTAATGGAATCTTTGTTTCTAACCATTTTAACATTTGTAGTGCTTAAGCTATCTATGAGCGGGTTCAGCATAAAATTCTTCGCTAAGATAAAAAAGCTTGACATTAAACGGTTGAAATTCATATTTACCGGTATTCTATTTGTGGTAATGGAACCTGTCATATTGATAACAGGTATCTTTATGGGACTAAGGGACAATCTTCTGTTTTATGCATCAATCAATGCACTGATGTTTATCACAGGTATAGTTATCATTTTTCTCATAAATTCAATTTTTAAAATCTTTTCAGAAGACGGATCCAGCGTCCGCACAGTGGTGTCTGCAGTAATTTCAGTTGTTTTCATGGTAATATGGTATTTTCCAGTTATGGTAAATTTCAGTCTTGGAAATGGCATTAACTATTCAATAATGGCAATAATATCTACCACTGCTGGTCTTTTTGCAGGCTATTCACTGGCAATAAGCGCAAGAGGTAATAGGATAGTCGCCCTTGAATATGTGGGAGGCATGCTGCCTGTTATATCAATCATTATTTTGTATTTCACAGCAGTTTCTACCTTTGTTATATGGCCGGTTTTCGGAATAACACAGCAATTATATTTCTCAATTATCTTTCTTGCCATTTCGCTGCCGCTAATGTGGTTTTTCACAAATTATGCCATATATGACTTTTCAGCCAGTCTCAATTTCTCATAACTAAAGCCTTTTTCTGCAATATTTATATAATGTAATTAAAATACACTAATATGGATTTCATAGTGAACAATTCTAAGGATGGGAAGAAAAGCATTCTCCTTTCAGAAAATGGAAAATATTATTTATATTCATATATAAACGATTCCTCCAATATCAATGGAGCTATATCCGAACTTCATATGAGAATCCCTGACAAATTGGATGAATATTCCGCTGACATCGTGGAAGATATACCTGTGAATCCGAAGAAAATATTTCTCCCTGCAATAAATTTCAGAAGCCACTCTGAAGAAAACAGGGTACCGAGCCCTAAAAGACCGTACTTTTTCACAAAGTTCAGTAATGCTCTGGTTGGAAACAATGGAAGTATACTGAAACCAAATAAGGTTCAATATCTTGACTATGAGGGCGAGATTGCAGCCATTATTGGCAGCAGGGTCAAAGCAGCCACAATTGAAAATGCAGCAGAATCAATTTTTGGTTTTACTGTTTGTAATGACATAAGTGCCCGTGATTATCAGAATGATTATCAGGAAAGGCTTGGAAAAAACTGGCTTCTTGGAAAAGCATCGGACACTTTCCTTCCAATAGGGCCGAAAATTTGGATTCTCGACAAAGACATACCAGATTTTCAGATCAATACGTATGTTAACCATGAAAAGAGGCAGGAAGGCAATATTCGCGATATGATATTTTCGTTTCCAGAACTGATAGCTGAGGTGTCTCAGTTCATAACTCTTGAACCTGGGGACATAATCACCAGCGGAACACCGTCAGGGGTAGCCATGGGAGGTTCCGGGAGGTTTCTAGAAAATGGAGATATTGTATCCGTCGGGGCAGAAGGTATAGGGAACCTCACTAACAAAATAGTAAGTGCAAACTGATGCAACATATGTTAAAAAAAATTGATAACAGGGAGGATTTAAACGACATTCAGTTGCCCTTTGTAACAATCCTGCCGGAAAATGCAAGTAATATTTCCATAAGAACGCATTCCGAAAAATGGGATACCTTGAGGTTTGAGGTTGAAATCAATAATCAAATTATAAGAGTCAAGGAATTTTTCATGGACTGGTTTTATCCTTCATTTCCTAAAAGTCTCTTAAAAACTTTTTCCTTACCATATTCACAAATCAGTGTTAGAACAATTATGGTAAACGGTGTAACTTATCCAGTTTTTTTCGGGGTAGATTATTCAGGAGCAGTGGCAGCCAGCGTATGGATATTTGGCACAACATTGGAAATAAGGAGTATGCCAAATTCAGAACAAAATTTCACTGATCTCATAATGAATATATTGTCACATATACAGATAGGAAAATTTCCTGAAAGAAGCGATTTCATCTCACGATCCTATTATGCTGGAAAGAAAAGGAAATACTTCTGGTTTGAAGAAGAGAGGATAGGCAGGATGTCTTGGGAAGTTTCCACCAATTTCATTGAGGGAAATTTTTTGAAAAAATTCCATAATGTGAGCACAGGCACATTTAATGGAATTCATAAAATTATGGTATTTTCAAGCGAGGATATGAATAGAGAAATCTGGGTTGATCTCTTCAAAATCGGAGGTTCACTGAAAAATGGTTTTTACCATTTAGATGAAGATAATATGGGAATTCTTCAGGAACATCACGAGACCGATCAGTTCAGGATATTTTCTGTTTCAAATTATGGGCCATGGTTATTGAGAAAGGTTTATCCAGGTATTATTGCCACAGTTGGAGTATCGTCGGGTGTTGAAACTGGAGAGATTGAAACCCTAATCAAAGACATTGAAATAAATAGAGATCAGGTTATTACCATTTGAATACCTATGTTTGATTATGAAATATCTCCTGGAAGAACCAGGAAAAATGATGAAGATCAAGAACATGTGACCTTGGGTTATTCCGGGCTTTCTGAAGTCAGAATTCCCATAAGTCAAACAATAAACCACAACCTTATTGTTGGGAGAACCGGAACCGGAAAAAGCAATCTTCTGGCCTCTCTCTGGAAGATATATTCAGGCGTTCCCAACTCCAATATAGTAATTTTTGATCCTCATGGCCAGCTGTCTGATGAGATTATTGCTGAAAATAAAAATATGGAAGTTGTTTATATTTCAACGCAGGAAAAATACTCTGTGGACGGGAAGAGAATTGGTTTCAATGTCTTATCCAGAAGCGGGAAAAACTCTGGAGATACAGGCGTAATAACAGATACCATAAAGGATCTGTTCAGCGGCGAATCTCTCTTCTCAAAGGGGACATGGGGACCAAGACTTGAACTTGTTTTCACCACAATCCTTAGATTCATGATCACACTGGATCCTGAAGCAAATCTCTCAGATTTTCTTTCAATGATATCCAGAAGAGATGCACTTAAGGAAATGGAGGGAAAAATTCCAGAGGACGTATGGAATGCACTGAAAACAGTAATTTCAGATAAAAACCGCTGGAATGATTTCATTGCGAGCACAATTAACAAACTTGTTCCCATATTATCGAGACCCGAATTGAGGAGGCTCATTTCATCAAGGGTTGACAGCGTTGACCTTGGTTCTCTGCTTGAAGAGGGAAATAAGCTCATAGTTGTGGAGGTTTCCAAAACACAGATGTCCGGAGACATGACTTCGCTGATCGGAACACTTATTTTATTCAAGATCTGGAACAGTTCTTTGAGATCATCAAAGAGAAATAAGACATTTCTACTTCTGGATGAGGCACAGAACTTCCCGGCCAAGATAATTGCGGAGATACTCAGCGAGGGAAGGAAATATGGAGTATTTCTGACGCTTTCATCCCAGTATCTGGATCAATACGACAGGCATAATCTAAGTTCAATCATTGGTAACGCAGGTTCATTCTTTGCATTCAGATGTTCTGAATACGATGCAAATTTACTGTCATCATCCTTAAGACCGGAATCACTTAAGAATAATACTGTCAAATCTATTTTGTCATCTCCAAGAAATTATGTAACGATGTGGAATAATTTCTCAGGTATTTCTGAGCCTCCATTGAGTTTCAAACCAGTAAAATGGGATATGGAGAATCAAACGGATGTAGAGTTTATCAAAAAAGAAAGTATCTCCAGATACGGTTCAGATGAAAGCACAACACCCAAACCTATGGAGGAGAAGAAAAAAAATCATGAATTTATAACAGAACTATTTTCTCAATATCTGGAAGGAAGAAACATTTTCCTTCAGAAAGAAGTGATGATAAATGGTTACAGAGCAGATGGATTTTTTTTGAATGGTGGTGAAGGAATTGTTGTAGAGTCAGAAATTTCAGATATATCCAAACCACAGAGAATAATGGATAAAATCAACCACTTTCCAGGAAGTAAATTAATATTTCTCTGTGAAAAGGACGTGTCCTCCTCCATATATGAATATATTATGAACAGACAGACCCGCCTTGACAACTCGCTGGAAAAGAGGAACATAAATGAAATTTTAATGATGCCTTACCTGGGTCTTGACAGGATATTTATAATTGAAGCAAGAAACAATATATTTTATTTAAACCAGAAAGGTAAACTCAAACGCTTTTCTATTGAAATGATCAATCAGGATGGTACCTTCATTATCACCGGAGATATGGCAACAGTTGCAAGGAAAGAACTATGCCTTTCATTGTTAAAGAGACAGAAAAAATTCTGCCTTCCCAGAGAGCAGATCAAATCCACTGGTATTCTGGATGATGATTTCCTTAAAATGTTGGCAGATGATAGTGAGTTTGTTTTCGAAACTAGTATTTATGCTTAATTTCTATCAACAAAATTTTTATACCCTGTCAATGATCATATAATGTATGATAGTAAACGAAGTAAATGAAGAAAACTTTTATGCAAAGACATACGAATTTGTTAAAAAGCACAATGCCACAAACAATGCTTTTATTGACAGATTTGCCAGGGGCGATATTACAGAAGAGGAGTTTAGGAATTTCTCCATTGAGTTTTACCACTTCACCAGAGAATGGGTGGCAATTCTATCCACACTTTTAGTAAATACACCAAATGAAGATGACGCTGCAAATTTGACAACAATTCTTGTCTCTGAACTTGGTGACATGGACCCAACAAAGAGGCATGAGCTTCTTTACAGAAAATATCTGAGAAGCATAGGTATTGAACCTGAGACACTTGTAAAGAGGAAACAGTTCCCGACAACAAAAGCATGGCTTGACGGAATGAGGAATTACTTTTCAGGAGAGTACTTTGAGGCCCTTGGTGCTGAGTTCGGCCTTGAGAATATGGCCATACCCATGTGGGACAAGATACTATCAGGATTCAACATCTGGCTCAAAAAGCACCCGAAATATTCCAAGGCAGATATTGAATATTTTACCTTCCACAGGGCACTCGAAGACCAGCATGAGGCTGCAATGGAAGATGTTCTGGGAACACATAAAAGTGAAGAGAGGGCCAGAGAAAACTTCTTTAAAGGGGCAAAAGGCATTCTGGATCTGGAAGAAAAGTTCTGGCTTGGCTTATCAGAGAGAAGGAATTAATCTTCCTTTAATCATTTTTACAAAATAATGAGCTGTTATTACGGAACTTAAAAAAATTATTTTTGAATTTATACACGCCTACCCAGGAACAAATTCGTAAATAGTTTGCTGAACTAAGATGACGGGATAATATTTTGATAGATAGGGGGAAAGATAGAAGAGAGATTTACCTCGTTCGTCATGGTGAAACAGACTGGAATAATGATGGAAGGTTTCAAGGACATGTTAATATACCCTTAAATGAAAAGGGCAAAATTCAAGCTCAGGAGGCATATGAAAAGCTAAAAGCAATTAATTTTGATTTAATCTATTCGAGTGATCTTGAGAGGGCTGCTGAAACTGCCCGGATCATAAATGCATATAGAGAAATTCCAATTCGTTATGATCAAAGATTAAGGGAAAGGGATGCAGGCAAATATTCCGGCCTTACCCTTTCCGAAATATCCAAAATTAAAGGCGTTGATCTTACAATTTCAAAATATGTGAGCGACGATATCCTTGAGGGAATAGAACCATTATCCCAACTCATATCCAGAGTGACTGAATTCATTGAGCATATGATGAACAATGAATTCAAGAGATGTCTAATCATAGGGCACGGAGGCTCACTTTCCATTATTGCAAGTAATCTAACCGGTATTCCTTTCAAAGAAATGATGTTCAGGAACTGTGGAATTAAAAAAGTAATAATGGAAGATTCTAATGCTCTCCTTGAAGAGGTAATATAGTTGAAATATTCAAGAGATAATGATTATATTGTTCTGAAGGTAGAGACAGGGGATTCTGTTATAGATGCAATCAGGAACATGATAGAGAAGGAAAAAATTTCCTCCGGTCTAATCCTTTCTGGTATTGGAATGATAAGTAAGGCAAGAATCGGCTACTTGAATGGTGATAAGTATGTTGAAATGACATTTGATGAGCCAAGGGAAGTGGTTTCATTTTCAGGCTCCATAGCAGAAAACGATCCGATTCTCCATATACATGGCTCATTTGCAGATATTCACCATAATATTTCAGGAGGCCATTTCTTTTCCGGCACCGGTTCGCCAATGATGGAAATATCAGTTAAGGTACTAAGCAAAGCAAGAATTATTAGAAAGAAGAATGAAAAAAGCGGGTTGATGGAGCTCGATTTTCCCTAAGACAGAAATTCTGTAAGGAAATCATCAGCCCATTCCGGCTTATCTTTGAGGTTTTCAAAAATATACGGTTTATCATCAAGGCTTAATCCATATTGAGAAGGTTTTACCTCCAAGTGTAGATCTACAATGAATTTTTCGACCGCAGCCCATGGTTCCATGTTGGCATATTCAGTATTTGCAATGGCAGATTCAATTTCTTTAACTTCCTTCTTATAATAGCGGGAATAATATTTCAGGGCCAAAGGGAGCGTCATACAGGACGTTACGCCATGAGGTATTTCCCATTTGGCTCCAATAACCTTACCCACATTGTGGCTGATCCCCATTTTTGAATCAAACACGTCAAAGTATGAATACCAGGCAGCCTTAAAACATTCAAGGCGATTTTCATCATCCTTTCCCTGCAGGTTATTGAACAGTTTTTCTATGGCTTTAACTGCCATAATCACAGCTATCTCGCTCTCCCTGTTGGAGAACATAGTCTCGATTGCATGATCAAGTGATCTTATACCTGTCGACCTCCAGAGTTTATCGGGAGTTTCCCTTGCAGCATCGGGGTCAATGAAGATTATTGATGGTGTTATTGCTTTGTCCCTGACACCATTCTTAACTGAATCAAAGGTATAACCGGCAATGTGGGAGAATTCTGAGGCAGAGAGTGTTGTTGGTATTACCAGATGAGGTATGCTTACATCATAATAATGCCTCAACATCTTTGATGAATCTATTACACTGCCACCTCCCACAGATATTAAGACATCACAGTTGTTGTTTCTATATGCCTCAATGGAATGCTCAATTTCTTCTATGGGAGAATGCTGGGTAATATCAGAGAATACAACATAGTCAATACCAAGAGTGTTCACAATTGAGGCAAAAAATTTTGATTTTGAAACGGAACTTCCGGTCACAATAAGAGCTTTTTTTCTTTTCAGTCTCTCAATTTGGCTGTTTATTGACGATATGGAATTCTTTCCGTATATGACTCTGTCAATGGGCAAATAATTGAATTCATTCATTTTTGAAACCATGAATCCATATAATGCGGGTCTTCCACTTCTTTCCCTGTCTTTGTAAGAACCAGCGGTTCATAAGATTCCACCATAACCGCTACCTCGTCAGTGCCCTCTTTACCGATTGCTGCCTCTACCGTTCCCGGCTGTGGTCCATGTATAATGCCTCTCACGTGTACTGTAACTGATCCCTCTTCTATGCCTTTTCTGCTCATGAAATTTCCTGATGAATAAAAGAGAACTTCATCCACATCTATATTGTTATGATAATAGGAAATGGGTATGCTCCTTGGATGAAAATCGAATTTTCTGGGAAGGAAACTCCCAACCATGAACCCCTTTCCTGAAAAAGTTTCATGTATTGGTGGCGGCATATGCAGTTTTCCAACAATGGGTGCCATATTATGAACGCTGATGGCAAAGGGATAAAGATAACCATCCCATCCTACCACATCCAGAATAGATTTGTCTCTCTCTTCAATCATGTAGTAGTCATCATATTCTATGTATACCTTGAAATTCTGGTTCTTGTTTGATGGATCTCTAAGTTCGGGAACACGTATGTCTCTGCTATAGTATGGTGTACCTTCTTTCAACTGACCATATTTATTGAGGTATCTTGAGGGTATATCCATATGTTCCCTTGACTCTATTATGAAAAAGTAGGAGTTATTGGTAACAAGGCGGAACGTGGTACCCCTTGGCACAAAAACATAGTCGCCCTCTTTATAACTCAATTCCCCCTGCGGCGATACGAGAGTTCCATTTCCTTTCTGAACAAACAAAAGGATATCAGCATAAGAATTTCTATAGAAATCTTCGGAATTCATTGTGACATTGGCAATGCCAAGTCTCAGTTTCGAATTTGACAGAATGAATTTCCTTGAATCCAGGAAGCTTCCATCAGTTTTTATTTTTCCAGCTTTAATATGCATATGTTTTGTAATCTCCTCCGGAAACTCATCCATGTGTTTTTCTCTTTTAGTTATGGATTTGACCCTTGTAGGCTCATTCAGATGATATAAAAGAGAGTATGCACCATCGAAGCTGTCTTCTCCGAACAGTTCCTCCTTCAAAATTTCATCCTTTCGATCATATGTGTGCCTGCTTTCCGTTAATTTTCCCTGTTTGACGTAAAACACCATTAAATCACCTTATTCGATAGATTACCAAGAATCGGAGACTGCATTAAAACTTCATCGTTTTTCTGAATCCACCTGGGTTTTTCCTGAGGCATTTCAGTGATGCAACCCCCTGGCATAGTGCCGGTCATTATAATGTCCCCTGCTTTTAACTGAGAAGACATTGAAGCATAACTTATCAACTTCTCAACAGGCCAGTAGATTCTTTTTAGATTTGATTCACCAAAGAGGTGACCATTAATTTGGGTCTCTACAGGTATGTCAAATTTGCCATTTTTTATGAGTGGTTTGAGATCCTTAAGAGTGACAATGCAATCTCCTATACCTGTTCCAAAATCCTTTGATTTTGACGGACCAAGACCTATTTTCATTTCCCTGCGCTGAAGATCCCTGGCGCTCCAATCGTTCATAAGTATCATGCCAAATATATGACTGAGAGCATCTTCTTCTGAAATATCTATTCCGCTTCTTCCAATTATAATTCCAATTTCCATTTCAAAATCAAGTTCTTCAGTGAAAGAAGGGTATTTGAGTGATCCTCCATGCGGTATTAAGCCACTGTTTGAGGTGTAATAGTAAGCTGGAATCTTATACCATTCCGGTTCCATGTCAAGGCCTCTTCTCCTTCTGGAATTTTTCACATGATCTTCAAAGGCATAGAAATCTCTTATCTGTCCGGGATATTTTAATGGAGAAAGATATGAATCAATCTTTGTGATTATGTATGAATCCTTAAATGATGTATCCGATGGTTCATTTTCAGTAAATGCCTTAAAGAAATCCCTTTCCAGATGTTCTTCAGAGATATCGAATATTTTTGTGGCGTCATATGCTTTGTTTTCCCTGAAAATAACTGTTACCACTCGATCGTTGGAGATTATTCTTCCTATTCTCATATGGTATCAGCTTAAAGGTTTCCTCTCTTAGCCTGTTCTAATTCAATAGACTGGAAAAGTGATTTGAAGTTTCCCTTTCCAAAGGATGTAGCGCCTCTTCTCTGTATAACCTCATAGAATACTGTAGGTCGGTCTCCCACTGGCTTTGTGAATATCTGTAAGAGATATCCATCATCATCTCTATCTACCAGAATATCAAGTTCCTGAAGTTTGTCAATGTCTTCCTTTATTTTCCCTACCCTGTCTTCCAGCGTTTCGTAATATATCTTTGGAGTTGAGAGAAATTCTATGCCCCTTGCCTTCATATCCGCAACTGTTTTTATTATGTCATCTGTCTCCATGGCAATATGTTGCACACCTGGTGAATTGTAATAATCAATATATTCCTGAATCTGAGACTTCTTCAAACCTAAAGCTGGTTCATTTATTGGAAATATTATCTTTCTGTTATTGTAATGAACAACCTTCGACCTGAGGGCAGAATATTCAGTGCTTATGTCCTTATCATCAAAGCTTATGAGCTGGTCGAATCCAAAACCTTTAGTGTAATATTCAACCCATTGATCCATTTTCTTATCCTCCACATTTCCAACGATATGATCTATTTTTTTTATGCCGGTAGGTTTGATATCAGGGGATTCGATTTCCTTAAATCCCGGAGGGAGCTCATCCTCGTATTCACCATAATCATTGAGAGAATGGAGTGTTTCCCCAAATGATTTTGAAATTGAGCTGTAAAGAGTTCCATTATCTGTTTTTATCTTTTTAACGGGGCCGTGCTTAACGACGCCTCTTCTGTCTATTTCAGCAATGGTTTCATTTATGTCGGGGACTTTCATAGAAATATCTCTAACGCCGTCTCCATGAATTCTGGTATGTTCTATTATCGGAGATGTTGGAAATAGCGTATTGGTGAAAATGAATTTTATATCTCCCTGTTTCAAAAGGTAAGAGACTCTGTCTCTGACTCCTGTTTCCGGTCCGGAATACCCTACAAGTTTAAATCCTAAACCATATTGGTGAAAATAACTCCACTCCTTAGCCGATCCAACGTAGAATTCCAGTGTGTCTACAGAGTCTAAAATCTTATCCGATGCCATAGAATAAAATCTCATGAACTATAATAAGTTTATCTAGAATCGGCTCTGCACCGTGCTACAGAGTGTCTTGGTACAAAATATATAAGTATAAGTTATACAAATAATAAAATATTTGATTAAATATAATGTTAAGGAATATACAAACGTAAACTTGAATAGAAGATTTATTTCTATGATGCTTTAAGGACAGTCTAAGGTATGACATAACCTTAATTGTCACCGAATTTTTATGTCACTGCAAATTAATAACCATTGCTGATACTTCAAAAATACTTCTTAAATTGGAAAATGACTTTTTTATGTTTCAGTGAATTTTACAATTATATTAAAAAAATGAGGCATTATTAGATTCATCTCCATGAATTGTAAAGAGAAATTACCTCTTTCAAACGTGGAGTTTTGATCTCACACCTTTTATTATATGGAAAGTAATTACAAATATGGGTGATTCCGTTATAAATGAAAAAAAATCATATCCTGAAATTAATGAAGATAAAGATGTAATTTACATGCAGGTTCTCTGCCTTAAAATAAGGGAAAAACACTGGAAAACCAATGAAGATATTATAAAAATTTTCAAAGAATTTGCTACCCTGCCTGATGAGATAAATGGAATCATACATACCAGGATATACCGATCTCTCAGATACGATTCAGATTTCATAATCTGGCTGTCATCAAGAAACCCGTCAATTATAAGGGATGCAATGGATGTCATTTATTCAAAATCTGGGCATCTGGCCAAATCCACATTCAGCATGCTTTCCATTTATGTAAAATCTCCATATCTAAAAAATGCAACACATATTGAAGAAGATCTGAAAAAGAAGGGTCTGAAATATTTTGTAGGATATCCCATGAGTAAGGACCCTGAGTGGTATCTTATTGATTATGAGACAAGAAAGAAAATAATGGATGAACACATAAAAACTGCAATGACACACCCTATGAACCAGGGAATCCTGTCTTATACAACATATTCTTTCAGCATTGCAGACCAGGAATTTGCTGTTTTATATGAAGTAGATTCGCTGTACAGATGGATGAAAGTAGCTGAATCTCTTCGTGAAGTGACGGCAAGAAAGTGGATTACAAAGGAGGAGCCAATATTAATTGGGGTAAACATAGAGTAAGGAAGAAGGAATGTACATTATAAGATACTCAGAGATAGGCCTCAAGGGAAAAAGTTCCAGAAGACAAATGGAATCAAGGTTGGTCAGCAATATAAAATATGCATTGAATACAAACGGTCTTACCGCGGAAGTTAAGTGTGTGTTTGGCAGAATATATGTTGAATCAGATGAAGATTCAATTTGCAATATTTTGTCTAGAATTTTTGGGGTAAAATCATATTCTAAAGCTAAGAGATTCAAATTAACGGAAATCGAGGATATAGTAGAAACAGCATATGAGCTCTTTGCAGAACAGGTAACAGGAAAAACCTTTTCTGTAAGAACAAGAAGAATTGGTGATCACAGTTTTAAGTCAATGGATGTATCGAGGGCGATTGCTGACAAGCTTTATGAAAAATCATCAGGAGTAGATCTTGATAACCCGCAGGTAGAGGTTTACATAGAGATACGAGATAATCAGGTATATTATTTTACAGAAAAAATGAA
The DNA here is from genome assembly GCA_000496135.1 of Thermoplasmatales archaeon E-plasma. Lineage (GTDB taxonomy): Archaea > Thermoplasmatota > Thermoplasmata > Thermoplasmatales > Thermoplasmataceae. The sequence goes on along the minus strand of KI542674.1, from coordinate 92,607 downwards.
GGGCCCAGGTGGCTTACCACTGGCAACTGAAGGCAGGTATCTTGCATTGGTTTCAGGGGGGATTGATTCTCCGGTTGCAGCATGGATGATGATGAAGAGAGGTTCCCCTGTGGACTTTCTCTTTATATCGATGGCAGATCCAATTGATACCATGGAATTTTACCGTGCCATTTCCATATTGCATAATCGCTGGTCATATGGATACAGCTCAAACACCTTTATTTGTGACTTCAGACCCTATATACCGGAAATGATGAACAGAAAAATAATTAAATATCCCAATGTGACTTTCAAGAAGATAATGTATTCCATTGCAGAGGCAGTTGCCATAGAGCACAGATACAATGGAATAATCACCGGAGAATCGTCCGGTCAGGTATCCTCGCAGACCCCGGAGAATATTAAAGAACTGAGCAGTGGCATGACAATACCTGTATTGAGGCCCCTCATAGGATTCGATAAGGATGAAATATCCGATTTGGCCAGAAAGATTGGTACGTTTCCGACCTCACCAATGGGTGAATTCTGCTCCCTGTTTGCGGAAACACCAATTACGCGGATAAAGAAAGAAGAACTGGATTCAGATATGCAAAATGTTAATTTTATTGAAAAAGCAGTTTCATCAATACGCGTTAAGAAGACAGCCAGGGCCATCAGGATTCTTGATGAAATTAATATTGAGGATTATGATATTTCAGGGTCAGAACTCGTAATAGATCTCAGGAATCCAGTTGAATATAAAAACTGGCACTATGGGAATTCACTGAACATTCCATTGCCTAAGGCAATAGATTTGATCAAGTCTAAAGATCATCCTGACAAAATGATATTTTATTGCAGCATGGGGCTGCAGAGTGCGTATCTCGCGTCGCTTGCAAGAGATTACGGAATAAGATCAAAATATTATTCTGCAGAAAAATTAAGAAAGATTGAGGAAACAAAGAAGATTATTCATTGACTGAACTATCTTTTCTTACATTTTTGATGGACAATTTTTCTGCTTCATCGATGGCCTTTTCCACTGCATCTTCCGGGCCATTTGCTCTAATGAAACTACCCTCCCATTCTCTCTTTGGTTTCAGTTCAATGGAATCCAGTGATATTACAGATTTTCCCTCTGATATTGCAAAGGATGATTCTGATATTGTTCCATTGGACCCGTCGATGGCAATGAGAGAGTGGCATGCCCGTATTATAAGAAAATTTCTTGCGAAACCAATGCCGGTTGGTATTTGAACAGTTGTAAATCGGTTTGCTTCGTTGTGGTCATATCCGGGAAGTATCCCAACAACAACACCACCCGCTTCATAAGCGCCCTTGGCGGCATATTCCATTACGCCGCTTAATCCACCATTAATGAGAATATGCCCGCTCTTGGCGATAAGTTCACCGACCCTCTCCGCAATTTTCAGATATTTTTCCTGCGGAGAAGCTCCACCCAGGACACCTATGTTATATGATTCTTTCACTGGAGTACATAAATTAAACCTATTAATAGGTAAAGCTGGTCAAAGCAATCCATAAATCTGTTGTTAAATAAAGACTTCCCATATTCAATTCAATTATGCATTAGAAAAATTGTTTAAGTTCGTACCTATCACCTTATAATGCATTCCTCAGAACTCAGGGAATTTTATAAGAAAACAATTAAGGAGCGGATAGAACTGGTATCTGCTTTTTCAGATCTGGATAATGATCAGATAAATTTGCTTAAAAATACCGGTACTCTAAATCCGGAAATTGGCGATAAGCTCATTGAGAACTTCATTACAGCCATGGAAATACCATTCGGTATTGCTACAAACTTCCTCATAAACGGGAAAGAATATCTTATACCTATGGCAGTGGAGGAACCATCTGTTATTGCTGCATGTTCAAACGCAGCAAAAATAGCTAGAAAATCGGGTGGCTTTACCGCGATGTCCACAAATTCCATGATGATTGGGCAGATTCAAATAACTGAAGTTCCAGATATAATGGGATCAATCAAGGTCATAGAAGAACAGAAATCACAGATACTGACCCTGGCTAATTCTGTAAGTAAAACACTCCGTGAAATGAAGAAAGGTGCCGTTGATCTTGAAATAAGAATACTTCCTGTACTGAAAAAAACGATTATTGTTCATCTCATGGTTGATGTTGGTGCGGCAATGGGAGCAAACGTCATAAATTCCATGTGCGAAATTACAGCTCCATATCTCGAAGAACTAACTGGAGGAGAAGTTGTTTTACGAATACTGAGCAACCTCACACCAGGAAGGATTTCAAAGGCGGAGGCAGTGTTCAAGGCAGAAGATATTGGCGGTTCCAGAGTCGTTAAAAGGATAGTGAAAGCATCGGAAATGGCAAAATACGATATTTTCAGAGCTGTTACACATAACAAGGGAATAATGAATGGAGTTGACGCGGTACTCATTGCAACAATGAATGACTGGCGTCAGGCAGAGGCTAATGCACATGCGTATGCATCCATGAATGGATCGTATACTTCTCTGTCACGTTTTTCTCAGGATGAAAACGGAAACATTGTTGGGAAGATAAGTATTCCTCTGGCAATAGGTACAGTCGGCGGAACAACTTCAAATGTTCCAAAAGCGGTAATAGCAAGAAAAATACTAGGAGTAACAACAACAGAAGAATTTCAGTCTGTGGTTGCAGCGGTTGGTCTTGCGCAAAATTTCGCAGCAGTAAGGGCATTAAGCGATGAAGGGATTCAGAAAGGGCATATGGGTTTGCATTCCAGAAATCTTGCTATCGCTGCAGGTGCGAAAGGCAAAGAAATAGATATGGTATCTGAAATCCTTAAGAAAGAGGGGAAAATATCAATGACAAGAGCAGGTGAAGTATTAGCTGAAATAAGAAAAAATCCGGGTGAACATAAATGACAGATGAAAAGATAGAAAAAGAACCTGATATGAATCAGGCTGACAAGCTTATGGAAAAGGGAAAATTCATGGATTCTCTTAGAATTCTCAATGTGCTTGCTCAGAAGAATGAGGGTAAGGATGAGGAGCTGTGTGAAATTTACAGTAAGATGTCACAGGCATATTACGGTCTTGAAAAATTCAGAACCAACAATTCCATAAGTTACATGGCGAAGTGTCTGTCCCTGAGGGAAAAAATTGGCGATATTGCAGGGCTTGCACTGGACTATATGAATTATGCCTATCTTCTTGACGAAAGCGGGGATTCCGCAAAAGCAATAGAAAGTATAGAAAAGGGAATAGCACTTGCCAGAAAAATTGAAGATGATCAGCTAGAACTTGCAATACTATCTTCAAAGGCAGATATCCTGTCCGGTAAAAAGAGGTCAATGAACGAGGCCATAGAAATATTCAGGGAAGTTCTTGAAAGATCCAAAAAAATCAATGACTGGGATACATACTTTGAAGCAGAAGCCGGTCTAATAAAAGTATTTCGTGAGAAAGGTGACGCAATCAAGGCCGAAGAGGAAGTAAAGAATGGAATGGAAACCGCAGACAGGATTATTGCATCAATGAAAACAAAAAAGGAGAAGGCAGAATTCAAGGAAATAATTTCTTACGTGTATGATCTGGCTGTGGACATGGCCCTGGAAAGCGAGGATGTTAACAGAGCTATGGAACTTGCCCAGAAGATCAAGAACATTTAATCTTCTTTTCCCTTTTTGAACTACGGATTTCCTTTGTATATGTCCCTCGCAGGTTCAAGTATTTTTATTAGATAATCAGTGACAGAAGCCTTTAGATCCATTGGATGAATATTCTCCTGAGAATAGAGAGATTCAAGTTCTTCTGCGCTGTTAATATATATTGGCCCGCCCTTCTTTTCGGGTCTTTTAATCTCAAGGGTATGAGTTCTTGGTAATATTGCAAATTTTGCAATCTCTATAACAGGATTTCCCTTAGTTTCCCCAACTGGGCAGAAAGCCTGGTTTATTTTTCTCTTTATTTCCTCCGGGGCATCGCTTACAAGGATTCCTGAATCCGGATCACTTTTGGACATTTTCTTGAAATTCTCTGAATCCATTCTTCCTGTTCCCTTCAGGCTGCCTATTAGAGGGCCATGAAGAGAAATTGCCTTTTTTGCCCCAATTTTTTCTGCAATATCCCTGGCCAGCATGTGAGCGTGTCTCTGATCCATACCACCCATGCAGATATCAACATCCAGTCTGAATATATCAGTGACCTGCATCAAAGGATAGATATATTTTCCAAAATCCCTGTCTGCATCATCCTCCGATCTTCCCATGATGGGTAAAGCTCTTCTCAGTCTTGAAAGACTGGAGCTTTTAGCCACTTTCAGCATTTCCATCCAGTAATCAGGAGAGCTTACCATATCAGAAGCCCATATTATCTGGACTTTTGGATCCATCCCGAGAGCGTTAAAGGTTTTCACCATCAGTCTTCCGCTCTCCCTTATTCTCTCAAGATCCCCTCCAAGTTTATCATTTATCATTGCGTGCCAGTCAGCCATTAAAACCTTCACTGTTACCCCTGCCGAAATGAGGTTGTTTATTCTATCGGTCCACATCAGACCTGTTCCTATATGTGCTGTTCCTGAAGGCTCAAATCCTATATACGCAGTTGATTTCGATAAATCAAGTGAGTCCAGCTCTTCATTTGTTATTACCTCCTGAAAAAGCGAGAGGTCAATTTTTGCCATAATCACCTTGAAATTCACTTATTTTATTAATCTTTGGGAACAGACTTCCTTAAAGGAACATTTGAAGCATTTTCCAGGGTTATCATGATTTCTTCTGGGCACCCCTCTCATTGACCTCATTAACTGAGCCGTTCTAAGGACTCTTTCCCTCAGTTCCGGCGTATTACGAACTTCAAATGCTCTTGTTCTGTATTTCAGCACCCCTTTATTTATCACTGCACCTGCATAGTTGTCCTCCAAAATTAAAAAATATACACCCATTTGAAGAAGATGACCCGTTCTGGGTGAATCAGCTTCCGTGCTCTTAAATTCATACGGTATAAGTTCGTCCCCCTTGCGAATGACACGATCAGGCTTTCCAGTCAGACCATATCTTCTGGAGATAAGTGTTTTGCCTTCCGACTGCAAGTCACCATATACGGCTCTCCCGGCCGGTATTGAATATACCTGTCTCTTCTTCCTTAGCAGGACTATTAAAACTAATATTACAACAAGGAAAAGAATTCCAGCATACAGGAAAAAAGGGTTCAGGGTACAGTCCCCCCCAAATATAGATAAATCAGGAAAACAAGAATCAGAACAAAAATAACAATGAGAAATTTCATAGCACCACCTGTTCTGGAATAACCTGTATGAACTCTCCGATGCATCTCTATTCCTCTCTGCATTCTCTGTGAAGAAAAGCCGGATCTGGGGTAACCTTCCTTATCCAGATACCATGAGACGCTGCAAAACTCGAATTCTGACATCTCAGAGGCGCTAATCATACCGTCGTCTTCAGGCATTTTCCATTCTCTTTATCCTAATGGATCCAAATGGTTCCTCCTGATTTAAGGTTATTTTTCCATTCCTGTAAAGAAACATGCAATAGACGAAAAACATTGATTTATCTTCAACGGTGTGCCCCCAGATATCTTCCATAAAGCATTGATCTTCCTTCAGTTCAACGATTCTGCTCCATACTTTCTGTATCTCCTCCTCAGGTTCTTCAGAATTCAATCTTTTGGAAATTTCGTCCATGGACAAAATGGGCGATAGAACCTTCTTCTCCTTCTGGTGACTTGTGAGATCAATTGTGCTTATTGCCTCCATTAGTTCAATGAGCATAACCTTCCTTCTTTCCTTGTGAAAGACAGGTGCAGGCATAAGTGTAATTGAACTTCTGCTCATGTAATGCTCGGTTTCTCCGTTGAGGAATGTTTCATCTTCAAAGGGTTCAAAATTCTCACTGTTATATTCATCCTCAGATTCTCTCTCACTGAACTTTCCCAGAATACTATCGCCTTTCATGGAAAGTACTCTCCAGGCTGCAGATATTAAGACGCCGGCATCAGGCAAGTTCAAGGTTCCATCTGAAACAAGATCATAAATTATCCTGCTGAAAGAGGCGAGATCAACATCCCATGGGTCTATCTTTCCCTCTTTGCATAATTCCATTGTCTTTGACAGAATTTTTGAAATGGGGGTTTCATGCTTCTGATCTTCACTTAGTTCGATATACTTCTTGTGATCAATATCAAGAATTGTGGATTGCGTAATTATGCTTGCAAGCACATCACTGGTATTCAAAACGGATCAGCCTCCCCAACCTTTTTCTGGAAAACCTGTGTATTTTCCCCGTCCACCATAGTTACACCAATCAATGAATCTGCATATTTCAGAAGAGCCTTCTTCAGTGAAATCATCATAACCTGAGCATAAGAGGAATTGGCCTTAAGCATACTTCCTATCCGTTCTGCATTTGATCCGTCAAGGAACATATCAACCTCATCAAGGTAATAGAACGGTGAAGGCTTGATGTTCTGAACTGCCATGATAAATGCCATTGCCGTTAGACTCTTCTCCCCGCCGCTCAGAGCAGAAAGCTTTGTGAACGCATTTCCCTTTGGGCTCGCTCTGATATGTATTTCTGTGTTTAAAGGATCTGATTCGTCGGACATTAACAGTTCAACTTCACCTCCTCCGGATAGTGCTCTATATATGACTTTCATATTTTCCCTGATCTTCCTGAACAGTGTCAGGAGTTCATTCTTCTTTCTCTCTTCAAGTTCAAGCATGAGGTTCCTCAAACTTTCATTCTCCTCCTGAAGTTTCCGGGTATCATTCTGAATTTCTGTAATTCTTTCCTTGATCCTCGTATATTCTTCTTCAGCCAGACCATTGACCGGTCCCCAGTTTTCTATTTCATTTTCAGCTATGGAAATTTCGAATTTCATCTGTGCCATTGACATTCCAAATGATTCCACGGTGCCGCCAATGGTCTTTGATTCTTCTTCATAATTTGTGATGCGTTCATTCAGGGAATCCTTTTTCACCTTTGCTGTTATTATGACGTTTTCCGTGGATGAAATCTTATCTCTGATCTTATTGTCCTCTGCAAAGGCTTCCTGAATACCATTATTGATTTCCCTTAACTCATCCAGCAGTTTCTTGGATGCAATATCAAGTTCCTGTTCCAAAAGCCGGTATTTCTCAATGTTTATTTCAGTTTCTCTTTTTGCATCATTGAATTCCTTTCTTTTTAAGGAACCGGAATTCATCTGTATCTTTATGTCACCAATTTCTTTCATCAATTCTTCCTTTCTAAGGGAAAGTTCATTCATTCTCCCCCTGTTTTCTGATACTATTGATTTGGTTGTTGATATCTCCAGTTCGATATGATCCTTCCTCTGCTGTAATTCTGATAGCTTTTTTGATCCAGGATCCTCCTCTGTTCCCATCTCCTGTATTAGCTGAATCCTCTCATTATCCAGAAGAGCAGACTGTCTCTTCAGGTCATCAAGAGCAGTAACTGATTTTGCATATTCTGCATCAACTTCTGAAAACAGGTTTTTAATTCCGGATATTTCAAGCTCAAGGGACTCAATGGATTTTCTTGCAGATTCAATATCTGCCGTAATGGAATCTACCTTTCCCTTTTCCTCCCCCCCACTGCTTGATATGGAAAGTAATTCAGTCGATACATCCTCAAATTTTGCTTTGATATCTGAAAGCTCAGTTTTCAATTCCTGTTCCCTGTTTCTGAGTGATTGTAGATCCTGCTCTTTCTGGCGAAGTTCATCAGCGCCTCTGTTTCTCTGTCTTCGTTCCAGAAATCCTCCACTGATGGCCCCACTTGATTCAAAAATATCACCATCAAGTGTTACTATTCTCACACCTGTCATATGTTTCTTTGCAATTTCTATATTCTTTACAAGGATTGTATCCTGGAAAGCATACCAGATTATGTTTTCATATTCAGGAGAATATTTGATGTTTTCCGATAACAGACCCATTGTTTCTCCAGACTGCTTTACCATGATCGCTTTTCCTCTGGGGCGTCCGGATTGCATCTTTGAGATTGGAAGGAAGGTTGCACGCTGAAGCTTGCTTTCCTTAAGGAGTGATATGCACTCTTCTGCTACATTCTCATTATCCACAACAACAGAGTTCAGCTTAGATCCAGCTGCTGATTCAACAGCAAGAGTGAGTGAATCATCGTATGTAATCAGTTCACCTAGAGTCTTGTGAATACCGCTAATTTCTCCACGATTTCTTGCATCCAGTATTGCCTTAACTGACTTCTGCATGCCGTATACCTGAGATGATGTCGCTGAGAGTCTCTCCACTTCCCTGACCAGGGTCTGAATTTTTGTGCCGATTGAAGACCTTTCATCTTCGAGATCTTTTATTAGATTTCGGAGTTCATAGTATGATTTATTAAGTTTATCCAGAGTGGTTTTTTTACCGGATGTTCCTTTCTGGATATCCTGGAGTTTCCACTTGGATTCCGCCATTCTGTACTTTGCATTCGTGAGGAGTTCTTCCTTCTTCCCAAGTTCCACCTTTCTGGATTCCACCTGAACTCTAAGTTTCTCAGCCTCTCTTTCAGAATCATGGAGCTCCTGCTCAAGTTTCGCTTTTTTTGATTCAATATCCTTGATTTTTATGGTAAGCTCGTTGGTTCTGGAAATTTTCATGGAAGATGAATGCATAATACTGCTGATCTTCTCATTGATGCTCTCCAGTTCCTCTTTCTTCTTTGATAATTCCTGATCGCTGAGAGATATTTTGCTCCCGATTTTACCCATATCTTTCTCTATCTCTCCTATTCTTTCTTCCTTTTCCTCAAGCCTTAGACGAAGGTCTGAAAGTGAATTGTTAAGATTATCCACATTCACATCGATCTGTGCTTTTTGCAGGAGAAATGATTCCAGTTTTTCTTTTATGGACCTGAGTTCGGTTTGGGTTTCCTGACCTACCCCGTTCTCTGCCTTTGTTTTTCTTTCATTTAATTCAGAAATCCTGCTCTGGACAATTTTTCTTTCTTCATTGAATTTTTCAAGTTGTTGTTCGGCAACAACAATTTGGCCGTCAATTTTCGATATTTCCGTTTTACACTCCATAATTTCCAGTTCGACATAAGTGGTTTTTAGAGACTTCAGCCTCTTTTCCTTTTCCTTAAATTTTCTAAGCCGGTCAACTTCAACTGCCAGTTTTTCCATGTTGCTTTCAATTTCGATTCTCAATGTTCCAAGTGTGGATATATCCTGATTTATCTTATCCATGTCAGATTTTGCCTTTTCAATTTGAATATTGTAGCCTTCAATTCCAGCTATTGATTCAAGTAATTTTCTTCTCTCTATTCCGCTCATTTCTATAATTCTGTTAATATCACCCTGTAAAACAAAGCCATAAGAATCAAGAAGCAAGCCTATGCTCTGAAGAAATTCCTCGATATCGTTATGTCTGACACGATTTCCATTCAAATAATATGTGCTCTTTACATCTCCATTGACACCCTCTATAATCCTTGTAATTTCCACTTTTTCTTTTATTTGATCCTTTTCTGAAGGACTGAATTTTATTGAGACAGAGCACGAATTTCTTCTGGTTTTTCCGTTATGAATGAGATCGCCTAACCTGTCGGCTCTTACGGTCTTTGAAGACCTTGTTCCCAGCACAAATAAAAACGCGTCCCCTATGTTACTCTTGCCACTGCCGTTTGGTCCGCTTATAACGGTGAAACCCTGGTCGAATAGAATTTTTGTTTTTACTCCAAACGATTTAAAATTATCAATTTCCAAAGACTCAACATACATGAATGATTACGTCCGACAATTGTCATTTAAATAACATTATATTATATATAAATTTTTCTTTAGAATTTTTCATTTATACGGTTAATGAAGAATAAAAAATGATATTAGCTTCCTCACTCTCTTTAAATTTGGGGGAAACAGTGCTAGAACCATCTCTTTATTTTCATTTTTGAAAATTCCAATGACCTTTGAAAGCGCTATGTATACTATAAATCCGATTCCAATGTAAACAGGAATGAGAAATAGACTGAGACCTATATAGAATTGAAGACCAAGTATAACCAGAAGCATCACTATGGAGGAGAACCAAATCTTCAATGTTCCCACAGAGTCAAATTTAACAACTTCCTCCTTTCTTGCAAAATAATACAGGGTAATGAAAGACACTGCATATACTGAGGAAAATCCAAAGGCTGCACCTTCAAGGCCAAATGGCGGGATCAGCAGCAGGGAGAAGAAAACATTTGCTGTTAGAGCCCCCGCACTGGTATATACAAATAATTTAGTTCTTCTGATCGATGCAATTGCCTGTGAAAGAATATTCTGGCTCACGAAAATTGCCGAGAAGAACATGATTATGATTAACGCCCCAGATCCCTCATCATATGGCGAACTGCCTCCAAGAAGGAGCAATATGGAAGGTGCTAGAGCTGCAATTCCCAGGGCAGTGGGAACATATAATGAAGTGAGCAGAAGAGATGATGCCTTGACATTCTCAGCAATTTCATCTCTCCGGTTTCGGCCAAAGAGTTCAGAGAATTTTGGCATGAGGATATTATTGAATGGCACTGAAATAAAACCTATGGATGAAGCTATGAGAAGTGCAAAATTGTAAATGCCCAGGTTTTGAAGGCTTGTCAAACCGGTTACTACGAATCTGTCAGCATAACCTGCTCCATATGATATTAAGCTTGATAACAGGATTGGAAGAGAATATGCAAAAACCATGTTCGCATTTTTCTTGTATTTTCCAGATTCATATTTGCGCATTATCTGAACAATGGCAATAAGTTCAATGACGACTCCTGCAAATATACCTACAGCCCATCCTAAAATGACCGTGGATAGAGATCTAAAGATAATGGCCAGACCTATTGCCCCGATGTAGTAAATCGCCCATATAATTATTGATATGACTGCCGAAAGTCTGAAGCTCTGTGATCCGAGGAGAGCTCCATTCATCACACCAAATAGTACATTCCCAAGCATAACAAATCCAAGGAGTCTTATAAGCGTAGTATAAGATGATGTATGAAGAAATATTAATGAAATATCAGGGCTTAAAATATAGAGAGCAAGAAATCCACTTATTGAAAGAGCAAATCCATAAGTAATTATTGAATATACCGTCTTTTTTACAGAAGCATAATCTCCCGTTCCTATGCTGTAGGACGTGAAGTGCTGGGCGGCAGAACCGAGTCCGAAGGAAAATATTGTATTGAAAAGACCTACTATGGCCACAAACATAACGATTGCTCCCACTGCAGTTGGTGAAAACATTCTTACTGCAATGAGGTAGAAGATTGAGCCGGAAACGATCTGTGCGCCTACCCCTGAATACTGGAATACCGCATCTACTCCAAGGTAATGACCTTCGCTCGCACCGCTCACGAATAGAGAATGACTTTCATATAGATAATTTTGTGCTTAAGTGTCGATATATCAAATAAAAATACTAAAACACACTGAACCATGATTGGCATCAAATATTAGAATCGCATTTCTAGGAACCGGGGGTTCATGGCCTAAACCAGGGCAATCTCTCCCGTCTGTGGCAATTCAGATAGATGACATTTTAAATCTTTTTGACTGCGGAGAAGGTACTCAAAAGCAGATTATGAAGAGTTCTTTTTCATTCATGAAGATCAGGAATGTCTTCATAACCCATTTCCATGGGGATCATTTTCTTGGGCTCATAGGAATGGTTCAGAGCATGTCGTTTAATGGAAGAACTGAACCTCTTTACATATACGGTCCGCCCGGTACTGTGCCAATTATGTCAAAAGCTCTGGGAATAGGATACTACAAACTGACATTTCCTGTGGAACTCATAGAAATCCCATTCGGCGAAACTGTAACCTTTGAGAAATTCAAAATTTCTACCATGAAGACAGATCACCCTGTTCCGGCAATGGCTTATAAAATCAGCGAACCGGATTTAATTAAAATTGATGGCCAGAAAGCACGGGAAAGCGGAATTCCCTCCAAGATGCTTGAGCAATTGAGAAAATCAGGAAGCCTGAACTACGGAGGGAAACTTATAACAATTGAGGAAGTGTCTGCTGGAATAAGAAAGGGGAGAATAATTGTCTATACTGGAGATACAAGACCCATGGAGGAGATGAAACTTTTTGCTAAAAATGCAGATATTCTCATTCATGAAACCACAACAGATTCTTCTTTTGAACCAAAAGTAAACGAATTTGGTCACACATCTTCAAGGCAGGCTGCGGAAATCTCCAGAGACGCAGAGGTTAAGAAATTCTATCTTTTTCACTATAGCCCAAGAATAGACGATAAGAATGTTCTCCTTGAAGAAGCCAGGAAGATCTTTGAGAATTCCGAACTCAGTTATGAAGGCCTCGAATTTGAAGTTAAAGCCTGAAATATGGAAAACTCAGAAAACTTCATGTCCCCAATAAAATGATTTATTTTGTAAAATAATTACTGGAATGTTTTAGATCAATGATATTCGCCACTTTTATTGAGTTTTCAATGAAGATGTTATTTTTTATTTTCGTGTGCCTCAACTAATCCTCTCTTTCCCTGGTAATTTCCGGACCTTATTCCATAATCCTGCTCTGCTTCAGACATTAACACGGAAAAAACAATTTGAGCTATTCTTTCCTCGGCCTGCAGGGTTACAGGAGCAGATCCTGCATTGTATAACCCAACTGTGATATTTCCATGGTATCCTGCATCAATGACTCCGAATGTTCCAATCAGGCCCTTCCTCGCAAAGCTTGATCTTAGCCAGATATTTCCAATAACATTCTTCGGCATGTTAAAGTATTCAAGGGAAGAGACCAGGCCAAATTTTCCCGGCATTAGATCAATCTTATCGAAATCACTACCATCAATTCTTATCTGATGGGCTCTAAAATCATAGCCGTTTGGCGTAACGCTTTTTTCACTGAAATTCTCCGAAATAAGAAAGCCCTGAGTAATCATAGCTGATATGTCTTTATCGCCAAGAATTGCCATTTTAACCAAATCCTTTTTATAATAAAAGTTTTGAGGTAATCGCTCTAATCTTAAAATCTAATCTAAAAAAATTGAAATCTTCCTATCACAACTTATTTTTGGCTGGATTGAAAAATTTGTTGGATAGTTTGACAACATAATTTCAGGCATCAGCGCTTTTCGTTCCTTTCCATATGATTTTCCTTTTGAATACAAATAACTCCACAAATACCGTGAGTATGATTGCTGAGAAAAATGAAACTATGTAGCTTATATCTACACCACCAAGCAGGCTATAGAAGGGAATGGGTATCCCCAGATAATATTCAATTGAGTTCATGAATGGATAGGATACCGCAATGGAAAGCAGATAGGATATGAGAATGGACCAGGTAATGCTTTTCCTCTCATGATCACCGGCCTTCATTATTAAAAATTCTGCAATCATCACTCCTATCCATGGAGTGATCCAGTAATCAAGTATATAGAGAAATGTTTCGTAGAAACCGGAAAAATCTCCATAAAATAGAACTGCCATAACAATTGATGCCAGGGACACGATAAGTATAATCGGTAATTTAGAAGCCCTGGTGACTATTGTTTTTAGAGAGAGGAAATTAGAATACAAATTCAACGAATTTGCAGCTATTCCTCCCAGGAGAAGAGCAATAGGTCCTATGAACCAGAGTGATCCCAAAACCGGGAAAAAAATGGAATCTGAGCTTGAGCTTGTTCCAAGAACGTATGCTGCAAGCAGTCCCGCAAATTCGGCTCCTATTGATGCAAGAAAACCACCCATAAAAGTGTAAAGAAAAGATTTCCAGAGCTTTTCATTTCTCGGAATGTACCTTGAATAATCAGAGGCATAAGGTCCCCAGGACATAATATATGAAAATGTCAACATTATGACGGTTCCAAAGGAAATCCATGAAAAGGTCGTAACGGAATTGCTTTGATTTATAACATCACTCACGTGGAAAATTAGAACATTTAAAATTATATATGCGAACATAAGGCCAAGAACAGCGGACATTACTGTCTCGAATGCTTTTATAATTGAATGGCCAAAGAATGCCAGTAAAAAAACCACCAGAGAAACAACAATAATCGATCCTATGGCAAACAGATCAAAAAGCGGGCTGGCGCCAAATCCTTGAGTAGCACCACTGGACATTAAAAATAATAATGCCTGTGAAGCAATGATAAGATTTACAGTTAGCCACCCTCCCGTGTTTATAAATTGAAGGAGCGACATTGCCTTTCCACCTGCTACCCCGTAAGCTCCCTCTGAAAGAGCCATTTGAGACCTCCCTTTCAATGGTCCAAGAATACTCATAAAGGCAAGAAGAGCTGCCCCTCCTGCATTTGCAATCACAAGAGCTATGATCATATAGAGGTTGCTAAGATATCCGAGCAGGAAGTCAGAACCAATTATAAAATCAGCAACAGTGAGATTAGAGCCAAACCAGAGATAAAAGAGTGATCTGGGTTTTTGATGTCTTGCACTTTCATTTATCTCCTGAATATCGAATTTCTCTATTTTAGATTTAATATTTCCGAACATGTGTTCACTATCTTAACAGAAAATTCAGTGCAGTATATAATCATTTTAGACAAGCTAACCAATTTAAATACCACATGGCTAACGAAGAAAAAAACCGAATATAGAAAATAGATTATATGGATAAAGATTTACTGTCCAATGACAATATCTGCTAGAATCGAGGCTCTCCTGTATGCATCTGAAAATCCATTGAGCGTAGTTGAAATAGCATCAATATTGAACGAAGAACATAACATTGTCAGAAGGGAACTGCAGAAGTTGATCAGGAAATCGAGTGATGAAAACTCTGGATTGTTCATTGCAAAGATAGGGAACAGATATAAACTGACTGTAAAAAAGGAATATCAGGACATTGTTGGGCCAGTATCGGCGTCTGAACTAAACAGAACTGATCTGAAGGTTGCAGGGATAATCGCCACAAGAGAGAGAACAATTAAGGGAGACCTGAGACGAAGCCTCGGGGACAGATATATTACATCTGTAAAAACACTTAAAGAAAAGGGTCTTATTACGGGAAAGAAGGAGGGGAACACGGAGGCTTTCAGTGTAACACCAAAGTTTTACAAATATTTCAACGTCAGGAAAGAAGAATTTTTAAAGCAAATGAATCAGAGCAGCGGGGATGCAGAATGACCGTAAAAATTGTGCTTGTGGGCGGGGGTGGAAGAGAAGATGCATTGGGGCGACTTATTGTTCGCACAGGTGCTGAGTTAATCACAGTAATGTCTAATCATAATCCATCGCTTTCATCAATTTCATCAAAGACGATTAAGCTAACCGAATCAAAACCACTGGATTGTATACCGGAGATATTGGAAACTAAACCTGATTTGGTTTATATAGGTCCGGATGGAATGCTTGATACAGATCTTGCCGATAAATTATCTTCCAATGGCATCAGAGTGGCATCACCTACAAGGTCTGCTTTCCGAATAGAATCCTCAAAGGACTATATGAGGACGCTGATGAAACGTTATTCAATTCCAGGAATCGTTCCTTTTTATGTGCTGGACGATGGATATGAAGTGGAAAAAATTATCAACGAAACTGGAAGAGAATATGCCATAAAACCTGTTGGATTAACAGGTGGTAAAGGTGTCAAGGTAATGGGTGATCAACTGCCGGACAGGAAGAGCGCCATAAGTTATGCAAAGAGCATTTTAAGAAAAGACAAGAAGGTGCTACTTGAAGAGAAAATAATTGGCCATGAATTCTCATTACAGGCCTTTACAGATGGAACGAGAATAAGTTCAATGCCCATAGCTCAGGATTATAAGAGAGCATACGAAGGGGATCTTGGCCCCAACACAGGAGGAATGGGCTCAATTACCGGTGCGGATCATTCACTTCCATTTTTGAGGGAAGATACTCCATCAAAAGCATTGAAGATAATGAAAAAAATTCTTGATTCAATGTCAAGTGATGGAAACTTATTCAGAGGAATTCTATACGGTCAATTTATGCAAACATCCAAGGATCTTTACCTCATAGAAATGAATGGAAGGTTTGCAGATCCTGAAGGAATGAATGTTCTAACTTTATTCAGGGGTAATATAAGCGACATACTGTTTAGCATTGCTGAAGGGAAACTTTCAACTAATAGTGAATCAGAATTTGTCAATAGAGCAACTGTATTGAAATATATAGTACCCAGGGGATACGGGGAAAATCCTGTTCCAGGAAAACTAGAGCTGGATCTTTCAAGTATGCCTGATGATCTGACCATATATTATTCCACAGTGAATGGATCGCTGAATGAATTCGAAATGACGAAGTCCAGGGCTATTGCACTGATCTCCAGAGCAGAAACTATTGAACAGGCATCTGCCTCAGTTGAATCAAACCTGTGGAGAATAAAAGGGGAATATCATATACGGCATGATATAGGTTCACCTCAACTTATGAAAAGAAAGCAGGAAATGTTTACATCATAGTTTATTCCAGAGGCTCGGCGGTTCCAATTATCCTTGGGGAAGTATTGGGTGAAAGGATGAGATAATATGGAAGTTTCTGTATTCTGGAGTCCATCTCTATTTCGTTTCCGGAAATACGCGCCCTCTGATATCTCATGTTGTTTGCCAGAAATATTTCACCGTTTTCATTGAATTTTCCCTTTGCCATAGGATGAATACTGATTCTGGAACTGAATGTCTTGAGATATTGCGGTTTATCCGGTGTAAGTGTGGAACCTCTTTCCATGTCGTCAGTATCTCCTCCCTTAAGGGCTATTCCAACTCTTGAGCCTGATCCGGCTTCCTCGAAGTCAATATCATTCATCTGAATTGATCTCACCTGAACCTTAGATTCAGAATAGCTCACAATGAGATCCTGGTGTCTTGAAAGTTTTCCGTTAGTTACAAAGCCTAATATTACAGTTCCAACACTTTTAACTTTAAAAAAATGGTCTATTATAACCGAGGTATTCTCATCTCCTTTTTCTTCCCTCTTAAATTTGCATATTTCAGAAAGAAAATTCATTGGCTGGTCTGTATATATCTCATAATTTGCCGCCATGGTTCCGCTGAACATCTTTTTGAGCCTTGCGGTGTCAGTTTCAGGAGAGCAGATAAAATATCCCTTTTTTTTCTTCATCAGCTCAGCACATATTATGGCTTCACCCAGATCTTTGTTAATGGTGTCTCCATTAAAAACAACTATGTCAGCAGGAAACATTGCGTCTGTGAGTGCGGAAAGTTTATCTGGAAATCTGAGAGGCGTAAGAACTGTTATAAAATTATCACCCTCCTTTCTGTTGTATATAGTTATATCGCTTTCTGTGCCTTTTTTAAATATTTTTCTAAGGTACTCATCGATGCCGAAGGCAAAAATATTGATGGAATTAACCATGCTTTTGCATATTAATCGAATACATTAAATTAAGCAATTTCAGCTTTTATTATATCCGTCACTGCATCAGGATTTTGTAAATGACTCATGTATGAGGGAGAAGAGCAGTTTAACCATATGTTCATTGTTATTTGGTGATTCAGCCCTTGCATATTCCATCCCGTAACTTCTGACTTTTTCTGCAAAAAGGATGTCCAGATCGTATAAAATTTCAAGATGATCATACATAAATCCTATTGGAGCTGATACAATTCTTCTGTAGCCCGCATCTTTTACCTGATCGAGAATATCATAAATGCCCGGCTCAAGCCAGTTCTTCCCATAGGGCCCTCTGCTCTGGAAACCCGTTCCATAGTTTTTGAAACCCAATTCCCCTGCTATATCTCTGCTGTTATTCTCAAGATCCTTAATATACAGTTCCTCCTCGCCTTTGGGTTTTGGCAGGCTGTGGGCAGTAAATAAAAGATAATCTCCTTCTCTGAGGACACGGGAAATGTTTGTTTTCCAGATGTTTTTAAAGGATTTCTGCAAACAAATTCCTGATATGAGTTCTGTTTGGATAATCAGGTTATTCTTTGAAACATATTCATTTACCGGTTGTATGTAGCTTTCGTAAATGCTTCTGCCTCTCAGGGGAAACAGGGGAAGTATTTTGATCCTCTCGACCCCATTTTCCGCAAAAATTCTGATGGTTTCAACAAGGGACGGTTTCCAGTGTTTAAAAGCGTTTACAATTTGAACGTCTTTCAATTCTGTCTCTGTCATCATCATCTTTTCGAGCTCATCACGCAGGTTCCTTATGATCTGGCCGGATGGTGAAATGTAATTTACTATGGCATATTTCTTTTGAGTATCCAGAACGGCAAACTCAGGAGGATCTCTCCCGTTAAACACTTCTCTTAAGTATTCAGGAAGATCATCCTTGCTTTCGGGACTCCCGTATGAAGCTAAAATTATTGCGGTTTTGTTTATATTTTCCAATTATGTACCTCTTTTACGATGTTTCTCAATGTTCTCTGGTCAGTTTCAGGCAAAACTCCGTGGCCAAGATTGAATATGTAATGATCTTTCCACAGAAGGTTTCCAAGTATTCTTCCGGTCTCTCTCAAGCTGGTTTCAGAATCCGTAGCTGCAATAACAGGATCAAGATTCCCCTGAATGGTAGTTTCCCTGCCAAAAAAATTCTGCGCCTGGAAGATGTCCATCCTCCAGTCTATGCTGATAACATCAGGATTAATTTCTTTTAACATCTCCCAGATATGATTTGTTCCTGTGGAAAAGAAAATTAAATGTGAATTTAGTGAATGGATTTCGGCAGATATTTCCTGCAGGATCTTAAGATAATGATTTTTTATGAATGAATATGGTAGAAAGCCTAACCAGCTGTCAAAAATCTGAATTGCTTCTGCACCTGCTTTAATCTGGTCCTGTATGTCATGAATAAGCAGTTCCTTCAAATCATTCATAATATGAAGCAAAGAAGCTTCACCAGTGGATATGGCCATTCTTGTTGCCTTAAGTTCAGGGTCTGCCTTACCATTCACTGCATAGGAAAGAATCGTGAGTGGGGCACCTGTAAACCCAATTATGGGAAAATCTCCATGATTTTCTCTGAATTTCTTTATGGTTTCAGCTCCATGTGAAATAAATTTCTCATTTGACTGAATCTGGTTTCTTGTGACAACCGGACTGCCGCTTCCCGGGTAGTCTATGGAATATCCCATGTTTTCAAGAATCAGGAGAATATCGGAGAAGACAATTGCGGCATCAACTCCTATTTCCTTAACGGGAAGGTAACTGACCTCTGCTGCTGTCTCATAATTTTTGCACAGTTCAAGCATTGAGTATCTTTTCCTTACTTCTCTGTAGGACGGCATATATCTACCGGCCTGGCGCATAAACCATACCGGGATATTCTCCGCGCTTCCATTTCTCAATACTTCTCTGAAACTGTTGCTCAATAAAAACCCTCTAAGGTCTCAGCCTTCTAATTGTTCTTGGAAATGCAATAACATCCTTAATATTAGCCTGCTTCATGATCCACAGGCACAAACGGTCAAGACCAAGCCCGAATCCTGAGTGAGGAATACTGCCATATTTTCTTAAATCAAGATACCAGTAATAGTCTTCTTCCTTCAACCCTGCCTTTTGAATGCGTGCTCTCAGTTCATCCAGTGACCATATCCTTTCGCCTCCTCCAATTATCTCTCCGTAGCCTTCCGGTGCCAGGAGGTCGTGACAGAGAATATATCCGGGATTCTCAGGATCAGGTCTGTGATAGAATGTTTTCAATTCCTCAGGGAAATGAGTTACAAAAACAGGTTTGTCAAAATGAACCATTATGGCCCTCTCTTCATCAGCACCAAGGTCATCTCCAAATTTTATGTCAAGTCCAAATTCCTGTGCTTTCTTAATCAGTTCAGTATAGGTCATTCTGTGAAACGGTTCCAGAGATTTCTCCAATGCAGTAATATCTCTGTTGAGTATTGTGAGTTCCTGTTTGTTATTTTCCAATACCTGACTTATGATGTATTTTATCATTGCTTCTTCTATATCCATCATCTGGTCATTTCCAATCCACGCAACTTCTCCCTCTGCATGCCAGTATTCTGTCAAATGTCTCCATGTTCTGGATTTTTCCGCCCTGAAGCTTGGTGAAACCGTGAATACCTTTTCCAGAGAGAAGATAAATGTCTCAAGATAGAACTGTGAACTTTGTGTGAGAAATGCAGTTTCTCCAAAGAAAGGAACTTTGAAAAGGGTTGATCCTCCTTCTGTCGCTGTGGAAACCATCATGGGGGGATGTACCTCATAATAGCCGTTTTTAAAGAAAAATTCTGAGAACGCTTTAAAAATAGTTGATCTTATCTTTAATATTGCGTTGAACTCTCTACTTCTGATCCATAAATGTCTGTTATCCAGGAGAAACTCCTCACCCTGATCTTTGGTAATCGGGAAATTTTCATTTCTCTGAAATATTTTGAATGACCTGATCTTCAGCTCGTAACCCGTAATTGCTCTTTCATCTTTGTTCAGTGTGCCCGAAATTTCAAGGCTGCTTTCAATCGTAAGATTGGATAGATTTTTGAAATCATCTTCGTTTAAATCTTCCAGTCTGCCCACGGTTTGAATGACACCACTAAAATCTCTCATGACTATAAAGCAAAGCTTCGAACTTGATCGTACCCTGTAGACCCATCCATGTATTTTAACTTCTTTTCCAATATAATTGTCATTCAAAATTTGGATTATTGTTTCCATCTGCCTTTCATTACTAATTCATATAATATTTTTCATAATTTTGTTTTCCATAATAGTTCCAATCTGGATATCATCAAGTATGACTGGATACTGGAATTTTCCTGGGAATATGTGTAACTGATCGTTTGAAAATAGAGATTTAATTCTTTCCATGGTTCTATAATATACAATTTTGGCTGTGTCAGGCTGTCCTAGTTGAAACTTAACCTGAGATACGCCAACATGAATAAGGCATTGAACAAATTCCTTAGTCTTTCCATCAGATTTTCTCCATATTTTTTCTAGTATCTCGTGGTATTCCCAGTATCTCTCCTGATTAAACAGGGTAAATGCATATTCAATCAGTGATCTATCATCCAAATCCCTCTTTACCCTGTCCAGATGTTCATCGGATGAAGAAAAAACAATTGAATTCTCCTTTACCTCATTTAAAATGTCATCAAGCAGCGAATTATCAAAAATATCTATTTCACACCCGTAGGTAGTGTGCCGTAAAATTATGCCCCTTTTTCCTTTAAAGTGTGTACATTTTACAGAATCGTTTATTCCAATTAATACTCTGACCAACAGTCCACTTCTCAGCTAATATTGCCAAGGTCCTTTGATCTTATTGTCTCAATATAATTCCTTGGTATACCGCTTTCGATGAGAAATTCCCATCCTGTAATAAGACGTCTGGCAATGGCAAGATTAATAATATCTGCTATTGGGAGATAATAACTGTTAGGTGCATAAATCGTGCCAAGAACCCATGGCGGGAGTTCAAAATAATTTTTAATCCTGCCTGGAACAACTGATGATAAAATATCATCCAGGATAGATGATACCTTTTCGTTGTAATACCATTTTTGAACTGCTGAATTCTCAAACCCGTTTGCCGGTCTGTAAACTTTCCATTTAAGGCCATAAACAAAAACTTCTCCTTCGTAAATGCTCGTTCCCCCAAAATCATCCTCTTTGGTACTTGGAGGAATTTCCTCTTTTCCCGTTATGTTATTTACAACCCTTATGGTACCTTTGTTGTGGATACTGAGATATATCCCTATGAGGCGCTCGAGTTCTGAAACCTCTTCCACTGATAACTGCATATCGTTTTCCAAAAGCTCGGATATGACTGAATAATCAGGAAGTGAAGCATTCATAATAGTTTTAAGGTAGTAGTTGAAACGATCCCCGGTCATAGAAATCCCTTAATCATAATAAGGAATATTATTATTTATAATTAATGGATGTATATGACAGAAAACTTCGTGCGGGGTATAAACATTGAGTGACATCAAAGATTTCATAATAAGATACATGACCGATATTGGTCCCATAAAAAATTACGAGAAAAAAATGACCATAGATGAGAAGTATCCCGGTTATAATGGATTGAAATTTGATTATTTCTTCTCACCGTTAAACATAAATCAAATTTCCTTAAATTCCGGTTTCAAGTTAGGAAGCGTAATGGAAGTGCTATCTGAACTGGGTGTAAGAATGGATAGAAATGGGGAGATGGATGATAAGATTGATCTCCTTTCATATGACCTGTTTTTATCAACATTTGAAAAAGAGGAAAAGGAACCATTCCACATGCAGATTAAAGATCTGACAAATGAAGAGCTTATAGATATTGCAATATTCAAGCATATTTCTAAACAAATTTCTGAACCATCGGACCTATTCAGCACCATTTTTCACGTGAAAAATTCACTTGGTTTACCGGACGATTTTATGCCTAGCAAGTTCATTTCAATGGGAGAGAGACCAGAAGTATTTAATGGGAAACTGCTTCTTTCCTCATCCTTTATTAAAAATGTGAGGGTTTTTTATTTCTTTTCACCAATCAGGGAGGCAACAATATACATTCCTTTTGCCATCTATCCATCATTATCCAGTTTGAAGGTTGAGGAATCAGAGGAATATGTACTGGATAAAATAAAGAAATCTTTTGATGAATTCAAATCGACCAGGAGTTTTGATGCATATTCAAGGTTCAGGGCATTGAAAAATTTCTGCAATAAATTGAAAATGAAGAAAAATGGAATAATTCAGGAAAACTTTCTTACATCAGAGGAAATAGAAGAGGGAATGGCTTCCGGGTACATTTTAAAACAGGAAAACAGTTATAGTTTCAAGGAGGGATTCGGAATGCATAATCTCAATGATTATATGGATAAAAGGAGAAATGAAATTATCAAAGTGGGAAGGGAATGGATGGCAATTAAGCCAAAGTGACAAAGTTGCAAAAACAGAAATAGCTATTTATCATTGCTGAGTGTAATGAGGAAAAAACTGCTTTACATTGGAGGCATAATCCTGTTGATTGGGATTATTCTGATTGTTGCTTCATTGTTTATTACGGCCGATAGCATAAAAACTTATAACAGCTTTTCAAAATACGGAAATACTACAAATGAATGGCTTTCATCAGAAATCAATTTATCATCTCAATCACAATTGATCACAACCGGAAACTCAATGTACGTAATCAATGCAAATTTCCTCCCTCAGGTAAATCAAACAAACGCGTATCAAATAGGTCTGAAGCCTAACATTAATGAATCAATCGGTACAGGAGATGTTGTCAGCACATATACGGTGGGTCCAGGCAGCTTTTATGTCATATATTTTAATTCAACAAGTCAGCATTATCAGTTTCAGATAACAAACAACCTGAACACAGTTATCGTTTTAGGTCTTCTCCTTATAGCTGGCGGTATAATGGTTGTGGCTGGAATAATTGTGGCAATAGTTGGCGCAATTCTGAAACCGAAAAATGGATCAAAGAATGAACTGGATGATGTGTTGTACGGAGATGGTGACCTTAATAATCTGGGAAATAAAAAATAATGCCCGTTTAATTTGATAAGCAACGGGAGACCCGGTCAATATCAAGGTAATAGTCGCAGAACATGGTTTTTGCCAATGAAACCAATATTAGAGTTAGACTTGCCAACAGAGTGGTAAATTAGTCAAGGTTTTTAGTTGCGGAGAAATTAAAATATGTCACTTTAGAGCCCAGAGAAATGGGTAAAATATCTTATTGAATTTTGCAATATTCCTGTACCCGACAACAATATAGGTGTCAGGTTTTAATCGGCTATCTGGTTTAATACGGCTTCAATTAATTTATTAAAAAAGGAAAGTCAGAATACTAATCCAAGTGCGGAGGGCCGGATTTGAACCGGCGGACCCCTGCGGGAATGGACCCTGAATCCATCGCCTTTAACCTAGCTCGACAACCTCCGCGTAGTTATAAGGGATTAAACCGCAATATATGAAAGATACTAATTTTTTTCTCATATCAAGGATATAGATAAAAAATATCTTGGTAATTAGAAAATTTATTGTATATTTCCAATCTGTTATTTTAAATATAAACAGATCTGTTAGAAACTAATTTTCCCTGTTCTCATAACGCAGCCTTAGCGCAACTGTACAATCATGCACCAGTTTTAGAATTTTCGGATAATTCCTGTGCATTTCTGGTTTCAAAAGGTCTACTGCTGTTTTAAGTGACACTTTGTTTCCTGGACTTACTATGCACCTTTTCGATAACATTATTGCTGTTTCCTTATCATTCAGGTATACGGAATCGCCTTTCACTTTCCCAAGTTGCAATGATTTTGCAACGCCTATTGTGGGTATATCTAACCTTAACCCTGCATATGTAGCCAACCCCATCATTCTTGGATGAAGTAAACCGTTGGCATCTACAAGTAATATTCCTTCAAATTCGCTACACAAATTGCGTATGAATTTCATCTCCTTGAAGGCTAGATACCCTGGTATATATGGAAAATCAGACCTGAGAATCACTTCCTTCTTTTCAATCTTCTGGTCATTATACCAGAGGAATACTCCATATCCCATTCGTCCAGAATAGGATACATCTATAGCTCCAAAATAGCTGTCTTTGAAATCATCATTTATGTTTATCTGGTCTTTCATAGTTTCCTGAATAGTTGCTAATTTTTTTAATGGAGAGTCTGTTTTAAAATCTGTAAAAAGGATGCCTTCAAAATTGTCAATTCGATTTTTAGTTATCTTTATTCCATCGTCTTTCAGTCTTCTTTTTTTCTCTTCAGGTCCAAGAGGATGTGTAAAATTGCCGACCTCTCCTGTTGAATAAACTATCTTGTAACAGGGGTAGATATCGCTATGTTCATTTTGAGATAATATAGTTCCTACCGCCCTCGAGGCTTTTATATCTCCAAGAGCTTTAGCTATGGCTCCATAGGTTGATACATAACCTCTTGGGATCTGGAGCAGCAATTTATAAACTTGATCATAAAGATCTATATTCTCCAGATCTGAATCGTCAGGCATACAAAAATAACATTGAATTACATATATAAGGATTTTTAATTCTCAAGGGATTTTGAAGTGATCTAAACCACACAACCAAAACTAAATTTCAAATATCGATAAGCGATACCGTTTTGAAAAATAATGTTTGAATCTCTTTTCGAAAAAAATAGGGAAATTTTCTTCACGAAACAGTGGTAAAATCATCATATTCTGGATTATATTCCTCGTGTTAATGCTTCCAGGAGCACAGCTTGTCTTCAGCAATACCTCTTTTGATATAGGAAACAGTTTAAACACAACATCGTCAATGTCATATAAGGCATCTCAGGAACTTTCAGAATATTTTGGACAGAATACTTCTAATTTCGGGACTTCAAATTCAAACGCTTCATCATTTATTATTGTAACAAATAATACGCCCCTTCAAAATCTCAAAACATATCAGGAGTTATACTCTGTAAATACTAAATTATCCTCATATTCTTCAACAATTAAGGGTTTTTCGTCAATGAACAGTATAATTTCAACTCAGGAGTCCATTCTCAAAGGTTTTTCAAAAGGTATGAAGCCACTGATCAGCAACGCTACAATTCTTATGACCAATTTCAATAATGTTTCAACAATATACAATTCCACAGCACAGTTAACACTTGGTCTTCCGGCATTTTATCTTGGTGTGTATTCTAAAACTGATGGTAATAAGTCCATCTCATATGAAAAAACAATAGGACTTGCTCAAAATTCATCATTCAGACAATTGTCAACAACCTATGTAAATATATTATCTGGATACTGGAATTCCAGTGCAGACACGTCTCCGAATTTTGTCAAAACAATGAATTTGGCCATAAACAAAACTCTGGGTAATGTTACTTTTGTCAATTTTGTCAGCTCGGCAAAGGAGCTTAAGCAAACATATTATCTCATGGGTTCAATAGATCAAAACGTTACTTTAAGTTCCTATATTAACAGCCCAAAGGGATCAATCCTGAATTATACAATAAATTTAATATCTCTACAATTTTCTGCAAATAAAGCTGAAAGCTATTTTATAACGGATGTTCTTGGAGTAACAATACCTTATTTGGTGGGTTTATCCTTTAACTTAAGCCAACCAGCCATTACCCAGCAAATTCAGGGAGTAACAACCCAACTGGTTGTGAATGCGGCATACAGAGAGTTTTATGGAAATCCTGTCATTTCAATTAATAAAAACGCAATAACTGGGTTCATTCAGTATCTTACAAACGTTTCATCACTGGAGGCGTATAATGCCTATATTTACAATTATACAATTTTTCAGCAGCCCGTAATGCCAAGCCAGTATGCAATGTCCCAGCTTGTGGGCATAGGGTATTCAACAACATTGATTGTAATAAATATAAACCAGTCATACAATACCACTAACTGCAACGAGATTACAAGTATATCCGGTACTATTCAGAAAAACGTTTCAAATTCATCTGTAATTGTGACAGGAAGTGAAACATTAAATGGGCAGATAAACAATGAGGTTACCACGGGTCTGGTAGAGGCTCTTGGTATTGGAATATTCCTTTCAATATTGATTGTAGGTTTATATTTCAGATCCATAAAGGCAGCTTTTATGCCTCTTCTTATTTTTATCTTCTCCGCTATGATCTCTTTAGGTTTGAACGGGTTTCTTTACAAATATGTTCTTCACACACAGCTTTCATTCATAACACCAACTCTTTTACTTCTTCTTCTATTAGGTCTTACAAGCGATTATGTCGTATACATAATGGCAAGATACAGGAAAGAACTGGCTGAAGGTCAGGAGCACCCCACAGTTGTATCCTCCAGATGGGCTGGTCATGCGGTATTTACTTCAGGTGTAACTGTTGTCATTTCCTATATTGTACTGTGGCTATCCCACGTACCTATTTTTAGTGACTCAGGTCTCACAAATGCAATCGGGGTAACAACATCTATTATACTTGCAAATACGCTCTTGCTCGCAATTCTTCACAGATATGGAAGAAAGATTCTTAACATCAAAGATGGAAAGGAATATAAGGAATATAAGGGTACTCCAGGCCAGAATCTAATGACAAAGGTAGGCCAATTTTCAACAGGGAAGAAAAACACTCTTATCATTATATTCATTGTTGTATCAATATCAGCTCTAACCTTCTATTTTATAACGCCGACAAATATGGATATATTCAAGCTGATACCTCAAAGCTCCGGTGTTCAATCAATAGAGGCAGTTAACGCCTCTTTCGGAGGGGATTTCTTTGACAGATCATTTATCGTTGTTCATTTTGCTCAGCCCCTGATCTATGCCAACGGTTCCTTTAATTTGGCAGAAATGCAGAAACTATCCATGATAGAAAATACAACTGCCCATATGTCAGGAATTCAGGGAATATTTGGTCCTACATATCCTTACGGGAACTTCATATCTTTATCAAGCATGCAATCGTATCCAGGCAGCACTGCTCAGATGTATTTGAATCAGAGTCGCTCATTTATAGGAGCCAATTCCAAATATGCAGAGATTGTGTTTGAAACCTCTTCACTTGCATGGACAACGCCTGCTTCAGTAACCGTAAGCAACCTGAATAATGCTCTTTCCGCAAATACCAGCAATCTTGGTTACACATACAATATTGGAGGTCTCACAGAGGGATTTTCAAATGCATATACAATCACTGCTTCATCATTCTCTGAAATGATACCTATTCTCGCCATAGCAATATTCATAATTCTCTTAATTCAGTTAAGCTCAGTTCTTACACCGGTAAGGCTGATTATTATGGTGATGGCCTCAGTTATAATGTCATTGTCTATTTCATTTATTTTGTTCCATTATATCCAGCATCTTCCATTGATTATATTTATGCCAATGTTTGCTTTCATAACGTTGCTTGCAGTAGGATTAGATTACGATATTTTCATGATATCAAGGGTAAAGGAGGAGGTAATCAAGGGTAAGACCGAGAAGGAAGCCATAATCATTTCCGTAAAGGAGAATGGCGGAGTAATAGTTACGCTTGGGGCAGTTCTCGCAGTAACCTTCGGTTCACTTTACATCAGCACATTAGGGATAATACAGGAAATTGGAATGAGTCTTGCCATCGGTGTTCTTGTTGACACTTTCATAACATGGCCATTCTTTGTACCAGCTGTAATGCTAATGTTGAAAAAATATAACTGGTGGCCAAGTAAAATTGGAGCAGGTAAACAATGAATATATAATCATCCTCCCTTTTATCTAAATACTAATAAATTTCTGGTGAAATTGAGTGGATAATAAAAAGAAAGTTCTTGTCATTGGAAGTGGTATTTTAGGAAATACACTGGCATTCTGGCTCTCCGAAATTTCAAAGATTGAAGTGATCGTTATTGAGAAAGAGGACGATACTTCACTTCACACAACGTCGAGAAACACAGGTATGATTCATAGGCCCTTTTATATGAATCCAGAAAAAAAGGCTACTCTGGCGAAGTCTGCTTCCATATCCTATCATTTATGGAAATCTTTTGCAGGCATTTTTGACATGCCATGGAAGGAAGTCGGCACTCTGGAAGTGGCAAAAACAGAAGCACAGATAAAAACACTGGAAAAGTATTCAAAATGGGCAATTCAGAATGGATTGGGTGAAAAAGAGATTGCGCTTCTCAATCAGGAAGAGGTCAAAAACCTTGAAAGAAATGTTTCTGCCCCCGGAGGTATTCTGTCGAAGACTGACACATCCACAAATTACGGTCTTCTTTCCAGGAAACTGTATGAGATAAACAAAAAGAATGGAGTCAGTTATCTTTTTAACACTGATGTTAGGAGTATTGATGATGAAAAGCAGTATATATCATATTCAGTGAACAGTTCTAAAAAAACAGAAAAAATGTATTATGATCTCATTATTAATGCTGCAGGCAATAAGTCAATAGATTTAGCTCATCAGGTTGGAATTCAGAAGGATTTATCCATTCTATATTTCAGGGGAGAGTACTGGAAGGTTGACAGTGATCTCAATGGATTCGTGAAGCGAAATATATATTCTGTCGCAGATAACCCTGAATTTCCTTTTCTTGATCCTCACCTGATTCTCAGACCTGATGGTTCACTGGAGATAGGTCCGAACGCAGTTCCTGTAGGAGGACCTTATTCGTATCGTGAGGGAACATCGAAAAACTTTCAGATTTGGCCTTTATTTAAAAGACCTCTTTCCCCTAAGCTCAGTCTTTTCTTCAATCCGCAATTTCTGAAACTTGCAATGGCCGAATGGGAATCATCGCTAAGTCAAAGAAAAATGATTCAGAGGATCAATTCATTTATCCCTGGAATGGATTACAGAAAAGCAAGAACAAGAGGTTTTTCTGGAATAAGAGGGTCTCTGGTCGATAAAAACGGATTTGTTCCTGAAACAATTGTAAGAAATACGGATACTTCAATACACATACTGAACTATAATTCACCTGGTGCTACAGGAGCACCTTATTTTTCTTATTTGGTGATAAAATCAATTCAAAGGAATGGATTTTTGGGTGAAGATAAATTAGAATTAACTAATACACACAATGTTTGGAAAAATGTTAATGAATTGGAATACGGACCAGAATTGAAAATATTCTGATCCAGTTATCATCTGTTCTATTTCAATTTTTATCCCTTTGAGCAGGTCCCAATAGATAAATTGAGAATCCAAGTGCCCATATGAGATTTGGAATAACAATAAGTCTTTCCATACCACCCTCACCCAATCCAAGATGTATTTTTCCAATGAACAGAATTAATGCAGCGAGACCAACAGTTCCCAGGAATGCCCAGAATGCAGATATAAGGTTCTTATTTCTGTATAAGACAGCATAGGATGCAAGGGAGGAAAACAGGAAAGCAAAAAGAGCAAAAATAAGATGCAAGGTCCCTATGTAATTTTCGTTGATTATTCCCACACCTGCAGATCCTATTCCGGCAAGTATCAGAAAAATCATAAGAGGGAAGGAATATTCTTTAAGCATTAAACCTGATAAAATCAGTAATGCACCGAGAATAATTATTGTAGCTGAGAAAAGCCACCAGTAAGGTGTATATGCTGGAACACCCAGATGGCTGATCGTGTTTGAATGTATGGAATAATTTGGCGCAAGAAACCCGGCTATATTTAAAAAAACTATAAACTGGGCTACAGCAATGAATAACAGGTAGGCAACTATTCTTATATCACGTTTGAAGAAATCCATGTTCAGTTATTAATTTTATAGTATAAATATTTATTGATATATTTAATTGGAGGCAAAGGTTTTACTTAATTGTGAACAATCTAAAACCGTTGAACATGACTAAATATACTTAAGAAATCATGTTCTATGAATAAGGCGTTATTTATTGACAGGGACGGAACAATAAATGTAGATTGTCCATATTGCAGTAAGCCTGAACAAATTAGAATTTACAAGGACGCAATCGATCTGATTAAGAGTTATAAAAAATTTGGTTTTTTAATAATAGTGATAAGCAATCAATCAGGAATTGGAAGAAAATTATTCAGTGAGCAAGACGCTATAAATTTTAATGAATCTCTGAACAATTGCTTAAAGAAATTTAATTCAGGCATAGACAAATTTTATTTCTGTCCGCATACGCCTGATGATAATTGTAACTGCAGAAAGCCTAAAGATGGATTAATAAAGAGGGCGATGTCTGAGAACGATATCGATCTCATCGGGAGTATATTTGTTGGTGATCGTGATGATATTGATGGTGAATTGGCCAGGAATATGAGTATGCACTATAAAATACTAAAAAGAACTGGCAACGAGAAGGTAATTTCCTATGAGGAGTGCTTGAAATTGTAATGTTTTTAGAAGACTCCCAATAATGATTATGAATAATTAAAATAAACAATTTGTTCATGTTAAATTAATAAATATAACAGTATTGTCATTAATTTCACAATTATATTATTAAAACGTCGCTTTCCCATTGAAATGATATTAATATTATTAATTAATCTAAAACTTATGGAAGAAATATCAATCAGAGAGACAATTGAACCACTGAACAGATCAACTCTTCGTAATGCTTTGAAGATAAACGGAACAGTCAGAAGCTATTTTTCTGAGTTTTTAAGAAACATGGGCTATCTGGAAATTCCACCGGTGATTTATTCAACAGCAACCGATCCATTAAACCACCCGGTTTTCGATACCTCCTTTGAATATTATGGCCAAAAATATTCAATTACCAAGAGCATGATTTTCCATAAGCAGATTTCTGTTCAGTATCTGGGTAAAATTTTCACATTCTCTCCAAATGTAAGGCTCGAAACATCAGATAAGGCATCCACCGGTAGGCATCTTTCAGAATTTACGCAAATAGATATTGAATGTTTGAATGCTACCAGAGACGATATGATTTCTCTTGCCGAAAATATGATTTCAGGGGTAATTGCAGAGGTTAAGAATAAAAACAGCCAGGACCTTACAGATTTAAAACGTATTTTAAACCAGCCGGAAAAGCCATTTGTCAAAATCAGGTATGAAGATGCCCTGAGCCAGCACGGAAAACATTTCGAGGATGTGTTATCTGCGAAAATGAGCGATCCTTTCTGGATTATAGATATACCAGTAAATGAAAGGGAATTTTATGACAGAGAGGATCCAGAAAATGAGGGATATCTTATGGATATGGATCTTATATATCCAGAGGGATTTGGTGAGGCTATTTCAGGTGGTGAAAGGGAATTTGAAATAGAAAAAATTCTTCAAAGGGTGGCTCTCAAGGGTCAAAGTCCAGATCAATTTAAGTGGTTCATTGAAGCGGCTTCAGGAGGTTTACTCCCTTCAGCCGGTTTTGGAATAGGCATTGAAAGGCTGGTCAGATACTTATGCGGTTTTCCAAAAATAGAGATGGTAACTCCATTCCCGAAGGTTCCT
This sequence comes from Thermoplasmatales archaeon E-plasma, assembly GCA_000496135.1. GTDB lineage: Archaea > Thermoplasmatota > Thermoplasmata > Thermoplasmatales > Thermoplasmataceae. The sequence goes on along the minus strand of KI542674.1, from coordinate 60,825 downwards.
GGAAAACGTTCAATATAAGAATAATATTTAATTATCAGTAAAGCTCATTAAGTCGTTAGTTTATATATATCTAGAGTTTGAAACAAATTTATGACCTATGAATTGGATGAGGATGGGTACGACCTTGAAGCGCCTCCAAAGAGGATTATAAGTGCCAAAGGGTTTTCCATTTTCATCTGGCTGAAGGAACATCCAAAGTGGATGAAGAATCATCATAAGTGGATTTTAGAGAATATGCCTGAGGAAGAAGAACTGAATAATTCCGAGGACGAATAAAAAGAAAATTTAAAGCATTTAATAAAATAACATGGTGTTGTTATTTTCAATATTTTCAGATTATTTGAACAGGATGACTGATACATCCAAAAGGCTTGAATTAAAGCAAATATTATCTTCCCTCTTTATTGAATCAGGAACTGATTTAAAAAAGGTAATATACCTCATACAGGGAAAAATTGCACCCGATTATGAGGGAAAAGAAACAGGCATAGCAGAAAAGACAGTAATAGAGATTTTATCTGACATATCTGGAAACGATCCTGAGATTATTCTGAGGAAGCTTGGTAAAATCGGAGATATTGGTTCGTTGACACAGGAACTAATGAATTCCAATAAACAGGAACTTCTATTCAAAGACATTATGACAGTTGATAAGGTCTTTAACACTCTGAAGTTGATCAGTGAAAAGAGTGGGCCGGATAGTACAAAAATAAAAAAAGATCTGATGAAAAATTTGCTTTTATCAGGGTCCGCAGACGAGGCAAAGTACATTGTGAGAATCGCATTGGGAAAGCTAAGGTTGGGAGTTGCAGATTCCACCATACTGATGGGACTGGTTGATGCCTTTCATTTTGAAGATATATCACAGGATGTGGAAAGTTATTACAATTTCAATCCAGACCTGGCAGGAATTTCTGAAATTCTTTTTAAAAATGATCGTGAAGAGATCAAAAATTTTGGACCAAAACCAATGATACCGTTCAAAGTAATGCTTGCAGAAAGGCTTCAGAGCATTCCATCTATTTTAGAGAAAATGGGTGGTAAAGCTGCATTTGAATACAAATACGATGGCTTACGGGCTCAGGTTCATATCAAGGATGGAACTGTAAAGATATTTTCACGGGGTAATGAAGAGACCACAGGACAATTTCCAGATGTGGTGGAAGCAGTCAAAAGTCAGCGCAAAATAAAGGATGGAATTCTAGATGGTGAAATGGTTCCATACAATCCAGCTACAGGGGAGATATTTCCTTTCCAGGAGATATCAAGAAGACGCGGACGCAAGAATGACCTCTCAACATCTTCCGCCAAAAGTGACAATATCATGAAGTTTGAAGTTGTTTCCGAGGAGGGAAAGGAAATCCAAAGAGCAGGTAATAAGACCATTGAGGATGAGATACCCATTACTCTGTTTCTTTTTGATATAGTATACCTAAATGGAAAGGATCTGTCGAGAAAAGGGTATTCCGACAGGAGGAAAGCATTACAGAGAACCATAAAGGAAACAGATAAGATAAAGCTTGCACAAAGAATAGAATCCTCTGATCCTGCAGAACTGGAAGCGTTTTTTGAATTATCCATTGAGGACGGCTGTGAGGGCATAGTTGCCAAGAGCCTTGATAAAAAATCAATTTACAGAGCAGGCGCTCGCGGGTGGAACTGGATCAAATACAAAAGGGATTATCAGTCAATGATCAATGATACTTTCGACCTTGCTGTTGTTGGCGCATTCTGGGGGCATGGAAGGAGAGCTAAAACGTACGGGGCTCTTCTTCTGGCTACCTATAACCGGGAAAAGGGTATTTTTGAAACGTTCTGTAAACTGGGAACGGGCTTTACAGATGATGTTCTTTTCAGTTTACCACGAATTTTTTCCGGATCTGTAGTTCCCGGAAAGCCAAACAATGTTGACTCAATATTAATCCCGGATGTCTGGATTTATCCTGATAAAGTAATGGAGGTCAAGGGTGCAGAGATAACTGTAAGTCCAATCCACACTTGCAATAAAGATGCTCTTGGAAAAGGATTAGCACTTCGTTTCCCTAGATTTACAGGTAGATGGAGAGATGATAAAAAACCTGAAAACGCAACAAATAATATAGAAATTTTAGAAATTTATAAAAATCAAAAAAAGAGTTTGTGAGTTTTATTTAACTCAGAATTCTCTGTCTTCGTTATCGCCATTATCTCTGTTTCCAGAGTTCTGGTTGAAACCGCCTCTTCTGTAGCTTCCGCCACCGCTTCCGCCTCTTCTGAAGCCTCCGCTGCTTCCACTACCTGGTCCACTCCTTCTGTAATTGCTCTCGTGAACCTTTTCGCTCATGTCCAACTCAGTGTTGAGTTCTTCGATAGCTTCTTCAGAGTCGTTGAGATTTCCATATTTTCCGACGTTTAGTCTCATATGGCCTCTAACGAGGGAAATATATCCGTTATCAATATAAAGGGTCTTTCCGCTCTCGACTTTGCTTACCTGATCTCCCCAAAGAGAAAGTGTTATCTTTCCTGTTTCATCGCCAATGACGACTTCAGTTACAGACTTTCCTTCTCCGAATCTGGTTGTTATTTCTTTTGGCTGTCCAACTTCTACTACCTTACCCAAAACGTTTACCCTTCTGGAATAAGGATTAAGGTCCTTAATTTTGGTTGTTCCTTCCATTTGGTTACTTTTCCTGTCTAAAAAGACAAGTTAGATATGTTGTGGTTATATAAATGCTTATCTAATCACAAACTCTTTCCAAGTGTGCTTCTTAAGGATTCTTTCTGCAAACAATTCTATATTCTAACATCACAAAGATACACTATCAAGTGTATTTCTTAACCATGGAATTACTTCCCTGAAAAAGCTTGGACCGTGGTGTGCAAAGAAATCCAGTTTTCCAGGTGTGACGAAGATATTCTTATTCCTCATAAAGCTCGAATTTCCATATCCTCGATCCGTAAACGCTTTCTGGACTTCTTCCTTATTGGAACCCCGGTACATTTTACCTTCATAGATGAGGATATCCGGATCAAATTCCACAATTTCCTGATCATTGGGAACCATCCATTCGTGCTGTCTCATCTCAAATGGCAAAGTCAGGCCAAAAAGAGTGAGTGAATCGGTGATATAGCTCTGAGAGCCAAATGTTACCGGTCCACCAAGGTCAATTTCCAGATACCCTTTCATTGAATACTTTCTAACCTTCTTCAGCCCCTGTAACATCGCATATTCAAGTTCCCTAGCCTTATCCTGACTTGAGGTTACTATACCAACCTCCTTGATCAGCTCAAGTATGCCAAAAACGGTTGTTGGGAGTTTGAACAGAAAGGTGTTATACCGTTCCCTTATTTTTTTGTAGAGTGGCTCTGCGTAGCCACTCATCATCATCACTATATCCGGCTTAATTTCATCAAGAACCTCTATCCTTGCGGTTCCATAACTGCCTACTTTTCTTATATTATCTGTTTCTGCGGGCCTTTTGCAGAATGCACTCACTCCTACTATTTTTTTTCCAAGCCCATATTCAAACAAAGTTTCTGTTACTGATGGTGAAAGTGAAACTATTCTTTCCAGTTTATCATTAATCTGTGTTATATTGCCCAGAGCGTCTCTGAATTCAGTCAATACCTCTGCCTCCTTTTATCATGATTGATCAACATAATTAGATCGATTTCAAGTTTCTGTTTCATGAACGATTTTCTTAGAATACATTGGGATGAACAGTGCAATTATTATTGACGCAAGAAGGAACAGGGAAATTTCTATAAATACCGTGTGAAGGCTCTGGTCCAGTACTTTGTAGAAGAGAAGGAAAAAGCCAAGTCCAGCACTGCTTCCAATGGTATTTCCAAGCCCCCATGCTATGGTATTCGCTCGAGCAGATACGGACGCTGGAACATTCTGACCTATAAAACCAAGCAATGTAGGAAACCCGGTGTAAGCTGCAAATGCATAAACAGAGTAAAAAATAAGATCAATATAATACATATTTGTGGCTAAAAAGCCAACAAACATCACAAAAGATATTACCCCGGTCAAAACGACTGTGAGGAAACCTCCCTTCTTACGGGTCAGATATCCAAAAAAGGGCTGTCCTATGACGGGCGTCATCAGACTTACCCCAAGAAAAATAAATGACAGGGCGCTGCTGTTACCATCTATCTGATCGAGATAAGAGAAGATATAAACTGAAACACTTCCAAGAAACATTGAACGCAGGAAGAATGAGGATGTGAGGACTGCAATGAATCCCCACACACCTGCACTACCCGTCAATTCACCCTTCATGGATTTATTCTGTTTACCTGATTTTCTTTCCGGTTTTCTAATCCTGTAAGTACCAGAATAAATTATTCCTGAAAGAACTATAAATATGATGGCATAAAGCAAAGTACCTGTGAAATCACCGGTTGAAAGAACAAATGCTCCAAATACTAATATTAGGAGACTTCTCCCGAGGCTTCCAAAGGATCCATTAATTCCAAGGAAGTCAGACATATCTCTACCGGGCTTTGAAAATCTGATTATATTTGCCCCGATGGGATGATAGAAAGCTTGGCCTATTCCCAGAATAAGCGACCCTAATGTGACAGTATAATATTCTCCATATGATGAATAGAAGGGAAGTGCTAGAAGAGCCACTGCTATTCCCATTATCAGAATACCAATTGACATTAATTCAGGGTCTTTGTTAAATTTATCAGAAAGTTTTCCAACATAAAGGGCAAAAATACCACTGAGAAGTGTGTAAACTATGGCCAATGAACCTGTGAAATATACAGGAATCCCTATATTAGAATAAAAAACTATGAGCGCGGAGAAAAGAAGGAATGTACCATCATTGGCAAAGTGTCCTACTGAAGTGAAGATCAATGCCTTAACTTCGCTCTTCATTAATAGTAATGACTTCTGAGTATTTATTTTGTTTATTTAACCTAGTTATCGTTTGAATTCCCACATAATAGTTTATATCGATTTATTCATAACAATAGTTAATGAAGGTCAAGAAAGCAATCTCTGTGAGTGAATTGAAAGAAATGATGGATTCAAACGGAGTTCTGTTAATAGACTCAAGAAATCCTGGTGATTTTAATGGAGAACTGGGTCATATAAAGGGATCAATTAATTTATCACTTCCGGAAATGATTGAGAGGTCTAAGTGGCTTGAAGATCAAAACGTTCCAATTTGCATCATATGCAACAGCGGAGGTAAGAGTCTAAGAGAAGCATCACTGCTCAGAAACAGTGTTAAGGTCCCTGTATACAGCGTTTCCGGGGGTATCATAGCATGGCATCTGAGGGATTTTGAGGTAGAATGAATATACAAGAATTCCCCACAGATCACAATTTTTTGAATGTTCAAAGGGCAAACAAGATTCTGAACATATTACGCACAACATTTTTGAAAAATGAACCTGGCAGAATTGTAGCTAAAAGGCTTGAAAACGTTGATTTAATACCTGATAAAACTGCTGTATTTGCCCTTGGAAAAGCTGCGGAATCCATGGCTGCAGGAATAAGCGAGACAAACTTTAGATCGTCAAAATTAAAGATTATACTCGCTCCATTTGCCGTAAATTCCTCTGATTCCGATCTTAAAATATTCAAGGGTAACCACCCCATACCACTTGCTGATTCATATGAATCAACGCGCAAGATTATGAACCTATTACAAAACGCAAAGGAGGAAAATTTGATTGTTCTCCTTTCGGGAGGAGCATCTGCACTGTTTGAATTACCTGAAAGCGGTATAGACGATCAAACGTTCTCTAATATAACTAAATGTTTGCTGAACGCGGGCACTGATATAGAATCTTTAAATGCTTTAAGGTGTGGTATTTCATCAGTTAAATGCGGAAAGATTCTTCAAAAATTGAATTTTAACAGATACATGGTTCTGCTTATATCTGATGTACCTTCTAATGAATTATACCTCATAGGCTCCAACCCCTTTGCTGTACATCACTTTAATTTTGGAAGCATCAAAAGTTCCTGTATTCCTGAAGATCTACGCCCCGTTGCGAACAGTTATAACCTGAATCATGAAAGTAAAACAGATATGGAGCTTATTCTGAGTGGAGAAATATTTGCTGATTCATTAACTGCAAATATTAAGATGTATTCTGATCAATACGATATACTGAGCCTTGGGCAGATACTTATTGGAGATATCATGGAGGTATCGAAAAAACTTCCTCTAATATTGAGAAAGATATTCGCTGAAAAAGGAAAACCTTTCTGGTTTACGGGGTTTGGAGAGACCACAGCAAAGGTCAATGGTAATGGGAAAGGAGGCAGAAATACTGAACTCTCTCTAAGAATAATGCTGGAAATGAACAAAAATGAAGTATTTTCATTAATGTCCACGGCAACCGATGGTGATGATGGTAACAGTGGACTGATGGGAATGATGGTTGACGATAAATTGAAAAGAGAAACACTTAATACTGATTTTAAGGGCTATCTTGACAAAAGTGATTCTGCAGGGTTTGCAAGAAGATATTCGGTTCAGGTTGAAACGGGATTTACCGGAACCAACGTTTCCGATATTATAATTGGATATTATGGAGGGTATAATGAGAACATTAATAGGGAAAAATAAGGGCGGATACATTGATGAGGAAAAGAATCTAATATATATGGGAAAAGAAACCATACAGATCCCATTTAACATTTCAATCAGGAGTGGAGATATAATAAAGATCAGGGGAAATGAATACCTCATATCGGACGGCATCCCATATGATTTCGGTTCTGCAGGTATCAGAGGAGCGCAAATTATAAATTCCAAAGATTCAGCGGCAATTGTATCAGCATCAGGAATCAGAAGCGGTGCAATTGTACTGGAATCAGGGATAGGATCTGGTGCATTATCTGTACAAATAAGCAGCGTAATCGGAGAAAAGGGAATCATAGTTGGAATAGACCGTGATAAAAGCACTGAGGCCATAGTTAGAAAAAACATGGAATTATTCAATACAAAGGCGCAACTTGAATTTCACAATATAGATATAAACGAATTTGATTTCACTTCAGAGCAAAGGAAATTTGATGCAGTTTTTCTGGATCTGCCGGATCCATGGTTATGCTTGAAAAATGTGGTAAGTTCTCTGAAAATGGGGGGGCGTATTATTACCTACCTGCCGAACTTTGACCAGGTTGAAAATACTGTTCTGGAAATGGAAAAAAATGGTCTGTATGTTATTGAAACATTTGAACTTATTAAGAGAAATCTTCTTGTGAGGAAGGATGCAACGAGACCTGACAGTGAGGGCATAATGCATACGGCTTTCATAACAATGGCTGTAAAGAAAACTATGCAACAAATCATCGTTTGAAATTAAGTTCTAAATTGAAGGTTGAAAATTTTTTAAAATATCTAAAGGGCCAAATTAATAGAAAATTATCTGTAAAATTTCCTCTCTCGGAGTTTATGTTTAACTTTATGTACCTCTAACGAGGATTGAAACTTGATTTTCGCATGAAACAATGATAGTGTTTGTCATGCGGAAGTCAAGGTTAAAGCCAATACCCTAAAGTTCATATCAGGTCTCCAAACATTATTGAGGCTTGGGAAAAATTCATTCCAGTGCCTTTCACAGAAGAGTCTAATATTCCAGATGTCGCAATAACTGCTGTTTTATCTTATGGGTCTGAACACCTTAATGATTTTAATATAAATTCAATAAGGCAATAATTACGAAATACCATTGGTAGAAACTTTAAAGTAGAGTATCATCATTGTACATTAACAGATTTGTTAATTGAGGATGACAATGAATGAAGTTTCTTCGCTTTATAAAATAAGAGATTCTGCTCTTTCTAGTGGACGGGCAGTATACAATACTTCCCAACTAGCACACCTCATAAATAAAGATAGAAATGTTGCTGCAGTTTATCTGTCGAGATTGGTTCAAAAGAAACTGGCAATAAGACTTATCAGAGGAAAAATATCATTTGTCGAAGATGATTTTGTCATAGCTTCACAACTAGTTGAGCCATCATATATTTCTCTTGACTCTGCGTTATTGTTTCATAATGTTATTCAACAAGTTCCCCGTTATATACAGTCAGTAACCCCGGTAAATTCAATTACATATCATGAACTGGGCTTGGAATATCATAAAATAAACCCCGGCCTTATGTTTGGATTTGAGCGTCACAAAGTCTCCGGCAGTTACTGTTTCGTTGCAACCAGGGAAAAGGCACTGCTTGATGGCTATTACCTTAAACTGTTCACATTAGATGATGTTTTGGAGTTAGGAAGAACGAGTGAGTACAAAAAACTAAGGCCCCTTTTCCTTAAATTCATTGGAAAGGGTAAGAAAAAGATGTTAGAGGTATTTCAATGATAGGTGCGAAATCAATCAGAGAAATGGCAAAAGTTTCAGGTTTAAGACCATGGCAACAGGAAAAGCACTATCTACAGAGTGTTTTACTCTCCTCTTTGTCTGATTTACCATTAGTTTTCAAAGGTGGTACTTATCTCTGGTTTTTTCATGGTCTTAATAGATTTTCGGAAGACTTAGATTTTACCATAACGGGGAATATAAAAAAGGATCTCCCAGAATTTGTTTCAAAATCCCTTAATCTTTATGGCTTTTCTAACAAATTGAAGAATATAAAGAATGAGGAAACGGGGATTTCAGCAAGGTTCATGATTAATGGTCCACTAAACACTTCCCAAAGGGACAGTTGTGTTATATATGTGGAGGCAAGCGGAAGAGAAACAATACTTTTGCCTAAGATTCCTCTAAAACTGGATTTTCCTCAGTATGATCTTCCTATTAAGAATTTACTTGGAATGAACCTTGATGAAGTTGGCGCAGAAAAAGTCAGGGCAATATTGACCAGGAAAAAAGCTAGGGATATTTTCGATCTATACTATCTTATAGGGAGGAAAAATATAAAATTTGACGTAGACCTTATTAATCAAAAGATAAGCTTTTACGGATTGGCATTCAACAAGTCATTATTTCTAACCAATTTGAAAGAACGAGAAGAATCTTTTGCCAGAGAAATGAAACAAATAGTTCTTGGAGAACTGCCACCATTCGAGGAAGTTTTCAAAAGAATCTCAATTTGGGTCAATTTCAGATAGTTCCTCCTTTACTTACACGCAAAAAACTTCATTCAACAAAGTGTATTATAACAACTACACCAAATTTTATATCCCGGCTTCCGGATTCGAACCAGAGACCTGCGGATTACGGCGGTTTCACCCCGTGTTCCCTCTACAGTCCGCCGCTCTACCAACTGAGCTAAGCCGGGTAAAGGCAAATAGTCTCCCACATTAAAAATCTTTTTCAATTTCAGATCATAACACTTAGATAAAATGGCAGGTTATTGATTAATGAGTCAAGGGATTGATATTAGGAATATCGAAGTGAATGGATTTCCGCTGATCAGACATCATGGAATGATAGCTAACAATACTTCTGCAGCACTTGTTGCTGCAAACGGAAAGATCTCATGGGCATGTCTCCCAATTTTTTCATCTCCGCCTGTATTTGATTGTATTCTTGACAGCAAGAAGGGCACATTTTTTCAATTATGTCCGACCGACACCAATGGAATTACTGTAAAACAGGAGTATGTTGAAAAGACTCCTGTGCTTAAAACTTCATTCTTTAAGAATGAAAAAAAAATTTTGGAAATAACCGACTTTCTCCCGGAAACAAAATACGAGAACATAAAGTTTCCCGAAATTCACAGAATTTTAAGATCTTTTGAAAACCCCATTGAGGTTTCATTAAAAGTAACAATGAGAGCAGATTATGATGATATGGGAAAATTAAAAGAGATGAATGAAAAAGGTTTTACCATTTCTTCTGGAAATCGTGTAATCTCATATCTGGGTACAGTTCCAATAACCTTGAATGAACCAGGATTAAATCAGAAATTAACCTTAAAGGAAAATTCCACAGAAATTTTTGTCATATCTTACGGATTAAAGGATCACATTGTCATAGATGATTTCAGGACCATGGAACTTTTGAATAAGACCATTGAATTTTGGTCTAACTGGCATGATCAGAGTACATATAATGGTATATATAAAGACGAAATAATGAGGTCAGCCATAACTCTAAGAGGTCTGTTTTATGAGCCCACAGGACTTATGGTTGCAGCACCAACTACAAGCTTGCCAGAATGCATTGGGGGAGAACGAAACTGGGATTACCGGTATTCATGGATAAGGGATACCGCATACGTGATTGAAGCACAATCATTTCTTGGGTATCACCAATATGCAACAAAATTTCTCTATGATATAATGGAAATCATAGAAAACGAAGGTAAAATAAGGACAATATATCCCATTAATTTACAGGACGACATCAGTGAAAAATCTCTGGATTACGAAGGTTACATGGGTTCAAAGCCAGTAAGAATAGGCAATCTGGCATCAAATCAATTGCAACTGGATCAATATGGATCCATAATAAACGCCATTTATCACCTGTGCAATGCTGGGGGATACATAAACACATTCCTGAGAAACTTCATCATTGAAACAACAAACAAAATAATAGAAAAATGGGCTGAACCAGATTCAAGCATCTGGGAGTTCAGGACTGAAAAAAAGCATTATGTATATTCAAAAATCATGTGCTGGATGGGCATCGACAGGGCAATTAAGATTGGAAAGATGCAAAATTTTTCCTTTCCGTACGAGGACTGGGAAATCCAGAGGGACAAGATCAAGGAAGATGTGCTTAAAAATGGATTTGATAAGGGTCTGAATTCATTTGTTCAATACTATGGATCCAGGGATGTTGATGCATCTCTTCTCAGGATTCCAGTGCTCGACTTCCTTCCTGGAACAGATGAACGGATTAAGGGAACAATAGCCATGGTAGAGAAGAATCTCATGCATGACAGATATCTGTTTTCCAGATATCTTAACGACGATGGTTTATCCTGCAAGGATAATCCATTCCTATTGCTTTCATTCTGGTACGCAGAAGCACTCATTGAAATGGGCAGAGAAGAAGATGCCAGGAAAGTTTATGAAACCATCCTCGGGCTATCAAACGACCTTAAACTTTTCTCGGAGGAGATTGATATGGACAATTTTGATATGATAGGAAACTACCCGCAGGCAATAACCCATATAGGCGTCATCAGAGTGGGTGTTAAACTTGGAAAGCTGCAACAAACCAGATAATTATATCATTGATTTAAAAAGCGCAGGTCTGATGTTTGATCCCATTAAAAGGATCAAATATTATTTATTCAGATTCAAGTTTGTGGATTATGCAGCCAGAAAAGAAGAATGAATTTCTCGCATTTATTGGTCATATCAACATAGATATAGTTCTGAGAGTCAGTGCCTTAGGCGATCTCGTTTCAACGCCTGTAACAGAGGCAATGGAGGCATTTGGCGGGACAGCCGGCAACTTTGCATTGATAGGATCTATACTGGGTTTTCCCTTTGATATAATATCCATAGTTTCAGCAAAGTCACACTCTTCCTATATAGAGGAAATGAAGAGAAGGAAAATTAATACTGAATTTATCAGGATCGTCGATGGCAATTTTGGTCCAAATTGTTATGCAGTTACGGATGGGGCCAATCAGAGATATTTTATGGCCGATGGCCCAATGGGAACAGATGATTATATTTTTCCTGCGAAGAACTATGAATATATACATTCATCTACCGGGATACCTGAAAAGAATCTGGCACTTATTGAAACAACCCCTCACAGCAAAGTTGTCTTCGATCCGGGCCAAGAGGCTGGAAGTAAATACAATTCATCAGCAATAAAAAGGTTCCTCGATGTGGCAAATGTCATAATTTGCAATGAGCATGAAATAAATATCATTCAGAATCTCTCTAATGTTAATATTGCAGAAATGACAGCCACAGGCATTGATATCATAATAACAAGAGGTTCGAAAGGTACAACGCTTTATCACAGTGACAAAAAGATAGATGTGAAGGCGCTTAAGGCAGAGAAAGTGGTAGATACCATAGGTGCCGGGGACTCTTTCAGAGCGGGATTTTACGCCGCTCTTTACAATAAGTATGACATTGATTTTGCTGTTCTATGCGGAAATATTGTGGCAGGGCTCACAGTGCAGAGCGGTATAATGAAATATGATCAATCATGGAAAGTTGTAGAAAGCATTGCTAAAAAACTTAAGGAGACAAACATTACCTGATCATGCCAATATTTGAATTTGAAGGAAGGGTCCCGAAGTTATCAGAGAGCTGTTATATTTTTGAAAACGCAACGATCATTGGTAGGGTTACCATTGGCGAAAACGTATGGGTAGGACCCGGGGCAGTGATTCGTGGTGATTACGGAGAGATTATCATTGGAAACGGAACAGCTGTGGAGGATAATTGTGTGATTCATGCGAGACCAGGAGAAAGGACAATAATCGGGGAGAACGTAACGCTTGGTCATTCATGCGTCATTCATACGGCCCAAATATCTGACTATGCAGTTATAGGAATGAAATCGGTTGTCACAGACTTTACCAAAGTTGGAAAATGGGCGGTAGTAGCAGAGGGTTCTGTTGTTAAAAAAGGGCAGACAGTGAATGAGGATACCATTGTAGGGGGTGTTCCTGCAAAGGAAATTACCAGGGTAAATGATGATTTTAAATCACAGTGGACTGATTATAAAAAGAACTATCAATCCTTTTGCGTAAGATATAAAAATAATCTGAAGGAGAAAAAGTAGTTTTATTTTGTTTGAAATGATATCACTAACATGAACGACGACTTTAGAATTACGGACTGCAGTGCGAGGGTTATATTAGATTCAAGAGGCAATACTACTGTTGAAGCCTCTGTTAAAATAGGAAATTTTATGGGTACATGCGGTGCGCCATCAGGAGCGAGCACAGGTGCAACTGAAGTAATACCTTTCAGAAATGGCTCCCCTGAAGAAACTGTGGAGAATTTCTATGCAAGAGTAAGGCAAAGGCTAATTGGATTTAACGCTTTTAATCAATCAGGCTTTGACGATCTTCTCAGGGAGATCGATGGCTCGGAAAACTTTGCTGAGATTGGTGGAAACCTTTCAACAGCACTTTCCATTGGATGTGCAAAGGCTGTTGCAAATAAGATCGGCATTCCATTATACAGGTATGCTGGCGGTAATTTCAGAGCAAAGCTTCCAAAGCCTTTGGGCAATGTTCTCGGTGGCGGAAAGCATGCAATAAATGGAACCACCATTCAGGAATTTCTTGTTTCGAACAGTTCCGAATCCTTTCTCAAGGCAATAATGGTGAATTCCAAAATTCATAAAAGAGTTGGAAAACTATTATCTGAAAAACTCCCCGGTCAAAGTATTGGTGTTGGAGACGAGAGAGCATGGGTAGCATCCATAAGTGATGAAGATGCAATGGATATAATGAAGAGAGCATGCAATGAAATATCCTCTGAGGAAAAGGTCAATGTGGTCATGGGATCAGATCTTGCCGCATCTAATTTCTTTGACGGATCGTCATATAACTATAGAAATCATAAACTTTCAAGGGATCAGCAGATAGATTTTGTAAAGTCCATGGTTAAGGAGAAAGGATTTACAATTATTGAAGACCCCATGGACGAAGAAGATTTTGATGGTTTTTCATTAATAACTTCCTCTGTTGGATCAAGGGCCCTTATCATCGGCGATGATCTTTATACAACAAATGCCAGAAGGATTGAGAAAGGAATAGAAATGCACTCTACAAATGCTGTTCTCATAAAGGTAAATCAGATCGGTACATTAACAGAAACCTGGAGAGCTGTAAAAGCTGCAACCGAAGCCTCAATGAAGAATGTAATATCCCACAGAAGTGGTGAGACCACTGATGATTTCATAGCACATCTCTCAATTGCATTTTCATCATCTTACATAAAAACCGGTACAATCGGAGGGGAAAGACTGGCGAAATTAAATGAGCTTGTGAGAATAGAAGAGGAACTGAAAGAGTGACCATCTTCATTCTAGGAACTGGCATGAGGGGTGTCAGGAGTTTTACACTGGAAGAATCAGATATAGTGAAAAAGTCAAATTATATCTATCTGGATGGTTACACATCATTTTTGCCTGAACATTTCCGGGAGGAATTTGAGCAATTTTTTCACAAGGAATATATCCACCTTACCAGAGATAAGATGGAAGTTGATGACTATTCCCACATACTTAGAAATGGGGAAGATATAGTAATTCTTGTTCCCGGCGATCCATTCATTGCAACAACTCACATATCTTTAATAAAAGGTCTTGAAAAGACCGGCGAAACTGTGGAAGTAAGGGAAAATGCCTCAATCATATCCAGCATACCATTTAAGTGCGGCTTATCATTCTACAGGTTTGGACAGGTTGTATCAATTCCAAAGGTATATTCGAACTTTATCCCGGTAAGTCCACTTACAAAAATTCTGGTAAATCTTAAAAATAATCTGCACACAATTGCCCTCATTGATATTTTCGATGGGAGAAATATATCCACCTCAGAACTTGCGGAATCTCTGAAAAAGATGATGGAAAAAGCTGAGGACGAATCAATTGACGGAAGGAAGCTCATTATAGCTTCAAGGATCAACCAGCCAGGGGAGAAAATTCTCATCACCGACCTGAAAGGTTTACCCTCAATTCATGAGGATCTGACACCTTATACGTTAATAGTTCCCGCAAAGTTGGATTCCAACGAAGCCGTTTTTGAATCAGATTGAATTCAGAGGGTTATTACCTGATATCCGTCGTTGACAAACTTAGCAAGCCTTTCTCCAAACGGAAACAGTTCAACACCTTTAGACTTTAGTTTTTCATCGACGTTATACATTTTTGCAACAGCCACGCACGCGGAATCAAGCGCCCCACTCTTTATTATTGTTTCAAAAGCCTCAGCAATAGGGCCCTCTCCAGTCGCCACGAATTCCTCTGCAGTTCCGTATAATAATACTTTAACATCCTCATATCTTTTGGCATTGACCTGTCTTGAAACCATTACAAGAGCCATTCTGGATTTTTCCGGTGTTTCCTTTCCACTCGTGAGAACAAACAATACTTTTGTCATAAATCATAAGTACTAATTCAATTATTAACAATTTGTTAATTCACAGTGAAATTTAACTTGCAATATTCGGACGTCCAATGTGCATGATAAATCATTGTGTGGAACATACAGAAATCCTTTCGGGATTTTTCTCTCACACAAAATGTGGAATAATAGTTAAATATATATAGAAGAACAAATTTACATTTCAATGCCCTTAGAATCATCGAAATCCACAGATGCGCGTGATCCCATAAAGAAAGAAATAGACAAGGCTAAGAGAAGAAAACAGAGTGGAACAAAGGAAAGTGCGAAAGACTTGAAAATAAAGGAACTTATGGAAAAGATGGATTCCCAGAGAGACCAGCTTCTCAGAAGTATTGCTGAAATGCAAACATACATCAGGACAAAGGAGAAAGATATAGAAATTTCAAAGAAGCTCATAACAAAAGATCTGGTAATGAAACTGATGCCCGTGCTTGACTCAATAGACGCAGGAATGGCCATTGAATCACATAAAGACATTCTGGAACCCATAAAAAAACAATTAACGCAAACACTTCTATCTCTGGGTGTAACTGAAATGAAGACGGTTGGAGAAACGTTTAATCCCATGCTTCATGAAGTTGTGTCCATAACTGAAGAAGGGGAGGAAAATAAGGTGGTGGCTGAAATTCAAAAGGGATATTTATTCAACAATGAAGTAATAAGGACTTCAAAGGTAATAGTGTGCAAGAGGTGAAATAATGTCAAAAATAATAGGTATTGATCTAGGAACAAGTAATTCAGCAGCGGCGGTTGTGATTTCAGGTAAACCAACGATTATTCCAAGTGCAGAGGGGGTATCCATTGGAGGGAAATCATTTCCAAGTTATGTGGCCTTCACCAAGGAGGGTGATCTCCTTGTGGGAGAACCTGCAAGAAGACAGGCCTTGTTAAATCCGGAAGGAACAATTTATGCGGCAAAAAGAAAAATGGGTACGGACTATAAATTCAAGGCCTACGGAAAAGAATACACTCCACAACAGATATCGGCTTTTATCCTTCAGAAAATAAAGAGAGATGCCGAGGCATTTCTGGGCGAGAAGGTGACAGATGCGGTGATAACTGTGCCAGCCTACTTTGACGACAATCAGAGGCAGGCCACAAAGGATGCAGGCTCAATTGCGGGTCTGAACGTGAAAAGGATAATTAATGAACCAACGGCTGCCTCTCTGGCATACGGTATTGATAAACACAACCAGTCCATGAAGATACTTGTTTTCGATCTGGGAGGCGGGACCCTTGATGTAACCATCATGGATTTCGGGGATGGTGTTTTTGAGGTTGTCTCAACATCTGGTGATACAAAACTTGGCGGAACCGATATGGACGAAGCCATTATCAATTATCTCATATCAGATTTCAAGAAAAAAGAAAATATAGATCTCTCAAAGGACAAATCCGCCTATATCAGATTAAAGGACGCAGCTGAAAAGGCAAAAATTGAACTATCGTCTACATTAACCACTGAAATAAATCTTCCATATATTACAGCGGTAAATGGTCAGCCAAAACACATACAGATGGCTTTGACAAGAGGTAAGCTCGAAGAGTTGATCAGACCCATAGTGGAAAGATCAAAAATCTCCCTGGAGAAGGCACTTGAAGGTGGAAAACTTAAGAAGGATCAGGTAGATAAGATAATTCTTGTGGGAGGACCAACAAGAATACCAATGGTAAAGAAATTCGTTGAGGATTTCTTTGGCAAGCAGGTAGAAGGTGGAGTTGATCCAATGGAATGTGTTGCCATGGGTGCCGCTCTTCAGGGAGCAGTTCTTGCAGGAGATATTAAGGACGTTGTTCTTCTGGATGTAACGCCACTTACTCTTGGTATAGAAACATTAGGTGGTGTCATAACGCCTATTATCCCGGCAAACACAACAATTCCAGTTAAGAGATCACAGATATTCACAACCGCAGCGGATATGCAGACAGCGGTAACCATCCATGTAGTGCAGGGTGAAAGACCGATGGCAGCCGATAATGTCTCTCTGGGAATGTTCAATCTGGTTGGTATTACTCCAGCTCCCAGGGGCATACCACAAATAGAAGTTACTTTTGATATTGATGCCAATGGTATCATTCATGTAAATGCAAAGGATAAGGCAACCGGTAAAGAACAGAGTATTTCAATCGAGGCTAAAAACAAGCTTACCCCCGAGGAAATTGAAAGAATGAAGAAGCAGGCTCAGGAATTTGCCCAGGAAGATAAGGAGAAGAAGGAAAAGGCAGAAAAGGTCAATCTTGCAGAGAATCTCGCATATACTGCTGAAAAGACTATAAATGATAACAGGGAAAAGCTTACGGAAGATGAAATCAAAAAGGTTACGGATCAGGTTGCTGAACTCAGGAAAGCAGCAGCAGAATCAGACATTGCAAAAATTGATGAGATTTCAAAGGAACTGAGTAATTCCATACAGGAAATCGGCACCAAGCTATATTCACAGGCACAGGGAAGCGAAGGCCAGACCGCTGGTGAGGGGAGTGAAACTCCAGAGAGTAACCAGGGTCCAGAGACAGAAAAGGAACAGGGAGAGACTGTTGACGCTGACTTCAAAGACAACAGCAAGCAAGACTGAGT
This sequence comes from Thermoplasmatales archaeon E-plasma, assembly GCA_000496135.1. GTDB lineage: Archaea > Thermoplasmatota > Thermoplasmata > Thermoplasmatales > Thermoplasmataceae. The sequence goes on along the minus strand of KI542674.1, from coordinate 43,213 downwards.
GACTAAAAATTGAGTAAGGACTATTATGCCACTCTTGGCGTTCAAAAAGGGGCATCAGACGAAGAGATAAAAAAAGCATTTCGTTCGCTGGCCAAGAAATGGCACCCTGACACAAATCCGGATAATAAGAAAGTTGCTGAGGAAAAATTCAAGGAGATCAGTGAAGCCTACGAGGTTCTTTCAGATCCGCAGAAGCGAAAGCAATATGATCAGACAGGTTCAGTAAACTTTGGAGAGGGAAGGAGTGATTTCTCGTGGCAGGACTTTAGTCATTACAATGATTTCAGCGATATTTTTGAACAGGTCTTTAGAGGTTTTGGTGGAGGAGATTTCTTTTCAGGATTCAACAGGCAGAACGATCCTCAACTGGATCTTCTTACTGAAATATCCATCTCAATGAGTGAAGCCTATCATGGAACGGTAAAATCAATCAAGTACAGAAGAACTGTACCATGCGAGGTATGTAATGGAACCGGTTCAAAGGACGGTAAGGTTACTACCTGTCCAACCTGTAATGGTACCGGTCAACAGAGAGTTGTTCAGGGACAGGGTTTCTTCAGAATGGTTTCCGTTACCACATGCAGGACATGCAACGGGAAGGGAACTGTTGCAAAGGAGGCATGCAAGGCCTGCCACGGAACTGGAAATAAATCTATAGTTGAAAATATAGACGTATCGATACCAAAGGGTGCTTATGATGGTCTCAGACTTCGCGTGAAGGGAAAGGGACAAACTCATAATAACAGGACGGGAGATCTTTATGTTTCCATTCAGGTTCATTCTGCCCCAAATTTCAGACGAAGCGAGGATAATTTAGTTACAGATATGGAAATATCATTCCCGGATGCTGCTCTTGGAGTTGAGAACGAAATTGATGTTTTTGGAAAAAAGGTTACGGTAAAGGTTCCCGCCGGTACGCAACCAATGGATCTTGTGAGGGTGAAAGGAGAAGGTTTCCAGAATGTAAATTCAGGCCGGAATGGTGATCTGGTTATAAGAATCAGGATTGCAGTTCCAAAGAAGCTTACAAGTGCTCAAAAGAGTTTGCTGGAGCAGTTCCGCGAGGAATCAGGAAAGAAGAAAGGATGGCTCTAGGCAGTTATATTCAGGCGAACTTTTTATATCTTATCTATTTTGAACTGTAATACTCCGATGAGATAGCCGGGGGATTAGAGTGAATAAAAGGTTATTAAACTGAATTCACCCATATTAGAAGTGGAGATATCATTGAAATGACTGAAAAATTACAAATATGGAATTTAGGCTCTGGACATAATTGGAAGTACTTAAGATGGTATAAGATGCCGGTTTTGGGACAAAATTATTCATGGGTCTCCCCTAATGTTTTTTCGTCGTCCGGTGTCAGCTTTATCTCCCTAACATGCAGGGTCAGAGAATACTGCCCTAGAAACTCAAGTACTTTTGGAGCATCTTCGTTCCTGAGTATCAGGACTCCTCTAAGCAGTTTTCTGTGAGGTATGTTCTCCAGCAAACCATGTCTGTGATACGTGTATTTTCCTTTCCATGAAGTTGAATCCTGCCCGTAGAATTTCTGCATGAACTTGTTTATTGTTCCATGATCGGACTTCTCAGGAAAATGAAAGAGTATCATTGTCCCATTCATTATGTGGAATAGTCCACATAACTATTTAAACCTGTTTGTCATATACACATGTGGCCAGGAAGAATGTCGAGGACCTGAGGAATCTTGTTAAATCGGTAAGGGATCAATCCTTCTCCTACGAGAAGAGGGAACCGGCCGAAAGGAACTGGCACCAGTATGACCAGGCACAGGTAAACGAGATCGCCGACGTTCTGGAAACAATAAGGGATGTTGTTAACATTGCCTCATCCCGTATCCAGGTGGAGAAGAGGGGAGCGGGAAGGCCTCCCGTTCCAACTTCGGATATAGTTAAGGTCATGCTGATGCAGACATACTTCGGCATGCCCAACAGGATTGCAGAGGGATTCCTGAGATTATTCGGGGAAAAACTTGGAGTGTCATCTGAATTCTCATACAAGACCATAGAGAGAGGTTATGATCCCGGACGATCAAAAAAACTACTGGATGAGGTTCTGAAGATCATGAATGAATCGGGCAATTCCATGGAGAAGATATTCTCCACCGATGGAACCGGTGATCCAGACACCATGAAGGTCAACTACGAATCAAAGAGGAGCCAGCAGAGGATCGAGAAGGAGAAGAATAAGAATAAGGATAAGATGGAATCGGATGCTTTCCCGCACACAAAGGGAAAGCATGACTTCCAGTATTCCTCCTTTTCAGTGGGTGTTCACACCAAGATGATAGCTGGTTTATACACAACTGATGATCACTCCATAGGAGAACTGTCCATGTTTCCGGATATAATGGCACACACTGTGGATCTGTGCCCGCAGATTGAGGTAATGCTTGGAGATGCACTGTATTCCAACAGGAAGATCTGCTCAATAGTGGAAGAATACGGAATCACACCATATTTCCTCCCGAAGACAAATGCAACATTCCGTTCCAAAGGAGTGGCTTCATGGAAAACCATGTTATACAGTTTCGTTGATGACACTCAATCATGGCTGGAGCAGTACCACATGCGATCCATATCAGAATCCGTGAATTCCATGATAAAGAGGAAGATGCCTGTAAAGATAAGGAAGAAACTGCCTCAGAGAAAACAGACGGAGGAGACTCTGAAGATCAACATGCACAACCTGAGACAGTACAGCTATCTGAAGCGTACCAATCCAGAGATGATAAAAGATTACAGGGGACTCTGCTCAAAATAATATTGTCCCAAAGCCTAAGATGCCATAACCTTAATATATAACTCTCTTCTAATATCATTCGAAATGAAAATTCTAGTAGCATTCGACAATTCCCCTAATGCAAGAGAAGCTCTATCCTATTCGATGAAATTTAAGGATATAAGTGAGGAGTATACAATTCTCTTTGTAAATCCAGGGATTATGCGAGGGGCTACCGGCGTGGACACGTTTATACCAGAGACTGTTTATACCGAACAGGAGGATATTTCAAATCACGTCAAAGAAGGGGCTATGGAAATCGTGGAAAAGATGAGAGTTAACATAAATTTTATCAAAAAAGATTCTCCAGGCGAGGATATAGCCAAAACGGTTGTTCAAACTGCCGGTGAAGTTGGGGCAGATCTAATAGTTTCTGGAACAAGAAGGCTTTCAGGTATAAGCAAATTCATTCTGGGTTCAGTAAGTTCGGAAATCATAAAATTATCTCCATTTCCGGTTTTAGTTGTCCCGTTGAATCAACAGGCATGATATATTTTTATAGTTACCGGAAATACTGGTTTGAATGGGAAGTATAAGACCGCAGTATGTCAAAAGAATCGCAATCAGTTTAGTGGAATCAAATCCGGAAACTTTCAACGAGGATTTCAATCACAATAAGAAGATAATTTCTGCTGCTATTGTAGGTTCATCTAAGAAGAACACTAACCTGATATCAGGGTATGTCACCAGATTCATAATTAAAAAGAGAACCAGGACACAAAAAGAAATGGAATTTACCGGACAGGTATAATCTATTATTTTTTTTCAGAAATTTTTACGATCTTTTAAGATAAAACAGGATAAATTCATACTTTAGCGTTTCCATCATTTTCAATATGGAATTCCCTGAGATCAAAAACCAGGTTTGTTATGACAGGTATTAATCTTTACCATGGTAAAGAGATATTTTAACCAATTCTATTTTGCAAAAGTCTTCAAGAAAGAATATTAAGAAATGTTCAATCAGGTATGGATAATTGTGAATGAAGTTTATATTGTAGCAGCAAAGAGGACTCCAATTGGAAAATATGGGAAATCACTGAAGGGAATAAAGGCAAATTCCCTTGGATCGCGCTCAATAAAGGGTGTCATGGAACACGTTAATATAGATCCGTCAACAGTTGAGGAAGTAATAATGGGCAACACGATTCAGGCAGGTAACGGGCAGAATCTCGCCGGTCAGTGTGCTTCAATGGCTGGTCTTCCTGATTTTGTAACAAAGTATACGGTTAATGTTGTATGTGCATCCGGAATGCTTGCCGTTGAATCCGGGTCAAGAGAAATAATGCTGGGAGAAAAGGACCTCATAATTGCAGGAGGAGTTGAAAGCATGAGCAACTCTCCGTTTATGATGGATTCAGATTTCAGATGGGGAGTAAAGCATCTGACCAATAAACACATGGAACTTACAGATTCCATGCTTAAGGATGGTTTGCTTGAAGGGCTTCACGGAGATCACATGGGGATTTACGCAGAGGATACAGCAAAAAAATATGGTATAACCAGAAGAGAGGCTGATGAATTCTCTCTGAGAAGTTTTCAACTTGCATCAAAATACAATAAATCAGGTCTCAATAAAGATGAACTCATTCACATGGACGAACTGGGCATGGACGAAGGAATACGGGATGTATCACTGGAATCGCTTGAGGCGCTTAAGCCTGCCTTTAGACCTGACGGCATTTTGACCGCAGGAAACAGTTCACAGCTCTCTGACGGTTCATCTGCACTCCTGCTGGCTTCGGAAAATGCATTGAAGGAGTATGGTCTCAGGCCAATAGCCAGGATCACGGGGTTCATGTCAGCAAGTCTGGCGCCCAAGGATTTTGTAGAGGCTCCAGTACCGGCAACCAAAAAGCTTCTTGAAAAGCAGGGGAAAAAAATAGATGATTACGACATTTTTGAACACAATGAAGCATATTCAGTTGCATCAATAGTGGTAAGAAATCAGCTGTCAATAAACCCCGAATTGCTAAATGTCAGGGGAGGAGCCGTAGCAATTGGTCACCCGCTCGGAAACAGCGGATCGAGAATTCTGGTTACGCTGATCCATTCAATGAGGGAAAGAAAGCTCAGCAACGGGCTGGCAACCATCTGCCACGGTGGCGGAGGAGCTCACACAATGACACTGGAGGCGATATATTGAGAGTATCTGTCATAGGTGCCGGAACCATGGGCAGCGGAATAGCGCAGGTTTTTGCAATGGCAGGTCATGAGGTCACTCTCATTGATATATTTCCGGATGCCATAAAGAAGGGCAGGGTTAACATAGAAAAATCATTATCAAAACTTAGTGAAAAAGGGAGCATTAAATTATCACCGAATCAGATTCTAGACATGATCAAATTCAGCAGTTCATATGATGATCTGAAGGGTTCCGAATTAGTAGTGGAGGCTGCTTTTGAAAGACTGGATGTTAAGAAGGATATTCTGGCAAAGGTATCTTCAAATGTATCGAAGGGAACCATAATCGGATCGAACACATCATCAATATCCATCAGTCTTCTTTCCTCATTTGTGAAAGAGCCTGAGAATTTCATAGGCATGCACTTTTTCAATCCACCGCCAATCATGAAACTTGTTGAGATCGTTAACGGTAATAGAACATCAGAGGTAACCAGAAACAAAATTTTTGAAATATCGAAGCAGCTAGGAAAAGAACCTGTCATAGTAAATGATTATCCCGGTTTTGTTTCAAACCGGGTTCTCATGCCCATGCTCAGGGAGGCAATAGTATGTCTTGAAGAGGGTATAGGAAGCGCAGAGGACATTGACAAAACAATCAAACTGGGTCTCAATCATCCAATGGGACCTCTGACATTGTGCGATTTCATAGGCAATGATGTGGTATTTGATATTATGGAGGTCTTATTCAGGGAATTTGGTGATCCGCACTATAAACCGCCGGTACTTCTCAGAAATATGGTCTATGCAGGGAAATTGGGAAGAAAATCTGGAGAAGGATTTTATAAATATTGAGGATGGTGACCAATGAATAATATTGAAACAGAGAAGTCAGAAAAAGTTATAAAAATATGGATAAGAAGGGAAATACCTCTCAATCCTCTGAATATGGATACCATGGAGGAGATATATGAGGCCATAAGGGCAAACCCGGAAAAGATAGTAATTATAGCGGGAAGAAACAAAGCCTTCTCAGCCGGAGCTGACATAAAAGGGTTCCTTGAAATGAAACCTTCGGACGCATTCCATTTTTCAACAAGGGGAAATGAGATCATGCATTTCATCGCTCAGCATCCAATGCCGGTGATCGCGGCTATTCACGGCTATGCTCTTGGCGGTGGATTTGAACTGGCTCTCGCCTGTGACTTGAGAATTTCAACAAAGGATGCAGTTCTTGGTCTCCCTGAGGTAACCCTGGGTATACTTCCGGGCTTCGGTGGCACGCAACGAATGAAGGAGTTGCTTGGTGAATCAATCGCCTTTGATTTTGTATCAAGGGGAAGGAAGATCAGAGGGGAAGAAGCAGTTAACATTGGTCTTGTGAATTACACATCTGATGATCCTGTTAAAATGGCTGAAAAGATTGCAGAGGAATATGCAGCGCTTCCTCCCATAGCACTGAAATACATTAAGAGGCTTATTAGAAAGAGAAATGACAGGCTTTTTGAAGAGGAGGCGGAATATTTCGGAAAGATTTTTGAAACAAATGACCAGAAGGAAGGTGCAAGCGCCTTTATTGAAAAAAGGAAGGCTAACTTCACTGGCAGATAAAAATTTTTTTTTAAATTTTAAATTTGTTATTCATTAATATTGAACCGGAAGGAATCTTTCCAGCTTTTTCTTCAAGGCGATCAATTGTTTCTTCTGAGAAAATATTCCTTGAAAGATAGAGCTCCCTGTATTTGATTCCGTTATCCGGAAAAACAGTTACAATATCAGCGGGACCTGAGGATCTTGCCAGTTCCATTGCACCATAGTAATTTGCCCCTGAAGAATGACCCACATATATTCCGTAATTTTCTGCAAGATGCTTAACTGCTCCGAAAGCCTTTTCGGCGGTGACGGTCAGGAAACCATCGATGAGATCGATATTATCAAGAACAATTTTCTTGTCTTTTGCACTCACAAAATTTCTCAAACCCTGTATGAAACTGGTCTCGTCAGGTTGAATAAGATAAACCTTGATCTTTCGGTTTCTTTCTTTGAAATATTTTCCAATTCCTGTAATGGATCCTCCTGTCCCCATGCCTATGGCCACATAGTCCGGGAGTTTTCCAAGTGCTTCTTCAATTTCAGGACCTGTTGTATAAATGTGTGCATTTGTATTTGCCTCATTTCCGTGCTGATACAGATTGATATACAGTTCCGGGTTGTCCTTTGCCTTTTTCTTTGCCTGATTAATGGCACCCTCAGTGCTCACAGGATTAGTACCATCTCTGCTCAGCACTATTTTCGCCCCTGTCTTTTCCAGTTCATTCATGGTGCCCTTTGACACTCCCGGTGGAACCATTATTTCTGCTTTAAGACCAAGAGCTGTTGCAATATTTCCAATAGCTATGCCGGTGTTACCAGAACTTCCTTCAACTATTACCTTTCTTATGCCATCTCCAGAATCGTATAGTGCTTTCTTTATCATGAAAAATGCGGCACGGTCCTTGATTGAACCAAATCTGTTAAACGATTCAAGTTTTGCATATATATTGGAACCATTTTCATGTGAAAAAGAAAAAACAGGTGTTTTACCAATACCAAATTCGTAAGCTTCCCGCTGTATATTTTTGTAGACAGTCTTATCATCCTGCACCATGAAATGTTCATTATGATATAACTGCGGAAATTAAAAGGATTGGCTTTATTGTGTTCATGTTTTTATATAGGCCTGCAAACAATCTCCCCTCTAAGATTATGTTTTTTAAATATACATGGCTTAAAGGTATGTACTAATATGTTGTTCCATAAATTTAAATTCTCGTGCACAATACTTGCCATATAATGAATTTCAGTTTTCTGACCATTATAACCATACTTTTACTCATTTCAGTTGCTTCGATGCTATTTTATATTTTAAATGCGGCATATGCATCGAAATATGTGAGGAAAAATTATGTTATGACCAATTTTTCAGAAAACGATGTGACAGCTATTATGCCAGTATATTCTGAAGATCCTAAGAGGATAGAGGAAAGCATAACTTCACTGGCAAACCAGGTTAGGAATGTTATAGTGGTTGTTGACGGTAACAGCGAAGATTATGATAATTTGCAGTTAATTCCAAAGGTTCTTCTCCTGAAGAATGGCAGCAGAATGGGAAAGAGAGAATCAATAGCAAGGGGAATGTCAAGGGTAGATACAAAATTTACAATGCTTATTGATGCGGATGCTTCCCTTCCAGAAGGAGGAGTAAGAAAGCTGCTTAATAATTTTACACCGGATGTTGGTGGAGTCGGAGCAAACGTAGGTATTATTCTACAGCCTGAGAACAAAATCTCCTACGCATCAGAGTTCATTGAACGCTCCAAGGAGACCATAATGAGGGCTATGAGCCTTCGTGGAAGCGTTTCCCTGCTGGACGGTGCATGTGCAATGTATCGTACCGAATTGATAAGAGAGCATATTCTGTCAACAGAATTCCGTAATCTCAGGATCAATGGGAATATACCATATGAAGGAGGAGGAGACGATTCCGAACTGACTTCACTCATTATAAGAAAAGGATATCTTGCAACAAAGGACTTTGATGTAATGGTTAGCGTTTCTGCAAAAAAAAACGGTAAAAGCTTTCTCAAAACAGCTGGTAAGATGGACAAGTAATTCATGGAGGTCGCTCTTTGCAAACTTTAAAAACGGAACAGCCAGGAAAGCGGGTAATTTTTACAAACTTGAAATGATAATGACATTTGCCATGCCAATCATGTTTGCTCTGGCACTTGCAATAAGGAGTATTTTCTATTTTCACCTCCTGTTTCATTCCGGAACCTATGATCTTATTGCAACAATGATCTCAGTGGAGAGGTTTTCCATATTGGATTTCAGGAGACCAATGAATGCCATTGCTTCCATAATGGGAAGCGGTGGATCTTTTGTTTTTCTGGCCGCGGCTATGAGTAACGTGAAGAAGGACAGAATCAAGATAATTGTCTTTGGTGCAATGGCTTCATTCCTTATCTTTCTGGCATCAGTTTACGCCCTCATTACCTATTTCAAGGTTTCAAAAACTAGCATTGCCATACCTGAACCTTCTGGAAAACTGACCCAGGCTGTGCAGGATATTTAAAGTCATTGAAAACGCCTGACCAGATTTATATATCAAGCTAACATCATTATTTTTAATGCTTAAACAAAGGGATGTTGTATCTGTCGACGACATTGAAACGGACGAGATGTTTGCAATTTTTGAACTGGCTAAAAAGTATGAAAATCTTTTAAAATCGGGAAAGAGAATTTCTGATTTTGAATCAAAGATTATGGCAACATTCTTTTACGAGCCAAGCACAAGAACGAGATTATCTTTTGAAAGTGCAATGCACAGGTTGGGAGGATCCGTTCTTTCGGTGCCGGAACCAAAGTCGAGCTCTGCTGCCAAGGGTGAAACTCTCGCAGACACAATGAGAATGGCCTCTGCCTATTCAGATATTATAGTTATAAGGCATCCGCTGGACGGATCCGCCAGACTTGCTTCAAAGTTCTCCTCCGTTCCAGTTATTAATGGCGGGGACGGTTCAGGACAGCATCCAACGCAAACACTTCTAGATTTATATACGATGTGGAAGGAATTCGGCGGTTTCGATAAGCTGACCATAACAGTTCTTGGAGATCTGAAATACGGAAGAACCACTCATTCTCTCATAAGGATGCTTAGCAGGTTCAAGGCAAATGTCAATCTCGTATCACCAGATACATTGAAGATGCCGGAGCATGTCATCTCTGCTCTGCCAAAGAATTTCAAAGTGAATGTAACAGGAGATCTTAATGCCGTTCTCCCGAAGACCGATGTTCTTTATGTAACAAGGATTCAGAAAGAAAGATTTGTTGATCCAAACGAATATCAGGGTGTTATAGGAGCATACTCCATAAACCTTGAAACTACTCAGGAAATGAAGAAGGGTTCCATTATAATGCACCCTCTTCCCAGGATAGACGAAATAACGCCGGATGTGGATGAAACCGTTAATGCGAGATATTTCCAGCAGGCAGCAAACGGAGTACCCGTAAGAATGGCTCTTATCAGCAAAATGCTGGGGGTGAACTGAATGGAGGAGAATAATAAGAGCACTCTTAAGGTTAGCAAGATCAGGGATGGGATTGTCATTGATCATATTGATCATGGAAAAGCTCTCAAGGTTCTTTCCACACTTGGAATCAGTGGGGGGGAAGAATTCACTGTAAGTGTCTTGATGAATGTCAAGAGCAAAACAATGAATTCATTCAAGGATGTGGTGAAAATTGAGAGAAGGGTTTTGAAGAAAGTTGAACTTGACCGTATATCACTTGTCTCTCCAGGTGCCACAATAAATATAATTAAAAACTTTGAAATAGAAAGAAAATTCAAGGTGGAAATACCTGATAGTATCATTGGAATCGTCAAGTGCTCAAATCAGAACTGCATATCAAACAATAAGGAACCAGTTAGTGCAGAATTCAGGGTTGAATCAAAGAATCCTTTAATACTCAGATGTGTCTATTGTGACAGGACAATGATCCAGCCGGAGATATGCCATAAAATTTAATTATTAACTTGAAAAATATATCTGGTTTTTACATCATAAATTCATGAAACACCAAATATCACCTCATAATTTCTTTAATTTTTGATATTGCTGAGCCAACTGATTTTTGAATTTTATCACTCTGGCTGCTTATTCCGTTAAATCCTGTGGAGCTTCTTGAAATCGGCGATGTTCTATTAATATCAACGATATTGTCCGTAAGATTCCTGAGATCTCTGAGCTCATTTCTGGAGTCATAGAACTCTTGATGATCCCTTTCAGGCATTGATATTATAACAGAAACAGCAACTCCCCTTTTAACTATTTTATGCGCCATTATACCTGTTAAATTCTCTGGAATATCTTTGTGAAAAGTCAGCCACAAGAATAAACGAATGGGAAGAGTCGACTTCACTGAGTATACACTCTGTTAGTCTGTTGTATTCCATGTGTGGTAACGTAGTATCTACTCTGAATGCACATGATGTACTTTTCATGTCCATACCATTGTACCGTGTACCTTCCCAGTGAACTTCATAAGTATCTTTCCTACGAGTGTCTTCGATATAACCAACACTTCTTGTTGTATTTCCAATGATTATACTTTGACCTTTTTCAACACCCTGTATTGAGGAATAGAAGAATCCAGATGCATCATTTTTCAACCTGACCCTGTTCTGCAATTCACTTACACCCTCACCTATGAAGACAAGTGCGCATTTCCATCTGCCAAAACCTTCAGATACCAGGCCTATTTCCATTTTTCTCCTGTTTCTTAATATCTCTTCCATCATCTTTTTACCTCTTTTTCCTCTCTCTGCTTAAATCAAAAGTACCCTCTTCTCTTAAGGTTCCTTTACCAACTATTCCCCTCAAATCACGGGTTGAAGCTTTCTTTACTCTGACAAGTTCCTTTACCAGATTTTCATCAAATGCTCTGGCGATAATGGCGGAAATCAATTCGTTGGTACTCCTGAAATAGCCTTCGTCAACGATAGAATTCAATATCTCTTCATATGCGGGGGGAAGATCCATGCAAATCTGTGAGCCGGAAGTTAATTTTATCCTGTTGTTAGCAATGAATTCAAGGGCACTGTTCCTCAGGAATTCAGAACGGTTTCCATATTTGGGATTATGATTTAAAAAACTGTCAATTTCAGACAGTTCATCTTCGGAAATTCGCATTGTTATTTTTGTATCCTTAGATTCGTTTCTCATGATGATTAAACATAATAATCTTAGACCTATATTAATATTTGTGTCTGTATGGACAACAAACATTTCTTAAACTCGGTAACTATTAAATATATTAAAGTCTATAATATAGTAATAGAATGGATTTTAATTAATATAATAATCAAGCACTTTCAAAAAGATGGTCAGTCTGTATGTACAATTATCAAAACAAAGCAAATTTCAATAATTTAATGTCCGGTTCTTAAGGTAAAAAAATGAGGACAGGGGTACAAAAAAGCGAATGTGAGAAAAACTTTCCATTTAATAAATTAATAGGAAAGAAATTGGAACAGTCCATTAACTGCAGGACTTTTTGTAATATCAAGCGGGAAGTGATTACTGGTTGTCTGTGTTTTAGCTGGATTCAAGCCTTTAAATTAATGGGTAAAAATATTAAGCAAGATTGTAATTACAGATTATGTCATTTACAATTGAAATATCAGGGTTTAGATACGGAGACAAGATCCCGGAAAAATTTACATGTGATTCATCTGACGTGTCACCGCATATAACCTGGACTGAAGCTCCTGCATCCACAAAGGAGTTTATCCTTGTCATGGATGATCCTGATGCTCCGCGTGGAACATTCACCCATTGGCTAATATACAACATACCATCCACAGTTACAGAACTCAAGGAAGGTATTAAGCAAGGGGAAAAGACACCAGAGGGATTTTACCAGGGAAAAAACGATTTTGGGAAGATTGGATATAATGGGCCCTGCCCACCAAGGAGAAAAACACACAGATACTTTTTTACACTATATGCAATGGTGAAACATTCCGGGCTAGAACCTGGCAGTTCCAGGGAAAATGTTGTTTCCACAGCGGAGAAAAACTGTATAAAAAAAGTAACATTTATGCTCACATATGAGCATTAGGAGGAAGGACCACCTCCATAAAACCCAGACTCCATAAAGGAGGTTTTATTTTGTCACATTATTTGCGTAGAGGCGGTCCTCAGATTCAACTTCATCTCTCATCAGAGAATTGGGGCTCACAACACTCCTTCCTCCTCTGATCATGGGGCGATTGTTATACCAGTTTACAAATTCTTCTGCTGAAGGGAAATCATCCCTGTATTTTTCATATATCTGCCATAGCTTTGACAATGAAAGATGAATTCTGTTGCCTCCCTTATCGATTATGACCTTTCCAATTCCAAGTGATTGCATATATTTCGGCAGATCTGTTGTGGAATATACTATACTGAGAATACCACTTCTCAATGATAATTTTGAGTCCCCAAGATCTGTATTCATTGCAATCTCCTTGAGTGATGACAGGCATGACGCAAGGAGTTCCTTCGTTATTCTGTGGCCTTCAACCATTGCAATTATCTTTCTTGTTGCCCAGTCGGTCAATACGACTGCATAGGGTTTGGAAATTTCCGGCTGATAGTAATCCAGATAAATCGATTCAAACGGCTTCATTTCCATTAACTCCCTGTTCTGTTTGTCTCTGCTTCTGATCATGTTATTATTTCTCATGAAATTGTATATCTGATAGTATGAAACCCTGAACCCCTGAGATCTCAAATAATAGTACATGGTTCTTGATCCTATCTTGTAGCTGGACCACAGTGTCATAATCTGTTTTTCTGTCTCATGATCCATATCATCGTTTTTCTTTTCGTCAGAACTTTCAGAATCATCTTTGAGGATCTGCTGAATCCTCCTTGGAGTAACATTGAAGATTTTTGCAATGTCCCTTACTTTATATCCCTTGCTGACACTTTCCTTAATGAATTGCCTGTCTTCTGCTCTTAACATAATAAATAGAGCCCGGAATCAGGATAAAAGTGTTTTTTGTATGTCCTAATATATGATAACATGTAAATGGGCTTGTAGATAGTATTATTTCAACATGCCATGACGAAATTTCGCATTCTTATCATACTTTACTTATATACTTACAGGGCTATATACATAATAGCATACAACAAAATATGCAATGTGATGATAATGAACTATCTAAAAAAAGTTAAACGCATCCTGAGGAAATCTTTCAAGCATGATGAAGATCGTGCCGAGACAGGTATAGGGATGCTGATAGTTTTTATCGCCATGATTCTGGTAGCTGCAGTTGCGGCAGCTGTTCTATTGCACACTGTAAGTATCCTTCAAACCAGGGCAACCGCAACAGGAACACAGACAATTCAGCAGGTTTCATCAGGTATAACGATAACTAGTGTCATAGGATGTGATAATGCATCACCACCGGCATCGGGCGGAATAAGTAATCTCATAATATTTGTTAAACCTGACACAGGAAGCCCTTCCATAAATCTGGCAAATGTTACAATGGAATTAAGCATTGGAGATTATACGGCAATTCTCCGTTATAATAATACTATATTTGCGGATGAATCGACAGGTACAACTAACATTTTCGGCGCATCCCAGTGGAAACTTCTTTCAAAGAAGGAGAACAATCCAACCAGCTTTGGTGTCTTTGTAGCTTCAGATCCCTCCTCATCATTAACAGCAAAATTCCCCATATTGACCCAGAATTCCGTAGTTGGCATTATGGTAAATGTCACAAATACATTCGGTTCAAATCTGACTCAGGGTGGAACCATACTGGGCCAGATAGTTCTGCCCATAGGAAACCCGGCCGTAATTGACATCACAGCACCTACAGACTTCAGCACCAGAACAATCACGTTGAATTAGAAGTAGACACCAGTAGACACCTGCAACATGCTATATAAGGGGGTAATCAATACCCCTAATATGGCAAAAAGGGGATTCCAGAACCTTGACGCAGCAGTTTCTTCCATTGTTGGAGGAGCAATTATATTGGGGGTTGCTTTTCAGATTTTTCTCTTAATTTATAATGGAACTTCCGGTGCCACATTAAACTCATATCTCATTCTTATATTTGGTGGGTTTCTGCCTGGGATTGGTATCATCGTTCTTTCAATTATATCCATATTTCCGGATCAGAACTATAAACTTCTTGGGGGTATTATTTCAGTTATTTCTTTTCTCTCATGGTTAGGGGCTGATGGTGGATTTCTTATAGGCTTTATAATGGCACTCATAGGAGGTATGATGATATATTTCAATGTGGCCATTGTGGCAAGATCATCTTCAGGACCACCATCTAAAGTTTAATTTCAAGAATATATGCGCTGGTAAATCCTTCCATGGGGTTTCCCTTGATTTTGATATTTCCTGTTAGTCTCTTATCAATTGAAGTTATACCCTCTCCATCAAGCTCAATTTCTCCTTCGCCGGAGATGATCTGTACATAGGATGACTGCTGCTCTTCCTCTTTCATCAGGGAATATATGATATTACCTTCCTGGATAAAATCAACCTTAGGACCAAATTCTTCAAAAGTCCAGTAACCATACTTCCATCCATAATTTATCAATTTATCGTTAACAGGTGAAACATATTTCCCATTCTTTACATCAGGAAATCCTGAAAAGAAAAGTTGCTCTGAGATTATTTTAAAGCCTGATTTCTTTGAGAGTTCAATGGAGGCCACATTATCAGTACTAATCAAAATCCTTGTGGCTGTATGCCCTCTTACCTTTCCCATATTCACAGCCTCTCTGGTAAGTTGCATGGCAATCCCTTTTCTTCTGAAATCAGGATGAACTCTCAATCCTCCCAGCCATGAGGTATTATCAATGAGCTCTTCTATCTTCAGAAAACCGGTTATGGTTCCAGTTTCCTCTCCCACTATTACAGTACCATCATTAATGTAAGATGGCCCTATTTTACTGATATAGTCAATATAACCGGATATTTTTGAAATGTTTGATATGTGATACCAGTCACTGAGAGTTGCAGTACGAATGTTCACTATGTTAAAGCGATTCCTCCAATATTAATTTTTGAGCAATACCCTCATGGAACAATTGTTGAATAAGTGCGATCATGAAGAATGAATAAGTAATTCGCCTGAATAATACCATTAAATATTATATCTCATTATGAAATAGCACTACATGATTCAGAACGGTACGGTTTATGCCCTGCTTCTTCTTGACACTGTTCTCTCATTCTTCTTTGGAGTATGGTTTTACCGGCTATTGATATGGTATCCAAGAGGTGGAAGAGTCTTTACAGGAGCAAAGAGTATGATTGGAAAGACTGCAACCGTAGTAAAGAATGACCGAGCCTTTGGAATGGTCAAGATCGATGGACAGACATGGCGTGCTGTATTCCCGCAGGAAGAGGATTTTAATGTTGGTGACAATGTCATTGTAACAAATGTATCCGGATTAAAGGTTACAGTAACAAAAAAGGATGGCAAGAATGGGAATTGAATGTGAGCAACTGGGAAAGACTGTTATCTACAGACGGAATGGAACAAAGTTTGAACTGGATCATGAAACCACCGTTAAAGTATGTGAGGAATCTCTTGAAAGCGGGAAAGAATTCCATGAAATTATAAAGGAGAAAATAGAACCTCAGGTTAAGACAATAAGATTTACCTTTGATTAAGATTTTTAAAATAAAATCTCTCAGCCCTACACCTTTTTTCTAAGAAAATATGCGATTCCTGCAACTAGAAATACAGCTCCAAATACAGTTGCAATAAAAATCAGGTGACTTCTCTCCAAAAAACTATAAAGTTGCAGATTAATACGCATAATGGTTGTTCCTGCGGTGAGATTAAGTCTATTTTGGGTGTCCGTATCATACCCTAATGCAGAAACAGTAAAACTATATATACCCGGCTTTAACCTCATGCAAAATGTTCCGCTCGCATTCAGTTTTTCAACCGTGCCATTAAATGTAAAAGCAGCATCAGTTGGAGTAATTATCCCCTTCAAGATTGCAAATCCAACAAGAATAACACAGTGCTGAACAGGTTGACCGTTGACAACAATTATTCCTTTAGGTTGAGTTATATTATAGTTTGTTAAATTACAGATGGTATAATGGTATGTGCCATTTGTTACATAGAAAGTTATTGAAGTAAACGAACTACATATACGTCCATTAAAGTCCACAGACCAAACGTTGTATCCATATAATCCTTTTCCTGTAAAGTTCACATCATAAACATATGGATAGAAAATTATCTGTTCAGTTGAATTTGAGGTAGGTAGGCTTATGATTCCTCCATTAGCGTGATAAATTTTCGCGGTAGTACCAATAAGGTAGGAATATGTTTTATTCGATAGATGAAACGTATAATAGTGGGTTACAATGGGGCCGGATGAATAATTCCCGCTAAGATTTACATACCAGACATCACCATGGGGAAGACCCGATTCGTTGAACGTCACATTATCTGTAGCATAAGACAACCTGAGAGGATTCCCGGGAATTTCTATCTTATGTTCATTTGTTTTGGGAGTCTGTTTGTCTTTGTGGCATTGAAAAACAGATTCAGTTTGAACAGCATTATTATCCATTAGCTCAATAGTGGGACGGGTTGATAATTGAATGTTCATCAGGGCAGGTTGAGATGATGTTTCAAATATTGGTGTTGCTACCATCAGGATAACAAGAAAAAACGCGCCAAACCTGATCAATTTCACTGTCGAAAATAAGTATATCCTATAAATTGATTTCCTAAATATTTAAAATCATCTGATACATTAATTATAGATGCACTATTTTCTGATTTTGAATGGTATATCAAGGTAAAGTTATTTTAATGTCATTCAATATATCTTAATAATGACCCTTGACAACATATGCCGTTTTTTGAGCAGTATTAATAAGGAGCAAATTCCACAAAAAGTACTTGAATATGGAAAACTGATTCTAGCTGATAATTTCGGGGTCATCTTAAAAGGAACTGAAATGGAAGAGAGTCAGGGGTTCTCCAGAGAGATGGTTTCGCTTTTTGATCAAAATGGAAAGTCCATGGATTTTCTTTCCAGAAAGAAGATGAGTATGCTGGGGGCTGCTACGTGTAACTCCTTCTACATGAGAGTACTAAAATATGATGATGAATTCAGCCCGGGAATGATTCATCCCGGTGCGGCCATTATACCTCCATTGATTGCCTTCTCAGAGGAAAAAGAGGTTTCCGGTTCAACATTCCTTCTTGGTCTTATATCGGGGTATGAAATTGCTTCAAGGATATCGGAATCCATGATGCCTTCACACTACAGAAGAGGGTTCAGTCCAACACTGACACTTGGTCCTCTTGGATCATGTGCAGCACTTTGCGTGGCAGATAATGCCTCTCTGGAAAGATCGGCAATAGCCATGACAATAACGGCATTTTCAGCAGGAGGTGTCAGGAATGATATGGATATGCAGCAGGTTGATTTATCGCCATATGAAAGCGCAGTTTCATGCACAAGAGGCATTATAGGATATATGTCATCTGCCAACGTTGCAGTTCCTGTTTACGATTTTCTTCTTCCTGAATCTTCATTTGTTCGAAATTATTCAGAGGATTTTGATCCGGAAAAAATAAACAGGGGTCTGGGAAAAAGCTGGAGCCTTTTAAAAACCGCATTTAAATATTATCCAGGCGACAGGCTCTTCCAGGGGCCAGTGCATATTCTCATAAAGATGATGAAGAATAACGACCTTTACGGAGAAACTCTTAAGGAACTGGAAGTTGGTGTCAACTCATACATAATGGAAAAGCTGGAGGAATCTAGGAAGAGGGGTGAAAAGTTCAGTGAACTGGAAAGAATGCTGGGCATGATTCTAAGGAATCAGAATCTGGATATTCTTGCAGTTTCAGGAAATTCAAACCATGACTCTGAAATAAAGGATTATGTATCAAAAATAAGGATCTATCTCGATGATGAGTGTGATGATATGTACCCTGAGAAGTGGCTCTCAAAGGTTATTTTCCATACAACTGATAATCGCATAATTTCAGAGAAAATCAACTGGCTAGAGATAGTCCATCCTGATCGCGAATCTCTTAAGAAGAAATTCATGGAAAATACATCATCCCTTGAAGGAAAGAGGAGAATAGAACTGTGGAACTCAATCATGAATGTTCAGAGCATGGAGACGGTCAGGGAACTTACATCCATTATCCTCTGAGTCTCAACTGCCTTACCCTCATAAAAATATGAGGAAGTCCATTATTCAAATTCAATGAAGTGAAACGAAATCCGATTTATCGAACAACAAGTTTAATTTTCTTTTATGTATGTAGTTATGTTGTCAGAAACATATTCCTCTATAGCGAGTAAAATATACGAATTAAGAAAGATTTCAAAAAAGGAGTTGTTTCTAACATTTCTTACAGTGTTCGAAGGAAGGGATCAATTTATTGAAGAATCCATAATGAGCATTGATAAAATAGCCCAGGAGATAGGTGAACCTTACGAAATTGCCATTATTAATACTAGTATGTTCCCCATTCATCCGGACTCACTTGCTGGAGTAAGGGATTCCATTGAAAATTTCAGGGTTTTCGAAAGGCCGGGTATGAGTAGAGGACTTGCAAAAAATCTGGCATTCCTTGAATTAAGAGGCTCCCACATAATTATGTTTGATTCAGAAAAGGAATACGAGATTGACTATTCCGATCTCATATTCTCGTACCTCCGTTTCAGGGAGAAGAGGGTTCTCATATCAGAATTCTCAATTATCCCAAGAGAGATGATCGAGGAAGCCGGGGCATGGAGGAATCTTAAGGTTTCTGAAGATATAGATCTTTTTGCACGAATATCCATAAATGGGCCAATATCTCATTACCCCACTCAGATAATGGAACCCAGGAGGGATGGACTCATATTTCATAATCTTGATCTGGAAAAGAGACCGGGATTTAAACGCCTATCACTGAAGAAAAAGATTTCGCTGATTAGAGATCTCATTATCGGGTGCAACTATTCATTCAAGGACATTCTCACTTTGAACGGATATCCATTCCACAAGATCGGTAAAAGAAGATTTTTCCTTCTTCTGGCTAGCCATATTAGTGCAAAATTATCAAGGGAGAAAAAGGAGTCGTACAGGAGAAACAACTATCTGGTATTCATGGAAACAATGTTTGAATCTCTGGTACTTGGCGAATACAAGAAATTTGAGACCTTTGGAAAAGATGTGAGGATCAGCATTACAAGCATGGAAAAATCATATCTTTTCAGGAAGAGTGACCTCTGGAAGAAAGTAAACAGGAGCCTGAGGCAGTTCATTGTGGAAAACGATTATGAGCCATTTCAATAATTGTTGAACAATTTGTTCAATTTTCTTATTGGAGATTTTTCAAAAAAAGAGAGGTTCAAAGAGCGCGGTTTACAATCAAAATTATGGAAGGTATTTAATTCTTTAACTAAAAATCGGAATGGATAATATCCTGATCATGAATGTTCTAATTTTCCGCCTTCTTCAATTCTCCATTTGCAGTAAGCATATAATGCATCGTAGAGTGGAAATTGTAATTTCATGTTCTCATGATCATCCTTTGCTATCTGTCTGAATCCTAGTGCAGCAGCTTCAAGCCCTGCACCTTCAGGTTTTGCGTCAGGAGGACTTGCATCAGCAGATCTCACAATCTTTGCAAATTCAAGAAGAGCGGGATCATCGAGATTATATTTTTTTATTATGGCATCGAAGCTCACAAATTCATAGCCGTTTTCCTTATAATGGTGGAGTTCTGCTCCCGGAGTGTCAAAAGGAATTGCTCCCTGACTTTTAGCAATCTTCATAACCTCATCCTTTGGGGCAAATATAAATTCCGGGTTCCTGTCAACAAACCTTGAAATCAACCACGGGCATGCTATTCTGTCAACCTTTGCATGTTCTCTTGTTACCCACTTCATAGTAATCTATTGCATTTATGGTGAGTTAATAATTAACACTTTAGCCTGATTCTCTAAAACAGAATAACTGCCTTATAAGAAAGGCAAATAATTTATGTCCTCTTCTAAAAATAAAAAGATGTATGGGAAAAAACTATGCCGTTTCGAAAGTTCTTCCCCTGTCCATTCTACCTATCATCCAGTTAGGATATTGTTCCCTTTCTTCGGATATCTTATCCAGGCTCTGGATCTGTTCTGCAGTGAGATTCACATCAACAGATTTCATGTTTTCTTCAAACTGTTCAAGAGTTCGTGCCCCAAGAATTATGACAACCTTCTTTGCCCTGAGCCATGATAAGGCCACATTGGCAACGCTGCATCCCTGTTCAGAAGCCACTTTTTCCATTTCATTTAATATTTTAGGATATCTTTTTTCATCAAACCTTGGAAACACGAATCCGCGATCCCCCATTCTTGTTCCAGGTTTCAGGTCGATCTTAGATGTGTATTTTCCGGAAAGAACTCCGCCATGAAGCGGACTCCATGCAAGAAGGGTCATATTGTCATGTTCCATATACGGCAAAATTTCATGCTCAATATCCCTGTTCAGGAGGGAATAATTCATCTGGGCACTCTGATAATGCTCATAACCCTTTTCCCTTGCAACGGCATTGAAAGTTGCCATCTGCCATGCAGTGAAATTGGAAACACCGGGATAGAAGACATCTCCTCTTTCAACTAAATCCTGCATTGCTTCCATACTCTCATCAAACGGTACATGGTAATCGAAGGAATGAAACTGGTAAATGTCAATGTAATCTGTATTTAATCTCTTCAGACTCCCTTTAATGGACCTTGAAATATGAGCCCTTGAAAGTCCAACATTATTTATTCCATTTCCAGTTTTTCCTCTGACCTTGGTTGCAATGTGAATTTCATCCCTGAAATCCTTCACTGCTATACCGAGAGCCTTTTCAGATTCACCCTCATCGTATACATCTGCTGTATCATACAGGTTTATTCCATAGTCATATGCTCTTTTAACCATTTCATTAGTAGTTTGCTGTGAAAGACCACCCAATTTCCAGCTGTTTCTGTCACCGAATGTCATTGCACCCAGGGCGATTTCCGATACATAAATCCCGCTTTTTCCATATTTTAGATATCTCATATATGATCATACGCATATGATAAATTAAGGTTGCTCAGAATAAAAAATCTTAATTGTTCCCTTCTGAGGAGTGCGAATTATCTTATTCTAATTGTGGAAGCACCAGCAATAAGTTGACTATCCTCACAGTTATATTAATTAGTGCATCTTTCATATGAAAGCAATGATCCTTACCTTCTCAAGAGGAACTATTCTTATTCGGGATCCACCTAAAAATATTTCATCCATTGCACTTTATGATGAAAGAATACAGTCTTTCAGGTCGCCTGCATACGAATATTTTACCTTGAAGCAAAGATATCCAGAAGCAGAGGACAGGGTTTTCACTGACGAAAAAGGATTGAATCTGTCCCACAATGAAAAGCTAAGATCATACCAGAAAAAGGCCATAGATATGTGGTCAGCAAATAATATGAGAGGAATCGTGGTATTGCCCACAGCTGCCGGAAAAACACATATTGGCATAGAAGCCATCGTAAAACTTTCCGTATCAACCATAATAATAGCACCAACCATTGAGCTGATTCAGCAGTGGAGAACCAAACTTCAAAATGTTCTCGGTATTGAAGTGGGGCAGATAGGCGGTGGTGAAAAGGACATTAAGCCAATAAGTGTTTGCACATATGATTCCGCATATCTGATGGCCGAAGAACTGGGAAACAGATTTAAATTTCTCCTGGTGGACGAGGTGCATCATCTTGCATCGGAAAGATATGGAGAGATTGCGCGGATGTTTGCTTCGCCGTATAGACTGGGACTTACAGCAACACTTGAACGCCTTGACATGCTTCATGAATCACTTGAAATAACCATGGGGGGAAAAATTTTCGAACTGGGTTACGAGGAGCTGACAGAATTTCTTGCAGGTTATGATATTGTTAGAATACCTGTTGATCTGGAGCAGGAAGAAGAGGAGGAATACGAGAGAAACAGGGAAATTTTCATTTCTTATCTGAGGAAACACCGCATCACAATGAGAGGTCCGTGGGATTTTGAGAAGTTCATCATGTCATCATGGAATCCTGAGGGAAGAGAAGCACTCATGGCATGGAGAAAGGCAAGGGAGATTGCATTCAGCGCAAGAATAAAGGTTGATGCTGTGAGGTATGTGCTGTCACAGAACAGGGGGAAGAAGACCCTTATTTTCGCTGAAGATACGGCCACGGCATACCTGATATCAAAGGAATTCCTTGTACCATGCATTACATATCTTACGCCTGGTCAGGAAAGAAAGGAATATTTTGAAATGTTCAGAAGCGGGGAGATATCAGTGCTTGCAACTTCAAGGGTGCTTGATGAGGGGATAGATGTTCCCGATGCAACGGTAGGTATTGTCCTTAGCGGTTCAGGCAGCACAAGACAGTTCAGACAGCGTCTGGGCAGACTTTTAAGACAATCCGAGGGAAAGCACTCAATTCTTTACGAAATTGTAGCAAAGGGCACTTCAGAATACAACACATCAAGGAGGAGGAGAAAGGGTGTTCCCGGTTCAACTGATGACAGTTAGGAAAAGCAGGAATGGCACAGTCAGATCCGTTTTCCTCACTGAAGAAAACAGCGATTACTGTTCTGCCGTTCTGGAGCTCTTTAAATCACATGTGGGATTTTCAAGGGAAGAGATTGAAAGGGATATCAAGATCCTGGAGTTAAAAATACAGAATCCAAAGATTATCCGCGGTCTGTCACTCATAATGTTCCGATTGTCAAAAATGGTACCACCGGGAAATATGGATGCTGAACTTGTAAGGTCCACTATATTCAAATATGCAAAGGTTCCGCCTGTTTCCCCTGAAGGGAGAGAAGAGATACTTGCAAGGGTGGCTGAGGAACTGAAAAGTACAGTAAATGAGATTAGTAAATCCATGTACGCTGACAAGGAGAATGAACAGATACTTGAAGCAGTGCCTGAAATTTCAAGCGATGAACTTTCAAAAAAGTTCAACATGGAACAGATAGAAACAGTAATTCTCAAATGCCTTACAATGACTGTTAAAATCAAGGAAGGAATGAATCGCATTGTCAGGAAAGCAAGGAGCCTTGGCCTTCTCTACACTCTTGAATCAGGTTCTGCAGAATCATCAATCACCTTAAGCGGTCCGCTAATGATAAAGGAGCACAGCGAAAGATATGGATACAAATTCGCCCCGCTTGTAAGATTTCTAATGAAACTGCAGAACTGGGAGATGGATGCAAAGGTCAATCTGAAAAGCATTCAGGGAAAAGCAGAGTATAATTATCATCTGGACAGTTCTGTAAGTGAGTATACCGGTAATGTCCAGGAAATAAGTCATGGCGTTTATAATAAACACTTCAGGGGAGACCCTGAACCGGTTGAAGTGTTAGGAAACCGGATTTATGCGGATTATTCTCTATCACTGGGAAATAAGGAAATAATGATCATGATCACAAGGCCAAACTATTACGAGGAGGATTACAGCATAATGGAAAGTATTAGAAAGTCAGGTCATGAGTGTGCCCTTTTTTGCATAGTTGATTCAGGGCAGAAATGTCCAAAGGGTGCAAATTGCATGAAATCTGAGTTTAACTTCACCGATGCCTATGAATTTCTCCATAAGAAATATGAATACGAGGAGAGAAAGAGAAAATCAATTGAGCCCTTAAAGGAAAAAAATGAGGTTCGCAATACAAAAAAGCTGGGTGAGGATATGATCAATCATCTGAGGAATCTTTATCCGGATTCATCAGCTATGGTGGATTATCTTGAGTTCATGGGATTTTCACCTGCAGAAGCCCTTATTGAGGCAGGATATGAGGTCAAATGGCATGGTCTTCGCATTGAGGTTAAGAAATAGTTGTATAGTTCTTTTTGAATTCTGATTGGGGCTTGAGACGTTTGATACAGTGTACCACGCTAATGATTAATATGTGATTCCCATAACCGCCCATGCGTGTTATACCCGTAATCGTTCTTTTATTCCTTCTGATCTCTTCTTACGGAGTGCATCATTCCGTTAACAAAGGTATCAGTGCAGAATCTTCAACAATAATAATTGGAAATCAGACAATAGGAGGCATGGGATATAACTCAACATTTTATTCAGCCGGTAATATCACAACGGATGCGGATTCATCCGTTATCTTTCTCAATACCAATATTGTTTTTGAGGCAAAATCCGGGATCAGTTCTTTCACCATCAATGGAAATTTAACTCTTGTAAATTCCTCCATTCTAACGTATGGATCGCTTCTGGATTTCAATGATACTTCCATCCATGGAACCTCTCTGGTCATAAACAGTTCAAGGTTGGATTTTTCAGGTACCTTTGATGTCTCCGGAAGAAATTTGGGAATTATGAACAGTTCGTTCACACATTCTTACAGATACCTACCCATGAAAACCACTTTCAGTAACGATACGGGAAACATCACATTATCGTCGTTAAATGTAACCGATGCATCTTCAGCATCTTTCGTTGACGTTTATACCATGAACCAGAACGGGCAACCCATAAGCATAACCCATACGTATGAATATTCAGGGACCCGATTGAATCCTTTCATACCATTCATTGATTCAGAGGCAATTAAAATAAATTACACGCTGGGAAATGTTACAGGAAGCATTAGAATCAGTTTGGGAAACGGGTCGTCAGGTTATATCAACAGATCCATTGTAATGGATGGAAACAGCACATGCATTAATCTGGTATACCAGGATAATCACTTTTCCAGTTTAAATTCATATCCTATCAATGGAAAAGTTCCGGTTAACATTACTATCCCCTATGGAGAAAACATAACCGTATGGAAATCATCCATTGTATTTCTGTCAAATGATTCGCTTTATCTTAACGGTACCAGTCACAACTTCATTATTTTCAATAACAGTACAATGAATATGGTTTCTGACAGTTTGATTTCCAATAACCAGAGCCGGTATTCCATGAATGGGATTATTAACCCTCTGAAGAGGGGGATAATATTGGACGGTAACTCATGGGTAAATTTCATATCAACTGCTTTCTATGCCGGTAATTCAGGGATAACTCCAATTATTTCTTCTGAAAACTCATCTTTCTTTATTTATTCAGAGGTTCTCCAGAGAATTAAATCAAACATTTCATACGTTGTAATTGCCAATGCAGAGCCATCTGAACTGGCATCCCAAGTATCCACAATATCTGTTAATATTACAGCAATGGAGGGAAAGGCAAACAATCTTTTACATGAAGTTCAGAATTGCTTCAGAACATACTCAACCGCTCTCGTGGAATATAAGATAATGAATTCATCCGTAAAATCAATTGCAGACTTCATTCTTCCCTACAGCGATTGGAATTTTTACTTTTCACTGAATCCTGATGAAATGTTTTCCGGTCACAGATATGTGGAAAATTATTCTGTGAATGTTTCAATGGTAGATGTAAGGATTAATTCTCGTGCATATAACAACTCTCTGGAAGTATCTGCTGTCATAAATGATCTATATGAAAATTCGAATAATTTGATCATGAATCTTTCATTCAGAATGGTTTCCTATTCTGCGTATTACAAATTCAAAGTATCTGAATTAAGTTTAAATTCAATGGAATGGTATAATCACACATTCACTTTTCCACTGATTCAAAACACCACTAACGGGATAATTGCATGGTCGCTGCAATATAACAACACATTGAACATTGAAACCGGTACAGGATCGCAAAGCATTACAATTCCCGGAGCCATTCATGAGTTTTCACTTTATGCAGTCAATTTATCCATGTCGAAGGGATGGTTAGTATTTGCGGATGGAGAACCCTTTCATTCATCAACAAACTTAATGGATATTTTTTTGCCGGTAAACACGGCAAAAATTTACATTCCGGATCAGAGAATGTTTTATCCGGTTAACCGTAATCTGGATGAAAAACCAGGTTTGTTAAATAACATAACTTTCTCAAAAATTATAGCAAATGTTAGTATTGAAATATCCGGATATCCGGAGAGGAACAATAGCTATCTATCTATTGGTAACCTCGTTTATGTACCGGATAACAGAACATTAAATTTTTCACTTCAAATGGGGAATTACAGTCTGTCAATTTACTCCGGAAACAGTCAGATTTACACAGCTACCATATTCATATATGAGATGAATCAGACTATAGTGATATCTCTCCATAAAGGGGCGGCGGCAAATAATCCGCCAACAGATATTTTGAATAAGATTTACCCGATAATCGCAGCCGGGGGTGTTATGATATGTATGGGCGCATTTATCCGGGTCAGATATTTGAGAATGTGCCCTCTCTGCCTCTCAGAGGTTGGCTTCATTCATCTCAGGCACAGATGCCCATATAAAAAAAGTTAATAATATTGCTCTGTTATACTTTTGACAGTTGAATTTCGATGGATTTAAGCTAAGAAATGTACATTTCTCATGGACCCCTGAAAACAGGCCAATAGGAAAAGTTGAACCGGACACCGAATTACGCCTGAAGATACCTGATGCTTCCACCAATCAGATTAAGTACGGAATGAAAACAGAAGATTTAGCAGGCATTGATAATTCACATCTTGATGGTGCCCTTGGGCCAATAGAAGTGGATGGTGCAATGAAGGGACATGTCCTTGAGGTTCATATTGAGGATATTAAAACAGGGTCATGGGGATGGAGTGCCATCATTGACGATTTAGGTCTTCTGAAGGGTCGATACAAACAGAAACTTGTATTCTGGGATATTGAGGATGGGGTATGCAGACCCGTAAATTTCCTTGACGGAATAGAAATACCTCTGGAGCCAATGATTGGAGTCATCGGGGTTTCGCCAACAAAGGGTGAATACGGCATGATACCGCCGCAGGCCTTTGGAGGCAATATGGACAGCAGGATAAATCATGCAGGAACGAGAGTTTATTTGCCAGTATTGAGGAGCGGAGGAATGATTTCCTTTGCAGATCCACATGCCTCTCAGGGTGATGGGGAAGTCTGTGGTACGGGCATTGAAACTTCCGCTGAGGTACTCTGCAAGATCGATATAGTTGAAGATATGAAGATCAGGTCTCCAGCCATGATTGGCCAGAGAAAGGAAAGGGGAATGTGTTTTGTCGCAACCGGAATTGGCGAAAATCTATATGAATCATCAAGGGAAGCTACCCTTTCCGTAATAGATTTCATTGTTTCAAAGGGTTATACGGAGGAGGAAGCTTATATTCTTTCAAGCGTATCAATGGATCTGGTTATTTCCGAGATCGTGGATGAACCAAATTTTGTTGTCTCGGCATATTTGCCATTGAAGGTATTTCATTGAAAGAGCAGGTAAACTGATTACCATCAGGCGTTTGTTTTATCCGATAAATAATTTAATGGATGAAAACGTTGAATCAACATGCACTCCGGAATAACCACTACCAACTATGAACGAAATGGTTCCAACAGATGCTCCGAAATTCATTCCTGTATAGTTCTGCAGAATATCGTTGATTTGCTCATAATTAAATACCATCTTATTGTCAATTATGGTAATATTCTGCAGGCTATTGGTTGGTATCACTGTCATGTTGTCAGTGTTATAACTCTTATCAGTAGTGACCCAGATATTCTCAGAACCTGAATTCAGTGAAATAAGGATACCCGAGAAGCTTGTGGCGTATGACATATTTTTGGTTGAATTAAAGATAGACGATGAACTTTGATAATACGACATGGAATAGTTATTCCTGACAAGCATGGAAAAATTAAGCGGAGTTTCAATACCGTAATATGAAAAAGACCCATTTGTTATGGTGTTAACTGAAAGTGTAATTCCATCTGTTCCGGAATAGTTATAGAATCCTGTTTTAACTCCATGATACATTGCATTCCATCCAGGAAACGGTTCCTGTGATTCATACGTTGGATAGCTCATCATCCAGTTCTGCATTGCTTCTCCATCCGTTGAAACAAATCCTGACCTGTCATTAAAAAATCCGGTTTCTGAACCATAATATGCCTCTATTCTGAATGAAGTATTCTGCGGCAGAAAGTCAACGAATCTTGAAGGTTTGATTATAATATGGTTATATCCGTATGAGAGAGTTGAATTGGTGCTCCAGAGAAGGCCATTAAACCTTCCTCCTACTGGATTCTGTGGAAATATTCTGAAGTAGACCGCTGTATGGTTTCCCGGGTTTGAAAGTGGAGTATAAGATATGTTCATGGACATTTCCGTAACATAGCCAGGAATACCTATGGGATCTGACATATTCGATATGGAGTTGATATGGAAAGTGGTATATGTGGAATTCTCATAGGAGAGGGCATATGCTCCCCCGGTGCCTAGACCAAAAACAACTATTAGAGCTATGGCTATGGCATAGTGTTTTGAGAATGTTTTCTTAACGAAATTCTTGTAATCCTTCAGTGTTGCAACAACATCTATGTGGATTTCCTTTCTCATGTACATACTCTTATTGAACATATCGTGGTATTCAGGATATATGAGAAATATGAGGAATGTCCAGTCAACAATGTAGTTGATGAATACACGATAGTTGAACATGAAGATAATCATGGGGAACGCAAAGAAAGCATACTTCAACAGGTCAAAGTACCTTACATATGCAATAAAGAATAACATTGCCACGGCCACAAACATCGTTGTGAAGAAAATGCTTGGAATATTTATCACACCTAGAAAAGATGGTTCCGAGAATCCTATGCCAACGCCTATTACAGGTTGATACGCTGCAATGAGCACATTCCTCAGCCAATCCTTTGGACTCATTATAAAGAACGGTATATTTGTTGCAAAAAATGATGCAAAGGCTCCAATAAGGAATTCCGGTACAGAAATATGTTTTGACTTATTTTCCTTGTATAGAAAATAAAGGAAGAAGGGGAGAATTACAATGGGGGTCTGCTTTGATGATAAACTTAAACCAAAGAATATGCCTGAAAGCCAGGGATTCTTTCTTGTAATATATGCAAAAATTAGGAATGTGATCCATAGGATATCGGTCGTTCCTGCCATGGAAAATCCAAATATCTCTGCTGCTATGGCAATCATCACTGCAAGAAAAGGTACCAGATCCACGATCTTCTTTTTGTAATACTCGTAAAATACTCCTGCAAAGGCGACCATTGAAAAGACAAGGAGCATTGAATAGTTGGGCAGATTCAATACAACCACAGGTATAAAGGCAATAACAGACATTCCCGGGTATATCAGGGTATTCATTACCCCGCCAAAAAGTGTTGGAGTATAACCTGCAGGCCTGAAAAATGAATTGAATACGGGCGCCATATTTGCGTTGCTGTATGGGTCTTTCCCTTCAAGAAACAGTTTCGCAGCATATGTTGAAACGGCAATTTCGTCTGTCATGGCATTGGGAAACACGCTAATTACTACGAGAAAGAGCTCGAATATAACTATGATAAGCCCGATATAAGGAAGTTTTTCAATAAGTGGAATCTTCAACTTCGGTATAAACACATAAATGAGCAATATTCCTCCAATAATAATGGAGACCCAGAATCCTATTATGGCTGGAATATTCAGATAACTTATGAACGGGAATACCTGAAATGGATAGGTGACAAAAAGAATACCGAATACTATAAACTTGAATCTTCTGAATTCTTCCTTCTTTTTCTCTTCTATTTCAGTTAGTTCCTGTTCAGCTTCCAATAAATTGGAAATGGCAATTTACTTTAAAATCTATTTCATTTTCAAATCATAAGACTAAAAGAATTATATGAGCAATGGCTTAAAGTATAAGTGGAGGTATTGAGAATTTTCAGGACAAAAAAAGAGTATCAGGTTTTCTTTTTTTCGTTCATAATATCACTTATATTTTCAGTAATATACTCAGAAATCTCCCTAATTCGTTTCTTCGAATATAAACTAACAGCTATGGACCTTGGGGTAAATGCAGCATTGTTATATCAGGTATTTCACGGTGGATTACCACTTACAATTCAAGGGTTAAAGAATATAGCATACAATAAACTCATATATCTTCTAATTGCTCCATTCTATAATATTTACCCCAAAATGTGGATTATTCTCATATTTCAGGATACACTTCTCGCTTTTACTGCTCTCCCCCTCTCTCTTATTACATGGAAAAAGACAAGATCAATTCTCATATCTATTTTTATTGCAATTATGTGGAATATGTATTTTCCCATAGAGGGAGTATTCTGGTTTGATTTTCACTTCATGGCATTATTTCCATTCTTTTTCATAACGGGGGTAATGTTCCATGAATATGGAAAAAAACGTTTATCCATTATTTTCCTGATTCTTTCTGCACTCACTGATTACTTGTCTCCATTCATAGTTTTTGCTTTTATCTTCGTTACTTACGTTCAGGCAAGAAAAAATGATTCTGCTGATACAAAATATCACAAAAGAGTACTTCTTTATTTTTCTGCATTATTAATATTTATTTTCGTGGCAGTCAACATGGCAACCTCCTTTAACTATACATATGTTTTTACGTCCAACTTTTTTCCAGCCTCTTCAACAGGGGTTAGATATGTTATTGATAAAATAGAATTCATAGTTTGGACATTCATTCCATTCTTATTTTTACCGTTCATAGCACCGCTTGAATTATTGGTGGCAATACCTGGTATCATGCTTGCAATATTCAATAATTATCCTGGCTTTTATCAGCAGGGGTTTCAATATCCATCGCTTTATGCCCCAGGGATATTTCTGGGTTTTATATCATCACTTTCTATTCTTTCCAAACATATTTCCCATGTTAGAATCCCACGGCCATGGATTTCCATGAAAACAAATTCCCTTATCAGATTCATAGCTGTCATATCACTGATCATTATTGTGATAACAGGGATATCCATTGGCCCCTATGCTGCATTTCAAAAGAATCCCCTAATGAACGAAATACAAAATATTTATCCACTTTATAAGGATAACCAATACTCATATTCGCCGGTAAATCAAAAATATATAAATTACCTTAATAATGAAATATCACTTGTTCCAAGGGATCAATCCATTCTTATCCAGAATAATATGCCTTGCATGGTTCAGGGGTACCAATCCACACTTCCCGGAATTATGACCGTTGGATTCATTCCACAATATATTTTAGCATATCCCTATACTACCTGGTTTGACAGAGTAATCCTTCCGTCAATGGGTCAAAACGCAACACCTCTATATACGATCGATTCTCTCCTTTCTCATGATGACTATGGGATTGTGGAAGAGAAGGCGGGCATCACGCTTTATGAACTTAATGTTAAGTCTAGCAATAGTTTTATACCATACGATCAAAATTTATCTTTCAGATCATTTCCAGGCAAAACTGGAGTTATGAGTAGCAATGGAGAGATATTTTCAAGCAATCATGAAAATGGAACTTTGATTTATGGTCCATACTATAACATGCCTCCAGGAAAATTTGACTTAACATTCCACTTTTCAAATTTGAGTATTTCAAATGGAAGCAAATTGATTCTTCAAGCATTTACCGTTTCCAATTATCTTCATGTTGATCAGTGTATAGGAAATGAAGTTTTCAATGTAAGTGGCACACAGAATTACCTTAATCTTAGTGCAACACTGGATTCACTTTACTATTTTAACAATATTCAGTACGACCTCTTTGGAGAAAATCTCACAGGTACATTTACCCTGCAATCAGTAAATCTTACCCAGGTTTCAGATTAGAGGTGCCATACAAATGTGTTGCTTCCCATGAAGTTAACGCCGAATGAAGCTATTATAGCTGCCATATCTGCTATGAGATAATTTGAACTTAATATGGTTAAAGTGAGGATTGTAGCTACTGAGAAGTTGATTATAAACGCCAGCATTGAACTTATATTATAATGGAAAAATTTCTTCATTGCACTTCCAGAGGAAAGTCTTTTCTTGTATGTCCAGAAATTATTGCAAATGAAATTGCTGATTATAGATGATTCAATTGCAATTGGCAGGGCAAGATATTCAACTAAATGTAAATTTCCATATAGAATATCGAGTATCCCCAGTTGAATTATACTTCCAGTAAGGCCAACTGCAAGAAATTTCAAAGTGGAATATCTTGACAATTTTAAAACCAAAGCGATAAATCTTATGAATTCCTTCCCACCAAGTTTGCTCTTTCCATACTTTCTTTTGTTAAATCGATATGAAATTTCAGATATATTCATGGAATGGCTTGCTACAACAACCTCCAACAAGACCTTATAGCTTTGGCTCTGGATATCTTCCGGTTTAATCAGATTGCGCCTGAAAATGAAAAAACCTGACAATGGATCTGAAATTTTTTCTGTTTCCTGTAAACTCATATGGGCAAAGAAGGTTGCAACCTTGGAAACTATCTTTCTGTGGAGACCAAACTCACTCTTTCCTCCTTTCATGTACCTGGAGGCAACAACTATATCCTTTCCCTTTCTTATTTCTCTTAAGAGTTTTGGTATTAACTCTGGAGGATGCTGCAAATCTCCATCCATCACCAGTGCGTATTTACCACTTGCAATTCCCAATGCATCTTTCACAGCGCTGGAAATGCCCATCTTTGAAGGTCTCTCTATAAGGTGAATATTGTTATATTTACTTGATAGCCGTTGCACGACCTCAGCTGTCCCATCGTTGCTGTTATCGTCTACTACGATAATCTCATCGTTCATTCCCAGGGCTTCGATTCTGTGCAACAATATGGGTATATTATCCTTCTCATTGTACGTTGGAATTATAATGGACAATTCGGTGGTCATTGATGCACCTCGCGAATATTAAAAAATGATACTGATGCATTTATATCGTTGTTCTTTTCATTTATAAATAATCTCATATTGGTCAGGGAGCTTTGAATATCCCATTGTAAGGCTGAAGCATAGTTGAATATTTCAGTAAAATTCAAATTAAGTGATGGGAAAAGAATAGCATTCTGACTAAGCAATTGTGGGGAATTTGTTCCAGTCGTATTTTCCTCAAATATCATATAATCTTTCCCATTATCAAACGTTAGATTTATTCCGAATGATATATTCGAGATCGCTAGTTTATTTATATTAGTTTCGTTGGTGTTTATATATACCTTCGCATCCATGGAATAAATAATTTCATTATATCTTAATCTTGAAATATTTATTGCAGGATTGTTTATTGAACTTGTGTAATTTCCCCTGTTAAGTTCTGAACTTATTGCTAACGTTAAATTTCCCGGAGTAAAGGAATAATCATTTTTCTGCCGGGGGAAATAATTCCATCCATAGGGAACAAGACATCCCGAATGATTTACCGGCAGGAGTAATTCAGGGTTGTTTAAGCCATAGAAACCTGCTACTTTTCCACTTTCAGCAATAGAACTCTGGAAATTTCCATAGTATGCAATCAGTCTGAAGGAAATGTTATCAGGTAATAAATCTGCTGGCCCCTCAGGGTATATTGTTATATTTGAGGTACCAAATCCAACCTGATTATTTGAAGCGGACCATAACAATCCGTTACCACTTGTCATATCATTATACATATAAATTCTAAAGTATACAGGTATGGAAGAAGGCTGCCCGCTTTGAGGTAAATAACTTATTTTTACATTCATTGACGTTATTGAATTATTCACCATATAAGGGTCAGAAAAATTATTTACCGAATCTAGGGAAAGAGGGTTGTGTGTTTCTTCAACATATCCGTAAAATGTGACTCCTGAGGATATGAGAACGGCAACAAGAACGATCGATCCTGTTGATCTGGCTCTAATAAATTTCATGACCTTAGAAATAAGCTCTTTCAAAAAAATAATCGGTTCTCTTCTGTCATTTCGCCTCGCAGATACCTTGGCTACTATGGAATCAAAATAGTCTGGAAATGCTATAACCATTATAAATGGCCAATACATAACATAGTTCAATAACAATCTGTAATAAAAGAAGAATATTAGAACCGGGAAAGCCAGAAATGAATATTTCATCTTCTCATAATTCCTTAGATATAATACAAACAGAAGCATGAAAGCAATGAGCGTCAATACATAATACACAAAAATTTCCACCGGGAAAAATCCAGCAAAGCTAAGGATTGAGATACCAATTCCATTGCCGATAACAGGTTGGGTTGCAATGCCAAGTACAGATGTTGCCCAGGAAATTGGGCCAGTTATTATAAAAGGTAGATTCACAACAAGAAATGTTAATCCCCCTGCGACAAGGTACTTAATAACCTTTATATAACTTTTCAACTCCTCTTTGTAAAGGAAAATAAGATAAAATGGAACTATGACAAGGACTGTTTGTTTAAAACCAAAGGCAAGACCAAGAAATATGGCGCTTATAATGTAATTTTTCCTGAATATATATGATAATGCAAAAAAAGTAATCCAGACTGCGTCAGTAATGCCACCGAGCGCATAGTAAATTGCATTAATGTTAATCATGAAAATAAGCGCGGCATATGGGAAAAAGTCAAGCTTGTTTATCTTCCTGAAATAGTAATAGGTAATAGGAAACATTGCCAGGTAAAAAACTGATACAATGTAAAAAGGGGGAAATGAGAATAGTGCTGATGGTATAAACAACAAGACAGATAGTCCTGGATATTGGATATAATTAATATGCCCTCCATTTAGCTCAGGTGTCACATATGATCCGGGAAGACCTGAAAAGCTCAAAAAATTTGATACATTTGGATATATATATGGGTTGATCCCATGTAAAAAGAGATATGCTGAATAGTTGTCAATTGCAATTTCGTCAGTTCCGAAAGTCGGATAGAATTGGGAAAATGAAATAAACATTGCAAGTATTCCAGGAAGAACTGCAATAAGCAATGACCTTTTTGCCCATTTTTCATTTGAAAATCCATAGAAAGCAAGTATGAAAAGTAAAGCAGCACTAAAAAGAAGAATGAATAAACCAGTTAAGCTAATGAGATTTATATATCCTCCCTGACCCCACAGTTGATTTCCAATAAATATGTAAAAGGCTCCGATTGCAATCATACTTCCTCTTCGGAGGATCTCAACACCTACTTTTCCTGATATTTCAGTATCTGCACTCATTTGTTTATAAAGGACATTTTATAACGTTATTTAATAATTCTTTTGATTAATCTGTTCGTCAGGTTATTATTTTTCTATTTCCTTGCATTTTCATATGCATGTAATATTTTTTTTGTAACTATTTCTGGATCATATTGTTTGGCCCATTCAATGCATCTTTTTATGGATTCAGACGATTTTTCTGAATTCAAAAAGCTATTACAAAGTTTTTTTATATCTTCATATTTTTCTGCAAAGTGTACATCAGGGCAGTCATTGTATTCTGCAAATACCCCGAGTTTAGGTTCTGTGATAACAGGTGTTCCGCAAATAAGAGATTCAAGCGGGATCAGACCAAACGCCTCATAATCAAACAGAAACAGAGTTGCTGATGCATTTGTTAGTATATCTCTCAATTTTTCATCGGTTACAAATCCAAGATAATTTTCAGTGTCAATTTTTCTTTTTCCGAAGGCGATTATGTTAATTCCATCTTTTAAGAGTTTTTGTATTATTCGTTTGTGTTTTTCTGTAATGCTTATAGTTGGAACTGCAATATATTTCACGTCAATCTTTTCATATTCTTTATGAACTTTAAAGACTTCAGAATCATAGTGGTTAACTACGATTTGAGAATTTAGGCCATAGAAATATGAAAGTGAATTTGCAGTCCATTTTGAATTAACAGTTATGATATCGAAGGATTTGATTCGCTCATCTTCGAAAATTTGCAGAATAAAAAAAAGTGGATAAAATAGAAGCGATGCAATTTTAATACCCTTCTTTCTATGATACATTAGCATACCGTTTTCATGAAGTTCCATAACTGTGACCATGGTGATTGGTTTTTCTTTCAGTTCGCTCTTTTTGATGTATTGTCCTATCCACTTCCCCTCATTTGAGGGGACAATAACAAAATCAAACATGGAGGATTTCTCTTCGTTTAAAATCATATTTGATAATTTACGATCCACTCCTTTTAATAGTTGATACTTAATCGCGAATATAATTCCAAATTTTCCCTTCTTCAATATTTTATGGTATTTTATTTTCAAATCAGGGTATTTTTCTGTTAAATCTTCATATATGGTAGATTTAATTTTCCATATGATTAGAAAAACATCATTGCCTTCTTTCATTAATTGAGAAGCTAAAAGCAAAGCGGTTTTATTTCCTTCTATTTTATGTAAATAAGGGATAATAATTGCAATTTTCATCTTGTCCATATAAGAGTATTTAAAATCTGATGATAAGGATTATTATATATTATAAGGTATCTTAAGCAATTCAATAGGGTACTCTAAGCGACCTTCACCTTCACAGAACTGGAAAGCCATGATAATAATATTATGGATAAGAACTAATACATATAGAGAATGCTAAAAATGTTTTCCAGATCGTGGAATTTTCTTCATGAAAGCCAATTATTTAGCTAAAGAGAGGTTCTAAATAGCGAAGGTATAAAAAATTAACTGAGAGTATTATAAAGAATTGGGATCATCTCGTAGAAAAACCACGAAATCATATTTATTCACTTTTATATCACAGCCCTTCAAGGACCAGATTTCTTGTTAGGACCGGATAAGTTATGGTATTCAGGAAAAATTATGGTGAAAATCATAGTTAAATCGCCAGTGTTATAGTAAAGCCGATGTAATATTGTCTCAATTTAAAAGTTAATCAATAGAATTAATAAAAAACGAATGGTTCTGGAGGAAACTCATTGATAATCAAGTTTTTTTGTAGGTAAACTTTAAGATGATGTTCCATTAAACCTTAGTATTTGAAAGATAGATTGAACATCAAAAATGGTAAAAAAAGATCAATGGTGGAAGCAAAAGAAAAACCTCTTTTTTTTAGTCTTATGGATTATTTAAACAACTATTTTACTAGTAATGATCCTAAGAAAATTTCTGAGTTTTATAATTTCTTTTCGGATAAATCTCATCTCATAGATTGGATGAGACAAAGACCAAAGGGTATATCAAACACTTATGAAATAGACGGCGATAACGATATAATAGTTGTAATACCGACCTCAAATGTTGATGGAGAATATGCTCAAGAATGCAAAAACTCCATATTTAAAAGCCTCAAGATTATATTTGTTGAAAGCGGAGAGAATCCCGATCCATACTTCAATTACTCACATAATTGTAACATTGGAATAAAAAAGGCCATGGAATATAATCCTAAGTGGGTAGTCCTTTCAAATGACGATGTTATTCTTCATGATGACTATGGCAAATTAAAATCACAATTAAATTCAATTCGCGGTACTACTGATGTGGTTTTTACCACTCCCACTAATTACCATTCTTACAAAATTTGGATTTCAAGGATACGGTCTATATTTTTTCTCAGGAATTTCTTTTCAAAGGAAAGGAGGTATGTAGAACTCTTAAGAAGATTTAAAATAAATTTTGTTGGAGTAGGGAGTCCTGATATTGGAATAAGAGGAAATTTATACAATAAGGTTTACTTCAAAAAACTGTTCAGTTTACTTCAAGTAGGTTCTTTTGCAATTTTTTCATCAGATTATGTTAGCAGATGTAGTAATGAAATATTTGATGAAATATTCATAAACCACATGGAAGATATGGACCTCTCACTTAGATTGCATGTGGATAAATCCACTATGAAAAATATAGATTATAACATAGATGATAGGATCGGAAGTACTATTGGTAGGGGTGAACAGCGAAAGCTCCGATCTATTGCCTCTCAGGTTTATTTCATGGAAAAGTATAAAAAATTATTTTAATATTTTTATGTCCAACAACATAATTAATTGCTACTGAGATAAAAGTTTTGAGAACGGGATTCGCAGAACCACTGATATAGAAAATAAAATTAAGGTTATCTGACTCTCGTTTGGGTAAGAACTTGACGATCGTATTATTGCACTATAAAATGGGCTTTCCCATAAGGGTTATCAGTCTGAATTGATTAGCACTCAACCGGAATTGTAAACGCCAGCTGAAAATTGTCCAAGATCGGCCTCTGAAATTTGTCCACCCATATTTATTATTTCCATTTTCTTTCACTTCTCCCTATACGGCGGAGGAGTACCCTTCCGCCGGTCTTTGAGCCTGTAAGACTCACCCTTTATGTTAATGACAGTGCAGTGATGCAGTATCCTGTCCAGGATGGCTGAGGCCATCACCTGATCACCCATGACCTCACCCCATTCAGCGAAAGACTTGTTTGAGGTGAATATGGTGGATGATTTCTCATACCTGTACGAGACGAGCTGGAACAGGAGATTGGACTCTTCCCGGTTCAACGGGAGATAACCTATCTCATCCACTATCATGAGAGAATACCTTGAATAACTGCGTAGAAGGATATTGAGCCTGTCTCTCATGTATTCCTTCCTGAGAGACTGCACCAGCTTGACAGCAGATGCCTGAAACATTTCACAAAGATATAACATCTCTTATATCAACCATTGATGATCTGAAAACCATAAGAATAATATTCCTCATGAAAAGCCGGTAGGTCAGGAAGACGGTGGTATCCCATGAAGTACAGGTATCAAGGCCTTGAAAATCATTTGACTAGAAAATGCGAAATAGCACTCTTGACCCGAATTGCATTTCAGATTAGAATAAAGTCACTAGGAAGTATCAATAAAAATAAGCCATGTAAAGTGATGTTTAGACCTTTAATAAACATCTCAAATACTCAAATCCATCATCATCCATCATATCGTCTGCTTTCATAGAGGTAATTATCTCCATACCTGGGGCACCACCAAATATTAATTGATCTAAAAACGTTAAAAAAGATTCCACTGTCCCTAACACAAGTTGCTTGTAATTTATTCTTTTTCTAAGAAACGCAAAAGTAACTTCTGTCAACGAATCCCTAAAAACCAGAAAAGGAGTTTTTTTAGAAAATTTTTTAAATCTGTATACCTGACCTAGCCTAGCTTGGAAACTATCAAGGGCAAAAATGGGCCTGTTTAATCTCTTTGCATATTTTATTGTACCAGATTCTTCCAGTCTACTTCTGTGAGCAAAAACTATGTGGGAGCATTTTGACATAAAATAAACAATTTGCTCATCAGAAAATATACCATACACTATATTTATCTTAGTTAAATCTATTTTGTCCAATTCGTTCGATGTGTATAAAATAATTTCCTTCTGCTTACCTAAATTATCTCGCAAATTATTTATATCTCTATTAAAATTTTCCTCAGAACCTAGGGGGTTAAAACCAAGTAATAATAATGCTGGAATTTTCAATTTTCTACATAAATTAACTATTTCTATAATTCCCTTCTGCTTACCTAAAAATCCAAAGCTTCCAACACGGATCTCGTTTTTATTAAAAGATGCTATTTTAGGAATATTTGAATAAGTTAAAACAGGTAGTATTTTGTATTTCTTTGCATGATCATATTCTGCAATTTCATTAGACCTATATGTAATCGTTAAATTGCTTTCCGGAACCTGCAGCAATTTTAAGTAGATTTCTGAGCCCAGTGGCGAATGAGTTTCTAATATTACATTTCTTTTGTTTTTAGTCATTTCCTTTATATCATCTAACAATTGTTGATCCTTCTTTAAGTTTCTATGATATTCTACAATCACAGTTGGCGCCATGTTTTTGTCTAAACTTTGTTTAACTGTTGAAATTAATCCGAGTTCGTTCTTAAGTCTATCCCTTAGAATCTTTGAATGTATAAAGAGACCCTCTTCTTTATCGATATAACATAAAATGTCGATATTCTTTTGGCTTGGGATTATGTTCTTATCATTAATTTCTTTTTTAATGATAATGTAGTTCTTGAGAGTTTTAACATTAAAACGATTATTAGTATAAAGCTCGACTTTTTTAAACAACCTGCTTATCTCTTTGCGTTCGCTTTGCTTATAGGTTAAAATTATAAAACCATCAGTTTGAATAAAATCCATCATTACAACATTGAAGTTACTTAGATTTGTGATAATAAGTTTAAAAAATGATTCTGGATAATGTAAAGCCAAATTTCTCTCGTACGAGCACCTTACTTTTGTATTATTTGGTGTTGAATATATAGATTTTCGTTTTCCCAGCAAATATATCCTTTTATATCCTTTCTCCGAAAGTTGGTAAGAAATTCTGCTTAATTTAGTTGAAACGATCAAAATCCTGCTCATATAATCCAATTTTAAATTTTCTACGATTCCAATAAAAGTTTCGCTCATTTTTTCTCTCTTTATATAACAATCAGTGACATAGAATTTTCCTTAAAAAAGTTAGTGATGCGTTACTTAGTTAATAAAAAATCTAGGATAAGGTGTTCCAAAGTTATTTAAATCACAAGATTCATGATTTCCCTCTTTTATCTTGCCTGGATTTATTGATCATACCGATACAGATATCACCTTTGCACTATTCCTCATAGTTCTTGACAATTAACGAAGAGAATTATGATATAGATCCTTCAGGAGAAGATAAAATGCAGACCAATGAATTGCATCGTTTGCAAACGCAGTGGGAGTCGCTGATAGCATATTGCCTGCATTTCTCCTTAAAGTTGAATCAAAGAGATCACACATGAAGTAAAATGGATGATTCATGAATAAAGTTGTTGGTAATTAGACTTGTCCAGGAGGGAGTTTTATAGAAATTCTCTTTTATTTATTCTTTATCGAATCATATATACGTTCTGTTTTCTGAATCATATTTTCTATTGAGTATTTTTTTATAACATCTTGTCTTCCCTTTTCACCAAGTTTTATTTTCAAATTAACATCATGAATGAAAGTTATAATGGCTCTTTCTATCTCTTCCCAATCACCAAATTTTACTAAAAATCCATTTGAACCGTTATTAATAATCTCAGGGATGGCTCCGTAATTTGCAGCTATTACTGGCTTTCCACATGCCCAAGCCTCTAAAAACACCATGCCGAATGAATCCACACTAGTTGGTTGAACTACGACATCGCTTGCCTGATAAGCCTCGATTAATGTCTGTCCTGATACATAACCTAGGTCTATAACCTTTACCCCGTTTAATGTTAAAGTTCGTAAATATTCCATCAAAATATGTTCATCTCTTTTGGAGGTTTTGTCAAGTAGAATTAACCCAAGTTTCTTATATTTTTGGCTTAAATTTACCATTGCTTTAAGTGTAGAATAAGTTCCCTTTTCTTTAGATTTTCTTGGTATAAGAATCACGAACAAGTCTTCAGTAAGTCCACTTGACCTACGAAATAAACTTAAATCTCTTTTGGCATATATCCTATAATCTATCCCTAATGGAATAACACCTATATTAGATTAATGGGGGGTTAAGGGGGGTTTGATTGCAGATTCCCTATTTTCAACGGGACTCATTTCTTATAATCCAGTGGAAACGTTTCCCCCTCTCCCTTCATGGTAGGCAATCTGACCCTGTAGGGTTTCTCGTTTTTCATCATTGAATAAACATGGTAAAGCAGGCGTCTGGCAACAATGATATACGCCTGTTTCTTCTTCTTTCCCTTTCCTATCTCTCTTTCATATATCTTCACGAACTCCTCGTTATTATGATTAACAAGTGACCTGGCGCTTTCATAAACAGAATTTGACAGATAGGAATTGCTTATCTTCGATATCCCGGTGGCGTGATTCTTTCCACCAGATCCTGACATCATTGGTGCCTTGCCTCCGTATGACTGAAGCTTGAGGGCGGATTCAAACTGTTTTATGTCACCAATTTCAGAGACGATTGCGGCTGCATTCATTGGGCCGATACCTTTGATGTCATCCAACCGCTTTATGTTCTCATCATTTTTAGTAAGGTCAAGGATCTTTTCCTCTATCTCCTTCAAATGCTTCTGCTCTGAGATCAACCTTGCAACATTCTGCCTTATCCTGAATGCATATATACATTCCGTATCTGGTATGCCTACGGATTCCTTTGCAAGTTCAAGCAGTTTCTGGGCATTCTCTTTCCCGTAGTGGTTCCTGCTTGTTTTCCGCATGACCTTCAATACGTTGTCAATGCCTGCATTGACAATCAAGGATGGTGTTGTGAACTGATCCAGTATGGCCAGTGATGTCTTTGATCCAATATCGGAAAACACATCCGTGAATTCAGGGAATACACATGCAAGATCACTGCCAATGATGTTTGTGATCCTTGTTATATTCTTTGTCACGGATTGACGCAACCTGGTTAATCCCGACACAGCGTCTTTCCTGTGCACATTCTTGTCAAATAGCTCCTTATTCTTATTCTTCCATGGCGCAGAAGCAAGCATTGCTGAATCAACGGTATCTGATTTCTCCTTTCCGAGATTTGACATCTTCCTTGCATAATCTGTTACCCTTGGATCCACATATATCACCTTATAACCGTTGGATTCAAGAAAATGGTGCAGTGGTATATGGTAATTGCCTGTG
Organism: Thermoplasmatales archaeon E-plasma; assembly: GCA_000496135.1. GTDB lineage: Archaea > Thermoplasmatota > Thermoplasmata > Thermoplasmatales > Thermoplasmataceae. The sequence continues at coordinate 305 of KI542674.1, read as the reverse complement.
GGATTCATGAATATCCCCTTTATTTTATCGTTGTTGCTCCTTTCTATTATTCTAAACTTCTCAAGCAGTGTTTCAAACCCTTTCCTGTTATTTGATATCTGCCCTCTCCACATTATCTTTTCATTCTCATTCTGAACCTCCACCTGATGCATCTTCTGATGCGTGTCTATTCCACAAGATAACATTTTATTCCTTTCCTGCCTGCACTCCTGCAGGGAGTAATGATCGCTGCGCATCCACCTATGTGCTTCCCCCAGAGGGAAGAATTTGCTGATTAGCGATTGTGATCAAGGGTGAAACATGGG
>KI542673.1:12990-14149 GCA_000496135.1 Thermoplasmatales archaeon E-plasma | reverse complement strand
CCGCACCTGAAATATATGGTAGTCTTCAGGTGCTCCTTGTTTCTGAATCCGTATGCCATCTTTTCTATGAGAGCTATCTTTGAATTGATCCATTCTGCCCTTGCATTGGTGATCCTGTGAATGAAATAGTTCATTATCTTTTCTATATGTACCTTCATCATACTTGCAGCATCCTTCATTGCATCTATGGTGGAATGCATTACCCATGAATACCAGCTATTCCAGTATTTCATCGCATCATCCATGGATGGTGCATTCCATAATTCACGGATATTCTCCTTCATGGAATATGCCTTTCCTGTAAGAAGATCGGATTTCTTCAGTTCCTCATATTTTTCCCTGTATTTCCTATACAAATTCCTCGAAGAGTAGAGCTATATGAATTGTTTCCTGCATCTCTGTGAAATGTTTTTCGCATAATAGGACAAAAATGAAAAAGAATTAAGATACAGATCTCATGTTCAAAATATGACAGAAATAAGAAGGGTATACAAATCAGAAATGAAAATGAAAATAGTTTTTAAGAGAATGAACGCCACCATCCATGTTTCGGACCTATACAGGAAATACGATATCAAGTCTTCAAGGTTCTATAACTGGATAGAAAAACTCGTGAAATCTTCATTGATATTCCATAATCACAATTCTGTGAATCTCAAAGTAGTGGTATTATTCACAGATGTCGTTTTGGCAATGTTGGTCAGATGATTCAATTTATTCATGGCAAGAGAAGAGATGTGGATCGAGTTCCTCTTCAGGAAACGGAATCCCATAAGAACGTTCAGGGATACTACATACACGGTGATAAATGAGGATCTGGTGTATCCTTTCCATAGGAACGGCATACAATTTCATTAAAAAACCAATCTCCTAAACAGCTGGAAACATGCAAGATGGGAATCCACCAGATCTGAACGCTGGCAGACAGATATTAATGTACATAAATATGACGGCGAGATTCTTCGATAGAAATCTAGTGTTCTGTTGTTGTCAAAGCCAGTTAGAAAACGCTGGAGGGATATGGAAAGAAAAATGGCTCTTCGCACTTTTGCGTGGTTGTTCTATTGAGGGCTGTCATGATTTATGGCAATTCGATTAATTCTCAGCACTCTTAATCAAGCGGCGATTCATTCATATAGACAAACGTTCCTGAAAATTG
>KI542673.1:11430-12392 GCA_000496135.1 Thermoplasmatales archaeon E-plasma | reverse complement strand
TAATGTTGATATAACTGATTTTAGCACAGAAAAAAAATATGATTTAATAATCTCAGTGTCTACTATAGAGCACGTGGGCTTTGATGAGGAAGACAAAGAAGGAGGGAAATCCAAAAAGGCATTATTAAAAATTATAGAACTTTTAAATAATAATGGCACCGCCATAATTACAGTTCCATTAGGCTATAATCCTGAAATAGATTCTATTGTAATGAATAATGAAATAAATTTTACTAAAAAATATTTTTTAAAAAGGGTTAGTATACTCAATCTCTGGAAAGAGACTACAATGCATGAAGCATTAAAACATAAATATGGTCTGAAATATCCGGCAGCTAATTCTGTTGCTTTTCTCATATATAAAAAGAGTGAAAAGTAATACTTTCCTAATACATATATTCTTACGAGATTGATCCCATACGACTCTTTATTGTCCAAATCTCCTCACCCACCTTGAATTGGAATTCTTTCTTTGAGACGGTGCTGGCATTTTTCCAAGGATAATCTGTTTCATTGACGCAATTAACTCTAAGGAATAATCTCCATTGATCTGGATCCACTTCTTTCAGACATTTTCCAAGTTCATTCAAGTAATTTAACATGTTTATACCTCCCAATTCCTTTTTTAACCATTTCTATTTGAAATGTTCATTAAATATTGGGAATTCAAACCCATCATGTATTGTTTAATTTAATGAGGTATACAGTCTCTTGGTATTGTAATCGGATAAAGACCATTCAATATATTTCCTGAAGTCATCAAAATTGATGAATTCCCCGTATAGGTATAGTCATCCGTGAATCTGACGAAGTATGATTTGAAATCTTTCCAGTCCCTCGTGTCCGCGTAATTTTTACCACATCTGGCACTCTTTCTGATTTTTGTCTTTGCTTTGCCACAATTTATATTAAGTATAAATATAGAATCAATTGCAAAAGAGTGTCTACATGTTCGCGTATTC
>KI542673.1:1606-10828 GCA_000496135.1 Thermoplasmatales archaeon E-plasma | reverse complement strand
ATTCTTCATCATACGCAATTTGTATTTTCCCTTGGCTAACTTCTCTGCTTGGGTAAATGAACACGAAGGAAACTTTGTAAAATCTGAAGCAATACATTTTTTTATGAAGGGAACACTTTAAGAATTAGCGCTGTTTAATCGCTTAAACTTAATTTATATCTGAGGAGGAAGGTTTGAAATTAAGAAGAATTCCTTCTATGAGCTAATACCAAATCAACGCAAGAGGTGAAATAATAATGAATAACCCAGTAAATATAAGAAATGAATAAGAAAGTGGCATTGAAAATAGAATATCGTTATGTCAAAAGAATATTCTCATGGTATCTGGAAATAAAGAATCTAATGTAAGGGACGAATTGTTGTGCTTCTGGCCTTGAAATTCAGATTAATCGGTAGTGTTCAGGTATTAAGGCACTATGTAGTAGTTCCATTGTGGATAAGAAGAACTCTTAAAAATATACTTTAACAATTTGCATGAATAGTATTCTGAAAATCCCTACCGCGCTAAATACTTTTTTCTCTCCTTCTCTTGTTTCTCAAACTTATCAAATGATTTTTCTGTTAATGACCACTGAATTAGATTTCCTACCCCTTTTTCGACATCAACAAAATTTGTGCTTCCAAAATCGTGATTAAGTTTTTCAGTGTTTGCATAATCGTGCCTATTATCTCCTGGCCTGAACTCTTCGGATATTTTTGGTTGAATATCTGTTCCAAGGTTTTTGTTTAATAATTTTACGACTCCAAGTAAAGATAAAGGTTTTCCTGTTCCAAGGTTATAAACTCCATTGCCTTTTTCAAGAGCCATTACATTCATTCTTGCAACATCCTTGACATATATGTAATCTCTCAATTGCTTACCATCTTCAAACAGAAATGGCTGATGATTATTCTTAAGTCTTGACAGGAATATGGCCATAACCCCGGTATAAGGATTACTCAGGCTTTGTCTTTCACCATATACATTGAAATATCTAAATGCAACTGTATCTATCCCCATTGTATAGGAAAAATCCATTGACAGTCTTTCTGTTGCATATTTAGAAAGGGAATATGGATTGAGATTTTGCGGAAATTTATTTTCAGTTATTCCAATGGGTTTCATGTCAGCGCCACATTCATCGCATTTAGTTTCCCATTCATGTTTCTTCAATTGTTCGATTGGTCTTACGTCCGGACTCTTAATACCATGAATTTTGCATTCATAGAGACCTTCTCCGTAAAGGCTTTTGGACGATGCAACAACGATTTTTTCCGGGTATTTTTGATTTTTTTCCGATCGTAATTTCAAAATCTGCTCATACATTAATGCAGTGGAAGATGTATTTACATCCATGTATTTCTTTGCCTGCCAGAAGCTCTGAGCAATTCCTACAGCTCCAGCCAGATGTATTATTCCATCAGTTCCGTCTAATGCCTTTTCCCATGTTTTTCTGTTTCTAATATCTCCACGAATATATTCTGCCTTGGGGTTTTTGTATTTTGGTTTCACTCCATTATGAACCTGTTTCTCAAGATTATCAATAACAATAACTGAATAACCCTTCTCTATCAAAAGATCTACTGTGTGACTGCCAATAAAACCTAACCCGCCTGTAACCAATATCCTCTGCATTATTTCACCTTACCTCTATTAATTGAGTTTGCCATAAATTTTATTCCATCTTGCAATGAAACCTTTGGTTTATATCCTAACTTTTTTATCTTTGTTATATCTGCTGCCCGTCTTTTTGGATCATGTTCGGGGAGAGGAAGAAATTTAATTTCACTTGATGAATTAAGGACCTCCTTTACAATATCTGCAAGTTTTAGAATTTCAATTTCATTATCACTTCCAACGTTGTATATCTCCCCGAGTTTTCCTTTTTCAATTAACATCAAAATTGCTACCACAGCATCCGATACATATGTAAAAGATCTCGTTTGTGAACCATCTCCATAAATGGTTAACGGTTCATTGTTCTGCGCCTGCCTTACAAAACGGTCAATTACTCTACCGTAAAAGTCTCCGCCTCTCATTCTCGGTCCATATGTATTGAAAAACCTTATAATGATATTTTTTAAACCGTATTCTCTTTCATACGCCTTTGTTATGGCATCTCCAAATCTTTTTCCCTCATCATATGGAGATCTTGTGCCTGTAGTGCTTACTGATCCAAGATAGTCTTCAGTGGTTGGAATTTGTGTTGCAGTGCCATAAACTTCAGAAGAGGATGCATATATGTAAGTTGCATCTGAATTAAGTGCAATTTCGATCAGATTTTTTGATCCTACGCTATTTGACAGGGCAACCTCAACTGGGTATTTTTCCCACTCCGCCCGACTGGCATTACTTGCAAAGTTGATAACATAGTCAAACTTTTCCCTGGTACTATATGTTATAACATCCCCTTTGATAAATTGTATATTCTCCTTAATTGGTTCCAAATTTTCCAATAGACCACTTGAAAGGTTGTCCAGAATATAAATCTCCCAACCTTTATTTAAGAGGCTTTCAGCAAGAAATGAACCAAGAAACCCTGCACCTCCGGCAATTAATGCTTTCATAATCTACCCAACCCATGATATTCAAAACCAACTTTCGTTGCCTTATCTCTATTTATTATCCCTCTGGTATCGAAAATTAAAGGGTTTTTGTCCATAATTTCTTTTAATTTCTTTAGATCAATGCTCTTATACTCTGAATGATCTGTGAGAACTAGAATGATATTTGCTCCACCTGATGCTGAAAATATATCGTGATCAATTCTTATTTTTTCATCTTTAACAAATGGATCCGATATGGTGACATTGAATTTTTTTTCTTTAAAATAATCGTATATTTCATATGCCGGCGTAAATCTGGTGTCATCTGTATCACCTTTAAAGGCCACACCAAGAATCGAAATGTTTCTTCTTTCCTTTGCTAATTTTAAAACGGTCTCGAAGACATGTTTAGGCATACTTCTGTTAATGATGGTAGCGCTATCCACCATCTTTAATGCAATACCGTGTTTTTTCATGTGCGCTTTCAGAATATATGGATCTTTATTAAGACATGATCCACCTACCCCTGGACCTGGTATCATGAGCCCTGAATTTCTTGGGTATTCATCCTTTGCTGAATTCAAAAGTTCAAGAACATCAACTCCAAGTTCTTCTGAAATCAAGGCAAATTCATTGGTAAGACCTAGAAATACGTAACGGGAATAATTATCGACCATTTTTATCATTTCTGCAGTTTCTATAGTCGATACTTCAATCAATTTTCCTCCAAGCGACCCAATAATATCTTTGCATGCACTCCTTGTTTCTATATCAGATGCTCCAATTACCTTTGGAAGAGTCATGAAATCTCTTATTGCCTGACCTTCAACCATCCTTTCCGGTGAAAAGCAAAGACCAATATCTGAAGGAACATTAAATCCAAAATTCTCAATCTTTCTCTTTACAATCCCATTTGTTGTGCCTGGCGGAACTGTTGACTTTAGGAGGATAATATCTCCTGCATTCAATCTTCCTTTTAATATATCCATGGCAGAGTCTAACTGGGAATAATCTATATAATCTGTTTTAAGGTCATATGGTGTCCCAACTGTTATTATTTTTATTTTTGCTATTTTAATATCATCAGGATTGAATGTAAATGTTATGTTTTTCCTAATGATCTCATTTTGTAACAGATCATCAATTCCAACCTCTGAAATTGGTGACACACCATCTTTCATCTTACCTATTCTATTGTTATCTACATCAAATCCAATAACTTTATACTCTCGGGCAAGTAGCAAGGATAGCGGAAAACCTACATATCCCATCCCTACTACAGCGATCTTATCAAATTCTTTTGAAAATTTTTTCAAGGTGCCACTACCCCCTTTCTGTTAATCATATAATTTTCAGCTTTCAAATAAGATTCAATTGTTCCAACATCCCACCAATAATCAAGTTTTGAAATGTGGCCAAACATCTGACCTTCACTGGCCAATTGCGGAAATAGATCAGTTTCGAGCTTAAATCTTCTCGGAACTAGATACTTAGACCTTCTTTCAATTAATTCTTTGTCAAAAATGTAAAAGCCTGAATTCACAATTGAATGTGAGTCTGGTGAAGTTGCGGATTTTTCTAGGAATTTTGAAATTTGCCCATATTCATCCATCTTTATTCTTCCAAATCTTTTTGCTTCTTCATCTTCCATGTTAAAAACTGAAGCCGTCACATATGCATTTACACTTTTATGAAATTCATAAGTATCTTTTAAATTAATGTCTGTGACTATATCACCGTTCATAACAACGTAATCATCGTCACTACCGATCTGCTCCAAGGCTAAAGACAGATCCCCGCCTGTTTCCCATCCCAAACCTCTAACAACCTTCACATTTTCTTTTCCTGTTTTTTCGAGGAACCTCTCAATAATTTCCAGGTTTTCGCTTGCAACGATGAAAATTTTTTCAGGATTTAAGTCCTTTACATTCTGAAGAATATATTCCAGGACTGGAACTCCCTTTACGGGCAAAAGTATTTTTGGTAAAAAATAAGATATTGGTCTTATTCTGGTACCTGATCCTGCAGCTAAAATTACTACCTTCACTTGACCGTTATTATTCTTGTATAAATAGAATTTGCGATGGTAAAGTCAATATACAATACGAGTTATGATAATTTCATGGTCATCTGTCACTTAATCTTAGAATATCATTGATAACTGTATTGACCAAAGTTAAAAAAATAGAAGTTTTAGGGTTATAAAATCCTTGAAACGATATTATACCCATACCTTAGAGAATTCATTTCAGATTCTATCAATTTCTTATAAAATTCCACAGTGTGGGTTTGTGGAACATCCTGGAGTTCTCCACTCCTTAATTTTGAAAGGATTTCTTCCACACCGCTCTCGATTGTCATAATGGTTTTGAAATTTAATTGCTCAAAAGCTTTTTTAAAAGAAACACGGTACGATCTTATATCTGGGTCCCCATACCATTCTATTTCATTTGCAGAGCCTACCTTGTTTTTGACTATATTTGCCAGATCAAGCAGTTTTACATTTAATGAATCACTTCCAATATTGAATATTTTACCGCTCACTTTTTCCTTTTCCTGACCTAACACATTTAATATTGATCTTGAAATATCAATCACATGAACAAAGGGTCTATACTGATTTCCATCTCTCATTAACTTGACTTTTCCGGATTTAAAAGCGTTAAGTGTCATAGCATTTATTGCAATGTCAAATCTCATTTTCTTTGAATATCCAAAGGCCGTTGAGAAACGTAAACCTGTCGTTGTAAAATTTCTGTCTGCAAGGCGAAGATTGTCATTTTCTATTTCTATGTTCGCCTGAGCATAGGTTGTCAGCGGGTTTGGTTTTGTTGTTTCATCTGCGATATCCTCTCTAAATCCATATACACTGCAGGATGATGCCACAATATATCTCTGGACACCCAGTTTTTTTGCCATCCTTCCAACTCTCACCCTACCCAGGTAATTGATATCCCAGGTTTTAACCGGATCCAGGTCGCCTGAGGGATCATTTGAAAGAGCTGCAAGATCAACAACGGCATCCTGTCCAGCCAGAAGATTGGGGTCAAAATACCTGATATCTTCTCTGAATAGTTTGCATCCAATTTCATCATATTCCTTTTTCACATCGTCATAATTGAGAAATTGTCGATCAACTACTGTTACATCATATCCTTCATCAATCAGCATTGGTATTAATACTCTCCCAATATATCCCGTTCCTCCCGTAACAAATACTTTCATTCAAAACACTCCGTAATTAAAAGGACTATCTATATCTTTAAGCTTTTTCCATAACCTATCTTTTGAAGACAGGTTGACATTATCAGATTCCCATTTAATGTCAATAGTTTCGTCATTCCATATTATGCCACTTTCAGCATCCTTATTGTATTCCTTTGTTACCTTGTAGTGAACGAAAGAAGGTTCGTAAGTATAGAAGCCATGTGCAAAACCAGGGGGGACCCATAACATTTTTTTGTTCTCTGCCGACAGTATTTCTGAAACATATTTACCATAGGTAGGCGAATTTACCCTAATATCGACTGCTATATCTAGAATTTTTCCCGTTATGACTCTTACTAATTTTCCCTGTTCATAAGGTGGCACCTGAAAGTGAAGGCCTCTTAAGACATTTGCATCTGAAAAACTTGAATTGTCCTGGACAAATTTAAATTCAATGCCCTTCCTGTTCATCTCGGATTCTTTATAGTTTTCAAAAAAAAATCCTCTTTCATCCTTGAAGACAATAGGTTCTATTACCATGACTCCACTGATTGCCGTATTCACAAAATTAAATGGCATAAGACCTGATAGAAGAGAGATTTATAAGTTATTCCTTAGTCATCAACTCTATATTTTTTTGTGTGGAATGGAAATCTATTCCCAAGAGGGCACTTGCCATTCTTATGTTAAGTGAAGAATCAAAAGGTCTCTTTGCAATCATATTCGAAGGAGGTTCAGATTCGTGAATAAGATCACTATTGAGACCAAATATTTGGGCGATTCTCTTAGCTAAGTCAAATCTTGAAATTCTGTCACCCGCAATATTAACGATTCCTCTGAAGTCTTTTTTAATTAAATGGGATATTGCCATTGCTAAAAAACGTGCATGGATAGGGGAATAAAAGCCCTTAATTGCATTAATTTCCTTACCTTCTGAAAGATTTTTTAATACAAACTTGGGAAAATTATTTGTATGACCAAATACACCGGATGTTCTCACAATTATTGAATTTTCATACCCTAAAGCATATATGTCTCCAATGAGTTTCGAGGTTCCATAATAATTTATTGGATTCGGGATTGCATTTTCATCATAATTTCCTGTTTTTCCGTCAAACACATAGTCAGTAGAAACATGGACTAAAAGCGAGTTATACATTCTTGAGTATTTCGCAATTGTGCCGACCGATTTACCATTTGTCTGATATGCCAAAGCATTATTTTTCTCGCAAAGATCAACATTTGCCAGCGCAGCTGCGTTTATTACAATATCTGGTTTATGCAGCGCCATAATATCTCTTATAAATTCTGCGTTGTCAATATCATGTGTAGTTCCTGATTTATCCTTATGATAAACCTTGTAAGCTTCAGGGAATAATAAGGAAAGCTCCCTGCCTAACTGTCCCCCTGCTCCGAAAATAATAATATGAGTCATTAAATTACAACTCCAGTTTTGATTCTCTTCCGAGAACTAATTTCATTGCCCTTTGCCTGGAGTTATTTGGTTTTATTGAGGTTTTGGATCCTATCAGACTTTCGCTGATTCTCGTTTCACCAGGCATTTTAATATCAGTTTCATCCATAATTATTGAATTTTCAATTTCAACATTCTCTATATTGCAATTAGCTCCAATACTGGTAAATGGGCCAATATATGAATCTTTTATTTGGGTATTGGAACCTATGTAACATGGACCAAGGATTCTTGTATTTTCAAGGAGTCTCACATTTTCTCCTAAATATACTCTGCCTGAGATTTTACTTTCTTCCTTCATTTGATTTCCTTTAATCCTGTCTAAAACCAGTCTATTGCAATCAAGGAAATCATCAACAGTTCCTGTATCCTTAAACCATCCATTTATGATTGAATAGCCAATATTCATTCCTTTATCGATCATTTCCTGATAAGCCTCGGTGATTTCATATTCATTTCTCCAGGAGGGTTTTAAATGTGAAATAATCCCGAATACATTTGGGTTAAGGAAATATACTCCGGCTATTGCTAAATTTGACTTAGGTTCCCTAGGTTTTTCCACAAGTTTAGTTATTTTATCATCCTTAATTTCTGCTATACCAAATTGAGATGGATTGGTCACGGGTACTAGAGCAATCATTGCATCATATTTTTTTGAAATAAAGTCCTGATATAATTTTGAAATTCCATCCTGCAAATAGTTATCACCCAAATAAACTATGAAACTGTCATCCTTCACAAAGGTTTGAGTTAATCCTATTGCTTGAGCAATTCCAAGAGGTTTGTCCTGGTATGTATATGTGATTCTTATATTCCATTTTGATCCATCCCCATAATACCTTTTAACTTCTTCTCCACCTATGGAACCAATAACAATATTAATTTCTTTGATGCCAATATCAATCATATTTTCCAGGGCGTATTCGCTTATTGGTTTCCCAGCTATGGGCAATAGTTGCTTGACATCAGTATAGGTCAAAGGTCTTAGTCTTGTTCCTGACCCCCCGTGTAACAAAATACCTTTCATCGATTCAGGTAATATAAATAAACTAATCAAATTATCTAGTTCTTAGAATAGGGTTCATGACAATTTGAAGCTCAATTTCAGAAACATATTTTTTCCGTTTACCGTTCACACTTATTGACAATATTTCGGTTTATACAAATTTCCTCTTATATTCTATTTAGTTTTACGTCCAATGAATTTAATATGGCTTATTATACATTATTTGTTTTGAGTCCGTCTAAAATACCTTTTAGATAAGAAGACACATTCATAAACGGTTGACTAATTGCAATAATATTCATATAGAGAGTCAAGAGAGTGAATAAAACGGCTGTTATATCTCCTAACGTTTTAGCATTAAAATTCCCGTTTCTGGCTATAAGATAGAGGCTTTTCATGTCAATAAAGTAGTACTCCTTTCCATCATTTATTTTTCTCTTCCCCTCTTCATGATCCATTATGGTATCCTTCAACAGAAATATCTTAAATCCTTTTTTTCTAACTTTTTTGCAAAAATCAGTGTCAACAAAATACATAAACAAGTTCTCATCTGGCTTAACTCGATTTAAAATAGTTCTACTTACTAATGATCCACTTGTTATTACCTCTCTAGCCTCCCTGATACCCCCGTTATTTCTTAATATTTTTTTGAAAATCTTAACCTCCAGTAGTTGAGCCCCACCATGTAATAATGCTTTTCGTTAATCTTTTTTAATTCTTCATACATTTTTTTAAAATCACCATCACTTATAATAGTATCCTGGTCTAGTAATAAAGCCCATTCAGCGCTTGTGTTTTGTAAGAATTCTCTTATTCCGCAGTTTAATCCACCAGACATTCCCAGATTCGTCTCATTTCGCAGAAGTGTGACTTTGTTTGAGTATGGAGATATTGAATCTGATAATGTTTTGAAATTGTTGCTGGCGTTATCGACAATTATAATTCGATGCACATTATGATATAGATTCTCCATCTGATCCAGTAATCTTCTATCCTCTAAATTAGGGTT
>KI542673.1:0-1001 GCA_000496135.1 Thermoplasmatales archaeon E-plasma | reverse complement strand
TTAGGGATATATTTAAAAAATGCAGAGTTTTTTAATCTGAATGCTGTAATTGAAACAATATATGACATACCTGTCATTATAACGTTAAACTTGCTTCCGTGAGCGTAGTTATATTTTATTGGTATTTCCACTACATTTAAACCCATCTTTCTAGAGTAAATGAATAATGCAGATAGGAAAAATGCATTTGAAACCGTTATATTCTTTAATATTGGTTCTATGGATTCACGTTTAATTAATTTATAACCGCATTGAGTATCATTAATTTTAATATCAAAGATACTTTTAAGAAGGACATTAAATATTCTGCTGGAGACTCTTCTCTTAAAAGGAATAAAATTTTCCTTTGAGCTATATCTGTCAAAGTTTACAATATCATATTTTTCAAGCAGAGGGACTAACTTTACAAAGTCTTGTAGTCGGGTACTTCCGTCAGCATCCATCAATATTATGAAATCTCCATCCGAAGATAGAATCCCCCTTCTAATTGCTCCACCCATTCCCTCTCTAATTGTAGAGTAATTTGATTTAATAAAACCGCAGCGTGAATCAAACGAATCAACAATATCTAGTGTTTGATCTTCGCCATCAACCGCCACAATAACATCCCAATTTAAATTATTACCTGCAATAAAATTGTGGATTTCCTCTAAGACTGGTTTAATTCTATTTTCCTCATTGTATGCTGGAATAACTATTGAAAATCTTTTCCCTAATGGGTTGTTATTTTTGTATTCACTCTGCTCAACTAATTCATTTACCTGAAAACTCAAATTGATATATGAATTGAAAATTATTATTAAAGTGTTTGCCTCAAGAATAACCATATTTTTTTTATAAATAGTTCAGTTAATTTCTGACATTCTATTTGGAAACTGGGAATCATTTCAACTCAAATGAATATGTTAAGAAGAATAAGGCAAATAGAAAACATCTAGGTATCTATGGTCAAACCTCTCTATTTCATCATANGGNCAGGCTCAGTTGCTAAANACCCCCCT